>CAYJAK010000001.1:0-240395 GCA_964368585.1 uncultured Muribaculaceae bacterium
TCAAATTTGAAATATGTAAAGTAGAAGTGATATCTATTATGTTTGTATCTCTTTAATGAAGGATATGATTTTTCCCACTTATTAATAAATTTAATAAAATCAGAGTGAGCTTGATCTAATGTTATATTGTCTCCGTCAGGTCTAAATATTCTCTTGAGCTCATTTTGCAATCTCTGCTTGACCTCTGTGGTTTTTAGTTCAATTGAGCCCAGATATGGTTCTATTTAATATGGAGTTTATCGCACGATTATTTATATTAGCTTGTTTCACAATAATGAGTAGATATAAAAATCCCTGAAAAGTTAGATGAAAACTTTTCAGGGATGATTTAGAATTTATGCTTTAGAGTTCAACTACTTTATAGTTAAAGACTGTAGAGGGTTTGAACTCTAGAATAATCTTATTGTAGCATTTATTATAATTCGTATGGATCATCTGTTGCCCATTCGCTAACTATTACTGTAAAGTGAATTCTGTTATCAAACACAGGATCTCCTGCTTCTCCCGAGTGATATAGTCCAGTAGGGTTGCCTGCTTCATCATAATATTGATTATCTGCATAATAGCCACCATTTCCTTTAGTTCCTCCAATCATTAGATTATATCTATATGATTGACCTTGTGCCCATGTTGCTATACCAGCAACGTTGTCTTCTTGATCTTTAGAGTAAATTGGGAAAATAGCTCTAATATAAAGCGCATCATTTCCAATAGTACCGTTAGCAATATAGTCATTTACATTATCAACATAGTTGTTATAAGTGTTAGCAGTAGTTATTAACACACCGTTAGCTTGAGACCAAGTGTATCTTTCAGTAAGGTTTGAGCTGTAATAATATATATCAGATCCAGTTGGATTTTGGATATCTTTACGACCAACAACATCTACGTCACCTATTGTTTCTACACGATAGAAAACTTCTATATATGCACCTGCCATAATATTTTCATCATTGGCGTCTGCTCCTTTAGTGTTGATTGTAACTTGAGAGAATGTTTGAGGTAAAAGCATAAGGTTACCATTAGAAATAGTTCCATCACCATTATTATGGATTGCATCCTTAGCGCCTGATGCTTCAGTAGCACTATTAGCTTCAACAAAGAAAGGAGTTGCTAGGTAGTTAGCAGTGGTTCCTCCAGCAGTAGTAGAACCACCAAAAACAGTTCTACGGTACTCGTATTCAGCTTTAGCTGTTGCATCAGAAGGCCATGTTTGATTAACGTAGTTATATGTGTTTGTACTATTGATGTTATGGAAGTGTATACCTTGCACCTCTACATATAAATTCTCACCAGCTGTAACACTTACATTTTCTTTAGATAAAATATGGTTGAATGTTAAAGCAATTTTTCCGTTTGCAGGCTTAACACTTGCAGATGCTTTAGCAGAGAGGTGATCTTGTTGAGAGAATCTGTTTATAGGAATAATTTTATCTCCAGTGATTGTAGGACTTCCAGGTGCAACAGGTGCTGTAGCTGATAGAGCCTCGTTATTTCCTCCATCTGCATCTTCTGGAATAGGGTATGCAGCATAAAATGTCATTGGGTAGTCACCAAGTGCTGTTGGCCACGTTGGTGCTTCAACAGAATTAGCTTGATCTTTTGAATCGCTAGCTGCAGTTGAATTTCTCCATTGCCATCCATTATTATCTGATACAGAAGTACTTGGTGCAGTAGGCTTGAAGTAGTCAAATGTACCATTTATTAGCGTTGCCTCTCCGTCATTATACCATTCATTACTAGTGTTATCATGTCCAAAAATTTGGAATCCAAATTCAACATTAGTTACATCGTTAGCTGTTGCGCGAGTAGTATTAGAAGTAAATCCAATCAAATTAGGATTGTTAGGAACGTTGTTAGCCGAGTCTACAACGTCAATTTTAGAGCAACTGCTCAAGGCTAATGCTGCAACGGCAGCACAGATAATGATCTTTTTCATTTTTCTATTTTTAATGGTTTTGTTAATATATTATTTTTCTTGGGATTGATTGATTTAAATCTTTGGTGCAAAGTTAATTACACTTTTTTAAGTGGCAAATTTTATATGTTTTTTTTGTTAATAATTAATATATTTAACGATTAAATTTTCTAAAGTGGGATTACAACATCATCTCCCCACTCTTCTACATCAATGTCTCCGCTGGTATGCTCAATTTCTAATGTGGATATATAGATATCGATTCCTAGAGCATATTGAGCATCTTCAGATGTATCATTATTTATTACTTGGGAAGTAATATTAATTGGAATTTTCGTTCGTGTGTCTATTATACCATCTCTGTCCAGATCAATCTCAAAAATAGTATTCTCTTTGTCAAATAGGCTGCCAGATATGTATACAAAGTCTATATCTAAGTTATATAGTTCGTTTTCGCCTAGTGTTAAGTCCCTACCAAAACTTAGGAATGTGGCAGATGTTTCACCTATATAACCTTCGTATTTAGAGTTATCTTCTCCACTGCTTGGTGCATTTGTTGGATTGCCATCGGGATCTGTCCAATTGGTTCTTCCATTAAATGTGAAGTACTGAAGCATTATTTTGTTGTCGGGAACTTTAAATCCTATTCCTGTTGCCATATTTACTTTATTTACAAATCCCGTAACTCCTCCAGTAACTTTACTGGATGATGAGAGATTTTTAACCTTTAAAGTAACACTAACGTTTTTTGTTAGGGCTCTCATATTAATACCATCCGTATCTCCTACCTCATCTCTAGTGAATGCGTAGTACATGCTTTCATCACTGCTCCCTAAAGGAGAATTTTTGGTAACTTTTGAATTTTTTGTCTCGTGAGTGTAGTCAACTAACTCTTGTGTTACTTCAAAGCTTGTCATACTCCAAGTTGAGAGACGTAATCCAGATTGTATGAATTGATATTTTTCGCTATCATAATTATTAAAAAAGTAACCACTTGGATTGTTTGAGTGAATTTTTACGGCTGCGGAGAAATTTTGGAAGCTGTTTACATTTTCAAAATCTATTGCGTAGAATCCGCCATCTTCAGTATTATCCCAATATGAATCGGTATATGATTCATTCATTACAATTACATCGTATAATCCAATAGGTACCTCAATTTCTCCTTCGAATACATTTCCCTCAAGATATCTTTCAAATGGCTCACTGCCATCTTTAGGGAAAAATCGAAAAGTTGCTCGATGTACGCTAGCTCTACCTTGCTTTGTTGGTTCTCCACTTGAGTCAATTTCGAAACCAGATTCTGTCCAATTTATTTTAACAGGAATTAGTGCTGTCTCATAGATAATTTCGCGCTCCAAGATTGGCTGGTACTTACAAGATTGAAGTATCGCGATAGTAAGAAACAGTATGTATAAATAGAATTTACTCATACTCATTCCTCCTGCCATTATTGTGAATCATCCAGACGAGTGATATCTTAGCTCTTGTTGGTCCATACCATTGAAATCGCTTTGTATAGTCTCTAAATGCATCCCAATTCCACACTTGCCCATCAAATTCGGCGGTATATTCTTTGTAATCGAATTGAGCGTAACCTGCATTTAAGGAGTACTCCATCCTTAATGTACCACTTTTGTTTATAGTGTGTGTATAACCTGCTGTAACGCCGGCTGAGATGACATTTTTTGATTGTATTCCATCTTTTTGGTACTCTAGGTCAAATGCACCATATGTGCCATAAACTCCAGCAAACCAGCCTGTAAGTTTCTGATTATCGTTGTTGTTTTTGAACCAATATTTTAAATCTAAAGTTGCAATTGTTGCTTGAATACGATTACGCTTGCTATCTGATTTTCCGTTATCCCACACCCACCATGGAAATATGTATTCTCCAGCGATACTGAGTTTATTTCCTATTGGAAGCTCTAATTCTAGATTAGCCACAGTTGCCAAATTGTAAAGTAAGTTAGTTTTAATGGCAAAAAGAGTAGTAGAATCATTTTTAACCCTAGCATGCTCTTGGCCATAGCTCGGTATGGCTAAAATAAGAGATAAAGCCATACCGAGAAGATATGCTCTATACTTTAGCTTTGCAAAGCGCTTTATGTGGTTAAAAATTAACATTATTAAATTATTCTTTTACTAAACTCTTTTATTGTATTCTTGTTCAAAAAATTATCTGTTTTATACTATTAATAATTAGAGTATAACGTGTGCTTTTCTCCATTGTGCAGGAGACATCTTGTTAGATTTGGTAAACGCAGATATATAACTGCCTGGTGCATACCCTACCATTTCTGCTATTTTTTTTGCTGGTATATGTTTATTATTTAGTAGTAATTTCTTGGAATGTTCTAGGCGCAGTTCGGAGATCCAGTCTCTAAAAGTTAGCCCATATTTTGTATTTATATATGACGAAAGATATGTCCTGTTGCTACTTAATTTAGTAGCTAATGATTGAATTGTAATGCCCAATTCTGTATATCCCTCTTGCTCGACCCATTTATTTAGCTCTCTTTCTAAGACAAACAAAGTTGTACTATTTAGCTTGTTGTTTATTGCGTGGTACTGCTTAGTTATAATGGTTTCAGAGGCTTTATTAGGGTTATTGTTCTGAGTTTCTTCTACTTTTGTTAGCGTTGTTAAGTGACGCTGATTAGCATATCTCAAATACTTATTAAAAGAGAAGATTAAGTACCCAGTAAATACCAAGATTAAAATAAAATAGATGAAGTATGCAATTTTTGGCAAGAAAGGTATTACAATTGCAGCTAATCCAATTGTTGTTAATCCAGCTACACAATTTAGGATTTGCTTAGCAAATATGTCTAAATCATGAGATTGATGATTTTTTGTATCTTTTTTAACTTTGTTGTAATGTGATAAAAATCTGGCTCTTATGGCAATAACTTCAAAAGCAAAGAATGAAGTAGCGATAACTATTATTATGTATTGCGTTTCTTGTGGTATAAGCAGGATATTTATTAGAAGAGTTAAACAGTAGATGCTTAATATCAGGATATTACTTAGCAATTTTTTCTTAATGTTATATTTGTTGTCGATTAGTATGGAGAAGACGCCCTCAATAAGTAGTCCGTATGTTAAGAATCTTGCAAGATAGCCAGAGGTTACTGCGTATTGATTGATGGCGATTGTGCTTAGCCAAGTTCCAAGTACTGTAATAATTGACCAAATAACAAAAGTGAAGCCTAGCAGCCTTCTTGCTACTAACAGATTTCCCTTTAAAGGAGTTAGATAATTGTCAAATAGAAAGATTAATCCAAACACAAGCAATAATGTTGCTCCTATTATTTGAATGTGTAGATATATTAGGTCTAAACTCATAATCTAATTTACATAGCCCTGTTGTGGGATATGAATTTTAAAATGCAAATTTATAACTTAAATTTTAATTAACATAGTTATTAACATAATTATAGTTCGATTATTGACAAAAAAGATAATATATTGACAAAACAGATAAATTATCAACAAATTAGTTGTCATAATATCAAAATATAAAGGAAGCTTAATGCGTGTGGAGAGGAGATTATTTTCGCTTTCGTAATAAAAATTTGCACGTATAATTTTTTTATATACCTTTGTAGTGTATTAATCAACTAATACGCTAGATGTATAATCAAATAATGATTTGCTATGATAAAATTTAATGATTTAAACTTTTCTTATCGCAGAGGTGAAAAAGTTTTTGCAAACCTAACTTCTCAATTTAAGCAAGGGCATATATATGGCTTGCTTGGGAAGAATGGGACGGGAAAGAGTACACTTTTAAAGCTAATTAGTGGACTTGTTTTTCCCGATAACGGAATAATTGATGCTTTTGGGTTTAATCCGATAAAGCGCGAACCGGGGTATCTGTCAGATCTCTTCTTTTTAACAGAGGAGGTGCTGTTGCCTAATTCTAGTATGCGTAGTTATGCTAGATTTGCAGCGCCATTTTATTCTAAATTTAATCACGATGAATTAGAGAGATATATGAAAGAGTTTGAAGTCTCTATGGATACGAAGCTAAACAAACTCTCATTTGGGCAGAAAAAGAAGGCCATGATTAGCTTTGCATTGGCTTGCAATACAAAAGTTCTTATTATGGATGAACCAACTAACGCTCTTGATATTCCAGCAAAAAGCCAATTTAGGAGAATTGTATCTACCATTGCAACGGAAGATAGATATATAATTATCTCAACACATCAAGTGAGAGATTTGGATAATCTTATTGATGCGCTATTTGTGATTGATGAAAAGGGATTATTGGTTAATGAGACAATAGATAATATCTCTAAAAAATTATTATTTACAAAGGTTGAGGATGATGATAATGTTCTATATTATGAAAACTCTATAAGAGGCAATTGGGGCATTGTGCCTAATATTAACTCTCTTGAGAGTGGTGTCGATATTGAGTTATTCTTTAACGCACTTTTATCTGATTCTAATAAAATAAAAAGTTATTTACAAAAGGACTAAATATTGAATATCATGAATAACATTTCTATAAAACGATTATGGTTATATACCAAAAAGCACTATTGGGAGAATAGAGCTTACTATATACTATATATATTTATTGCTATTTTCTTGACTATTACAGGCTTAATTGATCGTTACTTTGAAGGACATATCGCCTACGAAGATGCGTTGCAATACTCTGATTATCATGTTAAGAATAAATTTATTCTTACATTCTTTCTCTTTACATTGGGATCGATTGTTACTTTTACAGTGATTAGTTCTAATGCAATTAATAAAAAACTTTCATCTATTCATGAGATGTTGCTCCCAGTCACTTTTAAAGAAAAATACCTATTTATAATTACTAACTCATTAGTTGTTGCACCTATAATATATATGGTAATATTTATGGCAATAGCACCTGTTGCCTCCAATTTATATATGGTGGATAAAGAGAAGAATATTTGTGCTGAGCGAGCACTTTTCTCGTCAAGTGTTAATCTTGAAGCTGAATTTGATAGCCCTCCTAAGTTTGAGGTTGCTTATAAATTCCATTTATCTGATCTTTATAAAGAGATAATCGGTGAAGTTTCGGATGAAAAGAAGGTGGTGGCTTTAAGTCTTTTTCTTGCCTGCTTCTTGATGTCTTTTTCAGCGACTCTTTGGGGGATAGTGAGTTTTAGAAGGTTTGGAGTTATTTTCTCGATGCTTATTCATTTAGCATTGCTAGGAGGAATAGTTTGCTTGATATCGAGAGTTCAAGGAGATTATGGGATAAATTATTCGGCAGTAGGCGACGTGAGGGTGGCTGGTAGTGCTTTGGAGGATTTTCTAAACAAAAGTTATAATTGGTCAGTTTTGCTACTTATATTTCCGTTGGTATATCAGTTTGTAATATATAAAAAGATTGCATTTAAGGAGATATATAATTAATAATTATTTATGCAAAAATGTCCAAAGTGTTGATTAAAGGTAATTTATGCAAAAACAAGACGGTTCTCAGAGAATCAAATATTTTTATAAATTATTTAACAAATTAGAAAAATTTTAGAATTGTATGAAAAAGATAGATTTTTTAATATTAGGTTTATATACATTAGTAACATTGGTTATTTGTCTCTTTATACTTGAGATATCAAGAAGTAAAAGAGCTGCTTATGAGTTAGTGGAGAAGTTACAAACAAGTGATGAAATAAGGAGTGTGGTAATAGAGGACATTGTAGGGAACTTCTCAGTAGAGTATGTTGAAAATTCACTAGGCGGTGATAAGAAGTGGAGTATAAGAGGAACTATTGATTATAGATTTTTGGATTGTTTTGATATAAAAGATGACGTTTTATACATAACAGATGCAGATTTATCAGAGATGGAGAATAACTATATTCAAGCATTTCAAGTAGAAATGGGTTTACCAGTAGAAATAATAAATTCACCAGGAGTTTTTATGAGCAGCAAAACTTATGAAGAATTATCTGAGGAATAAATAAAACAGAATAGCTATGGATTTTAATACGAATCAACCAATATATTTGCAGATTACAGATATTATTTGTGACAAAATTCTCAATTTAGTTTGGGATGCAAATGAGAGGATTCCTTCGGTGAGAGAATTGGGTGCTGATCTACAGGTAAATCCTAATACTGCTATGAGAGCGTATGAGTGGTTAGAGAGTAGGGAGATAATATATAATAAGCGAGGAGTTGGCTTTTTTGTCTCTCCAGAGGCTCGTGATTCAATCTTGATGAGTAGAAGAGAGCATTTTTTTAATGTTGAGATACCAGAGATTGCAAAGAAAATGGAGCTTTTAGGGATTACAAAAAGAGAGCTTATGGATAAGCTAAAAATAGATTAGATAGCAGAAATCTTTATTTCTCTCTTTTTCTAAGAGGAATGTGCGATACTAAATGTTTATTGGAATTTTCTAACAGAAAGTAAAAATAAAAAATTACCTCCTTTTTGCCTTTTATGCAGAAGGGAGGTAATGTAATAATTAAGGGTATAACTATTTTTTTACAATTTTTTTAAGCTCTTCAATAACCTCGTCAACTGTAGCCCTTGTTCTGTAGTCTGGGTTTACATAGGCGTATTCAATTTTTCCTTTCTTAGTTATAATGTAAGTTGCTGGGATTGGGAGCTCTGCGCTATCTGTTCCGTTATGTTTACTTAATCCAATAATCTTTTCGTATCTGTCGGCAGTCTCTTTTGGTAGTTTGAAAACAATATCGAATTGCTTGGCTACTTCATTGTTAGGATCTGATAATACAATAAATTCAAGATTGTTTTTCTCTGCTGTTGAGAGGGAATTGTCGGGAGTCTCAGGGCTAATTGCAACTAAAGTTGCCCCTAATTCTTTAAATTGATTGATCTGTTTGCTAAATTCTTTTAGTTCTAGATTGCAATAAGGGCACCATCCGCCTCTGTACCAGAGTAAAATCACGGGGCCATCTTTTAGAAGGCTTTTTAGTTTAACTTCTTTGTTTGTGGCATCTTTAAGTTTAAACATTGGAGCTTTGTCGCCCTCTCTAAGACCTTGTTCGTCTGTTTGAGAAAATGCAGGGATAGATAAAATCATACCTGCTAGTAATAAAAGTAAATTTAATTTTTTCATAATATTTTGTTGTTTTTCAATATAAAGTTAAGATTTTTTTTTATCTCGATAACTCTTTTTTATTTTTTCTTATCTTTGCCGCCTCATTTTAAAAGATAAATAATGATATCAGTATCAAACGTAGAGGTTCAATTTGGCAAAAGGGTTTTGTTTAAAGATGTGAATCTGAATTTTACTCCTGGAAATTGCTATGGGGTTATTGGGGCAAATGGGGCTGGGAAGTCTACATTTCTAAAAGTGTTAAGTGGAGAATTAGAGTGCAATAGAGGAAATGTCTCTTTTGGAGTAGGAGAAAGGGTATCGGTTTTAAAACAAAATCATAATGCCTATGATGAATATACGGTTTTGGATGCCGTTCTAATTGGACATCAACCGCTGTGGAATATTATGCAGGAGAAGAATGCGTTATATGCTAAAGAGGATTTTAGTGAGGAGGATGGAGTTCGTGCTGGAGAATTGGAGGTTCAATTCTCTGAGATGGATGGTTGGAATGCTGAGAGTGATGCGATGGAACTTTTAAGTGGATTGGGTATTAAGGAGGATCTACATTACTCTTTAATGAGTACTTTAAGTGGAAAGGATAAGGTGAGAGTTCTTCTTGCTCAAGCTCTTTTTGGGAAACCAGATAATTTACTACTTGATGAGCCAACGAATGATTTGGATGTAAATACAATTAAATGGTTACAAAATTATCTACAGAACTGTGAGAATACAGTGTTAGTTGTATCTCACGATAGATACTTCTTAGATTCGGTTAGTACGCATATTTTAGATATTGATTATAATGAGATTAATATATTCTCTGGTAACTATAGTTTCTGGTATCAGGCTAGTCAGCTAGCCAAAAAGCAACAAATGCAGCAGAATAAGAAGGCTGAAGAGAAGAAGAAGGAGCTTTTGGAGTTTATTCAGCGTTTTAGTGCAAATGTGGCTAAATCTAAGCAGACTACCTCTCGTAAGAAGATGTTGGAGCGTTTAAATGTGGATGAGATTAAGCCATCTATGAGAAAATATCCTGGTATTATTTTTCAAATGGATAGAGAGCCGGGGAATAGAGTTCTATCGGTTGCAGATCTAAGTAAGAGCTTAAATGGAGAGATGTTATTCTCAGATATTTCATTTACAATTGAGAAAGGTGAAAAGGTGGTATTTTTGTCTCGTGAACCTCGTATAATTACTACATTATTGGAAGTTTTAGGCGGAGCTCAGCAACAGACATCGGGAATGATAGAGTGGGGTACAACCATTAAAAAGGCGTATTTACCTCTAGATAATGCTCCATTCTTTAATAACAGCCTTTCGCTATTTGATTGGCTAGCAGAGTATTCTCCCGATACAAGCGAAGTTTTTGTGAGGGGATATTTAGGGAAGATGTTATTCTCAGGTGAAGAGATTGATAAGAGAGTTGATGTTTTGTCGGGAGGAGAGAAGATGCGCTGTATGATCTCTAAAATGATGGTAGAGAATCCTAATACATTAATTTTAGATTCTCCTACAAACCATCTAGATTTGGAATCTATACAAGCATTTAATAATGGCCTAATTAATTATAAAGGAGTTGTTTTAATGACATCTCACGACCACGAATTTATAAACTCGGTGGCAACTAGAATTATTGAGATTGGGCCTAAGGGGATGGTAGATAAGTATGAGACTTATGATGATTACCTTGAGAACCCTACAATTCAAGCGATTGTAGATAAGATATATTAGTGATTCGTTTGGCTATTTTAGCTATAGGGGTATAAATGAAGAGAGACTCTCTTATAAGAACTATGAAAGTTCCTTGAGACAGTCTCTCTTTCTTTTTTAGAGTTTTTTACAAACTCTTTCACGTTTTTAAACCAACCACTAATTGTTATATTTATTGTTTATCTATTGTAGCTTTTTACTAAACTTACAAACTCCTTGCGATATTCGTATGGATCGTAAGTTAGAGAGCTCTCAGCCATACTTATTATTAAATCATTAGATGTTTCTCCCATAAATTTTGAACTTTTAAGTTTCATTCCAAACATAATTAGCGCAGATGCAAATCTTTGATTTTCAGATAATATGGCTTTTTGGATAATGTTGTAGTCGCCAGAAACGTTATGATCTTTTTCTATGCTTTCATCAGTGTCAGCATTCTTGTATTTTAATTTAAAGTCTGCAATTGTTTGGTTATTTGTCTTCTCTGTATTAGGGATAATCTCGTAAAGAGCTGTAATTGTTTGCCCGTAGCCGATCTCACCAGCATCTTTATCATCATCATCAAAATCTTCA
The DNA here is from genome assembly GCA_964368585.1 of uncultured Muribaculaceae bacterium. GTDB lineage: Bacteria > Bacteroidota > Bacteroidia > Bacteroidales > UBA932 > Egerieousia. The sequence goes on from CAYJAK010000001.1 coordinate 11,269, forward strand.
TTGCTCATAACTCTATTTTCATATCCGATTAGACGATATTTGCTAACTTTATCGGGATTAAAATCTACTTGAATCTTAGAATCTTTTGCAGCGACAAATAGCTTAGTTGCCTCATTTACAAATACTTTTTTAACTTGATTGATGTTGTCTATATATTCATAATTCCCGTTTCCATGGTTTGCAATCTGCTCCATCATAGAGTCATTTAAGTTTCCACTTCCAAAGCCAAGTACTGTTAAATAGATGCCTTTGTCTAGGTAATCTTCAACTAGCTCAACAAGGTCATCTTGATTAGTTACACCTACGTTAAAATCCCCGTCTGTAGCCATTATCACTCGATTATTGCCGCCTTTTCTATAATATTTAGTAGCGGCATCATATGCCAACTGTAGCGCATTTCCACCGTTTGTTGAACCACTTGCGTCTAGTTGTGAAATTGCCTCTTTAATCAAATCTCTATCTTTACCTAGTGTTGGTTCTAGTACCATGCTTACGTTTCCTGAGTATGTAACAATACTAACTCTATCCTCATCTCTTAAATTATTGGCAAGGATAGTGAATCCATCTTTTGCTAAATCTAACTTATCATTAGATGACATAGATCCCGATACATCAATTAAAAAAACATAGTTAGATGGAGGTAATTGATCTAGATTTACAGATTTTCCCTTGATACCAAAGCGAAGTAGATAGTGCTCTTGATTCCAAGGAGCTTTTGTTATCTCTGAGCTCACCGATAAATTTCCGCCATCTTTTGGCTCTGGATAATCAAATGTAAAATAGTTTAAAAACTCTTCAATTCTCACTGCCTCAGAGGGAACACTTGTTTCGTCGGTTATTAATCTTCTCATAACTGCGTAAGAGGCTCCGTCTGCATCTACAGAGAACGTTGAAAGAGGACTCTTTGCAGCCTCTACAAAGTCATTTTCTCCATACTCGGTGAATTTATTTCCTATCTCAGGTGCGAAATAACCATCGTTTTGATTGCTAGAAATATTATTTTCATAGGCTGAACAACTTGTTACTACAGCAATGATTATTAAGCATATTAAACTTGAGAACTGTTTCATAATGTTGTATTTTTTATTTGTTGATTACGTTTACAACTTAAACGCAGTAACAAATATAATACTGCATGAACATCTATTTTTTCTCAAATTGAAATAGCCAAGGGAATAAATCTTTCTCTTTAAATGCAGGGGTCCAGGCTCCGTGGTTTACACCAGGATAGACTTTAAATCTTGAGTTGTGATTTATCTTATATACCTCTTCATATACAGCTCTAGCGTACTCTATCGGAACAACATTATCTTTATCTCCGTGCGCAAACCAGATAGGAGTTTCTGCGTAGTATCTTGCAAGATCTGGGTTATGGCCACCACATACAACATAGGCTGCTGCGTATTTTTCTGGCCAACGGAAAAGAAATTCTAATGTGGCAATTCCTCCCATTGAGATCCCCATTATGTACATACGTTTTGTGTTAATCATCTTATCAGCGATTAGCTCCTCAACAAGACTATTTACTAATTGTGCGGGACGTGGTGCATCTAATGTTACGGGGAACTCAAAAACCATACGATCAGGCATCTTAAATTTCTGTCTGTGAGTCCACATAACTCCATCGGGACACTGAGGGCACAGCACAATTGCTGGAAAATCTTTTTGATTCTGCTTATCTAAGAATATATGTGATCCTAATACCAGTTGTCGTTCATTGTCGCTACCACGTTCTCCAGCTCCGTGTAAAAAAAGAACTAAGGGGTACTCTTTATTCTTATCATAGTTTTTAGGATACATTATTTGATATTTTAGTGTATCTCCATTCTGAACATATAACTTTTTAGAGAACTCTCCCCCTTTTTGGGCATTTGCGCTTAGTGTGATAAGTAGAAAAAGTGCAATAATATAGAAGTGTAATTGTTTCATAATTAGCGGATGTTATTGTTTAGTAGCTTTTTTGTGCTTGAATAACCATTCTAGTAGATCTGGAATGGCAAATGTTGGATCCCACGAATTGTGATTGGCTTTTTCAAAAAGAGTATATCTATAATTATTCATACCAGACTCTTTGCAAAGTTCTGAGTAGATATCCATTGATAAATATGGTTTAACAACATCATCCATTCCGCCATGAGTGAACCAAATAGGAATATCACTATATTTATTTGTAAATTCAGGATTGTGAGCGCCACAGATGCAGATGGCAGCGGCATATTTATCTCCCCAACGAGCTAAATGTTCTAATGTTCCCATACCTCCCATCGAGAGTCCCATAATATATACTTGGTCAGTTTTTACTTTTCCTTGGCCTATATATTGGTCTACCAATTTGTTTACTAATTCTGATGGGACAGGTGCTTGTTCTGGAAGTGTATATGTGAAGCCACGTTTACCATCCTTTCCTTTGCCTCTTTCTGCAGAGAACCAAGCGCTATTTGTTGGGCATTGAGGGAAGATGATTATAGCAGGATAATTTGTTCTATTCTCGCTCTTTAAGAAGAGAGAGCTTCCATGAAAGAGTTGTCTTTTATTATCATTACCGCGCTCTCCAGCTCCGTGCAGAAAAACTACTAATGGGTAACTCTTGGTTTTATCATAATTCTCTGGATAGAGTACTCTATAAAGGAGTGTGTCATTATCTTGGATTAAACTTTTTGATTGAAATTCAGATTGGTTCTGACCCATTAATGAGACAGTGAAGAGGCTCATTATAATAATATAAATGTAACGCATAAATTTTAAGTTTGATTAAATTCTATAGGTAAAAAATGTTTGTTAGTAGGTTATCTCAGTGAGAATAGGGGTGTGGTCGGAGAGGTATACTTTATCTGGCTTGTCGCCAATTATCGAATGTTTTTTTACCTTAATCTCCTTGCTAACAAGTATGAAATCAATTATTCGTCTATTTTCTAATGGAACGCTCCCAAATCCGCAATAGCTCCACTCATTGCCATATTTTACTCCCGATATAGATGAAGATTCAATTAGCCCACCATTGAGTAGAGTTGTAATAGGTTCTGATTCTATTGTAGAATTAAAATCTCCAGTAATAACCACGGGTATGCCATGAGCTATCTCTTGAATCTTACTTAGAATTAGATTAGAACTCTCTCTCTTTGCAGTTTTCCCTACGTGATCGTAATGGGTGTTAAATACCGCGATCTGCTCTCTTGTTGAATTATCTTCTAAAATTGCCCAAGTAACTATGCGTTGGCAAGCAGCGTCCCAACCCATTTTGCCAATTTCATCGGGATTTTCACTTAGTCCAAAATTACCACTCTGAATTAATGTATATCGTTGAGTATTAAAGAAAAGTGGGCAAAATTCTCCCTTCTCTTTTCCATCTTCTCTCCCTACGCCCAGTTGTGTATATTGAGGTAGGTTTGTTTTTAGATATTGAAGTTGATTCTTTAAAACCTCTTGCATACCTATTATGTCTGGAGAGTAATAGTTGAGCATTTTAATTATGTTCTCTTTTCTATATTCCCAGTTGTTTGAACCATCACTTTTAGCATCTAATCTAATATTAAACGACATTATATTAGTAGTTGAATCTGTTTTAGAGGTGCAACTAGCTAAGATAAATATCAATGCAAAAAAGTTTAGAAAAACGATTCGTTTCATAATTCAGAGTGTTAAATATATATATAATGTTTACAATAGCTGAAACTTAGATTTTTTAACGTTTTTACTATCTCCACCTATCATAACTTCAAATTCACCAGGTTCGCATACAAACTCAATGTTGTAGTTATAGAACTTAAGCATATCGGCATCAATTGTAAAGCTAACCTCTTTTGATTCGCCCGCCTTTAATTCTATCTTTTCAAAACCTTTTAACTCTTTAACGGGGCGTGTTACGCTACCAACAAGATCTCTTATGTATAACTGCACAACCTCTTTCCCTTCTCTCTTTCCAGCATTAGTTACTGTTACTGTAGCTGTTATCTCTCCACTTTGGTTCATAGATGTTTTACTAAGTTTAACATCGCTATATGTGAAAGTTGTGTAGCTTAGGCCATATCCAAATGGGTAAAGAGGGTCATTATCTACGTCTAGATAGTTTGATCTAAATTTCTGGAACCATTCCCCTTCTGCTAATGGTCTTCCAGTATTTTTGTGGTTGTAGAATAGAGGGATTTGGCCAACACTCTTAGGAAAGGTTGTTGTTAATTTGCCACTAGGGTTTACATCTCCAAATAAAACATCTGCAATTGCAAAACCAGCTTCACTACCTGCAAACCATACATTTAGAATTGACGGCACGTTTTCTTGCTCCCAATTAAGAACTAAAGGTCTTCCTGTGAAGAGAACTAATACAACTGGCTTGCCTGTTTTAAGAAGTTGATTAAGCAGTTCACGTTGAGTATCTGTCATCTCTAATTCAGTACGAGAGCTACTCTCTCCGCTCATTTCGGACGATTCTCCTAGTGCGGCAACTATTACATCAGATTTAGCTGCAACTGCAAGAGCTTCCTTTAATAACTCTTCATTTGTACGATTATCTCTGTTTAGATCACGACCAAACATTGTAGCTCTCTTCTCATACTCTGCATCATTCATTAGGTTTGCCCCTTTTGCAGTTAAAATTTCTGCTTTATCTCCAACAACGGATCTCATTCCCTCAACAAATGATGTTGCGTTGTTAAGAACAGCTGCAACACTCCATGTACCAGGCATATTTGAGCGAGTATCTGCAAGAGGACCTATTATCGCGATAGTTCCCTTCTTTTGTAAAGGTAGAATATTTTCATTTTTTAAAAGAACGAAACTTTCAGAGGCGATGCGTCTTGCTGCAGTTCTATGCTCTTTGTTAAATATATCTTTCTTAGGTCTCTTAACATCGCAATATTTATAAGGATCTTGGAATAGTCCAAGTTTATATTTTGCCTCAAGAATACGACGGCACGCTTGGTTAATTGTGGCCATTGATATTTTTCCTTCATCTAAGGATTTTTTAATAGTGCTCATAAAGGCCTCGCTAACCATATCCATATCTACTCCAGCGTTTAATGCAAGAGCTCCAACTGTTTGAGTATCTCCCAATCCGTGAGCTGTCATTTCAGTGATTCCAGTGTAATCTGATACAACAAAGCCATCAAAACCCCACTTGTTGCGTAAAATATCTGTCATAAGCCACTTACTACCTGTTGCAGGAATACCATCAACATCGTTAAATGCTGCCATTGCGCTACCAACACCCTCTTCTACAGCCGCTTGATATGGTAACATATATTCGTTAAACATACGTTGGTGACTCATATCTACAGTGTTATAGTCTCTGCCAGCCTCTGCGGCTCCATAGAGAGCAAAGTGTTTTACGCACGACATTATTTGGTTATTTTTACTCATATCTTCGCCTTGGTATCCGCGTACCATGGCTCGGGCAATCTCTCCTCCTAAATATGGGTCTTCGCCAGAACCTTCTGAAATACGTCCCCATCTTGGGTCGCGTGATATATCTACCATAGGGCTGAATGTCCAAGAGATTCCATCTGCACTCGCTTCTGTTGCAGCAATTCTTGCAGACTCTTCTACAGCTGCCATATCCCAAGTACACGAAAGTCCTAATGGAATAGGAAATACAGTTTCGTAACCGTGAATAACGTCCATTCCAAATAGTAGAGGAATACCTAATCTAGACTCTTCAACAGCTAGACGTTGTACTTCTTTGATTCTCTTTACACCTTTTAGATTAAAAAGCCCCCCAACTTCACCTTTCTTTATTCTATCTGCTACATTACTACTCTTTGCTTGTCCTGTAACAATCTCTCCCGAAACAGGGAGATTTAACTGTCCAATCTTCTCCTCTGTTGTCATTTTTGACATTAGAGCATCAATGAATTTATCCATTTGTGGATCGTGCGCACTTGCAGTGAATCCTGCTAGCGTAAATAGAAAAATAAATAATAATTTCTTGTTCATTTTAATAGTATTTTATTTTTATTTTGAATTGCCTTTATGCAAATAAAATAAAAAGTTCTATACCTATAAATATTAGTGGTTACAAGAAAAATACGGCTATGAATAAATAGTTTTTACGATACTACTATTTTAGTACTACAGCATCTTCTTTTCTGGTGATAATGAACTGTTTATATTTATCATAAAGTCGGTTAAACTTATGTCAGGATGTAAATTAAGTTTCTTTCTTATTCTGTATCTAGCTGCATCTACACCTCTAATAGAAATGTTTAGAAATTGTGCAATGTCTTTTGTTTGCATATTTAATCTTAAAAGAGCACAAAAATTTAGATCGCTAGAGGTTAAATTAGGGTATTCAGTTTTTAAAGTTCTAAAAAAATTGTCGTGAATTAGATCAAAGTTCGCTTGGAACATAGACCATTTTTCTTCATCTGTAACGATATTGTTGTTGATTAGTGTTGTGATGCGATCTAAGTCTCGTCTAGTTGGAGATGCTTTTAATTTTAAGGTTATTAGCTCCTCTTTAAGGCTATTTAAAAATTGTTGGTGGGCAATATTTGAAAGTACGACATTTGAAAGCTCTTTCCCTTTTATGCGAAGATCTGCTTCAAGTTTTTTATTCTCTGTTTCAACTATTTGTTTTTGTTGAGTCTCTACCTCTATTTTATGTAAAATATGCTCCTTTTCAAGAACTCGTTCCTTCTTCTTTCTAATGTGACTAATTATTGAGTATTGTATATATAACACTAGTGCAAATCCTAATATTATGTAAATTATTATAAGGAAATGAGATAGATACCAAGGTTTGAGTATCTCTAAAGGTAAACTAACGGATGAAATTATATTATCTTGATAATAAATTTCTGCATTGAATACATATTTTCCGCTAGGTAGATTTAGATACGACATACTTAACTCCTTATCCTTTTCTACCCATTGATCGGAGAAGCCATCTAGTTGGTATTTAATGGAGTAGTCGTGATTTTTATACTCTGGATAGCTGAGTGAGATGTTAATTGAGTTATATTTTGAGTCTATTTTATTATTATCTATAACTGGATAATATTTTGTCTTTTTATCGTACTCAGTTACTCCGCTAATTTGTTTAATAGAGAGAACTCTTCGATTAGAATTTTTGTATAAAGATGTGCTGTCGGAATCTATTCTTACAATAGCATTATTTAAGCATAGGTAGGTGTCTTTGTTATTGGGATCGTATACAATAGAGCTTCTCTTTTCTTCTGAGAATCCACCAAAGATGGAGTATGGAATATCTTGGATGATATTATAATTGTTAATTGTACAATCAACAAGATAGATAGATTTGCTTCCAACAAACCAGTAGTTATTGTCGCTGGCGGGGATAACTGAGTGAATATTATCTAATTGCGGCAACATCTCATTCATTTTGTTGTATGGAATTATTGAGTCACTCATATCGTTGTAGGTGTAATATTTATCGCCATTATAGAATATTACTCGGCCATTAATCTTAAATAGCTTGATTGAATTACCTTGTTTGTCACCGATGTTGTCGTAAAATTTTATATTCTTTAGTTCTTTGAAATCAGGTGAGATTGTTAAACGATATATGCCCTTTCTGAGATGCTGTGCCCATATATTACCCTGTGGGTCTACTTCAATTCCATCTATCATCTGATCAAAATTAGGAAAACTATTTCTTAATCTATAATTTCCAGAGCTATTCTTAGTGTAAATGTTTAAGTTTGTATAGGTACCCTCAAGTAGAAAATTTTGCCCTTTATGAGTAATCTCTTTAGTAATCATTCCACCTCTTACGTCTGATATTTTAGTAGATTTTACTCCTGATATTAAATATGTTCCAGTATTGTGTCCGCAAAATACCTCTCCACCTCTCTCATCTACATACCAAGCTTGCTCTTGTAGCCCTGGCACAAGTGAGACATTACCATTTTTCATATAGAATAGTCCTTGGTTTGAGGCAATATATGCATCATTTTCTCTAACTAATACATCATATATCATCCCTATGTTTTTGTGTGAAGGCTCGAAATAAGATACAAGTGAATTGTTCTGAATATATGCAATACCTCTATCGAGAGCTGCCCATACGTTATTGTTGTTGTCGCAGTATAGCCCGAGTATGGTGTTGTTTATAAGCTTGTTGTCGGAGTTTAGTTTCCAGAGGAGCTCTCCGTTTTTGTTTAGTGCGTATATTCCGTCGGAGATAGTTCCTATTATGTATAAGCCGTCTTTTGTTACTATTGCTCTATTTATAATGTGTTCATTGAAGAAATTGTGAGGATATGTATTCCACTTTGTTAAGGTTTTATCTTTGTATATATATCCTCCGCTGTTCTCTGTGAGAAATAAAACGTCATCTCCATATGGCAGACCTGCTACTATTTCACTTTTGCCAAGTGATTTCTTGTCAATAATTTCAACTAATTTGCGCCCCTCAAATATGCATAGTCCGCCATCTATCTGTTGAGAGTACGATTTTCCATTTACATTAAAAATATTTAGAGGAAGAGATGAAATTTCAACTCCGTCTATAGTTTTACCGTTATAAAAGAAGAGTGATCTAAAAGATTGAAAAACAAGTTCTCCATTAATCTCTGCTATATTCCATATTTCATCATTATTGAAAGTGAAATTTTGAGTACTATCCTTTAGTGAGTGGTAGTCTAATGAGCCTAAATTGTTTCTTGTAAAGTAACCAAACTCTTCGTATGCTCCTATGTATATTCTACTATCTTTAATGTATAAACTTCTGGCAATGTTCTGGTTAGGCAGCTCGTATAGGCTCCATTTACTGCCGTCAAACTCTAGTAAGCCACTATTGTTGGCTATGTACATAAAGTTGCTGCTGCTATCTTGTATAATTGCCCAATTCTGGACACCAGCAGAGTAATCTGATTCAGAATAATTTCTAACTAAAGGATAAAATGGGATTGTTATGAAATGAAGAATGGTACCTATAAATAATAAAAAACCAGTCATATTAATTACCTCTCTCGTTTATTTTTAATGTATCAATCGCAACAAAGGTATAATAATTCTTGCTATTTTAAGGTATCATTAGACAAAATTGGTTATTCTAGAAATTAAAGCCTAATCTCTTTAATCCATCTTGAATCTCTGGGCAGCTCATAAATAGATCCCAAAGAAGTCCAGTTCTGTAATTTTCAATCATAGGGGCTATAGTACATTGATCTATTGCTAAATATCGCTTAGGAAACCATTCGTCATCTATGCTAAATGCATCATAAAAGCCATATTTTCCCCATATTTTATCACCCAGTTCATAATAGAAATACTTCATTGCTTTTATTGATTCTGTAGGAGTATATGGAGTACTACTTAAGGCTGCGGTTGGAGTTATTACTCCTAAGTCATTTGATGGTGAGTGGCCGCTGTACCCTTTTACGCTGTAACTTGCTGTCAATCCCCAACACTCGTCGCTATATCCTTTATAATTCTTAGGATTTTCTGTGCAATATTCATAATTAATTAATGTATGATTTTTATTAAGATTCCAGTAATTAGCGTAGTCATCTGTTAGTTTTCTAGGGTCTAAACCAATGTAAGAATAGTGAGCCCAGAATAGAGGGCCTCCAGATTGCTCAGCGCCATTATGTTTTACGACTAGAGGTAAGTTATATGCAATTGCATCACTCTTAATTCCGCCTCCTCTAGCCCAGCCGTTGTGGTATGCAGATGCTGGAATAGAGTGAGTTGGTGATGATGCAGCTAATATATAGGTAATAAGGCACTCATTATATCCCTCTAATGGAAAATTCATCTCCCATCCATAATTTGGGCTCCAGTGCCAGTAAAGTACATCTTTTCCATTGAGATGCCAACTCCAATCTACCTCTCTCCATAGCTTGTCAATTTTATCCGCTAATTCTCTCTCTCTTTGATTTCCGTCTTTGAAGTATTGTCTTGCACAAAGTAGCCCTTGAACTAGAAATGCGCTCTCAACTAGGTCGGCACCATCATCTTTCTTAGAGAATGCTTTAACTTTTCCCGTGTTTCCATCTAGCCAGTGTGGCCATACACCGTGAAAACGATCTGCTTTCTCTAAAAAGTTTACAATCTTATAGAATCTATCAACACCCTCTTCTCTTGTTATAAATTTTCTCTCAATTCCAACAATTAAACCTGCTATACCAAATCCACTCCCTCCAGTAGTTATTATATGCGAGTCATCTTCTGGATAATCGCCATCTAAATGGATTCTTTCAGGGGCTAATCCTGAATTCTCGTCAGCACCTTCCCACATATAGTTAAAATGTACCTTTTGAATATGTGTCAAAAAATCATCATCTGTTTTAAACTCGTTCGTGTTGTTCTGGTTGCAAGAAGTTGTCGCGATAATTAAAGCAAAGAGTGTTGCTATCAATTTAATGTTTGCCATTATAAAATTAATTTAGAAAATTTATTATGGAACAAAAATATTCACAAAAGTATTCTGATGAAAGAATGAGTATATCATTAAATTACTATTAGAATTTATTGTGGTACTATATTACTACTACAGTCAGAGGTAATTCGTTAATTAATAGAAGTTCAGAGTGGTTTTGATTTAGATAGATTAAAAATGTTTAATTAATACTCTTTTTGTTAAAATAACACTATATATGTTTTGAGAAAAGGCTGATTAGTGCCTATTCATCTATAATTTTACCCAACTCCTCCCTAAATTTTTGTAATTCATCGGGAATAATTTGAACCTCTTTAAATGATTGATTAGTTTCGTGAAAATTTAATTAGTTATATTATGGATTTATTAAAGAAATTATTGTTTTCGTTGCTATTGTTTGTCTCAGTTCAGGCGTTGGGGCAATCTTTTACTGGAGATCAAGCTAAACAAGGTTATGCCCTTTTTGGAGATAAGTTGACATTTATTTTTGATGAGGATATTTATGGGATAAAACCAAACAAAGTGGTTGTTACTGGGGAGTTTTGCGGGTGGAATGTAAGTATGGAAGAGGCTGCAAGATCGTTAAAGAAAACAGGTTCTCAATGGGTTCTCACTTTTGATAATGAGGAGTTTAATGTTGTGAAACCAAATACTAAATTCAAATTTAAGATAGATAATGGTGATTGGGTTGAACCAGCATCTGTTGCTCCAAATGCAAAGGAGGGAGATTTGATTTTTATGCCAGAGGGGCATCGTGATCCGTTAAAGGCAGAGTTGTTAGATAATGGAACTATCTGGGCAGAAGTTAATTACAATCGTCCTTTGGTGGCGAATGATTACTTGATTACTGATGCGCAAGGGAATAAGATTGAGGTTGCAGGAGTGCTTCCTAATGGAGCCTCTACTACTATAATTAAAGCAGCGCAGCCTTTAGATAAAAAGAGAGTTTACTATTTAGAGATACCAAAGTTAGGTTACAAGGCGCACTGTAGCTTTGATGGTTGGTTTAGAACAACATATTCTACTAAAGAGTTAGGTGCAAATATAGATAATGATACTACGGTGATTAGATTGTTTGCTCCTAGAGCGGAGATGGTAAAACTATATCTGTATAAGGGTAAAGATGATAATCAACCATATAGAACTGAGCAGTTAATTGAAGATGCTGATGGTGTTTGGGAGATAACGATTCCACAGAATCTACACGGAATCTATTATGATTTTACAGTTCATGGGGCTAATGATATTGGAAACTTCTTTTATGAAGCAAATCCAGTGCATATTAATGATCCGTATGCTCGCGTGAGTGATGATACGTGGGGAAAAGCTAGAATATGGGAGAGAACAACACCTGCTACACCTTTGAAAAATGGAATTCCTAAAATGGAGGATGTAATAGCTTATGAGGTTCATGTTCAGGATTTTACTGATCAGCTTCCGCTCCTTGATAAGCATAAAGGTAGGTTAATGGGTATGATTACACCAGGCTTAAAGAATAAAAAGGGTGAGAAGATTGGTTTTGATTATATCTTAGATTTAGGAGTGAATGTAGTGCATTTAATGCCTATTCAGGAGTACCTTCATTTTCCCGATAAAGATTGGAAAGAGTCGTTCCAGAATGATGAGTATATGATTAGCCAAGGTGTTAGCGAAGAGAATTATCAGTGGGGATATAGAACTACATTTGCAATGGCCGTTGAGGCAAAATATAGAACAAAAGGCTTAGAGCCAGGTGCTGAGAGGGATGAATTTAGAGATTTAGTTCAAGCATTTCACGATAATGGAATTGCTGTAATTATAGATATAGTACCAAACCATACTGGTGAGAATATGGATGCAAATGCTTTCTATTTTAATTTTAATGCAATTGATAAGCAGTATTACTATAGAACAAAAGATTTTGAGCATATTGGAGCTTACGGAAATGAGGTTAAAACAGAGAATCGTCCAATGACTCAGCGTTGGGTGATTGATCAGTGTAAATATTACATAGATGAGTTTGGAATAGATGGTTTTAGAATAGATCTTGCTGGGCAGATAGATGAGCAGACTTTAAAAGCTCTAAAAGAGGCTATCGGTGAGGATAAAATTGTTTATGGCGAGGCTTGGATTGGCTCGAATGATCCTAATTATGAGAATAATCCAGATTGGGATTGGTATAAAGAGGACTCTCCAATTACGTTTTTTCAAGATGATTCAAGGGGCGCGTTCAAAGGGCCTGTGTTTGAACTAAAGGATAAGTATAATGATAGAGGCTGGGCAGGCGGAAAATTCTCTGAACGTGAGAATGTTATGAAGGGGCTTGCCAATAAAAATAAGGATGATAAAACGCCATTAAGTGGAATTAGTTATCTAGATATTCACGACAATTTTGCCCTTGCAGATCAATTTGGGACAAATAATTTTGATGGAAGATATGAGGTTGACCAAGAGGAGTATAAGATTGCCACTGTATTGCTTTACACAACTTTAGGCCCGATAGTAACTCACGGAGGTTCGGAAATTATGCGAAGCAAAGCCCACGCTCCGCTTAAAGAGGTGGTAAAGAGAACTAAGGCGGGTTACAGTGTGTATATGCATGGTTATCGCGATACATATAATCATAGAACAGCAAATCAATTTATTTGGGAGACAGTTGGGCAGACTCCAAAGGGGGTAAATAAAAATGATTATAAGAATATGTATGACTACTGGAAAGGGTTGAATATGTTTAGATTATCTGATGTAGGTGCGATATTTAGAGTCCCTTTTGCAGTTCCTGATAATTATTACAAGTGGCTTACTCCAAAGGAGGAGAGTATGCTGGGTTATGTGGTTGATGAAAAGGTATTTGTATTGATTAATGCTGGGTATGAAGCAGCAAAATTTGAGGATATTGAGCTACCTAGTGGAGAGTGGGAACTTGTAGGAGATATAAATAAAATAGATTATAAAAAAGGGGTGAAGGGTCCAAAGAGTCTACGTAAGCTAAAAGGTGAAAAAGTGCTTAGTGTAGATATGGAGCCAACGTCGCTTTATATTTGGATTAAGAGGTAAAATCCTCATCGTCTTTTATAACTAGTAGATCTTGAAGTGTTTGTGAGTACTTTTCATCGTATAGGTGATAGTACTCATTTGCGTATGTAGAGTAGACTATTTTTGCTAAAGGTAGTTTATTTAACCTCTTTAAAGCTTTGCATTTATATATAAGCGCGGTCTCATATAGGGAATCTAAAATAAAAATTGTATCGCAAATATCAATAACAAAATTTGTGTCATCTATCAATGTTTGTTTGTTTAGATAGTAGGATAGAAACATAATGATATCATCATTGAGTTTCTCTTTAATTCTTTCAAAGTGAGGATGTTTGAGGTATTGTGTAAACACGCCAGCTTTAATGATTTTTAATGCTTTATATGCTTCAAACTTGGTTATGCTCCTCTTGTTGATTATTTCAAATACGATTAATAGATCCACCTCTATGTGATTTAGCTCTAGTAGCCATCTGTTGTCCGTGTTGTGTAAGTTTAACTCGCCAACGTCGCTCAACAACTTCTTTATTTTATTAAAATAGACGGCTCTATTATTTCTAGCATTTACCTCATCTTTGTCAAACCAAATAATCTCTTTTAGTCTCTCCCATTTTATACCACCTGTGTATGAATAATATAGTAGTATAATTAGAATCTCTCGCATAATTGGCGTGAATTTTCTGGAGATATCAACACCTTGCTTATTGAATACAGCAAAACTGCCAAAGGTTTGAATATATGATATGTGTTTTAAATCTGTCGCTGTTATCTTTTTTGAGTTGACAGTGTCAATCTCGTGCTCCTTAACGTGCTCTGATTTTACCTTGCTGCGTCTTTTTTGTAAAACAAAGACTAGTACAATTAGATCAATTATTACTATTATAATTATCCAGAAAAGATCTCTATTGGAGTTTGTGTTTGTCTTACCAGTATTTATGTTGCTACTCAAGTAAATTAATGGTGAGGAATCTTTTGTGCGAAGAAATTGATTAACGTTTGCTCCATACTCGATATTGTTGAATGTGGTAGCGCTGGTCATATTTTTTGTGCTTAGACTTACTCTTAATTCAGATGAGAATTTATCATACTCACTCCTTAGCTTTAATGTATCTCCAGATGTTAAGTTGTAGAGAGGATTCTCTATCTCAATTGTTTTAATGTTGTCACTATAGACTAGAGTAAGTTTGCATCTTGAACTATCAATGTTTTGAATGAATAGATTTGATATGAATAGATTTGAATTAGATGGAGTTAACCCATATAGAAACAAATAGGTGCTGTCGCTTTCGCGGTTATGTGTACCATTTTGCTCTAGATAGCTGTATGAAATGTCTATTGTGATTGTGGATTGGTCTGAATTAGGATCTATAATGAAGCTCTGCTCTTTGTTATCAGCCACTTGGAACAAGGAGCTTGCTAAGAGAGTACTCCTAAACATCAACAATATAATCGCAATAAATAGTGTTTTGTAGTTCATAAATTCTTGTAAAAAATGATACTAATTTAATATTAATACAATATTAATGAAAATATTAATGTTTTTATTTAGAAAGGTGCATATTTTTGTTAAAAAAAGATTAAGATGGAAATACTAGGAGGGATCATATCAGTTCATATTCTAGCAATAACACTGTATCTTATTATAAAAAGATATACAGCTTCATTCGTTTTACTATTTATGGGAATGATGATGTTTGTAATTTCCACTTTCCTCTATCCTAGCAGTGAGTCCGAGAATGTATTTGTATCTGTTTTCAATGAATTTATATCAATATTTCAAGATAGAATCAGTGGAATAGGACTACTTATAATGCTTATTGGAGGGTATGTGTACTATATGCGACGAATTCAAGCAAGTAGTGCATTGGTGTATATTGCAATGCAACCCCTCTCAATTGCTAAGAAATACCCATATGTTTGTGCAATTATTGTAATAGTAATTGGTCAAATCTTGTACCTAGGCCTATCTTCGGCAACAGGTTTTGCTCTATTATTAATTGCATCAATTTATCCTCTTCTTAGAGGAATAGGTTTAAGCAAATTAACGGCGCTATCGGCAATATCCTTGTGTACAATATTTGATATTGGAATAACATCTTCTAATACGCTCCTTGCAGTAGAACTTTTGGGTACTGACTATGCCAGTTACTTTGATTCTCAAGTTAAATTGGTACTTCCATTAATGTTAATTCTTATACCTTTATTCTACATTACAAATAAATACTATGATAAAAAAGAGAAGGCAAAAGTAGAGCCTATAACCACGGAGATTAGCGAGCTAAATAGTACTCCACTCTACTATGCTCTCTTTCCGTTATTACCTTTGGCGATTACTTTTCTGCTCTATAACTTTTCATTTGATCAATCGTATAGTAATTTAACGCAATCATCTTCGGCAATCTTTATATCATTCTGTTTAGTCTCTATTATAGATATGTTAAAAAAGCGCTCTCTACGAGAATCTTTAAACTCTATGAGTGCCTTTTATAGAGGAATGAGTAGAACATTTTTATCAGTAATTGTACTTATCGTCTCAGCTGATCTATTTTCACAAGGTTTAGTTAATCTAAAGTTTGTTGACTTCTTAATGAATTCAGCTAGCCATCTGGGATTGGATAACAAACTTGCGATAGCTCCGCTCTACTTCTCGTCTATAGTTTCAACATTGATAACGGGGAGTGGGGTTGCAACGTTCTCTTCATTAGCAGATATTATTCCCGATATATCCATTAGAATAAATGAGCCGTCTATATACTTGATGTTACCAATACAACTTGTTTGTGGTATGATGAGAGTTGCCTCACCTATTGCTATAATAGTAATTTCTATATCAGAATTTGCAGGTGTTCCTCCAACGGACGTTGTAAAGAGAAACATTATCCCAATATTAATTTTAAGTTTATTTCTATTAATTCTAACATTTACAATACTTTAAGCTATGAAAAAAATCTTTGTCGCGATACTAATTATTCTCTCGATAAATATTGCTAAAGCTCAGCAAAATAACGAGATGACACGCAGATACTTCCCAGATCCAAATGTATCACTTAATACTCCAAGTGTAAATCTAAAAGAGGATAGATTTGCTAAATATGATGAGATTATCTCTTGGATTGATAATAATTTAAGAGGTAAACAGAATTGCCAAATTGAGTACATTGGAAAAACACCTATGGGATATGACATTCCAATTATTAAAATATCAAAACCGAATGGTAAGAAGAGATTAAATGTTTGGTTTCAGGGGGGATTACACGGGAATGAACCAGCAGCGGCAGAGGCTATGTTTGAAATAGCGGACTACCTAGTGAATGGAGAGGGAGTAGAACTTTTAGATGATATGAATGTTACAATTTTGCCAATAGCAAATATTGATGGGTATTTGGCACAAACTAGGAGGTCATCTGATGGGTATGATTTAAATAGGGATCAATCTAAATATACAGATGTGATAAGTCCAATTATTAAAAGAGCCTATATTAGTTCTAATGCAGATGTCTCTGTAGATTTTCACGAGTACACTCCAACTAAATCTAGTTACGAATTGTTGGATAAGGGTAGACTAACATCTATGTATGATGTGCTATTCTTGACAACGGGTCATAATAATATACCTAAGGCTATTAGAGATATAAATGTAGATTATTTTCAGAAGGATGCAGAATTGGCGCTAGATAAGTATGATTATTCATACAACTTCTACTATTCTCCATATAATAATAATGGGGAGTTGGCTGTTAGAAAGGGGGCAAAGAATCCTCAATCAAGTGTCTCTTCTTATGGACTAACAAATTCATTCTCAATTCTGGTTGAGATTAGAGGAATTGGTATTGGGCGTACATCTTTTAAGAGAAGAGTACACTCTGGTTTTGTGGTTGCAAAATCTTTCTTAGAGACAACTCAAGCTAATCGAAAATTATTGAGCAAAACTCTAAATAAGAGTCTAAAGGGCATTATGAAAAATAAAGATGTCATTAATGTTTTATCAGATTCAAAGGAGACACACTACAATCTCTCATTTATAAACCCAGAGAATAATGAAAAGGTTGTAGAGAGAGTTAAAACTTATGATGCGATGGAATCTACGCCAATATTAATGAGAGAGAGGCCAGTGGGTTATATTATTGAAAAAGATTGTGAAAGGGCTGTTGAAATTTTAGATATTCTGGGAATATCATATTATGTCCTAAAGCTAGAGGATGAGTTTAATGTTGAAAGTTATTATGTAGAGAAGAGTGAGGAGAAAAAGCGTTGGGAGGGAATCAAACCATTGGAAATTAAGGAGGTTAGAGTTGAGAAATCTAATCGTAAATTCCCAACGGGAAGTATTATTGTTAACCTAAAACAGAAGCACGCAAACTTGATAGTCTCTCTTTTAGAACCAGAATCTCATAATGGATTTATGCACTTTAGAGTCTGTGAGCTTAAAGGGGACAATATGGTTCCTATCCATAGAATTCAAAAATAGGATATAGATAAACTAAATACACACTAAGAAAAAAATTAATAAGATGAAGAAAATTATGCTACTTGCACTGCTACTATGTATCTCCATAGTGGGAAGTGCTCAGATTAAAGGTAGAGTGGTGGATGGTGATAATAATCAGCCATTTATAGGGGTCACTGTACAAGTATTGCAAAGCCAAGCTGTCTCAACAACAGATACCAATGGTGAGTTTGCTATTGCCGCAAAAAAGGGAGATGTTTTGCGCTTCTCATTTGTTGGATATGTCACACAAGAGGTGACAATTGAAGAGAGCAATTTTATAGAGATAACTATGAATCCAGATGTTATATCTCTTGAAGATCTTGTAGTTGTGGGATATGGAGTTCAGAAGAAGAGCGATGTTACGGGATCTGTCTCTTCTGTGAGTTCTAAGGATTTAGAAGAGAAACCAAATACTAATATTATTCAATCATTACAAGGTGCAATTGCGGGTCTTAATATCTCTTTGACAGGTTCAGACGCTGAGGGATCTAGTGTATCTACACTTGTTAGAGGGGGGAACTCAATATCTGCCTCTAATGCTCCACTGTTGGTGGTTGACGGTATTCCATTTAGTGGATCTTGGTCAGAGATAAACTCGAACGATGTAGAATCGATAGAGGTGCTAAAAGATGCTTCATCTTGTGCTGTTTATGGAGCTAGAGGTGCAAATGGTGTAATTCTAATTCAGACTAAAAGAGGTAAAAAGGAGGGTGTTACTGTCTCTTATGATGGGTTTGCAACGCTTTCAAATGCTATAAATATTCCTCAAATGATGGATGGAGCAACGTTCTATGAAAGAAAATTGGCTGCTGGTGGTGATTTTTCATTAACAGAGATGGAGATGTATGAGCAGGGATTAAGTACGGATTGGGTAGATCTTGCACTTAGAGATGGGTATAAACAACAACATAATTTATCGGTGAGAGGAAAGAGTAATAAAACATCATATTATTTATCGGGAAACTATACAGATAATCAAGGTATCTCTATTGGAGATGATTTTCAGAGAATTTCTGGGCGTATAAACATTCAACAAGAGCTTCTGCCTTGGATTAAACTTACATCAAATACTCAGTATGGATTCTATGATAGAAGTGGAAAAAATGCTGATTTTGATGATGCATTCTTAATGAATCCTCTATCTATGCCATATTATGAAGATGGTACTTTGAGGTTGCAAACTTGGGAGGATAATACTTATGCAAAGAATCCTCTTAGTCCACTAAATGAGATAAATAGTGATATATCTCGTAGATTCACGACAAATAACTCAATTGATATTGAAGTGCCTTTTATTGAGGGCTTAAATTACAAGTTGAATACAGGTTATTCATATCATACAAGATTGGCTCAAAATTACTGGGGTAGAGATACTTATGAAGGAGAGCAGGTGGATGGAATCCTTAGTATTGATAACGATATGAAAGAGAGCTTTATTCTTGAAAATATCTTAAGCTATACTCGTGATTTTGATAAACATACAATATTCCTAACTGCAATGCACTCAACAGAGAGCGAGACGGCTATTTATAGTGATATAGATGCAGAGGGGTTTCCAAATGATGTAATGACATTCTATCAGCCAAGTAAGGCTGCAACAAGCACAAGTGATGCGGATTATATAGAGACAAAACACCAGTCATTTATGCTTAGAGCAAATTATAGTTATGACTCTCGATACTTATTTACTGCAACTGTCAGAAGAGATGGTTACTCGGCTTTTGGGGAGAGTAAGAAGTATGGAAACTTTCCATCGGTTGCACTTGGTTGGAATATTATAAATGAAGATTTTATCGGCGAAGATTTCAAAAAAACTGTTAATAATTTAAAATTTAGGGCATCTTGGGGGAGAAATGGTAATGAGGCTATTTCGGCATACTCGGCACTACCAAATCTGAGAAGTAAAGATTATCTAACGGATGATTATGCTCCAGAATTTGGATTCTATCCATCTCAGTTAGCCTCTCCTCTTTTAGGATGGGAGACAACGGAGTCATTTAATTTTGGATTAGATTTTGCTCTCTTAAAAGATAGAATAACAGGTACAATCGATTATTATAATACAAGGACTTACGATTTATTACTATATAGAACAATTCCATCAATTAATGGAACAAGCTCTATTTTAGAGAACATAGGAGAGACTAAAGGTAATGGTGTAGAGTTTCAGATATCATCTGTAAATATAGACAAAGGTGATTTTACTTGGAGTACTGATTTTAATATTGTTCATAGCAATACTAAATTAACAGATGTAGGACTATATGATGAGAATGGTAATCCAATAGATGATATTGCTTCTGAATGGTTTATAGGACACTCGGTAAATGTTAATTATGACTATGTGTTTGATGGTATATATCAAGAGGGAGAGGTTCCTGAAAATGCCCCATTTAACTCACAACCAGGTTATATAAGATATAAAGATTTAAATGGAGATGGCGAAATTACGCCAGAGGACGATCAAACTATAATTGGGTCTAGAGATCCGCTATTTACTGCAGGAATGAAGAATACTTTTAGATATAAGAATCTATTTTTATCAATATTCTTAAATAGTTCCGTAGGGGTAACAGTACCTAACTATCTACAGAGTGTACACTCTCTTTCATATAGACAGAATCAATTAGATAAAGAGTTCTGGTCAGAGGAGAATCCAATCAATACATATCCTGCAAATGTTGCGGATGGTTCAGTAAATCCTGCAAGAATGTTGTTTTATGAGAGAGCCGATTTCTTACGTATTCAAGATGTTAATTTAACATATAGATTCCCAGAGAGAATCTGTGAGAAGATCAAACTATCTAGATTGGAGATGTACTTAAATGTGAAGAATCTATATACATTCACAAACTGGTCAGGCTTAGATCCAGAGTTTATAGGTAGCGGGTATCGTCAAAGAGCGGTGCCTCAAACAAGAGAGTTTGTATTTGGAGTAAGATTCGATTTCTAATATTTAATATGTAGTAAAAATGAAAAAGATATATATAATTATAACAATTATGGCGCTATCATTAATGGCGTCTTGTTCAAAAGATTTTCTTAATGAGAATCCTAAAGATGATATTTATGCAGAGAACCTATTGGTAAATTATGATGGGTTTAAAAATATGTCTAACTCACTTATGGGGTTTGTTAGAGATGAGTATGCAAGATTAGATTTAGATTATGGTGGAACAGATTTTACTAGTTTGCCATTTGCCAAGAGTACAATGTGGTCTGTTGGAGTAGATAACGCGTGGGGGAATAATAGACACACACAATTGAGATTCTTTAGCTATCCTAAAAATATCACAAGTATGACGGATGCACCAGCCTTTTTAGCAATTTTTGAGTGGCTATACAAAGTGATAAACACCTCTAATATGATAATAACTAGAGCTGAGAATCCCGATATAGATTGGCAAGGCAAGTCGGAGAGTGAATCTTTAGAGAATAAAAATATGATTTTAGCTGATGCTAAATTAATTAGAGCTTGGGCTTATAGGCATTTGACTTATTCATTTGGAGATGTCCCACTTAGTACAGAGGAGATAACGGGCTTAAATTATAGAGTTGACTGGGAGAGAAATAGTGTTGAGGAGATTAGAGATGTTATGGAGCAAGATTTTCTGTTTGCAATAGAGCATTTACCTATGAGAAGAGAGGGTAATAATACAAGACCTAGCCAAGCAATTGCAAGACACTATTTAGGAGAGCTCTATTTAGCTCAAGGTGATCCAACGAGTGCGAAATCTGTATTACAGCCTTTAGTAGAGGGGACAGATTATCAATTAATGACGTCTAGATTTGGAACTAATTCAGCTAATCCTGGCAATCCGTTTATGGATCTATTTGCAAGTCCATTATATACAGATGGGAATAACGAAGTTCTATGGGCGTTCCTTAATACTGAGCCTGAGAATGCCGCTTACGGTAACTCTGGAACGATATTTATGAAAAATATGTGGAAGAATTACTACTCTAATCTATCTGATATCTCAAAATTAAAGCACGATGATTATGTAGGTAAAACAGGTAAGCTTTTCTGGTCATTAAATGGAGGAAAAGGGGCAGGGAGAGCAGCCGTTTCATTAGGCGCTTTTGCTCTTTATGAGTTTGATAACCAGCAGGATGTTGATTATAGATTTGATGAGTATGCTTTTAACAAAGGCTTATACTTCTTATCAGAAGATGGAGAGGTGTATGAGGTGATGAAAGATGGAGAGAGCTTGATTAAAATAGCATCTAGTAGTAAAATGTTTGATGATACAGATCCAACAATTAAGAACTATAATCTACCATCTACGCAAAAGTGGAACTATCTTCATCCAAACTTTGAGCAATCAGACGAAGATGAGCAGTATAATGATTTACCTTATATAAGATTAGCGGAGACATATCTTTTATATGCAGAGGCTCTATATAAGTTGAATGATGCTAGCTCTGCTGAGTGGATTAACAAGATTAGGAGAAGAGCAAACGTATCTGAAATATCTTCAAGTGATGTATCAATTGATTTTATCTTAGATGAAAGAAGCAGAGAGCTAATTACCGAGGAGCAGAGAAGACATACTCTTGTTAGATTGAGTCAAGAAAATGGTGGAGATGAGAGACTTGCGAGTAATGTATTTAAGAGGAGAATGAGAGAGCATAACGAGGTGTCAGGTAGAGAAGTTAGAGGTATGCACGATGATGAGACACCTATTTTATTCCCGATACCAAAAACGTTTATCGATTCAAATTCGGGAAGTATAATTGAACAAAACAAAGGTTATTAATATGAGTATAATATTACCATTAATATGCATTGTAATCATCGCGATAACTGCATATTTTATCTATAAAAAATATAATCCTCAAGGAGTGTTAATCTTCTCTGGGATAACAATGATAACGATAGCTACTTGTCTTGGTGTAAATGATTTAGAGATTACAAACTCTACTGGGAATACATTTTTTGATATCATAAAGGTTATTAATGATAAATTTATTAGTAACCTATCTAGAGCAGGTTTAATGATTATGATAATTGGAGGTTATGTTGCTTTTATGAATAAGATAAAGGCAACTGATACCCTAGTTTATATTAGTGCTAAGCCTTTGGCATTCTTTAAGAAGTATCCATATATAGCAGCAACTATAACTATCCCAATAGGGCAAGCTCTATTTATAACAACGCCGTCAGCTGCAGGTATAGGTCTGCTTCTTGTAGCCTCTGTATATCCTATTCTGGTGAATTTGGGGGTGAGTAAACTTACAGCTCTATCTGTAATTGCGGCTGCAACAATATTTGATCAGGGGCCTGGCTCGGCTAATACAGCACTAGCTGCGCAACTAGTTGGATTATCTCCAATTGAGTATTTTCTTGAGCATCAAATGCCTATAATATTGCCGACAACCCTATTTATAATGATAATATTCTATTTTAATAATAGATATTTTGATAAAAAAGATGCTGCGGCAGGCAAAGAAAATCTATATGCAGAGAATGTTGATGAGGCAAAGAGGCCAGATGTTCCTACTTTTTTTGCGTTATTACCGCTATTACCTATCGCGATACTAATAATTTTTTCTGAATATGTGGGGATCTTTAATTTAAAGATTAGCACTTCGGTTGCAATGTTGGCATCTCTATTTGTCTCTTTTGTTGTAGTTCTTATATATAATAGAAGTTTGGTAAAGGCGTTTGAGATGTTAGGAAGCTTTTGGAAAGGTATGGGAAGTGTATTTGCAAGCGTGGTTACATTGATTGTCTCTGCAGAAATATTTTCGGGAGGCTTGATTCAACTAGGATTCATTGATTCATTAATATATGGTTCAACGCATATTGGCTTAAATGGAATGGTAATATCTGTATTTATCACCATTTTAGTTTTCCTTGCTGCAATGTTGATGGGGAGCGGAAATGCTGCATTTTTCTCATTTGGGCCGCTTATGCCAAATATTGCAAAAAATCTCTCAATACCAGCTGTAGATACTATACTCCCGATGCAGTTAGCCTCAAGTATGGGACGTGCAGCATCACCTATTGCTGGGGTAATTGTAGCTATTGCAGGGGTTGCAGGGGTCTCTCCAATTGAACTTGCAAAAAGAAATACAATTCCATTAATACTAGGAGTAATATTCTTAATAATCACACATCTAATCTTTTAATTAAAAAGTTATGATTACACATATAAAAAATGCAAATATATACTCTCCTAAAAAGTTGGAGAATAAAGAGATAATTGTTGCTGAGGGCAAAATAATAGCTATAGGAGATAACTTTAACTTGGCCTCTGTTGATCATACAGTTTTTGATGTTAATAATAAACTATTATCGCCTGGTTTTATAGATCAGCACGTACATATTACCGGAGGGGGTGGCCAGAACGGATATGCTAGCTTTATACCTCAAGTACAGGTGGAGGATTTAGTTAAGGTTGGAACCACAACTGTTTTAGGAATGTTGGGTACAGATGGATATGTAAAGGGGCTAGGAGAGTTATACTCAAAGGCAAAAGCGCTTGATGCCGAAGGGCTAACATCTTATATGCTAACAGGTTTTTATGGGTTGCCAACTCCAACTATAACGGATTCAGTAGCAAGTGATTTGATATTTGTTGACAAAGTTATTGGTTGTAAAATTGCAATTAGCGATGATAGATGTTCATTCCCAACTAAACAAGATTTATTAAGAGTTATAAATCAGGTAAAGCTAGGCGGGTTTACATCGGGAAAAATAGGATTATTACATATTCATTTAGGCAATTTAGAGAGTAAAATTGATGTGCTTTTAGAGATCTCAAAAGAGTATCCTACGCTCATTCAATATATCTCTCCAACTCACTGTATAAGAACAAAAGAGCTGTTTGAGAGTTGTGTGGAGTTTGCAAAACTTGGAGGTATGATGGATATCTCTACTGGAGGCACAAAATTCACCCAACCTCACCAAACCGTTGCTATGGCACTTGAGATGGGGGCGCCTCTATCAAATCTAACATTCTCTAGTGACGGTAGGGGAGGTGTCAAGAGAATAGATCCTGTTACAAATATTAGCACATATACGCCTGCTCCATTAAACTTAAATTATAAGGAGATGGTGCTGTTAGTTAAAGAGAATATTCTTCCGTTAGAGGATGCATTAAAGTTAATAACTACAAACCCTGCAAAAAATATGAAGATAAAGGGCAAGGCGCATATTGCAGTTGGCTACGATGCTGATTTTGTAGTGCTTAATGAGGATCTTTCAATTAATGATGTGGTGGCTAAGGGGAAGATGATGATAGAGAGTGGAGAATATGTGCATAGACCAATAATTAGTTTATAAAAACAGAGTTATTACTCTGTGCTCATTGTATTCTAAAATATAATGTACCTTTACCACAAATAAAAACATTAATTCTATGAATACTCTCTATAAACTACTATTTTTATTAATAGAAGGTGAGGTTCCAAAATATGTTAGATTGGCGCAAAAAAATATTGATTATTATGTTCCATTAAAAATTGATGAATTTGAATCTTTTAAAGTTAATGGATTGCCAAAGGGGGCTATAGCGCTAGCAAATATAAGTTTGGCTAAAACATTTGATACTAATAATAGAGAGAAGTTTCGCCCTGAGTACCACTTTTCACCCCTATATGGATGGATGAATGATCCTAATGGGATGGTTTATGCAAATGGGACCTATCATCTTTATTATCAACATAATCCTTATGGTTCAACTTGGCAAAATATGTCTTGGGGGCACGCAACAAGTGAGGATTTAGTGAATTGGAAGCACCAACCAGTTGCAATTGTTCCAGATGAGCACGGAGCGATATTTTCAGGTAGTGCAATACTTGACAAAGAGAATAGTGCTGGTTTTGGAGAGGATGCAATTATTGCCTTTTATACCTCTCATAATCCCGATAGATGGAGATGAGAATAATAAAAAGTGGGTATTGATACTTGCTCACGGGATAGGTCCTCATTATAGTTCTGTTAATGAGTATTTAGTTGGAGATTTTGATGGAAAAACTTTTATTTGTAACTCTGACCCAAGTTTAGAAAAGAAGAAGTGGATGGACTTTGGGCGTGACCATTATGCAGCTGTAACTTGGAGTAATTCTCCCCGTCCGCTTACAATAGCTTGGATGAATAGTTGGAGCTACGCGGGAGTTGTACCTACTTCTCAATATAGGAGCGCAATGAGTGTGGTTAGAGAATTATCACTATTTAGCTATAATGGGGAGGTATATCTTGCATCTTCTCCTGTTGTGGAGTTAGAGAGTTTAAGAAGAGAGAAGGTTAGTGTAGCTTCATTTAATGTTAAGGAGAACCACACTATTGGAGAGATTAAGAATATTAACAATAACGGTCTGTTTGAATTAGATATAGACCTTACTCTAAATAGCGCGAATTGTGTTGGTCTGCTGCTGCAGAATGAGAAAGGAGAGGCGGTAAAAATCTCTTTTAATAGGAGAGATGATAAGATCTATGTTGATAGAACTAAGAGTGGTTTAGTAAATTTTAGCAATTATTTCCCTTGCGTAACAAATGCTCCATTATGGGGAGAAGATAGATTTAATTTAAGAATTTATGTAGATAAATCTTCTGTTGAGGTGTTTCTGAATGGAGGGAAATCTGCTATAACTAATACACTATTCCCCTCAGCTCCATATAATAAGATTACTTTTTATACGGAGGATGAGGAGTTTGGTGTAGATAAGTTTGATTATTATTGCTTGTAAGCCTCATTTAAAGCCTTTTCAATGTCGGCACCTCTTACTCTGTTTACGATTTTTCCATCGGGAGCAAACAGAATAATTTCTGGGATACCCCTGATTCCATAAACTGTTGTAGCATCGTTGTTATCAGAGGCATAGATGTGCTCCCAATTCATATTCTCCTCTTCTAAAGATTTATCAAAAGCCTCTTTACTGTCCCAAACATTTATTCCGAGTACAACTAACCCTTTATCTTTATATTTGTCGTGAGCAGCCTTTAGATTAGGAATCTCACCCTTACAAGGTCCGCACCAAGATGCCCAGAAATCTACTAGTACGTAGTTTCCTTTGCCTACATAATCAGAGAGGGAGATATCTTTACCATCTTTAGTCTTGCCTTTAAAATCTGCAAACATTTTTCCATTTGCTGTATTATCTTTATGTACAAGCACCTCTCTCTCTTTTAAGATAGGAAGAAAGTCTTTTGCTAATGGTACTCTATTCATGATGCTGTCAAAACTAGCAAGTGTTTCAGCATCTCTAACTAAATTCTCGATTGCAAATACACCAAGCATGTTGTCGAGATTATTGTCAGCTAAATTTTGATAAGCTGATTTTATACCTTCAGAGATTTGGGCATAAATAGCCATTCTCTGCTCTTGTGTTAAATCTGGCGCATTCAATTTGGTGCGAAACTTATTATTTACTTGGTCTATTCCATTTAAAAAATCAAGAAGGCGAGTATTTAATTCTCCTCCGCTTGTAACTTTTGGGTGTTGACTGTAATCAATTGTAATAGGAGTACTCTCAGCAATTATTGGATTAAGGTATCCTCTTGTGCCAACTACTAAGAAAGCAGGAGATTCAAGAGTTCCATTAAATATAAATTTTCCATCTTCTACTGTAGTACTGTCAATAACATCCCCTAAGGGGTCGGTGCTGTTTCTATCATAGATATATACCATTTTGCCATTCATATTAGGGTCTATCTTGCCCTGAATATCATAAGTGATGCTTGAATCTGTACAAGATGCTAGAGCTAGAGTTGCAACAAATGCATGTGCGAAGAGTATTTTTTTCATAGATGTGAGTCTTTAAGGTTCAATAATTAACAAATCTAGTGTACTATTTATAAAAAACAAAACCCCCAAGAGAAAATGTTCTAAAATCTCTTGGGGGTAATATGTTTTATAGATCTATCTACTATTTATAAGCCTCAGAAAGTGCCTTTTCAATAGCCTCTCCTCTTACTCTATCTATGATTGTTCCATCAGGGCCAAATAGAATAATTGTAGGTATACCAGAGATGCCGTAAAGAGTTGTAGCATCTTTATTATCAGAAGCATAGATGTTTTCCCAAGTCATATTCTCCTCTACGATAGATTTTTCAAATCCCTCTTTGTTATCCCAAACATTTACGCCAAGCATAATGAATCCTTTATCTTTGTACTTTTCGTGAGCTGCTCTTAAATTAGGAATCTCACCTTTACAAGGGCCACACCAAGATGCCCAGAAATCTACTAGTACATAGTTACCTTTTCCTACATAATCAGAAAGAGATACCTCTTTTCCATCTTGAGTTTTAGCTTTAAAATCTACAAACATTTTACCGTTTGCTGTATTCTCTGCGTTAACAAGAACCTCTCTTTGTGCTTGGAAAGGAGCATAATCTTTTGCTAAAGCTGCTCTATTTATAACCTCGTCAAACTCTGCAACTGTCTTTTTACCTTGAATTAATGTTTGAATAGCATAAACACCAAGCATATTATCTGTGTTAGCTACCAATAGAGCCTCTGCTCTCTCTCTTCCGCTTGCCATATAAGCCTCGTATGCTGCATCCTTTTGTTCTGGAGTTGCGTTAGGATCTGCATATACGTTTCTAACTACATTTGTAGCCTCAACATTTGCAGCCATATGTTCAGCAAGTTTTGCATTCAACTCACCACCAGTTATTTTACTTTGTTGGCTTAGTTCAACAGTTAAAGGATTACTCTCAGCAACAACTTGCATAAAATAAGGTGCTGCCCCTACTAAGAACATTGTTGGAGATGCAATGTTTCCATTGAATGTGAATTTTCCTTCCTCTACAAGTACGCTATCTATAGCAGTTCCCATTCTTGCTGTACTATTCATATCGTAAACATATACCATCTTGCCATTCATACTAGGATCTATAGTACCTTGAATGTTGTAATTAACTCCTGAGCCCCCGCAAGACGCTAAAGCTGCAGCACCCATTAGTGCAAAAAATGTCTTTCTCATAATTTGTATGTAAATTTAATTAGTTAATAATGTGTTTCTCTGAACAATTTTGTAAAGCTAACGCATTTTTAAGTAAAAACAAAACTTACTACTTTCATTCTATTTGCTAGTTATTTGTAATTGGTGCTAAAACGTTACTCCTCTATGAGTAAACGGTATTCTCCTGGTGCCAACGTTAGATTCAACTTATCACTATTAGTAACAATTGTGTCACCTGTGAACTGTTCAACCCAAGTGGCAGCCTTGCCAACATTTAATACTATATCTTTATCTGTAAGATCAAAATTTGCCACAGCACAAACATCACCAGATGCATATTTAAGTAGAATCTGTTTTACAGCTCCCGATACATCTTTTACATAATTATTTGTTTCAAAGGCTGGTACATCTACCTTTAATTTGTTCATCTTAGAGAATACATCATACAGCTCTCTTCTAGCTGGCATATCGTAGTAATCCCAGCGTACAGGTTTTGGAGCCAATCTATCATCATTCAGTTCATAATCATACCCTAACTCTCCAAATTGCCATATCATCTTTGGACCAGGGATACTCATAAAGAGAACATTCATAGCCTCCATTCTCTGTAGTGCTGTCTCGAGCTCTTTTGCGCTATATGAGCCATTTGAGGCGCCGTATTGGAGATTTTTAAACATTAATCGCTCCTCGTCGTGGCTCTCAACATAAGCTACTAAATTTGGTTGACTCCAACTTCTTGAGCCATAAAATGCCCAATCTAAATTGGATTTATTACTCTCGTTATAGCCCATTGTTGCCTCATTTGCATTGTGATTCATATTACCCCACAACATAATTCCGTGGTTGGCAAGCTCTCTCTCCTCGCTATTGTGGGCTAGATGTTCAAATATTACGATGGCATCATCATCTACAGTTATAATCTCATCGTAGATTCTCTTAAGATTGCTTATGCGTTGTGCATCATAAGCACTACCCCAGTCTCCATTTGGATATGGTGTATTTGAGAAGCCCTTTGTAAAATCGAATCTGTAACCATCAATCTTAAACTCTTTTATCCAATATTCACAAACACGCTTTACAAATGCACGTGTAGCTTCGCTCTCGTGGTTAAAATCGGCTCCCCATTGTGCATCGGGAGTAGCAAAATTAGATTCTTGGTTGTACCACGGGTTATCGGGAGTAGGGGTATAGTCATCATTCATATACATTCTAACCATTGGGCTCTGGCCATAGCTATGATTCAGTACCATATCCATAATTACTGCCATACCGTTAGCGTGGCAAGCGTCAATGAACTCTTTGTAATCCTCCTCTGTACCGTATGCTTTATCTGTTGCAAAGTAGAATGACGGGTTATATCCCCAGCTATCATTGCCCTCAAACTCATTGAAAGGCATAAGCTCTATTGCATTCACTCCTAATGCAGCCAGATATGGTAATTTCTCTTTTGCAGCTTTTACACTGCGCTCAGTTGTAAAATCTCTAAAAAATAGTTCATATATTACTAAGTCCTCTTTTTTAGCGGCTTTAAAATCTGTAATATTCCAATTGTAATTGTTTGGCGAAGTATTCACCACCATTGCAATTTCTGTTGTTTTTCCCTCTGGATACTCTATTAAATTTGGATAGATAGTAGGAGAAATATAGTGGTCGTTCCAAGGGTCAGAGATCTTCTTAGCGTAAGGGTCTGCCACGCGAATTTTACCATCTATTAGATATTGGCAAATATACTCTCTGTTTTGCTCAAGATCTTTAAGGGTGATCCAGAAGTAGTCTTCATCTTTATTTAATATGTACTCATTAGATGGAGTAAAATTGTTAAAATCACCTAATAGTACAACACTCTTTTTACCTGGGGCGTATAGTATAAAAGTAACCTCGTTATCTTTAACAGTAATACCATCTGCCAAACCACTAGGGCGGGCCTCTGTTTTAGGATCATCTAGAGAGATACAAACTAGAGTATCTGTTACAAATTGTTCACCTTTGGAGGCAACTGCAATAAATGTTAAACTCTCTCCTTTGTTTGCACTATATTTACTACTTAATTGGGATTGAGTAGTTGTTGCAAGTGGTTCAGAATCAGTGTTATTTAAAAATATAGATAGTGTTTCAGATCCATTTGCAGAAGCGGTTAGAGTAACCTCTTGATTCTCTAGTATATAAGGGTCTGTTGTTGGCGATGTAAATCTAACATTTAACATATCGCTAGAGACAGGTAAGAAGATATCATTGTCATTATCTTTTATCTGCTGAGATCCATCTGCCGATCTAAAAACAAAAGCTAGTTCTAAGATCATTTCATCAGCAGGAACATTATAAAATGCGCGAATCCCACCTGTTATTTTTAGATGATAGAAATTATCTTCAATTTTTGTGAGCTTACACTTGTCATTATTAACACCCCAATCAAAAGGGACATATTTCCAGTCTCCGCTACCTGAACTCTCACTTGTAATTACTCCTGTATGTGCATATATATCACCTGTATAGCTAGCCATTGCTGTGCCTTTTGTGTTTAGCACAATTGTAATATCACTGCTATTATCAATAATTTCACTTGGAATAGATGAGATTAGAGCAGTTGAGTCTATTCCCGATGGATCCGTTGGAATCTCAGGATCTGTTGGATCTTCTGGTCCTGGAGTTGGTGGAATTATCTCTGGTTTACAAGCAAAAAATATAATTCCTAATAATAATAAAATTGAAAACTTCTTAATCATCTCTTTTGTAGGTATTTAAGATTTTTTTATCGCGATAAATATTATCTTTTATAAAAAAAGTCAGCTTTGGATCCTCTAAACAAGAGAAGTGCCAAAACTGACCAATTATTTTTGCTATATTAATTTAGTTTGATTGTAAGATTTGTTAAATCTACCTCTATCTTCTGAACACCACCTGCAGGAGCTACAAGATTAGCCCCTTTATAAGATAGTGTTGTAGTAGTTCCACCAAAATCGTGATCCCAAGCGCCATTGACTCTGAACTTAAATTCAGTTCCTTCAGCTATGTCTAAACCATCAATTTTGTATTTACCATCAGTTGTGTCGTATGTAAATTCAGCATCTGCACTCCAGCTGTTGAATGCTCCAATAGCTGAAAATTTATCAATCTTAACAAATGCAGGAAGAGTTAATGTTGTTAAATCTACCATTACCCAGTAGTTCCCTTTATCTGCTCTAAGATTATCTCCACGATGTACTAACGCATCAAAAGTTCCTCCCCAGTTATCTGGATCCCATCCACCATTCTCTGTATTCTCAGAAGATGTGAATTTAAATTCGCCATCTAAGCTAACGTAACCTTGGTATTTACCAGCTCCATCACCTTTTAATACTGGCGCTGTTGTAGGAGACCAACCTTGGTGGTTACCAGGAACTTGTAGATTCTCAGGGAAGCTAGTGTTGATATACTTAATAGTGTATGGATTAGTGTTAACATCTAATACAATCTTGTATTCACCATCTGTTCCGTTGTACACAATGTTACTGCCAGTAGTAGAGCTAATTGCGCTCTCTGTGCCGCCAAAGCTATATGTCCAATCGTCATTAACTCTAAATTTATACTCTTTTCCCGATACTAAATTAGTTACAATACTGTAAGTATTAGTTGCTGCATCATAAGTCATATCCTTATCTGCATCCCATCCACCTACTGCTTCACCGATAACTCCTATGCTTCCTATTTGGAACATTTGTAGTGTATTAAGCTTCTTATTAAGTACTACGTTGTATGTACCGTTAGGGATTTTAATATCGCCACCTGTTGTACCAGAACCAATTAGAGCTTTATAAGTACCTGCAAAATCTGTAATCTCTATATTATCAATTGCAAAGTCACCATCCCACGCTGGGTTTGGTGAGAATTTAAATGCTGTTTCAGTTGCATCAGCTGTTGTTAGTGTAACAATTGCCTCGTATAAACCTTTAGTAGCTGTAGATTGTGCAATTTTAGGAGCAGATGCAGGATCCCAACCTTGATGCGAACCTGGTAGATACATAAAATCAGGGAAGGTTGCAAGATAAGTTGTAACCATAATGTTTGTGTAAGTAGAAGCAACGCCATCTACAACAGACGCAGAGTATGCTTTTACAAATAGTTGAAAATTGCTTGCAGCATCTTCTGCAGCACCTGCTGCAATAGCAGCCTCGTTTAGCGCATCAACAGTAGTAGAGTATGAAAGAGTTGTTAAACCATTTGCTAATTCATATTCAGCATTTTCTGCATATTTCAAAAATACACCATAAGTAATCTCCTCTTCGTAACCTAAACGAGCTGGAGTCCAGCTGATCAAGCTTAGCTCTGCAGTAGGTGTTGTTTTATCTAATACAATCTCTTCTGCAGTAGGTGTTACTATAGGACTAACAGCATCTCCAAAAGCAAATATTGTTAAAGACTTCTTCTCAGATTCAACTACAACACTACCTGTAGCTATTACATCAAAACTTAATGAGAATGTTGTATTAACTGGAAGATCAGAAACATTTTCATATAACTTAGTTTTAAACTCTGCTTTAGATAGAGTAAGGTATGGTTCAGTTGAGGTTCCTAGAGTAAATATTGCAACAGCATTATCTTCATAAGTATAGTGCCCTCTAACTTCATAAGAGATGTCTTCTCCGATATATCTAGCTTTAGCCCACGCGAAATTAACATCTTCCTCCATTGTATTAGAGGTCATTATAATATCTGATGTATTATAAAGCTCTGGAGCTACAGGGGCTGTAGAGAAAATATTCTCACCCTCAAGTTCGCACGCTGATAGCGAAAGTGTAGCTATTATAATAGCGTATAAATATTTTAATTGTTTCATAATAAGTCTATTGTTTTTCCATTACTAATACATAAGGGGTTCTGTTAGCGTGTAGTCTCATAACATAAGTACCAGCTTCAGGTACAAGAATATCGCCTGCTCCCTTTTCAAGTTCAATACCACCTTCAACAAACTCAGATGCTTTGTTATTTGTACCAATCTTCTTATCCCAGCTCTTATCTAAACGAACTAAGAAGTTAAGATCGCCACTAAATGTAACAGCAGGAGAGCTCCAGATGTTAGTTTTAGGATCGTACTCCATATCTAACTCACCAGCTTCCCATCCACCGAATGAACCAATGATAGTAACTGATTTAACATCTGTTTTAGAGATAGTGTTTTTAGCTGTATTTACAGAGAAGGTAAATATGTTTACAGAGCTAATATCTACCATAAAATTGTCTCCATCCTCTAATGGAAGTGTCCAATCTGGAGTAAATGTACCAGTGCCAAAGTTCCCAGAAGACCAATTTTGTGCATCTGTAACTTTAAATCCAGCAGCTCCGTTTACAGGGTCAAGATCCTCCATTTTTACCAATGTCTCATATACATTAGTACCGCCTTCAGTCTCCCAGAACATAGGTGCATTTCCAATATCCCATCCTTGGTACTCACCTGGCATATATAACCAACGGCGAGGAGATTCAAAAGTGCTTACATTATAAGTTATCTCATTTGAGACAACCTCTTTTACACTAGTTCCAAGAATTGTAGCAACAATATATGATGAGATTTGAGCTGTAGCATTCTTTGCAACTCCCATTTGAGTAGTAAGAATACCATTTAAATCTTGTTTAGTTATAGTAAGTGAATTTGAAAACGATGAACCAATTCTAGCCTCATTCTCGCCATACTTACCCCATAATACATACTCTATTTGAACATCTGATCCAAAAGAGGCATCATTCCAATTAAAAGTTACACTCTCTTTCTTTATATTGTTTGCATTAACAATAATACTTGATTGAGCCAATAGCTCAGGTGCAACAAACTTATCTTCTGTATCTAGCATCTCTTTCTCAATGCTTAATTCGCAAGAGGCAAAAAAGAAGATAGAAGTTAATAATAATATTATTTTACTGTATTTCATAAGATTCTCTATTTTTAATAACCTGGATTCTGAACAAGGTTAGGGTTTGCATTCAAATCACTTGTTATAATTGGGTAAATAGTACGATGGTCTGATAAAACAACTTTACCATTCATTATACCACCCTTTAATGTCCAAGGATAATCTATCGAGAGGAATTTACCGTGACGGATAAGGTCTGTTCTGCGGTGACCTTCCCACATAAACTCTCTAGCTCTCTCTTCAAGTATCCAATCTAATGTAAGTTCGTTATTATTAGGCATTCCTACGCCAGCACGATCTCTAAGTGCTTTGATATAATCAATTGCTTTAGAGTCTGTTACAACTCCTCCATTAAGATGTGCATCCGCCTCAGCATAAGCCATATACATCTCAGCTAATCTGATGACAGGGAAATCTATAGACGAGAATAAGAAATTACTATGAGTATCATCTACAATTGCAGTTCCATCTGATAGTAAACCAGAGAATTTCCAACATTGCCATCCAGAAGCTGTTGTAGTATTATCAAAAGCTTGTGTTGAACCAATATTATAGAAGAAGGCTCTCTTGTCACTATTCTCTCTATCGTAACCAAATCCAGAAGTAGCACCCCATTCAACACCGTTAAGTTGGAATTTGCTAACATAGTCATCAGCTACGTGGTAACCATTCCAAGTTTCAGCATTAACTTTAGAGATACCAAGCTCTTTTCCAATTGCAATATTTGCAGATTCGCTAAGAGTTGCAGCTATAAGGTGTTTAGTTCCACCCCAGCTTTGAGTTTGATCTTTATCATAAGAGACACCAATGATAAACTCGTTAACTGCAGCACCACTCTCAGTGTTGTCCTGCATAAATAACTCGTGATAGTTATCGTGAAGTATATAACCAGAAGCAATTACTTGGGCTGCGGCATCTTTTGCTTTTTGCCACTGAGGAGTTCCTGTGTAAACTTGTGCGTTTAAATAAAGGCGAGTAAGTACTGCATAAGCAGAAGCAGTAGATGCGCGTGGGTACTCAACTTCACCTTTCTTAGGCATATTTGAGTCACTTGCAACTAATGCTAATAATTCATTCTCAATCCACTCATAAAGCGCAGGACGACCAATCTGTGAAGGATACTCTCCTCCAATATTCTCTTCAAGAGCAAATGGGGGGTTTCCAAAAAGATCTAAAAGGAGATAGTAATATAAGGCTCTGTTGAATTTTGCCTCTGCTCTATAAGTTTCAATTTGATCTGCAAATCCAGTGTGCCCTCTTAGCTCTAATTTATCGGGAGTAGTCTGAATTAAGAACTCATTTACCAATGTAATACCCTTCATACAACGAGTGTAAACAGCTATAATTGCCTCATTATCTGCAGTAGACCAAGTGTTGTATTGAATTGGATTAATGTAGTTATCTCCCCAAATAGATTTGAAAGAGTCAGTACTAAGCTCGTTAAGAACCATATACATACGTGTAAGTTCACTCTGACCTGCATCAGATACAGCAATATCAGAAGAGCCAGGGTCGTTTTGGCTAACTAGAGCCCAATATCCGTAGATATATGTAAGTCCACTTAAATAACTAGCCTCATCTTTATAGGCAGTTTCTGAAGTGGCATCAGTTTCATTTAGTGGTAAAGTATTCAGGTCGTTTATGCAAGAGCTGAATCCTAAAACCGAAACTAGCATAAATATTATTCCAAATTTTTTCATTTCTGCCATTTTTAGAAGTTAATGTTTAAACGTAATGTGTATAAACGTGGGCGAGGGATGATGTTATAATCAACTCCATCTGCCGATAGAATTTCTGGATCTAAACCAGAATATTTAGTGAATAGGAATGCATTCTGAACAGAACCAGCTAAACGTAATTTGATATCATTCTTTAATGTGAAAGTATATCCTAAGTTTATATCATCTATTCTAAGGAATGAACCATCCTCAATATACATATCTGAATACTTCTGATTGTTCTCCATTGGAGCTGTCCAATCTGGAATAAGGTAACCTGTTTGAAGATTGTTAAGGTATCCTTTGTTGTAGCTATCAGAATAAGAAGATGAGCTCTCCATTGCAACTTTATTAATTATCTCATTACCTAATGAGCCGTGTGCGTTAATACCAAAGTCCCAATTCTTCCATTTAACTTGAGTGTTGAAACCAAAGAATCCCCAAGGAGTTGGACTAGCACCTGTTAGATATCTATCATCTTCTGTGATAATGCCATCTTCATTTCTGTCAACTAATCCGTTAAGTACAGGATTTCCTTCAGAATCATAAAGTTGTTGGTATAGATAATATGTGTTAGGAGCGTGTCCCTCTCTGTGTAGAGAAGTGTATCCACCTGTTCCACCCATACCTTGTCCAGTTGTAACTCCTAAGTAATCTTCGCTAGCTTTAGCTGTAAGCTTAGTAATCTCTGTGTCTTGAAGAGTAAAGTTACCTCCAATACTCCAGTGGAAATCTTTTGTTTGAACAGGAATAACCTCTAGTGATAATTCAACTCCTTTGTTTACCATGTTTCCAATGTTAGAGATAATGCTATTACCAAAGTTAGATCCAAGAGGTGTCGGGATAACATTTAACAGATCAAAAGTGTGTCTGTAGTATGCCTCTAAACTACCGCTAACTCTGTCATTATTAAATCCAAAGTCTACTCCTATATTGTAAGTCTCAGTAGTCTCCCATTTAAGATTTGGGTTATAAGCAAGAGGAGCTAAAGTTGTTCCATAAATGCTATTCATTAAATACTCCATTGTTAATGAAGAAGATTGTATATAACGAGCTAAATAAGGGTAGTAATCATCTCCAATATCTTGCTGACCAGTTCTACCCCAACCAAGACGTAGCTTCATAGTAGAGATCTTCTTAGATGGCATCCAATCCTCATTTGCAAGATTCCAAGCAAATGCAGCAGAAGGGAAGATACCCCATCTGTTCTCTGGACTAAAACGAGAAGATGCATCTGAACGTACAGTTGCTGTGAATAGGAATCTTGAATCGTAACTATAATTTGCTCTACCAAAGAATGATAATAGATAGTACTCTTTAGCGTTTGTAGGACTTACTTGGTAAAGATCTTCATCTAAACCTTGTGGCTCTTTGTTATACCAAGTTGTATTGTCATTACTAACATAGTTGTGTTGCCAAGAGTAACCACCCATAAGATCTAGGTTAGATTTTCCAAAATCTTTATTATAGTTAAGGTATGCCTCTAAAATCTGGTTCATGTTGTAATTCTCATACTCATTGTAAAGGTCATTACTACTTCTCATAGCAGAGATTGTTCCTAGTGTATTAAAATTTTCACCAGTAGTACTAGCCACATCATAACCTAAGCTAACATTTGCGCTAAGATCTTCAAATCCATGGAGTTTATAGTTTAGTTGTAGATTACCAATAGAACGTAATGTCTGAGATATATTATTATAATCATACATTACAGAGAGTGGATTTACGCTTGATTGTGTATTTGCAGATCCATCTGCATACATCCAGTTCCAATATCCATTAGAGACAACAGATTTATCAATATTTCCATTCTCGTCTGTAAAATATACAGGTTGAGTTGGATCAAATGTAAGAGCATTTCCAATAGCTCCTTGATTTGCCCAGTTAGTTCTCTGGTAGATACCTTTTACATTTACATTTACAGATAGATGATCATCTAAGAACTTAGGAGATAAACTTACATCAACGTTACCTCTTTGATTATCACCTGTTTTAAGTGTTGCTTGGTCTAAGTTATAACCTAAACTAACTCTGAATGGGAATTTTCCACCGCCATAGGCACTGATTGCTTGATCTGTATTAAAGCCCAATCTATAAATCTCTGATTGCCAATCTGTATTAGCAGTTCCTAGAAGACCGTGGATAGTTGGATTATCTGGATATTGAGTAGTCATAAATTGACGGAAAGTATCTCCAGACATTACATCTAGTGTTGATGAGTTTTGTTTAATTGCATAAGTAGAGTTATACGATATTTTTATACCATCTCCCCAACCCTTTTTAGTTGTGATGATGATAACACCATTAGATGCTCTTGCTCCATAAATAGCAGTTGCAGAGGCATCCTTTAATACAGTGTAGCTCTCGATATCATTAGGGTTAACTGAAGATAAGGCATTTCCCATACCTGCTCCGCCATCGCGAGTAATAGGAACTCCATCAATCACGATAAGGGGGTCATTATTTGCATTCAAGGATGCAGCACCACGGATTCTGATAGTTCCAGATGATCCTGGTTGACCAGAAGCAGGAGTGATTCTAAGACCTGAAACCTTACCAACAAGCATTTGATCTGCAGAGGTAATTGCACCTCTGTTTATGTCTTCTGCTTTGATTGCGGTGATGGCACCTGTCATATCATCCTTTTTTACATTTCCGTAACCGATAACCACCACCTCGTCAAGTAGCTCGCTATCTTCCTCCATAACAATAGAGAATTGTGTGCCGCCATTAACAGGGACAAGTACCTCACGGTAACCAAAATAAGTAACTTTTAATGTCGCATTAGAAGGGACCTTCATGGAGAATTTTCCATCGATGTCTGTTATTGCAATATTTGTTGTACCTTGTTGTACAACAGATGCTCCAATAATAGTTTCACCGTTAACATCCTTCACAACGCCATTTATAAGCAATTCTTGCGCTACAGCTGTAGCAGAATAGAGAAGACTCAATAATAGTATGAGTATTCCTCTTGAAATAATTAGCCTCATGATAATTAAAATTTAGTTTGCATTTTATTTGTTATTAATAATCTTAAGTGAGTTCAGTTGATCTCTTTCATAGTGGTTGGAACTCTTTTTAATACTCTATGAAAGTTAATAGTTAAATATATCTAAGTATATGTGTCAAATAAGGATTGTGATTTAGTCATAAGTTATTTATATTTCAGCTGTTTAATATTAAAAATCTAAGTTGTTCACTCCAAAGTTTTCAAATCCATGAATTTGTAAATTGGATTTTACGGATAAAGGAGAATAGCCAACGCTAACACACTTCATTTTTGCTTTGCGTGCAGCCTCAATTCCATTCTGAGTACTCTCAAATACTACACAGTTCTTGGGTTTAGAGTTGGTCAATTTTGCTCCAAGCAGGAGCGTATGAGGCTCTGGTTTCTCCTTAGAGATTACATTTGCCTCTAAAATAACATCAAAAAGAGTCTCTTCAATTCCAACTTTATCAAGAATTTGTTGAGCATTTTTGCTAGAAGAGGCTAGCGCTACTTTTATACCATTAGAGCGCAATTCCGTTAAAAAGGTTTTAACACCTGGTAACACGTCATCTTTGTTTATTGCACTTATATAATTCGCATAATTAGTATTTTGCACCTCTACAAGATTTATCTTTTCGGTATCGGAAAATACCTGATTCATTCCACCAATACCAAGAAAGATCTCTAATGAACGCATATAACTCGCACCTCTGAGAGCTTGACTTTGCTCTTGAGTAAATTCAAAACCTAGCTCGTTTGCTAATGCACTCCAAGCAAGGAAATGATACTTTGCAGTATCTACAATTACTCCATCAAGGTTAAAGATACACGTTGTAATCATCTTTTTATTTTATTTCTACTGATTTTTCTTTAACTATATATACACTAAACGCAGCTAAAACCATACATACTGCGGCAACGGATATCATTGAATTAGCGCTTCCATCAAAAATATGCTTTACAATCATTCCGCTAAATAACCCACAAATGATTTGAGGAAGAGTTATCGTGAAATTAAATATTCCCATATACACACCCATTCTATCTGATTGTACACTCTTTGAAAGTATTGCATAAGGCATTGCAAGTATCCCTGCCCAAGCGATTCCAATTCCAACCATCGGGATTAAAAGCAACCATTTATCTTGTATTAAAGCTAATCCTGCATATCCTAATGCTCCGCAAAGAAGAGAAAAAGCATATACCATCTTGTTCCCAAACTTATTTGCTAATTTAGCAATAACAATTGAGAAAAGCCCTGCAAATACTGCATAAGCGGCAAAAAGGATTCCTACCCAGTCGCCTGCATCTCCATATTCAGGACTTAAACTATCGGTTGTTTCCCAAACATTTGCAGCAATAGCAGGTGTTGTATATGTCCATAACAAGAAAAGTGCTGCCCATGAAAAAAATTGGACTAAAGATAGCTGAGTCATTACTTTTGGTATGCCAGTAATAAGCTCTCCTATTTTAGGTTTGTTGCTATTCTTGTTATTGTCATTGTTGTATTTTTGAAATTCAGCTGGGGGATACTCTTTAGTTTTAAGGGCTGTTACTAATACTGTTGTTATTAAGATAGCACCTCCAATGTAGTATGACCACGTTACTGCTGATGGAACCTTAGCCTCTGGAGTTGATTGATTACTAAGTCCAAACCAATTAACTAAAACAAAAGGTAAAATTGAACCAACAACCGCACCTATATTTATAAGAAGAGTTTGTACAGCGTACCCTCTTGTTTTCTGTTTATCATTTAACATATCTGCCACTAAAGCTCTAAATGGCTGCATTGTTACATTAAATGCCATGTCCATAAATAAAAGCATTACTCCAGCAAAAATCAAAGCAGGAATAAAGGAGATAAACATCTCAGAATTTGGCATTAAGAATAGAGCTAGTGTAGCGAGGATAGCCCCTCCTAAGATAAATGGCACTCTTCTGCCTAGAGGAGTCCAAGTTCTGTCGCTAAATAGACCAATAATTGGTTGAACTATAAGCCCAGCAAGTGGTGCTGCAAGCCAAAAATAGCCTAGTTGATGAACGTCGGCTCCAAGGCTCTGTAGGATTCTACTTGTGTTTGCGTTCTGAAGTGCATATCCAATTTGAACACCTAAGAACCCAAAGCTAATATTCCATATTTGAAATTTTGTTAAATCTGGTTTAAACATTGTTATTTTGTTTAATAAGTACAATAATTCTTATACAAATCTTGCAAATTTTAACCAAACTATATTTATTATCCCGATGGATTAACAATTTAGTGTGACGAATGAATAAATGTTTGTGATGAATTGATTTATTTAGATTATAAGTGGAGAAAATGATATAATTGTATCAATTTTATAAAGAGATTTGCAAAAAATAGACTATTTTTGCACGTAAATAATAAATAGATAATAATGCCTACATTAAAGTTTTATGGAGTTGATAAAGAGGTAGTTGTAAAGATGTCTCAGCAAATTGTAGAGAGTATTGCAACGATTTTTGAAATACCAGAGGATCACATAAATATGTTAGTTGATAACTCAACTTGGATTGATAAAGCAGGAGTGTGTAAAGGTTTTCCGTTGGTGAAGATTTTAGCATTTAAGAGAGATAATGAATTAGAGAAAAGGGTTGCAGCGGTATTGGATAAGCTATTTGAGTCAGAAGGGTATT
Source organism: uncultured Muribaculaceae bacterium (assembly GCA_964368585.1). GTDB lineage: Bacteria > Bacteroidota > Bacteroidia > Bacteroidales > UBA932 > Egerieousia. The sequence continues at coordinate 53,276 of CAYJAK010000001.1, forward strand.
CAGATGCTGAAATATTTTTCATACATCTAGATCCTAAAAATTACTACTATAAAGGGGCTTCGTATTAAGATGAATAGAACGCATATATATATAAAGAGTGACAAAATGAGCACTCTTATAACTAAACACTACCAAATGTTAAATGTGTTGAGTAGGTTTGGTATTGCATTGGGTTTTGGAGAGAAGAGTGTTGAAGATGTGTGTAAGCTCAATCAGGTAGATTGCTCTACATTCCTAGCTGTGGTAAATCTTCTGATTATTCAAGATAGAGAGCCTTTAGATGATAATGAAATTAATAATGATGCTGCAAAGTGTTCACCAGAGGCGTTAGCAGAGTATTTAAAGCAGTCGCACTCGTACTTCCTTGATTATAAGCTTCCTGCAATTAGAGCGGCTCTTGAGAGCGCTCTAAAGGATGGCGGAAAAGATCTATATATATTAATTCTAAACTATTTTGATGAATATGTCGGCGAGGTAAAGAAGCATATGGTATATGAGAATAAACATATCTTTCCATACCTCTCAATATTGCGTAAAAAGATTGAATCTGGTGATTATAATCCTGTTAATAAAGAGGGAATAAATGTTAGTCGATTTTTTAATGGTCAACACTCAAATATTGAGGTAAAACTCTCTGAATTAAAGGATATTATTATAAAATATTACCCTGCTCACTCAACTTACGAATTGAATCACGTTCTGTATGATATTTTTGAGTGTGCAGAAGATTTGGGATCTCATCACTACATTGAAGATAGATTGTTTGCACCATCAATCTACGCATTGGAAAAAGAGATAAGTGCAAAAGAGGAACAGAGTGCAAGAAAAACTGATTCAGGCGAAGGCTCTGATATATTAAGTGACAGAGAGAAGGAGATTCTAATCTGCATTGCGCACGGATTAACAAATAAAGAGATTGCAACTAAACTATATTTATCTACACATACAATAAATACCCATAGAAGGAATATTATTAGTAAACTGCAGATTCATAGCCCTGCTGGATTAACTATATATGCCATTGTAAATAAGCTGGTTGAGCTGGATGATGTTAAAGGTAAAATTTAATTGTCTCACTCTCTAAATAGCTCTTTGCTTAATATCGTGAGCAATCATCTTTGTTCTCATTACTGCAGTTCTGATTTATGGGACATCCATTGCAGCTTCCACACCCTTTCTTATTTGTGCTTCTATTTCTAAAAGATTTAATGCTTTTATAAATGATGTAGATAACAGCAAGTGTTATTATAATTACGGTTAAGATTATTTGTGAAGATATTCCATTCATTTTGCCTCTCTTTTATAAAATAATTGAGAATAGTTTGTAGGCTAAGAAAGCTACTATCCAAGCTAGTAAAATCGTATACAAAACTGTAAATATTGCCCACTTCCACCCGCCAGTCTCTTTCTTTATGGCGATAATAGTTGCAAAACAAGGCGAATATATTAGGGTAAATAGCATTAAAGCAACTGCGCTAGCTGCGGTAAGTGACTCTAATCCATTTAAGACTTCAAGAGAGCTCACTATCACCTCTTTTGCCGGTATTCCAGTTAAAAGAGCAACACTTATCTTCCAATCAAAACCGATAGGGCTCAATAAAGGTTCAATGAAGTGCCCAAACATATATAAATATGATCTATCTTGGTTAGGGAAGTAGTTTAAAGCCCAAATAATAATAGAGCCTGCTAAGATAATCTTTGCAATCTTCATTAAATATTGTTCTCCCTTCTCCCAAGCCTCATATACAACGCTCTTTAGGGTAGGAACCCTATATGGAGGGAGCTCCTCACTCTTCTGCTGACTTTCATATCTAAATAGTGCATTTTTAAATATTAAAGACATGATTATAGCTAATATTATTCCCGATAAATAGACAAAAAACAGAGCAATCCCAGCATACCTAGGGAAGAATGCGCTCACTAAAAGTAGGTATACAGGTAGTCTAGCACTACAAGACATAAGGGGGTTAATAAGTATTGTAATAAGTCTGGCTCTTTTATCTTTTATTGTTCTGGTAGCCATAATTGCTGGCACATTGCACCCAAACCCCATAATTAGAGGGATGAAAGAGCTTCCATGTAGTCCAATTTTGCTCATTAAACCATCTGTGAGTTTGGCAGCTCTAGCCATATATCCCGACGATTCCATAAATGCAATAAATGTGAATAAGATAACAATGTTGGGTAAAAAGACTAATACTCCTCCAACTCCACTGATAACACCATCTAATAATAGATCTTTTAGTACACCTGGATTCATCGCCTTACCAACCCACTCTGCAATGCGCTCAACGCCAAGTTCAATCCACTCTGCAGGGAATTTGCCAAGGTAGAATGTTGCTTGAAACATAAGGAAGATAACCACTACAAAAAGTAACCTCCCCCACACCTTGTGCATTATAATAGCATCTAGTTTATCGCTTTTAGTCATTTAATCAAATTTAAGGGTGCAAAAAAAGCAAAAAAAGCTAAATCGAGCAATAGCTAAAAGTAGTGATTTTTAATGAAATGGTTATGCCGTTTAACATAAATAGGTTATATTTGTATGTAAACAATATACCTATAAATGAAGGAGAAAGTAGAATCAGGATTAATATATCCTAAGTTCTCGATAGTCTATATGCAAATATTTGAACTGTCAGATGTTTTCCCAGATTTGGGTTCTGGTTTTATTATTGAAGAACCTGGGGTAAAAAAAGATTTAGATGACGAAATATTTAATATTGAATCGTGCGCAACAAATTGTCCTATAAGAAGATATAGTTTGCCTTTTTTTACAATAGAGATAAAACTAGATAAAAAGAGATTTCCCAATAAGCTAGAAATAAAAGGAACCATAGAGGTTGAATTATCTATATTTTTTGATAGAACAGCAATTATAACTTATGCTCTAAAGGTTGATAATGATGCAGATCTAACAAAGACTGTAGCTTGTAAATCAACTGTGCTAGAGGGGAGTGAAAAAGGTGCTATAAATACTGATCAGTTGATAGAACTTATCGCGATGAGTCTATCTGGAGAGAATTGGGGAACAGATGAGAGCGATGAGCAAGAGGATGCTCTCAATGATGAGATAGCAAGAGTTACAAAAATATCTGTTAATGAAAGGAGTACTCTGCTGGAGCTGAGAAAAAAGGAGAGAGCTAATCAAGATAAAATTAGATTAGAGACAAGTAAAGTTAAAATCTCTAATGTTAAGTTAGATAGCAAGGGAATCTACAGTGAGGGTGCTTTGGAGTGTATATCTAACAATGAGAGGGAAGAGTTTTTTACGCAGAATCCATTTGATGAAATATGTAATAGGTATGAGAGTGCCGTTAAATTTGAATTTAGAAATAAGAGTAGGGCGAATGGAATAAAAAGGTCAATTAAGGAGTTTTTTAAGTGTGGAGATGAGAAAGATTTAAGCAAATCTCAGAGATATGTTTATGTAGATATATGGGAGAGTGTTGATAGTGCTGATGGATCTTTGCAAAAATTTGAAAAAGAGGAGGATATAATCTCAGCAATACGTAATGAACATAGAGAAGAGTTGATAGGGTTAATGACTCAATATCCTTATGAGTGGCCGTATCGCGATCCAAAAGATTTTGAGGATATATGTGGCGGAAATGTGGCAATTGATACAGATGATTTAATACTCTTGAATTCAAATATTTGTGTTGTATTTGGTACCTATGGAAGGCGGGCAAAAGGATCGCCAGTAAATTGGACTAAACATTTGTCAGTTAGAAATAATCACCATATTTCTTGGCCAGAGTATATGATAATTTTACAGATGATTTTGGCTAAAAAATATACTATTTCTTTAGTTAGAGAGCTGGTTTTAGATTCAATAAGTGCTAGTAGGGATAAAAAATCAGTGGGTAAAGATTATGTTAAAGCTAATGCAAATTTAGAGCTAAAAGCTATCGAGATACTACTAAAGCTAGATGCGGTAAACTATTCAAGGTTTATGTCACATAAAATTATGTTTGATAGAACTATTGAGAGGTTGGAGATAGAGAGAGACGAAGAGAAACTAAAGGGGATAATGGATAGAGTTGATGGCTCTTTGGATTATATTGATAAATCAAATAATTTAAGAAAATCAATAATGTTAAATGTTGTTCTTACGGGAATCTCTATTGCATCTCTATTTGAGGTTATATTGTCAGAACCTAGCTCTCCAATTTTTGAACATTTGTTAGAGTTTAAGTTTAACAATTTAATAACTGGAGAGGGAGAAGTAGTAGTGGGGAATATATTTATAGTTATTGCGTTATTATTATTGCTATCAGCTTTGGTTACACTCCTTATAATGTCTGTTATTTGGCTGTGTAAATCTAGTTTTGTAGTATGGTTAAGAAGAAAAATGAAAAAGAAGAATTAAAAGATATGAGAAATTGGGAAAAGGCTAAATTGGTTGATGTTGAGGAGTTAACAACAATGTTTATTGAGAACTTGAATGTTTCTCCTGGTTATGTTTCGCACGGTGAGATTCAAATGGGGGTAGCTAACGGAGCACTTACTGTAAATCCTCAAGGTGAGCAAATATGGGTTGATTATATAAAAAATAAAATAAAATCAGAGAACAAAGAGCTTCCGTCGGTTGTTTATGTTAATCGGAGCGATAACAAGATTATAGCATTTTGTGTACTAGAACTCTCTAGTGATGATCACGAACCGTTTGGTGTAATATGCGATATGTTGGTTAAGAGTGATTTAAGAGGGAATGGTTTGGGAACAGAGATGTTTGATCTTGCAAAGAGATGGTTCAAAGAGCAGAATGTAAAGAGCATCTTCTTAGAATCTGGAGTTGGGAATCATAATGCCCATAACTACTTTGAGAAGATAGGATTTAAAAAGGTATCACACGTTTTTATGATTGATGACTATTGACAATCATAAATTATAAAATATTAAACTATGATTTTAAAAAACTTACTATTCAATTTTATTCTATTAGTCTTGCTTATATCTTGCAAGCAGACTCAAGAGAGTGTGGAGGTAGTTCGCCCCGTAAAAGTAACAGAAGTTGAGCCATTTGATTATACATCTGTTACTTATAGTGGAATTGTAACTCCAGATCAATCAAGTAATTTGGCATTTAGAACTACGGGGCAAATTATTTGGTTAGAGGTTTCAACTGGGCAGAGCGTAAAAGCAGGAGATGCTATTGCTAAGATTAATCCAATTGATTATCAGTTGAATTATGATGCAAAGAATGCATCTTATATCACAGCTCAACAACAGTTGCAACGAGCAGAGAAGCTGCTAAGTAAGCAGGCTATATCTCAACAGGAATATGAGACTACTCTAGCTGGGTATGAGAACTCAAAAGCGGCATTTGAAAGCGCAAAACAGATGCTAACCGAAACCACATTAAGAGCCCCTTTTGATGGTTTTATACAAGAGAAATTTGTTTCAAATTACCAAGAGATAAGAGCAGGGGAGTCCGTTGTCTCTTTAATCAATCCCAAAAAGCTTCAGATGGAGGCTAATCTTCCCGACAATGCTCTGAGTATCATAATGAACAATCCAAAAATTTATGTTGAGTTTGACTCTTACAAAGGGGTGAAATTTGAGGCAATCTTAAAAGAATATGTACAAGCCTCTCCAGATGGCTCAGGTGTTCCAATTTTTATCGCGATAAATGATCCAAAATTTGACCTAGGCAAATATAATGTTGCAGTTGGCTTCTCCTGTTCTATTCAATTTGTGGTAAAAGATAATAACAATCTGGGTTACACTGTGATCCCATTCTCTGCGTTGGTAAATAATCCTAATGGGGATAGCGGTAGCGTGTTTATCTATGACTCAAAAAACCATACTGTAAATAGGAAAAATGTTGAGTATGGAGATGTGTTAGATAATGATAAAGTTATAATTAAAAGCGGATTATCAGTTGGAGATCAGGTTGTTTCAGCTGGTGCTACGCGAATGGTTGATGGAAATAAAGTAAAGTTATTGGCTAACTAAAATAGATACTGATGAATATTCCTAATTACGCATTAGACAATAAGAAGGTAATCTATTTTATATTAATTCTATTATTGATAGGAGGAGTTATAAGCTTCTTTAGATTACCCAAGAAAGAGGATTCGCCATTTATAATTAAGACAGCAGTTTTAATAACGCAATATCCTGGAGCTACACCTCAAGAGGTTGAAAAACTAATTACAGAACCAATTGAGAGGGAGATTCAATCAATGAGTGAGGTTGATAAAATAGAATCAGAATCCCGATACGGAATCTCTAAGATCTCTATAGACCTATTGCCAACAATTGAACCTGATAGAATGCCAGTAAAGTGGGATGAACTTAGGCGAAAAGTGGCAAATATACAATCTCGGTTGCCATCAGGTGCATCTACAATATCGGTGAATGACGATTTTGGAGATGTTTATGGTATATATTACGCATTAACAATGGATGCTGGCTTTACCTTTAATAATTTAAGAAGTGTTGCACAGCAGATAAAAACAGAGTTAACTCCGATTGAAGGGGTGCAGAAGGTGCAACTATTTGGGGAGCAGGTTGAGGTGGTAAATATACTATTTGATACTCCAACAATGTCAAACTTGGGGGTTGATATTAATTCAGTTACAGGAATTTTACAGTCTCAGAATCTATTAGTGAATTCAGGTGAGCTCGACGCAGGTGATTATCAGATAAAGATTAATGTAGATGGTACATATAAGAGCTTAGATGATATTAAAAATCAGTTAATTATAACACAATCGGGGAGTGAGGTAAAGATAGGGGATATTGCAAGAGTAGAGAGAGGTTATTTAGACCCTCCATCAAATCTAATGCGTGTAAATGGAAAGAGTGCTATTGGAATAGGTGTGGCAACAGGAGCGAAAGATGATGTAGTTGCAGTTGGGGATGTGGTGAGCGAGACATTAAAAGATTTTGAATCTAGCCTCCCGATAGGTATGGAGATTGTGACCCTTTATCCAGAGAATGAGATTGCACGCGAAGCAAATAATGGCTTTATAATGAATTTGATAGTCTCTCTAATAATTGTGATTGCTGTAATATTCTTTATAATGGGGGCAAGGGCAGGATTACTAATTGGAAGCTCAATGCTCTTTTCGGTTGGGGGTACTCTGTTGATTATGATGGTAATGGATGTAGGGCTCAATAGAACCTCTTTGGCTGCCTTTATTATAGCAATGGGTATGCTTGTAGATAATGCAATTGTAGTTACTGATAATGCTCAGATTGGAATTGCCAAAGGGTTAGCGAGGAGAAGATCATTAGTTGAAGGGGCTACTATACCGCAGTGGGGTCTTCTAGGAGCAACATTTATTGCTGTTTGCTCCTTTCTTCCACTCTTTTTAGCTCCAGCATCTGTAGCAGAGATTGTGAAGCCGCTCTTTATTGTGCTGGCTATCTCTCTGAGCCTAAGTTGGATTTTAGCTCTAACTCAAACTCCGATATTTGGAAACTTTATTCTTAAAGAGTCTACAGGTGGCGAGGGGAATGATCCTTATGATAAAAAGATATATAAGAAATTTGAGATAATTTTAGCTGGGTTGATAAAGCATAGATATCTCACTCTTAGCTCGATAGTGGTGCTGTTGTTTGTTTCATTATGGGTTATGGGCATAATGCCTCAAACTTTTTTCCCATCTATGAATAAACCCTATATGAGGGCAGATCTAATCTTTCCAAATGGCTTTGATATTAGAGATGTAGAGGAGAATGTGTTTGATATAGAGGATTATTTAGAAGAGGATAATAGAATAAAATCATACTCAATAACAATGGGAAGCTCCCCAATAAGATACTATTTGGCAAGTGCCTCTTTTGGACCGATTCCTAATTATGCAAATGTATTAATTGAGACCCATAATCCAGAGGAAAGCGAGCTTGTAGAGCAAGATTTTTACTCATATATGGTAAATAATTATCCCGATATAATTACAAAATCAGGGCTCTTTATGCTCTCCCCTCAACCCGATGCAAAGATTGAGATAGGATTTATCGGGAGTAATATTGATACCCTTACAAAGCTTACAAATAGAGCAATAGAGCTAGCCCAAAAGAGTGAGACGCTGACAGATGTGCGGAATAGTTGGGGGAATAAAATCCCCGTCATGCAACCACTCTATTCACAAGAGAAGGGGCTCCGATTAGGAATCACTCGTCAGCAATATGCTTATGCTCTTAAAATTGCAACAAATGGGGTTACTTTGGGTGAATATCGTGAGAATGATGTAATTATGCCTATTCTACTAAAGGCCTCTGGCGCGGATACAATGGGGCTACAAAACGTTAGAACATTGCCAGTTTTTAGTTCTAAATCCATCCCTGTTTCGGTAGGGCAAGTCTCATCCAACTATGATGTTGAATATGAATATGGTGTGATAAATAGGTATAACCGAGAGCGAATAATGATGATGAGTTGTGAACCTAAAAGAGGTGAGAACGAGATTGCGGCATTTAATAGGATTTACCAAACTATAGTTGAGAATATTTCTATTCCAAATGGATACGAATTGATTTATATGGGAACTCAGAGGGAGCAAGATAACTCTAATGCGGCTTTAGCCAAATTTGTTCCTCTAACATTTCTTTTAATATATTTTGTGCTATTGCTACTATTTCCTAAGGCATTTAGAAAGCCATTTGTGATAATGATGATGTTGCCTCTAATCTTTATTGGGGTAGTTTTGGGGCTACTATTATTTGGAAAATCATTTGATTTCTTTGCAATTCTAGGATTATTGGGTTTGATAGGGATGAATATTAAGAATGCAATAGTATTGGTAGATCAAATTGAAATAGAGGAAAAGAGTGGGTTATCTTCTCTTTCAGCTGTTATTCAGGCTACAAAAACGCGTATTGTACCTGTTACTATGGCATCAGGTACTACAATCTTAGGAATGCTTCCGCTTTTATCTGATGCAATGTTTGCGGGTATGGCTGCTACCATTATGGGTGGATTGCTAATGGCTACTGTTTTGACTATCTTTATTTTACCAGTTGCCTATTGCACGTTATTTAGAATTAAAAAATAGGTTTGAAAATTATGAATAGATTAACTTTATATATAAAATTAGTTATAGTTGTGCTTTTTCTGAATTCATTAGCAGTATTTGCTTTTGGACAGACTGGTGAGTTGGGGTTACAGCTCAGTCATACAGAGTACAAAGAGCAAGTTCTTAATTATAGCAAAGAGATTTTGAAAAGTATACAAAATAAAAAGGCTATGGCAGATGCCGTTAGGTATGCTAAGGCGGTGATGTTACCTAGATTAGATTTTTCTAGTTCTGCTCAATATACTCTAACAAGTACTACCTCTAGCTTTGTAGGTATATCATTTGATCTTCCACGGGATTCATATAGCTTAGGTACAACGCTTTCTCAAGTTATTTATAACGGCGGGGCACTGTCAAATACGTATAAATCGGCTATGATTCAGGACACAATTGCAATGAATAAAGAAGAACTTACTTTGCAAGAGGTTTTGTATGCATCTGAACTTGCATACTGGAATGCAGTTGCGCAGGGTGCTCTATATAATTCAATGAGTAAGTATGTTGAGATTGTACAAACATTAGTGGATATTTTAAAAATTAAATTTGAAGATGGTTATATTGCAAAAACTGACTACTTGCAGACTCTTACAAATTTGAAAGATGCTCAAGTGCAACAAAGCGAGGTTTATAAATCATATCAATTGGCTATACAAAATCTTAATGTTATGATGGGGGTTGATCCAATGAGTAGAACTATCTTAACAGATTCGATCTCTTTGAGGCTACCTGAGCTAAATTATATGGGATTGTATCAGGTTTTAGAGATGAGACCAGATTTTAAGATCTCAAAGTTGCAAGTTGATTATCAAGAGAAGCAATTAGATATTATTAAGAGTAATTATAATCCACAGCTCTCTATTGGTGTTAATGGTTCTTGGGGGACGGCGTCATTAAATTTAGATGGTAGTACATCATTTGGTTCAGCGGCTTTTGCTTCGCTTAAAATTCCCATTTTTGGGTGGGGAGCACGAAATAAAAGAGTTAGCAGTCAAAGGGCTATAATTGAATCAGCTCATCTTGATGCGCAAATAGTATCCGATTTAGTATCAAAGCAGATTGCAAATTCTTGGACAGAGTATCGGGAAAATATTAAGCAGATAGATATGACTCTCCAAGCTGCGCAAATTGCTTATGAAAGTATGGAGTTAAATACTTTTAGTTATCAAGAGGGTAAATTAAATATATTAGATTTACTCACCTCTCAATTGAATTGGATTCAGGCGCAATCAAGTTATATTGGAGCCATGCTTAAGGAGAAGAGCGCTAGGGTCTCCTATTTGAAGGCTACGGGTGCCATTAAATAGGAAAATTCGCGAACTATGTTTTGTATATTTCCATCTTTTATTGAGCTTTTGCGCATAAAAAGGGTGGTATTGTGTAAAATTAAGACTGAGATTTTATATTCTCTGCTGAATATAGAATTCTCCACTTTTTAGGTGGCATTCCACACTGCTTTGTAAATGCTGTGGTATAGCCACGTAGTGAGTAGTCAACCTTGTCTGCTATCTGGTTTATTGACAGATTTGTTTGTTCTGTCAATAGTTTTTTGGAGTGTTCTATTTTTAGATATGATATCCAATTTTTGAAACTTAGATTATACTTGCTATTGATATATGATGATAAATATGTTCTATTGGTATATAATTCTGATGCGAGTTGTATAATATTAAGGTTAGGAGTTAAGTACCCCTCGCTTACAATCCAATTATCTATCCTTTTTTGTAATATTATAAATATATGATTTGTAGCACTATTTTCAATTGGCTCTTCCTCCTCTGCTTGTGTGATTGTATTTTCAGAAATTATCTCCTTAACTCTATCAAGATCAAGAGTGTAATTGTAAAAAGAGTAGAACATATAGATGAATAATATTACGCCAATTGCTATAAATATTGCTATTCCAAGTGAAGTAGCATTAACGAGAACTGCGCCTAAAAGTGCAACAGTTCCCAATCCAAATGCGCTCTGTTTCATCCATTTGAAAAACGCTTCGGTATTACTAGAAAAGAAATTATCTGCGTTATTTTTTATTGCATAGTATTGTTGGAAGAATCTAGTTAGTAGTAGTGTTACATCTAGAGTGTACATAGCAATAGCTAATGTTGATATTATTGGTTGTACATTTTTAGGTACAAATATGGCGTTTATAGCTAAGAGTATTGTTGAAAACACCCATATAAAAAACCTAGGTTTTAATTTTTTTATTACTGGGTAGGAATTGTCAAGTAGTGATGAATAGATGGCTTTATAAATGGATCCGATAATGTAATATCTAGTAACACTCATGCCGATTGTAATAGAACTGTTATCAACAATATCGCTAAATATATGGTACATAGCAATATATAGTGACCAAATTATCATAGGTACTCCAAAAAGGCGATATGTTATTAATTGATTCTTTTCTAGCTTTTTAGGTGGACGAAGTGTTAGGAAGAACATCCCCATTATAAATGTTATGGGGAATGATAGAATTAGAACGTAGTTATAAATTATTGCTTCCATATTAATTAATTGTAATACAAAGATAGATATTTTTCGTATAAATATAAAAAAATAGTATTAACAGCAATTTAAAAGTTGTTTTCAACAAAAAGTATTTAGGCAAAAACAGCAAAAAATGGCAGTGATGGCAAAATATGTAGCATTTATGGCAGACTTTGATGCTAATGACAAATGTTTTAGGCACGAGGGGCAAACTTTTTTGATAATAAAACTTTCCTGCTTAATTTTGCACTCAGAAATTGATAAGAGTAACTATTAATTTATGCTGTGGAGATAATATCTCAATTCGTTCTAGAATTTTTTTGGCTGATTAAACCCCAAACCCCAAATTATAAATTTCAGTCATCTCTCCACAAATTGCAAAATTCTTGATCAATTATACAAAAGAGCTGTTGACCTTAGTTCAGTCAATAGCTCTTTTTATTTGCAATTGTGGTAAAATGTTCCAATTTTATTACATTTGTGATTCAATGTTAAAAACATATCTGTATGAAAAAAGTAATCTTAACAGGTGCAGCTCTATTGTTATCAACTATGGCGTTTGCACAGGAAATCACAAAAAATGATTTGAAAAATATTCAAAGTAGCTTTGTTAAGGATAGAGCTACAGTTGCTACTCAGAACATTCTCGTAAATGATGTAGATATTAGAAAAAATTCACTAAACCACTCTGTTCAGACAGATGTGGATCATCTATTCAAATATAGAGTTAAGGTGAGTGGAATTACGGATCAGCAGGGCTCTGGTAGGTGCTGGATGTTTACTTCAATGAATGTAATGCGCCCAGATATTATGGAAAAATTTAATATTTCAAAATTTGATTTTTCTCATAACTACCTCTATTTTTGGGATATGTTTGAAAAGAGTAACTTGTTCTTGGAGAATATTATTGCAACAGCAGAAAAAGGTATGGATGATAGAGAGGTTGTAACTTTCTTTAGTTCACCCATAGGCGATGGTGGCGTTTGGAATCTATTTCATAATGTAGCAAGTAAATATGGTGTGGTGCCAAAGGAGGTTATGAATGAGACTGCGCACTCAAATAACACATCTCAAATGGTGCGCTATCTTAATGAGGCACTACGCACTGGGGGCTATAATCTTAGAGAGATGGCTGCAAAAGGTGCAAATGAAAAGAAATTAAGAGCCGAAAAGATAGATATAATGAAAGATATTTATAGAGTTCTAGCTCTTTGCTTAGGAGAGCCTATTACGGGCGAATTTACTTGGAGATATAAAGATAAAGAGGGTAAGATTCAATCTTTAACCACTACTCCGCAAGAGTTTTATAAGTCAGTTATTCCTGATAATTACGACAGAAATAACTTTATAATGATTATGAATGACCCAACTCGCGAGTACTACAAAGTTTACGAAATTAAAAACTACAGAAATACTTATGAAGGTTTTAATTGGGTTTATTTAAATCTTCCAAATGATGTTATTAAGGCGGCTGCGCTTAAATCAATTAAGAATGATGAAGGAATGTATGTTTCTTGTGATGTTGGGAAGCAGTATAATGGCGCAACAGGCATTATGCATACAAGGATGTATGATCCCGAGTCGCTTTTGGGAATTGATTTAACTATGGATAAAAAAGCTAGAATTTTAACTCGCCAAAGTGGCTCTGCGCACGCTATGTTATTGATGGGTGTTGATACAGACGAAAATGATGTTCCAGTTAAATGGGAGTTTGAAAATAGTTGGGGTCCATCTGCAGGTAACCAAGGGTATCTAACATTTACAGATAAGTGGTTTGATGAATATGTATTTAGAGTGGTAGTAAATAGACAATATCTAGATACAAAGTCATTAAATGCGCTTGACACTAAGCCAATTATGTTGCCGGTTTGGGATTATATGTTTTAGAGTAGCTTACTGTAAGTATTAAAGATTGTCTTTGCCTAAACAATAGAGAGTTATTATATAAAGGTATATATAAACGTTTAAATACTTTTTACGATTTTTGAATCGTAAAAAGAGCTTCTTGATGTGTTTAATTTTGTTAATTGTGTCAAATATTTGGTTTTGTATTCTCTATTTTCGCCGTGTCAATTTTGACGCAAAATTTAAATTACAACAAAATGTGGAGAGAGCATTTAGTAGAAGATGGATTAATACTTACAGAAGAGGAGTTACAATCAGAGGTAAAGAAACTAGGACGTTACATAGATCCGTTATCGGATTGGGGCTTTAAGAAAATTTTTGGTAGTGAATTGAGCAAAGAATTGCTAATAGAGCTACTTAATGTAATAATTGATGATGAAGATAATAGGATAGTCAGCTTAGAATACTCAAAAAATGAGTATAAAAGTTTGGTGAAAAATAGTAGAAATGCTATTTTTGATGTAAGTTGCAGAACAGGAAAAGGCGAGAGGTTTATAATTGAGATTCAGAAACATAGCCAAGAGTTTTTTACAGATAGATTGCTCTATTACTCAACGTTTCCTATTCAGGAGCAGGGTAAAATTGGCGATTGGAACTTTGAGTTATGCCCAGTGATAATGGTTGGGATCTTGAATTTTGAGTATAATAATATTGAAAATGATAGGTTTATTTATAAGTATGATGTCAAGGAGCATATAAATGAAAGTATCTTAACCAAGAATCTGCGCTTTATCTTGGTAGAGTTGGCAAAATTTGACAAAGAGATAGATGAAAGGAGCAGTAAGAGGGATAAATGGCTCTATGTGTTGAAAAATTTATCGCGATTATTAGATAAGCCAGAGGCGTTGCAAGATAGGGTTTTTGAAAAGTTATTTCAGATAGCCGAGGTTGCAGCAATGGAAAGAGACGAACAATTAAACTATATAAAAGTTATGACAACAGAGAATGATATACGTAATCAGTTAGCTTATGCTAAGAAGATGGCTATTAAAGAGGGTTTGGCTGAGGGTATAGCAAAAGGAATAGCTGAAGGGAAAACTAAGGGTATAGCCGAAGGAAAGGCTGAAGGAAAGGCTGAAGGAAAAGCGGAAGGAAAAGCGGAAGTCGCTCTTTCTATGAGACAGAATGGAGCTGATATAGAATTTATTGCCACTTGTACGGGATTGTCTGTTGAACAGATAAAAAATCTTTAGTTTTTCTTACTTCTCAAACGGTACATTAATGCAGAATTGTAAAGTAGGGAAATTCGCGAAGCCAAGTTTCGTAAATTTCCCTACTTAAATATAATACTAATGCAGTCTTGTGTAGAGTCAAGCACCTATTTCACGGCCTTGTATTTCTCGCCAGCGTCTTTTACTACTCTTCTGTTCCAATCATCACTATATCCATTTCTGATAGGGCTAGCAATAATATTTCTTTTGTTGCCATTATCTTTAAATGAGCCATCTGGGTTTTGTTGCTTAACGCCGCCGTCATTATATTTTACAAGTAGAAGCTGATCTAGCTCTTGCCATTTTTTAAATAATCTCTCAGAGAACCTTTCAGACCATTGTGTTAAAAACTCTTTAACCTCGTTTGGGTGAGTTTTTGATAGCTCAAGAGCCTCTCTGTCAATATCAGGAAGAATCTTAAGTGCGCCTAGTTCGTGTTCAGCGGCAGCAGCATTCACCTCTGGAATCATTAAACTAAACTTGGGATATACGTTATTTGAAACTCTATTAAATAGCCAAAAAGCGGATGTTGGAGAGTATGTGCTCATATTTCCATTACCAACTTTAAAGTTCACAGGAGCTCTTAAGCTACTAGAAAAAATAGGTGTTAAAGCAGATGTTGCTGCATTATCTACTCCAAACCAAAGAATACCTCCAATCTCATCAGGAAGCCAGCTACGTGCCTCTCCTACAAGCCAGAATCCAGTTTGTTGAGTAGCGATAGGTCTCTCATGCACATACTGTACGCTATCAACAGTATATGATAATTTGCCCCAACGGAATGGCGTCTCATAAGCTCCTGCCCCTAAATCAGTTGTAGGATCAAGAGGTGTTCCCTTATAGTAATCTCTCATTACGTTTGCAACATCTCTCACATCCATTTTTTCTGATGGTTTAATATATAGAGGCATTTTGTTGTTAGGGTTTGTTCCCATAGCGTAATCTAAATAGGCATTTGATGTTGAATCACCAATCATTCCACCTCCCATCTTATTAAAAGCGCTCCATACACGAGCCTCGCAATATCTCATTGCTCCAAAATCTGTTGGTGCAAACGCGTCAGAGAAGCTAAATTCATAATCTTTTCCAGTGAAATAGCCTGCCTCTCTTGCGAACTTAATCATATCTTTACTATAAAGACAGTTGTCGGGATCATTCAAAGGGAAGGTTGTGATTCTTGATTGGTTAGCGTGAGCACTAACATAACCATCGGGAATACGAATTGCAACCCAGTTTGCACCTTTGTTAATATTTTCCCCTTTTCTGTTCAGTTTTGTACCTTTTCCAATCATCTCCATTAGCCAAACCTCATTCTTGTCTGCTATAGAGATTGATTCTCCCGATGAATAATATCCATACTCCTCAACAAGTTCAGTCATTACTTTGATGGCCTCTTTAGCAGTTTTAGCGCGTTGTAGAGTGATGTAAATAAGTGAACCATAGTCCATTATTCCAGTGGTATCTACAAGTTCACTTCTCCCTCCAAATGTGCTCTCAACAATAATTAATTGGTGTTCATTCATATTTCCAATGGTAGAGTAGGTTTTCTCTATTTGAGCAATTTCACCTAGGTATTTTCCAGTATCCCATTCGTGAATCTTAATTTTGCTACCCTTTGGATGTGTAGCGGCTGGAGATCTATATAGCTCACCATAGAGTTGATATGAATCTGCAGAGTATGTTACCATTACAGATCCTGTTTTACTTGCCCCTTTTGTGATGAGTACGTTAGTACATGCAAGCATAGCCGTATGTGTTAAGGCTATCAGTGCAATAGATAAAATTGTTTTTGATAAAAAATTCATTGTATAATAATTTTGTTTAATTTAGCACTTGATTTACAAAAATAATCTTTTTTGCTTAATAGTAAAGCTAAATTTGTTTAACCTTAAAATATCATACCATGTTAAGACTATTTACAACATTTATCTCTCTTTTTATTGTTACAATAATGTTTGCACAGGAGCAACCACCGCAAAAATCACCAGAAGAGTATGCAGCAATAGAGACAGAGAGACTTATAGAAGAGTTAGAGCTAAACGCAGCACAGATATTTTATGTAGACTCCACATTACAAGCTGATTTTAAAGGTGTAATGGAGGAGTTTGAAAAGATGAAAGTATCGGGGATGCAGAATAGTTACAGTTATGAGACTGTTAGAGATAAATGGGCCGATAAAACGTTAGCATCTTTCAAAAAGATTCTAACTGAGCAGCAGTATATTAAATACCTTAAATCTATTGGAAAAGGTAAAGAGTATAAGAGAGGGAAAGATGGTCAGTACTATCTAAAGGAGGATAAAAAGAAGAAAAAGAAAGATAAGAAGTAAGTTAATGAACCTCTTGGGCTCATTAGTAGACTAGGTAGATGTATGAAACTGAGTTTTGCGAATTTCTCTACTTAAATAGAATAATAGATAGGTTTTCTATTCCTGTAATAGACAAGATATTTAAAACCACACTCCTTACTTAGGGCTGCAAATTTTTCAAAATCTGCACCGAGTCTATAAATGTCGTGAGAATCAGAGCCTAGGCTTATTGCATCTGCACCATGTTCTCTTAATCTTTTTAGAATATTTAGATCTAGTAGAGGTGTGTGTCCTTTATTCTCGATATATGTTTTGGTATTTATCTCTAGAGCCTTGCCATTTTGGGCTAAAAATTTTAGAATAGGGTCTAAGTAATCCCCAAATTCAGAGAGTGTAATATCGCGCTCGCTGTTAGGGTAGGGGGCATATCGAACAATGTAATCAAAGTGGCCAAGTATGTCAAAATCTGCATATTCTACAGCTGTTTGATACATTATCTCAAAAAGGCGAGAGTATGCCTCTTTGTAATTTTTACCTATATAGTAATCTCCAAAGTATGGATCAGTGCCATCTACAAAGTGAATGGATGCTATAATGGTGTCAAATTTATGTTCAGAGGTGAATTTCTGAATCTTCTCTAAGCTATTTGGTTGTAATCCTATCTCAACTCCTTTTAGTATCTCCACGGAGGTTTCGGCAGCAATCCTATTAATCTCAGCCTGTTGGTCTATTGGCTTAAAGATAAATTCACTCTCTATTCTAGGTGCATCAATATCAAAGTGATCCGTAATTGCAATCCCATTTAATCCCCTCTTTTCGGCAGCACTAACTATCTCCCGAACAGTCAATTTACTATCGGGAGAAAAGTTAGAGTGTATATGATTGTCGTAGAAAAACGCCATAATCTGTTTTAAATTATTTATTTGCCTAGTAGCTCTTCTAGCTTCTGGTGAAGTTCCTCCTCTTTGATGTTGTGCGCTACAATAGTACCGTCAGATGCAATAAGGAAGTTTGCAGGGATACTTCTAACACCATATTCAGCAGATGGTGCACAATCCCAACCCTTTAGATCGCTTACATTTGTCCAAGTTAGTTGATCCTTCTCTATTGCCTTTAGCCAGGCCGCTTTTTGACCTGGATAATCAAGGGATACTCCAAAGACTGTAAATCCTTTTTTGTTATACTTCTGGAACGCCTTAACTACGTTTGGATTCTCTGCTCTACACGGAGGACACCAAGATGCCCAAAAATCTAATAATACATATTTGTTCTCAGCTAGAACAGAAGATAGAGATACGTTATCTCCATTTACATCGGGAAGAGTAATGTCAATAAATTTATTACCAACAGCAACTCTCTCCATTGTCTCAATTAATTTATCTAGAGTCTGAATATATGTTGAATTGTGTAACTCAGGAGCCAAGATCATTTTATACTCTTTTAACTCAGTTGCGGTTGAGTATGGAGCCACATTTCTGTACAAAAGATATGCAGCTGCAATTGAGTTAGGATTAGCCTTGATAAATTCAACTTTCTCAGCCACTGATCCGCCTCCGTTAGCTAAAAATTCTCTATATGTAGCATCTGTTAATGAGCCATCTACTTTAATCTCATTGCGATTATCTAAATCTCCACTTAAAATAATTTTTGGAGCAGCTTTATCTACCATAAAGGTTACAAAAGGTTTACTCTCGCCTGCTTGAGTAAGTGTCATAATACCAGTAAATTCATTGTTGTGATGAAACTTAAACTCTCCCTCTACAACCTCAATTGAATCCATAGTTACTGGGAGTTTTTTCTCCTGATAACCTAGGTATATTTTTCCCGATAAATTCTCAATTTTTCCCTCGATTGAAGGTCTTGAATCTGTGCAGCTAAATAGCGCAAAAACAGTTGCAATTAATAATATTTTTCTCATATTGTAAAAATTAAATTACTTGGGGCAAAAGTACTCTTTTTTTTTGACACATACTCACCTTGCCTATAAAAGCTAGGATTTTTGAGCGCTCTGTGTTATCTGTTTTATATACTCAGATGGGGTAACTCCATACTCTGCCTTAAAGCACTCCCTAAAGTGACGCTGGTCATTAAGCCCAACCATATAAACAATCTCTTGGATAGTGTGTTGTCTTTGAGCAAGCAATTCGGCAGCCTTTTTCAACCTTATTGTCTTGATAAAAGTATTTGCCCCCATATTTATGCTGGCCTTTAGCCTCTTGTTAAGTGTAATCTGATTTATTTTTAATTGTCGCGATAAAAAATCAACAGACAACTGCTCATTTGTAATATTGTCAATAATTATCGCGATAGAATTCTCAATTAATTCGTCATTTTCAATGCTGTGATTGCTACTCTTTCTAGATTCAAATTGGTTATAGAATTTTGTGTGGTAATTTTTTCTATTTGTGAGAGTTGATTCTATTGTGGATACAAGAAGGTCATTGTCAAAAGGTTTTGTGCAGAATCCATCTGCCATAGCATCTAGACTCTTCTTTTGACTCTCAACGGATGCGTCGGCAGTTAGAATGATGACGGGTATGTGAGATGTATTGGGGTTGTTCTTGATTTTTGCACACAACTCTGTTCCCATAATATCGGGCATCATCAAATCTGTAATTATAAGATTAGGCAAGAATTTCTCTGCTAACTTTACTCCATCTATCCCATTCTGGGCTGTTAGAATCTTATATTTAGGTGCAAGGAGCATTCTGAGCATATCTAGGATTTGACTATTATCATCAATTGCCAAAATTGTATATTTTGTATTACTGCCCTCTCTCTTCTCAGTGGCCTTAACCTTTTTAGCTTCGTGAATTACAGGAGTTGTGTTGTTATTTGCTTTGTAATCAGTGTTATATGTTAGAGGGAAGCTTATGGTAAAGGAAGACCCAATACCTGGCTCTGATGTAAACTCTATCTCTCCATCAATAGATTCTACAAGATACTTAGTAAAGGATAGTCCAATTCCAGTACCATTTATTGGCTCTATTGAGTCATTTTGGTGAGTGAAAAATCTATTAAATATTTGATCGTGTACGCTTTTATCTATCCCTACACCAGTATCTTTTATCTCGATATATATTTTATAAAAATCTTGATAAATTGAGCAATTTATCTCTCCATACTGTGGGGTGTGCTTTATAGCATTAGAGATTAAATTATATAGGATTCTCTCCATATAATTTTGCTCAATCATAATGTTAGGGCTATCTATTTTACTACGTAGATTTATTTTGATCCCCTTCTCCTCTGCTAAATATCTAAACTGTTCAACTATCTCGCCTACATACTCTATAATATTATTCTCTTGCATTGTAGGAAGATCCTTTTGATGCTCTTTTTTAGATAAGTCTAATATTTGATCTATAATTTTTAGTAATATTCTGCTATTTGAGTTTGCTATATCGGCTAGCTTTACCAGCTCCCTTTTTGCCAAATCTTTATTGCGGATTTGGTGTAGAATAGACATTACAATTGTTAATGGTGTTCTAAGTTCGTGTGATGCGTTAGAGAAGAGAGTCATTCTAGCCTCTGAGAGTTTTTTAAGAAATAGTTTCTCTTGAGACTCAAGTGCTGCATTATGCTCTCTTAATCGCTTGTTTTTTTTGTATCTACTAATTCTAATATATACAACTATTATGATGATAATGTAGAAAATAATAGCCCACCATCTAAGATAGATTGGAGGCTTAATGGTGATATTAACCGAATAAACATCTGAACTAATATTATCATTATTTATTCCACTAACAAGAAATGTGTATTTGCCAGGTTTTACATCTGTAAAACTTGCACTTCTGACTGATGCTGAAATATTTGTCCAATTATTGTGATAACCTTCTAATTTATATCTGTATCTATAATTATTGGGAGTGGAATATTGCAATAAGGCAAATTTAAATGAGAAGCTATTTAAATTATGATCTAGAACTATATTAGAACCGTCGTGAATTTTACTAGGTAAAATATTTCTGCCGTTAAGCGTATCTCCTGGTGTAATTGGGACATTAAGAATACCCATCTCCATAATCTCTATCTTAGGTTTGTGTGCATCCATAATAATTTCAGATGGGTAAAATGAGATATAGCCATTTATGCCTCCAAAAATCATCTCTCCATCCTCTAATCTTAGTGCTGAGTTTTCAATAAATTCCCCATCAATTATGCCATCACTCTGATTAAAATTAAATATTTGTTCGCTATTTGTATCATACTTGCTTATATTGGATGTAGTGGATATCCAAAGTGTAGATTCATCTTGATTTAAAATACTTTTTATATTGTTGCTTGGTAGGCCATTCTCTTTAGAGATATGCTTTATTTCAAATTCGCTATTATTGTTGAGAGAGACAAGGTATAGACCTCTATCTAAAGTACCTACTGCAATTGTCTCTTTAGTATATGTGCATAGCGAAGTAATATGTACTCCAGTTAAGATCTCTGGTGCAACAGTTCTAATTTTAGGATTGCTAATAAATCTGCTATCAGCCTCTATCATTGATAAACCTTGCGATGTGGCAACCCAAATATTGTTATAGCTATCCTTTTTAATATCTTGAATGTAGTTGGAAACCAATCCCTTATCTAGTGTTAAGCTGTTGGTGATTATCTTGTTGTTAAGATCATAAATAATTATGCCATCGCTGCTCGTTCCAATTAATAGGTTATTGTTCTCTTGCAAAAGAGATTTTGGTGTAGAGCTGGTTGCAATATTTTCTAGGTAAATTCCATCCTTAGTTAAAATTTTTACCCCAAATGAGCTTCCTATAGCCATATTCATAGATGGCTCTAATTGGATTATATAATCAATTGATTCATAGTTTTGTGGCTCAGGAAGCAAAATGTCTTTAATAATTTTATTCTCTTTTTTTAATGCAATTTTTCCCGATAAAGAGCCTTGCCAAATATTGTTTTTGTTATCCTGAGCGATACATTCAACACTGTATGGAAGTTTTTCCTGATAAAAAGGTTTGTAGTTGAACCTAATTTGTGTTAACCCTTTTCTATATGAGCCTATCCAAACATTGCCGTAAGAGTCCTCCATAAATTCGGTAGTCCAAATGAAATCTTCTAATACTAGCATTAATCTACTAGGGTCACTAATTGGCTTTGAAAGATTAACTGCATATATGCCAGTGTCGTTTCGTAGCCAAAGTGTATTGTTGGATGAGATAAAGAAGCGATCAGTCTTAAAATCACTAATAAGGGTTAGCTCTTCTGAGATGGAATCCATTAAATATACACTATTGTCTTTCCAAATGTATATATTGCCATTGTAATATTGTAGCTCCCTTATACCTTTTGTTCTAAAGACAGGAATATATTCTCCACTCTCTGTATCATATTTGTATGTACTCTCTGTTGTGAGAAAGAGTACCTCTCCCTTATCGTTTTTTGCCAAAGTATAAATGGCGTTGTTAAAAGAGTGAGTAGCTACACTATATTTTCCATCACTGTTTTGAGTGATTCTAAATACAACATCTTGACTTATTGCCCAAATAGTATTGTTAGAGTCAATTCTAATTGTGGATACAGAGTGTTTTAGGAGGTGATGGTCTATGCCAAGCTCTTCTGCTGTAATAAACTCCTCTTTTAGGTGTTGATACTTAATTATTCCTGCATCATTAGTGGCAATCCATAAATCTCCATTCTTATCCTCATCTAAAGAGGAGAATTGATTTGAGGATATTTTACTATTATCTTTATTATAAATTCTAAAATCATACCCATCATAACTACAAAGTCCATTATGGGTTGTAAACCATATAAGGCTAGAGTGATCTTGAACTATTCCCCTAATGTCATTATTTGGGAGCCCATGAGATGTGTTGAATTGAGAGGGGATAAAATTATTACTCTTAACTTGGGGGTATAGGGGGGTAAATATTAATAGTATAATTGTAGTTAAATATAATCTAGGAAATAGTAATTTTATCATAATGGTTAAATTAGTATTGCAAAGATATTAATTAAGCGTGATATAACGTCTGTTTTTCTGCATTTAAAGATTGTTTTTTATCTGTTTTTTGGAATGATCTCTAAAAGGGTCTGTAGTAGTGGGATAGAGGCTTGTTTAAGTAAATACCCCCTATCTCTATAAGTAAATACCCCCTATCTAGTGTTGTGTGATATGTGCTTTTTGTTGGAATTTTCAACAAAATACCCCCTTTTTTTAACTTTTTTTCCGCCTAACGTAGTAGTTATGTTTAATAGTTTTGTACTACTCCTAAATAGGGACGGTTTTTACCTATTTAATTATGGCAAGAGTGCCAAATTATAAACTTTAACCAATCAATTTATGATAAATTTAAAAAACAAGACTAGGCACATCATTATGCTTCTGATGTGTATTTTAGTGACTTCCGCGGTGAGTGCGCAGGTTGTAGAGGTCACAGGAACAGTAAAGGATCCAGCGGGGGAGGTGCTTCCTGGAGTTAATGTGATTGAAGTAGGAACAAAGAACATTGAATTGACAGATGGAAATGGAAACTACACCATTTCTGTGCCTATGGGTGCAAAATTAGAGTTTAGCTACATGGGATTTAAAAATGTAGTTATGGATGTTACAAAAGCTAAAATTGATGTAACATTAGAAGAGGATGCTGCAATGTTAGATGCAACTGTTGTGACAGCGATGGGTATTTCAAGAGAGAAGAAGTCATTAGGTTATACAGTTCAGTCAGTTAAGGCAGATGAGCTTGCAATGTCTCCAGAGAATAATCTTGTAAGGGCGTTATCTGGAAAAACAGCAGGTGTCTTTATATCTGGAGGTTCGTCAGGTATGGGTGGCTCTTCTAACATTGTGATTAGAGGTAATACCAGTTTATCTGGAAACAACTTACCACTTATTGTAGTAGATAATGTGCCTATGTATAATGATGAGGTGCAAACTCAATCATTTTGGGATGGAAATAACTCTAAAGGTAAAGTTGACTGGGGTGACCCTATCTCTAAATTTAATATGGATGATATTGAGGAGCTAAGTATTCTAAAGGGAGCTGCGGCAACTGCGCTTTATGGTTCACGTGCTGGTAATGGTGTTATCATTATTAAAACTAAAAGAGGCTCTTCTAATCAAGGTAAATTTATAGGGATAGATTACTCTTTGAATCTTGTAAATTCAACAGCAGCGTCATTACCAACTTTTCAGCAAGAGTATGGAGCTGGATATAATGGTATATATGAGTATACTGGAGATAGAAATAATCCATCAAATACCGAGAATACGTGGAGCTCTTGGGGGCCTAGATTTAATGAGAACCTATACCTTCCTCAATTTGGTGCACCTATAGTGAATGGTAAAATAACATCTATTCCTTGGCAGGCTCACCCAGATAATCTAAAGAACTTTTTACAAAACGGAGTCTTATTAGAGAACTCATTAGGTGTTAGATTGTCGGGAGAAAAAACTTATGGTAGAATCTCATTTAAAAACTCAGAAGAGACAGGTATTGTTCAAAATACAGATGAAACTCGTAATAATATTAATGCCAATATTAGTAGTAAGTTAACTGAAAAGTGGACTATGGACTTTACAGCAAACTATACCGAGAGTGCCAGTGACAATCGTGTTTCTGGTTATGGAGATGGTATTGTGCAGAACTTAATGAGAATGCCTTCTAACTTTGATATGATTTTAGTAGAATCTTTGCCATATAAATTTGAAGATGGTTCACAGAATAAGTTCTCTGGTATAGAGAATCCATTTTGGCAATTGAATGAGAACTTTAACTCTTATGCTCGTAAAAACTTGATGGGTAGTATCTCTTTGCGTTATGCTTTTAGAGATTGGCTAACAGCAAGTATATCTGCTCGTAAGAACTGGAGTGATGCAGAGTATCGCTCATTTACAGAGATAGATACATATCTTAATAGTGATGGAAACTACTCCAATGATGGAGCATATAGTATCTCAAGAGATAGCTATGATGCAAATGAATTTAATCTAGCTTTAAATGGTGACATTGATCTATTCCAAGGAGATCTTAATCTACAATACCACGCAGGCGCCGAGTATAGAGAGAACTCTAGCTCTAATTGGGATGCTAGTATAAATGAGCTGGCTATGCCAGATATTGCATCATTTGTAAATGCTCTAGGAACAAAAAACGTAAGTCACTATATATCAAGTGAGGTTGCAACCTCTGTATATGGATTAGTATCATTGGGCTACAAGAATTATCTATTCTTAGATGTAACAGGGCGTAATGATTGGACATCTACTTTGGCTACAAATAACTGGTCATACTTCTATCCTTCTGCTTCATTAGCATTTGTGTTTACAGAGGCTCTTGGCTTAGATAAAAAAATCTTCCCTTATGGAAAATTACGTGCAAGTTGGGCTATGGTAGGATCTGCAACTGGCCCTTATCAATTAGATGGAACTTGGTCTATAGCTGGTACTAACTGGGGGAGTAACCAACTAGCGGGATATACAGGAACTTTACCTAATACAAATCTAAAGCCTCAAATGACAGAGTCATTAGAGTTTGGTTTAGATTTCGCTCTATTTAATAGACGTTTAGCGTTTGATTTATCATATTATAAGACAAATACAAGAAACCAGATTGTAAGTGTAGGGGTACCTCGTCCTTCAGGTTACTCTTATGCAAAGATAAATAGCGGAGACCTTGAGAATAAAGGTTGGGAGCTAATGATGACTGTACAGCCAATTAAAACAAAGGATCTATTGTGGGAGGTAACTTTAAATGGTTCAACAAATAAGTCTACATTGGTAGAGCTACACGATCAAGTTAAATTTATTAGAACTGGTTGGGGTGGTTTAGAGATGCGTGTTACAGAGGGGTCTGAGTATGGTGATATTTATGGCTACTCTTTTGTAAAAAATGATGCAGGTGAGATTATTGTACAGGGTGATGGAAAACCTTATCGCTCAGAAGAGTATCCTAATATGAATTGGGATCAATATTTAGGTAACGCTTCACCAAAATGGTTAGCAGGGGCATCATCTAGACTTAGATATAAAGATCTATCATTGAGCTTTACATTTAGTAGTAGGTTTGGTGGAGTAGTCTATTCAATGTCAAATGCAACTAATATGAGTATGGGACTTTTGGAGGAGACTGCTGGATTGAATGATAAAGGTGTAGATAAGCGTTTGCCTGTAGCTGTAGGTGGCGGTGTTCGTTTTGATGGTGTTCTTGAAGTTAAGAATGAGAAGGGAGAGGTTGTTGGATATGAGGAGAATGATGTTTATGTAGAGGCACAAGACTATTATAGCCACTTAGCAGGTCTACACGAAGCTCACCTGTTTAAGGCTGATTATATTAAATTACAGGAGGTTTCACTCTCTTATCGTCTTCCACTTAGCGTAGTTAAACGTCTAAAATTTGTAGATGATATTCAAGTAAGTGTGGTTGGCTACAATCTAGCTACACTACTAAGCTATATTCCAAATGTGGATCCAGAGGTATCATTGGGTAGACACAATGCAGGACTTGGAATGGAGTCTGGCGCCCTACCATCTGAACGTAAAATTGGCTTCAAATTAAATCTTAAATTCTAATTACAATGAGATCAATACTAAGAAAAATATTAAAAGGTGCAGCCATTGCAGTTTTAGCTGTGGGATGTACAGGGAACTTTGAAGAGGTTAATACTAACCCTAACATTATTACTAAGCCAACAATGACATCTATACTAATGCAAGCTCAACAGACCATTGCAAAGAAATTTTTAGATGATAATGATGTATTAGCTCTTGAGCGTTGGGTGCAGTATCACGGAACTACAGGTTACTCAGAACAAGCTTATGATTATGATTGGAATACAGACCAAGTTGAGAATTATGTTTGGGATGTATTAAAGAATCTAAAATTCCTAGAAGAATTTGCTATTGAAGATGGTCACTCAAATTTTGAGGCTATAGCTAAAATTATGAATGCTTGGATCTATTTAAACACGGTAGAGCTTTATGGGGATATGCCATACTTTGATGCACTAAAGGCAACAGAGGGCATACTTTACCCTAAATTTGATCCTCAAGTAGCTATTATGAAAGAGGCTATAAAGGAGCTAACTGCAGCTATTGAGTTGATAGATCATACACTACCAGTCATCCCTGCAACCTCTGAGCTATATTGTAAAGGAGATATGTATTTATGGGAGAAATTTGCTAATTCATTAAAGGCACGTACTCTGCTAAATCTATCTAATGTAGATGAAGCCTATGCAAAGGCTGGATTAGAAGAGTTATTTTTAAATCCCGATAAATATCCACTTTTAAGCAGCAATTCAGATAATATAGGGATTGAGTATCTAAGCCCAGATGGAGGATCATATAACTATACATCAACATTTGTAACGCAAAGAGTAAGGGATGGTTATAGAAGATATGCATCTACATTCATTGTAGATCTTGTTTGTAGTAACAATGATCCTAGAAGGGTTATCTTCTTTAATCCAACACTTAACTCTATTGAGGCCGTAGAGGAGGATAAAACCTCAGATGAATATATCTATAGAGGTTGCCCTCCTGTAGTAATGGGTAAAATGGAGAGTTATGACACAAAAGATTTATCAGATATAGGGGATCCTTTGGCTGCAGATTTTTCACGCCCAATAGATATTCAAACTTATGCTGAGATCTGTTTTATTAGAGCAGAGGCGGCAGCAAAAGGATATAATGTAGGTGTCTCTGCGCAAGATGCTTATGAAGCGGGGATTAAAGCCTCTATGGATAAGTGGGGAGTTGAGGATCAAGCAAAGATAGAGACATATCTAGCATCTGAGTTTGTAACATTCAATTCTGCAAAAGCTCTAGAACAAATTGTAACTCAGCGCTATATAGATGCTTACCACCAATCGGTACAAGCTTTTACGTTAATTAGAAGATCTGGTGAATTGGAAATAGCTTGGAATAGAGTAGGGTATGCAATTGATAATGGTTTCCCTGATAGATTCCCTTACTCTCATAACTTAAGAAATGGGCATCCTGATTTTAACGAGGTGACCAAAGATCTAGTAAGTAATATATGGGGTAATACAGAGATGAACGTAGGAGTTGATGTCTCTAACAAACCTAATTATGTAAAACCAATAGAGTATAAATTTAAAGATAGATAAGAGTTATGAGAAAAAGATATTATAATATATTTGGATTATTAGCCCTAAGTGCGGTAATCTTAACCTCTTGCAGCAAAAAAGAGCTTTACGACCTAAATCAACCTCAGCCAGAGGTTAAGGTGGGTATTGCGTCTCAAGATAAATTAAATGTAGTTTTTTCAAATGAATCTACCAATGTGGATTCTCACTATTGGGATATGGGCGATGGTACTATCTCTAAAGAGGCGGCTCCTTCTCATTCATTTGAACTACCAGGTGAAAAAAAGGTATTCTACACAGCATTTTCTAAACACTTTATAAAGGCAGATTTAGATTCTATCTCTATAACGCTAGAGGGTGGAACTGCTACCCCAGAGAGCTTTGTTGGAGAGTATGAGGCGGTATTTAACAAATTAGATGATTTGAATGACTATCCATCAACATCAAATGTTACAGTAGACTCTGAGACGGGGGAAGTTATTGTTGAAGGAGCATTAAAACTATACAGAGATCTATACACTAGTTGGGGATATAACTGTGATACAAATAATGGTGGAGTTATAAGATTAACAATTCTTCCAAATGGTAAGATTGAAGTTAAAAGACAATATATGTATGATATTACTGCTGATGGTTTTCATCAAATTGTTCACGCAGAGGGCTTTGGATTGTATAATAATGAGACAAATACATTCTCAATTAGCTATCGCCAAGTTTGGTATAATCCAGACGGAACACACGATCCTATACCAGAAGAGTTTATAGCAGACGAGACCATTGTTATTGCTAGAAAAAAGAATTAGTAAATCTATTAAATATTAGAGCGTGATTAGTAAAGTGATTAATAGTGTAACTTACTTTTGCAAAGAGTAATTGCTTTATAATCACGCTTTTTTGATTTGAGATAATAAATATATCTTAATTATATAAATGATGAAAAAGAAATTGTTAAAATCAGGAGCAGCTGCGCTACTATTCTCTTGCGCACTATCACAATCACTCTCGGCCCAAACAGTTTTTCCAGGAGCAGATGAGAAGACACCTTCTCGTTCGCAATACTTTTCTTGGATAAACAATACTAATGAAGGGGCAACAGAGGAGCACACTAATATTAATTTAGACTTCTTTAACTTCTTACATAAGGAGTATGGAATGATTCTAGATATCTATGCCTTTGATGCGGGAATTATAGATGGTAAAAACATCTATGGCTCAACAAAATCAGACAGGTTTAAGAGTCTATTTCCAAATGGCTTTGATTCGGTATATGTTAAGGCAAAATCTATGGGAACAAGATTTGGTGTTTGGGGAGGTCCCGATGGTTTTGGTGATACAGAAGAGGAGGCTCAGAAAAGAATAGATGAATTTGTAGAGCTATGTAGTAAGTACGAGTGGGCACTATATAAATTTGATGCGGTTTGTGGACCTCTAAGAATGGATAAAGAGGAGGAGTTTATTGAGCTAATGACTAAGAGCCGTGAGCACTCGCCAGATTTAATACTTTTGAATCATAGATTAGGTTTACAGAAATCACTTCCGTACGCAACAACTTTCTTATGGGAGGGGGCTGAAACATATATTGATGTTCACACAGGAAATACAACAACAGCTCCTCATAATAGAGCAGGGGCTATGGCAAGGGGAATTGTGCCAAACCTACAGAGATTAACAGAAGATCACGGAGTATGTATCTCATCTTGTGTAGATTATTGGGATGATGATCTAATTTTACAGGCATTCAATCGCTCTTTAATTCTTGCTCCAGAGATATATGGTAACCCTTGGTTAATGGCTGATAGCGAGTTTGCTAAATTGGCTAGAATCTATAATATTCATCGTAAATATGGAAAGATCTTAGTAGATGGAATAGTTTTACCAGAATCGTATGGCCTATATCCTATATCTAGAGGAGATGAAAAGACAAGATTTATTACTCTACGTAATCTATCTTGGAATCCAATTGAGATAGATCTAAACTTGAATGAAGAGATTGGGTTAAAAGATACAGACGCTAATGTAAGTGTTAGACTACTACACCCTTATGAGGAGGTATTAGGTAAATTTAAATACGGTGCTGCAACTAAAGTTACTGTAGAGCCATACAGAGCACTATTAGTTATGGTTACATCTGATGATAAAGTAAATATGGCTGAACCTCACGTAGTTGGACAACCTTACCAAGTGATTAAAGATGTTGCAGGACAACCTGTAGAGGTTGAGGTGTTAGGTATGCCTGGTGAAAAAGGAAAGATAACAATCCCTAAAAATGTAAAGAGTGCAAAAATAAAAGGCAAAACATTAAAAGGGGGACAATCATATAGAATTACCTTCCCAGGAAAACGTCTAGTAGAGGATTACCACAGAAAGTTGGGAGATTTAGATACTATTCCAGTTACAGATGATGCTTCTGCACTTTATGAGGCAACAATCTTTGCTGCAGATAATAATGCATTAGAGGTTAGATCTTTAGAGCGTTCTGGTGAGACTAAAATTCCAGAAGTAAAAGCTGCAAGAGATGCTTTCTTTAACCAAAGAGCATTTGTAACACGTGGTTTATGGGATAAATATCTATTTGATGGAGATATGAAGACAGGTTTCTGGCCAAGTGTTCGTTATATGGTAGATCAGCGTTTGCCAAAAGCTAGTTTCCGTTTAGATCTAGGTAAAGTTACAAAAGTTGATAGCATTGTAATGAGAGTTGAGAATGAATTTGCATTAGAGCCATTATTAATTCAAGAGGGTAATTTTGCTTATGTATCTTCAGATTTAAAAGAGTGGGAAAAGATAACATATATGGCAGAGTTAAGTTCAAATATTCCAATTAATGATGAGGTTAGATATATTAAATTACCATACTCTCCTAAGGCAATTGCCGAGATAGAGGTTTATAGTAATGGTAAAAAATTATCGGGAGAAGAGTTTAGAGCATCTAATCTATTCAGCTCATCTTTTGGTAAAGAGGCTGTTAAGATGTGGTCTAAGAGAATTACATTAAACGAGGTTGCAGATAAGAGTTATTTATCTGTGGCAATAAATGGTGAGCACGGTATAGAGGGTGCTTATGCTGCAATTAAGATTGGTGACGAGTATATTGGTGCTCCATCGAGAGCTACATCATACCCATCAAATACTTGGGAGTATGTTAATAAGAGATCTGGTTCAAACTATACATATTATATTCCAGTAGATGAATCTATGGTTGGAAAAGAGATTGAGGTTTATGTAATGGCTTATGATAAAGAGAAAGTAGATATCAAGCCTGAGGTTTGGATTTCATCTAATCCTATTCCATTTGAGAAGGTATCATTAGAATTGAATTATTAATAAAAAAAATAATATACGATGAAATTAAAAACTTTAATATTAACAGTTTTATTGGCAGTTTGCTCATTTGCGATGGCTGCTGATGTAAATGTTGTTCCTTATCCAAGAAGTGTTAAGGTAGACAAAAACGTAAGTTTTAAACTTACTAACGGATTCACTGTAAGTGCAGAAAAAGGTTTTGCAGATGCTGCGGAATTACTTATAGATGATGTTGAGAGGTTGTACCTTGTAGAGGGTAAAATCGCTAAAAAGAGTGCAGATATTAGACTAATAAAAGATAAGTCATTAAAAGAAGAGGAGTATAAATTAGAGGTAACAAGCGAAGGTGCTAAATTATACGCTTCTAACTATAATACAATGGTTATGGCTACTACGACTCTTTTGCAACTAATCGATAGTGAGAATCTAACAATGGTGGGCTGTGCAATTGAAGATAGTCCTAAACACTCTTACCGTACATTTATGCTAGATGTAGCAAGACAGTGGGTTGAGATGCCAACAGTTGAGCAAATTGTAGATCTATGTCGTTGGTATAAAGTTAGGTATTTACAATTACACCTTACAGATGACCAATTATTTACATTTGAATCTAAGCATTTCCCAAAACTTGCTTCAAAGACTCACTATACTCAAAAACAGCTAAAAGCATTGGTAGAGTATGCTAAGCAGAGAGGTATTATCATTATCCCTGAGTTTGATCTACCAGGCCACTCTTCAACTATGAGAAGACATATGCCTGAGCTATTTGGTGAAAATGGTTATAGTGTTGTAGATATGGTTAACCCAAAAGCCGTTGCTGCAGTTAAGAAGATTATGAAAGAGATGATGGATATTTTCTATACATCACCTTATTTCCATATTGGAGCTGATGAGGCTTGGTTAGGTAGCTATGAGAAGTTAGATAAAGTTAAAGCTTATGTTGAGAAGAAAGGATATGATAACGCTCACGATATCTATATGGAGTTTATCGTAATGATGCACGAATATGTTAAAAAGAATGGTAAGAAAACATTAGTGTGGGAGAGTTTCCAAGGAAATGGAAGTAGAAAGGTTAAGATTCCTACGGATATGGATGTAATTGCTTGGGAGACAGCTTATCAAGCTCCTCAAAGTTTAATTGATAATGGTTATAAAATCATCAATGGAACTTGGAAGCCTCTATACACGACTCCTGGTAGAAGATGGAGTCCGGAGTATATCTACAAGTGGAATATGCGTAGATGGGAGAACCACTGGAACGCTACACCTGCTTTCCATAACCCAATTCAATTAGAGAGCAACCATATGATCTTAGGTGGTCAAATGTGTGCTTGGGAGATGATTGACCACGAGCAACTTCTAACTGCTCAAAGAAGAATTGCGGCATTCAGTGAGAATGTATGGAATGATGAGGATAAGAGATCTTACGAAGATTATATCTCTAGATTAGAGTCTGTAGATTCAAAAATTATGTATTTGATTTTCCCTGCTGTTATTGAGCAAGACGGATTTAAAGCAGCTTGTAAATATGATCTAGATCATAACCAAATTAACTACTTTGGAAATAAGGGTACGGTCTCTATAACTCCTTTAGATAAAGATTTCTTTATTACATATACAACTGATGGAACTATGCCTAAGTCTACTTCTCCTAAATTAACATCTCCATTAGAGCTAACTAAACAAACTTCAGTTAAATTTGGACTATTTGATGCTAATGGTAAAATGCAAGGATACAGAGGTATACTATACAAACATAGACCTCTTGATGTTGTTAATATGGGTCAACTGAATGATGTTCTAAATAGAACAGTTGGTAGAAATAAAGAGATCTTCTCTAGCAATGTAGATGTTGCTCTTATTAACCACGTTCCTGGTGCGGAGATTCGTTATACTGTAAACGGAAAACATCCAAATAAAGATTCTGAACTATATACAAAACCTGTTTCAATCCTAACTACAAGTGTTCTTAAAGCTGCTTGCTTTGTAGATGGTAGACAGGTTGGTGATATGTATGAGTGTGAGTATGTAAAATCTAATGTTGAGAATAATATCACAACAAACAAACCTTCAACAGCAACAGTACGTAATAATACAAATGCTATTGAAAAGAACTTGGGGTTAGATGGAGTTGTAGACCTAGATAGACATTGGGGTAATCACGGCCCTGCAGCGATGACTGTTGATTTAGGAAGTATTCAACCATTAACAGCATCTCGTTTATATACTTACTGGGATGGTGGAAGATACTATACATATACAATTGAAGTTTCTGAAGATGGTAAAAACTGGAAACAAGTAGTTGATAGATCTGCAAATACAGAGAAGGCTACAAGTGAAGGTTATACAGATGTTTTTAAAGAGACAAAAGGTAGATTTGTAAGAGTAAATATGATAAAGAATAGCGCAAACCCTGCGGTTCATATTGTTGAATTTAGATTATACTAAATCATAGATAATGAGATTAAAAATTAAGAATTTTATAGTAAGCTGCTTATTGGTCTTTGCAATAAGCAGCTGTGCTCAAACGGCTAGTAACCCATCTGAGCAATTTGTGCAGCGTATATTACCTGCGCACTACGATATGTTTGAAATAGTTACTCAAGAGAGTGAGTCTAAGAATGATTTCTTTCAAGTTGAGGCTAAGAATGGTAAGATTGTTATTACCGGTAATAACGGTGTGTCACACGGAGCTGGATTAAACTTCTATTTAGAGAAGTATTGTAATGCTCAAATGTCTCTAAATGGAATTTTATCTCCTATTCCAGAGGTACTACCTTTACCAACTGAGGTTGAAAGAGTAGAGACTCCTTTTGAGCATAGATACATATTTAATTATTGTACTTATGGATACTCAATGCCTTGGTGGGACTGGGAAAGATGGGAAGAAATGATTGACTATATGGCTCTTAAAGGAGTTAATATGCCATTAGCTACGATTGGTCAAGAGGCTGTTTGGAAAGAGGTATATACTGAATTGGGACTATCACAAGCGCAACTTGATGATTTCTTTGTAGGTCCTGCTCACCTCCCTTGGGGATGGATGGGTAATATTGATGGATTAGGTGGTCCACTTCCTAACTCTTGGATAGAGAAGAGAGCTGAGCTTCAAGTAAAAGTGTTAGAGCGTATGCGCTCTTTAGGAATGAAACCAGTTTTACAAGCATTCACAGGGCACGTACCTAAAGCTTTAACGGAGTTATTCCCAGAGGCCAATGTAACTCAAATTGAAGATTGGGCAGGGATTGAAGGTACTATGTTCCTAGATCCAGGTGATCCGCTATTTGAAAAAATTGGTAAAATGTTTATTGATAAGCAAACCGAGATGTTTGGAACAGACCATTTTTATGATGCAGATTGTTTTATTGAGGTAGATCCACCTTCAAATGATCCTGAGTATTTATCGAGAATAAGTAGTACAATTTACAACTCTATGGCAGCAGCGGATCCTGAGGCTACGTGGGTACTTCAAGGATGGTTCCTATTCTTCAAAAAAGATTTCTGGCAAACACCTCAAGCAAACGCCTTCTTTACGGGTATTCCAAAAGACAAAGTGCTTGTTCTAGATCTTTATGGCGAGAAGAACCCAGTATGGGATAAAACAGAATCATTCTTTGGTCAACCTTGGATATGGAATGTAATCTGTAATGAGGATCAAAAGGTTAATATGAGTGGAGACTTAAATGCTATGCAGGAGGAGTTTAATCGTGCTTATACCCAAGAGATGAGTAACAACCTAAGAGGTATTGGTATTATTCCAGAGGGTGTAGGTTATAATGATGTAGTTTACGATTTTATCTTTAACAAAGCATGGGATCAAAACTCAATGCCTATTTCAACTTGGATTGCAGATTGGGCAGAGAGACGTTATGGTGTTAAAAACCAAGAGGTAAGAGAAGTTTGGACTCTTCTTTCTGAAACAGTTTATGGAAGAACTCGTACAATGTGGTCTCCACTACTTACAACTCCAAGATTAAAAGAGTTAGGTGGTAGTAAAGATGATATTCGTCACAATAGAGTAGACTTTAAAATTACAAGTGAGACAGATTTTGCTTGGGATTTTGATGTTTACCAATTAGCAGAAGCTGCCGATATGTTATTGAACCTTTCAGATGAGCTAGGAGATAACGAAAACTACCGTTTTGACTTAGTTAATGTTTACAGAGAGTTAATTCACGCTATGACTCACGTAAATATCAACAATATCTCTAAAGCGTATGCAGATAAAGATTTAGATGCTCTATATAAGGCAACTGATGCTATCTTAAAACAGTTAGATGATATGGAGGCAATATTGGCAGCTGATGATAGATTCATGCTAGGAGAGTGGTTAGAGGACGCAAAGAGTTGGGGAGATACTCCAGAGCTTCAAAAATATTATGAGCGTAATGCGAGAACTATTGTAACTATTTGGCAACCAATTGAAAATGGCTCTTTAAGAGACTATGCTTCTAAACAATGGAGCGGTCTAATGCAAGATTACCACAGGCCACGTTGGGCACTATTCTGCAATATGTTAAAAGAGAGTTTAGAGCAAAACAAACCATTCTCTATGTCTGATTTTGAGAAACAAGTTAGAGCTATGGACTTTAAATGGACTAAATCAAATAATCCTTATCCAGCAAAAGCTACAAATGATGCTGTTGAGGTTGCAAAGAGATTAAGATCTGATTATGAGTTCTTATTCAATTAATTATCGCGATAAAAAATAGATAAAAAAGAAAATGAAAATGAAATTTTTAGGGTTAGCGATGAGCTTTATTGTAGTGTTTAATTTTTGCACAGCAAAGGTGCCTGCTAATCACAATAATACAAATGTAGACCTCAAAGTTACTATTGGTACAGAGGAGGGATTTATGAATAATGGGTGGGGAAATATCTTCTTTGCCTTTGTAAATCATAATGGAGAGCAAGTGAGTGTGAAAAAGATCACAGGAACGTGGAAGGTTGATGGAGAGGGATATCACAATTGGAGTGTTGATTGCAATTTGCAATTAAGCAAAGATAAAGAGGCTTCTCATATGGTAACAACGTGGATGCCATCTAAATCAGAGGAGTTAGTTAAAGCTAAAGGAAGTCAGCCATATGTAGAGGGAGATGCTCTGCTTTCTAATGGTGAAAAGGTACATTATACAGTATCTATTCCAGTTGCAGTATTACCTTCGCCGATAAAATCTTATGTAGGTAAATATGTAAGTGTAGATTTACAAGAGACAACTTGGGCAAAGGTAAAAAACCCTGATAAAGTGTTAGAGTATTTAGATGAAACATACAAACATATGTGTGATCTAACTTATAATGAGCCATATAACGGAGATATTATATCTATTTTAGAGGCACCTAGAAATCCATATTTTGCTTATGCTGGTAATCCAATAATCTTGAATACAAGTTTTGTTGATGCATCTGTTGCTAGATTTGATAATGATCTTGTAGATTTTGGTTGGGTTCACGAGTTGGGTCACGATTTTGATGATGTGATAGGTCACTGGTATAACTATGGTACTTTTACAGAGTTTCAAGCTAATATAAAACTATCTTATGTTGTTGATATGATGTGTACAGAGAAGGATGACTATAGAATCATCTCTTGGGATGATAGAAAGATTCCTCAAATTGGAACAGAGTTTAATGATGAGTACTTTCTTCCTTATGGAGAGAGATATCTAGCTAGCGATAGAGATATGTCTCAAATGTCAAGTGATGAGTATCACGCACTATTCTTAGAAGTGATTAGAGCTGAGGGTTGGAAGGTAATGAAAGGGTTCTACAAGACTTACCATAAATTAGTAAAATCTGGTCAAGAGCCACCTCAAAACCAAGAGAGAGTACTTTTAGCATTAGCAGTACTTGATAATAACTCAAAAATGGATATGGCTCCAATATATGAAAAGTGGAGAATTCCATTAGATAAAGAGAAAATGAACTCATTACTTAATAAATATGGAATTAAATAACAGTTCCACAATTTGTAGTAAATATGACTAAATTCAAACAAAATCTAGTGCACGCTATAGTCTTAATGGCGTGCACTATTTTATCGCCTAGTTTACAAGCAAAAGGTGATAAAGATAAATGTATACCATATAAAGATAGTACTCTATCTGTAGAGGTACGCGTTATGGATCTTCTATCTAGAATGACACTAGAAGAGAAGATGTGGCAATTAAATATGAATAATCTTAATCTAATAAAACTTGACTCTAAAGGGAGACCGATAGAGAGTTCATTAGAGGAGTTATTCAATGGTGGATATGGTCTAGGGATACTAGAGAGCCCATTTATAGAGCACGAAAAGATTGCAGCACTCTCAGAAGCTGCTGATAAGTATTTAAGAACAAAAACTAGATTGGGTATTCCAGCTATTCAAATGGCAGAGTGTATCCACGGTCAAATGGCACTAAATACAACAATTTTCCCACAAGTTATAGGTCAAGGTTCTACTTGGAATCCTGCTCTAATTAAAGAGATGGGAGAAGTAATTGCAAGCGAAGCAACAGTATCGGGAGTAGATTTTGCTTTCTCTCCACTTTTTGACTTAGCAAGAGATGCAAGATATGGTAGGGTAGAGGAGTGTTTTGGCGAGGATCCATACCACGTAAAGGAGATGGGTGTTGCCTTTGTACTAGGAATGCAGGGAGAGGTAGAGCAGAGTAAAATTAAGCTAGAGCCAGGTAAAATTGGCTGTACAGGTAAGCACTTTGTTGCCTATTCTGTTCCCGATGCTGGTATCAATTTAGGTCCAGCAAATGTTGGCGAAAGAACACTTAGAGAGCTACATTTATACCCTTTTGAGGGGGCTGTAAAAGAGGCAAATATCTACTCTATTATGCCTGGTTATCACGAGGTAGATGGAGTTCCTGTACACGCAGATCCTTGGTTACTTAAAGAGCTGCTTAGAGAGGAGTGGGGTTTTGATGGAGTTGTAATCTCTGACGCAGTAGCAATCTCGATGTTAGAATTTTTCCATAAAGTTGCAGCAACTAATGATGATGCAGCTGTAATGGCTCTAACTTCTGGTGTAGATGTAGAGGTTTCTACTCCAGTTACTTACAAGCGTTTAGATGCTTTGGTGAAAGAGGGGCGTATAAAAGAGAGTACTTTAGATAGTTCAGTTGCGAATGTATTAAGAATGAAGTTTAAAATGGGACTATTTGATAGACCATACGTAAACCCATACAAGAATAAGAAGAAAAAGCCAAAGGTGCATACCCCAGAAAATATAGATTTGGCGCTAAGAATGGCTCAAGAATCAGTTGTGCTTCTACAAAACAATAACAACATTTTACCTTTAAATCCCGATAAATTAAACTCACTAGCAGTTATTGGCCCTAATGCTAATAATGTGCAGTTTGGAGACTATTCTGTAACAAAACATAATGATTATGGTATTACAGTTTACGAGGGATTACAGGACTATTTAGGAGATAAGGTTAAATTGAACTTTGCTGAGGGGTGTGGCATAATGTCTCCATCAAAAGATGGTTTTCAAGAGGCTATTGATGCTGCTAAAAAGAGTGATGCAATAGTTTTAGTTTTAGGTGGCACAAGTGTGATCTACTCTGGTATAGGTTGGGGAGATCAAAACTCAACACAACCAAATACTTGTGGAGAGGGATTTGATAGAAATGAGTTAAATTTCCCTGGGATACAGCCAGAACTATTAGATACTCTATCAACTCTAGGTAAGCCAATAATCTTAGTTATGGTAAATGGAAGACCATATACAATAGAGGAGGAGACTAAGAAAGTTGAAGCAATTCTAGAGGCTTGGTATCCAGGAGAAATGGGCGGTAAAGCGGTAGCTCAAATTCTCTTTGGAGAGGTAAATCCATCTGGAAAATTACCTGTCTCTTTTGTTAGAACAGCAGGACATATTCCTAATGCATCCATTTACAAACAATCATCGAGAGGATTCTATAAGAGACCTGGTTCTCCAGAGAAATCTGGTAGAGACTATGTATTCTCATCACCTACTCCGCTATTCAGCTTTGGACACGGATTGAGCTATACAACATTTGAGTATTCAGATCTAACATTAACCCCAACTGCCGATGGAGTTGAGGTCACTGTTAAACTCACCAATACAGGTGAAAGGGATGGAGCTGAAGTTGTTCAAGTTTATGTTCAAGATGTTATAAGTAGCGTTACTACTCCAGTGAGAGCTTTAAAAGCGTTTGATAAAATATTCCTAAAGAGCAAAGAGAGTAAAGTTGTTAAACTACTAGTTAAACAAGAGGATCTTAAGCTGTGGAATTATGCAATGAAACGCGTTTTTGAACCTGGAGATTTTGAGTTCTATGTGGGCTCTTCTCAAGAGGATATTAGAGTTAAGCAGCTTATTAAACTGTAGCACTTAGGCTATGGTGGTTTAATATTCAATCACATATATTGTTTCTCTGTTTTTGTTGCATAGAGACAATATATGTGATTGTTTTATTTAAAAGAACTTAAGTACCCAAGCCATAATTCATTCGCTATCTTGCTCTCCCTCTTGAGCGCGCGCACGTTGGATGCTCTGAAGGGCAAGGTATGTGTCCCCAAATTTCTTATAATTATCGCCCTCTGTGTCAAATGTATCTTGGTGGTTCTCTTCTATCTCAATTAATCTCTCAAATAGACGCTTTGTTGTAGAGTCCTCCTCCTGCGAACATATTGCAGCCCATTGATTATAGGACTCAATGGCTCTCTGTTCCATCTGATTTGCAAGTTTTAGAACCTCATCAACATTCAAGATGGTATCCCCATTACTATCCTTAGGCAAGTATGTTATATTCTTCTCTGGTTTCATAATAACATCTCCCTTTAGGTAGATAATCCTATCTGCTAGCATATCAATATGCTCCATCTCAGTTATAGATGTAGTTCTAAATAGTTTTGCTAAATTGTCGTAGCCTCTATCTTCGCAATGAAAATGGAAGTATAGATATTGAAATACAGTCTCAATCTCTAGACTGACTGCTCTATTGAGTAATTCAATACTCTTTTCTCTGTTTGTCATCGTATTTTTTTTTAGTGATTTATACAATAACAAACATTATTTGATTTTGTTGACGAATGCTATAATCTGTCTGTTCCGATCTTTGCAACTACCCAATCTTTCTCTCTATTTTTAATGAGTTTTAATGAGCTGTTTATTAGATTGTTATTTAGGGTATCTGTTGCTGTAACCTCTCTTTCAATAACTGTATATTTTACTACTACAGTGTCACTTTTTTCTGGGTGAATAACCTCATTAATGGTTGTAGTATATTTAGCAGCACTCTCCTTTATAAAACTTCTAAGATTACTATCTAAACTCTCAATCTCACTAGTAGCGCTCTCTAGATCTTTAGATAGTTCGTTGGTACAATAAGTTGCAGCAGTAGTAAAGTCGGTATTGAAATATGCATTTAAAAACGCTTCTGCTCTCTCTTGAGGGGTCTCTCTTTTTGGGCCACAAGAAGATATAAAGAGCGCAAATATTATAGCAGCAATAGATCTTGCAATAGTGTGATTCATTTTTATTATTAAATTAATCGATTAAAAAACGTTTATTTTAACTCTACTCTAGCGTAACAATGGTTATTCCAGAGCCTCCGTATCTTATATCTTCATCCTTGCAAGATACTACTCCGTGCATAGTTTTAAGATATTTTCTAATCTCTTCTTTTAAGATACCGTTCCCCTTTCCGTGTAAGATTTTAACCTCATTTACTCCAACCATAAGGGCATCATCTATAAAATCGGTGACAATCTCTAAGGCTTCATTTAACCTCTCACCTCTAATGTCAATGTTAGGCTTAAAGTTTAACTTTCTTTCGCTAAGGCCACTAGAATGATTACTTACCTGTTTGGGTTGTGCCTTAATAGTTGAGGTAAACTCTTTTTTAGAGATATGCTCAATATCATCTTTAGATAGCTTGCTAATTATACTCCCAACAGAAATACTAATATAATTTGAGCCTACCTGCATAACCTCACCTACCAACTGATTCCTTTTAATCTTAACCTTATCTCCAACAGTAAAATCTTTCTTCTTCTTCTGTTTATCTAAAGTAGGCTTAGCATTATTATTAGAACCTATGCTCGCTTCGCTGCCCAAAGCAATTTTCTGCTCTCTACTAACTTTTCTCTCCTCTTTTCTCTTTTGTCTCTCGATAAGTTTTGCCATTTTAGCGGCAATCTTCTTATCTTGTTCACTCTCTTGAACGCTCTCAAGCCCCTTATTAAACTGGTCAAGCTGCTTTCGAATACTTTTAGTTCTCTCTTTCTCTGCCTGTGATTCCTTAATCTCCTTTATTGTAGCCTCAATTCTTTTATTAGCCTGAGCAATTATCTCCTGCGCCTCACGTTTAGCCTCCGACAAAATTTCCTTTTTAGTCTGTTGAATATCTGTTAACTCTTTTTGATACTTCTCGGTAATATTTTCTAGAGTTTTATCAGTATTTTTAATTCTAGATAACTTTTCATCGAGAGCCTTTCTATTGCGAGAAATCTTACGCAGCTGCTTCTCCATATCTACAAATCCAGTTCCAGCCCACTCCTCTGCCTGCTTAATTATGGTATCTGGTAATCCAATTTTTCTGGCAAGTTCAAATGCAAAAGAGTTTCCAGGCAAACCAACCTCTAATTTATATAGAGGTTTAATATTAGCCACATCAAAAAGCATTGCTCCATTAACAATCCTCTTACTCTTTCCAGCATATAGCTTTAGATTTGTATAGTGAGTAGTAATTACACCA
The DNA here is from genome assembly GCA_964368585.1 of uncultured Muribaculaceae bacterium. Classification (GTDB taxonomy): domain Bacteria; phylum Bacteroidota; class Bacteroidia; order Bacteroidales; family UBA932; genus Egerieousia. The sequence continues at coordinate 95,310 of CAYJAK010000001.1, forward strand.
TAAGAGCCTCGATTCTCAATCTCAGCAAGAATACTCTCTGCAATAGCACCACCTGCAGTAGGCTCAGTACCAGCTCCAAACTCATCAATTAGAATAAGGGAATTACTATCTGCCTTTTGCAACATACTCTTCATATTTGTAAGATGAGAGCTGTATGTACTTAGATCATTTTCAATTGATTGTTCATCTCCGATATCAATAAAAATATCATTGAATATTCTAAACTCAGAAATCTCAGAGGCAGGAACTAACATCCCCCACTGAAACATATATTGCAATATGCCTGTTGTCTTTAAACAGACAGATTTACCCCCCGCATTTGGCCCCGATATAACAAGGAGGTGTTTGTCGGGATTAAGAGAGAAGGTGAGCGGAATAATCTCTTTTTTCTCCTTTTTTAAGGTTGCCTCTAGAATTGGATGCCTCCCCTTTATAATTTTTAGCTCATTATCCTTTGATAGAATTGGTTTCCCGGCCTCCATTTGCATCGCGACAAATGCCTTGCCTCTAATAAAATCAATCTCCCCAACAAAGCGCGCTCCCTGAATGAGATCAGATAGGTACGGGCGAAGAAACTCGGTAAACTCTCTTAATATCTTTTGAATCTCTCTCTGCTCTGCAAAATAGAGCTCCTTTACCTGATTATTAAGCTCCACAACCTCTATTGGCTCAATAAAGAATGTTTTTCCCGATGCAGATTCATCATATATAAAACCGTGAATTTTTCTCTTATTTGCAGCACTAACTGGGATTAAAACTCGTCCATCTCTGATTGAAACTGAGGCCTCGGAATCTGCGTACCCCTCTTGTTGTGCCTTTTTTAAGATTGAGTGAATTTTCCTAGAGATAGAACCCTCTTTCTCTCTAAGACTCTTTCTAATATTGAATAGCTCATTTGTAGCATTATCTTTAATCTCTCCAAACCTATCTAATATTGTCTCGATTCTTCTAGTGATCTCTGGAAAGAACATAACTGGTTCAGCAAGCCCCTTTAGGTTTGGATACTTCTCTTGGTTGCAGTTTTTAAAAAACGCGAGAACGCCCTTTAGATTATCCAAGAATGTAGATAATTTTCTAAGGTTCTCAAGACTAATTATAGATGCTTCAGTCTCAAGAGGTTTTAAAAAATCAATACTATCAATAAATCCACTTGAAGGGAAATTGCTCTCAAACATACAGATAAGTCTCATCTCATCAGTTAGAGCAAGTCTCTTCTCAATAGTATTAGGATGGTGAGAAACTTTTTCATTTCTAACCCTATCCTTTGCATAATTAGTTGAACATCTTGCAATTATGCTCTCTCTTATCTTTTCAAACTCTAATTTACGTTCAATCTTTATATAATTATCCATCAACTTCCTTTGTAATCTCTTTATTAATGTTATAGCTATTCTCAATAGCTAATCTAAGTTCAGTTACTGCGCTAACAGGTTTAATCTTACCATTTTGTACAAATGATATTCTACCTGTCTCCTCAGAGACCACAATAACTGTAGCGTCTGTCTCCTCTGTTAAACCTACTGCAGCTCTATGTCTCATACCATATCTAGCTGGAATCTGAGGATTCTCACTCATTGGTAGCGTACACCTAGCTGCTACAATTCTATTTGAGACAATGACCATTGCACCATCGTGTAAAGGAGAGTTCTTAAAGAATATGTTCTGAATTAATCTACCATTTACATTTGAATCTATCATATCCCCCGACTCAATAATTGGCTCCATTGTGGAAGTTCTACCTAATACAATCAAAGCACCTGTTTTAGATTCACTCATACTTCCGCACGCATTTGTAATCTCATCTAATGATGTTAAATCAATATTATTACCTTTAGAACCAAATAAGTTTATCATAAATTTTGATGTTCTAATTCGGCTCAGATACTGAGTGCCTAAGTGTAATAAGAAACGCCTAATCTCCTGTTGAAAAAGAATGATTAAGGCAATAACTCCAACTCCTAAAATTTGCCCCATAATAGAGGATAATAGGCTCATTTTTAGCGCAGTAACAATAATCCAAATGATGTACAGTGAGATGATTCCTAAAAAGATACTAATAGCAGCAGTTCCTCTAATTATCTTATATATTTGATAAATAAGAAATGCCACCAACATTATATCTAAGATGTCAATTAGCTGTATATTAAATAAATCTATCATTGGATTCGGTTTTAAAGAACAAAGGTAGAAAAAAAATATGTATGTAGCACCTGTTTTTCTCCTACTCCACAAAGGCTAATGTTGCAATATATAAATTACACTCTATGTGTTCCTTAATTATTTGACCACAAGCCTCTAATGTTGCACCAGTTGTAAGAACATCGTCTACAAGTAAAATGTTTAACTTCTCAGTAGTAACGCCTCTCCTTAATACACTTTTTAATACTCGTCTATTTATGTCAAAAGCCAATGCAACATTGTGCCATCTATCAATCTTATCTTTATGAGTTTGAGTCTTTGTAAACCTTTTGCGCTTGATCAACTTAGCTATAATAGGGGGTAAATTTGCAATCTCTAAGCGTTTAGCTATACCTTTTGCAATAATCTCTGATTGATTGTACCCCCTTTTTATCTGCTTCCTCCAATGCAGAGGCGTAGGAACAATTATATGGAATCTAAGCTGCTGCAAAGCAATCTTATCTCCAAGCATTTCAGCTAAATAGAGCCCAATCTTTATATTAGATCTATACTTCAAAAGATGTATAGGTTTTCTATAGTTGTTAGTATAAAACATTAAACTCCAAACTCTCTCTACCATTATTCTCCCTGTAAATATCCTCTCTGCTTGATTGTCTGAGTAGCTCCAGAAATATGTTAATGGAATTCCTGTATAACAATTCAAACAAAAATGATTCTCAAAAACAAACAATTCTCTTCCGCAAACGACACATTCTCTAGGAAATATAAAATCCAAAAATGATCTTGAAATTTTAATTATTTCCCTCCTAGTTTTTCTCATTTTAGTTCTCTCTTTCCCACCTTCTCGCCTTTTTATTATCTCTAACCCCATCATCTCTTTTTATCTCCATTTGTTTACAACTTATTGTTTGTTCGCCTCTAATTCTAATTACTTATTCCCACAAACCTAACACAAATAGAGATTCTAAGCTGCGTAAAAAAACAAATTCTCATTTTTGCTTAGAACTTTTGTTGAAATGAGTATTTTTGTCGGGAATCTAATAATAAAAAAATGGAACAGAGAATAGTTGAGTTTATAAATGAGCACCACTTGTTAACCTTTGCAGCGGCAGGGGAGGGCGATTTATGGTGTGCCAGTACCTTTTATGTTTTTAATCCCGATACCCACTCATTTATCATAACTTCGGATGAGAATACAAGACATATCCAGAGGGCAATAGCCAATAATCCTGAGCCAATTATTGCCGGAACAATAGCATTAGAGACAGAAAAAATAGGAATGATTCGCGGTGTTCAATTTAGAGCAAAATTAAGAAAATCAGATGATGGGTTGTTGGATTCCAATAGAATTTTATACCTAAAAAGATTCCCTTATGCAATCTTAAAAGGTGGTGACCTTTGGATTTTAGAGCTTACAGAACTTAAATTTACTGATAATAGATTGGGGTTTGGGAAGAAGTTATATTGGGAGAAATCCTAAGTTAAAAGTAAAGAGCCCGGTAAAATACCGAGCTCTTTACGCTTAAATAATTTTAAATTCCAAAAGCACTTTTAATGGCCTCTACAGCATCCAATCTCTCCCAGCCAAAGCACTCAACCTCTTTTACAACCCTCTCTCCATTTCTAACTAGTTCAACCTCTTTAGTGTAAGGGGCTCTTCCAAAATGGCCATAAGCTGCGGTCTCTTCAAAAATAGGGTACTTTAATTGGAACTTCTCAATAATCTTTGCAGGGCGTAGATCAAACAGTTCTGCAACTTTAGCTGCAATATCACCATCTGTAACTCCAACTAGATTAGTACCTCTAGTATTTACATTAATACTCACAGGCTGAGCAACACCAATTGCGTAGGCTAATTGAACAAGAACCTCTTTAGCAACACCTGAAGCAACTAAGTTCTTAGCAATGTAGCGCGCTGCATAAGCGGCACTTCTATCCACCTTACTAGGATCCTTTCCAGAGAATGCGCCACCACCGTGAGCACCACGTCCACCGTAAGTATCTACAATAATCTTTCTACCAGTTAAACCAGTATCTCCGTGTGGACCTCCAATTACAAACTTTCCAGTAGGATTAACGTGTAAAATGTACTCTTCAGTAAAAAGCGCTGCAGTTTCAGCTGGTAATTTAGCAACAATGCGAGGGATTAAGATATTTTTAACATCCTCTTTAATGCGCTTCTGCATAGCCTCGTCTGTATCAAACTCATCGTGTTGAGTAGAGATAACTATTGTATGAACCTTAATTGGCTCGTGGTTATCACTATACTCAATTGTAAACTGAGATTTTGCATCGGGACGTAAATAGGGCATTAAATCACTATTCTTGCGAATATCTGCAAGTTCAATTAGAGCTAAATGTGACAATGATAGTGCAAGAGGCATATACTCCTCTGTATCAGTACAAGCAAAACCAAACATCATTCCCTGATCTCCAGCTCCCTGCTCCTCTTTATTCTCAACATCAACACCTCTATTTATATCAGGTGATTGCTCGTGAAGAGCAGATAAAATACCACAAGAGTTACCATCAAACATATATTCAGCCTTAGTGTAGCCAATTTTATTTATAACTCTTCTTGCAACTTGTTGAATATCAACATAAGCATCCTCTGAGCGAACCTCGCCCCCAACAACTACTAAACCTGTACTAACAAAGGTTTCACAAGCAACTTTACTCTCTGCATCTTGGCGCAGAAATTCATCTAAAATGGCATCTGAAATTTGATCTGCAACTTTGTCTGGATGCCCTTCAGACACAGATTCTGATGTAAATAAATAAGACATAATCAACTAATTTAATGTTAATTAGTGTAAATTTTGACTTTGAACAATACCAATCTTTTTTGAATTTTTATCCCGATAAACACGGATAAATGTGTAAGATCGTTTTAGCATTTTTTAGCGTGGTTGCAAGCAGTCAAATTTTTCCACTATGTTGTTAAAATTTTTGCAAAGATATATATAATTTTTTAATTGCAAAAAGTGCTTTTATTTATAACAGTTTTATTGTAAATTTGTTTGTTACTACATATATGAAACGCAACTTAATAAAAATAATATGAAAATGAGCATAAAATATATTTAATCTTTCACACCCAGTGGGTTGATTAAAAATAATTTATGCGAAAGTGAAACGGTTCTCAGAGAATCAAAAATTTTTATAAATTATTTACCTTATTAGAAAAATTTTTTAATCGTATGAAAAATAACCTATTAATGCTATTTATAATGCTCTCGATGAGTGTTACAATCTTATGTGCACAGAGCGACAGAGTGAATAGAATAATCCCTAATCCTGTCAATATCACACAAGGTGAAGGGAGTTTTATATTAAACAAAAAGGTGAAGATCTACTATGAATCTCAAACGGAGGTTTCTGCTCAGTTGTTGGCAGAGATATTAAGAGCCTCTACAGGATTCAAATTTGAAATAGTTAAACTAAAGAGTAAGGATAAATTAAAGAGTAACTCAATAGTTCTAATGGTGAATAGTTCCTTAGAATCAAAACTAGGAACTGAGGGGTATCTATTAAAAGTAACCCCTAAAATGGTAGTGATTGAGGGGGCAGACGCAGCTGGTCTTTTTTATGGAACACAATCATTAAGGCAACTATTGCCAGCAGAAATAGAGGCTACCTACAAAGTTCAGGGGCAAGATTGGAGTATTCCATCTGTTACAATAGAGGATAAGCCCCGCTTTACTTGGCGTGGATATATGAAGGATGTGAGCAGAACATTCTATAGTGTTGAGGTTATTAAAAAGTATCTCGATGCAATGTCTCTCTATAAATTAAATACTTTTCATTGGCACTTAACCGATGATCAAGGGTGGAGAATAGAGATAAAAAAATACCCTAAACTAACATCGGAGATTGCAACAACATTTCACGAGAGCGAGAATCAACCAGCTGAAAGGAGCGGTTTTTATACTCAGGAGCAGATAAAAGAGATAGTTAAATATGCTGCAGATAGACACATAACAATTGTTCCAGAGATTGATGTTCCAGGTCATAGTTGGGCTACGCTGCTAGTCTATCCAGAATTAGCCGTGAATAATAATTTTGAACCAGCACACGTCTTTCCATTCCTTGCATCTTGGGGGCATTGGGGAATCCAATTTACACAGAATACATTAGATCCTACAAAGGAGATTGTTTATGAGTTTTTAGATGGCGTATTTACAGAGGTAGCAGAGCTGTTTCCTGGAGATTTTATCCACTTTGGAGGAGATGAAGTTATGCATAAACTTTGGGAGAATGAGCCACACGTTAGAGCCTATATGGATAATAACGGAATGAAAGGTTTTAATGATCTTCAGAACTACTTTGTTGCTAGAGTAAGTAATATAATCGAATCAAAGGGTAAACGCCCAATAGGTTGGAATGATATTTTAGCTGATCCCGATAACCTAACAAAAAAGACAGCAATTATGTGTTGGCTAGGTGAGAATGCGATTAAAAAGGCGGCAAGTAATGGATATGTCTCAGTTGCAACACCTACTAACCCAATGTATTTTGATATTACACAAGCAGATAGAAATGATGGAACAATGACGGATCTTAACTATCCTAATATCAATACTATAGAGAAGGTTTATATGTATGATGCTGAGCAGGGTCTATCTGCTGAGGAGAAGAAATTTGTATTAGGAGTTCAAGCAAATATGTGGCCTGCAGTGCCGCAAGAGGTTAAGGATATTAATGTACAGAACTTCCCTCGCCTGCTAGGGGTTGCTGAGGCAGCGTGGGTTGAGCAGCATAGTAAGGATTATGGTAAATTTCAAGAGCGTTTAGAGATTGCATACCCTCGTTTATCGCTATTAAAATTTGATTATTATCGTAGAGGGGGCTATATAACCAATGTGTGGAATCCCGATATGATTAATACTCATTATGCCAATCTAGAGTATGATGTTACCCATAAAGTTTATGCGAATGGTAGAATTAATGTTGGGTACTACTATACAAAAGGGGATAATTACTTAGAAATAGAGGGTGTAGAGCTTTTGGAGAATGGCAAAGTTATCTCTTCTGATATTCACAAAGGATTAGCAGATACTCATAGAGGTATAGCAAAAGTTAGAACATTTCTATATAATCTTAAAATTGACAACTATAAAGAGGACGCAACATATACAGTGAGGGCAAAGGTGAGAGGTAAGGGAGGAAATGACTCTTATGGAAACTTTACGTTTAACCTATCCCCATACATCCCATTTAGTGTAGTTGAACCAACTAATAATTAACAAAATATACATAAAATATAAAACTATGTTTAACGCAATTTTTCAATTACCAGAGATAAAAAACGAACCTATAAAGAGTTATGCCCCTGGAACACCAGAGCGCGCTTCATTGCAAGCAAAATTAGAGCAGATGCGTGCTATTGAGGTAGATTTACCTATGATTATTGGGGGAAAAGAGGTTAGAACAACAGATAAACAGGAGATTCGTCCTCCTCACGATACTGCACATTTATTGGGGCACTATAGCCAAGGAGATAAGAGTCACGTAGAGGCAGCAATAGCGGCAGCGCTTGAGGCAAAGCCACAATGGGAGGCAATGAACTGGGAGGCAAGAGCATCAATCTTTCTAAAGGCGGCAGATTTAATTGCAGGTCCTTATCGCGATAAAATAAATGCAGCAACTATGCTTGGGCAATCAAAAAATGCTTATCAGGCAGAGATAGATTCGGCTTGTGAACTTGCAGATTTTTACAGATTCAATGTTAAAAATATGGTTGATATATATAAAATGCAGCCATCATCCTCTCCAGGAATCTGGAATAAAACGTGTTGGAGACCATTAGAGGGCTTTGTATTTGCGCTTACGCCGTTTAACTTTACCGCTATATCTGGAAATTTGCCAGGAGCACCTGCACTTATGGGGAATGTTTGTGTATGGAAACCATCAAAAACAGCTACCTATTCGGCATCAGTGGTAATGGAGGTGTTAAAAGAGGCTGGTCTGCCAGATGGAGTTATAAACTTAGTGTTTTGTTCAGGTCCAGATGCTTCTGATGTTATATTTAAGCATAGAGAGTTTGCAGGAATCCACTTTACAGGATCTACGGGAGTCTTTAACACAATCTGGAAAACAATAGTAAATAATATAGATAACTATAACTCATATCCAAGAATAGTTGGAGAGACTGGAGGAAAGGATTATATTTTTGCGGCACCATCTGCAAAGGCAAAGGAGGTTGCAACAGCAATTACACGTGGTGCTTTTGAGTATCAAGGACAAAAGTGTTCGGCAGCTTCAAGAGCCTATATCCCTTCAAATATATGGAATGAAGTAAAAAACTTTGTAGAGCAAGATCTTGCTGCAATTAAGATGGGGCCTGTTGAAGATTTTACAAATTTTGTGAATGCGGTTATAGATGAGAGCTCTTTTGATAAGCTTAAATCTTATATAGATGCTGCAAATCAGGCAGATAGTGCAGAGGTGATAATGGGAGGAGTTTGCGATAAGTCTAAAGGCTACTTCATTACTCCAACTGTAATTCTAACTACAGACCCCAATTATATAACAATGAGAGAGGAGTTATTTGGCCCTATTATCACGATATATGTGTATGAGCCAAAAGATATCGAGATAACTCTAGATTCACTGGATAAGGCTACAGCATACGCTTTAACAGGTGCAATTTTCTCTACAGATAGAGCCGAAATAGAGGAGTTAAGCTATAGATTGCGCAACACTGCAGGTAACTTTTATGTAAATGATAAGCCAACTGGAGCAGTTGTAGATCAGCAACCTTTTGGCGGTGCAAGAGCCTCTGGTACAAACGATAAAGCCGGATCTCTATTTAATCTGCTAAGATGGACATCTCCTCAAACAATAAAAGAGTGTTTTGTTCCACCAACAGATTATATGTATCCTAATTTTCTTCCTGAGAAATAGGTTGTATTCTAAAAATAGTTTAAAAACTCTAAGGCGTGTTTTTGCTCGCCATAAGAGGAGTTTTTCTATAAAAAACGTAAACAAAAAATCCTATCCAGGAGCAGGGTGATGTAGGAAATTGGAACTATCGATTAGAGCCCGTAATAGTTATAGGCATCTTGAACTTTAGGTATAATCGCAATGTTGAGGTGTATGATAAGTTTATATATAGTTATCATATAAGGGAGGATGATACAAGTGAGATGTTCTCTAGAAAACTACGATTCATTTTGGTAGAGCTAGCTGACTTTGATAAGGATATTGATGAGAAGAGTAGTCAGCAAGATAAATGGCTCTATGTATTGAAGAATTTGTCGCGATTAATAGAGCGGCCAGTAGAGCTTAGAAATAAGATTTTTATGCGGTTATTTGAAGTTGCAGAGATGGCCGCATTGAGCAGAGAGGAACAATTAAATTATATAAAAGTTATGCGCACGGAGAATGATATAATAAATCAGATAGACTTTGCTAGGAGCGAAGGGGAACGTGTTGGGATGGAGAAAGGGAAGATTGAAGGAAAAGCAGAAGTTGCTTTTTCTATGAAACAGAATGGAGCAACAATAGAATTTATAGCCGCCTGTACTGGTTTGTCTATTGAAGAAGTATGTAATCTGTAAGGTTATTCCCTAGTTTAGAAAGATTCTAAGAACGCAAAAGAGGCTATCTTGATTTAATTCAAAATAGCCTCTCTCTTTATTTGTTATTATATTTATCAAAAATATTCTCTCAGATACTAATCAATTACTGTGTATATAATTCTCATATAAGGTTTCTTTTCTGCCGCAGTTCCATTAATTTTCCCCATATAGTAGTTCTCTGTATCTAGATAGGTAGTAGTGGAGCCAGTGTAGCTATCGTAAGAGGCTACTAGGTTTACAAACCAAATATCATCCTCCATACTAACAGTTTCTGTATCCTTTATAATTAGATTCTGAATGTAAGAAGAGAAATCTCCGTAATATTCTGATAATGATCTGTTTTGTAGTCCAAGATTATTTCCAGATGAGTATTGATCTACAATTAGTGAGTAATATCTATAACCTGTAGTATCAGAATAGATTCGCTCTGTAGGGAATAAATATTGAGGATACGTTTCCATATTGAAATCTTCAGGAATATCAAATGGAAGGTGATATGTTGCACTAATAATTCCAATTTTATCAGTATCGCTTATATTATTCTCTAGTGCCCAATTATCAATGGCGCTCTTTAGTAATTTTGCGCTAATGAATGGTTTAACACCTGCTGCGCCCTCTACTGGGAGAGTCTCAGAATTTACAGTTGTCTCTAAATCTTTAGTGCTATAAGAAGATGTATTTACACAATAGTAGTCACCAAAATGGAGTGATATTGTTGTATCTTTTCTCTCTGCACCAGCTTCGTCAGGTTGAAAACTGTAATCTATATGTACATAGGCAGATGCGTAAGAGGCAAGGTTTATTCTACCACCTACAAGTTCAGGTGTAGAACTCTTAATATATATACCCTTAAAGCGTTGTGTAAATAGATCTAAACTATCTAGCTCTTCATCTGTAGCTGATAATAATTCAGCTCCATATTCATTATTTAAATATACCTTTATTGTATCTATTCCAAAGAATGTAGATGCGGTTGCATTTAATGGCTCCTCTTCAATGAAATCTTGAGTAAATGAGCTGCTATATACAAGTGTAGAGTCTATTGCTTTCTTTGTTCTATAAACGTATATATCTTGTGGAATAGCCTCTTGTCCATCTACAAATGTACTAAGTGCCGAGATTGGAGCGGCAAGATATATTCTCTTAATTTGTGGGTCATCCCCAAAACGAATTGCAGTTGTGTCGTAACTCAAAGGGGCAAGATTAGCCATAGAGCCAACCTCATAAAGCCCAAATTCCTCAGTTCTCATAGCTCCAACAGTCATATACGTGGTGCTAAAGGCTTGAAGGCTATCCATTGAATTAACACTTATAGGGAGTTCGATATCAGCAAATTTAACGTCAAATAACTGATCCTCTGGAACATAATTGTCTCCTACTGATTTGTCAACGGTTATACATGAGGCTACAATTGATGTAAAGAACAATAGTAGAATCAATTTTTGAAATGTGGCTTTAAATTGCATTATCTTCTAATATTTTATCGTAAAATAGGTTGTATTCTTGAATATATTTCTGCTCAGTCTGGTCTATCTCTACGTAAGGGAGTGTTGGCAGTTTTGACTTTTTCACAAACTCTTCAATCTCAGGATTTATATTTTCGCTTCCGTAAATTACTCCATCTGAGTGTTGAATAGCAAGTTTAGCAAGATTTATGCCATTGGCCTCTTTTAATACAGATAGATCTGTTTTCTTAACGCCAGGCATTACAATCTTATTAATCATACTATCAGAGAAAGATTCATTGGCAACCTCATCGTATAAAGAGAGAATCAACTTGCTCTCAGTAAAAATTGGATCATCCTTGTACGCTTTCTTTAAGTAGAGCGGTAAAATATGAGATATCCACCCTTGACAATGAATGATATTTGGTTTCCATCTCAATTTTTTAACTGTTTCAAGCACACCTCTTGCAAAAAAAATTGCACGTTCGTCATTATCCTCAAAAAAACGGCCTGACTCATCATTAAAAATAAATTTTCTGTGAAAATAATCATCATTATCTATAAAGTAAACCTGCATTCGAGCAGAAGATATTGAGGAAACTTTGATTATTAACGGTCTGTCATACTCATTTACCACAATGTTCATTCCTGAAAGACGAATAACCTCGTGTAACTGGTTTCTTCTTTCGTTAATACAGCCGTATTTTGGCATAAAAGAACGTATCTCTTTTCCGGTCTCCTGAATACCTTGCGGGAGGTATCTACCAGCGGTTGAAATAGTAGTTTCGGGAAGGTAAGGGAGGATCTCGGAATTCACAAATAATACTCTCTTAGGTTCTTTCATACTAAATAAAATTTTTGCACTCCTATTTTGAAGTAGGTTTTAAGTTGAATTAATAAGAATGCTGATTAAAATGCAAAGATAATAAAAAAAACAATTAAAGAGGAGTATAAGTATTTTTTATATATCTTTGAAAATTCAATTAAAGATAAAAATGAGAGAGAAAAACATTATCGCAAATAGATTGGTGAGATCTTACCTACTATCGATTGTTAGCATAGCGTTAGTGTTAATGATTGTGGGAATCTTTGGTATTCTGGCAGTTAATGCTAGTAAGGTTTCAAGCTACTTTAAAGAAAATGTGAAAATTTCGGTGATATTAAAGGAGGATGTCACAGAGAAGCAGGCGCTAGATATCGAGAGAAAAATAAAAAGAGATGTTGCTGTAAAAAGCACTACATATATTTCAAAGGAGCAGGGGACAAAGGAGATGGAAGAGATGCTCGGCGATGATTTTCTTAATGTCTTTGAATCTAACCCCATTCCAATCTCCATAGAGGTGGCACTAAAAGCTTCCCATTTTACTCCCGATAGCGTTGAAACTTTTAAGGCAAGAGTGGTAAAATCTTATCCTCATATTCACGAAATATCATACCAAGCATCGTTGATAGAGATACTAAATAGTAATATTAAAAAGGTGGGGATTGTATTAGCTTCAATAACGACACTATTACTTTTGGTCTCGATAGTCTTAATTAATAATACAGTTAGACTTAACGTTTACTCTAAACGATTCTCTATTTATACAATGAAGCTTGTTGGAGCAACAAAAAAATTCATTAGGGCTCCATTCTTAATAAAGGCAATATTTCAAGGACTTATATCGGGATTAACAGCATCGGCCATATTAATATCAATGCTTTATGTTATTCAAGATAGAATCGGTATCTCATTTCAAATGTTAGATCCACAAATGTTACTAGTTGTAATAGGTGGAATAATTACTTTAGGGGTATTTATCTGTACAATTTGTACCTATTTTGTGGTTGGTAGACTTGTTTCACTTACAAATGATGAATTATATTATTAAAACATATATTTATGAGCACTAAAAAAACTCAACAAAACAACAAGACGGAGGAGGTAAATAATGTAGAATTTGCTCTCCCAAAAAAGAATATTATGTATATTATCATAGCCTTTGCAGTTATGATTTTAGGCTATGTTCTTATGACGGGTGGCGGAAGTGAAGATCCTAATGTGTTTAATGATCAGATGTTTAGCTTTAGGAGAATTGTTTTGGCGCCAGTAGTTATCGTTGGAGGAATGGTCGGGGTAATTATAGCCATTATGCGTGTTAAAAAATAGTACATAAGATGGATGAAATTGAAGCAATCGTACTAGGGGTTATTCAAGGGCTTACAGAATTTTTACCTGTGAGTAGTAGTGGCCACTTAACAATATTTAAAGCAATCTTTGGAGTTCAAACTGAGGATCTAAGCTTTGAAGTTGCGGTACACGCTGCAACTGTTTTGAGTACTATTATTGCCTTTAGAAAGCAGATATGGAGCCTGTTAAAGGGTCTATTTAACCTTAAGATGAATCCTCAGAAAGAGTATATTTTAAAGATAGCTATCTCTATGATTCCTATTTTTGTAGTTGGAGTTTTCTTTAAAGATTATGTAGAAGGGATATTTCAATCTGGTCTTATGATTGTTGGAATTATGTTGATAATTACAGCTATCCTGTTGTATATCAGCGAGGTGTTGTCTAATAGATCTGGTAATAGATACAGCTCAGCTACCAAAACTAGTTCAAGTTATATCAGTTTAGTTGAGGGCTCTACTGTAGAGGAGCCTGGTAAATCATTGGGTTATAAAGAGGCCTTTATTATAGGTTTTATGCAGGCTTTTGCGGTGCTACCTGGCCTTTCACGTTCTGGTACAACAATCTCAACAGGATTAATTCTTGGCGTAAAAAAGAGTGCTGTAGCGCAATTTTCATTTTTAATGGTATTGATACCGATTCTAGGCGAGGCATTTTTAGAGCTAATAGGAGGGGGATTTGGAGCAAAAACATCGGGAATATCAATGTTATCTCTCTCATTAGGTTTTCTTGCTGCATTTTTATCGGGATTATTTGCTTGTACACTTATGATTAGAATAGTGAAAAAGGCAAAATTGTGGGCATTCTCTATATACTGTATTATTGCGGGTGGAGCCTGTATCTTATCGGGATTACTAAAATAGGGATAAAAATATGGAAAAGGAGCTCTACTACTTTGTGTCGGATGTACATTTGGGGTTAGAATACAATGATCCTCAAAAGAGAGAGCGTGATTTCTCAACGTTTCTCTATAATTTGCCACAAAATACTAAGGCTCTCTATCTGTTAGGCGATATTTTTGACTTCTGGTATGAATATAAAGATGTTATCCCGCGTAATTTTACAAGAAGTTTAGGGGCATTGGCTTGGCTGGTAGATAGAGGCGTAGAGGTCTATTTTCTTATTGGTAATCACGATATTTGGACATTCAATTATCTTCAAACCGAGGTTGGAGTAAAGTTTTTAGATCAACACTCAATTATTAATATTAAAGGCAAAAATTTCTCACTTGCGCACGGTGACGGTTTAAATAAGAGTGATATTGCCTATAAAATAATGAATAGCATATTTAAGAGTAGATTTACTCAGCTTTTATATAGCGCTGTTCACCCAAGATGGGCCCTTCTGTTTGGAAAAACTTGGAGTAAGAGTAGAAAGGTTGCCTATCAAAAGAGATTGGAGAGGGGAATGGTAAAGAGCCCAGAGATACCTAAGCAGGTTATTAATTTTACTACCCAATTTTTGCAGGGTAATCCAGAAGTGAATATTGACTATTTTATTTTTGGCCATTTTCACGACAAAAAACAAGAAAAATTGCTAGATAAGAGTGATATATATATGTTGGGAAATTGGATTGAGAGGCGAGATTATTTATTGTTTGATGGAGAGAAGCTAACATTTGAAACATTTGAAAATAGACTTAAACCTTAAAATATGTTAAAGAGAGTACCTTTATATGCGCAGATACTTATTGGAATGGCGCTAGGTATTGTTGCAGGTTTTGCAGCAATATCTTTAGGATTTGATAAATTTATTTCAAATTGGATTGCCCCTTTTGGAGATATGTTTATTAAGTTATTAAAAGTGGTTGCAGTTCCATTGGTCTTTCTCTCGCTAATTAAAGGTATTACAGGACTAAATGAGATAAAATCTCTCTCATCGATGGGTCTAAAAACATTGGCACTATATATCTGTACAACTGTTGTAGCCATTACAGTTGGAATAGTTGCAGTTACAACAATTAAACCTGGTAGTATTTTCCCAGAGGATAAAGGGGTAGAATTGAGAGAGCGCTATCAAGGTGAGGTTGCACAGAAGAGTGTTACCGCCTCAGAGGTTGAGCAAGAGAGTAGTCTGCAGTTTCTTGTAGATATGATTCCCGATAATTTTACGGCAGCAATGAGCAGTAATGGAAATATGCTACAGGTAATATTCTTAGCAATATTCATTGGAGCAACAATGGTTGCAATAGGTGTTGTGAAGTTAAAACCAGCGGTAGATCTGATTGATTCTCTAAATACAATCGTTGTAAAAATGATTGATTATATAATGCTAACTGCTCCCTATGGTGTTTTTGCTCTTATGGCAGCGCTAGTTGTTGATTCAATGGGAGATGTAGCCATATTTAAGGCATTAGGACTCTATTCATTAACAGTGATTATATCTCTGCTTCTGCTTATCTTTATATTCTATCCAACATTAATAAAGTTGTTTACAAAGATTGATGTTAAAAGATTTATTAGATCAGCTGCACCTGTTCAGTTATTGGGTTTCTCAACAAGCTCTAGTGCGGCAACATTACCAATGACAATGGAGCAGTGTCAAAAGGGGTTAGGTTTATCACATAGAGCCTCTTCATTTGTATTGCCTGTTGGAGTTACAATCAATATGGATGGAACAAGCTGTTACCAAGCGGTAGCAGTGGTGTTTATTGCGCAGGTAATGGGGATTGATCTTACTATGTCTCAGATCTTGACGATTATAGGATTAACTACGGTTGCCTCTATTGGTACACCAGGAATACCAGGAGGTAGTATCGTGATGACAGTTATGGTATTGAGTTCTATTGGGATACCTAGCGAAGGTTTGGCACTAATATTGGGAGTTGATAGACCATTAGATATGCTGCGAACGGCTGTAAATGTTACAGGCGATATGGCGGTTGCTTCTATGGTAGACAATGAATCAAAAGAATGATAAATAGGGTATTGAAAATAGATGGATTAAAACTGTTATTCATATTGGTTTTGCTATTTGCATTGGTTCCATTTAATGACGCAAAGGCACAAAGCAATAGAGTAATAAAGGGGTATGAGGTTGTAGATGGAGATACGATCTACTCTGCAGGGTTGCACCCAATATATTTTTATGGGAGCGATTATAAGAGACCTAAGGGGAGAGCTTGGAGGGAGTATTATAGAACAGTTTATAATTTTAAGAAGGTATATCCTTATGCACTAAAGGCTAAAATTATAATTATGGAGGCTGATAGTATCCTTGCAAATTCAGACTTTACTAAGAGGGAGAGAGAAAAATATTTAAAATCTTATGAGAAGAGGTTATTCAAAGAGTTTGAAAAACCTTTAAAGAAGCTCTCTTATTCTCAGGGGAGACTATTGTTGCGACTATTAGATAGAGAGTTAGGACAAAGTTCATTTAATATAATTAGGAACTATAGGGGGAAATTAGCTGCAGGGTTTTGGCAAGGAGTAGCAAAACTATTTGGTTCAGATCTAAAGAGACCGTACGACAAATATGGTACGGATAAACCAATTGAGGAGTTAGTTCAGCTATATCATAAAGGGGAATTCGATAGATTATATTACTCTATGTTTAGAAAATAGTTATAAGAAATTTTTTAATTGTATGACAAAGGAGAGAGCGCCAAGAAATAGAACAATTAATCTTTTACCAACAGAGGTGGCTATATATGAATCGTGCCTATATCAGCCTGTGATTGCGGAGAACATTGAGTTTGAGAGTATAAAGAATAAAACGGTTTTAGGCAATCTGTTTGATATTGTAGATAGGCTGCCAAAGGAGTTTGCGGATCTGATTATAATTGATCCACCATACAATTTAAGTAAAGATTTTAATGGAATGAAGTTTCAGGCATTAAATAGCTCTCAATACTTAGATTACTTGAGGAGTTGGTTTCCAAAGATTGTCTCTTGTCTTAAACCAAATGGCTCCCTATATATATGTGGAGATTGGAAATGTACAGCTCAGTTGCATCAAGTTGCAGAGGAGAACCTTACTGTATTAAATAGAATAACTTGGCAAAGAGAGAAGGGGAGAGGAGCGCAATCAAATTGGAAAAATGGTATGGAAGATATTTGGTTTGCGGTAAAGAATGACAAGGATTACTATTTCAATGTTGATGCAGTTAAGCAAAAGAGACGAGTTCTTGCCCCTTACAAACAGGATGGCAAACCCAAAGATTGGGATCAAACAGAGGATGGCAACTTTAGAACTACCTACCCTTCAAACTTTTGGGACGATATTAGTATTCCATATTGGTCTATGCCTGAGAATACAGATCATCCTACTCAAAAGCCTGAGAAACTTATTGCAAAGTTAATTTTAGCAAGTTCTCCAGAGGGAGGAGTAGTCTTTGATCCATTTTCTGGCTCTGGAACAACGTCGGTTGTAGCAAAGAAGCTTAATAGGCAATATGTTGGAATTGAGTTAAATAAAGAATATGCTCTTTTAACAGAGAAGCGCTTAAGTATGGCCGATGGTGATAAAACTATACAGGGCTATACAGATGGTGTATTTTGGGAGAGGAATACGCAATCTGTTCAACGAAAAAGCGCTAAAAAATAAAAAGAGGCTTCAAGCACTTGTGAAACCTCTTTTCTATTAGAGTTCTGGGTAAACTTTATCCCAAAGAGAGCGCCTCTATTCAGTAATTATACTAAATTCGGCAATCTCACCTCGCTTTCCAGTACCTGCAGCAATTTCTATAGCAACAAATTTAAGTTTAGAGCTCTTTATCGGGGAGCTAAATTTTACAATTTGTTCTATTGGGTTTGCTTTTATATTTGAGAATTCTCCCGATGCAATTTTCTTATTATCAGAGTAAATTTCATATCTGCTAATTATGCCACCGCCCCATCTTGTTTGGTTAGGAAGGTATTTGAATCCCGATATAGTGTACTCTTTATCTAGAATAATTGTAACGCTATTATCTTTGCTATTGATTTGATAATTACTGTATTGGTTGCTGTCAAACATACTCTTGTTTTCTGGATTACCTGCAACAGTAAATGCTGATGTTAAAACGTCAAATTCTTTAGTGGCAATTGATCCTAACCTTGATACATCTGCTAAGTCTTGAGATATTGCTCGCACAGTTCCTTTTCCTTTTAGCTCAAATGGAGCCGTATATTTTGGCGAATCCGCGGTAGGAGTTGTTCCGTCTAAGGTATAATATATATTAGACATAGCATCCCCGCCCTTTATTGTTACAATACCTTTTGAGTCTCTGCGGATCATTGGCTCAACAAGAAGTGCTGGAGCTAAAAATGCCTCTATATTGTTGATTGTAAGAGGGCCGCGAGCATCTAGGAAACTAATTTTAAGTTTATTGGTTTTAATGTTAGCAAAACGAATGATTCTCTTATAACCAACGGTAGTTAAGCTATCTTTTGTAGGTACACTTTGCCATTGGTTATTGTTGTCTAAGTATGAGATAGAGAAGCTTTTAACTCTTTGACCTAGCGGAATATACTCTTGAAGGAGTACTCTGTTTAGCTCTGTAGTTTTCTTAAATGTGAACTCTACATCTCCACTTGTAACTCCATCCTCTGTAGCCCAATAGCTATCCCAATCTCCGTCGTTAATGTTTGAAGCTTTGAAACCTTTTCCACGTGTGTTATTAACTGTTACGCTAGCATTTTCTAATAGATTGTATTCTAGCTCTTTTGAGATAGTTTGCCACCACTCTATAACTCTGATAGAGTCTGCGGGGTGAATTGTACCATTAAGTGCAACAGGAAAGTTAAGAAGTAGGTTTGAATTTCTGCCTACACTTTGATAATATATATCTACAAGTTTACTTAAAGAGTGTAGTTGATGATCCTCTCTTTGGTGATAGAACCAGCCTGGACGAATTGATACATCAACTTCCCCAGGTAGCCAAATATTTCCACCTTCAATTCCATAAGGTAGTATTCTAGCATCCTCTTTACGGCTATCGTAAGTTGCCCAATTTGTTTGTCCAGCCCAACCGCTCTCATTTCCAATCCATCTAATTGTAGGCACGGTGCCACCAAATATCATAGCATTTGGGAACTTCTCGTGGATAATATCTACGCACTCCTCATATTGATAATATTTAGATGCATCAATTTGTCTGCTCTCGTTGGCTCCACCATAGTAACCATCACCACCGTTAGCTCCATCGAACCAATATTCAAATAGCTCAACGTCATCACAATATTCATTGATTAGCTCCTCTATCTGGTTCTTGAAATATTCTGCATACTCCTCTCTACCATATTCTGCGTGATTTCTATCCCAAGGTGATAGATATAGCCCCACCTTTAGGTTATTCTCTTTGCAGGCATCTACTAACTCTCTCACTACATCGCCCTTACCATCCTTCCAAGGAGAGCTTGCAACGCTATAGTCTGTGTACTTAGTTTGCCATAAACAGAATCCGTCGTGATGCTTAGCTGTTAATATAACGCCTTTCAATCCAGCTTTTTTAATTACATCTATCCATTGCTTAATATCTAAATTAGTAGGATTAAATGTTTGCGCAGGGGTATTTCCAAATCCCCACTCTAAATCATTAAATGTGTTTAGTCCAAAATGTACAAATGCATACTGCTCCATCTTTTGCCACTCAACCTGTTGAGGTGTTGGGATGGGGTGTACGGGAGCTGGCGCCTCAGCTGAAGGAGAACACGAAAATAAAATTGTCGCGATAAAAATTGAAAAAATACTTTTTGTCATTGTTTTATGTTTTAATTGTTACCAAACTATTATTTCATCGGTGAAGATAAAGCCATTCTGGACCTCACTTGCTTTTATATTTAAATATCTGCCCTTCCAATCTCCCTCAAATTTATATGTCTCAAAGATTAGCTCTTGATACTCTTTTTCAATTGCAGTTTTCTGTTTACCGCAAGACACGTAATCTACACCATTATCCGAGATGAGAAACTCTACTGTACCAGGCATCCATACCCAAGGGCCAGCAAGCTGCATAAAGCGTAATTGAACACTCTTTATATCAGTTATCTCTCCCATATCTATTACACAATTTAGGCTATCTGTGTATCCTTGCCATAGCCCATCTAGGTAGGTTAAACCTCCTCTGTAACCATCTACTAAGGCACCCATACCGCCTGCCATATAGTTTGAAAGTCTATTATTATATGTAACCTTCTTCCCGATAGCTTTGTGATAATCAAGCTCTTTTGCAGTTGGAGTGCCTTGCAGTTCTCCATTCTTAAATATTCCAGCACGAACGCGAGCAGAGTCTTTTATTATAACTCCATCTTTATATAGATTTGAGGATGCAGTTGGAGTTGAGCCATCTATTGTATAACGGATCTCTACAGGGTGTTTCTCAGCATCAAAATAGAGATTTATTTTTTTAGAGTTTGTATCTACATCAACCAAAACATCTAGTTCGTTTGATAGTGTAAATGTATTAATTCCCATTGCTTGTAACTGTGGAATATGTTTATTCACTCTTGGCTTAAAAGATTCCCAAGAGCGTAACTCTTGAGGTGACCATCCTATCTCAGCAACTGCAAGAGCGCGAGGGAACATCATATACTCTAAATGCTCATTATTCTCCATATATTCAGTCCAAGTATTGCCTTGAACTCCAATGATATGTTTGGCTTGTTCATCTGTAAGAGAATCTTTTGGAATAGGATTGTAGCTATATGCTTTTTTAATTGTTGTGTGGCCACCAATAGCCATTGGCTCTGTGCGAGGGTCTGCTTGATAGAAATCAAAATACATATGTGACCCAGGAGTCATAATAACATCTTGACCAACGCGAGCAGCGTGTATACCGCCAGCTTCTCCTCTCCAAGACATAACGGTTGCGCCAGGTGCAAGCCCTCCCTCTAGAATCTCATCCCAACCTACAAGTTTACGACCTTTTGAACGGATAAAATCATCAGCTTTATGTATCATATAACTTTGCAATTCATCAATGTGCTCCATTCCCTCCTTTTTCATAAGAGCTTGACATTTTGGGCAAGTTTTCCAAGCGGTTTTTCCAGCCTCATCTCCTCCAATATGCACATATTCATAAGGGAAAAGCTCAATAACCTCTGTTAAGATACCCTCCATAAATGTGAATGTATCGGGATTACCTATACAAAAATCACTGTTACCGTACTGCTCTCCGGAGCAACTTAATTCTGGGTAGGCAAAAAATACCTCCTCAGAGTGGCCAGGGAACTCAATTTCTGGTAAAATATCTATATGTTTACTTTTTGCGTAGGCAATAATCTCTCTCATATCTTCTTTGGTGTAATATCCACCATAAGCACCAGGAGTGCCCTCTGGAACATATTTTCTATCGTCGCCATTAATCCACCACTCTTGCCAATTAGATTCAGTTCTAAATGCTCCAAGTTCTGTAAGAAGTGGATATTTATAGATTTGAAGACGCCATCCACCAGCATCTGTAAGGTGCAGATGAAGTACATTTAATTTATAAAATGCCATTGCATTTAGGATCTTTTTAATCTCCTCTTTATCAAAGAAATGTCGCGATACATCTAGGTGTAGGCCTCTATATTGCAATCTAGGCTCATCTTCAATCTCTACATATGGAATACCACCATCGCGATAAAGTTGCATAAGGGTCTGCTTTGCATAAAAGTAGCCGCTTGCCGTGGATGCCTTTATTGAGATTCCATCTTTATCAACTTTTAAATGGTATCCCTCTGGATCTATCTCTGATTCTGGATTAATAGTTACAGAATTTCCTAGGCTAATTTGCGTACTATCAATAGGATACACTCCATCCGAAAACTTCATATTTTTAGGGATTGGAATAATATCAATCTCGATATCTTTGTTATTATTAGTACAAGCTGAAAGGATTGCAAGTGTTAAAATTGTTATTAGTAATTGTAATTTGCCGATTGAAATAGATTTCTTCATTTAATGTTCTGTTTATTGTTTATTACAAAATTAAACAATAAAATGAAAATTTAGGCTTGTATCCCGATATAAATAGTTAATTTTGCATAAATTAGATATAAAAGTGGATATAAGAGTAAATAAATTTATAGGTGATTCAGGCTACTGCTCTAGGAGAGAGGCAGACATCCTGATAGAAGATGGTTATGTAACCATTAATGGTAAGGTTGCTGAAATGGGTGCACGAGTAAAGGATGGAGATATTGTAAAGGTGCACGGTAGAGTATTAAAAGTTGATACTACTAGAGTCTATATTGCTCTTAATAAGCCAGTAGGAATTGTATCAACCACAGATCCATCGGAGGTGAATAACATTGCCGATTTTGTAAATTATCCTACTCGTATATTTAATATCGGGAGGCTAGATAAACAATCAGAGGGGCTTATTCTGCTCACAAATGATGGAAATATTGTGAATAAGGTTCTGCGAGCAGAAAATAATCACGAGAAAGAGTACGAAGTGGTTGTGGATAACCCAATTACAGAGGAGTTTTTAAATAGAATGGCTGGTGGGCTTCCTATCCTTGGAACTATTACAAAAAAATGTAAAATTTACCAGATAAATAGATATAAATTTAAGATTATCCTTACACAAGGTCTTAATAGACAGATTCGTAGGATGTGCGAATATTTAGGCTATAGTGTTGTTAAATTAAAGCGCACAAGGATAATGAATATTCATTTAGGAAGACTCCCGATAGGTAATTGGCGTTTCCTTTCTGAGAAAGAGATGGAAGAGTTGAATGATAGCTTGGAGAGCTCAGTTGGAACTGAAGAAGCATCTGCAAAACCTAGAAGAGCAGGTGATGGAGCGAGAGGTTACTCAAAAACAGGAGGCGCTTATAAAGCAGGTGCATCATCAAGACCTAGAGGATCATCAGGATCAAAAAGTGGTGCTAAGAAGGGTGGCTCTGGAGCCAATCAAAAACAAGAGGGGAGAGGAGGCTCTACTAGGAGCTCTTCTAGATCTGTAACAAGAGAGGCAAAGGCTTCAAAAAGAGGTGCTAGTGGCTCAACTAAGAGTGGATTCTCAAAGGGCAATTCAACATCAAAAGGAAATCCTATAAAGAGTAACACATCAAAGGGTAGCTCTTCAATGAGAGGTGCTTCATCTAGCAGAGGTAGCTCTTCAACAAGAGGAGGTTCATCTACACGAGGAGGTTCATCTACACGAGGTGGTATGGCATCAAGAGGCGGTGGTTCAAGAGGTGGCTCTTCTAGGGGTAATTCATCTATAAGAGGCTCTAGAGGATAATATATTTATAATCACATAATCATGAGACTTGTCTTTACCATAGCCATATTGCTATTTGTTGCAAAGGCAAAATCATCTCCACTTATGGTAGAGGGGGATGATCAAAAAAAAATATTTGCACCTGTAGTTGTAGGTACTCCACCAAGCGATGCATATATAGGACTCTCGCTAATGGAAGATGGCGAGATTCGTCATTATAACTATGGTGAACAACGAGAATCAGAAAAACCATACTATTTATCTAGTCGTGATAATGGACGTAGTTGGAAAAAGATTTCTATTGCAGATGATCTGCCCTATGCCGATATTCGCTCACCATTTAGTGGTGAATATATTCGTGCAATGCACTCTTCAAATAGTGTGTATGTAATTCGTACAGTAGGAGGTATAGATGGTGGAAGAACTATAACTAAAATAGATAATAAGATTGCAATAATGCTTAAACCGCCAATCTTCACTAGAGAAGGAAGAGTTATAATAGCAGCGCATGGAATGGATCGTAAAGGTTGTTTTACCTACTATTCAGATGATGATGGTGTGAGTTGGAGTAAGTCAAATACAATAAATACTCCTTTTCACAAAAAAGGTGGTTTTCACAAGGGAATACGTTGGAATCATGGTGCAGTTGAGCCTACGGTAGTAGAGTTAGAAAATGGACGTATATGGATGATTATTAGAACCTCACAAGACCGTCACTATCAATCCTTTTCAGAAGATGGAGGTGCTACATGGAGTGAACCAACGCCATCTCCATTCTATGGCACTATTACTATGCCTACTCTACATAGGCTTAGGGATGGAAGACTACTCTTTTTCTGGAGTAATACTACACCATTGCCAGAGATGGCATCTTCTAATGGAACATGGGATGATGTTTTTACTAATCGCAACGCTACGCACGTAGCAATCTCAGAAGATGATGGAAAGAGTTGGATTGGAATGAGAGAGCTTTATTTAGATTCAAGACGAAATGCTCAAGATTTTGCTTCTGCTCCAGGTATAGATAAAAGTGTTCACCAAGCTCAAGCTGTGGAGTTAGATAATGGAAATGTCTTAGTCTCAATTGGTCAAAATATACAGCACCGTAAAATGATAGTTTTTAATCCTGAATGGATATATGAAACAGAGCGTTCAAATGATTTTACTGATTCGTTAGAGCAATGGAGTACTTTCAAATACTATAAAGGAATTGTAGGTCATTGTGGATATAATAGAATTCAAGGTGGAAACTTAGTTGCTCATCCCGATAAAGAGGGGGCTCTGGTATTAAATATAAGATACCAACCTAACAATGAATTGGTAGAGGATAACGATGGTGCTGTATGGAATTTCCCATCACTACGCAGTGGCTCTATAACTACGCGCATAATGATCCCAAAGGAGGCAAAGAGAGTGGAGCTAATTTTAAATGACCGTTGGTTTAATCCAACCGATACAGTTGCCAGATACGAAAATCAATATATTGTCGCTCTTACTCGCGAAGAACTAAAAATTCGCGATAATAAATGGCATGATGTAACAATTAAATGGCACGAGGATGGTAATGCAGAAGTATTTGTAGATGGGAAACGTCGCAAAAAACTAAAGCAAAATTTTTCTGCAGAGCACGGGATATCTTATCTACACTTCTTAGGAGGTAAAACAGTAGATCCAGTTGGAATAATGATAGAGAGTGTTAAGAGTTCTCCTATATAGCGAAAGAGCTAATGTTAAGAATTCTTTCTAATAATTTTTCTTGCGAATGCATTTATAAATAGAATTATAAATGTGATACTAGTGGTTGTTTGCCACCATACTGGACCGTGGTTACACACTTCGTGGTCGCACGAGTGGTCGTGTCCACAAGATGATAAAGGTGATAACGAAGAGAACCACGCTTGAGGTAAGATAAAATCTATTACTAAAGCAAAAACTATTGCTCCTATAATAACTGCCGTTAGATATAAAATTGTTTTGCGTAAGCCTGTCTCTTTTTTGAGTATGATTAATGATGCAAAGTTTGTGGCAGGTCCTGCCATCAATAAAACAAAAGCTGCACCTGGAGATACACCTTTAAGCATCAGTGATAAAGCAATGGGAATAGAACCAGTAGCGCACATATACATTGGAGCAGAGATAAGCAGAATGAGTAGAATATTAAGCATATAATACTCCTTAAATAGCACAAATAGAGAATCTGGTATAAATGCTGTAATAGCGGCTGCTACAAGTAGCCCTATGACAAGCCACTTGCCAAAATCTTGCATCATATCTATATATCCATACCTTAGAACAGCCCATATACTCTTTTTCTCCTCTTTATGATTATGAGAGCATCCACAATTGCAACTTGTTTGCTCATTTTCTAACGCTGGCCTAAACTTAGGGGCAGCACTCTTATTTTCTCCAAATCGATCAACTAATACACCTCCAAATATTGCAATAATAAATGCAGCTATGGGGCGAATGATGGCAAAAGGAAGCCCGAGTAGCGAATATGTAGCCAATATAGAATCAACGCCTGTTTGTGGTGTTGCAACTAGGAATGAAACTACTGCTCCATCTGATACTTTCTCTTTTTTAAGAGAGACAGAAGTGGGTATTACGCCGCACGAACAGAGCGGTAGTGGTACTCCCAATAGTGAAGCTCGTACAACAGACCCAAATCCCTTTTTCTGCAAAAAGCGTGAATATATTGAACGGGGCATATATACGTGTAAAATGCCTGAAATGAGAAATCCTAGCAAAAGGTAGGGCGACATTTCATTAAGTATCGTTAGGAGTTCGCTAAAGTATTCAACCATTATATAGATTTATTTAGTTTTTAATTATAATGATACCTTAATTGGGTTATCACCGTTTCTGGCACTATAAGTGCCATTTAGTGGCTCAAAGGTATGGCTATTTAAGGTTCATAACAATAACTAGAAGTAGGTAATACTATCTCTTCCTAGGGGTGAATATTCCATAAAACTCAATAGTGATGATACTAAGACAATAAAAAAACTAATCTTAGGATGAAACGAAATGTGCGGAATTCAGTGCTGGGAGCTTTATTTGCACAAGTTTGGCGCAAAAAAGAGGCTCACCTCAATCACTTAATTGTGATTTTGGAGAGCCTCCTCCCTACAAAACAGTTTTTTAAGTAGTTATATTATCTCTCTATTCAACTCTCTTGAATATATAGTAGAATCCAAACATATCTGCGTCAAATCCGCCCCACCAGCTAGGCATAAATGGAGGTTCATCATAATCTTTTGTTATAAACTCTAGGTTACCATCGCTATTTATTCTCATAGCTACAACAGCGCTACCAATGGTCTCTGTATCAGCTGAAAATGCTCTATTAGCTTTATCCATACTAAAATAGGTTAATTGTACTAGATTAGATCCCCAGAAGAAAGCCTCTTCTGTACTGTATGGGCCTAAAAGTTTATATCCAATTGCTGGATTTACAGGTGCAGAGTATGTTAAAACCGACTCTCTTAAAATATTTGAGAGATCTCCTTTTACGCTTCCTGGGATTAATTTAAGAACGTTATCTTCATAAGTGAAAGAGATTCTATAACCTTCATTTTTAACTGGCATTAGGTTTGGATCATCACCCATATCCTCAACCCAGAATGACCACTCTTCTAATTCAGGAACCTCTACAAACTCCCATACACCAGCTAATGTTGTGCCTTTTAGTACACCTTTAACAGAGATAGATATACTTTGAGTATTTCCTACCAAGAATCTTCCACCAGCTAGAGCTGCATCAACACCAAGATTTAGAACAATCTCCTCTCCTAAAGGTAGATCTAGAGCCTTTATTGAAACCGTAGCTTTATTTGTTCCAGCCTTAACAGTAAATACATCCTTGCCTCCAACAACTTGATAATGTTGATCTTTTACTGCTGTAGAACCTTCAAGAACTTTAAACGGAATCTCCATATCTGTAGAGGCAGTAAAGTTCTCACCAGTAGTCTCTCCCGATAAATTTAGTGTAACATCATAGGTATCTAAAAGGTCTGCCTTATCTACACTAAATGAGTAGATAATAGACTCTTTCTTCTCTACTGCTACTACCATAGATGGATTCTCACCTAGTACATATCCTGCAGGAGGAGTTATTGTTAGAACAATATCTTTCTCGGCAGTAAAGTTCTTATTAGGAGTAATCTCAACAGTAGCTTTAGTAGAGCCTGCTGCAAATGTAAATTTTTCGCTTGAGATAGTGTACTCTTCATTTTTAACGGCCGAACCAGAGATAGTAACAGGAACGCTTATACTAGCGGTAGCTGCTGCAGAGATTGTCATCTCAACCTCAAGAGGTGAATCTGCCATTAATACGCTTGTGGTTCTTGTAAAACTAACAGAGGGGGTCTCCTCTTTAGTACAAGCTGTAGCCAAAAGTGCTACAAGGGCTGTTAGCATTAATAATCTTTTCATTTTAATTTTTTTTTAAGTAAAACATAATTTTATATATGGTATCTTTCTAGGTAAATACTATTTTGAGATAGACTCATCATATTCACTTCTAATATTGTTTACGGTGTTAAGCTCATCAGCTGTTGGAACCTCACCTTTAGGGAGTACATAAGTAGAGGAGTCATTATCCGTTTTAGGAGGTAGCTCTTCAAAACTACAGGCACTAAGTATAATAATGGAGCCTGTAATAAATAGTAATTTTATTGCTCTTTTACTCTTCATAACCAGGATTTTGTATTAATAATGGGTTCATAAAAATATCGCTTCTATATATTGGAGCTGTGTATAAGTACTCTTTTGTGGTATATTTTAATCCGTTGTTTATTACCCAAAACTCAGGAGTTCCATTTCTTTTTAACTCAAACCATCTATCACCCTCCATATATAGCTCCTTTCTCCTCTCATTTAAGATAGTTGAGATAAGTGGGGTTAAGGATTTTCCTAATGCATCCTCTTTTATTATGTTATTAGGATCAACTTCTGGTAGGGTGGCAATTGTGTAGTCGCTCACACCAATAATTCGCTCTCTTCTTAGGCTATTCAAGTGCTCAAGAGCCTTGCCGTTATCACCTTTATGGGCATAAGCCTCAGCAAGCATTAGAACCAACTCAGAACTTCTATATTTGCCAGCAAGTGTTTTATTGCTAATACGCTCGTCATCAAATGAAATGGCATATCTAACATCATTCTCTTTATCCTTTTCAAATAGCTTTACAAGAGAGGCACTTACAGGTCTTGTTTTAATATCTTTTATAATTAGAATATAATACCAATCAATATCGCTATCATTATTTGAGTGCGATCTGGCAATAACCTCCTGCATTGAAGCATTTTTTGCCTGAATCATATCGGGATACTGAGAAATATTTGCCAATTGAAAGGCGGGTAATTGCATTAACTCCTCACCTAGTGTAGTTAAAGAGTCCCAATCTTCTCCCCAAAAGTAAAGTTTTGCCAAATAAGCATTTACAACATCCTTGGTAAATAGAAATAGCTTATCAGAGATATTATAGGAGATAGATTTTTCAAGAAGAGAAACGCAATAGTTGTAGGTATCTTGCAGAGACGATCTTGTTGGCATATACTCCATATCAAAAGTCTCAATTATTGGCAACCCCATCATCTCTGAGGCATTCGCTTTATCGTAAGGTTGGCAATAGATTCTAATTAAATTATAGTAACAGATTCCCTTTATTGCATAGGCCGCCGCAGTGGTCTTTTTTGCTAATTCGGTCTCCCTATTTGCAATATTCTCTATCACGATATTACAATCTCTTATAATTGAAAATATATCGCGATAATTATATTGCAATGTGTTAATTTTATCCCCTACATAGGCTGGGATATTGCCGATTTTTACATTTGCATCTAGGTTATCTGCATAACTCTCGTATTGAATAATGCCATCAAAATTACCTATAACAAATTGATCTTCACCACTCTCTATGTCGTAGATTATAGTGTGTATTATTGCAGCAAATTCCTCATCTGTTTTAGGGAGCACCTTTCCTTGCGGCTGTACACTTAGATACCCTTTACACGAAGAGAGTACTAGTAAAATAGATACTAAAATAGATTTAAATATATATTCAGTTATATTTTTCTGTTTCATAATCACAAGTATTAAAAGTTAAGATTAATTCCTAGTGAGACAGATCTGGTAGTGGGGTAGGTTGCCCCTGGAATCTCTGGATCCATTCCATCATAATTTGTAAAGGTAAAGAAGTTATTCATAGTTAGATTTACTCCCAATGAGGCTATCTTTGCCTTGCTTAATAATTGACTATCAAAGTTGTATGATAAAATAATATTTTTAATTCTAACATACGATATATCCTTTAAGTATATTGCATCTACAATGTTGTAATCCATTGGATTGTAATAGTCAAAATTATATTTTTGACCAAAATAGTCATAGATTCTTGGGTATGTTGCACCATTTGGATTCTCCTCTGTCCACCTATTGGTTCTATCTTGTGCTACATTCAAATGGTTAGAGTATAGATCGCTATATTGAGACTGTACAGTTTCGGTTGCTACACCGTTATGTCTAGGATCATAATATGAGGCAGGAGACTCTATTTTGTCATATTTTGTAGCTCCAAATGAGTAGACACCACCAACACTCAACTTAAAAGATTTATATGAGGCGCTTATATTAAAACCTCCACTATAAGGGGCAATTGTTGTACCTAAATAGTATCTGTAATTGTCTGTCTTGTTTAAATCTGTTGTGGTAGAGATATCTGCATCTGGTCTAAGTTGAAAAGAGTATAAACCATTTGTTGGATCAATTCCAGTTAATTTACCAGCTAAAATAGCACCAATAGGGTAACCCTCTACATATCTATCCTTTACAGAGGTTGAGCTTCCATAGGCAGGAGTATATTTTACCACTTTGTTATAATTGTATGCAAAATTTATAGATCCCGATAAATTAAAATCACTCTTTTTAATAATCTTACCCCCTAAAGTTACCTCTATACCGCTATTTAAGATATCGGCAGAGTTGTAATATTGAGATGTGAAACCAGTTGTAGAGAGCACTTGTGAAGATGTAACAACATCTGTACTCAATCTATAATATCCCTCGGCTGTAAGTGTTATTCTATCTTTAAATAGCCCTAAATCTATAGATGCTTTTGTATCAAATGTCTGCTCCCATCTCAGGTTTGGATTTGGGGCAGTTGGGATATATCCTAAAAGGTAGTTGTGTCCATCATAGTTTCTATACATCTGTTGGTAATACTGCATCACAAGTTGAGGTGTAGTACTGGTATTTACATCGCCTGTATATCCAGCAGAGGCTCTTAAAGTTAGGTGGCTAATATTATCCACATTTTTTAGAAAGTTCTCCTCTTTTATATGCCAAGCTGCACCAGCACTCCAATTGGGATTGAACTGTCTGTCACTACCAAAATTTGAGCTACCGTCAGATCTAAATGAAAAGTTAATAACATAGGCATCTTTTATAAAGTAGTCTGCCGATGCATAGAACGAAGCATATCTATTATCTGTAAAGTATTGTCCATTAAGCCTCTCAATGCTCTTTATCCAAGCATCAATCTCTCCAGAAGGCTCTGGGAAAGAGGAGGTTCCAGTTATAGGGTCGTAGTTGTACCTCTTTGTAAATATAGTATTAGAAGATGAACCTCTAACCTCCACGCCTGCTAAAATAGATAGGCTATGATCCTCCCAAAAATCATCATTATAGGTAAAATAGCCTCTTAAAACATAACTATCTCTATTTGCAGAGTTTTGCGATATAGATCCATAAAGAGTGTTCTGAGTATATTTATCATTTCCTAATCTATCCTTGAATGCGGTATAGGTATCTTTATGTACTACTTTATCTGTCTTATTATTTGAAAATGAATAAGATGCTAAACCTGTAAACTTAAGTTGTTCTAACAAGTTTAATTCAATAGAGGCTCTTGCTGTAGTTGCCCAGTTAACTGTTTCGGTAAAGTTATTATCTAGCTCCCTTAAAATATTAAATCCATTACTAGGAAGAATATCATCTGTATCTCCATTGTAGTATGGAAGTGAAAAGAATGTGTTATCAGCAGCGTAGCTCATATCGGCATTATAGGCAGCCTCGTAAGGATTTGCAAAATATGCATAAATAAATGGATCTACATTGCTATCTGGATAAAGAGAGGATTGTCGCGATAAATCTACCCCAACATCTATTTTTGACCACTCAGAGGGCTTAATATTTAACTTAGAACTCATACTAAATCTTTGGTAATCATTCCCGATAAGCATACCATTATCATCAGTAAAACCTAAAGATACATAGTAGGTGCTTTTGGATCCTCCGCCACTTAGGGATAGGTAGTGATTCTGTGAAAAGGTATTTCTAAATAGTAGGTCGTACCAATTTGTATTTATCTTAGAGAGATCATCTATTATAGCATCTTGTGCAGCAGGATTGTCCTTTATACTTGCGTATGGGCCAACACCAGCTCTAATCTGCCCAACAATTCCAACCACAGGATAAAATACCCTTGAATCTGTTTGAGATTCAATATATTTTTGAGCCGAAAACTCATCCCAAAGCTCCTGTTCCCAATTTAATTTACTTTGAGAATCCATTAAAGATAGGTTATCTCTTGGCGCAAATGAGACTGTGAAATTGTTTGTATAGCCAACGCTCATCTTTCCCTCTTTTCCTCTTTTAGTTGTTATAACAATAACTCCGTTTGCCGCACGAGAACCATATATTGCTGCCGCTGCTGCATCTTTAAGCACTGTAACACTCTCAACATCATTTGGATTAACATTACCAACACCACCAATAAAGATATTATCAAATCCACCTGTCTTTAGCTCTTCGGAACTTAGAGCGGGCACATCATTTTGGAGCGGAACCCCATCAACTACCCATAATGGATTTGAGTTTCCCGATAAATTATTCACACCTCTAATCCTAATATTCTGCTGTACGCCAGGCTGC
Organism: uncultured Muribaculaceae bacterium; assembly: GCA_964368585.1. Lineage (GTDB taxonomy): Bacteria > Bacteroidota > Bacteroidia > Bacteroidales > UBA932 > Egerieousia. The sequence goes on from CAYJAK010000001.1 coordinate 127,711, forward strand.
CCAGTATATGATTGTATGCTAACCCCAGCAATCTCACCCTGCATAATTGCCCCAATTGAGGCAACTGGTTGATTCTCAAATTTATCAGATTTTAAAATACCCACAGAGCCTGTAATCTTCTTAACTGTAGTTTGTGCATATCCAGTAACAACTAGTTCATCCAACATACTATTTGAATATTTCATTGTAATATTAAGGTTGGTAATCTTTTCACCAAGTTTATACTCAAGTGTCTCCATTCCAATAAAAGAGAATATAACTACATCGCTATCATTAGGGATAGAGATAGAGAATTTACCATCTACATCTGTTGCTGCGCTATTCTTTGTTGCACCCTTATAGCTTACGCCTGCGCCTATCACAGGGAACCCATCTTCATCAATCACTGTTCCCGTCACCAATCTACTGTTCTGCCCCCAAATAAGAGTAGAAAAGAGTATTGATGTGAGTAGTAAAAATATTTTAAGACTTAGTTTCATTGAAGTAGTTTTTCAAGGTTAATAACATATATTCATAGTGTCCAATATCCCTTAAAGATACTCTTTTTTTAGACTTTTCAATCCTCTTTTTACAGCTTTCAAGTAGCTGTAATGCCATTTGAGAGTCGTGTTCAAAGCTGTCGGCTTGTTCAATCAGTTGATTTAGAAACTTAATCTGCATCTTTTTATTTGCAGCAGAAAGTTCACCTTTTTTGTAAAGATTGAATAAAAAGTTAGAAATTATCTCTAAACCCTCAATTCTTGACAACTCTTGCTCGTGCTCTTGTGGAATCTTTACCACTTTTTTAAGTGTAGTAGAGAATATTTCAGCAGCTATAAAATCATATAAAGTGCTATTTAAATCTGCATACTTAATCAAATTTGGTTGATCCATCTCTTTGCAAGTTTGGCTAAGCTCTAACAGATACTCTAAAGATTCTCTCTGAGTTTTAGATTCAACTAATTTAAATTTAGCTCCATCTATAGCCTCATTATTATAGATATAGACACCACCTATATTTTGTAGTACTGGGTTGATGTACATAAAGAATTGCACAACAGAATAGTCCCAGATCTCCCATCTAAAAACGTAGTTATCATCCTCATCCTCAACCCATTTGCTTATAGAATTAACAGCCTTATACAAGTTCTCTAAAGCATATCTAGCACTCTTTATCTTATCATCTCCCAAATCATTTTTTAGTGCTCTCGGGTCTGAATATTTAGCAGAAGATTTTGAGTTTCCAAATAGAAAATTATCACTATTAACTTTAAAATCACCCTCTCCATACAGATAATTAATACTATGTAGATCATACTCTCCCAATCTATCTTGGTACCACTTAACCCCCTCTCTAATATCATCCCCAGATGCAACATAATTTATTAAGAAATTATCCATTATAGAGTTTGAGATCCCTATGCTATTTGTAAAAGTGGCACTCCTTAGAGAGTCTGTCGGGATTAAACCAGTACCTGCCTGATTCGCAACCAAGCCTAAACATTCGCCCATAAAGTAGGCAACTTTTGCAGCAAGTGGCTTTACAATTAAAGAGTCTGGAATATTCATACTTCTAGCCCCTTCAACCCCAGTTGCACAGGAGATAAGCATCTGATTCCTCATCTCGGTAACAATATTGTGTGGAATATAAATGTCTGAACTAATAATTTGACCATTTTTAGGATTTAAAATAATATTGCTTCTTATCTCTATATCTGGGCTCCTTATAAATCTGATTGAGGAGATCAAAGGGCTCTTTATATCTGTATCGCGATATACTCTCTCTAATTTAATAGCCTGATTATAGCCTAAATTAGCAATGCCCCTGTTCCAAATATCTGCGCTCTTTTCAATTGCCTCTAAAATAACCTTAGGCATAAGCGAGTCAATATGAAATGTAATAATTGGCTCTTGCTTATCCTTTGAATTAAAGCGAGTTGCGTAGTAAATTCTCTTTGCCCCTTGCCTCTTAGAGCCGTACTCCAAAAGAGAGACCTCTCCAACCCCCATCTTTCTCTCCACCTTTAATGGCGTGTACTCTTTATCTTTGCTAGGTTTATAGAATGTAGATATAATCTCAGCAGAAATCTGTTCTTGATTTCCAACAGGAGTTACCGCATAGAATTTTTTAGTTACGCCATAAACCTGTTCAGTTATTACAGAGAATGATGAGCTATCTGCAATAATGTTTGTTATCTGAGAGTTATCCTCTTGATAATCATAATCTCTAACCACAAAACCTTGAATCCTATTATAGGCCATATTATCTCTAGGTAAAAGATATTTTTTATCCCCGATAAAGAAATCCGTAAATTTTGCTCGGTAAGTTTTAGAGCTATCCCCCGTATATTCAATAGGGGCAGAGAAGATGATTGATCCACCTCTACCAAGCTCAATTGCCTCCTTAATTCTACTCTCATTATCTGCAGATTGTATAAATTCATCATATACAGACAGGGTAAGAGTTGAATCATTCTTATGGAAGCATACAAACATCTGCTTTTGTGGGTAGTAGCCTGCGCTCGTCTCAAATTCATTGCTAGTAGAGATAACCTTTGTGTAAAAAATTAACTCTTCACCCAATAAATTGTGGGGAATCTCAACCCAAACATCGCCCTTGGCGTAGCTTAAATTCGCAACTCCTTTCTCTTGTTTCTCAAACTCTTTCTCTTTACCAAAACTGAATTGATATGAGAGAAGAGTCAAAATTGATATTATTAATGCTCTAGTAATCATAACTCTTTCTCCAATCTAAATAGTAAATTTACGCAGTGTGCCTTGGTTCTCTTATCTCTACTCTTAACACCCTTCTCCAGTAATTTTTTAGCCCTAAGAATATAGCTTAGGTTATCACCAGGGAGGATAGATTTTTCATTGTATAGTGCTGCCTGCTCTTCGTATGCACTAATAGATTTCTCTCCAGTGCTAAACTCCTCTAGCCCAGCCGCACTACTCATATTTAATAGATATAAATTCTGCATCTTCATCTGATTGACTGTTAAAGCCTTACCAGCCTCTAAAGCTCCCCAGACTCTATCAAAAATTATATCCATACTCTCTAGAGCAGTAAATGGCTCTTTTGAGATAGTTGCTGCAAAATCGCACCTAGATGGAGCATCCATAACCATCTCAAAAATAGTCTCTAATACTACATCTTTATATGGATTATCTATATAATATTTTGTGGTTTGAACAGGGTATAACCAATCAATATCATCTAGGCTATTGAGCACAAAATTAAGGGCTCTCTTTTGATACTCTGTAGGCACAACTTTGTAGTTATCAATATTATCCCCAACATGCTTCTCATAAAGATTAACACCTCCTACACTATTATATACGTGAGAGATATACCTAATATATTGCTGAATAATCTCGGTGTATATCATCTTTCTATGTATATAATCTGGATCTTGCTCGCCTAACCACTCATCCATATTCTGAATAATATATTTTAGGTTCTTTATCCCATATTCAGAGGCCTTAATTGCATCATCTCCCAAATCTTCACTCTGAGATCTAGGGTCAAGCACTCCAAATTGCTGCTTCCCAAACCTAAGTATAGGGTTCTCCGCAGCCTCTTTTAACCATCGCGATAAAATCTCATACTCCTTTTCTGGACTCTGAGAATCAATATATGAATAGTTATATTTTACTAAAAATTGGTCATACTCTCCAAAGCGAGGCGGAGCTAAATATAGATTCTTAAGTGAGTCCTCAACCTGTGCCACATAGTTAAATCGGGTATAATCCATAATAGATGGAGTTGTACCATACTTTTGAGTGAAAGATGTAGAGCGGAGGGAATCTACTGGAAAACTTGCCGAGGCTCCCATATTATGCATAAAGCCTAAACAGTGCCCAACCTCGTGTGCCACTACATATCTAAGGGCATCTCCAATCACCTCCTCATCAATAATTACCTTTCTAACCCTCTTATCCACTTGCGATGTCTGCACAAATAACCATTTGTTAATGAGCTCAAAAGCGTCGTGATAAATATGAACTGTGGCATTAATAATCTCCCCATTTCTAGGGTCTAACCAAGATGGTCCCTCTGCATTCTGGATGGCAATTGGGGCATATCTAACAGTTGAGTACTTAAGATTATCGGGATCAAATTCAGGGTCATTTTTAGGATAGTCAAGAGCCTTTAATACATTTTTAAAACCAATCTGAGCAAATACTTGGTTCCACTGCTCTACACCCTCTTTTATGTAGCTTCTATATTTGCTAGGAAAGGCGGGATCTATGTAGAAAATAATCTGTTTCTCTGGCTCCACTAACTCACCCCTTTTGTATGCCTGAATATCTTTTGGAATAACACTCCATTTGTTGGCATAATAGATCTTTCTACTCCCTTGGTAGCGATCAGAGAAGAGGTTTTTCTCTAGTGGAAAGATTGCAACTCTACTATCAATATATCTTGGTTGATTTGCCTTTTTAGGTAGGAGCAGGATTGTCCTTAAAACTGTAGCTGTAAATGGAACATCGCGATACTTAATCCCCTTATCTGCAAGGGTAAATGTATAGCTTAAAACAGAGCTAACACTTACATTATCACTAAATGATTTAATATCTTTTATATATGAGTTTTTCTTTACAAATGATTCACTCCTTTTAGATGTAGTTGCGTGTTGGCTATGCTCATAAAAAGGAGAGAGTAGTTTGTGATTAGATAGAAAAAGATCCGTTACATCTATAACAGCCGCTTTTGTCTCAGGGTTTGTGCACTCAATCTTATATAGATTAAATATTGCCCCCTTAGCGCGCTTGACTCCCTCTATAATATTTAGATTATCTACAATTCTCATTGCAATTTTATCACCCTCTTTTGAGAGAGTAAAATGAATTAGATCATTATTTTTTCTCCCGACAACACCATTTCTATTGTCACTTGTAGAGGATATTGTGGAGCCTAAAAGAAACTCTCTTCCGAAAAGCGAGTCGGGAATCTCAAAGTAGACCTTGCCATCTGCAAGGTGCAGATTCATCAATCCGTTGGCCGATTTATCTTCTTTGGAGAATAACTTTTCATATTCACTCTTCTTTTCATCTTTTGATTTGTTATTAGCGTAAGATGTTGAAAAAAAGAGAATAGCAGCGCCTATTAGAAAAATAGACAAAAATTGCTTATAATTTCTCATAATATACTAATTTTTACTATTTGTAAATTTAGTATTTAGATAACGAAAAATCAATGATGCTAAAAAATATAACGCTAATAATAAGTTTAACCATTTAATTATTAGAGTGTTGAAAATAAAATATAACGCAATGCAACTAGAGTAGTTTTAGTAAACTATCTCTCTCTTGCAGTGAAAAAGTGTTAGAATCTTCAGTTTTTTTGCGAATATTAGCCTTTATACCCCTTATACTTCCACTAGATGTCTGTAAGACTCTTGCTATAAAAGAGGAATTATAACCTAAGAAGGAGAGATATATAACCATCTTCTCATTTGTTGAATATTCATCCATTTTTGAAAAGATAGGATCCATCTGTGTTATGCCAGATTCATTAATAACCTCCTCAAATCTTCTCTTAATTTTTCTCTTCATCTCCTTAGAGATTAAGATATAGTCGCTCATAATCTCACTTGATGCCTTCTGATTCTTTGCAACAAGTGAATAGATTTCATCCTGAAAACTAGGCAAAAATTCAAGCGAAACCTCCATAACCCTCTTTATATGCTCAATATTCTTTAGTTTAGCTATATTAATCTCTAGTTTTAGCTTATTTCTTTTGTGTCTAATTCTAAGTAATAGATAGAGAATTAGAGTTGCTGATACAATCATTAATGAGATTAGAATTAATCTGTAATTCAGGCTCTTAAGCTCTAGAATCTGTTGTTGGTTCTCTAAGTTTCCATAATTTACTTCAAGCTCTAGAATTTTATTACTCCAAGCCTTCTCAATATCCATAGAGTATAGATCTTCACTTTTGTGCAGAATATCTTCAGCTCTGTGAATATCTCCGCTACTAGTATATATTTTTGATGCTAAACTATAATACAAATAACTATCTCTGTGGCGGCTACCCTCAAGTAGCTCAATGAGATTATCAGCCCTAACAACAGCACTATCAATTCTATTTGCATTATAAAAATTGCGTGCAAAGAAGTACTCTGCCTTTACACTATCCATTTTACTCCCCAGCACAATTGCACTATATGCCTCCATAGCAAGATCATAATCCTCAATTATCTCAAAGTAGTTTGCCTCAAGTTCTAAAATATTATTAACTAAACTTGGGTACTGCTGGTAGATACTGGTTAGCTCATCAATAAGTGCTCTAGCCTTATCATAATTTGAGAGGGCAATATTTATATAAGAGTAGTCTATTTGGGCAGATAGATTAAGACTGTCACTCTCTATGCTCTTATTTAATGAGTACCTCTTCTCTCCATAGGTATTTGCCTCATTATAATTACCAACTAGCAAATTAATCTTTGCAATATTTCTGTAGATTTCACCAAGTAATAATGTGTCGTTGAGTCTGTTCTGAACATAAAGATTCTCAGCCTCTTTAAAGAACCTGTATGCAGTTAAACCATCGGGATACTCATTTAATTGCAATTGCCCTAGCTCTATCTGATTTTGAACCTTTAGGTTTAGTGCATCTCTATTTTTACAAGAAGTAAGAGTTAAAAAAAAGCATATTAAAAGATAGACTCTATTCATACTAAAATTTGAGTTGGCTAAATAATTTGTTACCAGTAAAATACTTTAAGATTATGCTCTGTTCATATACACCTTTTGGGAGCCTATCTGTGCTACTAGCAAGTTCGCTCTTTGGATATGCCTTTCGCATCTGTTTATACTCCTTATGTGCCCTTAATACAGCCTTAAAATAGCTCACCTTTCCCTGCAATAAATATGCAATTGCTGAGAGCCCATCTATGCACATTCTTTTGAATATCAATCTGTTCTTTTGCCTCCCGATAGGTAAATTCTTATATAGCATTAATAGATTATTCCTATAATTGAAAAGGAGTTTCCTAGGCGAATTATTTGGCAGAGTACCACCTCCAACGTGATAGACAAGACTCTGGGGTACGCACCAAATTTGATACCCTAATCTTTGAATCCTCCAACACATATCAATCTCCTCCATATGGGCAAAAAAGCCTCCATCTAGCCCATTTACCTCTCGCCAGATATTACTTCTAACCATCATACAGGCACCTGTAGCCCAAAAAATCTCCATAGGTGTATCATATTGACCATTATCTTGCTCTACTGTAGATAGAATCCTACCTCTGCAGAAAGGGAAGCCATATTTATCAATAAAACCTCCGGCTGCGCCAGCATATTCAAATTGAGTAGGCTCGCTTTCACTTAAAATCTTAGGTTGGCAGACTGCTACCTCTCTATTATTTTCCATAAAGTCAACTAAAGGGGTTAGCCAATTCTTGCCATCCTTTATTTCTGGGACTCTTATATCTGAATTTAAAAGTATGAAATAGTCTGCTTCAACTTGAGATAGAGCTAAATTGTACCCGCCTGTAAAGCCGTGGTTCTCACTAAAAAGAATAGTTCTGATCTGCGGGAATGATTCCTGTAACCACTCAACTGATCCATCGGTAGATCCGTTATCGGCGATAATAATTTCAGCATTGGTTTGAGGTGTGTTTTTATATAGTATCGGGAGGAACTCTTTTAAAAATTTTATTCCATTCCAATTTAATATCACGATGGCTGTTTGCATAATTTTTATAAAAATAATTTTGTGATTAATCCTATAATTGTGGCAATAGTAAAACTTGAAAGTGTTCCAATTAGAACATATTCAGTTACTTTAATCTCGGATGCGTTCTTTAATTCTCCAAAACGAAATATAGATTTTGCAGCGAGCAAGAAACCAACGCCTTCAATATACCCAGATAAAATAAGAGTCAAAATAAGTATCCTCTCAAAATATCCAATCCATTTTCCAGCATCTGGTAATCCATTTAGAGATAATCCACTATTGCTTCTAGACCACCTTTTAAAAAAAACTTCTAAAGTAACAGAGGTAGGTTGTAGTATCAAGATATATGATAACAATATAATCCAGACTGTGTTAGATTGGATAATAGGGTTAATGGTTGCGAATATTGTATCTATATTTATTTGAGCTAAATATAGCCATATTAATAAAATCACTATAATATGAAGAAACTGATCAATAAAAAAATATCTCAGTTTATCAGCCATATAATTTGATTTAATATAATCAATTATAAAATGTGTTAAAAAGATAGTTATAGGTAAAAAATAGTATCTTATATCACCAACAAACAGATATGCAAGAATTGCGTGAATGGAGCTATGTATAGTAAGTGCTACAATATTTTTTAAAGCTTTTCCCTTTTTATTATTTGCAATATAAGCTCCTTGTAGGATAAAATCTGAAATGATATGAGCCAGTAGAAGGCGTAAAAAAATTGTATCCATCTTCTCTCTACTTCTTATATTTTTTCATTTATTTTTTGTTCGAATCTCTCAATGTATAATTTTATAAGAGACTCTTTTGCAGCTATTGCAAGTTTATTTACATTTTGGGTTGTACTATCAAGTTTCTCAGCAACCTCTTTTTGAGTTAAATTCTGAGATAGAAGGAGATATGCTATTCTGGCTTGCTTATCGCTCCAACCAGATATAACATCATCTGCAAATTTAGTACTAATGTTAAACTCTTTATTAACTTCATCCCACGAGGTGTTAATTGCCATTTGGGAGTTCTTGTCTAGAAAATCTAGCTGTTGGCCAGAATTAAGAAAGGCCTCCCCGTCGGATAGCATAATATTTTCATCTTCATAATTAATTGTGCCAATTCCTATTCCAACTCTAGCATCAGATTTTAATCCAACCATCTCTTTGGTATAACCAATAAGTTTAGCCCTAAGTAGAATTGCTATTCTCAAGACGTTTATAGGGTTATTTACCAATATTTGAAATCCGTCTCCTCTATATAACTCAATCTTAGCAAGACCCAAATGTGATAATTCATCTTTTAAGTTCTCAATTATTTTTAAAGTAGTTATTCTGGCGCTACTATTAATCTTTCGAGATTTAATAATATCTCCAGTTATCACACCTTTTATCTGTTTAGGGAGAGAGTTCATATATTCTTTTGCTTTATTCATTTAGCAAAGGTATATATATTTTTAGTAAAAGTTGGTACTATTTGATAAAAAATCAACTAAAAATGGTTGATTTTAAGAAATCAACTAAAAATGGTTGATTTTAGAAAATCAACTAAAAACAGTTGATTGAAAAAAGGCTGCCTTGATTTAAATCAAAACAGCCTATTAAATTATAGTTTTGTATCAAAAAACGTGATTAGAAGTTACTATCTAGCAACTCTCTCTAACCATTTAACCATTCCTAACATAACTAACATAGATACACCGCAAAGGATTGCGAATACCCACCAAGTTAGTGATATTGAGATGTTTTGATACATAAGTGCTCCGTAAACTAGGATGTAGTTACCAATAGCAGTAGCTCCTAACCATCCCCCTTGTGCTAAACCTTGTAGGTGTTTAGGCGCAACCTTAGAAACAAATGAGATTCCAAGAGGTGAGATGAATAATTCAGCAACAGTTAGAATAAAGTAAACAGCTAGTAGTAGTAGTGGTGTAACTTTCATAGCTTCAGGTAGTCCACCCATCTCTTTAACCTCAGATAAATTAGGTAGTCCAGTTGAACCTAGAGCCAAAACAACAAAAGCGGCACTCGCGATAAGCATACCTATTGCAATTTTCTTAGGAGTTGAAGGCTCTTTTCCTCTCTTACCAAGACTAGAGAATAGCCAAATAACTACAGGTGTTAGAGCAACTACAATAAATGGATTAACTGATTGGAAATCCTCTACCGCAATACTCATATCTCCTAACTTAAGAAGAGTGTAATCTTTTGCAAAATATGTTAGTGTTAAACCGTTCTGGTGGAATGAGAACCAGAAGAAGATAACTATTCCAAATACAGCTAAAAGAGCAAAGATACGTTGTTGAATCTCTTTTGCATTCTTTTGTAACTCTGCTTTCTCCTCTGGAGTAAATACTTTCTTCTCTGCTTTAACTTTAGGAGCAGGAGTAGGAAGAGCATTCTTGTTTATAAGGAAAATAACTAATGATACTAACATCATAATGATAGCAACACCAAATGCATAGTGGAAACCTGTATTAAATGCATCTAGATAGCTCTGAGCAAATGTTGTCATATCAGGAGTAACACCACGTGAAACCTCTGTAGCCAACTCTGTAAAACGACCATTCAATATCTCTTGAGACATTGTGCCGTTTTTGTATTGCCAACATAATTCAGGAAGTGTAGCGTTATAATCATAACCATTAAGGCCCACAATCCAGTTTCTAACAAATTTAGCAGCTTGAGGAGCAAAGATAGCACCTAAGTTGATAAACATATAGAATACTTGGAAACCAGAGTCTCTCTTAGATTCATATTTAGGGTTGTCATATAATTGACCTACAAGAGCTTGTAAGTTACCTTTGAATAGACCATTACCAAACGCAATAATAAGAAGTGCGCCTAATGCAATATGCTGCGTTTTAATAATACCAGGGACAGATAATAGTAAATATCCGAATGACATAACTAATAGACCTGCCATAATAGTGCCTTTGTAGTTTTTAATCCAGTCTGCGATTAATCCACCAACTAGGGCTAAGATATAGATTGATCCATAAAAAATTGAGTACAATTGGCCAGCCTCTGTCTCATCTAAGCCAAACTTAGACATTAAGAAAAGAGTCAAAATAGCCATCATTGTGTAGAATCCAAAACGCTCTCCAAGGTTTGCCAGAGCGGCAGGAATGAGTCCTTTAGGTTGATCTTTAAACATAAGTAGTATTTTTAATTAGTATTAATTTATAAGGTTTTAGTTAGTGTAAAATTTCTACTAATAGACAAAGATATAAATATTTATGAAACTTAAACCGTTTTTAGCCCATTCTACTTTTAAAAGTGAAAAAAAATATATAGTTTTGTTACCAATAATAATTGATAAGAGATGACAAAATTTGTTGGTTGGATATATTGGTGCTTACTTTATTTGATTTCACTTCTTCCGTTGAGAGTGTTCTATGTAATATCCAACTTGTTATGTTTCATATTAAAAAATATTGTTGGTTATAGAAAATCAGTTATCGAGACCAATATTTCTAAAAGTTTTCCAGACCTTTTGTATCACGATGTAAAAAAGATTAGAGATGATTATTACAAATATATGTGTGATATTGCACTTGAGAGTATTTGGACAATATCGGCAAGTGCAAAAAAGATATCAAATATGATCAAGGTTGAGAATCCGCACTTGTTGGATGAGTTGTGTGCAAAACATGAAAAAATTGTGTTAATGATGGGGCACGTTGGTAATTGGGAGATAATAGGGGGGATAGTAGACAATGCAGAAGACGCAGGTGATGATAGTTATAAGAAAAATGCAATCTATTTAACATACAAAGAATTAACAAATGCTGTTTCGGAATCTCTATTTATGAAAATTAGGATGGATATGTATGCTAAATTTAAAATCAAAGGGAGTGTTATTGAATCCAAGAGAATATTGAGGCACATATTAACCAATAAAGAGAGGGGAATGTATGTTTTTATTGCAGATCAATCTCCGTCGGCAGATAGAGTATTGGCAAAGTTTTTGAACCAGCCAACACTATTCTTTGGGGGGCCTGAGTATGTTGTTAGAAAGATGAATCTGCCAGCTGTTTATATGGGGATGGATAGGATAAAGAGAGGAGAGTATAGAGTTAGATTTGAGTTGATTACAGAGGCTGGGGCAGAGATGGAGAGTAAAGAGATTACAAGAAGATATGCTGCTCTTTTGGAGGAGTCTATAAATGCAACAAAATATAATTGGCTATGGAGCCATAAGAGGTGGAAATTAAAATTGACACCAGAAGAAGATGAAGAGTATAAAAAATTTAATGTATAGTAAACTTATGGATAGATTAAAAAGAGGATTGTTTATTGCAATCGCAACATTAGCAACATCAACAGTAGCGCTCTCTCAAACAACTGGAGAGGTGGCAGCACAACCATTACCAACAGGAACAATTGTTTATTCGTTACCAAGTACAACAATAACATTAAGAGCTACTGCTGAGTATGAGGATTTTATAGCAGGCCCTTATGCGCAGTATGCAAAGAAATATTTAGGAATAGAGGCGCGCGCAAAGAGCGAGAAGAGCTACAAACTAAGTTCAATAGAGATGGTTCCTTATTTAGAGGCTGATGCAACTATGGCAGCATCCGTAAATGTAGGTAATTCTAAGGAATCTGTAAATTTTGTAAATTTCTGTTCACAAGGTTTAATCATTACATCTGATAGTTACACAGGTAAAGAGGCATCTTGGCGTTTTCCATCTATGGTGGATAACAGAGATTTATGGTCTGGAACGTCTGCTAATTTAGAGAACAGATCTTCAACTCTATACAAGAGCGTAGAGACTGCAGAGGGTGTTGAGAGAGTTCCTATTCAACAGACTCAAGTTGTAGAGAAGAGTATAGAGAATAAGGCAGCAGAGGCAGCGGCAGTTATATTTAATCTAAGACAAATGAGATTAGATGTTGTAACAGGATTTTCAGATATTATTTTTGAGGGTGAATCTATGAAGGCTGCACTTGATGAGATAACGAGGTTAGAGAGTGAGTATATGAGTCTATTCTTAGGAAAGAGTGTAAAAGATACTCAAACAGTTCTATTTGATGTTATCCCTACTGCACAAAATGCAAAGCAGATGTATATTGCATTTAGAGTCTCAGATAGAGATGGGTTGGTTCCTGCAGATAATATGTCGGGAAGACCAATTGTATTAGAGATTGTAACAGATAAAAAGAGTCTCCCTACGGGTAGTGAAAATTTAGCAATTGATGCGAGAGAGAAGGGGCAGCATATAATATACAGAAAACCAGCTACAATGCTTGTTAAGTTAATGGATGGTAAAGATTTAATTATGCAGAATCGTATCCCGATATATCAATTTGGAAAAGTTTTAACATTTCCACTATAAATTTTAAAATAAAACAAACACTAATAATTATTAAAGTATGACAACAATAGCAAATTTATCTCCACAAGAGGTGTGGAAACATTTTTATGCTTTAACGCAGATTCCTCGTCCATCAAAATTTGATCAAGATGCAGCAAATTACATATGTGAATTTGGTAAAAATTTAGGTTTAGAATCTTTTAAGGATGAGATAGGTAATGTAATCATTAGAAAGCCTGCTACTCCTGGTTATGAGGATAGAATGGGTATCATTTTTCAAGCTCACGTAGATATGGTTCCTCAAAAGAATAGCGATGTGGAGTTTGATTTTAGAAAAGATCCTATTCAACCGCGCATAGTAGATAATATGGTGTATGCAACTGGAACTACACTTGGTGCAGATAATGGACTAGGTTGTGCTGTTGCAATGGCAGTTCTAGAGTCTAAAGATTTAGTTCACGGTCCTGTTGAAGCTCTATTCACAATGGATGAAGAGACTGGTATGACGGGTGCAAGAGAGCTAAAGCCAGGTGTTCTTAATGGAGATATTCTAATTAACTTAGATTCAGAGACTGAAGGTGAACTTTATGTTGGATGCGCTGGTGGAGTAGACGCAGAGGCTGAATTTACATATAAAACTGAGCCAATTCCTGCTGGATATAAAGGATTCAAATTCTCTGTAACAGGTTTACTAGGAGGTCACTCTGGAATGGATATTATTCTTTACAGAGCAAATGCTAATAAGGTTATGGCAAGAGTTCTTTTACCTATCTTAAGAGATTTAGATGCAAGATTAGTTAGCGTTTTAGGTGGAAATATGAGAAATGCTATCCCTCGTGAAGCTTTTGCAGAGGTTGCAATTCCTGAGGATAAAGTGGCTGCGGCTCAAGCGATCTTAGCAGAGAAACTTGCTGAATTAAAAGTTGAGTATGCAGTTGCAGATAAAGGTGTGGAGGTTGCATTAGAGACAGCAGAGGTTGGCACAGAGGCTATTGAGGCGCAAGTTGCATTAAACCTATTCAAAGCGCTATATGCTTGCCCTAATGATGTTGTTAGAATGAGTGATGCAATGCCAGGTTTAGTTGAAACATCTAATAATATGGGTATTGTTAGATCAGAAAATGGAAAAATATTTGTTTATTCATTAATGAGAAGTTCGGTTGATACGGCTAAAGATGATTTAGGTGAGAAGATTAAAGCTACTTTTGAATTGGCTGGTGCTACTGTTTCATTCTCAGGTGCTTATTCTGGATGGGCTCCAAATATGGACTCTCCTATTCTTCGTCAAATGAAGTTAGTTTACAATAAATTATATGGAAAAGAGCCTAAAGTGATGGCTATTCACGCAGGTTTAGAGTGTGGTATTCTTGGTGGAACATACCCTAATTGGGATATGATCTCTTGTGGACCAACTATCTTCTCTCCTCACTCACCAGATGAAAGAGTTGAGATTGATAGCGTTGGAAAGTGGTGGGATTTTATTGTTGAGGTTCTAAAAGAGGCTCCAAAAGCAGAATAATAGAAAAAATACAACTTAAAATGAACCATTTAAATAGCTTTACGTTATATAAATGAAATAGTTTTTTAAGTTAGGTTAAGTCGGGAGAGCCGCGTGATTCGGGAGTGGATCAGCGGCTCTTTTTTTATCGCGATAAATTTTTTTTGTAAGAAAAAAATAGTAAAATTGTACTAAAATTAAACCTATGAAAGCGCCCAAAAGAACTTTAATTCTCTTTTTTGGATATCTAATCCTATCTACTCTGTTATATCAACTTGCTCAGCACTATATTTTTAAAGAATTAGAGATTGGAAGCTTGATGGGAGTATCAATACTAGTTGCATATATTCCACTGTTATCTGTGCTTCTTTTGGGAAGAGAGGGAGTTTCAGTTATTAAGCAGAGTGTGAATCTAAAAGGTATGAATATTAAAGCAATAGTAAAATCTTTTATTATTGCTGCTCTAGCTTTTCATCTAATTGTACTTGTAATGTCATTCTTACTGGGGAATGTTTTAGAGGTTAAAGGTGCAATTAAAGTTTTGTCAGAAATACATAGTATGCAAAATGAGTTTCTTGGGTTACAGTTGCCATCTAATATGTATCTGAAATTTATTGTAATATACCTACTTTCTCTAATGATGAGCCTCTTTTTTGGTTTAACTATTAATATGCTCCTTGCATTTGGTGGAGAGGTTGCTTGGAGAGGTTTTCTAGAACGCAAATTAAATATCTCAAACAGAGTCTCAAAAACCATTATGATTGGTATTATATGGGGAGTGTTTTCAGGTGTAAAAACCCTATTGTCAAAAGATTGGTCAGAATTACCTATCCATATTGGAATTCTTGAGATACTATTGAACATTATGGGGGCTATAGTATTCTCTTTCTTATGTGTTAATATTCTTAAAAGGACAAAAAGTATATTAGGGACGGCTCTTGTTCTAGGTGTAATTAACTCCATTGGTATGTTCTATATCTTTTTTGATTACACAACAGGTCCTACACCTATGTTTCATATAATAAATGCAAATTGGGGCGTATGTGGAATTATTGCAGCTCTTGTGGTGAACTATTTGATTATAATTTTTGTAAAAGAGAAAAAAAATGAAACCTATGAAACTATCTAAAATATTTCTATTATCGGTAGCGGTTCTGCTACTAAGTTGTAACTCTCCAAAGGGTAAAGATTTAACAGGCGGTGAATTAATGGTAATTGATGTGGCAAAGGAGTATCCTCAAAAGAGGGTGAATTTGGCTGATATTGCTGATCTTGAGTATATAAAATTGGAGACTAATTCTAACTCTTTAATAAGTGGCTTTTATAACGTTGCTTATGATGGCAATACTATAATTATTGTAGATGAATCTTTAAAAGAGTTTCTACTATTTGATAATACGGGTAAATATATTAATAAGATAAATAGAGTTGGACGAGGAGGAGAAGAGTACCAAGAGATATCACGCTGTGATGTAGATTTTGAGAAGAGGTTGATATATGTATATGAAGCATCGTCAGAATCTACAATAAAAGCCTATGATTTTGAGGGTAATTTTAAGGGTAAATATGAGATGCCATTTAATCTAACACTTACAAGCAGCTTTAGAGTGATTGATAATGAATTTATTGTAAGGAATGCATCAGGTGTGACAACTTATGGAGATATGCCAGGGGGAATAAAAATAAATGGATCAGACGGAGAGGTAGCGTTTGATTCTCAGCCATATAGATTGGTCTCGATAGATGATCCAAAGATAGTTGCTCCGCTAGATATAATTGTAGATAGAAACGAACCGAATACAGTAGCATTGGTGAATGGGCTCTATGTAACAATAGATATTCTAAAGACAAAAGATATGTTTAAAACAGGCGATGAGGTGGTAATCTCTGACTTTGCAAAGGATACCGTGTACTCATACTCTAAAAAGGGGTTAAAACCTATCGCGATACGTAATAACTCCTCTACAAAAGAGGGACTTACAATACTCTCCTCTGTTACAGCTTTGAGCGACAATTATATGTTTTTGATTACATCAGATAAGGGATTAAATGCTACGGAGGATAATCTACTTGATGAGAATAAAAAGACATTTATGTTTGATAGAGAGAGTGGCGAGATTAGCAAGGTAAATATCTACATAAGTGGTGAATCAAAAGAGGAGATCTACCATTATGATTGGTGGCAAGGTGCTATGTTGCCTAAAAATATGGTAGTTACCCCTATTAGTGCATTAAAATTATTAACTGCCGCTGAGGAGGGTGCTTTAAATGCAGAACTGAATGAGATTGCAAAAAACATAGGCGAAGAGGATAATCCAGTGCTAGTTTTTGCTAGATTCAAGTAGTTGCAAACTTGATAAAAAAATGTATCTTAGCGCAGATATTTTATCGCGATACATTTAATTATAAAAATATTATGAATTTAACGAGAAACCTTGCCTTTGCTGCAGCACTTTTACTATTAGGCTGCTCCGCTCAGAAGAGCGAAAATATGACTGAAGATGGATTGATGCTAATAGATGTTGCTAAAGAGGATTATATTCAAAAAAGAGTTAATCTTGCAGATATAGCAGATGTTGAGTATGTTAAATTAGAGACGGCAGATAGCTCTCTTATAGGTAATAATTTTAATGTTGCCTATGATGGAAATAACATTGTTGTAGCTGATATCTCATCCAAAAAGTTTCTAATTTTTGATAAAACAGGTAAGTTTATTAATTCTGTAAATAGAAAAGGGCGCGGAAGCGAGGAGTATCAAAATATTTCACGTAGTTATGTAGATTTTAATAGTAAAACAATTTACGTGTATGAGCCGGCGCCAGAATCAGTTATTAAAGCTTATGATTTTGAAGGTAATTTTAAGAATAAGTATGAGCTCCCGATAAAATTAACATCATCAAGTAATTTGGCGGTTATTGAGAATAAGTTTGTTACAAGAACAGATGTTGGTGTCTCAACTTTTGGCACACCTCCTACTGGATTGACAGGGAGTATGCCTAAGGAGGTTGTTGATCCGCAGCCATTCAAATTAATCTCAATAGATGATGCAAAAACAATAACACCACTTAATATTAATGTGGATAAAAATGAGCCTAACACGGCTATCGTAATGAGCGAAAGCTCTATAGCTGTTGTGAAATTCAAGCCATACGATATGTTTAAAACAGGGGATGAGGTGATTATATCAGATTTTGCAAAAGATACAATCTATTCATACTCAAAGGGTGGCTTAAAGCCTATAGCTATACGCAATAATGTGTATCTAAGTGAAAATATTGTAAGAATGTCGTCTGTGGCTGCATTAAGTGATAACTATATGTTCTTAGTTAAAGAGGATAAGAACCTGAATATGACAGTAGATGATAAGGGCGACTCTAACGATAAAATATTTATGTTTGATAGAGAGAGCGGAGAGATTAGTTTAGTAAATATTTTCTTGAGTGCTAGTTCAGAGGCGGAGATAAATCTTTATAATTGGCAAAAAAATATACTTCCTAAAAATATGGTGGTTGTGCCAATGGATGCTTTAAGTGTAATAGTTGCATCAGAGGAGGGAACAATAGATTCAAAGTTGGGTGAGGTTGCACAAGATTTAACAGAAGAGGATAACCCAGTTTTAGCGTTTGTTAAATTCTAAAAATGATAATTTTCTCAATCATAGTACCCGTATATAATCGTCCCGACGAGATTAAAGAGTTGTTGGAGAGTCTATCAAAGCAGACCCTAAAGAACTTTGAACTAATTGTAGTTGAGGATGGTAAAGGGGATTCGGAGCCAATTATAGAGGAGTATAAAGAGCTTATTCCTATCCAATATTTTTATCTAAAAGACACAAGTGTTTGCTTTAGAAGAAATTATGGAGCGAAAAATGCTAGGAGTGATTATTATATCTTTTTAGATTCAGATTGTATTATTCCTCCCGATTATTTCTCTAAGCTTCAAGTAGCCTCTCAAAAAGAGAGATTTGATGCCTATGGCGGAAAGGATTGTGCAGCAAAGGACTTTACCCCTTTTCAGAAGGCTGTGAATTATGCTATGACCTCATTTCTTACAACAGGTGGAATTAGAGGAAACAAGAAAAAGATAGATAAATTCTACCCTCGCAGCTTTAATATGGGCTTCAATAAAGAGGTCTTTCTTAAAACTGGAGGTTTCCCAGAGGATATGCAGCCGCCAGGAGAGGATATGGTGTTGAGTATCAGGATACACGAATGTGGATTTAATGTCTATTCTGAGCCAGACTTATATGTGTACCATAAAAGAAAAATCTCGTTTATGCGGTTCTGGAGGCAGATTCATTCATTTGCCTATGCACGCTACAAAATTAGCTGTATGTATCCCGACACATTTAAGATATTCTATCTTCTACCAATATGTTTTGTAGCATACACAATTTTAGCACTAATTTTAGCACTATTTATAACTATAATTCCTCTATTATTTCTAACTTTGTATGTGCTACTTATTTTTGTAGATGCCCTAATTAAAGAGAGAAGTTTAAGGGTTGCAATAATCTCGATAACTACCTCATTAATTCAGTTTACAGCCTACGGAATAGGTTTCACACAAGCATTTTGGGATAATTTTATTTTAAGAAAAAAATAGTATGGATGTTGTTATTTTATGCGGCGGCAAAGGTACTCGCCTAAGTGAGGAGACTATCTTAAAGCCAAAGCCAATGGTAGAGATAGGTGATATGCCTATTCTTTGGCACATTATGAAGATCTATAGCAGCTATGGGTATAAACGTTTTATTCTAGCTTTGGGTTATAAAGCAGACTATATAAAACAGTACTTCTACAATCTACGTATATCAGGTTCTGATTTTACTATGAAGATGGAGCCAGATACTCAACTAGAGTACCATAATAGAATTATAGATAATGATTGGGAGATAACATTTGTAGATACTGGTGAGAATACTCTAAAGGGGGGACGTATAAAGAGATTAGAGCAATATATCAAAAGTGACAGCTTCCACTTAACATACGGAGATGGAGTTAGCGATGTAAATATTGCAGAGTTAGTGAAATTTCACAAAGAGCACGGTAAATTGGCAACTGTAACGGCAGTTCACCCCCCATCTAGATTTGGAGAGATGGTTATAAATGGAGATGCCGTGACCCAGTTTGATGAAAAACCTCAAATGGAAACAGGCTATATTAACGGAGGTTTTTTTGTTGTTAATAGAAAGTTAATGAATTATTTAACTCCCGATGAATCTTGTGATTTAGAGTTTGGAGCAATGCAACAAATTGTGCAAGATGGTGAGTTAAAAGCATTTAAGCATAATGGCTTTTGGCAACCAATGGACAATATAAGGGAGAAAGATTATTTAACAAAAATGGTGGAGAGTAAAAACGCACCGTGGATAAAATGGTAATAATATGTTTGGAAATATTTATAGAGGGAAAAAGGTTTTAGTAACAGGAAATACTGGTTTTAAGGGCTCTTGGTTGTCTCTTTGGCTTTTAGAGTTAGGAGCCAAGGTTTACGGATTATCAGAGAGAGTTCCAACAGATCCATCTATGTTTGAAGAGTTAGGTATCGAGAAAAAAATAGAGCATAATGTGGCAGATGTAAGAGATTATGACTCAGTTAAGAGAATTGTTGACTCTATTGAGCCAGATTTCATCTTTCATTTGGCAGCTCAGGCAATAGTTTCTGAATCTTATCAAGATCCTGTTTCAACAATAAGTACGAATGTTATCGGGACAACAAATATTTTAGAGAGTGTAAGAAATGTGACATTTGATTGTAATGTTGTGGTTATAACCAGTGATAAATGTTACAATAATGTAGAGTGGGAGTGGGGTTATAAAGAGACAGACCACATTGGAGGGAAAGATATTTATAGCGGATCAAAAGGGGCTGCAGAGCTAATTTTCTACTCATATTTCCATTCGTTCTTTAAAAATTCTCCAAATATAAAAGTTGTTTCGGCGCGTGCTGGTAATGTAATTGGAGGGGGAGATTGGGCAAAGGATAGACTTATTCCAGATTGCGTAAAGGCTTGGAATAGAGGTGAGTCGGTAGAGATTCGCTCTCCAAAATCTACTCGTCCTTGGCAACACGTTCTTGAGCCATTAAGTGGTTACCTACATTTAGGATGGGCGGTTGCAACAAATAGAGACCTTACAGGTGAGAGCTTTAACTTTGGGCCACCTGCACAGCTTAATAAAACAGTATTAGAAGTTATAAGCGAACTGCACTATTTCTTTAAAGATAAGATAGACTCTCCATATCAACTAACAGGAAATGTGCCTTTTGATGAGGCTAAATTGTTAAAGTTGAATTGTGATAAGGCTCTCTTTCACTTAAAGTGGCAAGCTGTTCTAAAGTATGATGAGTTAATAGAGTTTACTGGTGATTGGTATGCGAAGTTCTATTCAAACCAGATGAATATGTTTGATTATACACTTAATCAGATAAAATTATATAGCGAACTGGCTAAAAAACAGAACATAGAATGGAGCCTATAATTATTACAGATCTTAAAATAATTGGAGGAGAGAAGGGGGCTGTTTTGAGAGGGCTCAAAAAGAGCGAAGATTCATTTAAGGGCTTTGGAGAGGCATACTTCTCTCAAGTACACAAAGGGGTTGTTAAGGGTTGGAAGCGTCATAAAGAGATGACCCTAAATTTGATAGTGCTGTGTGGCGAGGTTGAGTTCTTTATTTACGATAATAGAATAGAGGGGGAGGCTAAATTAGAATCAATAAAATTATCTTTACAAAACTTTAAGAGGCTAACAATTCCTCCAATGGTTTGGTTTGCTTTTAAGGGTATCGGTGAAGATAATCTGCTAACAAATATTGCTAATATTGAGCACTCTCCAGATGAGGCAGAGAGTATTGCCTTAGATGAGTTTATGGTAAAAATAGATTAAAATTCTGCATTATATGAATAATGAAGTACTAATAGTAGGAGCTAATGGTTTTTTAGGAGCCAATATCTCCTATTTTTTTGCAAAGCAGGGAGTGAAAGTTACTGCACTTTGTAGGCGATTACCACAGGAGGAGAGTTGGAGTAAAAACGTCTCTGAGACTATTTGTGGCGATGTTACTGATATTGCTGTTTGGGAGAGCTTGAGTGCGCGTAATTTTAAATATGTGATATACTTGGTATCATTAGATTATAGAGATTCAGAGGGCGATTTAGAGTTTGTGAATAGTGTAAATATTCTACCATTATGGCGAGCTTGTAAGCTTTTTGAGGGGAGAACTGAAAAATTCATATATCTATCAACGCAAAAAGTATATGGGGCTATCACAAGTGAGTATGTGAATGAGGAGACTCCGTGTAGGCCTGGAGATATCTATGGGTTGACCCATTTTGAGTGTGAAAATATTTTGGAGTTTTATAATAGGAAATCAACTACCGAATATATATCGGTTAGATTATCCAATAGCTATGGGATGCCTGCAATAGAGAATAGAGGGTGTTGGAGTGTTATTGTGAATGATTTGTGTAGAAGTGCAGTGGAAAATGGTGTAATAGCTTTGCAATCTGATGGTTCTCCTATGCGAGATTTTATCTATATGAGTGATGTTGTTGGGGCTATTTATGGGCTGTGTGTTAGAGAGACCAAGCATAACATATATAATTTGTCATCGGGAGTAAGCTACTCTATTGCTGAGATAGCTAGGAGGGTGCAGGAAAATTATAAAATTTTATCGGGAAGAGAGATAGAGATAACTACACCTGAAAATAAATTAAATACCCAAACAAGGGTGCTTAAAATAGATAATGCTAGAATTAAAAGTGTTGGTGTTGAGGTTGTTGTGGATATTAATGATGGCGTAAAATGTTTGTTGGAGGCACTAATAAAAATGAAAAATAATTAATAAAAATGAGAGTTCTGTTTCTAATTATTTTATCTCTAATTATTATCGGGTGTTGTAATGGAGAGAGTGATTCACAGTTGGCAAATAGTTCCATCGAGAGCTTAATTGAACAAGGAGAGTACACAAAGGCTAAAAGAGCTATTAAATTAAAGATTGCAAATGATGATCTTTTAACACCAAAAGAAGTTGATTCTCTGCTCTTTGAGGCTGCTGTTTTAGATAGGATAGTTAGAGATTTTAACAAAACAGACTCAATTGTAATAGGTTATATAAAGGAGATTTATCCCCAAGTTACTCAACAAGAGATTGCAGCTTGGGAGGCTAGTGGAGCTCTGGAGTGTAAAATAATTGATGGTAAAAAGAGATATTTTCATAGCGCACATAGAAACCTTTTTAGAATAAGTAAGGAGGCTCAACAGAGGCAGAGTGCAATTGAAGGGAGGCAATCAGATGGGTTAGATGATTATTTGGGTGTGTATATCCCAGCTCTGTTATCATCAAATAAGGCGACAAAAAATGGTTTTGAAAATTTTGGTGAACCTAAGAGGTTTAAGATAACATACACATTAACGGTAAAGCCAAACCAGGTGCCTGCTGGTGAGATGATAAGAGTGTGGATGCCATATCCAAGAGAGAGCTCTCAGCACAGAGGTGTTGAATTGCAAAGTGTCTCTAATCCAAACTATATTATTTCACCTGATGATTATGCTCACAAAAGTATCTATATGGAGCAACCAGCTGTGCAAGATGGAGCAACAACTTTTAGCTATACTCTAGCTTATACATCTTATGATAAGTGGTATGATTTTGAACCAGAGGATGTTAAGCAGTATGATAAAAATAGTGATCTTTATAAAAAATATACGTCGCAGAGGCATAACCACGTTATTTTTACTCCCGATATAAAACGTCTTACTGATAGTATTATAAAAGGAGAGAGCAACCCATACCTAAAAGCTGTGAAAATATTTGATTTTATAGCAGATAACTACCCTTGGGCAAGTGCAAGAGAGTACTCAACAATTAAGAATATCCCTCAATATGTTATAGATAATAACCACGGCGATTGTGGACAAGTGAGTTTGCTATTCATTACAATGGCTCGTTATGCAGGTATTCCTGCAAAATGGCAGAGCGGTTGGATGTTGCACCCTAATGAGGTAAACCTACACGATTGGGCTGAGGCCTACTTTGAGGGAGTTGGTTGGGTTCCCGTAGATCAATCCTTTGGTTATGTTATTCCAAAAGGAGTAACAAAAGAGCAAGCAAAGCAGAGTGATAAAACTTATCATTTCTTTACAAAAGGCTTGGATTGCTTTAGGTATATAGTAAACGATGACTATTCAGGAGAGTTTTTTCCTGCAAAGATTCATCACCGTAGTGAGACTGTAGATTTTCAAAGAGGAGAAGTTGAATGGAGAGGCGAAAATCTCTATTTTGGAAGATGGAGCTATGATATGGAGGTTGAATATCTTTAAGATTTTCTAATCAGATTCAATCCATCCCTTAGCGGAATAATCACATTCTCAACTCTGTTATCTTCTCTTATTAGTTTGTTAAAATTGTAAACGCCTTGTGTTTGAGCATCTTTTGGGAGCGGCTCGTGGTACACTTTCCCATCCCAAAGTACATTATCAGCTAGTATATACCCACCAGGATTTACCATATCAAAAACAAGTTCATAGTATTGTGAATACTCTCTCTTATTTGCATCAATAAAGACTAAATCATACATCTTTCCAGACTCTTTCAATCTGAGAAGAGTCTGTTTTGCATCTCCTATATGCAACTCAATCTTGTCGCTAAGATTAGCCCTCTCGTGCGCCTCTAAAATAAGATCCTCTAACTCATCATTTAGCTCTAATGAATCTAATTTTCCACCCTCTTTAAGCCCTCTTGCCAAGCAAATAGCAGAGTATCCCGTGAATGCCCCTATCTCAAGGATATTTTTAGGATTTATCATTCCCGATAAAAATTCCAACAATTTTCCCTCAACTGGCCCGCACAACATCCTTGCGTGATTTGTACGCAGATTTGTCTGCTTCTGTACCCACGTTAAGACCTCATCTTGAGGTGTTGAAAATTGTTCTAGATATTTATTTAACATATTTTGTACTCTTTATTTACTTGATGAACTCTCTATTATCTAATTAAAAATAAGCGTACTCATTCTCTCCCAAGATAGAACCTCTTTTGCTACCTCTAAAAGCTGCTCTGCAGTAATGGCCTCAACACGCTCAATTGTTCTCTCAAGTGGTTCAATTTTACCATACACAATTAAAGATTTACCCATTGATAAACATTGTGCCTCCATATTATCCTGAGCAATAGATAGTTGCCCAATTAGTTGTCTCTTTGCACTCTTTAGAGCGGCAGTAGAGATAGGAATATTGGCGTAGTTTGATAACTCTTTCTTTATTAGGCTTATGCAACGTTGTAAATCGTTTTTGTCGCAGCCGAAGTAGATGCTAAAAATTCCTGTATCAGAAAAAGAGGTGTAATTTGCCTCAACATTATAAACCAATGCGTACTTTTCTCTCATTATTTGGTTTAATTTGCTTCCCGATGCAGGGCCTCCAATTATATTGGTAAGCACGGCCAGAGCTACTCTTTTTTTATCATAGCTAGAGTAGGCTGTTGTACCTATTATACAGTGTGCTTGATGACTCTTTATTGAGGTCTCTTTGTAAAAGGGTTTAACAAAATCAGTTAATCTTCCACTTCTCTCTAATGCATTGTTATTATCGGTGAGCCTAATTGAGGTCTTTTTACCTGCAAACTGAGCATCTCCTTCCTCAACTATAACAATATCTACATCGTGATGAAAATATTTCTTTAAAGCTTTAGAAGTAATTGCTTTTATCTTTTTGCTATCAAGATCTGATACAACTGTAAAGCACATCTTATCAGGTTGGTAATGAGAGTTTAGATACTCTTTAAAATCGCTCTGTTTTACTCTTTTTAAGCTTATTTTATCCCCCAAAATAGGCATAGCTAAGGGGTGTCCATGAAACAACATAGTTTCAAAGTCGTCATAAATTGTATCTGACGGTGAATCTTTATACGAGATGATTTCATCGAGAATAATCTCTCTCTCTTTAATTAGCTCATCTTTAGGAAAAGTGGATGTAAAGGCTATTTCAAATAGTAGATTTATGGCTTTAGGAAGATCCTCTTTTAATACAGTTGCGTGCAGTACCGTCTCCTCTTTTGTTGTATATGCGTTCAATTCGCCGCCAACGCTCTCTAAAACATTATTTATACTCTTTGCACCACGTTGAGTTGTACCTTTGAATAGCATATGCTCAGTGAAGTGTGCTAATCCATTTAGCTCTAATGGTTCGTCAACAGTTCCAACATTAGTGGTTAATGCGCAATAGGCAACTTTAGTCGGTGTTTTTTTTATTGCAATTTTTAATATCATTAGGTATTAAAATCTGTTAAATGTACTATTATAATCGAGTGCAAAAATATAAAATATTCTTATATTTATGTAAGATACAAAATCTTAGCGGGAGTAAATTGAGAAATAGATCAATTGGGTATAAATTATTTATCTCAAATGGGAGAATATTAACTTTTTTTTTACAAACTAATTAGAAAATATTCTTAATTTTGTCGCTTATGGAAGGATTCATTGTTTCTGCACGAAAGTATAGACCCAATAATTTTACAGGGTTAATAGGTCAGGATAGCATTGCGGCTACCCTAAAGAACTCTATTCTAAAGGGTCAACTGGCTCATGCTTATCTTTTTTGTGGACCAAGAGGTGTAGGAAAAACTACAACTGCCAGAATTTTTGCTAAGACAATAAACTGCTTAAATCCTGGTGAAGGAATGGAGCCTTGTGGAGAGTGTGAATCTTGTCTCTCTTTTGCACAAGGGCGTTCATATTGTATTCATGAATTAGATGCAGCATCTAATAACTCAGTAGATGATATAAGATTGCTTACAGAGAAGGTTAGAATACCTCCTCAAATAGGTAAGTATAGTGTCTATATCATAGATGAGGTGCATATGCTATCATCGCAGGCATTTAATGCATTTCTAAAAACACTTGAAGAGCCACCACCTTATGCAATTTTTATCCTAGCAACTACAGAAAAACATAAGATCTTACCTACAATTTTGAGTAGATGTCAAACTTATGATTTCAATAGAATCTCTATAGAAGATATTGTTAAAAACTTAACAGATATTGCAAAACAAGAGGGTGTTACAATTGATGCGTCATCTCTGCACGTGATTGCAGCTAAGGCAGATGGGGCAATGAGAGATGCACTAACACTTTTTGATCAAACAGTTGCTTTCTGCGGTACAAACGTAACATATAGCGAGGTTATTAAGAACTTGAATGTACTCGATTATGAGTATTATTTTAATATTATAGATGCCTCATTGTCGGGAAATTTCAATAAATCATTTTTGCTTTTTGATGAGATATTAATAAAAGGTTTTAATGCCCTCTATTTTCTAAATGGTTTGGGTTCGCATTTGCGTAATCTTTTATTAAGCAAGGATATATCTACAGAGAAATTATTAGAGGTTTCTCCCGATATAGCACAGAGATATAATGAACAGGGTGCAAGATGCCCAATCTCTTTTTTATATGAGGCTTTAGGTTATACAACCAAGTGCGAGGCAGATTATAGATTTAGTAATAATCAGCGACTATTAGTGGAGTTTCATTTAATGAGATTATCTCATTTGGCACAGCCAAAGCAAAAAGCAGATGGTGTACAAACAACTGTGCAGCAGACCTCGGCGGCAGCGCCAGTAAAAACACAGGAATCAGTTCCTGTGCAGAAAGCACAAGAGCAGCCAGCGCAATCGCAATCTGCACAATCATCAATACAACCGCAGAGTGCGGAGTCGCAACCTGTGGTGTCTCAACAAACTGAGCAACAATCTGTGTCACAACAGATTGAGTCAAAGCAATCAAAACCTAAACGCCCTGCTGGTAAAAGTGCCTTATCTATTAAAAATATCTTAAAGAAGAGTCAAGAGGAACCTGCTAAAGTGGCTCAAAGTATGACTGTTACAGATACTGAAGAGATAACTATGGATAAGCTTAATGCGGCATGGAAGTTGATGGGTGATTCAGAAACAGAGTTTCCAAGATTGGGAGCTGCAATAAAGCAGACAGAACCAACTCTTGATGATGATAATGAGACTGTTGTATTCAATGTTGGCAATAGTGCTCAGCAGGTTTGGATAGAGAAAAATTCTCTACCGAGACTAACATCTTTCTTACAAGTGCAACTTAAGAATAAGAATCTAAAAATGGTTGTGAGGGTAAAGGAGGTTGAAGAGGTTGAAAAGAAGTTGTATATGCCTCAGGAGAAGGCAGAATTCTTACTAAAAAACAATCCTGAATTAAACGAATTAAGGAAAGAGCTAGATTTGGAGATAAAATAGAGTTGTTATGCGATTACATTGTAAAGATCTTATAAAAAAATATGGCGCAAGAACCGTTGTTAAAGGTGTCTCTTTTGATGTTGAACAAGGTGAAATTGTTGGGCTTCTAGGGCCCAATGGTGCAGGAAAGACAACTAGTTTCTATATGATAACTGGTTTGATTAAGCCCAATGGTGGAAGAATATATTTAGATGATGAGGAGATAACATCTTTACCAATGTACAAAAGATCTCAAAAAGGACTTGGTTACCTTGCTCAAGAAGCATCGGTTTTTAGAAAATTGAGTGTAGAGGATAATATTATGGCCGTTATGGAACTATCCGATCTTACCAAAGCAGAAAGAAAGGATCGATTAGAGAGCCTTATCCAAGAGTTTAGGTTAGAAAAGGTTAGAAAAAGTTATGGAATTCAATTATCGGGAGGGGAGAGAAGACGATGTGAGATTGCAAGAGCTCTAGCAATTGACCCAAAATTTATTTTATTAGATGAACCATTTGCAGGGGTGGATCCCATTGCAGTTGAAGATATACAGCATATTATTGCCAATTTAAAAACAAAAAATATCGGGATAATTATTACGGATCACAATGTTCACGAGACACTAGCCATTACTGATAGGGCTTATCTGCTTTACGAGGGTAATATTTTGGAGAGTGGAACGGCTGAGCGGTTGGCAAATAATCCAGAGGTTCGTAAAAAGTATCTGGGTAAAAATTTTGAATTGAGAAAAGCTGTTTTAAGAAAACGAGATGAATAGATAATAAATTTTTGTGGGGTTATTTTATACATCTATTTTATTTGTGAGTATTATATAGGTTACATATATAGACTATTAAATAAAATAAAGTATGAAAAAAGTTTTCTATTTAATTATGCTTTTAGCAACACTAATGAGTTGCGAAGCATTAAACATAAATCCTTTTGAAAAAGAGGTTGTAGAGTTAGAAACACCTGAAGAGGTGTTAATCTCTGAGAAGGATAATAGTGCAAAGATTCGCTTTAATACAAAGGAATCTTGGAGCATTGTCGTCTCAAATTCAAAGACGAACGATTCGTGGCTTTCTGTAGAGCCAATGAGTGGCGGGGCTGGTGCTGCAGCAGTAACTGTTACTGTGAAACCAAATGTGTCAACAATATCTAGAACATCCAATATTACAATTAATTCTGGTGATGAACAAGTTACTCTAAAGATAGAGCAAGTAGCTGCTACCCTAATTGTACTCCCAGCTGAGATTGAATCAACTCAAGATGGAGGCGAGTATGAATTAAAATTGACTGCCGATAGCACTTGGAGCGTTGAGAAGAGTGTGGATTGGATCACATTATCAGCCAATTCTGGCGAGAAAATTACAAACGAGAACTTTAAATTTACAGTTGATGCTAATCAGAGTACAGAGAGTAGAGTGGGTACTATTAAATTTACAAAAGGTGATATAAGTAGAAGTTCAATTATTACTCAGGCTGGTAAAGCAGAAGTACTTGGGGTTGCTCCAGAAAATATTCAAGCAGTAAGTGAAGAGGCTAGTTATAAAATTTCACTCTCTGCAAGTCACTCTTGGACAGCAGCCACAAGTGAAGAGTGGATAGTTCTATCAGCAAATTCGGGGGTGGCAACCGATATTGATAATAATGGAAATAAGAGTAAAGATTTTACATTTTCAGTGCTCTCAAATAGCGGATTAGAGTCAAGATCTGGAATGATTACTTTTACAATGGGTAGCTTTACAAAAGATGTTATTATTACTCAATCAGAGAAGGGGCAAGTTTTAACTCTTAATCCCGATAATTTAGAGATTGTAAGTGAAGCTGCTAGTTATACAGTAGGCTTAACAGCAAGCCATTCGTGGAGTGCGACAAAAGATGCAGATTGGATAACATTACCAAAAGGCTCTGGCGAAGCGACAGATATCGGGAATAATGGAGAAATAAGTGAGAATTTTGAATTTGCTGTAGAGTCTAATACTGATTCTGAGCCAAGAGTTGGAACGATAACTTTTACAATGGGAGATTCGGTTAAGATTCTTGTTGTTAAACAATTAGAAAAAAAATCATTTTTAGATATCTCTCCTCTAGATATTGAGGTGGGTAGTGAGAGTGGATCGCATAAAGTAACTGTTATGGCAAGTGAAGCTTGGAGAATACTTAAGAATGTAGACTGGATAAAGTTAACTGCAACATCTGGAGTGGCTACAGATATTAACGGTGTAGAATATTTCTTTAATGTGGAACCTAATAGTAGAGTAGATTCAAGAGAGGGGGAGATAACATTTAGAATGGGAGATTCAACTAGAAAGGTTAAAGTTACTCAATTAGGCATTGTTCCAGCTTTAACAGTTACACCAAATGAAATAAGTGTAGGTAGTGAAAAAGGCAGCCATAAAGTGACTATCACTGCGAATGTTTCTTGGAGTGTTACAAAAGATGTAAATTGGATTTCATTTACAGAAACATCTGGAAAAGAGACTAGGAGTGAAGGAGATGATTTTAATTTTTCAGTTGATTATAACGGAGATTTAGGAGAGAGAGTAGGAACTTTAACATTTAAAGTTGGGGATATTACTAAAACAGTAGTTATTACACAGGCTGGAAAATCACAAGAATTAAAGATCAACCAAACAAATATTAATACAACAAGCAATAAATCAACTCAGTTTGTTACGCTTACTGCTAGTCACTCTTGGAGTGCTACAACGGATGTGGAGTGGATTAAATTATCTAAAAGTGCAGGAGATGCAGATGATAGTTATAATTTCTACTTTGATATTGAGGAGAATGATTTAGATGGTGCAAGAAGTGGAAAGATAACTTTTAAGATGGGAGCTCTCACTAAAGAGATAACTGTTTTACAGGCAGAAAAGGTGAAGATGTTTGTGGTGACCCCGAATAATATAAATGCTAGAAGCTTTAGTGATTATTATACGATACAAATTAATGCGAGTCACTCGTGGACGGTGGATAATAAAACAAGTTGGATAACGTTCTCTAGTCGCTCTGGTAGCGCAGGAGATAACAAGAGTATAAATATTACCCTAACGTCAAATCCTTATTATTATGAGAGAATTGATACACTTGTGTTTACTATGAGGGATTTAACACAAGAGGTTATTGTTAAGCAAGAGGCTAAAGCAACAGTATTATGGGTAGAAACTCAAAATGTTACAACGGATTCAAAAGCGAGTAACTATAGCATTGCTCTTAGTGCCAGTGAGGCGTGGAGTGCAGAATCAGATGCGGAGTGGTTAAAATTAGGTAAATTGTCTGGAAATGAGACTTATAACTATAACTTTGCCTTCTCTGTAGATCCAAATACCAGTTTTGATGCGAGAGAGGCTAGTATAGTATTCACGATGGGTGAACTAACACAAACTGTAAAGGTGATACAAAAAGGTAAAGAGATCTCAATTTCTGTAACTCCAGAGAATATGGAGATTAAATCGGTTGAGGGAACCTATAAGATTACATTCTCAGTAGATGCGGATTGGACGGTAGCAACTGATGTAGATTGGATAACACTTGATAAGAAATCTGGTAGTGCTGTAGAGAATGAAGTATTGAGTTTTAATGTAACTTCTAATACCACGAATAAAAAACGAGTTGGAGCTATAACAATTAAGGCTGGTAGTACAACAAAAACAATAAATATATCACAAACTATTAAACAGCTTGATGATTTTATAATAGAGGAACTATAGTAAAGATTATGTAAATTATAGATTAAAACGCAAAAAGATGAAAACCTTAAAAAATATACTTAAATCTATTTTAGTTGCCCTATTGGTTCTGTTAGTAGGGTGTGAAAAGGAGCAGGTTGTTCTACAGCAAAGAGCTGTTTTTAGTGAAGTTCAGGAGTACAAATTATCAGTCTCCTCTGGGAGTGATACAAAGGTTGCTATTGATGGTGCTTCTGTAAAATGGAAAAGTGGTGATAAAATAAATGTTATAAAGATAGCTTCTAATAATAAAATTAGCGGATACTCTACATTTACGATAGATGCAAACTCTATCTCGCAAGAGGGTAAAACGGCTGATTTCTATGGTAGTAAGCTGGTTGATGGGGCTAGTTATTATGCTGTTACAGGGAGTGATGTTACTTACTCTTCATCTCAAAGTTCAATAACAGTAAAGAGTTCAATCAATGCCCAAACTGCAAATGGAAGTTATAGCCATATTAATAACTCTCTGTTTATGTATTCTCCTATATTTGTTGCAGAAAGGGATGAGACAATAGGTGTAAAATTCAATCTTAACCAATCTATATTGAATCTAAATCTAAAACTTAAGGAGGGTTTAAGTGATGAGGTCAAGATAAAAAAAGTAGAGTTCAAAGCGGGAGAGAAAGGGTTTATAAATGAATGGAAAATGTTAGCAGATGGTAGTATAACGCCAGTGAGCTCGTCGGCTAGTAATTCTGTTTCTATAAATATAAATGGCTCGTCTGTAATAAGTAGCTCTCAAGATTATGTGGTAAATATTCCAATTTGGTGGGATCCTAGCGTGAGTAATACATCGGGAAGCTATACAATAGAATTAACTTTAGAAGATGGTAGAACTATAGCAACTACTTACCCTGTGAATAAGGCATTAACTGTTGGTAGAATCTACTCAGCAGCTGCAGAGTTTGATGCACCAGAGCCTGTAGAGCCACCAAGAGGTGAGGATGCTAATGATGGTTACGTTGTAGAGCTGCAATCTGCTACAGTTGGAGCAGGGATAAATGTAGTGATTCTTGGAGATGGATTTATTGCGGAAGATATGGGGACTGGTGGTAAATATGATCAAATTATGAGAGAGGCTATGGAGCACTTCTTCTCGGAGGAGCCATACAAAACCTATCGTAATAGATTTAATGTATATTATGTAAATGCAATATCAGAAAACACTAATGTGGGAGATGGCGCAAGTACAATCTTTAAATCTCTATACGGGTCTGGAACTAGAATAACTGGCGATAATGATATGATCTTTGAGTATGCTAAAAAAGTTCCATCAATTACTGACCTTTTTAACCTTACGGTTATAAATGTATTAAATGATACTAAGTATGCTGGAACCTGCTCTCTTTATGGAGGTGGACTAGATGCCTCTATCTCATATTGCCCAATAGCAAATAATGATAGTGAGACATTCCGTCAAGTAATTATTCACGAGGCATCGGGCCATGGATTTGGTAAACTCTTTGATGAATATAGTAATAGTGGAACAGGTACAATACCGTCTAATTACGTCTCAAATTTTGAGACACAAGTTAGTTGGGGTTGGGGTGCCAATACAGATTTAACAGATAATCCAAATAATATTAAGTGGTCTCACTTCTTAAACAATAGTAGTTATGATGGTTTAGTTGGTATTTATGAGGGTGGATATACTTTTGAGAAGGGGGTATATAGACCTACAGAGTATAGTATAATGAAATATAATACCGGTGGATTTAATGCTCCATCTAGAGAGGCTATATATAAGTATATTATGGAGATATCGGGAGATACGTATAGTAGAGCGAAATTTTTAGAGTATGATGCTGTAAATACCTCAGCTCAAAGTAGAGCTAGTTATAAATCTCAAACAGCTGCGTTTGATGAGAGTACATTTATACCTTTAGCGCCACCAATTATTTTTAATGAAGCACCTAATATGAAAAAATAGGAAGGTTTAATATTTATGATGCCTTTGTGGTAAAGAGGAGGTTGTTTTGATTTCTATTCAGGGCAGCCTCCCCTTTTTTTTATATAATCTTCCCGATAACTAGAAAAATTAGTTTAATAACTATGAAGTCTAGTTGTGTAACTAAAAAAAATAGTTACATTTGTGAAGATCAAAATATATAAAAATGGAGAATCATAAATTAACAGCAAAAGAGGAGGAGATAATGAATCTGTTTTGGGATAGAGGAGCGCTCTTTGTACGAGAATTACTAGAGTGCTACGATGCTCCTAAACCCCATTTTAATACGCTCTCAACAATAGTTAGGGCACTAGAAGAGAGAGGTTTTTTATCGCATAACAGTTATGGGAATAGCTACCAATATTACCCTATTGTATCAAGAGAAGATTTTAATAAACAATCTCTAAAGAGTATTATTGGTAAGTATTATAATAACTCACCAATGGCTGCAATATCTTCTCTTGTTGAAGAGGAGGCAATTTCGTTAAAAGAGCTAAATGAATTAATAGATCTAGTTAAAAATAAAAAATAAATGAGATGGGTGCGCTAATATCATATCTTGTAGAGTCATCTGTTTATCTATTTGGTTTTGTGTTGATTAATAAGTTATTATTAGAGCGCGAAACATTTCATAAAATAAATAGAATCATTTGGCTCTTAATAATATTTATCTCCATAACTATTCCACTTCTATTTGTTTTAAATGTGAAAAGTGGAGGTTTAGATCTTATAGGATTAGATATGAGTGGAAAAGAGGCAGCGCCATTACAACAGTTGCCTATTTTAAAAGAGAATAATTATATAGGTAAGGTGTTATTTATATCTCTAGCACTCTACTTAATAGGAGCTCTATTTTATACTGTAAGAATGTTAATTGCTTATTATCAGCTCTATAGGGTTTTGAAAGGTGTAAATAATTATCGCGATAGTGAATTACTTATTGATTGTATGAGGATTGCGGGGATTAAAAGACAAATTTATCTGAAAATAACCACTAATTCAGCTCACCCTTTTAGTTGGATGAATTATATCGTGATATCTAAAGAGGATTATGATAGCTCTGGTAGAGAGATTCTACTTCACGAATTGTCTCATATAAAGAGTCGCCATACCTTAGATTTAATATTTATAGATCTACTAACTATCTTCTTCTGGTTTAATCCAGCTATTTGGATTGCAAAAAGAGAATTAATGCAGGTGCACGAGTATTCAGCCGATGAATCGGTAATTAAATCAGGGATTGTAAATATTGAGCAGTATCAACTACTTTTAATAAAAAAGGCAGTTGGTAAAAGTTTGTATTCTATGGCTAATAGCTTTAATCATAGTAAATTAAAGAGTCGTGTCACTATGATGTTAAAGACTAGGTCTAATAGATGGTCTTTTGTAAAGTGTTTGTATGTGCTTCCACTCATCTTATTAACTACAGCGCTATTTGCAACTCCTGTTGTATCAAAAAAAATAGATGATATATCGAGAGCTAAAATTGAATACCAAGCCTTTGGTTCCGATCATATTTACCATATGGCAGAGATATTTACTCCGCCAGAATTTATTGGGGAGGCTTTTCAAAGTTGGGTTTACAGTGAATTAGTTTATCCAGAGATTGCAAAAGAAGGGGGAATTGATGGAAGGGTAACTGCCTCGTTTATTATAGAGAAAGATGGTTCGCTCTCAAATGTTGAGATAATGAAAGGTGTGCACGAATCTCTCGATAATGAAGTCTTTAGGGTGTTAAACAAATCTCCAAAATGGAGACCTGGAAGATTAAAAAATGGATCTACAGCAAGGGTAATATATACGTTTCCAATAATATTTCAACTGAAATAACCTCTCTAAAAATTTTAATTTATGAAACACATCTCTCTCTATATATTTATAATAGCGGCACTGCAAATGTCATCTTGCTCTATACTAAGATATAGTGCTCACAAGTATGTTGAAGAATCAAAGGGAGTAGATATAGAGATGGCGTTTGTAGAGGGTGGAGAATTTAGTATGGGTGATAACGACATTTCTAAGCCTTGGAAAGGAGATGATTTTCCGCCTCACGATGTGTCTGTAAATAGTTTTTTTATTTCAAAATATGAGATAACTTACCACCAGTATGATATATACTGCAAGGAGACTGGTTTAGAGAGGCAGAAATTTTTGGGTGATGAAAAGCATCGTAAGAAGAGCCCTGTTGTATTTGTGAATTGGATAGATGCAAAAAAGTTTTGCCATTGGCTATCAGAAACTACAGGTAAAAAGTACCGTCTGCCAACTGAGGCAGAGTGGGAGTATGCTGCAAGAGGAGGAAAATATAGTAAGGGATATGATTATGCAGGGAGTAATAGGGTAGAAAAAGTGGCTTGGTTTGTTCCCTCTAAGTTCTGGGCTGTACCGCTTGAGAGTACAGAACCTGGGATGTTCAAGAAATACTCTAATAAAATGATTGTGGGTAAAAAAAGACCAAATGAGTTGAGGTTGTATGATATGAGTGGTAGTGTTTGGGAATGGTGCGAAGATACTTATGACGCAAAATTCTATAAATCAAGTCCTAGAGATAATCCTGTAAAAGTTGGTGTGCTGGAGGCAAATAAAAGTGCAAGGGGTGGCTGTTGGTTCAATGATAAGGATTTCTGTTTGGTAGTAAATAGAGATCACGATACCTACATAATGAGGGATTATGACTTAGGCTTTAGGATTGTGTTGGAGATTGAACAATAACACTAAATAAAAATAATATGAAACTTAGATTATTTACACTAATAATGCTATTAGTGTTAGTAGCTTACAGCTCTTGTAAAAATCAGAAACCTACGTCTGAGAGAGTATTACCAGAAATTGATATTACTAAAGAGTATCCAATAAAAGAGGTTTTTCTTGGTGAATTGCTTGATTTAGAGTTTATTTCTCTTGAAACAAACGATAGCTCAATAATAACATCTTTATCTTCAATAGAGATCTCAGACAAATTCATTGTTGCAGAGTATAGTAATGCAATTCTAATATTTGACGGCAGCGGAAAATTCATAAATTCATTCAAATATCAAGGTGGTGCAAGAAATGAATATAAAGATATCACAGACCTATGTGTAGATTTTGAGAATAATGAGATCTTTATTTATGATTTTGATGGAAATACCAATAAAATTCAAGTCTATACATTTGAGGGAGAATTTAATAGAACCCTTGAGCTACCAGAAAAATATAAATTTAACAAAGGACATCTCTTAAACTATGATAATGAGTATCTAATAACAAGTGATGACAAATATTTAGATTTTCCTAACCTTGAAGATAAGGTAAGCACAGATCCATATATACTAATCTCCAAAAAAGATGGTTCAATAGAGCAGATACCCATAAAAGTAGAGAATAGATATGGTTATAGAACCTTTAATATCATTAGAACTGCTGATAAAACATTAACTCAACCAATAATTATACCTACCAATAAAATGGTAAGATTGGGAGGCGAAATTATAATATCGGAATTTGCCCTAGATACAATATTTATGTATCGCGATAAAAAATTGATACCTTTTCTATCGCTAAAGAACAGGGGTGAAAATCAATATCTCACGGAGATTGTTGTGAATAGTAAGAAGTATATTATTTTGAAAATAATGGATAAAAAACTTGTTGAGGAGAATGGTAACTACTCTTTTAGGTATAATAAAACGTTTATGTATGATAAAGAATTGGACGAGGTTTATGAGATTGAACTTATGGATGATATAGATTATATAAATTTTGGTGGTTCACACTCTATCCCAGCCGAGTATCATACATCATATCCAATAGATGCTTATAAATTAATTGAGTTAAATGAAGAAGGAAAAATCTCTGGTGAGTTGCAAAAAATAGCCTCAGAACTTAATGAGGAGGACAATTTGGTGTTGATATTAGGAAAATTTTGATCCAAATGCGCAACTTAACCACTCAGTTTGGGAGAGCGCATCATCTACGGTGAACTTTTTTATAAAAAGCGGTAACAAAAAAATATGAATTACCCCCTTTCAGCACCAAAGTGCTGAAAGGGGGTAATTAAATGATCTATTTGGCTTATAATTCGCTCATTAACAATAAGATGTTGTTTGACGAATGAGCCTTTTTATTAGAGTTATGAACTCTATTTTACTCTCTCTCCGTAACTTCTATCCTCTGTTTTCACTCTAATCTTATCACCCTGGTTGATGAATAGAGGAACGTTGATTGTTGCACCAGTCTCTAAAGTAGCCTGCTTTTGAGCATTAGTAGATGCTGTGTCGCCTTTAACAGCTGGCTCAGTATAAGTGATTTCAAGCTCAACAAATTGAGGAAGCTCACAAGTTAAACATCTCTCCTCGTCAGCTAAGAACATCATCTCAACAGTTTGGCCCTCTTTCATAAGATCTGCATTATCTACAAAGTCCTCTTCTAAGTGGATCTGCTCAAATGTTTCATTATGCATAAAGTTATAACCGTTCTCGTCCTTGTATAAGAATTGGTAAGGTCTTCTCTCAACAGTGATAGTTTCAATCTTCTCACCAGCATTAAATGTGTTCTCAAGAATCTTTCCATTCTCAAGATTTCTAAATTTAGTTTTAACAAACGCTGCACCTTTTCCTGGCTTTACGTGTTGAAAATATACTAATTGGCAAGGCTTGCCATTATAGTTGAAAAATAATCCGTTTTTAAAATCTGATGTAGTTGCCATATTATAAAAATTTTGTGTTTCTAAATTTAAGGGTGCAAATATAACTATTTCTTTTTAATCTAAATAGCTCAATTAGTTATAATAACTCCATAGTCATAATAATATCCTCTTTAGGTCTATCGCCACCACTGGTTGCAGCCTCTTGAATCTTCTCAACTATATCGAGACCCTCAATGACCTCTCCAAAAACTGTATATTGACCATCTAAATGAGGAGTGCCTCCTAAATTCATATATGCCTCGCGCTGCTCAGGCGTAAGAGATGCTCCACCTTGCTCCTGAATTTCAGCTTTTGTTATTGCAATTAGCTCCTCTTGTAACTCCATAAGGGCATCCTGATTTCTGGCTCTTCTAAGATCCATAATTTGAGACTTTCTTTCAGCTGCTAAGCGGTTAAAAATCTCGTTCTCTTTCATCATTGTTAGATTCTTTTCTAACTGCTTTAATTTACCCTCGTTATATTTCTCTCCCCAAACAATATAAAATTGAGAACCAGAAGATGCTCTCATTGGGTTAGTCTCATCGCCCTGTCTTGCAGCAGCAAGTGCACCTCTCTTGTGAAAGAATTGTGGGTAAACAATCTCAGCATCAACATTATATCCAGGTCCGCCAGTGCCTAATGATTTTCCTGCTGGAGCTCCAATAGAATCAGGATCCCCACCTTGAACCATAAAGTTTTTAATAACGCGATGAAAAATTGTACCATTATAGAATCCCTCTTTTACCAACTTAATAAAGTTATCTCTATGTAGAGGTGTTTGCTCATATAAATTAATCTTTATATCGCCTAATGTAGTCTTAATTAGAACGTTACTCATACTATGTTTTGTTTTATAAATTATTCAAATAATCAGCAACCTCACTTAGTTGCCATTTTGGAGTTGAAGTTGCGCCACAAACGCCAATAAAATCCCCCTCCTTTAACCAATTAATATCTGTTTGGTCTGCGCTCTCAATTAAATATGAGCGAGGGTTAACAGAGAGGCATAAATCATAGAGAACCTTTCCATTAGAGCTCTCTCTTCCGCTCACAAAAATGATAACTGAGTGCCCTTTTGCAAACTCTATAAGATTGGAATGTCTACGCTCAACCTGCTTGCATATTGTGTTGTGAATAACTAAATTTTTCTCTCCTCTTCCCAACAAAGCAAGTCTCCTTTTTATCTCATCACAAATTTCTCGATACTCCAATGGATCTTTTGTGGTTTGTGAAAAAATATTTATCGGGATACTAAAATCTATCTCCTCTATCCCAATATACTCAATGCCATTAGTAGTGTGAGTAATATCAACGATAATTGCATCAGAACCTACCTGACCAACCAAACCATTTACCTCAGCGTGTCCTCTCTTTCCAAAGATTACAATCTGACTCTTTTTATCGGGATTCAAATTATATGTATTGCGAATTTTCTCCTGCAGTTTAAGCACAACAGGGCAAGTGCAATCAATAAGTTCTATATTCTGTTCCTTTGCAATTTTATATGTAGAAGGGGGCTCTCCGTGAGCTCTAATCAAGAGAGTTGTGTCTTGTAAATCTTTGATTTGGTGGTGGTTTATGACTTTTAATCCAAGATTGTTGAGCCTTTCAACCTCGGCTCCGTTGTGCACAATAGAACCTAAAGAATAGAGATTATTCAGCACCTTTAGATTATTTTCAGCCTCTTTTATTGCCCTAATAACCCCGTAGCAAAACCCCGATTCATTATCAATCTCAACTCTAAATGCCATACAAATCTACTATTTCATCTCAATTCCAAAACGCTCAAGTAGAATATTATTGAGCCATACAAACTGTTCTGGAATAGTCATACAACTGTTATCAAGTAAAATAGCATCTTCTGCTCTAACTAGAGGCGATGTTTTGCGAGTAGCATCTAAATGGTCTCTCTCCTCAATATTATCTAAAACATCATCAAAATTAGCGCTATCTCCTGCATCAATGATCTGCTTATATCTTCTCTCTGCTCTAACTTTAGCTTGAGCCGTCATAAATAACTTAAGCTCGGCATTTGGAAATACAGCACTTCCAATATCTCTACCATCCATAACAACCCCTTTACCTCTTCCAATCTTTCTTAAGATGCTATCTACATAACTTCTAACAATTGGAACGGCAGATATATGGCTCACTTTGTTGGAAATCTCAAGCGTTCTAATTTGCTGCTCAATGTTTACTCCATTTAAATAAGTCTCAGATTTTCCGCTACTACTAATATCAAACCCAATTGTGTTAAATTTGAGAACCTTCTTTAACCCCTCTCTGTCAATCTTACATTTATTACTTATAAAGCCGTTTGTGTAAGCAAAATAGGTGACCGCTCTATAGATAGCTCCGGTATCAACATAAATATACCCCAACTTCTCTGCAACCTCTTTGGCAAAGCTGCTCTTACCGGTTGATGAATGACCATCAATGGCTATTATTATTTTAGATTTATCCATGTGGCAAAAGTACAAAAAACTTTATATTTGTACCTAGTAATTAAAAAAAAATAATAATGAGGATAGCAATATTAGATTTAGGCACAAATGTATTTAACCTTCTTTTGGCAAATTTTACTCCCGATAAATACGAGATTATAAAAATATACAAGCACGCTGCAAAGTTGGGTGAAGGTGGAGGATTGATGAGTGGAATCTTATCAAAGGGGGCATTTGATAGAGGAGAGAGCGCTTTAAGG
The DNA here is from genome assembly GCA_964368585.1 of uncultured Muribaculaceae bacterium. Classification (GTDB taxonomy): domain Bacteria; phylum Bacteroidota; class Bacteroidia; order Bacteroidales; family UBA932; genus Egerieousia. The sequence continues at coordinate 168,497 of CAYJAK010000001.1, forward strand.
GAAATAATGAGGGTGCTAAATGAGTGTGGTGGAGCCGACAAAATATATGCATTTGCAACATCGGCAATTAGAGATGCAAAAAATGGCCTCGATTTTGCAAAACAGATGAATCAGACCTTTGGAATAGAGATTGATATAATCCCAGGAGATAGAGAGGCTGAGTTAATTTTTAAAGGAGTTAAAGAGAGCTTAAGTGAGGTTGTCTCATTTGAAGAGAGGGTGCTTATGATGGATATAGGTGGAGGGAGCAATGAATTTATTATAAGTGATTCATCGGGAATATTATGGAAAAAGAGCTTCCCGATAGGTATGGCAAGGATGAGAGAGAGATTTAATTATTGTGAGCCAATTCAGAAAGAGGTGATAGAGGAGTTTAATAATTATTGTTCAGAGGTTACAAATGAATTGTGGAGTGAGGTGAAAAAATATAACCCTAAAGTGTTTGTTGGTGCATCAGGATCATTTGATACTTTTAAGGATTTGATTTATAATTGTGGATATAAAGAGTTACCAGCAATAGAGCTTCCAAAAGAGAGGTTGATAGAGATAGATGATCTTTTAGTTAAATCTACGAGAGAGGAGAGGTTAGAGATGGCGGGAATCTCTGAGGTTAGAGTTGATTATATAGTTTTGGCTTCAATCTTTACCAGAATGGTTTTAAAGAGAGTTGAGCCAGAGATTGTTTATCAATCATCGTATTCGCTAAAACAGGGGGCATTAATAGAGTTTTATGAAAAATATTTAAATAATAGATAATATGAAGGTTTTAATTATTGATGACGAGAGAAGTATAAGAAATACGCTTAAAGAGATACTAGAGTTTGAAGGGCATGAGATAACGCTTGCCGAGGATGGCAAAGCGGGTGTTGAACGTGCACTTGGAGGCAACTTTGAAGTTATATTTTGCGATATAAAGATGCCGGGTATGGATGGTGTTGAGGTGTTAGAGAAAATTGTTGAGGCAGGTATTGATACATCTGTTGTTATGATCTCTGGTCACGGAACAATTGATACCGCTGTTGATTGTATTAAAAAGGGAGCGTATGATTTCATTCAAAAGCCTTTAGATCTAAATAGAATATTAATTACTCTTAAGAATGCTACAGATAAAACAGTTCTTGTAAAGGAGACAAAGATTCTTAAAAAGAAAATATCGGGAATACCAGAAATAGTGGGTGAGTCTGAGGCTATAGTAAGAATTAAAGATATGATTGATAGAGTAGCTGAGACGGATGCTAGAGTTTTAGTGACAGGTTCTAATGGTACTGGAAAAGAGCTTGTTGCACGTTGGTTACACGAAAAGAGTAATAGAAATAATATGCCATTTGTAGAGGTGAACTGTGCAGCTATCCCTGGCGAATTAATTGAAAGTGAGTTGTTTGGGCATATGAAAGGCTCTTTTACAGGTGCGATTAAAGATCATAAGGGTAAGTTTGAACAGGCAGATGGAGGAACACTATTCTTAGATGAAATTGGTGATATGAGTTTAAGTGCTCAAGCAAAAGTTCTAAGAGTTCTACAGGAGCATAAATTATCTAGGGTAGGTAGTGATAAAGATATTAGTGTAAAGGTAAGAGTGGTTGCAGCTACAAATAAGAATCTTTTAGAGGAGATTGCTAAGGGGACATTCAGAGAGGACTTATATCACAGATTAAGTGTAATCCTTATACACGTTCCAGCTTTGGCGGATAGGAGAGATGATATACCTTTGTTAGTTAAGCACTTTATAGATTTAATCTCAACAGAGACTGGAATGGTTGCTCGTGGAATAGATGAAGATGCTCTTGAAGAGCTTAAGAAATATGCTTGGACTGGTAATATTAGAGAGCTGAGAAATGTTACAGAGAGGTTACTAATTTTAGGTAACAAGATTATAACAAAAGAGGATGTCATAAATTATGCATCCCCTGTTGTCTCTTAATGTTTAGTTCTCCCGAGCTATCCGTAGTTGTTGAATCTCATTACCAGATTCTTGAATCTTGACAAATAGTGTGAGTCTAAATCTCTCACCTCCTGCATGAAGAGTTCCAATGGCATATTTCATTGGAGCTTTTCCGCTTTCGTGAATAATCACAAAGTCTTTAGGTGTATATTTTACAAAGAAGTCTTTCAAAATTTTAGTTGCTTGAACCTTGCTGCATCCATTTACGTTTCCTAGTATATCTAACTCAAGATTATTAGCAAACCATGCAGATAGTTTTTCACTGTCACCCTGTTTTATGTACTTTCCTATCGGAACAAAAACGCCAGTATCTTGTGCATTTAAATTAAAAAATAGGAATGAAACAAGGAGTGTTAAAAGAGCCGTACTTTTCATACATTAGATTATGCGTTAATAATTAACAATTTAAACCTTCAAAAATCAAGCCAATGGTAAAATTAAACTTTTTTTTTGAATTAATAGATAGCAAATTAAAAAAGAATGTAAACTTTTGTGTAATTTTGCTAGATGAAGGTGACATTTTTATTGGTAGGAAAAACAACGTTTCCTTTTGTAAATGAGGGGGAATCGCTTTACGAGAAGCGACTGAAATTTTATGTGAACTATAAACGAATAGAGATTCCAGAATTAAAAGGCGTTTCAGCTTTGAGCGAAGCACAAATAAAAGAGAAAGAGGGGGAGTTGATTCTCAAAAATATTAAACCTAATGAGGAGCTAATTTTACTAGATGAGAGGGGTAAATTATATACATCAGAAAATTGGGCACATCATTTGGAGAAGAAGATGACCAATAGTGGCAAAGATATTGTTTTTGTGGTTGGAGGAGCCTACGGTTTCTCAGAAAATGTGTATAAAAGAGCATCAGAGCTAATTTCTCTCTCAAAGATGACCTTTTCTCACCAAATAATAAGAGTTATATTCTTAGAACAATTATATAGAGCCTTTACAATTATGAAGGGGGAGCCATATCATCATAGATAAATATTGAATGAGAAAATATGTTAAAATATTAAGAAGTAGATTCCTAGTTGGTTTAGCTGAATGGGATGTAAAGATATGGAGTTTTGGATGTAAATATAGAACAATGATATTTGCAACAATAACTATTCTACTATTCTCTTTATCTTACGTTATAACTCCAGCTGCTAATAACTTAGAGAGGGAAACTAAGCGTTTAGAGCATAATGTTCAAAAGAGACAAGCTATCTTAGAGGAGTTTGCTCAGCAGGCAATGGATACTCCAATCGAGGAGTGGTTAAATATGCCCGATTTACCTAGCGATATGGTTGTTTATAAGTACAATTTAGATACTATGCAGTCTTGGGTGAATCAATTCCCAATTACAAATGATGATATTAATAGCCTCTTTTTGTGGTATAGATTACAATACAAAACAAATATAAACCTACATAATGCTCCATTAGCCTATTTAGGTCCAGATGAACAATATGTTAATCTTGGATCAGCTTGGTATGTATTAAAGCTCTATAAAAAAGAGCGTGTTCAGGTAATAACAGGCTTGTTAGTTAAAACGGAATATCTTTCTAATAACTCGGTGCTAGTTAGCCAAATAAATCCAAAGATTAGTAAAAATAATAGACTCTCGATAAATTCTAACCCAATAGACCCAGGTTATATAGTGAGAGGAATAGGAGATAAAGTGTTGTTTACTGTAACAGATTCATCTATTTATGGAAATACTATGTTGGACTCTCCTTTGCGATGGATTGGAATACTATTTGCCCTTATCACATTGTGCCTATTCTTTTATAAATGGAGAAGCTATAAAGGTTTTGTTCTATTTTTTATATGCTTAACTATTTTGAGATATATAAGCTTTGGGGTGAGCGAGTCATTAAGACTAGATACCAACCTCTTCTCTCCAAATATATATGCAGATGAGGGGCTCTTCTCTTCATTGGGAAACCTGTTGCTAAATAACTTATATGTCTTTTTAATCTCGATAGCTATCTTCCTTCTGAGAAGAAGAATTGTATATATATTTAATGGTAAGAGCAAAATTTTGAGAATCTTAGCGCTGATAATAACAACTGCGCTTCCAATACTACTCTTTTTATATATTAATTTTACCATTGTATCAGTAATAAATAACTCATCAATTGTATTAGAACAGTATAGAGTTGATGAATTTACATTTTACTCTTTCTTTATATATTTGTCATACGCATTCCTATTCTTGGGACTCTTCTTTCTAATACAATTAACCTCAATACCACTTAGGCGTTATAGAAGACTCTCTCTAATTAGAGCAAAATATGTTGTTTCATACCTCTTTGCTATATCGTTGTATATGTTATTGATGATAACATTTCACGGAGCAAAAAAAGAGAGAGAGAGATGCGATTTTTGGATTAATAAATTATCTGTAGAGAGAGACATTGGATTGGAGCTAGAGCTTAGATTAATTGAAGATAAGATTGTTAATGACCCAGGAATAAAAGAGGTAATGAATTCTAACGCATCTCAAGATGCTATAATCATTATTAAGAATAGGCTAGAAGAGGCATTCTTTAGTCGTCTATTTAGGAGTGTTATGAGTCAAAACTATGATGTAAAATATACATTGTGTAGACCAAATGAGATGCTGCCTATATTAAATCCATACTCTTCAGGAACTAGCTATGAGAGATCTGGATGTATAGATTATTACGACAAATTAATTGAAAGAGGTACCCCAATTGCCGATAATTCAATCTTCTATTTTATAAATAATTATGATAGGAGAGTTGTCTACATAGCGAGGATTCCTTTTAATACTATATCGGGAGTGAGAAGCCTTTTTATAGAGTTTTCCTCTTCTAAATACTCAAATAACAATAACTACTCAGCTATCCTATTTGATTATAAGTTAACCGAGAATGTAAATATTCCTAAATATTACTCATACGCAAAGTATGTAGATAATAAAATGGTTGATTCAAAGGGTAGATATAATTACTCGCTACAATTACATGGTGCACAAGAGGAGGGATTTAATAGTTATGTAAAAGATGGTTATCTTCACTTTAAGAATACATCTGCCAATGGTAATGTGATAATTGTGAGTAGAAAACTAAGGCCCCTTCTCTCATATATTGTTTCTATGTCATACCTATTCCTTTTCTTTAGTGCATTTATGTTTTTAGCTGTTAGTGTAAAATGGAGTAGAAAATCGGGATTAATGGTAGACTCTTCAAGAAACTCTTTCAAGAGAAAAATAACATACCTAATTGTATCCTCTCTCTCAGTAGCCTTAATCTGTATGGGGTTGGGCAGTGTTTGGTTTAGTATCAACTACTTTAATGAGAATAATAGAGCCCAAATGGAGGATAAACTCCAAAATGTTCACGCAACCTTAACCGATCTGTGTAGTATGGTAGATAGGTATAATGATCTTAACAGCAATGGTATATATGATATGTTGGATAATATTGCATTAACAAATGATGTAGATATAAACCTATATGATCCACACGGTATTCTAATTAGATCAACACAGCCTGAGCTCTTTGAAAGGCACCTACTGTCATCTAGAATTAACTCCAATGTATATAAAAATCTAATTGTAGAGAAAAGGAGGCAAATTATTAATGAAGAGAGTATTGCAGAGTTTGACTACTACTCACTTTATACGCCTATTTACAATAGCAAAGGAACATTAATCGCCATAGCAAATATCCCATATTTCTCAGAGGAATCTGAATTAACAGGAGAGATCTCATCTATCTTAGCAACAATAATCAATGCATATATATTGTTAATTCTTATCGCGATACTAGGCGGCACAATGCTCTCAAATCAATTAGCAAAGCCTTTGGCAGAGATTAGTCGCAAGCTAAAATTGGTTAATGTAACAAAGAAAACAGAGCATATTAACTATAGAAATAAGGATGAGTTAGGATCATTGGTTGCAGCTTATAATAAGATGATTGATGATCTTGAGGATAGTACAATGAAGTTGGCACAATCTGAGCGCGAGCACGCTTGGAGCGAAATGGCAAGGCAGATTGCACACGAAATCAAAAATCCTTTAACCCCAATGAGATTGAGTATTCAGCACCTTATAAGAATGAAACAAAATGGTGTTGAGAATTGGGAAGATAAATTTGAGAAGATGGCAAACTCTATCATAGAGCAGATAGATATATTATCTGATACGGCATCCGAGTTCTCTAGCTTTGCAAAGTTCTACTACGAGGATAGCAGCGTTATCAACCTATATAATATAATTCAAGAGCAGAAAATTTTGTTCGATACTAGAGATAATGTAAGAATGATATTTAGTGCAGAAGAGCAAGATTATTTAGTTTTGGCTCGTAAAGGTCAGATAATAAGGGTAATTGTGAACTTGTTGAATAATGCTATTCAAGCAGTAGAGGGAGTAGGGCGCGGTTATGTTAAAATCTCACTACTACAAGAGCTTGGCAAATATGTAGTCTCAATTGAGGATAATGGAGCGGGAGTAAAGCTAGAGGATAGAGATAAACTCTTTAAACCTAACTTTACAACCAAGAGTAGTGGTACAGGTTTAGGTTTAGCAATATGTAGAAATATTATAGAGCAGAGTGGCGGTTCAATATTCTATAAAGATTCAGACCTTGGTGGCGCCAACTTCTCCTTTAATCTACCTATATATCAGAACAAAATTTAGGTTTATAAAATCAAAAAATCGCACCTATTATACTAATTTTAATATAAAATAAATGCGTAAACAACTATGAAGAGAGTTATTAAATTTTTATTACGCAGTATATCGATTTTGCTAATATTTACATTATCTGGCTGCGAAAAGGAGGAGAGGGGTAATCAATGGACGGAAGAGATGATTATATATGTGGGGTCTGCAAAGACGCAGTATATAGATGGATTTGATAAAGAAAGAGAAGGTATATACATAAAAGAAGAGGGTAAAGATATTTGGGATATCTGGCCACCTTCCGTTATAAAATTTTTTAATTGGAAAGCGGGATATGAGTACACTTTGCGAGTTGATAAAACTTTTTGGAAGCATGAATGGGCAGACACGTATGTGGAGTATACACTAAAAGAGGTAGTATCTGTAAAGGAGGTGACACCTTAATCACTAACAGAGGCGATTCTATGAGAAATATATCTCAATTGAATCGCCTCTGTTTTATTCTATAGCAAATTTTACTATTTCTGTCTTAAGTAGATTTGGATAGGAACTCCATTAAAATTAAAGTGTTCTCTAAGCCTATTCTCTAGGAATCTCTTATATGGATCCTTTACATATTGAGGAAGATTACAGAAGAATGCAAACGACGGGCCTGGAGTAGGAAGTTGCGTAACATACTTAATTCTAATATACTTACCCTTAATTGCAGGTGGCGGATAGTTCTCTATCTGCTCAAGCATAATATCATTTAGTTTAGAGGTCTGTATCTTGCGAGAGTAGTTTTGGTAAACCTCCATAGACTCTTTCAATACATCTAAAATTCTCTGCTTATTGATTACTGAGGTAAAGATGATTGGAACATCATTAAATGGTGCAATCTTCTTCATGATATCCTCTTTAAAGGTCTTCATTGTATTGTGATCTTTCTCAATTAAATCCCACTTATTAACCACAATAACACAACCTTTCTTATTTCTAATAATTAGATTAAAGATTGCCATATCTTGCGCCTCAACACCTGTTTGAGCATCTAACATTAAGATACATATATCAGAGAACTCTATAGATCTAATTGCTCTCATAACAGAGTAAAACTCTAAATCCTCTTTTACTTTATTCTTCTTTCTTAAACCAGCGGTATCAATAAGATCAAATTCATATCCAAACTTATTATATCTGATTGAAATTGAGTCTCTTGTTGTGCCTGCTATGTCTGTAACAATGTTTCTTTCCTCACCTAATAGGGCATTTGTCATTGAGGATTTACCAACATTTGGCCTCCCGATAATTGTAATCTTAGGTAGCTTATTCTCATCCTCTTCAATCTCTTTGTCGGGAGGAAGAACTTCACAAACTTTATCCAATAAATCACCAGTTCCGCTACCATTTGCAGATGCAATACAGATAGGTTCACCTAAACCTAATAGGTTAAACTCGTATGCACCATACATTTTATTTCCATTATCCACCTTATTAACAACTAGGATAACAGGCTTCTTTGTACGTCTTAGAATAGACGCAATTTCAGAATCATAGTCAGTAATACCAGTATCAACTTCGCATAAAAAGAGAATGACATCAGCCTCGTCAATTGCAAGCATAACCTGCTTTCTAATCTCCCCCTCAAATATATCATCTGAGTTTGAAGTGTATCCACCTGTATCAACTACAGAGAACTCTCTTCCGCACCATTCTGATTGACCATAGTGTCTATCTCTTGTTACACCAGCAATCTCATCTACAATTGCTTGTCTCATTCCAACTAGTCTGTTAAACAGTGTTGATTTACCAACATTTGGTCTACCTACTATTGCTACTAATCCCATATTTCTTATTTTTTACTTTTTTGAGTCACATACAACTCCACAACTATCACAGCCGTCGGTTGTACACCCACCATTGTTGTTTTTATTCTTTTTTTTCCAAAGGATTCTCTCCTGGGCTTTAGCGCACATTAACCCCTCTTTTACAAGGTGTTTGTTTCTGGAGATCTCTTTGTCGGGAAACTTCCCATTTTTCTTAAAAATAATATTAAAAGAGAGAGCAAATACACAAAGTCCAACAATAATAATTGATAATAAAAATAGTTCCATTTTTAATTATTCTATAATAAACACTTTTCTTTATAAACAATTGGTTTACTGCTTATGTTAAAAACTGGTGGAACTTGTGATACTTTAAATGCGGCCCCTCTCTTTAGGGCTATAATTTTATCTAATACCTCTTGGCTTTCTCCCTGTTCAATTAATTGCTCGTAGCTATACTCTTCTTCGTGTAATTTATATAAAATAGGGTCTAGTACGCCATAATCAGGAAGTGAATCTGTATCTTTCTGGTCAATTTTCAACTCAGCAGATGGAGCCTTTGTAATTGTAGATTTAGGTATTATAATCTTGTCACAATTAATGTGTTGTGCCATCTCATAAACCTCTTGTTTATACAAATCTCCAATAACCATTACTGCTCCCGCTAAATCTCCATAAAGTGTGCCATATCCAACAGATAGTTCGCTCTTATTTGATGTATTTAGTACTAAAGCGTTAAACTTATTAGCATACGCCATAAGAAGAGTTCCTCTAATTCTTGCCTGTAGATTCTCTTCTGCTATATTCCATTGGTTATCAATGCCAAAAACAGGCGCAAGCTCTTTCATAAACTTGTTGTAGATAGACCCAATGGGAACAATATTGTAATTTATACCAAGATTCTCAGCCAAATCAACAGCATCTTGAACAGAATGCATTGTTGAGAACTCACTTGGCATCATAAAGCCGTGTACATTCTCTTTTCCGAGTGCTTTAACTGCCAATGCAACAACAACAGCGGAGTCTATTCCTCCCGACAAGCCAACTATCGCTTTTGTTACATTTGCCTTTGCAAAGTACTCTTTTATGCCATTAACCAAGGCGGTGTGTACATCTTCTATACTTAAATTAGAGCAAAACATAATTAACTAAAATATAAATGATGGACTAATTGATTCAAAGTTGTAAACTTTATTAATTACATCTGCCATTAACTCTGCAACAGAGATAACTTTAATTTTAGATATATCTTGATCATCAGTATTTCTTAAAGGAATAGTATCTGATACTACTAATTCAGTTAATTCTGAATTTGCAATATTTTCATAAGCAGCACCACTTAAAACAGCGTGAGTAGATATTGCACGAACGCTTAACGCGCCCTTCTCTTTTAACATATTAGCAGCTTTACAAAGAGTTCCTGCTGTATCAACCATATCATCAACAATAATCACATTTCTACCTTCAACATCGCCAATAGCTGTCATTGAACCAACAACATTTGCCTTCTCTCTAGATTTGTGACATACAATTAGTGGGCAGCCAAGCACTCTTGAGTATGCATTTGCCCTCTTTGCTCCACCCATATCGGGAGCTGCAATAGAGATGTTCTCTAAATTTAAGCTTCTAAGATATCTTAAGAATAGAGGACTTGCGTATATATGATCTACTGGAAAATCAAAGAACCCTTGAATTTGATCTGCGTGAAGATCTGTAGTCATTACCCTATCACATCCAGCAGCAGCCATAAGGTTTGCTACCATTTTTGCCCCAATAGATACCCTTGGTCTATCTTTTCTATCTTGTCTTGCCCATCCAAAATATGGCATAACGGCAATTACTTTGTATGCAGAAGCTCTTTTTGCTGCATCAATCATTAACAACAGTTCAAATAGGTTCTCAATAGGTGGGTACGTTGATTGAACAATAAATACAGTTGCTCCTCTAACACTTTCGTTAAACGCTGGTTGAAATTCGCCGTCGCTAAAAACGGTCACTTCTGTTTTACCCAAATCTAGGTTCAGAGATTTAGCAATCTTTTCAGCTAAATATAACGAACCTCTACAAGAGAAAATTTTAATTATGCTATGTGATTGATTCATAATGTTATAGTGTTTTTAGTATATTATCTATATAGTTAAGTACCTCTTCTTTTCCATCTTTTCTTTCAGATGAAGTTACAAAGATAGGAGGCAGCTCCTCCCAATACTCTTGTAAAATCTTTTTATTAGCTTCAATCTGATTTGTAAGTGCAACCTTTCCTAATTTATCTCCTTTTGTAAATATTATTGCAAATGGAATACCTGCATTTCCTAGACTTATAATAAACTCTAAATCAATTTGTTGTATATTGTGTCGAGAATCTAATAAAACAAATAAATTTATTAATTCAGGTGAATTGTTAATATAATTGTTGTTCATTTTTGCCAATTTTTCTCTCTGAGTTTTAGAGACTTTGGCATATCCGTAACCTGGTAAATCAACAAGGTACCAAGAGTCATTTATCAAGAAATGGTTAACTAGGAGTGTCTTGCCTGGTGTTGATGAAGTTTTTGCTAGCCCATTTACGTTGCATAACATATTTATCAAAGAGGATTTACCTACATTTGATCTGCCAATAAATGCAAATTCAGGCATTTTTGCTTTTGGCTTACCTTTTATGTCAACGCTACTACTAGAAAAAACAGCTTTTGTAATTTTCATCTCGCTTAAAAATAAATTTTAGCGCAAAGGTACAATATTTTTTTTGTATCTTGTGCGGAAAAAAACGAATGGTAGAAAAGTTAAGTCTATTTGAACTACAAGAGCAGATCAAAAGAGGTATTGAAAATCAAGTTAAAGGGGTAGTTTGGATTACTGCGGAGATTGCTGAGATTAACCATAATTCCTCTGGTCATTGCTATTTAGACTTAGTTGATTACTCCCAAAATGAACGAGGCGTGGCAGCAAAGGCAAGAGGTATAATTTGGGCTTCAACATTTAGACTTTTACGTCCATATTTTGAATCCACAACTGGGGCAACTTTAAAAAGCGGAATGAATGTTCTACTAAAGGTGCAGGTTCAGTATTCGCACATATATGGTCTATCTCTGATTATCTCGGATATAGACCCTTCATATACAATTGGGGAGTTGGAGCTAAAGCGTCAACAAACTATAAAACGGTTAAAAGAGGAGGGGTGTTTTGATTTAAATACTCAACTCTCTCTGCCTGCTCTCCCTCGTAAATTGGCAATTATATCTTCAGTTACAGCTGCTGGTTATCGAGATTTTGAGAAACATCTTCACCAAAATGAGTATGGTTACATCTTTTCAACAAAATTATTCCAGGCTCAAATGCAGGGCGATCTAGCTCCTGAAAGCATTATTGCCGCTCTAGATGAGATTCTTCTGCAACAAGATGATTTTGATGTTGTTATATTGATACGAGGCGGTGGGTCGGCTATGGATCTATCTTGTTTTGATGATTATGAACTGGCTTTAAACATATCTCAATTTCCACTACCTATAATAACTGGTATTGGGCACGATCACGATTATCACGTGTGCGATATGGTTGCTAATATTTGGCAAAAGACTCCTACGGCAGTGGCTGATTTTATAATAAGTATATTTAATGATGAGGCTTTGCAACTAGACTCTCTTTTGAGAAGGCTCTCTTATGCGGTCTCTATAAAGATTGGTGAACAAAGTGTTAATCTAGCCAATCTAAATATGCGAATAAAGCGTAGTTTTGAGAATAAATTAACAGAGCAATTAAATCTGCTATCAATATACGAGACAAAATTAAAGGCGGCAGACCCAACGGCAATTCTATCAAGAGGTTTTGGGGTTCTGTATAAAGATTCTGAAAAGGTAATCTCTGTAAATAGTGTGCAGCAGGATGCTAATTATCAGTTGGTACTGAGTGATGGGGTTGTTGAATTTAAAGTTGGAGAAATTGTCGAGAGAAAATTAAAATAAAAATATATGGCAAAAGATAAAGAGAAAAAAAGTTACTCAGAGGCGCTGCAAGAGCTGGAGGAACTTGTTAAAAAGATTGAGTCTCCCGATACATCATTGGCTGATATAGGTGATGAGCTAAAGAGGGGGATGGAGTTGATAAAATATTGTAAAAAAGAGTTGAAGGGGTATGAGGATGAATTTGAAAAAATAGTAACCGAATAAAAAAAACTTATATATGATTTACGATTCAGATAGTTGGTTAAAACCTTTTAAGAAAGAGATTGATTCCCGACACCAAAAACTAATTATCAGAAAGAATGAAATATCGGGATACGGAAAAAAATTAACAGATTCAATAAATAATCATCTGTATTACGGTGTTCATAAGGAGGGCGATTTTTGGGCCTTTAGAGAGTATGCACCAAATGCAACTGCAATCTATTTGATAGGCGAGTGGTCTAATTGGAGCCCCAATGAGCAGTATAAATTGACTCAAAAAGGTAGCAATTGGGAGATAATACTTCCGAGTAGCTCAATAAAACACGGTGATCTATATAAATTTTATATTGAGTGGGAAGGTGAATCTGGAGTAGAGGGGGCTGAGAGGATTCCAGCTTATGCAACTAGATGTGTGCAAGATGATGTTACTCACCTGTTTACTGCGCAGGTGTGGGAGCCAGAGCAAAAATATGAGTGGAAAAGTAGCTTTGATAAAAAGATAGATGCACCTTTAATATATGAGGCGCATATTGGAATGAGTGGAGAGGAGCCTAAAATTGCAAGCTTTACAGAGTTTAGAGAGAAGGTACTCCCGATGATTTCTGAGTTAGGCTACAATACAATTCAAATAATGGCACTCCAAGAGCATCCGTATTATGGCTCTTTTGGGTATCAGATATCAAATTTTTTTGCACTAAGTTCAAGATTTGGAACTCCAGAAGAGTTTAAGGAGTTGGTTGATGCTGCGCACGAATTAGGGATAGCTGTTGTAATGGATATTGTACATTCGCACGCGGTTAAAAATGAGTTAGAAGGGTTAAGTAGATTTGATGGAACTTATGATCTCTATTTTCACTCGGGAGATAAAGGGGATCACCCATCTTGGGGAACACGCTGTTTTAACTACGGAAAAGATGAAGTTCTTCACTTTTTATTGTCTAACTGTAAGTATTGGCTTCAAGAGTATAATCTGGATGGATTTCGATTCGACGGGGTAACAAGTATGTTATATTTTAACCACGGTCTGGAACAATGTTTTACTGGTTATGCAGACTATTTTGACGGTAATCAAGATGTAGATGCTCTTATCTATCTAGGTTTGGCAAATATCTTAATAAAGGAGATTGTGCCCCATTCGATTACCATTGCAGAGGATATGAGTGGTATGCCAGGGTTAGCCTCTCCGGTAGCAGAGGGCGGCTTTGGATTCGATTATAGAATGAGTATGGGCACACCAGATTATTGGATAAAAATAATCAAGGAGCTACTTGATGAAAATTGGAACGTAAATGATATGTGGTGGCAGCTTACCAATAAAAGAAAAGATGAAAAAACTATCAGCTATGCAGAGTGTCACGATCAAGCTATGGTGGGTGATAAAACTATTATATTCAGATTGTTAGACTCTTTGATGTATACTTCGATGAATAATGAGTCAAATGATCTTGCCGTAGATAGAGGGATAGCTCTCTCAAAAATGATAAAATTGCTTACAATCGCCACAGCAGGAGATGGTTATCTAACATTTATGGGCAACGAATTTGGGCATCCAGAGTGGATTGATTTTCCACGAGAGGGAAATGGATGGTCGTACCATTATGCGCGTAGACAGTGGTCATTAGCAGAAAATCCATTTTTAAGGTATGAAAAATTGCGAAATTTTGATGGCGCAATGGTTAATCTATTTGCTAAAGATGCAATTCTACTAAATGAACCAATCTCGGTATTCAATGATGAACAGAGGCAGATATTGGCAATGGAGAGGGGCGAATACCTGTTTGTATTTAATTTTAATCCCGATAAATCCTTCTTAGATTATAAGTTAAGAGTGGGTTATGGTGGAGAGTATTCAGTTGTATTGGATACAGATTGGAAAGAATTTGATGGTTTTGAGAGGAATAACCGAGGTGTTAGCCATTTTTCAAAATATGAAAATAAAGAAAATTATCTCAGCCTCTATCTCCCATCAAGGTCAGGGGTCGTTTTTAAAAAATTAAGAAAAATTTAACTTGAATATAGATAATAAAATGTTATCTTTGAAGAGTTTTTGAAACCATATTAAATAGATACCATGGCATACTTAGAGTTCAATAAAGAAGAGCTAGTGAATCTTGAATACGCTCTTCAGCGCGAGATTTTGTTGACGAATAGGGCAGGGGGGTACGTAAACACTACAATCGTAGGATGTAATACAAGAAAATATCACGGATTATTAATAGTTCCTATCAAGGAATTTGGAATGCAGAAGCATATTCTGCTATCTAGCTTAAATGAAACATTAATTCAACACGAGCAGAGTTTTAACTTAGGAATTAATTCATACGACGATGTTTATGAGCCGAGAGGACATAAATATATCGTTGATTTTGAAATGAATTATGCCTCCACAATCACATATCGAGTGGGGGGTATGAAATTCTTAAAAACTATAATGTTTGTAAGAGATAGTGAAGAGGTCCTTATCAAGTACACACTAGAAGAGGCTAATTCACCTACAACATTAAGAATCTCACCATTTTTAGCATTTAGAAATATTCACGGTTTAACCTCAGCTAATACAGAGGCAAATACCAGATATGAAAATGTAGATAAAGGTGTCTCATTTAATATGTACAAAGGATTTCCATCATTATTCTTACAGTTGAATAAAAAAGGAGATTGGATTGCATCACCAGATTGGTATAAAGGCATATCATATAAGGAGGAACAAAGAAGAGGATTCAACTATAAGGAGGATCTTTTTGTTCCAGGATATTTTGAGATCCCAATAAAGAAAGGTGAGAGCATCATACTATCAGCATCAACTTCAGAAGTAAGAGCCAGCGGCTTAAAACTAAGATTTGAAAAAGAGGTTGAGAAGAGAGATAATATGAGAGATAATTATAAAAAATGTCTCTCAATGTCTGCAGATCAATTCTTAATTAAGCAAAATGAGGAGTTTCAGGTATGTTCAGGTTACTCTTGGAATTATAGTAACCCTAGAGAGACCTTTATTGCTCTCCCAGGGTTAACAATCTTTAATAATGGTGATACAAAGAGATTTGAGTCAGTATTGGATTGTGTTTTGCAAAGATATAATAATGAACTTATAGGTAACTCAGAGATGCCTGATGCGCCACTATGGTTATTTAAGGCTCTACAACACTATATAGATTTCAATAAAGAGAATTCAAAGCGCATCTGGAAAAAATATTCAGGAATAGTAAATCAAATAATAGATTCATATATAAATGGCGGTAAAGCAGAGGCTAGACTTCACGATAATGGTCTTCTGTGGATTCAAAAATATAACACCGCACTAACTTGGATGTCTACTTGCGTAGATGGAGTCCCAGTATCAGAGCGTTATGGATATCAAGTAGAGAATAATGCTTTGTGGTACAATGGATTAGTTTTTATCGCAGAAATGGAGTCGATGTGTGGAGACAAAAATAGAGCAAAGCAACTATTGGCTCTGTCAGAAAAAACGAAACAAAGTTTCAATGATGTATTTAAATTAGATAATGGCGTAAATTGTCTAGCAGACTATGTGAACGAAAGAGAAGTTAACACGTTTGTTAGACCTAATCAACTAATAGCAAGTTCATTAAAGCATACGCCAGTAGATGATTTCACCAAACTATGTATACTAAAAAGAACAAATAGCGAACTTCTAACAACACGAGGAATTCGTACTTTAGCACCAAAGAATCCACTATATAAAGGAGTTTATGAGGGAGGTCAACGAGATAGAGATGTAGCTCACTATAATGGCTGTGCAATGCCGTGGTTGGTTGCATCTTACATAGAATTAGATCTCTTGTTGAATGGCAAAAGAGCAAGTAAGAGAGGATTAGATATGCTCAATGCGTTCGAAGAAGATATTAATGTTCACGGAATAGGCTCTGTTGCAGAGATCTATGATGGTTCACCTTCGCATAAACCACACGGATGTATCTCATCTGCAATCAGTATTGCAGAGATACTAAGAGGATTATATATATTGGATAAAATAAAGTAAAATTTAAATGTGACTATGAAAGTTCTTATGTTTGGGTGGGAGTTTCCACCACATATTGCCGGAGGATTAGGGACAGCTTGTTATGGTTTAACTAAGGGGCTCGCTAAACACGATATTGATGTTCTTTTTGTGATGCCAAGTGCATCGGGAGATGAAGATCAATCAGCTGTAAAAATTATTAATGCAAGTGATGTCTCTGTAGCAGACGTGTGGGAGAGAAATAATAAGGTGGATGAATTTTTAAATAAAGTAAGCTTTATAAAAGTTTCATCTGATCTTGTGCCATACATTGATCCAATTAGATATGCAAATGAGTATCAGGAGGAGCAAAAGAGTAGATTTGAAGAGTATCAGGAGTTTAAAATTAAATTTGGTGGCAAGTATAGTTTTTCTGGTAAATATGGTGCAAATCTGCTTGATGAAGTGTCGCGATATGCAATGGTAGCAAGTGCTATTGCAATGGAGAATCAGTTTGATGTGATACACGCACACGATTGGCTAACCTATGCCGCAGGTGTCGCAGCTAAAGAAGTTTCAGGTAAACCGTTGGTTATACACGTACACGCAACGGAGTATGATAGAACGGGAGAGAAAGTGAATACTGTAGTTTATGATATCGAGAGAATGGGAATGTTAGCTGCCGACAAAATAATTGCCGTTAGTAACTTAACCAGAAATACAATTATAAACAAATATGGTATAGATCCAGATAAGGTTGTAACGGTTCATAATGCTGTTGATTTTAGCGAGCATAAGCAGCTAGTAGTCAATAAGGGTGTTAAGGAGAAAGTTGTGACGTTCTTGGGTAGAATTACATTTCAGAAAGGACCTGAATATTTTATTGAGGCTGCAAATAAGGTCTTAAAACGTTATGATAATGTACGTTTTGTTATGGCAGGAAATGGTGACATGTTAAACGGATCTATTAGACGAGTTGCAAAATTGGGAATATCCGATAAATTTCATTTTACAGGTTTTCTTAGAGGGGCAGATGTTAAAAAAATGTTTGCTCATTCAGATGTATATGTAATGCCATCTGTTTCAGAGCCGTTTGGAATCTCTCCATTAGAGGCAATGAAATCGAATGTGCCAACAATTATATCTAAGCAATCAGGTGTTGCAGAGGTCTTAAAATATGCTATAAAAGTAGATTTTTGGGACATTGACGCTATGGCTGATGCTATATATGGATTATTAGCTTATCCATCATTATCCCAAATGAGTATGGAGAAGGGGACAGAAGAGGTGAATGCACTAAAATGGGAAAACGCAGCTCTTCATATGATTGATGTGTATCACCAAGCTATAGAAACTAGAATTAATTAAAAATTACATATACTTTTATTATGGAAAAATCATTGTGCCTTTATTTCCAAGTTCACCAACCAAATAGATTAAGATTATATAGATTCTTTGATATTGGATGTGATTCAAATTATTATGACGATTTTACTAACAGAGCAATACTAGATAGAATTGCCCAACGTTGTTACCTACCTATGAATGCTCTAATGTTAGAGCTCATAAAGAAGCATAATGGAGCCTTTAAAATTTGCTATTCTTTATCGGGAGTAGTAATTGAGCAGTTTGAAAAATATGCACCAGAGGTTTTAGAGAGTTTTAGGGAGTTGGCAGATACGGGTTGTGTAGAGTTTCTATCAGAGACCTATTCACACTCTTTATCATCGTTAATATCTGAGAAAGAGTTCAAGAGTCAAGTTAAAGAGCACGCAGCAGTTATTCGTAAGCACTTTGGAGTAAAACCAACAACATTTAGAAATACTGAACTAATCTATTCAGATAAAATAGGTGAGGTAGTCTCTAAAATGGGGTATAACGCTATGCTAACAGAGGGCGCTAAACATATTCTTGGCTGGAAGAGTCCTAATTATATCTATACAAATGCAATAAATCCAAAGTTAAAATTGCTTTTAAAGAACTTTAGCCTAAGTGATGATATCGCTTTTAGGTTCTCAGATCAAAGTAATCCTGTTTGGCCTATTACAAGTGATAAATATACTAGTTGGCTTAATGAAAATTGCGCTCAAGATGATGTAATTAATCTATTTATGGATTATGAGACATTTGGAGAGCATCAGCCTGCTTCATCGGGAATATTTGCCTTTATGGGAGCATTAGTAAATGAGGTTATTCAACAGGGAGTATTTAAATTCAGAACCCCTTGTGAGGTAGCTAAAGTTCATCAGCCAAAGGCCCCTTTACACGTGCCATTTGCAATTTCGTGGGCAGATGAAGAGCGTGATACTAGCGCTTGGGTAGGAAATGAGCTTCAAAATGAGGCATTTAATAAGTTATATGAATTAGAAAAAGCGGTTTTAGCTTGTAAAGACCAAGATCTATTATCTGATTTTAGAAGATTGCAAGAGAGTGACCATTTTTACTATATGTGTACTAAGTTCTTCTCGGACGGTGCAATTCATAAATATTTTAATCCGTATGAGACTCCATATGAGGCGTTTATCAACTATATGAACGTGTTGAGCGATTTCCAAATCAGAGTAAAAGAAACTCAAAAAGAAAAGAAAAAAAAGAGTTAATAAGGAGCGATTTTTGTAGTATTTTGTAAAAAATTATAAATTTGCGCGCTCTTTATTAAAACATTAATGTATGATTGAAAAAGAAATCACCTCAAACTATCTATTTGAAGTTAGTTGGGAGGTGTGTAATAAAGTTGGTGGTATACACACTGTTGTTACCACAAAAGCGTTAGAGCTGAGCGAAGTATACAAACAAAAACATATTCTTATCGGGCCAGATATTTGGCATGACGAGGAGTGTCCTGAATTTGAAGAGGATACTTCACTTTTTGTTAGCTGGAAGAAGCGACTAAAAGAGGAAGGATTAAGGGTAAGAGTTGGTAGGTGGAAGATTGCCTCAAAGCCAATTGTCTTCTTAGTAGACTTTACAGCACTAATAGATAAAAAAGATTTAATTTTCAAGAAACTTTGGGAGCGATTCCAACTAGATTCACTTAGCGGTAGGTGGGACTACGTAGAAGCAGCCTTGTTTGGCTATGCAACTGGAATGGTTATAGAAAGTTTTGTAAGATATAATTCAAATTTTAGAGAAAAGGTAGTTGCTCAATTTCACGAGTGGATGACTGGTGCAGGTGTTCTGTATATTGCTGAAAAGAATCTTTCAATAGGCACAGTGTTTACCACTCACGCAACGGCATTGGGGCGCTCAATCGCTTGCAATAATATGCAGCTATATCAAGATTTTTATAGTTTTAATCCCGATGAAAAAGCAAAACAAATTGGGATATCAGCAAGACATTCATTAGAATCTAAGGCAGCTCAAAACGCAGATGTTTTTACAACAGTAAGTGAAATAACAGCAAGAGAATGTGCTCAGTTTTTAAAACGTGAGGTGGATATTATAACACCAAATGGTTTTGATGAGAGTATTGTTCCTAGCGATACCGATTATACCAAACTAAGAGAAGAGGCAAGGGAGTCAATTCTTAAGGTTGCTGGAACAATGCACAATAAAGAGTACTCAAAAGATACTATTCTTGTTGGTATAAGTGGTAGATATGAGTATAAAAATAAGGGGCTAGATATATTCTTAGATGCTATTGACAAAATTAAAAACTCAGAGTATAGCGGAAAAGATATATTGGCTTGTATTATGGTTCCAGCTTGGAGTAAAGGAGTTGATTCTAGGCTAATTGCTAAATTATCGAGAGAAGAATCACTTGCAGAATATAAGACGCTTCTAACCCATAAATTAGTTGAACCAGAGCACGATGCTGTGTGTAATAAACTTGCAAGTCTTAGGTTAAATATCCCAGAGGAAAAAATCAATTTAATATTTATCCCATCGTACTTAAATGGTAACGATGCGGTTTTTAATAAGAAATATTATGATCTTTTAATCGGTTTTGATCTAACAGTATTCCCTTCGTACTACGAACCTTGGGGATATACTCCATTAGAGAGTCTAGCGTATGGAGTACCTACTGTAACTACATCCTTGGCTGGATTTGGAGCATGGGTAGAGGAGTACTACACAGAGCCACATCCATCTATCTCTGTAATTGATAGAAACGACTCTAATTATGGTATAGTAGTAGATGGTGTAGTTAGAAAGATTGTTGAAGTGGCAAGCTTGTCTGATACAGAGAGGGAAAAATATGTACAAAATAGCAAAAGTGTCTCAAGAATTGCATTGTGGGAAAACAATATTAAATTCTACAAAGAGGCATATCAAAAATCAATAGAAAAATCCAATTTAAGAAATGGGGAGTACCCCGAATATGTTGAAGAAAAAATGAGTGTAAATTACAGAGGAAACAGACCAGAATGGCAAAACATTATTGTTAATAAGAGATTGCCTGAGAGATTAAAAGCTCTAGACGTACTATCTAAGAATTTGTGGTGGTGCTGGAACCAAAGTGCCATTGAACTATTCAAAGATACAGATGAAACTTTATGGAACCTATCAGATGGCAACCCAATTGCTATGCTAGATATGGTTACATTAACCAAATATAATGAATTATCAGAAGATCAGGCTTTCTTATCAAGGTTAGATGCTGTTTATGCAGAATTTAACGAATATATGGCTCTTAAAGCTAAGGCTGTTAATCCATCAATCACATATTTTAGTATGGAATATGGGTTAGATACATCCCTAAAGATTTACTCAGGAGGTTTGGGTATCTTAGCTGGTGATTATCTAAAAGAGGCTAGTGATATGAATGTGAATATGACTGCTGTAGGATTCCTATACAAATATGGATATTTTACTCAGCAATTATCTTCACAAGGATCACAAGTTGCTAAATATGATCCACAGATATTCAGCAAGACGCCAGCAGTTCCAGTGATGGATGAGAATAATAACTGGGTAACAATTTCAGTTGCGTTCCCTGGTAGAAATGTTTATGCAAAAGTTTGGAGAGTAGATGTAGGTAGAATTGCTCTATATCTTCTTGATACTGATATTAATGAGAACCTACAAGAGGATAGAAGTATCTCTCACCAACTATACGGAGGTGATTGGGAGAATAGATTTAAGCAAGAGTTAGTGCTTGGAATAGGTGGTATTAGAGCCTTAAGAGCATTAAACATAAATACACAGGTTTATCACTGTAATGAGGGGCACGCAGCATTTATTGGAGTAGAGAGATTAAAAGAGTATGTTCAAAACAACGAATTGTCTTTTGAAGAGGCTCTAGAAGTTGTTCGTGGGTCATCTCTATTTACAACGCACACACCAGTTCCAGCAGGTCACGATGCATTTGATGAAGGAATGTTAAGAAAGTATATTCCTCATTATCCCGATAGATTAAAAATTAGCTGGGAACAATTTATCGCTTTAGGTAAAATAGATGCTAATAATGAGTCAGAGAAATTCTCAATGAGTAATTTAGCATCAAATCTGTCACAAGAGATTAATGGTGTAAGCTGGTTACACGGAAAAGTTAGTAAAGATATCTTATCAGAGCTTTGGCCAGGTTACTTGCCAGAGGAATTAGATAAAGTTGGTTATGTAACAAATGGAGTACACTATCCTACGTGGACTGCTCCAGAGTGGCAAGAAGTTCACGCTGAAGTTTTTGGCGAGGAGTTTAGATCTCATCACTACGATAAATCTTGTTTTAGTGGAATTAGAAATGTTAGTAATGAGAAAGTGTGGAGTGTTAGATCTACATTAAAAACAAAACTAATCAATAAGGTTAAAGACATATTTTCAAATGCATCATCTGCAAACCATTATGCACCTCACCATATTGTGAGCATTAAAGAGACATTAAGAGATGATGTTTTAACTATTGGTTTTGCTAGAAGATTTGCAACTTATAAGAGGGCACATCTGTTATTTAGAGATTTAGATCGTTTGAATGAGATCATAAATAACCCTGAACGTCCAGTTCAATTCTTGTTTGCAGGAAAAGCTCACCCAGCAGATAATGCAGGACAAGATCTTATCAAACACATTGTTGAGATCTCAAAAATGCCTCAGTTTATCGGGAAAATTGTATTTATTCCTAATTATGATATCACAATTGCTAAATATCTAGTACAAGGTGTAGATATCTGGATGAATACACCAACAAGACCATTAGAGGCATCGGGAACAAGTGGTGAAAAGGCTGTTATGAATGGTGTTATGCACTTCTCAGTGTTAGACGGATGGTGGGTTGAAGGTTATAAACCTAACGCAGGTTGGGCTTTAGATATGGAGCGTACTTACGAGAATCAAGATTTCCAAGATGAATTAGACGCTGCTACAATTTACAATATTATCGAGAGTGATATTGCAGTTAAGTATTACGATAAAGATGAGAATGGTATGTCTCAGACTTGGATTGAAATAATCAAGAATTGTGTTGCTGATGTTGCTTGTGATTTTACAACTAACAGGATGATGGAAGATTATATTAATCAGTACTATAATAAGCTGTCTGTGAGATATGAAACTATCGTGAATAATGATTTTGAGCTTGCAAAAGAGATTGCTCAGTGGAAGAAAAAAGTTCGTAGAGAGTGGTCAATGATAGAGGTTAAATCATTTACGCCGCTAAATAATAATTCAGGTAATATTGTACTAGGAAAAGAGTATTATACAGAGATTAAGATGTTTATTGGAGAGCTTGATCCATCAGATTTAGGAATTGAGGTTATTCTTGCTGAGAGAGCTCCCAAAGGTGAAGTTACAATCAAAGAGGTGTTTGATTATAGCCTAGTAGATTTTAAGGATGGAGTTGCAACTTATGGTTGTAAGGTTGTTCCTGATATCAGCGGTGGATTCCAAGTTGCAAATAGATTATATGCAAAAAATACGCTATTGGCTCATAGACAAGACTTTGAACTAGTTAAATGGCTATAAAATATGATTGTTGCGGCAACGGGCTTCTTTGATGGAGTTCATAACGGACATAAAAAAGTACTAAAATTCTTACAAGATACGGCACTCTCTCAAAAAAAGAAGAGTGCCGTGATATCTTTTTGGCCTCATCCCAGGAGTGTTCTGCAACAGGAGGCTGAAAATTTAATGCTTTTAAACTCAATAGATGAGAAGAAAGCGTTGATAAAACAAGCTGGCATAAATAAGTATATAAATATCAAATTTGATAAAGAGTTCAGTAAACTAACTACTGAAGAGTTTTTAAGAGATATTCTTAGGGATAAATACAATGTATCTACTCTAATTGTAGGTTATGATCATAAATTTGGTCATGACTTCCAATCACATGAGCATCTGATTAATGTTGCAAATAGTCTTGGAATAGAGATTATTACAGTTAAAGAGTTCTCTCAAGATGATTTTGTTGTAAGCTCTACTAAGATAAGAAAACTACTTTTAACGGGAGAGGTTGAGAGAGCTACTGAGTATTTAGGATATAGATATGGTCTAAAAGGGGTTGTTGTATCGGGAAAAAAAATAGGAAGAACAATTGATTTTCCTACTGCAAATATGAAATTGTACGAGCCACTTAAACTTTTACCAGCAGATGGTGTTTATACTGTTTTTACGGAAGTTTTAGGGCAAACATATATTGGAATATGCAACATTGGTACTAGACCTACGGTTGGCGAAAGGAATGAGAGGAGTATAGAGACACATATTTTAGATTTTGATGAAGATATTTACGGTTTAGATATTAAGATAGAGTTTGTATCTAAGATAAGAGATGAACAAAAATTTAGTTCAATTCTCGAGCTAAGAGAGCAACTTGTTAAAGATAAGGAGTATGCCTATAATCTTTTAGGAGGGAAAATCGTAAAAAAATTACGATAGATCGGTTCTATTTTTTAGATAAAATATTATCTTTACAACAAAAAGAGTTTTATTTATTATTAAGCACATTTTGTTATGATTAAAGCCGAAACAAATCTTATAGGAATTATAGTTGGAGTTGCATTTACTATAGCAATGGGAGCTTATGAGAATAATTTAAAAAAGAAGAGAAGAAAGCAGAAAGAAGAGGCTGAAGCTGCAGATAAAATGGCTGAAGCAGGAGATAACCCCTACGATTTTAAGAAGGAAGAGCAACCAGCAAAGGGTAGTCGTATGAATTTTGTGGATGAGTTCATTGCTGATGTTATAAATATAGATAAGGAGCTCAAGTGGGAAGATGAGTTAGATGCGGTTGATGAACAGCTTGAGGCAGAGAAAAATAAAAAAAGAGAGAAGAAAGAGGCTAAGAAGAGAAGAGTGGCTGAGGTCTATGTTGAGAAAGAGATAGAGGAAACGAAAGTAAATGTACTTGACTCTCAGGTTAGTGCTCTCGACAACTTGAATGGGTATGAGAGTAGAGCTATCGAGGCAGTAAGCATTGAAGCATTTGGAGGTGAAATAGGAGACGCAATTACTTCATCAGAGATATCAGACGTAGTTGAAAAAGATAAAAAACAAGAGGGAATAAAGAGTAGAATAAAATCAAATCCAAAAGATATAATACTTTTTTCAGAGATTTTAAAACCAAAATATCAAAATTTTTAAATAATAGTTTATATCTTTGCATCAAAGGGTTCCGCTTTGTCGGGATTCTTTTTTAATTTATTAGATTATGGCAAAAATTCATTATTTAACAGCAGAAGGGCTAGATAAACTAAAGGCTGAACTTTCACACTTGATTACTGTTGAGAGACCTGCTATATCAAAAGCAATAGCAGAAGCTCGTGATAAAGGGGATTTATCCGAGAATGCTGAATATGACGCGGCAAGAGAAGCGCAAGGACTATTAGAATTGAGAATATCACAAATGCAAGAACTTGTAGCTAGTGGTCGTGTTATTGATGAATCAAAAATCAATACAGATGTGGTTCAGATACTTAACAAGGTTAAAATAAAAAATCTTGCTAATAATGCCATTATGGAGTATACTTTGGTGGGTGAAAGTGAGGCAAACTTAAAAGAGAATAAGTTGGCTGCTGCCACTCCAATAGGAAAAGCTCTTATTGGCAAGAAGGTAGGCGATCTTGTTGATGTACAGGTTCCTAACGGAATTATGAAATTTGAGATTATAAATATTTCTGTATAAGAAATTATGGCAACTATCTTTACAAAGATTGCAAATGGAGATATTCCATCGTATAAAGTGGCAGAGAATGATAAATTCTATGCCTTTTTAGATATAAACCCAATGGCAGAGGGTCACACATTAGTTATTCCCAAAGAGGAAGTAGACTACATATTTGATCTTACATCAGACCTATATTCTGGGTTGTGGAGTTTTGCTCACGATGTTGCCAAAGCTCTTAAAAGTGCAATCCCTTGCCAAAGGGTAGGTGTTGCTGTCTTGGGAATGGAAGTTCCTCACACGCACATACATTTAGTTCCTTTACAGAGCGAAAAAGATCTTGATTTTAGAAAAGAAAACTCATTTTAACACAAGATGAGTTCAAAGGTATTGCAGAGAAAATTTTGAGAGAATTTAATAATATTTAACCTAATATGAAGAGAATTATTCTTGCTATAATTGTAGCGCTGGGTGTTGTCGCTTGTGCCCCAAAAGAGAGTGCAATTGTAGATTTTACAATTGAGAATGGACAAAGCAAAGAGATTGTTGTATCAAAGCTAATGGTAAATCAATTAAATATAGTTGATACGGTAAAGGTAAATAAACAAGGTAAGGGCTCTTTTTCTGTAGAGATGGCAGATCAATCACCAAACTTCTACTACATAGTTTACAAAGGTAAAAAATTGGCCTCTTTAATCTTAACTCCAGGTGATAGAGTTAGTCTATCTGTAGATACGTTGGGTAGAAATCTTGTGATAAATGGGTCTCAAGAGAGTTTGCTCTTGAAAGATGTAGAAAATCAACATCTTACGGTAACTTCAAAACTAGATTCACTAGCAGTAGAGTTAAGTAATGCTGAGCAAAACAATAATACAGAAAAATATCAAGCTCTAAGAGTAGAAATGGGGAGAATTTATGTAAAACATAAGCAGGCTGCAATTAAGAATATAGTTGTAAATCCTTACTCTTTTACAAATGTTAATCTTTTATATCAAAATGTATCTGAAAATTTACCTTTATTTACAGAGGAGACAGATATATTGTACCTAATGAAGATACACGACTCTATCAGTGCTAGATACCCCAAATCTATCTATATAAAAGCGCTTAAGAGCGAGATAACAAAGTTTGAAAATGCGCAGGCTTTTGCTCAGCGAATTGCAGAGGCAGAAGAGACTATATTTCCAGAGATTAATCTTCCCGATATAAACTCAAATAAGATCTCTCTTACGTCACTTTTAGGGAAACCATTCATATTGGTATTCTGGCGCAGTTCAGATGTAAATCAAAAACTATTCAATAAAGATTTAGCTGAGATATACGAAAAATACCACTCAAGAGGGCTTGAGATTTATCAAGTTAGCGTAGATAGTGATAAAGCTATGTGGGCAACAGCGGTTAAAGACCAAGAGCTAAAATGGATTAATGTTTGTGACGGTTTAGCTGAATCATCACCTGCTGTAGTAGCATATAATATTCAGAGCGTACCAACTTTGTATCTATTTAACAAAGAGGGAAGCATAGTTGCAAGTAATGTTTTTGATAAATTTCAATTAGATGCCGAAGTGGCAAAAACACTATAATAGTTTCTTCGGTTTTCCAGGAATAAAATCTTTAAGATAAAAAGGCTCAAAGTAAGCATTATCCTCAAATTTATGCTCTTTGAGCTTTTTTGTTGCTAATATTCTCATACCAATGGCGTGAGGTAGCTGCTCATAAAAAATAGCATTAGGGTGAGATACTAAAGGCTTAAATTTTAGAGCTCCATTTCCTGTGAATAATACGGTTCCTCTACTTAACTCCTCGCTAAAGCTGTTTTCATCTAAAATTTTAGCTTCAGTTGTAGTTAGCTCCTCTCCATTGCTATTATATGTAGCAGTATAAACCTCCATTCTTCCTGCATCAATCAT
This sequence comes from uncultured Muribaculaceae bacterium, assembly GCA_964368585.1. GTDB lineage: Bacteria > Bacteroidota > Bacteroidia > Bacteroidales > UBA932 > Egerieousia. The sequence goes on from CAYJAK010000001.1 coordinate 195,948, forward strand.
TGGCACTATAAAAGCTGGATTAATTAAAGGATTATTATCTTTGGCTAGTTGCGCTATTGCAGCCAAGGTGTTAATGGCTATAAGAGGCTTATTTGCGCCGTAGCATAGCCCTTTTGCGCAAGATACTCCAACTCTTAAACCAGTATATGAGCCTGGGCCACTACTTACGGCTATTGCAGTACAATCCTTAACACTTAGACCATTCTCTTCTAAAAGTTCTAGTATATATGGGGCTAATAGCGTGGCGTGTGCTTTAGGTTGCTTTATATATCTTTCTGCGATAATATCATTATTGCAAGTTAATGCAACTGAACAAGATTCAGTCGCTGTCTCTATCAATAGAATAATCTCTCTATTCATCTAATCTTGTATATTAACATTAATATTAACTAATGAGCTGTCTTTTAGTGAATTACTAATGGCTCCGTATGGTGCGGTTACAACCTGTAGAGAGTCAGTAAGCCCCTCTGTAACCTCAATATCTAGCATATCTTGGATACCAGTTTTTATCTCCATAACTGAGACTCTATTGGTAGTTGGATTATAGATAAAAACTTGCTGCTTTATTTGGTCGCCCTCCCTCTTGTTAGATAAATTACGTGTAGTAATTGACTGTAATGGGATAGTTAAAATATTCTCTTTTCTCTGCGTTTCAATAGCAACAGATGCTGACATTCCTGGTCTAAAAGGGAGCTCATTACTTGAGATTAAATCGCTATAAGATATAGGATCAATTAGAACTTTAACCTCAAAATTTGTGACTTGGTCTAGGTTTGCCCCAATATTTTTAGCTGAATTTGCAACGTGAGTTACAAAGCCAGTGAATTTTCTATCGGGATAAGCATCAATCTCTATCTCAACCTTATCATTTTGTGCAATTCTAATTATATCATTCTCGTTAACATCAACAAGAACCTCCATTTTTTCAAAATCTGCAACGCGAAACATCTCTGTACCAGCCATTTGGGATGTTCCAACCACACGTTCGCCCTTTTCAACGGCCATTATTGAGATAACACCATCCATCGGAGCATAGATGTTGGTCTTAACAAGATTTTTTTCGGCCTCCTCTAAAGCGGCTTCTGCACTCTCTATGTTATACTGCGCTGCAAGAAGCTGCTCCTTTGCTACATTATATTGAGTTGTGGAGTTCTCAAATTCTGTATCAGAGATTACCTTTTGTTCAAAGAGAAGTATGTTTCTCTTGTGAGTTAATTCTGTTTGGTGTAATTGAGCCTTTTGCTGCTGATATTGGGCTTTAATTGAGTTAAGGGAGGCTTTTGCTCTATCTCTTGATGAGATATAAACATCTGGTTTAATTTTTATGATTAAATCACCTTTCTTTACAGTGTCGCCCTCTTCAAAATATAACTCAGTTATTTCACCAGACACATCGGGACTAATCTTAACTTCTGTAACAGGCTGAATTTTTCCATTAGCAGGAATGGTTTCGATAATTGTTTTTCTAGCAGGTTTTGATATTGCGACAGTGATTCCACTCTCCTTTTTATTCATTTGAACTACAACTAACGCAACAATTGCAAAAAGTGCAACAATTATAATAATCTTTTTCTTATTATTTTTCTTCTTCATAGGGGTGTGATTTTATAACGTAATTGGAATTCCTTTATAAAAATCAAGAATCTTTAATTGAAATATATACTGAAATTTATTTTGATAATATTCTGATTGTGCCTTAAATAGATTACTCTTTGCTGTAATGTAGTCTGTGCCATTTAACATACCAAGGTTAAATCTCTCTTGTGTATAGTTAAACGACTCTTGAAATGCCTCCATATTCTCGAGGGCAGCTGAGTAGCTTTGATATGCAGCTGTCGTCTCATTATAAGCTTGTTGAATCTCTTTATATAGAGCGTACTCACTATTTTCAACCTCAATTTGAGCCCTCTGGATATCTAATCTAGCATTCTTTATAGCAGTTGTTGTAGATAGATTATTAAAGATAGGTATTCTCAAACTAAATCCAATTGAAGGGTTTCTGTTATCGTTAAACTGAGAGAAAAAAGCGCTCTCTTGTGAATCATTGTAATAAGTGCCGTATCCAGCAGAAAACGAGAGTGTAGGAAGTGTTCTACCCTTTTGTATCTTATATTGTATTTTGCTGTTATCTAATTGTAATTGAGCCGATTCAATCTGAGGTAGGCTTAGAGCTGATTGGTAAATTGTAGATAGATTTTCGTTTTGAAACTCCTTAAAGAGATGCTCAACATCAGGAGCCTCTACTGAGAGATTCTCAGAAGGGGGAAGGTTTAGTAGTTGAGTTAATGTTAATGTGTTACTAATTACATTATTTCTAGCATTGACCAATTGTAATTTTTCAGTGGCAAGCTGTGCTTCAATCTCTAATAGTGTGCTATATGGCTGGTTACCAGCATCAACAAGTTTCTTAGTCCTGTTCATTTGATCCTCTACACTTTTTAGACTCTCCACAGCGCTTTTTTCAATCTCTAAGGCAAGAATTATTTGCAGATAAGCTTGAGCTATAGAGATAGAAATATCATTTTTAACCTTTTCTACCTGTTGCTCGCTTATATTTAAGAGAGTTTTATTGCTTTTTATTGTATTAATCCTGCTAAAACCATCAAAAATATCTATTGCTGAACTTAAATTTAGACTAGTACTTTGAGATAGCTTATTTTGAATAATCTCAAGATCTTGGAGATTCACAGATCTACCCCAATTCATATTATGATTCAAAGAGGCATTTAAAGTTGGTGCAAAATTATATTTAGATTGAGTAAGATTGTTTTTAGATTGCTCAACCTGAATCTCTTGTTGTTTAATATTTAGATTGTTTTTGTGGGCATACTCAATGCACTCCTTTAATGACCAAACCTTTTGAGCATTAGAGTTTTGACTTAATGTTAAAAAACTAAACAGAAATAAAATAAATGTTATATTTTTCATAAGATAGAAATCATAATACAAATATAAGCAAAGTTTACAATGAAACAAATGAGGTTGCTTAGAGTTAGTGCTATTTATAGAGCAAATAAACCTAATCTAAACAACCTCATAATTAAAACAATAGCTACTTATTTCCAAAGAAATGGACTATTGTTCGCCCCCATCTCGGCAATATGCTTTGAGTTCTCTAAATATTTCAAAGAAAAGATCTTGGTAAACCGAGCTATGCCATAACAAAGATCATAAAGATCCTGAGCAAATTCAGCATCTCTACCCCCATATACAATCATTTCCTTCTCGCTTAATTCTAATAAATTTGTCATAATAGATTCCCTTTTTAACATTTTACGGATTTCCATCCATCTTTTAGCCCATTCAACATATCGTCTCCATAAGTATCTACAAAATCGTAGATCTCAAGACCAATCTCCAAAGCTTGCCTAAACACCTGACCCCAATTTATGGCACCGCCTCTAACCATTAACTCCTCATCATTAATGTTCACTAATCCAACATCTCTAACTCTTAATTCATTCATAATAGTGATTTTTAATATTTTCCCTACCGATAAGTGCTACGTAGGTTCCCACTCTGAGTGCGCACTCAAATCTATAATTTTATCAGCATATTTTAAATTCTCCATGTTATGAGTAATCATAATTACAATTTTATCCCTTTTTTTAAGCTCCTTCATAATGTTTAACACAGCGCTTTCGCTATCCTTGTCTAGAAAAGATGTAGCTTCGTCAAAAATTATAATTTGAGGATCTCTATAAAGTGCCCTAGCAATAGCTATTTTTTGTATTTCTCCTCCCGATAAAGCTCCACCTTCTAGCCCTGCATTTGATAAAATACCAAGAGGGAGTCTCTCAATCAGGTTTGTTAAATTTAAGGAATTACATAATGAGTAGATATAGTCAATTGATATATCACTCTTGCCCGATGTTATGTTTTCCAGTATAGTTCCCTCTATTAGCTGGGCTCTTTGAGGGACTATACTTACTAATGTTCTAAGTTGGTCATAGCCAATATTTTTAATATTTGTCTCATTAAAGAAAATTCCCCCCTCCAGAGGTGCAATGTCTCTAATGATGAGTGAGCCTAGAGAACTCTTGCCGCAACCACTAGCGCCCCAAATAGAGGTTATCTCTCCAGGATTAAAAGTTATACTAAGATTCTCAAAAAGTGAACTCCTTCCAGGATAATGAAATTTTAATCCTTTTATTGAGAGTTTATCTATTTTTGATAATGGGTATGTCACTACACCTTCAGAGCCAAAGTTTCCATCTTCTTCACTCTCCATATCCATAATCTCAAATAGTCTCTCCCCAGCAACAATCGCCTCGGAGAAGCTTCTATTCATATTAACTAAGGTATTTAGAGGAGTTATTAAATAAGAGCTCAGAGTGTAGAGTGAGATCATTTCACCTAACGATATACTCTCTCTTAGAACCAAATATGTTCCATATATTAGCATTAAAATTGTTACCATCTTACTCACTGCATCGCCCAATGTTTTAAGCCTTATCATAGCAGTAGAGGCCATATCCATCTCCCAAATTAGATTAGAATAACTTCTCTCAATTTTTGCTGCAACAAAATCTTGACTATCATAATGTTTTATACTTTTTATTCCCGATATATTATTAATAATCTGAGATTCAAAAGTTGCCCCAAGCTTAGCTAATTTTCTACTATATTTTCTATTAATTTGAGCAGATACTGCAAAAAGTGAGACATATATCGGGATGATGCACATAACAGCAAACCCAATTTGAGTGTTATAGATAATCATTGCTACTAGCACTCCAATAACAGTTAAAATGCTTACCAAGCCAGAGACTAGACCCTCCGAGATAAATCCTCTTATTTTAAAGGCATCGCCCACGCGAGAGTTAATATCGCCAGTCTGATAATTATTAAAAAATGATAGTGGAAGGTTAAATAGCTTATCTAAGTAGCCTGTAATTAGTTTAATATCAATCTTTAGGTTGCATTTGAGTAGAATTAACGCACGTGTATAACCTATATGTAGAGCCGAAATTAAAAAAAGTGTTAAAATGATTGATATACAGATGAATAAATTATAATTATTAGCTGGTATAACACTATCTATTATATATTGGAGCAAGATTGAATTGCCGATTCCTATAAAAATCAGAGCAATAGAGCCGCATATAATTAAAGCAATCTCTCTCTTGTGAAAAGAGATTAAAGCTAAAAGCCTAAGTAGGAGAGGTGTAGTTTCATCCTTTTGAATAAAGTTGTTGCCAGGTGTTACTACTATAATTAAACCGCTCCATTCAGATAAAAAACTAGAATAAGCAACTTTTTTAAACTCTCCATATGCGGGATCCATGATTAATAAGAAATCTTTGCTAATCTTGTATATAACTACAAAATGGAGTAGCCCTTCGGTGGTTATTAAGTGTGCAATAATAGGTGCATCAATCTCTATTAATTGTGTAATCTCTTTTTCTGGAGATTTTAACCCCCTTGCTCTTAGCCCCATTTTACTAGCCCCCTCAATGATACCCTTAATTGAGATTCCCTCTATTGAACACCCGCAGTACTCTTTAATACGAGCCAATGGTAGTTTAACCCCATAGCTTATCCCGATAGAGGCTAGGCACGCTGCTCCGCAATCATTCTGATCGTGTTGTTTAATCTTTAATCTCCTTCTCATAATCTTCCCTAATATAGATAACACGTTGTTAAAATAAACATCGAGAGTATCTATTTGCATTGCAGCCTCGTCTCCCCCATAAAGGCGTTAGTGCTCCTATTTACTCCCGATGCCCGGTATTTCCATCTCCTCAATCCGTCAACGCAATACCGTATTTAACACAAAAAAAAACAATGCATGTTATAAGAACCACTACAATGCTAACGATGTATAACCAGACAAAGCTACTTGTGGACCTTAGAAGATAAGAGTGTGCTGAACCTTTAAAAAATTTATTAATACTACTATAATATACCCTCTTACTCTCCTGATTGTAACCTTGAGTACACTTGTTTTTAGATCTTCTTATCCCCACATGTTCCATAACATTTATTGTTTGTTTGTGCAAAGATGAGAGTAGTATTGAAAAAATGTATGACAAAAAAACAAAAGCTCAATTTTTGTTTCTTTGTTATACGATTAATCGTTTAAAAAGAGTTTTATTCTTTTATAATCACCTATGTAATCAGATGGTGAATTGTTGGGTTTGTGAGTGTTAATTAGATGATAATTAGCTAATTAATGTTTTAAAATAGGGGAATACAACATTTGCAAAATCTAACAGAAATAAGTAAGAGTCAGTTTTTATAATCGGTTGCATTATTTCCCAATCTTTTACTAAAGTGTTAGCAATAGCATAAGCCACAATGCTAAGTATCATAGTTGCTTTAAGAGCCGAAAACACAAAACCGAGTAATTTATTTAGCCAATCCATCATGCTAATCTTAATAATTTTTTCTAACCCCTTACTAATAAAGTGCCCAACAATAATAACAACTATAAGTATCGCGATAAATACACAGACATTAACAACTGATTGATCTGACTCAATTGAGAAGAACTCTTTTACCCATTCAGATATCAACTCAGAAAACTTAAAAGCGCACCAAACGCCAACGATAAGCGCGACAATGCTGATTGCTTGAGAAACAAAACCTCTAATTAGCCCCCAAATAGCAGATATAGTAATGATTATTAAAACGATATAGTCAAAAAGTGTTAAGTCCATTTTGTTTGTAAAATTTTTTCAAAAATAGTTAATTATCTTATCTTTGCAAATTCAAAAAATGTGTATAATAAATTAATACAAATAATATGAGTTTTGCAGAGTACAAAAAGCTAGATTTAGTAGATATAAATCGTTCAATATTAAAGAAATGGAAGGACGAAAATTGTTTTGAGAACACATTGAAGGCAAGAGAGGGTGCAAAGAAATTTATATTTTTTGAAGGACCTCCTTCAGCTAATGGAATGCCAGGGATACACCACGTAATGGCAAGGGCTATTAAAGATGTATTCTGTAGATATAAAACTCAGAGTGGCTATTTAGTGGAAAGAAAAGCTGGTTGGGATACTCACGGACTACCAGTTGAACTTGGCGTAGAGAAGTTACTAGGCATCACAAAAGAGGATATTGGAAAGAAAATTACAGTAGATGAATATAATGCTGCTTGTAGAACAGAGGTAATGAAGTACACTAAAGAGTGGGTAAGCCTTACAGAGCAGATTGGATACTGGGTAGATATGAATAATCCATATATTACCTATGAAAATGAATATATTGAGACTCTATGGCATCTACTTAAAGATATTTATAAGAAAGGATACCTATATAAAGGGTACACTATTCAGCCTTACTCACCTGCAGCGGGTACAGGTTTGAGCTCGCACGAGCTAAATCAGCCAGGATGTTATCGAGATGTAAAAGATACTACTGCTGTTGTTCAATTTAAAGTGGTTAAAGATTCTGTTAGTGAGTTTTTATATAGCTATGCAGATGAAAATATATCAAAGGATCAACTTAACTTCTTGGCTTGGACAACAACTCCATGGACTCTTCCTTCAAATACGGCACTGTGCGTTGGTCCAGAGATTGAATATCTACTTGTAAAATCATTTAACCCATATACAGGCGTGCCAGCTGTTTATATTGTAGCAAAGGAGCTTTTAAATAAACATTTTAATGAGAAGGCAAGCGAATTAGCACTAGAGGATTACAAACAAGGAGATAAATTAGTTCCATATAAAGTTCTAGGTAGTTCTATAAAAGGAAAAGAGCTTGTGGGAATCTCTTATGAGCAGCTTATACCTTGGATTAAGCCAGAAGATAATACAATGAAGGTTATCTCAGGTGAATTTGTTACAACATCGGATGGTACAGGTATAGTTCATATTGCCCCAACATTTGGTGCAGATGATGATAGAGTAGCAAAAAATAATAATATAGCGCCGTTCTTTGTGGTTGATGCAGAAGGTGTTAATCAACCAATGGTAGATAGAACCGGAAAATTATTTAAAATAGAGGATCTAGAAGAGAACTTTGTAAAGGAGCGAGTTAGTTTGGAGGCTTATGCTCCATTTGCAGGAAAATATGTAAAAAATGATTATGATAGCTCTTTAGCTCCCGATGCAGATACTCTAGATGTAGAGATTTGTGTAATGCTAAAGCAGCAAAATAGAGCATTTAAAATTGAAAAATATACTCACTCATATCCACACTGTTGGAGAACAGATAAACCAGTACTATACTATCCATTAGACTCTTGGTTTATTAAAACTACTGCAGTTCAAGATAAAATGATTGAGCTTAATAATACAATCAATTGGAAACCAGAGAGTACTGGTAGTGGTAGATTTGGCAAATGGTTAGAGAACCTACAAGACTGGAATCTATCTCGTAGTAGATACTGGGGTACGCCTCTCCCTATCTGGAGAACAGAGGATAAGGCAGAAGAGATCTGTATTGGTTCAATAAAGGAGTTATATCAAGAACTAGAAAAATCGGTAGCAGCAGGCTTTATGCCATCTAACCCACTAAAAGATAAGGATTTTTCACCAGATGATTATAGCAAAGATAATTATAAAAAAATAGATATTCACCGCCCTTATGTAGATGATTATGTATTAGTTTCAGAGAGTGGAAAACCAATGAAGAGAGAGCTTGACTTAATTGATGTGTGGTTTGATTCAGGAGCTATGCCATTTGCACAAGAGGGGTTAGCAAATATAGAGTCTGAGAACTTTGGGCAAATTGCAGATTTTATAGCAGAGGGTGTAGATCAAACAAGAGGCTGGTTCTTTACACTACACGCAATTGCAACAATGGTTAACTCTCGTGTAGCATTTAAAACAGTTCTATCTAATGGATTGGTTCTAGATAAAGATGGAAACAAAATGAGTAAGCGTTTAGGTAATGCCGTAGATCCATTCAAAGCCTTGGATGAATACGGTGCAGACTCTCTGAGGTGGTATATGCTAACAAATGCGCAGCCTTGGGATAATCTAAAGTTTGACTTTACAGGTGTGGATGAAGTTAGAAGAAAATTCTTTGGAACACTATATAATACTTACTCTTTCTTTGCGCTGTATGCAAATGTAGATAAATTTGACAACTTAGCAGAGCAGGTGCCATACGGTGAGAGGCCAGAGATTGATCGTTGGGTAATATCTCTTTTAAATACACTTGTTAAAGACGTTAAGGAGTGCTATGAAAATTATGATGTAACAACGGCAGGTAGAAGAATTCAGGACTTTGTATGTGATCACCTAAGTAACTGGTATGTAAGATTGAATCGTAAGCGTTTCTGGGGAGGCGAGATGGATAAAGATAAGTTGGCTGCTTATCAAACATTATATACTTGTTTAGAGACAATAGCAATTTTAGGTGCACCAATAGCGCCATTCTTTATGGAGCGTCTATTCTTAGATTTAAATGCTGTATCAAACAAAAGTGCGGAGAGCTCTGTTCACTTGGTAATGATGCCAGGGGTTGAGCAGGCATTTATTGATAAAGATTTAGAAGAGAGAATGGAGTTAGCGCAAGTAAGCTCATCAATGATATTAGCTTTGAGGCGTAAAGTAAATATCAAAGTAAGGCAACCACTTGCTAAAATTATTATCCCGATACTTGATTCTAAAATACAAGATCAATTTGAAAAGATTCAAAATCTTGTTTTGAGCGAAGTGAATGTGAAAGAGGTGGAGTTTATAACTAACACAGTTGGTCTAATAACAAAGCGTATAAAACCTAATTTTAAAACGTTAGGAAAGAGATATGGTAAACAGATGAAAGAGATAGCCTCTGCATTTGGAACATTCTCTCAAGATGATATAAATGCAATAGAGTTATCTGATAACTATAAAGTTGCACTTTCTGGTGGAGACGTTTACTTAGAGCCTTGTGATTATGAGATTTCATCTGAAGATATGCCGGGATGGTTAGTTGCATCAGAGGGTAAATTTACGGTGGCGTTAGATGTTACTGTAAGTGAAGAGCTTAAAAATGAGGGCGTAGCAAGAGAACTTGTTAACAGGATTCAGAATCTTAGAAAGGAGAGCGGTTTGGATGTTACTGATAAAATAAGTATAGAGATTGAAGATAAAGAAGATGTGGTAGTTGCATTATCTGCATATAACGAATATGTGTGCAATCAAACGCTATCTACAAAGATTGATCTTTTAGCCCATATAGATGGTGGATTAGAGGTAGAGTGGAATAATGATGAGACTATAAAAATTAAAATAAGCAAAGAGTAAGGATTTGCAAATTATAATTAAGTTGTTATCTTTACGCTATATATAAAATAATACTATAACTGAACAAAATAAGTATTACTATGAATAAGGGAAATTTGGGTGCTGTAGGGCTTGAAAAAGTTAGGTACAGTGATGAGGAATTACAGATGTTTAAAGAAGTTATCCTTAAGAAGCTGGAAAAAGCTAAGGATGATTATGAACAATTGAGAGAGGCTATTACACATAGCTCTAGTAATGATGTAGAAGATACCTCTCCAACATTTAAGATATTAGAAGAGGGGGCTTCTGCTTTATCAAAAGAGGAGTCTGGTCAACTAGCCCAAAGACAATATAAGTTTATTCAATCACTAGAGGCAGCTCTAATAAGAATTGAGAATAAAACTTATGGAATTTGTAGGGAAACAGGTAAGTTGATCCAGAAAGAGAGACTATTGTTAGTTCCTCACGCAACATTAAGTATAGAGGCTAAAAACAAGCAGTAGAGTAAATGAAGTTATCAAAAGGAGAAAAGATCTCAATATTTATAGTTTTATTATTACTAATTGATCAGGTTATTAAGTTTGTAGTGAAACTTAATATGACTATAGGGCAAAGTATCTATGTATTTGGAGATTGGTTTCAAATCTATTTTATTGAGAATAAAGGGATGGCTTTTGGAATGGAGTGGGGAGGTGATATTGGTAAATTTGCCTTGACTCTGTTTAGAATAATTTTTATTGGGTTTATTATAATATATTTAAGAAAAATTATAAAGAAAAGTGAAGTGCCTAATGGTGTACTTGTTGGTGTTGCATTAGTATTAGTTGGAGCGATAGGAAATGTTGTTGACTCTATTTTTTACGGAGTAATATTTAGCGAATCAACATACTATTCATTAGCTGAATTTCTCCCCAATGGCGGAGGCTATGCACCATTAATGTTTGGAAAGGTTGTAGATATGTTTTATTTTCCAATAATAAAAACAACTCTACCCCAATGGTTCCCAATTAACGGAGGAGATGAATTTGTGTTTTTCAGACCCATATTTAACTTTGCAGATGCTTGTATATCTGTGGGCGTTATTTATATGCTTCTATTTCAGCGTAAATTCTTTTCAAAAGATATGTAATATGCTCTGTTTGATAATAAATGTTTGATAATAAATGTTTGATAAATTAACGTTAAATTTTTAATAAGAATTGTGCGATATATCTATATTTAAAGTATATTTGCGCATTATAATAGTTGTGCACATTGTGTGAAAGCAATTATGCGCAAACTTTGTTGGGTAGAAAAACGTTAGGCAGGTTTTAGAAAATATAATGATGGTGAAAAAATGATTTAAAAAAATGATTTTTTTTGCTCGTTATTAAAATTTTAATACCTTTGTCTTGAATAATACTTTTTGTACAACTATGAAAACGGATATTAATTCAATGAAAACCACTATAATTAATCAAAATATTAATCTTTTTTTAAAAAAAATGCTAATGAAAAAAAATGTTTTTTTGAGCATTCTTATCCTATTTTTTGGATTAGCAATGTTTTCGACAACATCATGCTCTAAGTATGATGAGCAGATTGATGAGCTAGAACAGAGGCTTGCTGAATTAGAAGCTGATTTCGATGCTATTCAACAGTCAGTTGACGCTGGTGCAACTATCACTGGCGTAGAATCTATTACCAACGGTATTAAGATTACTTTAAGTAATGGTAACTCTTATGAGATTACTAACGGTACTAATGGTGCTAACGGTGCTGACGGTGCTGCTGGTGCTGCTGGTACTAAGTATGAAATTGATCCTACAGATGGTACTTGGATTAAAGATGGCGTAGATACAAATCTACCTTCTCAAGGTGCTGCTGGTGCTAATGGTGCTGATGCTGATATGGTTTACTACTATCCAGGTGCAGAAGGTTTCTGGGTTAAAGTAACTGTAGATGCTGAGACTAAAGAGCAAACAGAAGAGACTACTACAATGGAGTGGTTACCAGAAGGTACTATTACAGCTGTTTTAAATGCAGACGGAACTGTTACTCTTTACAATGTAGAGGGTGCTGGTGAAGAAGGCGTTGTTATTGGCGGTGCTAAGTATTTAACTTCTATCGCTTATGTGCCAAGTGATTACAACGGTGAGTATGGTGATATCGCTTACTTCCCTGTAATTGGTAAATACATTTCAGTTGACTCTTTAGAGAAAGTATATCCTGATGTTTATTTCCCTATAGGCGAAGGAAATGAAGGCGGTGGAGAAATTATTGTTCCTGTTGATCTACTACAAAAAAGACCAGTTGAGAATGAATCTATTATCTGGGAGCTTCTATTTGGTGGTATGAATAACGGACCTGGTTATTTTGAAACACTTGTGGATGGATATGCTATGTTACAGTATAAAACTAACACAAGCAATATCTCTTTAGATAAATTTGATTTATCAGGTGTTGTTACAAAATCTGTAAGAGTTCGTTCTGAGATGGATCAAGCTGGTGATACTTTAAACTGTGCTGAGATAGTATCTCTTATGGATGGTATCTTAACAGTTAGAGCTTCAGCTGCAGATTTCTTACTACGTCCTTTAGATAATATGAGAGATGCAATGCATCCAAATCAAGGTTATATGCCATACTTAGGGCATTACGAGGGTATGGGCTATATGTTTGATGACCCACACGCAATTGGATATGAATTACCTCACGGTGAATTAGATAATTTCTCAACTATCGTTAACAATAAAGAGGCTGGTGCAACACAAGCAGAGGTGTCTTCTGAGTACACTGCAATGGCTCGTTTAGTTGTTCCTGAGCAACTTATCTCTGTAGCTTTAGATGTAGATTCACTTCAGAACCCAACAGCTTGGTTAAGCAACAAATTAATATTCTCTGATATCGATCTTGTATGGAGCGCAGGAAATGAAATTTTCAGCAATCATGGAGATATGTCTAATGAAGTGCGTGCAATAATATTCCCATTTAGTGATTATTATGCAAATCCAGATATGATTGACGAGCTTATGAAGGATCACGATGAGCAAATAATCGACTTCTTTGAGTTTTTCCCAGTTAATTTACAAGTTGAATACAAAGAGAAGGCTTATAACCTTAATGATCATTTAGAGGCTTACGCTATGTCTTATATGACTAACACAAGCTTTGTTGCTCCTGAGAGCGAATACAATCTTGCTGATTTAGGATTTGGTGATCTTAGCTTTGAGTACTCTTCTCAGTATTTCTGGGATTCAGAGGTTAATCAATCTAAGTATCTTATTGATTCAGACCTTAAAGATGGTTGGGTTTCATTTGATCCAGCAATTACTGCAGGTATCGGTAGAACTCCACTAGTAAGAGCAGATTTATTTGTTAAAGATGCTTGTGGTGAAGATGTATACGTAAACACAAGATATATCAAAATCAGAACTCTAGAGAAATTCATTCCTCTTGATTCATTAGTAATTGATACAGATTACATCTATAACTTCATTACTGGTTTCAGTAAGAGACAAAATGCTAGACTTTCTGGCGCAAATCCAATAGCAGTAGGGTTCTTTGATGAGTATTTAATGCACACTTATCCTGAGTTAAATGATAAGACTGAGCTTTACTACGATAACCTTGCAGGTGTTATAACTCCTGTGCCAAATGACCCTGTATTAACAAAATGGCAAGTGGCTCATTTCGGTCATATAGACTTTGATACAGTATTTAACTTACTTCAATTAAGCAAGAAACAATTTGTTGATATCTATGGTGAAAATATGTCTGGTAGAGTAGAGGTTTACAACGAAGAGACTGGTGAGTGGATGACTTATCTTCCAGCAGGTGTTGTTGAAGAGGAGCTAGCAGGTGAATTTGCAACTAAGCAAATCAGAAATTACTGGGATCAAATTAGATTCTTAGGTTCTTCTGAAGACTTAATCCTTACTCCAGATCCAGTATTCTATGGTGAGAGAGTTAAGATTGATATTGACGGTGACGCGATCAACCAAAATAACAACTTAGTTGTTGGTATTGAAGAGGCTGTTGAGAATGGTAGATATAGAATTGTTATTGAGGCTAAAGCTAAAGTAGCTGCTGAATATCATTTAGTAGAGATCATTGAAGAGTTTGAAATCACTAACCCTAACTTTGACGCTGTAAGAAATACAGTTAAGTGGGATTCTGATGTTGTAAACGCACAATTCAACGTTCTTGCTCCAGTTCTTACAACTGAGGCTTATATGAGACCTGAGGCTTGTGACTTCTTAGTAGACCTTGATACATACTTTGCTGAAGATGCAACTTATGATCCAGCAGGTGTTATTGCAAGAGTTAACGCTTTAGATCCTGTAACAGGTGAAGTTCTTGAGGCAATTACAGCTAACTACGCTGAGTTTGATAGCACATATAAGAGATACTGGATTGATCCAGAGCTTCTTAAAGTTGTTGATAAGAAATCAGGTGTAGCATATGAGAACATTGCTGTTAGAACAGTAATTGATCCAATGGGTGATGAATTCCAAATCTTAAGCAGTGACGGAACAGACTTCGCATCTTTAGAGACTTATACTGGAATGTTATATATCTTTGAAAACGCAACTCAAGACTTTGGTGTTGAGGTAGTAAGAGAGTGGTTATCAATTGGTAACTTTATCATTGAAGGTGTTAAATTAGTAGTTGACTATAGCAACGAAGATGACAAATTAGCTGATCTATTTAACGTAGAAGTTAAGCGTCCTCTTGCTCTTCCTGAGTCTGCTTTAGGTGAATTTACTGACGCTGTTAAAGGTGGATCTCCACTAGATGTTGATAAGTTCTTAGTATTAACTGATTGGGCTAATGATAAAGTTGTTGTAGACGGTTCTAAAACTATTGGTTTAGAGGAGTTCTATAACGTAGAAGATATCAGCTTAATTAACTTTGCTGGAATCAACTATGCAGATATCACTCCTGAATTTGTTGATGCAAATGGTAATAACATTCAAGATCCTGAAGAGGCACTTATTTACTTCATCCCTACTGAAAACCACAAATTCATTAAGACAAACTTAATGTACAATGAGGCTGGTACTTTATTAAGCCCAGTTGGTGATGAGCCTACAGAGGTAACTCTTCCTATCAATTGGAGAATTGAGATTCGTCACACTCCAGCTGCTGGAACTGAAGGTGAGAAGTACACTCTATACTATCATACAGATGGTGGTACAGTAACTGAGATTTACAAAATTTGGATTCCAGTTTCAATTGGATACAAGTGGGGTAACGTAGGTACTGATAAGGGTATTGCAATTACGGTTAATCCTAAAGATCAAAACCCAGATTTACAAAGCAAGTAATCTACTTAGTTAGTATATAATTAAAGCGGTCTCAATTGAGGCCGCTTTTTTTTATGCTAAATTTTCAGAAAATTTTTAACGTATAGATATTTTACCTATTTTTGTGGTGGTTTATTTATGGGGATGTTTTGGTTTTGACATCAGATTAATTGATCAGTAAGCATACCGAGCTTTGTAAGAGTATCTCGTTAATCGTAACTTTCAAGCCTTTTATATGGCAATAACAATTATGCACTTGCTGCCTAATTAAGCAGAGCTTAATGGCTTAATCGCAGCGGCCAAGGATGCCGCAGCGACAAGTATCCCTCCACAGCTTTAAGCCAATTATGATGTGGTATATGGGGTATCATTAAAATTGGATGCGGATGCTCACTCCTCTATGGCATCTTAAGATTTAGAGGATAAGGTTTAGGTGGCCTGCTCTTTGGCAGCCTACTCCCAACAATTAATAGAGGGCTAAGTATGTAGAAAGCTGCTTGATGGTTTGGTTGGACGGCGGTTCGAGTCCGCCCATCTCCACTATTTTTTCTTTGCTGGATATGCAATCCTTGCGTGATATATCTCTTGTAAATGTTTCTTAAATACAGATTTCACAATATTTATCTCTTTTATAGAGATATCTGCTTTTATTAGCTGTGTGTTATCTACTTTTAATCCAATAATATTATCAACTAACTCAGAGATACTCTCTTTTGAGTAATCCTTTAGTGTTCTGGAGGCGGCTTCAACTGCATCTGCCATCATAACAACTACCTGCTCTTTGCTCGTAGGGTATGTACCGTTGTAAGTAAACATTTTTTTATCGCCAGGATCTCCTCCTTGGTTGCAATATTTTGTGTAGAAGTATAGTGTTTGTGACTTTGCGTGGTGTGATGTAATAAATTCAATTATTACTGGAGGTAAATTATATTTCTTTGCTAGCTCTATACCGTCGCTAACGTGTTTTATTATCTCTTTTGCACTTTCACTAGGAGATAACTGAGAGTGGTAGTTTACTCCAGGTGCTTCGTTCTCTATAAAGCATTGAGGATTAATTAGTTTTCCTACGTCGTGATACATAGCACCTACTTTAGCTAAGCGGGTATTTCCCTTTATTGCAGTTACTGCCCTCTCTGTTAAATTTGCTACTTGTAGTGAGTGCTGGAATGTGCCTGGAGCTTTACGTGCTAACTCTTGTAGAAGTCTGTTGTTTGTGTCGGAGAGATCTTTTAGTGTTGCTATTGATACTAGCAAGAAGAGTTTCTCTAGTAGAAATACAAGAGGATAGGCGGCTACTATAAACAGCGCGTTTAAAAATATGTATAGTATTGTAGAGTAATTTAGATTAAATATATCTGTATCTTCCATTAATCTAAATGCAAAGAATCCAACTAAAATGCCAATAAATATGAGAAGTGAGTTCATAAACTGTAGCCACCCTCTGTTAAGGTAGGTAAATGAAACCAGTGATACAGCTCCTGCAAAAACATTTAGTATATATAGTTCAGTTCCACTCTCAGCAAGGACTAGGAGAGGGAGCAGGGATATCATATATATTGGGAATACTAATCTTGCAGGGAAGAATGCCATCATATAGAGTACGAATACTGCAAATGGAACCATATATAGGAAGGTACTATCTATTTTTATAACTGCTGCAGTTATTATATACATTAGTAGGAAGAGAGATAACAAAAAGCTGAGCCTGTTTCTTGTTTTAAGTGTCTCTGTATCTACAAAATAGATGCTTATGTAAAATAATAAGAGAATTAGGATTATAAAAATTGCCTTTCCAATAATGGATGTGAATGATGATTGTGAGTACCCCATACTCAATCTGTACTCCTCTTTGTATGAGTCTAATAGTTGCTCTATTTCTGCATTAATAATCTCTCCCTTACTTACAATTAATTCTCCGGTGTACACCACTCCCTTTGTGGGTGAGATGAAATCTATAGCCTTCCTTTGCGCAGCCTCTGTAGCTTGTTGATTGTATATTAAATTGGGGATGATTATATCTGCGAGATTAAGTACTGTAATAATTGAATCTATATTGTACTTTGTCTTTTCTGAGGATAGGTTGTGTTTGACCAATCTTAGTGCCTGTTCAGGTGTGTATAGAGAGTTTTCCAATGCCTCTGAACTGCTTAATTCCTTCTGGATAATTATATACTCAATCTGTCCATTATCATCGTTACTATTAATGTTCTTTTCTGCTAAAACTCCTTTTTTATAAACATCTGTTACAGTATTTATAATATTGTTAATAATATTGCTAGGAGTGGCGTTTGTTTTTTTTAGATTGTCTAGTAGAGATATTTGAATGTCGGATATACTTTGGTCATATTTATAGTATGGAACTATCTTATTTGCCGCTGCATCTTTCTCAAGGAGTAGTTCGGTAGGGCTTTTTAGAATAGGGAAATCTATTGGGGCAACAAGTGTTTCATACCTCCACGCTCTGCCTCGTTGATATTCGTATTTAAATTTGCCTTCATTAGGAAATAATAAGAACATTATTACAAATGCAATTATAAATGTAATGTAGGTAAATTTACTATTTAAAAGTTTGCTACTCCTTTTGTCGAGACCTGATATATTCATTCTAATTATCTCAATTAATGTGCTTTACTACTCGGTTAATTTATCTAAAGAGATCTGTATCAATTTTTCAACCATTGGTTTGTAATCTGGAGATGCGCCTTTATGGTAGCGATTAGCTATTATACAGCACACTGTTCCAGCTTGGTGACCTAGTTTTTTTGATAGACCAGCTAAGGCTGAGCCCTCCATCTCAAAATTTGTGATTCTGTAATTGTTATATTTAAATGATTCAAGTTTTGGGATTAGATCTGGAATAGCTAAAGGTAATCTTAGAATTCTACCTTGTGGGCCATAGAATCCAGAAGCAGAGATTGTTACACCTTTTAAGGTAATCTCTTGAAATAAGGCTATTAGCTTTTCTGATGCTTGGATAAAATATGGTGATGGCAGGTGCTTATCCCAATCTAGGTGTTTAATAAATGCCTTCTCCATATCGGGAATAGTAACCTCTTCTCTTCCTGCATACCAATTTAATAGGCCGTCACAACCCACTGAGATATGCGAAAAGACGAATGATCCTACAGAGATATCTGGTTGAATTGAGCCAGATGTTCCAATTCTTAGTATAGTTAGGCTCTTTTTCTCTTTTTTTACTTGCCTAGTATTAAAATCTATGTTAACAAGAGCGTCAAGCTCATTTAGTACAATATCTATATTATCGGTACCTATGCCGGTAGATACAACAGATACTCTTTTTCCATTATATGATCCTGTTACGCTTACAAACTCTCTGGAGTTACGTCTAAATTCAATTGATTCAAAGAATGATGCAACTAAATCTACTCTACCTGGGTCTCCAACTAGAATTATTGTATCTGCAATCTCTTCTGGTTTAAGGTGTAGGTGGAATATTGATCCGTCGCTATTTATTATTAGCTCAGATGCTCCTATTATCTCCATATCTATATCTCCTATTGATTAGTTTATCTACAAAAATAGTCTTTTTTTGGCAAAACTTTATATAAATTTGCACTGTTAATTTTAGAAACATTTAATATCATAAAAATATGATCCAAAGAGTACAAACACTTTTTTTATTAGGCGCAAGCGGCCTTCTTTTTTCGCTATTCTTTAGTAAGTTTACATATACGCAAGATACTGTAGTAAAATTTGTTGAGTATATTCCATTCTTAGTCTTTACAATTGCTACTTTCTTATTGAGTTTTATTCCAATCTTTTTGTACAAAAATAGGGTGTTGCAAATGAGAATTTGCATCTACAATATGATAATCTTATTGGCTTATCAAGGGTGGGTTGGATATAAATTTATGGATAAAATAGATGGATCTGTATATACAGTATCAGCCGTATTCCCTATTGTAGCAGCTATTTTAGTATTTTTAGCGTTTCGCTTTATCGGTAAAGATGAGGCTTATGTACAATCGATGAACTCTCTGAGAAGTATTCAACGCAAGATTAGAAAATAATCTAGTTATATTTTAGCGGATTCTCCTATTTAGTTATCTTGCTTCTGGCAATATTTGTTAATTACGCTATAGGCATCTTCAACACCTAGTTCACCCGCTTTGCTTAAATCAATGCACCCTTTCTCTTTATCATTTAAATAGATAAGGACAAGACCTCTATTGTAGTATGCTTCACTCATTTTAGGGTATATCTGTACTGCTTTTGTATATTGGTTTATTGACTCAGGTAGGTCGCCAGATAAGCAGTAGAGGTTTCCTAGGTTATAATATATGTGTGGTAGGTTGGGCATAATTTGGGCTGCTTTTGTCATATCGTGTATTGACGGGGTGTAATCGTAATTTTTGTGGTTACTGTCTTGCACCCTTGCACGAGTTGCACCAGTGTTATCTAGTGTTAGAATTTGAACATTACTCTCTATTGATGAGATAAAATCAATCATCTCAGCCTGTAAAGCACCTCTGTTTATGTAGTAATATGGTTGATTAGGGGCACTTTCAATAGCTTGATTATATTTTTCTAGTGCTCCATTGTATTGACTCTTTTCTCCCTCAATAATTCCCTCGATGAATTGCAAATTGGCTAACTGTGAGCTGTTTAACCTTTTTCTTTTTATCTCATCCTCAATAATAGTTTCATACATTTTTGTGTTAAGAGGCTCTTGGTCGCCTTTGCTAGATATTAGTTTTGTAGGGAGAGGAAGCGATTTTGTGAAGTTATCTACATCTTTGTTCTCATAAGAATCGTCTAGAGCCATTAATGTTGTAACTTGAGTGGTAATATTGAATTTATATAGAGGTTTTAGTCTAATATCAATATCTCTATGTTGAAGAAGTTCGTTATTGAAATCTTTTTTTGCAAAATCGGCGTCTAATGCGAGCAAATTGCTATATTTTTCTGTAGTATCTGCAAAAATTGCTACTCCAATAGAGTCACTAGTTTTAGCTCTGTACTCCTTAACTTTAGCCTCAGCAATTCTTGCATCTTGTTTTGCGGAGTTAAATTCACCCAATTGATTCTTTGCATAGGATCTGTTCATATAGGCCTT
The DNA here is from genome assembly GCA_964368585.1 of uncultured Muribaculaceae bacterium. Lineage (GTDB taxonomy): Bacteria > Bacteroidota > Bacteroidia > Bacteroidales > UBA932 > Egerieousia. The sequence continues at coordinate 216,481 of CAYJAK010000001.1, forward strand.
GGCAAAATCGGGATACAAATTGATTGCTTTTGAATAGTCATCCATTGCATCGCGATACCTTTCTAACTCTAAGAATACTCCAGCTCTATTAAAATAAGCTAGAACATTGTTAGGATTCACGGCTATAACTCTGTCATAATCATCGAGAGCATTATTATAGTCACCAATTCTACTTCTGATAAGTGCTCTATTGTATAGTGTTAGGGCATTGCCAGGATCTTGTTCTAGTACTATATCTAGATCTTTTAGTGCTCCAACTATATCTAGCTGTTCGTATCTTATTATTGCTCTGTTAAAATATGCAAATGTATTGAGTGGATCTAAACTAATTGCCTGATTTAGATCATTAATTGCATCTTGTTTTCTCCCTTGCATTGAATATAATCTAGATCTTCTGATATAACCTTCTGGATCATATACGCTTAGATCTATAGCCTTGTTATAGTCACTCATTGCTTTTAGAGTATCGCCAAGGTAAAGGTGACACGCTCCTCTGTTCAAATATGCATCTGGTTCTTTTGGCTCTAATTTAATAAAGCGATTAAAGTCTGATATAGCCTTTTGGAATTGTTGAGATAAGAAATATGTAACACCTCTACTAAAATAGAGCCCAGTGTAGCTAGGTCTTAAATCTACAGCCTCTGCCAGATCTTGTAGTGCTAAATCATATTGCCCAATTCTACTCCTTGTAATAGCCCTATAGTGATAAGCTGGTGTATAGATCGGGTTTAATTTTAGAGTTCTATTAAAATCTTCTTCAGCTCCAATAAAATCGCCTAAATTGTACTTTGCAATGCCTCTGAAGAATAGAGCCTCATAGTGATCGGTATCTAATCTTGTAAGAATATTAAAATTCTCGATAGCAGCAGCATATTTGCCATCAATTAAAAGTTGCCTTCCTCTATTAAGAAACTGATCAGTGTCATACTGAGCATATACAAGGTTTGAACTTAAAATTATAACTAATGTTATGAAAATATGCTTTAAACGTTTCATGGGATCAATTGGTATTTTTAATTGTAATGGAAAGGCCAGAATATTCCAAACTTGAGGGCTGTTTGTGGCTGAATATAGCCGTATGCAGAGAGATAGTCTGATGTCGGCCACTCCTGTGCAGCGTTTATATATTTAACAAAAATACTTGCCCTTTTCCACTGAATATTTACAAAGGCATCTATATATGGGTTACCTCCAATCTCTGCATCATTTTGATTATGGAATAGCCCAAGTGCAGCTGAATAAGCAGGAGCATAGTATTTAGTGTTGAATCTCATATTTGCTCCTAATTGTATCTGCATTACATTCTTAACTAGATCAAATTGTAGATAATATCTAAGATTTAATGCTAGAGTAGGAAGTGGTACAACATCTTGATTAGATGATGCTTGAAAGAGTACTTGATTGTCTAGGTGGATATTCCATATTACAAACTTCTTCTTTAATGATGCTGTAAAGATACTCATTGGGTTGCTATTTTGTCTAGCAATAGCAAGTGTGTCAAAGTAAATATTGTTATTTAGTAGGGCATACCCAGCTGATAGCTCTACTTTATAGTCTGGGATTAAAAGTTCAGCCTCTATTTTTGTCTTTGTGGTCTTCTCAAAATTATTGTTCCAAATATAGTGATTTGAGTAGTAGTTATCGTAGAAGTAATTTGGTCGCTTGTTAGATATGTGTAGTTTACCTTTTAAGTGAATACCTTGTTCGTTAGGATAAACAGATACTCTCATATTTCCATCAACTGAGAAGTCATTTGCATTGTAGCCAATTAAATTATACTTGCCAAATCCGCTCCAAGCAAAATATTTTTTCACTTGTCCTGAGGCTCCAAAATATGTGTATATATTGTTGTTTATTATATTCTTATTGCCTCCTACATAGAAACTAGGATCAAATTTATAGATGCTAAGTAGTTGGTAGCCTATACCGGCCTCTACTTTAGATACGATGGCTTCTTGTGCCCACGGCTGTACTTTTAGGTAGAGTCTATTTTCTATTTGGGATATGCTAACAGAGTCGCTAGATTCGTTGGGGTCTATAAAAAAGTTGTTATTATAGTACTCTCTTCCACTTGTATTTGTACTTGAAATGTTATCATAGTAGCTTTTTGTGTACGTAGTATATTCGCCATAATGGCCTATAAATGCAGTAGTTACATCATAGGTGCTAGTTGAATCAATAGCTAAAGAGTCTAGTTTGGAAAGATTGTCCATCTTTGAATTAGCTATTGATGTAGGGGTTGCTAAAGGTGTAGCGTTTGTTGTATCTTTATTTCTTTTTTTTAGAAACTTAAAAGGAATACTATATGTTTGATTTATAAAGAATGTTCTCATTTTAAGGGTGTTGTTGGCATCACTTAAAACGATAGGAACTTCACGAGCATCTAAGGTTGTGTCAATAATATCAGAAATATTTTGAACTCCACCATTTTCTTCTCTAACCACTTTGTTTGCAATATATCCGCCTTGCGCTATATATCTTTTGCCTAGGTAATTCCCGGTGAATGCAGTTGTTCTATTATCTGTGGCCTCTCCAACTAAGATTCCGTTTCCTCCATATCTTTCATATAGAAAACTAAAATTGAAAGCAGGAGTCATATTTTGTGTGTGCAAGAGTCTTATGTTTGATTCTTCTTTCTGCTTGTTTGCAAATAAGGTTCCCCAGTACGCTAACTCTGTGTATGGAGTCTTTGTGTTATAAAATGGCATAGTCTCAGCCGTATATGTGTATGGCAGATATGGCGATATGAATGGAAATATTTCAGACTCTTCTCTTTTGAAATAGTTAAAATACTCCATTGCAGATCCTGCTACCCCTAAATTTATTGACCCGCCCTCTTTTTCTGATGGTTGTTCTGTGTAGTTAGAGTTGTATGTTGTGTCGGGATTAATAACGGTTTGTGTATTGAAATATGTATCTGATTTCCATAAAAACATTCTCTGATTTCTTGTTGTGCTATCGTGGAGGATGTATGTGTCTAAAACTCGAGGCATGTTTCTGATTAGGCTATCTTTATAGGCTAACCTCTTCTCTCTTGCCAATGCCTTTAGTTCTCTTTGGGTATAGATTTTTGGTGGGAATGCTAGCGAATCTAGATTAAGTGAATCTAAGGGTAATAATTTATTATTGCTCGTGCGCATTAAAGAGTCGTACATCTGTGTAATGAGCTCAGTCTCTCCTTGAATTGTTAATTCTACTAATTTGCTGAGAGAAGTTGAATCTGGCATTTGTAGAGCTATTGTGTCATTTATTATAGAGCCAGATAAAGTTGTGTCATTTATGTTATTAACTAGAGAGTCTAATGTTTGAGTAGAGCTCTTAGTTGAATCTTTTGTGGTTGTATCTTGTAGAGAATAGCCTCTAAAACTCTTATGTTTAGCTGTACTAGAGTTTGAGAATGAGAATATTGAGATTGTCAATATTACTATTATCCATCCTATATAATTTCTTTTATTTTGCATATAATTTTTCTTACTCAAAAAACGTGCTATCCTTGTTTTAATTAGATAACATCAATAATTTTATCAAGCTCTTCTAGTGTTTCTAAATGGTGTTGGTAATCTACGTATGCAAGTGCATCTTTGATTAAAGTTACGCTAAATCCATCGTTTAATAGATCTAAAATAGTATTCTTTACACAATATTCAGTAGCTATTCCACTAACATATACATCTTTACTGCATAGCTCTTTAAGAGGTGTTCCATAATCATTTATAGCATTGTAACCAGAATACTCTTCCTTTTTTGCATCCCTACCTTTATAGAAGGTGTTTTTAGGGTTGGGTCTATTCTCTAATTTATCTATTTTTGAATGAAAATTCTCGTGGATACTTGCGCCTTTTGTGCCCTCTACGCAGTGTGTAGGCCAAGTGCCGCCATTAGTTGCAAAAGAGCAGTGGTCTTTAGGGTGGTAGTCGCAAATATATAGTACCTCTTGCTCAGGATGTTTATTTATGAACTCAATTGTCTTGTTTAGAGCATTTTCTGCGTTGCCACAGGCGAGTGATCCATTAATGAAATCATATATAAAATCTACAATTACGTGAGTTTGATTACTATTTTGCATAGCTTACTTTTGTTTATTTAATTCTTTAATCTCTTTAATTAAATTGCCTACCAACTCTTTTTTTAAATCATAAAGGGCATCAGATATGTCAACTTTATAAAAGTGTGGGTTAATGATTCTTGTCTCTGTTTCATTAAATCGGCTTAAATTGCTGAGATAATAGTCTCTTTTCTCTTTTAATTCTGTATCGCGATAAATAATCTCTCCACTCTCCATAACTTTCTGCTGTAGTGCTTTCCACTCATATTCACCTTTATGAAAAGTTTTTGTTAAGGTGTCGTCAAACTCGGCTTGAACGGTAATCTCCTCTCCATTTTCAATTTTTTGTGCTAGATTATCATTTCTTAGGCAGGTAACGTCTGCTTTGAACTTGTTGTTTTGAATAAGCCTATATGTTATCTGAAAACCAGGATTTATTAGTTTTGCTTTATCTTCTGAACGTTTTAATAGTGGTTGATTATCTATCTGTACCAATTTGTACACATTTCCAAAGCAAGGGTTGTGTTTGCTGGTAGCAATGGCATCCCCAACTCCGTAGAAATCTACTTGTGATCCTTGTCTCTCAAGATCGCTTATGATATACTCGTCTAGAGCATTTGTTGCATAAATTTTACAATTTTTAAACCCCTCTTTATCTAACTCCTCTCTGCATTTACGTGATAGATAGACCAGGTCTCCACTATCTAATCTTATGCCGTAACCATACTTGTATGAATCATCTATTCCACACTCTTTAAATGCTGTGATTGCATTTTTTAGTCCGCAATAGAGAGTGTCGTATGTGTCTATTAGTAAGACAATTGACTCGTTTTTGTGTGTTTGGATATATGATTTAAATGCTGTGAGCTCTCCTTTTATTGTGCAGCCAAAAGATGTTACAAAGCTGTGCGCCATTGTACCTACTGATGGGGTGTTAAACATTGTCTCAATAAAAATGTTGGAACTGTTTGCACAGCCGCCTATATATGCCGCCTTTGCTCCGTAAGTTGCTGCCCAAGGGCCGTGAGCACGTCTTCCGCCAAATTCACTTACTGGCTTAGTTGTACTTCTGGAGACTCTTCCAGCTTTTGTTGCAACTGCCATCTGGTGGTTCATAATGCATAGGAGCGGTGTCTCTAATACTTGAGCCTCAATGATTGGGCCTACTATTGTTAATATTGGTTGAGTTGGAAATGCAATCTCGCCCTCTTTCATAGCATATACATCTCCAGTGAATTTCATTTTAGCTAGATACTCTCTATACTCTCGATAATCTTCTCCTGGTAAGAATTTTTCAAAGAAATCAGATGATTCGCAGCCTAAGCCTTTAATCATCTGGAGAACCTCTGTGATTCCGCTTACGATTGCCCAGTTGTTTTTGTCGGGAGCCTTTCTAAAGAAGAGATTGAAAACGGCTGTTTGCCCCTTTAATCCTAAGTCAAAAAAAGACTTACCCATTGTGTATTGGTACTTATCTGAGCAGTAGCTGATGTTCATATCTTTTAATATTGTGTGTATTAATCGGCAAATATACAAAAAGTTGAATGTTTTTTTTTATTTTTGTGGTATAAAAAATACGACTTATGAGACAAATAGAAGAGCTTTTTGAGCAATATACAAAGATAAAACCTACAGATATATATGAATTGGCTTCGAGCGGTAGTAATAGACGCTATTTTAGAATTAGTGGTGAGGGGATTAGCCTAATTGGAGCTAAAGGGAGTTCATTAGAGGAGAATGATGCTTTTGTGGAGATATCTAAACATTTTAGGCTTAAAGGGCTTCCTGTTCCGCAAGTACTTTGTGTAAGTGATGATAGAATGTTCTATTTGCAGGAGGATTTGGGGGATATTACACTTTTTAATAGTGTGAAAGAGGGGCGAGAGCAGGGTAATTATTCTCCCGATGAAATTAAATTGTTAGAGGATGCCATTAGAGTTTTGCCTAAAATTCAGTTTGAGGGTGGTAGAGGGTTGGATTTCTCTGTTTGTTTTCCGCAACCTGAGTTTGATGAGAGAATGATATTTTTTGATTTGAATTACTTTAAATATTGTTTCTTAAAGGCAACTGGAATTGAGTTCAATGAGATTTTATTGCAAGAGGATTTTCAAAAATTATCGAGTGATATTTTATCAGATTCTAATGAGGAGACATTTTTATATCGGGATTTTCAAGCAAGAAATGTAATGTTGTATAAGGATGCTCCATATTTTATAGATTTTCAGGGGGGTAGAAAGGGCCCATTCTATTATGATTTGGCATCATTTGTTTGGCAGGCTAAAGCCAATTATTCGGCAGAATTAAAGGAGCATTTGATAAATGTTTATAAGGAGGAGTTGGCTAAGTATAAAAATGTTTCTGAGGATGAATTTAGAGATAAATTAAGACTTTTTGTGCTCTTTAGAACGTTGCAAGTTCTTGGGGCTTATGGATTTAGGGGTTATTTTGAGAAGAAGCCTCACTTTTTACAGAGCGTTCCTTATGCAATTGATAATCTTAGAAAATTGATTCATAATGCGTCTTTTGAGAACTACCCTCATTTGCAGAGTGTGTTGGAGAGTTTAATAGATTTGAAGCAGTTTTCAGATTTAAGAACTGAGCAGCGATTAGAGGTTAGAGTCTTTAGTTTCTCTTATAAAAAAGGGATCCCTAATGATGAGAGTGGAAATGGGGGGGGATATGTTTTTGATTGTAGAGCAATAGAGAATCCTGGGAAATATGAACATTATAAACACTTTACAGGCTTAGATAAGCAGGTTATTGATTATCTAGAAGAGGATGGAGGAGTTACAAAGTTCTTAGATAATATCTATCAATTAGCTGATACTCACGTTAAGCGTTATATGGAGCGTAAGTTTACAAATCTAATGTTTGCGTTTGGCTGTACAGGAGGGCAACATAGATCTGTCTATTGTGCTCAACATCTAGCGGAGTACCTAGCTAAGAAGTATAATATAAAGGTAAAGCTGAAACATAGAGAACAAAATATTGAACAAGAATTTTAATAATTAAAGCCTATGCGTTGTCTTATTTTTGCTGCAGGATTAGGTACTAGATTAAAACCTCTAACAGATTCTATTCCAAAGGCTTTAGTGCCAATTTGTGAAAGAACTCTATTGGAGCATCTTATTACCAAACTCAAGAGAGCAGATTTTAATGAAATTGTTGTAAATATACACCATCTTGCGCCAATGGTTAGAGAGTTTGTGGCGGATAATGGATATTTTGATGCTAAGATATTTTTTTCGGATGAATCTGACTATTTAAGAGAGACAGGAGGAGGGATAAAATATGCAGCAGCTCTGTTGAATGATGGAGAACCATTTTTGGTTCATAATGTGGATATTTTATCAAATTTAAATATTAGTGACTTTTATGAGGCACATTTAGCCGCTTCGATCTCTGCGGATACACCTTTGGCTACTATTTTGGTTAGTGATAGGATTACTCAGCGATATTTACTTTTTGATACAGATAATAATTTATCTGGATGGATGAATATGGCAACGGGAGAGGTTAAATCTCCATTTCCTGAGTTGAGAAGAGCCCCTTCGAACCATTTTAATCCCGATAATTTTCTGATTGAAAACAAGTTGTCTAAATATGCTTTTGCAGGAACACACGTAATCTCTCCTGAGATCTTTAGGTTAATGCAGGGGCTGCCAGAGAAGTTTTCAATAATAGATTTTTACCTAGATATTGCTGATAAATATATCATTAAGGCCTATGTTAAAGAGGATTTAGAGATGGTAGATGTAGGTAAACTGCATACTATTTCAGCGGCAGAGGAGTTTATAAAAAAAGGTAAAGGGGTGTAATAGCGGTTTATATAAATGAGAAATATACGTAGAAAGCCAGATTGGCTAAAGATAAAGATAGAGAGTACTCCAAAGTACTCTTTTGTTGCACAAGTAATTGAAGAGAATGATCTTCATACAATTTGTAGTAGTGGTAAATGCCCAAATAGAAACGAGTGCTGGAATAGAGGCACTGCAACCTTTATGATCTTAGGGGATACTTGTACTAGAAACTGTAAATTCTGCGCAACAAAAACGGGTGTACCTCAATTGCCAGATGTAAATGAACCAATAAAGTTGGCCAATTCAGTGAGACTTATGAAGTTAAAGCATTGTGTGATAACCTCGGTAGATAGAGATGATTTGCCAGATGGTGGGGTAGCACATTGGATTGAGTGTGTAAAGAAGATAAAGGAGGTTAATCCCGATACAACTGTTGAGGTTCTTTTGCCAGATTTTGACGCAAAGAGTGAACTATTGGAGCAGGCAGTTATGTGTGGTGCAGATATTTTTGGGCACAATATTGAAACAGTTGAGCGAGTTACGCCAAATGTGCGCTCAAAGGCCTCTTATGTAAAATCTATGGAGGTGTTGAAATTTTTTGCAACAAAAGGGGTGAAGGTAAAGAGTGGAATTATGGTTGGAATAGGTGAGACGGATGAAGAGGTTTACCAAACGCTAAAAGATCTCCGTAGCAATGGTTGTTCAATTGTTACGATTGGGCAATATTTGCAACCAACAAGCAAACATATTGATGTAGATAGATTTGTTACTCCAGAGCAGTTTGAGGTGTACAAAGAGAGAGCATTAGAGATGGGCTTTGAGTATGTTGAGAGTGGTCCATTTGTGAGATCGTCTTATATGGCAGAGAATGCTGTAAAAAATAACTAACTATTATGGATAATATAAAAGTTGTAGATAAAGGGGTAATTGATTATCGGGAGGCTTGGGATTTTCAAACTGAGCTTTTTAATTCTATCATAAAAAAAGAGGAGGAATCTGATTATCTTATTCTTTGTGAGCATCCACACGTTTATACATTGGGCAGAAATGGAGAGGCTAATAATTTGTTAATTAATGAGGCGTTTCTGGAGAGAATTGGGGCAAAATTCTATAAAATAGATAGGGGAGGGGATATAACGTATCATGGTTATGGTCAATTAGTTGGATATCCAATTCTTAATTTGAATCATTTTGATCTCTCTATTAAACGTTATGTAGAGTTGTTGGAACAGAGTGTGATAAATACAATTGCCCATTTTGGCGTAAAAGGAGAGAGAATATCTGGAGCGACTGGTGTTTGGGTTTGTAATGGAGGAAAGGAGGAGAAGATTAGCGCAATAGGTGTAAGAGCATCTCGATATGTAACTATGCACGGCTTTTCGCTAAATGTGAATACTAATTTAGAGTATTTTAATTATATAAATCCTTGTGGTTTTACTACAAAGGGAGTGACTTCATTAGAGGCTCTATGTGGGGACAAAGTGGAGATGATGGATGTTAAAAGGATTTATATTGAGGAGTTTGGTAAATGTTTCTAACTTTGCGAGATTGTTTTTATTTGAAATAAAATTAAAAATTATATAAAAAATGAAAAAAGAGGTACTATTAAAACTTTTACCCTATGCGGTAGCGTTAGCGGCTTTTCTTCTATTTGCTATTATCTACTGCTATCCTATTCTTGAGGGTAAGGTGATTCAACAAGGTGATACTATTAGTTGGCAATCTATGTATCAGGAGGCAAAAACATTTAATGAAAAGGGTGAGCACACTTTTTGGACAGGCTCTATGTTTTCTGGAATGCCAACATATCAAATTGGAGGAGTGGGTATTCCATCTCAGAATTTAACTAAACCACTGTATATTACACACCTCTTTTCAAAGGGTGTACTCTTCATTCTAATTAGCTATTTTATAGGCTTTTTTATCTTACTTAGGGCATTTAAAGTAAATGTTTGGCTCTCGATATTTGGGGCAATGGCAATAGCTTTATCCTCCTACTTTTTTATTATTATTGAGGCTGGGCACGTTACAAAAGCCTATGGTATTGGTAAATTGGCGGCGGTGATTGGCGGATTCTACTACATATTTAATAAAAAATATCTGCTGGGAGCCATTATCGTGATGATATTCTCAACTATGGGATTGATGTCTCACCCGCAAATGACCTTCTATCTCTTTATGCTTATTGGTGTTCTCTATTTTGCAGAGGTATATACACACGTAATAGAGAAGAGATGGAGAGATTTGCTTATTGGAACAGCTATCTTTACAGGTTGTGTCTTGGTTGGTCTTGGTACGAGTTTTCCTAAAATTCAGTTGAATAGAGAGTATGTAAAGGAGACTATGCGTGGAGGGCACTCTGAACTAACTAGCGATAGTGATGTAAAAGAGAGTGGTAATGGATTAGATATTGATTATGCTACTGCTTGGAGTTATGGTGTAGATGAAACAGCAACACTTTTGATTCCTAATTTTATGGGTGGTTCTTCAAATTATAATGTTGGAACCGACTCTAAAATATATGATGTTTTAACAGAGAATGGTGTTCCAAAGAGGCAGGCAGCTGATTTAAGCAAAGGGATGCCTACTTATTGGGGAACGCAGCCATTTACATCGGGGCCAGTATATGTAGGTGCAATTGTGTTTTTCTTGTTTGTATTAGGTTTAATTATAGTTAAAGGCCCTTATAAATGGGCGCTCTTAGTGGCAACATTATTCTCTATATTTTTGTCGTGGGGAAAGAATTTTATGCCTTTAACAGAGCTGTTCTTTAATTATTTCCCGATGTATAACAAATTTAGAGCGGTCTCCTCAATCTTAGTTGTGGCGGAGATAACTATTCCTCTATTGGCATTTTTATCTCTAAAGAGTATCCTAAATAGAGAGGTTTCAAAAGAGAAATTGATGAAAGGTCTCTATACTGCGGCGGGAACTGTTGGTGGATTTTGTCTTTTAATTGTACTATTAGGGAGCAGCTTCTCATTTGTTTCACCTAATGATGCGCAGTTTGAGGGGGCGTATCCAGATTGGCTAATTAGAGCTATTAGAGAGGAGCGTTTGAGTATGCTAACTTCAGATGCACTACGTTCATTAGTGTTTATTCTAATGGGGGCAGGAGCTATTTGGATGTACATATCAAATAAATTAAAACAAGCTGCATTTATTCCAATCATTGGATTCTTAATGGTGATTGATTTATGGGCTGTAGATAAGCGTTTCTTTAATGAAGATGCTTTTGTTATGAAGCAAGATTATGCAAACCACTTTGTAAAGCAACCTTGGGAGAAAATGTTAGAGTCTGATTTAGATCCACATTTTAGAATTATGAATCTAACAAGTAATACATTTAATGATGCAAGGTCTTCATATTATTATAAATCTGTTGGAGGGTACCACGCTGTTAAATTGCGTAGATATCAAGACCTAATAGATGCTCATATATCTAGGCAGAATATGAGTGTTCTAAATATGTTGAATACCAAATATTTTATTGTTCAGGACTCAAAAGGGCAGGCAGTTCCGCAACTCAATCAAGATGCAATGGGTAATGCTTGGTTTGTTGATTCTCTGATGGTTGTATCTAATCCTAATGAGGAATCTAATGCGCTATATGCTATGAATGTAGAGAATACGGCGGTGGTAGATGAATCAAAATTTGGAGATTATATTAAGGATTTTGTTCCTGGGAATGACCCTAGCGCAGAGGTTAAATTTTTAACCTATGAGCCAAATGAACTTACTTATGAGTATTCAGCAGCAAAAGATGGAACTATTGTCTTCTCTGAGGTGTATTACCCTTATGGATGGCACGCATATATAGATGAGGAACCAGTTGAACACTTTAGAGTTAACTACGCTCTTAGGGCACTAAATGTTCCAGCAGGTAAGCATACTATTAGATTTAAGTTTGATCCAGATACTTTGAGAAAGAGTGAGCCTATAGCTTATGCCTCTTATGCCATTATGTATGGAGCAATTCTGTTTGGAGCAGCTTCTGGTGTGCGAGAATATAGACGAAGAAGGCAGCAACCTGATAAAAAGAATTAAAAACAGACCCTTATGGAGGTTAAAGTTTCTATTATAGTCCCGATATATAATGCTGCATTATATGTGGAGAGGTGTGTTAGCTCTTTGCTGGCGCAAACTCTAGATAATATAGAGATTTTAATTATTGATGATAGGGGGAGTGATAATAGTATCGAGATTATAAAGAGCCTTGTTGAGCAGCACCCTAGGCGGGAGCAGGTAAATATAATTACGATGCCTAAAAATAGTGGCGCTTGGGCTGCTAGAAACGAGGGATTGAAATGTGCAAAAGGTGAATATGTTGGCTTTGTTGATGCTGATGATTGGTGTGAGTTAGATATGTGTCAATTGCTCTATTCTGCTGCAAAAGAGAGTGATGCGGATTGGGCTTATGGGGCTTTAGCTAAACACTACAGTGGTGGAAAGATCAAAACTCTTAAGCGAGAGTACCTTTCTAGTGGTAAATTTGATTTAGAGCAAAAGCGAGAGATTTTAACAAGTCACGTTGCATTTTTTACAACTGGAATTTATAGGAGAGCCCATATCAAGAAGCATAATATTATGTTTCCTGCTAGCAAATTCTCGGAAGATAGCTATTTTGTCTGGATGGTTGTTGCAACAGCTCAACGAGTAGCGGGAATAGATAAAGTTGTTTATAACTATCTGATACATAGTAGCTCAGTCTCTAATAAACCAGATAAAACAAAGGCCTCTAAAAAAGTGGAGATTTTTACAGCTCTGAGAGACAATTTGATAGAGCAAGGTTATTATGAAGAGTGTAAAGAGGAGATAGATTACCTCTGCTTAAAGAAGGGGTTTGTTATCCCGATACTTATAGAGTTGATAAATAATAAGAGGGAGTATAGATCTACTGTAGGTGAAATTTTGAGAGAACTGGATACTGTGATAGAGGGTTACTCCTCAAATAGGTACTTAAAGAGAGATTGGAAATTGAGGTGGATGATTTATATGTTTAAGCATAATGTCTCATTAATGGCACTTATGTTGAGGTTGAGGTATAATCAAGATCCATTTTAAAGATTGAAGAAAAAAATTGGCGAATTATAAATATGAATAAAAATTTAATACAAATATTATCTACACCTCTTTACTGGTATAGATATAATAATTTAAAGGATCCTTTTAAGGCATTTCAGAAGTTAAAAATTAGTAAGGATTATTCAAAATCAGAAAAGAGTAAGGGAGTAGTGCTTATAACACCAGTGAGAGTCTCTCCTAGTACCAATATTATTGAGGGGTTAATCGGGACATTCTTTGCATTAAAGGGATATGATGTTCGTTATCTATTATGCGGTAGGAACCTAACTTTTTGTGAGCGAGTACAAGATTTTAGAAAACAGAAGCTACTTTGTTTACTTTGCCAAAGAGAACAAAACACTTTTCAAAAGAGTTTTGGTGGCTCTGCAATAGATATGATGGATTATATAAGCACTAATGATAAGAGGGAGATTAAGGGCCTTGTAGATAGTCTCTCTTTTGATAAAGATGAGGATTATATCATTGGTGGAGTGGATCTTAAAGCCAATATCTTAGCAGGTGTTATTAGATTTACAAAGAGGAGTGAGGTGGATTTTGATAAGGATATGATGCTACTAAAGAGATGCGCTTATAATGCATTCTTAGTCTCTCGCTTTATGCAAAAATTCACAGCTAAGGAGAAGGTTTATAAATTAATTACCTCTCACGGAATCTATACCTCTTGGGGCTCTATTATTGAGACAGCGATACACAACAATATAGATGGTCTTGTGTGGGAGAGAGGATATTTAGGTGTTGGTGATCTCCTTTTTGGAGAGAATATGAGTGTTCATAAGAACTTGGTTATTGAGACTAAAGATGTATTCTCAAATATTCAACTTACGGAGGAGAAGATAGCCTTTGTAAAGGATTACTACTACAAGAAAGAGAATCCGAATGCAGGTATTGACTTTGTAAACTATTATCAAGGAATAAATAAAGACTCTTTTGATATTGAGGGATATAAAGAGAAAGTATCGCGATACAAATCTGTTATTGGAATGTTTACAAATATTCCTTGGGATGGGCAGGTCTCTAATGGAACAGAACATTTTCCTACAACAAAAGTGTACCTTAAGAGTGTAATGGATTGGTTTAATAAGAATCAAGATTCGCTTCTTGTTATTAGGGCGCATCCAGCAGAAGTTTCTAGAAATGAGGCTAATAAAGCGGAGCGATTTGAGGATGTATTAAGAGGGATGTATCCAGAATTACCAGAGAATGTTATATTTTTATCTCCAACAAATCCTATTACAAGTTACAATGTTCTAAAGGATATTGATGCTGCGGTGATGTATGGCTCAACAATGGGATTAGAGCTTGCTGTAAGAAGAGTCCCTACCATTTTAGTTGGGTGTAAATATGTCTCTAATAAAGATATTGTATTTGATGTTGTGGATAATAGTGATCTTTACAGATATCTAGATATGGCTAAAGAGCATAAATTGTCGATGAGCGACCAGATGTATGAGAATGCTCTAAAATATGGATACTATTGGTTGAAGTATCGCCACGTGACAGAGACCAGCACTGTTCTAAATAATCTTCACTTTGTTAAGTATAATTTCAGTAATACTCAGGAGTTTATGAAAGATAGACTTTTGAATACAATCTTTGATGGAGTTGTAAATAATACTAAGATTTTGAATAGAGTAGACGAATAGCTTTAGGTCTATTTGCGACTCTTTCTATTTGATATAATCAAGACTAAATCTACTATACTTAGGGATATTTTGGTTGGCTTTCTTACCCAAAATATCCCTAAAATATTTTGGATGCAATCCATATCCTGGTCTTACAGATCTAATATTCTGCTCTGTAATTATATCACCCTCTTTTATATCCTCTGCAACATATAAAGATCGAGCAAAATTTCTTCCAGATCTCATCTTTTCTGTAAGCTCATAATTAACCTCACCTAAAGAGGCCTCCGCAGCTCTAATGTCATTAACCATTTGGGTAAATTCCTTCTCATCCATAGAGAAAGATGCATCGGGACCACCTATTGAGCGATCTAAGATAAAATGTTTTTCAATCATACTGGCCCCTTGAGTTACTGCAACAATTGGGGCAATGTTACCGATGGTGTGGTCTGATAGCCCAGCTTTTACACCGAATCTTGTAGATAAATCTTTAATCATACACAAATTTGCCTCTTCGATTGGAGCGGGATAGGAAGAGGTGCACTTTAAAAGTGTAATGTCGTTATTTCCAGCCTCTCTACAAGTTTTTACAGCTAATTCTATGTCCTCAATTGTGGCTATGCCAGTAGATAGTACTATTGGCTTCATTTTGCTTGCGGCGTACTCAATCAAAGGTATGTCAGTTATTTCAAATGAGGCAATCTTGTAGATAGGGTTCTCTAGTGTCTCTAAGAAATCTACAGCAGTTTTATCAAACGGAGAAGAGAAACAGATCAAGCCCTCCTCTTTTGCCACTTGAAATAGCTCTTGATGCCACTCCCAAGGGGTATATGCCTCCTGATATAAATTATAAAGAAATTGTTCATCCCATAGAGTACCCCCCCCAATTTTAAAATCAGCATCTTTGCTATCTAAAGTTATAGTGTCAGCGGTGTATGTTTGCAGCTTAATGGCATCTGCTCCAGCTCTTTTTGCCGCTCTTATTGTATCTATTGCAGTCTGTTTGCTGCCATTATGATTTGCAGATAGCTCTGCAATAATAAAAACTCTATTTTTCATAGGACTTCTCAAAATATTGATACCTAGAGTCTTCTCCAGTTGGTTTGTAATTATTCTTTATATGAAAATTAATGGAACGAGTATTAGATTTTAGTACCTTAGCAATTATTTTTTTGTAATTAAGACTCTGCAAAATAATATCGAGAGACTCTTCAATAAGTGAGCCATATCCCCTTTTATTAAGGTACTCTGTTGATAAGAATATACCCCTCTCCGTGCTCTCTGAGTCTATCTTTGAAATATTTACAGAGCCAACTAGTTTATTATTGGTAAATATAGCCCAATAAGTTGATTTGCTCGCAGCTAAAGATGCTGTAAATTTTAAGTGCGACTCAAAAGGAAACTCATTAGGGTTATCCATCCACTCTCTAATCTCAATTTTGTTTCTTTCGCTCCAAATCTCTCTATGTAGATCTGTTGGTAGATTTATATAGTTTACAAATGCTAAGTTATTTACGTTAAAATTCATAATCTCATTAAGAGAAGAGAATAGATCTATATAATTCTGCCTAATATTTCCAATATGTAAATCATTAAATGAAAAGTTCTCAATGGCATTGCTATTAATTTCTGGAGTATTAAATAGAGAATCTAACGGGTATATGTATTTTTGCTTTTCTAACTCTCGATAGAGCCCCTCTTGATTATCAACGTAGTATCCAGAGGCGATCTTTACGCCGCAACTAAGCGCCTCAATGCAGATTGTACTTGCCGATAAAAAAGCATATTTAGTCTGTAGAAATAGCTCTACAAGCTCTTTAGAGTTGAGATTCTTCTCTATTTTAATATTTATAGAGTTGTTATTTAGTTTGCCTTTGTATTGATCGCCAAGTATTGCAACTATTTTATAATTAGGAAATTTATCTTGTAATTGTTGAGCGAAATGCCATGCAAAGTCGTGCTGATCTGAGCCGCCAAAATTTACAACAATTTTATCGCGATGATTTAAGTCTTTATTAAGAATTGCCTCCAAAAAGTCGCGTCTAAGCAGTGCCCAATCCAGTCCAAGGCAAAGTTTTGTATATGGCTCAACGGAAAAGAGCTCTCTATTTGAGCAGCCGTGGT
This sequence comes from uncultured Muribaculaceae bacterium, assembly GCA_964368585.1. GTDB lineage: Bacteria > Bacteroidota > Bacteroidia > Bacteroidales > UBA932 > Egerieousia. Next base: position 233,157 of record CAYJAK010000001.1, read on the forward strand.
TTATAACAACATCGGCAACGTAGTGTCTATTGTGCATATCATCAATGCAGACCAATTTACACCCTTTAGCTTTGATTTGTAGTTGATAATCTGTTGTGAAAAAGTAGTTATCCAATACAACTATCTCGTCTCCAGATAGATGTTTGAGAAATATCTCAAGCTTTGATTCGTTACTTGGTAATGCAACATAGTTACAAACCTTGCTTAACTCTTGAATTTGATATTCGGTAGGGGATTGTGTAAAAAAAGTGCACTCAAAGTTATCTTTAAGCATATCGGCAAGGGCTAGAGTACGGATAAAATGGCCATACCCGATATCTATACCTGCATCTGCTCTAAAAAATATCTTTTTCATTATTTGTGTAATAGGCTGAATTTCAGTTCTGCTAACTTCCAATCGGTCTCCGTATCTAAATCTTGCACCTCAAGTTCAGAAAACTCAATATACCCTGTATTATCTCCCCAAAGTGATCTCTCCTTTGTAAAGTCATCTACTTTAGAGATGTAAAACTGCCCTGCGTCGTGATAAATAGTCTCTAAATCCTGTGATCTAGAGCCTTTATGCTCTGGGTATAGCATTCTCACCCTCTCTTTCTCATTGATAATAAGACCTCTTTGAATTGGATAGGAGTATGCAACAATGCTAAATATGGATGATAAATTATTGTTGTTTAGCTTGTTGAAAGCGGTTTGCAATTTCTCTTTAGTGACAAAAGGGGCTGTTGGGTAAATACAAGTAACTGTGTCAAAAATAATCTTTAACTCCCGATACATTTGTAGCACCTCTTCTATAACATCTGCAGTTGTAGCAAAATCATTAGAATTAGTTTCACTTCTGATAAATGGCACCTTTGCACCATATTTTTTAGCAATTTCAGCAATCTCAACATTGTCTGTAGAGACCATAACCTCTTGATATAATCCAGACTCTAGGGCACACTCTATTGAGTAGGCAATTATAGGTTTTCCCATAAAATCCTTTATGTTCTTACCTGGGATGCGTTTACTGCCTCCCCGTGCTGGAATTATAGCCAAGTTTCTCATTATGACAAAAATTCTAAGATTTTTTCAATTACATAATCTTGTTCTTGATCTGTTAGAGTAGGAAAATTTGGTAGACTTAAGCACTGCTTTGAGTAGCTTTCTACTATTGGTAAATCACCTACTTTGCTCCCTAGATCTTGGTAATATGGCATTAGGTGGACTGGTTCGTAGTGAACCTGTACAAAGATATTATTCTCACGTAAGAATTTAAATAAATCATTACGTTTTTCTGTCTTAATTACATAAAGATGGAAGGCGTGGTAAATATTATCAGTTAGCTTTGGAGTCTCAATTTGAGGTGTGTTTTCAAAGGCTTTATCATATTTATTAGCAATCTCTTGCCTTCTCTCTACACTCCATTTTAATCTCTTTAGCTGTGATAAACCTAGTGCGCATTGAATGTCTGTGATTCTATAATTATATCCCAACTCCTGCATCTCATAGTACCAACCACCTCTATTTTCTCTTAAAAGCGATGGGTCTTGAGTGATTCCGTGGGTACGTAAACATTTAAGTTTGTAGTATAACTCGTCGCTATTAGTGGTGATTATTCCTCCCTCTCCAGTAGCTATGTGCTTTACTGGATGAAAAGAGAAAACAGTTAAATCGCTATAGTTTCCATTTCCCACAATTTGTTTATCTCCCTTAGAGTCAGTAAAATATGCTCCTGGCGCGTGGCAGGCATCTTCAATTATCCACATATCGTACTCCTTGCAAATCTCTCTAAGTTGCTCTGCTTGAATAGGATATCCAGCAAAATCTACAGGTATTACACCTTTGTAGAATCCCTTAGGCTTCTGCTCTAACATCTGCTTTAATTTTTCTAAATCTAGCAAGAAATTATCGGGATTAATATCACAAAAATGGACATTTCCTCTGCAGTATTTAACACAATTGGCAGATGCTACAAATGTGAGTGGAGTTACAATAACATTATCACCCTCTTTTACCCCTAGAGCCATTGCCGAGATATGGAGTGCAGCAGTTCCGTTACTTACGGCTACTGCATATTTAGCTCCTACCTCCAACGCAAATGCATCTTCATACTCTTTAATTTTAGGACCTTGTGTTAGGTAGTCAGATTTTAACACCTCCACTACTGCAGAGATGTCTTCATCTGTTATATTTTGACGCCCATATGGAATCGGTTTCTTTATCATATTTATTTTACTTGAAAATTTGGGTCTATGTATTCTATAATATTTTTGCGCATAGATTCAACACTCTCCCACTGCTCGTTATTATCAGAGGCATAATAGAATCCTTCTGGAACAAATTTAGCATTGTGGTGCTTAAGAAAATCTTCTTGAGAGTAATTCATAGATACTGATGGGAGAATTGCATAATAATCTCCTAAGTCTATTGTGCTTAGGGCATCTGTTCTAGTAATCATCTCTTCGTGCAACTTTTCACCAGGTCTTATACCTATTTCAACTAAAGGTAGATTTGGAGCCACCGCTTCTGCTACATCTGTTATTTTGTATGATGGAATCTTTGGTATGAAAATTTCCCCACCTAAATGATTCTTTATAGCAAACATAACTAGGTCAACTCCTGCTTTAAGCGATATATTAAATCTTGTCATCCTTAAATCTGTAATAGGAAGTTCTGTTACATTGTTATCTCTTTTCTCAATAAAAAATGGTATAACGGAGCCACGGGAACCCATCACATTGCCGTAGCGAACAACAGAAAATTTTATCTTATTAGAGCCTTTTATATTGTTTGCAGATGTGAAAAGCTTATCGGAAGCCAATTTGGTAGCACCATAAAGACTTATTGGCGCACAAGCTTTGTCTGTTGAGAGTGCAACTACATTCTCAACATTTGTAATTAAAGCGGCATCTATTACATTTTGTGCTCCATGAATATTAGTTTTGACACATTCATCGGGATTATATTCAGCAGTATCTACCTGTTTAATTGCAGCTGCATGTATAATCACATCAATTCCATAACATGCTCTGATAAGGCGCTCCTTATCTCTTACATCTCCTATAAAGAAACGAAGTTGTGGATACTCTCTTGCTGGATACCTCTGTTTTAGTTCAAATTGTTTTAATTCATCTCTAGAGTAAATAACAATTTTTTTTACTTTTGGATAATCAGCTAGGATTGTTTTAATAAACATTTTTCCAAAAGAACCTGTTCCGCCAGTAATTAATATTGACTTGCCATTGAGCATAATCGATCTATTTTATATAAATTATTGTTCTTAATAAAGAGCTTAAATAAGCTGTAATTGGCAAAATTAACAAAAATAATAGAACTAGTTGTAAAATATTACTTAAATTTGGCGAGATATAACTAATACAAAACCAGTATAGCATATGGATATTTCGGTTATAATTCCTGTTTATAAGGCAGAAAAATATATTGAATCTTGCTTACGTTCTCTTTTTACTCAGACTAAAACAGATGGAGTTGAATTTATCTTAGTTAATGATTGTACTCCCGATAATTCTATGGAGGTTGTGGAGAGATTAATGAGAGAGTTTCCATTAGCTGTTGTGAAGATTTTTAATAATGAAAAGAATGAGGGGACAACTTATACTCGTGAAAAGGGGTTAAAGATGGCTACTGGATCCTATGTGTTTCAGATGGATAGTGACGATTGGTGTGAGCCGAATATGTTAGAGGAGATGTTTAAGAAGGCGGTAGATGAGGATGCGGACGTTGTTGGTGCAGATTTTTATAAACATTCAGGTGATTCTCAGCTTTATGTATCTAATCATCTTGCTAGTTTGGGGCGTGAAAATATTAAATTAATATTAACTTGGAAGACTCATTGGGCTCATTGGATTAAGCTAGTAAGACGTTCATTATTTGTGCAGAATGATATAAGAATCAAGAGAAAATTTAGGATGGAAGAGGATTTAGCTCTTAGTGTTCAAATGTTCTATTATGCAAAAAAGGTTGTGAATATTCCTAAAGCATACTACCATTATATTGAGAATCCAATTTCGGTAACAAAAATTCCGAGAGAGGTGATGGCAAAAGAGTGTATGGATGCTGTTAGTGAAATTGAAGATTTTCTGAAAGAGAGAGGTGTTTTTGAGGAGTTGAAGGAGTCTCTAGCGGTAAAGAAATTAAGGATCAAATATACTCTATTTCGCTACACAAGCGGGGATGAACAGAGAGAGAATTTGAAGATTTATCCAGAGGTAAATAGCCTAATATTCAAATCGAAAGATATGATTTTGCCCAAGAAAATTTTACTCTATCTGGCTACTCATAGGTTGTTGTGGTTAGCAAATGCGATTAGAAAATTTTTATAATTTGTTTCCTTAAAAATGGATATTTCAGTAATTGTTCCAATATATAATGTGGAGAGGTATGTTGAAGAGAGCTTAAGGTCTCTTTTTACGCAGACAAAGGTTGATGGAGTTGAGTTCATTCTTGTTGATAATTGTACTCCCGACAAATCAATGGATATTGTAAACTCTTTGGTAAAGGAGTTCTCTTGGCTCAATATTAAAATTATAAGCTTAGCAAAAAATGACGGTGTAACTTTAGCTCGCAAGGAGGGATTAAAGGTTGCAACGGGAACATTTGTACTCTATATTGATAGTGACGATTGGTGTGAACCAACAATGTTAGAAGATATGTTTAACACCGCTGTGAAAGAGAATGCAGATCTGGTTAGTGCGGATTTTTATCTAAATTATCCCGATAGAGAGGAGTATAGATCTTGTAATTTTTCTAGTGATAAATTTGAAAATATAAAAAATCTTTTAGCCGCAGAGGCCTCTGGAACTCTATGGGTTATGTTTGTTAAGCGTGCACTACTATTAGATAATAATGTTAAACTCTCTAGAACTAATTTTCAAGTTGGAGAGGATACTGCACTAAGTGTTCAAATGTTCTATTATGCAGATAGAATTAGAGTTATATCGAGAGCCTATTACCACTATAGACAACACTCTTCATCTGTGCTATACAGCAGCTCCAATAAGGTTATAAATAGGACAAAGGCATATATGGAAATGGAGGAGTTTTTGGCTAGTAAAGGTGCATTAAATAAAGAGATGAATACGATTCTCATAAATCAGAAGCAGAGGCTAAAATATACAATTTTCCGTTATTCTAAGGGTGATGCTCAGGTGGAGAACCTAAAAATTTTTACTGAGATAGACCATTTGATATTAAGATCAAACGCATTAATATTGCCTAAGAAAATTTTACTCTATTTGGCAACTCATAATATGTTGTGGTTGGCTAATTTGGTTAGGGGGGTATTGTAGCGTGGAGAAGTGTAGAGTGGAGAAGTTATTTCTGTTCACTTTTTACTCTTTTTTCTCACTTTTTTTTACTTGTTTGCCTAAAAATATAAAAAGCTATATTTGTTATTGTCAGTTAATTACGTCGCTGTTTCACCTCCTGATGTAGTCACTTAAAAATGCAATAAAAGCTATGCGTGTTAAAATCAATTAGTTATATTGTTATGTCATCTGGTTTTGGGTGACGTAGTAATGTGTTTACGATATTTACACTATTTACACTATGTTTGTCAGAAAGAAGAAAAGTAGATATGGTTATACAAGTGTAGTCGTAACAGAAAAACTATATGGTAGGTTTAATGAACTTGCTACTATCTTTTATGAAACTCTTTGAGACTTCCTTGCTCATATTAGATTGCCATCCTCTGAAATTGCCCGTAATTAACACCATACCCTTTAAGATATTTCCATAGTGCTGTTTTTTTGTCTAAGGCTATTTCTGCATATGACTTTGGAAAAATATATTCATCCATAATTTTGCAGGCTCTAATGTCGGAAATTTGCCCTGTTAATTCTCCTTTGCTAGAGTGACTATAAATAGCATCTATATCATCTCCAAACATTTCAATATCTTCCTTGAGAGGTTTATTCATCTGATAAGCAAAATTTCTAGATGATGAATATATTGTCTCTACAGATTTAATATCTATAAAACTCTCAGGTAAAACTAAATGATAAATTCCAGAGTCTGTTCGTTTATATAATATTTTATAAGAATCTGGAACAGTGTTAGTTCCAAATATGCGTCGCGAATCACGATAATCTAACTCAGATGGTTTTAGATAAAATGGCTCATCTTTTTCACCAGGGAAGCGTTCACCCATATCAAAATCTTCATGAAAATAGCAATTCGTACTAGAGTATGGATAGCTAAAAGCATTGGATTTAACACCATGATGAATAGGGTTTTTCAGTACATAATTAATAACACTAGTTATGTGTTCATCTCCAACAACTCTTTTGCAGGAGGTTCTAACTTGAACCTTAGTTCGATACTTCTTATTATGAAGCATCCCGATACTCCTTTTATATAACCTGTCAAATTCATTCTTTTCTTCTTCACGTCCTCGGATTATTAGGTGGAAATGAGTAGACATTATAGAGTATGCAAGTATCTGAACAGATGTGCGACAAGAGCAGGCAGCTAGTCGACTAATTGCTAATAAAAAATCTTCCACATCACGAAATATAATAAGTGGTGAAAGATTACAAATGTGGTAAATATTAATTCCCTTCATATCCCGTTCTACATTTTATCATTAATATTATCTCAAAAATAGTTCATTTTTAAGTAATGTTGTGACATTTTTACAATTTTTTTCATTCAATAAGAATAATTTACATTTGTGTAGCTATTGAGTATGGATATTTCTGCCAGGCTAGGATTGAAATAATTGTATGAGGGAGTTTTTATTAGGGGTAAAAGTTATGGAGAATTTGAGTTGTGTTGGGATGAGGGAGTTTCTGAGGTGAGGTGGTTTTAGGGTGAGAAGAGGCGGTCTCGCGAAGAGGGAATCCTATGATGAAGTGGTTTCTGGAAAAGAGGGTCTTAGGGTGAGGCGAAATGTGCGGAATTCAGAGCTGAGAGCTTTATTTGCACATTTGGCCCCCATAAACCAGTAAAAATGGTGGGCAAATGTGCAGAAGTTGCCATTGTGAATGAGATTTTGCATATTTCGATTGATGCATTCCTCGCCTTGAGAGAGTTTGAACAAGTTTGGTGCAAAAAAGAAGCTCTCTTCAATCACTTAATTGTGATTTTAGAAAGCCTCTTAATTTGTTTGTAATTTTGTCTTTTCTTCAAAGACCTTATTTTGTCTTTTGCTTCAAAGACCTTATTTTGTCTTTTCTTCAAAGACCTTATTTTGTCTTTTCTTCAAAGACCTTATTTTGTCTTTTCTTCAAAGACCTTATT
>CAYJAK010000001.1:240495-341644 GCA_964368585.1 uncultured Muribaculaceae bacterium
CTTTTCTTCAAAGACCTTATTTTGTCTTTTCTTCAAAGACCTTATTTTGTCTTTTGCTTCGCTCGTTTCACTCGCTTCGCAAAATCCACAATAGTTTCCTCGCCTCGGGAGAGTTTGAACAAGTTCAACTCTCCGCTCGGCTCGTTACTATTTGACCTCCTCAAAGTCTACGTCAGTCACTTGGCCATCTTGGCTTTGTGATCCTGCTCCTTGTTGAGGTTCTTGTGGGCCTTGTTGAGCTCCGCCTTGTGCTTGAGCTGCTTTAGCCATATCCTCAGAAGCTGCGTGCCAAGCCGCGTTTAGTGCCTCAATTAGAGAGTCTAATTCTGCAACATTTCCAGCAGCGTGAGCCTCTTTAAGTTTTGTAGTTGCTCCCTCGATAGCAGTTTTCTTATCTGCAGGAAGTTTGTCGCCATACTCTTTAAGGTTCTTTTCGCTTTGGAAAACTTGAGCATCAGCAGCGTTTAGTTTATCAACACGCTCTCTCTCCTCTTTATCTTTAGCCTCGTTAGCCTTAGCCTCGTCGCGCATTCTCTTGATTTCGTCATCTGATAATCCGCTAGATGCCTCAATTCTAATCTTTTGCTCTTTTCCAGTGCTCTTATCTTTTGCAGAAACATTTAGGATACCGTTTGCATCTATATCAAATGTTACTTCAATTTGAGGAACACCTCTTGGAGCTGGAGTGATTCCATCTAGGTGGAAACGTCCAATTGTTTTGTTATCTCTTGCCATTGGTCTCTCACCTTGTAGAACGTGAATCTCTACAGATGGTTGATTATCAGCGGCTGTACTGAAAGTTTCAGATTTCTTTGTCGGGATAGTAGTATTTGACTCAATAAGTTTTGTAAATACATTTCCGTAGGTCTCGATACCTAATGAAAGTGGAGTTACATCTAATAAAAGTACATCTTTTACATCACCAGCAAGAACACCACCTTGGATTGCTGCACCAACTGCAACTACCTCGTCTGGATTAACACTCTTGTTAGGCTCTTTTCCAAAGATTTTTTTAACAATCTCTTGAATAGCTGGGATACGAGTAGAACCACCAACTAAAAGAACTTCGTCAATCTCAGAAGCGTTAAGACCTGCATCTGAAAGAGCTTTCTCACAAGGAGCAGCACATCTTTGAATTAAAGAATCAGCTAATTGCTCAAATTTTGCTCTTGATAATGATACAACTAAGTGTTTAGGTATACCATCAACCGGCATAATATAAGGTAGATTTATCTCAGTAGATGTTTGGCTAGATAATTCAACTTTTGCCTTCTCTGCAGCCTCTTTAAGACGTTGTAAAGCCATAGGATCTTTTGATAGATCTAGACCACCATTCTCATCTTTAAATGTTTGAACTAACCACGAAATGATAACTTGGTCAAAATCATCTCCTCCTAAGTGAGTATCACCGTTAGTTGATTTTACCTCGAATACACCATCTCCTAGCTCTAGGATTGAGATATCAAAAGTACCACCACCTAAGTCAAATACAGCAACTTTAGCCTCTTGGTTCTTTTTGTCAAGACCATAAGCAAGAGCAGCAGCTGTAGGCTCGTTGATAATTCTTCTTACCTTAAGACCAGCGATCTCTCCAGCCTCTTTTGTAGCTTGTCTTTGAGAGTCGTTAAAGTATGCAGGAACTGTAATAACAGCCTCTGAAACCTCTTGTCCTAGATAATCTTCTGCAGTCTTCTTCATTTTTTGAAGTACCATTGCAGAGATCTCTTGTGGAGAGTATAATCTTCCGTTAATATCAATTCTTGGAGTATTATTATCGCCTTTAGCAACCTTGTAAGGAACTTGGCTTATCTCAGTTTGAACTCTATCATAAGACTCACCCATAAATCTCTTAATAGAGTAGATTGTGTTTATAGGGTTTGTGATAGATTGTCTTTTAGCTGGATCACCAACTTTTCTTTCACCACCATCAGTAAATGCTACAATAGAAGGGGTGGTTCTTTTACCTTCGCTATTAATTACAACAATAGGCTCATTTCCTTCCATAACAGAGACACAACTATTTGTTGTACCTAAGTCAATTCCAATTATTTTTCCCATTTTATTAATTATTTAATTGTTAAATTTAAAAATCTATTTAAGTTTGTTTAGCTAAACGCCAAGATTGTGCCAAATGGAGATTGTGCCAAAGTGGCAGATTTGGCTATATCAGATTAATTTAGTTGTTTTGCACTTTATAACAAGAATTTTATATGTCTGTAGAAGGAAAAGCGAGAGTGATAACCACTCACAAATTACTGGAAATGAAGAGACGCGGAGAAAAAATAGCAATGCTTACCGCGTATGATTATACCTCAGCCAAAATAGTAGATAAAGCTGGAATTGATATTATTTTAGTAGGAGATTCGGCTGCGAATGTTATGGCTGGGCACGAGACTACACTCCCGATAACTTTAGATCAAATGATATATCACGCTCAAAGTGTAATGCGAGCAGTTAAAAACCCTTTAGTAGTGGTTGATTTACCATTTGGAACATATCAAGGAAACTCAAAAGAGGCTGTTTATAGTGCAATCAGAATTATGAAAGAATCTGAGGCAGATGCTGTTAAGCTAGAGGGGGGCGTTGAGATTCTTGAATCAGTAAAGAGAATTCTATCTGCAGGTATACCTGTGATGGGGCACTTAGGTTTAATGCCTCAATCAATTAATAAATTTGGGACATATACCGTTAGAGCAAAAGAGGAGAAGGAGGCGAATAAACTTATAGAAGATGCTCTAGCACTAGAAGAGGCTGGGTGTTTTGCAATAGTTCTGGAGAAAATTCCGGCACTTCTTGCAAAAAAAGTTGTGGAAAAATTATCAATTCCTGTTATTGGAATAGGAGCAGGGATGTATTGTGATGGGCAAGTTCTTGTTATGCACGATATGCTAGGGCTTAATAAGGATTTCTCTCCTAGGTTCTTACGTAGATACGCAGATATGCACACACTTTACTTAGAGGCGTTTGAGAGTTATGTGAATGATGTGAAGAGTTGTAATTTTCCATCAGAAGAGGAGCAATATTAATACTATTTGGTTACAAGAGTTTGGTAGCAATGGAAAAAGTTTATCGCGATATTCCCAAAAATGAATTTAATGAGCTGTCTTCTAGGATTTTATATGAAGATAATCACCTGTTGATTTTTAATAAAAGGTCGGGTGAACTTGTACAGGCAGATAAGACTGAGGATGAGTGTTTAAGCGAGAAGTTGAAGGCATATATTGCACAAAGGGACTCTAAGCCTGGAGCAGTTTTTTTAGGAGTTGTACATAGACTTGATAGACCTGTTAGTGGGGCGGTAGTGTTTGCGAAGAGTTCCAAGGCAACAAAAAGATTAAGTGAGATCTTTAGAGAGAGAAATGTTCAGAAAATCTATAGAGCGCTAGTTTGTGAGCGTCCGCAGCAAGATGAGGAGCTCCTAACTCACTATTTAATTAGAAATGAGAGTAAAAATAAAACATTCACCTCTAAATATCCTAAGAATGGAGCAAAAGAGGCTAAATTAAAATATAAATTTATCGGCTCAACAAAGAGTTATCATCTTCTTGAAATAGAATTATATACAGGTAGGCATCACCAAATTAGAGCACAACTCTCTGCCGTGGGGTGTATAATAAAAGGAGATTTAAAATATGGTGCCCCTCGTTCTAATCCTGATGGAAGTATCTCTCTCCACGCTCACAGAGTCTGCTTTATTCATCCAACGAAGAAAGAGCCAATAGATGTTATTGCACCACCTTTTTGTGCTATAATGCAGACATTTGCCTAATTTCAGTAGATGAAATGTCAATCATTGGGGCATCTAGAAATTTAACTCCATATTTAGAGCATAATTTAGCAGTATCTACACCTTTACGTGGATATACCCACACTTGGAACTCGTTTAATATCTCTTCTGCTTTGTGCCATCTATTAAGTATATCAAGATTATCGCCGCCAATTATTAGAGCGTGTATTTTGTTGGGCTCATTATCTTTAAAATAGCGCAAAGTGTTGTATGTGTAGAGAGGCTGAGGCAAATTAAACTCAACATCAGAAACAGAGAATTTTTTATCGGGATGCAAAGGGGTATTTAAAAGCGTTCTTAAATTCTGGTTATTCCCGATATATTTTTGCATCTGCTCAGAGATCTCAACAACTCCGTTGCCTCTATTTAAAATCTCAACTTGTTTTTGCAAGCTCTCTAATCTCTCGTTTGCATTTAAGATTACAGAGCTAGATTTTATTGGATTCTGAGGGCTTACGATAAAAGTAAACTCTGATACATCTGGTTGATTAATAATGTATTTTGCGATAGAGATATGCCCAATGTGTAGAGGGTTGAATGATCCAAAGTAGAGTGCAGAGTACATATTTAATCTTTATTCCTTAATAATATTTAAGATGAGTAGAATTCAGATATTATCTTTTCGGCTTGGGCTAATGCCTCTTGAAGGTTGTCATTTACAATAACCTTATCAAATTTATTTGCGTATGACAATTCCTCTTCTGCTCTCTCTAGTCTCTTTTCAATGTTCTCCATTGAATCTGTACCACGCGAGATTAGCCTATTTTTTAGTTCATCTATAGAGGGGGGCTGAACAAATATTGAGAGTGCATATTCGGCATATATTCGTTTTAACTTAACTCCACCTTTAACATCAATGTCAAAAACTATAATGTGCTCTTTTTCCCAGATACGTTTAACCTCAGATTTTAGAGTGCCATAGTATAAATCTGTATAGACCTCTTCAAATTCTACAAATTCATCATTTTTTATTTTTTGTTCAAACATCTCTTTAGAAAAGAAATAGTAGTGCTTACCATTCTCTTCCACGCCTCTTGGAGCTCTAGATGTTGCTGAGATGGAAAATTCTAAATATGGAAATTTCTCAATTAAATGGTTTACAATGGTGCTTTTACCTGCTCCAGATGGTGCTGAGAATATGATTACTTTTTTATTCATAACTGCTGAGTGATGTTTTTTATTTTAGCAATACAAAAGTAGTTTTTTTTTGGGATATATCTTTCATTTTAAAATATAAAAACAATAATATATATTTGCACGAATTTTGTATGTTTTTATATACGAAATGAATTGAATTTATTCACAAATTAAATAACAAAAAATGGTATCATACAAAGATTTAGGCTTAGTAAACACTACAGAGATGTTTGCAAAAGCAATGAAGGGGGGATACGCTATCCCTGCATTTAACTTTAATAATATGGAGCAGATGCAAGCAATTATTCAAGCTTGTGTTGCAACAAAATCTCCAGTAATTCTTCAAGTTTCAAGCGGAGCTAGAAAATATGCTAACCAAACTCTTTTAAGATATATGGCACAAGGTGCTGTTGAGTATGCAAAAGAGTTAGGATGTAATATTCCAATTGCTTTACACTTAGATCATGGTGATTCATTTGAACTTTGCAAATCGTGTATTGATTTAGGTTTCTCTTCAGTTATGATCGATGGTTCGCACCTTCCTTATGATGAGAACGTTGCTTTAACTAAGAAAGTTGTTGAATACGCACACGCTCACGGTGTTACAGTTGAGGGTGAATTAGGAGTTTTAGCTGGAGTTGAGGATGAGGTTTCTTCTGAGCACCACGTATATACTCAACCAGAAGAGGTTGAAGATTTCGTAACTAAAACAGGTGTAGATTCACTAGCTATCTCAATTGGAACTTCTCACGGAGCTTTCAAATTTAAGCCAGGTCAAGATCCTAAAATTCGTCTTGATATTCTTGCTGAGATTGAGAAAAGAATCCCTGGATTCCCTATCGTTCTTCACGGTGCATCAAGTGTTCCTCAAGATGTTGTTGCTGAGATCAACCAATTTGGTGGTCAATTAAATGACTCTATCGGAATTCCTGAGGAGCAATTAAGAGCTGCTGCTAAATCTGCAGTATGTAAAATTAACATTGATAGTGACGGACGTCTTGCTATGACAGCTGCTATCCGTAAGGTATTTACTGAGTCTCCAGCTGAGTTTGACCCTCGTAAATATTTAGGTCCAGCTAGAGAAAAGTTACAAAAGCTTTATATGGATAAGATCGCTAACGTTCTTGGATCAGAGAACGGAGCTGAGTAATCTTTAGATCTTAGACCAATAATTAAAATATAAAAGCTGTTTAAGAGTGTGAGGTAAATATTATTTGATGATATTAACCACTATCTCTTAGCAGCTTTTTTACTTAAAAATAAATATTATGCAAAAAGCATTTTTCTTTGATGTTGATGGAACTTTGGTGAGTTTTAAAACTCATAAAGTTTCGGAGCAATCAAAAGATGTCATAAAGAAGTTAAGGGAGAGAGGGCATAAGGTCTTTATTGCTACAGGTAGAATGCTACCTATGCTAGATGATGTGCTAAAAGGAATTACATTTGATGGCTATATTACTTATAATGGTGCGTGTTGTGTTGATAGCGAGAAGAAGGAGATCATTCATAAAGAGGTAATTCCAAGAAAAACTCTAGAGAAGCTTGCTCAAAGATTGGAGAGTGATAAATTTCCAGTTGCTTTTATGTGTCGTCACGATATGTATGTTAATTATATGGACGACGTGGTAATAAAAGTTGCAGATATTATTGGGGTGGATTTGCCAACTGTAAAACCGATTGAAGAGATAATTAAAGAGGATGTTTATCAGATATGTATCTATGCTGATGATGAAAAGATGGTGCAAATTATAAATGAAGTAATGCCAGATTGTGAGTTTGCTAGGTGGATGCCTCTATTTGTAGATGTTAACCTTAAAGGTGTTTCAAAGAGAGTAGGGATTGATAAAATGATTGAGCATTTTGGTATTTCATTAGAGGATACTGTTGCATTTGGAGATGGTGGAAATGATATCTTAATGCTAAAGCACGTGAAGTTGGGGATAGCAATGGGTAATGCTTCAGATAAAGTTAAAGCTGCGGCAGATTATGTGACATCAGATGTTGATGATGAGGGGGTTTCAGAGGCTATTGAGAGTCTATTTTTATAGTGTAAGTTTGCTTCAGAAGATTTTGTAACTTACTAATAAATTCGTGAAACTTGGTTTCGTATATTTCCCAAAACTAAAAGGGGTAGCTAACAACCGTTGGCCACCCCTTTTAGCTTATAAGCATAATATACTCCTTGCTTTTATTTTTCAAATATTACCTCTCGAATAACTCCGTTTACATCAATGGTAACGGATTTAATAGAGTTATTTAAATCGAGTACTCCAAATTCTGTTGAAATATTTCCATTAATAAGAATCTGATTGCCATCTTCTGCTAATACATAAACTCTTTTGCTTCCAGAAGGTACTGCTAATGTTATTGGCTCTATTACTTTGTATCCTGTAGAGAAATCTCTGTCGTGAGCAGCATTGGAATCTGTCCCTTTTTTACTTACAAATATTTCAAACCTTTTTAATCTAATCTCTTTACTCTCATCTGAACTATTTATATATCTAACATATCTGCCTGTAGTAGGAAAAGTTGCTCTATTCCAAGTGTGCCCGTCATCTGATACCTCAATAGTAAGTGGCGTTGTTAAATCTATTGCAACCTTTGGAATCTCCATAATATAAGGTAGTTTAATGCCAATATAGCTATTTGGAGCAGCGTTTATTACCTCTTGTACAGGGTTTAAGCTGTATGATTCGTCATTTTTATTTACTACGCCACCCTTAATCTGGTCAATTGAGCTGTAAAGTTCTGAAATAGTCTCAACTTTAGATAGTTGTATGGATTTATCTCCACTCATATCTTGGTATAGTTTATCTCCTATAACTAAAATGGCGCTATCTATAAATGGTTGTAGCTTATAAGAGCCGCTAATCTTGGCTTTATAATTCTCCTTTTGTGCGCCATTCATCTCGGCTTTAAGATAAAAGTTCCAAATCTTCTCTAGATTGCCTTTTTTGTTATAAGTATCTACCATTTTTAAGGCATTAACACCTCTTTTACCCAACTTCTCAAACTCTTTAAGCCAAGGTTTCATCTCTGCTAGTAGATACTCATTTGCTCCACTATTCAAAATTGTATGAGGAGCAGCTTCTACTTTCTCAAATTCACTCATAAGCTTATCAAAATCAGCAACGGAGTAGTTTAATGGATCAATTATATCTGTTTCCCAAGATTCATCGCGATGAAACCTATGCCAATTCTCTCCAAAAGAGGCTGAATGAATTGCAAAAGTTCTGTAGGCATCGGAAGCCTCTGGCATAATTCTCTTGATTCCCTCTTCCCAAGCCTTCATATATTTGTAATTTGCTGTATTCCAAGTGTAATCAGCTACTCCAAATAGAGCCAATTTTGTCGCCTCTGCATTCTCCATAGGGTTGCTTGTGAACCCCGACATATCATTTGACGTTGCATTTACATCCAATCCATACGACGGGCCTTGAGCCAATCTATTGCGGACATAATCTGTAACGGGGAAATTCCACCAAATGAACGTTGGCCTTTTAATTCTAACGTTTACCCATTCAAGGGTGCTCATAGTAATATCATCACAAACTCTATCTCCTGTCCACATAATCTGGATAGATGGATCTAATTCTTTACCAAGTATTGGTAGATAGCCGTCTTCTTTAGGGTTTGACCAAGATTTGTTATACTCTGTAGGACACATAATTAGAGGTGTAACATCTCCTTTTGCTTTGATGAACTCTTTGTTAATTCTATTTAATAGCTCAGCCTGTTTTTTAGGATTGGTTCCTTCTCCCGATATATCATCAAAGAAAACAGCATAAGATCTCACACCTAATTGATACATATCCTCAAATTTGTTGATTAAATTTTGAAAATCTTCCTCATTCCACTGAATATCTTGTCCTGGGTGAATTGCCCACACAAAATTTACTTTATTCTGTTTGGCAACATCAACTAGCTCTCTAATCTTTTTTGCATCCTCCTCTGGATATGGAACTCTCCACCCTTTTTTTACCACATCTTTACCCTGGGCTGTGTCATTATTAACTAAACTAGAGTGGTATGGGTCATCTTTTGGACCATAGATATATGTATTTAGCTTGTTCTCTCCATAAAACTTAAATTGAGATAACCTGTCTCGGTGGCTCCAAGGTTTGCCATAATATCCTTCAACAACCCCTCTGAAAGCGATATCGGGATAATCAATAATCTCAGCCTCTATTAAAGAGCCCTGAGAGATCATCTGTTTTAATGTTTGAATGGCATAAAATGTTCCAGCCTCATCATAACCCATTATAATAATCTCTTTAGGAGATGTTTTAATGTAGTAAGCACCTGATTTTTGAGGAAGTTCTACTGCTTTAGCAAACTTTTTCATTGTGCGATCATTTTGCTCACCGATATATAGTTTAGTCCCTTTTTTATCTGTTGAAATAAGCGTTTTTAGCTGCTCAACGGCATATTGGTCAGCACTCTCTGCGCCGTACAATTTTACTCCGTTACTTAAGATAATATTGTGACTATTATTTAATTTAACACTTTGTGGCGTTGGGTATATATTTGATTGACTATAAGCGTATTGACACGCTAGTAGTGCCGTGGTTAATAGAATCTTCTTCATCTGTGTAAGTTTAAAAATATTTAGGCATAAATATACAAAAAAAATAAATTCTTATTCAAGCTTTTTAGGTGCCCTTTTACATATTTCGCCAAATAAGCCAGCTGCTCATAATAACTACTATAATAGCAACGCAAATTTTTATAAATTTATCACCCCCTTTTATAGATGCATAAGATCCTGCTATGCCACCAGCGGTGTTACCTACAGCATAAATTAGTGCTAACCCCCAATCTATTTGCCCGTGTATAATAAAAACTAATAGTGCAATAGGAGTATATACTACAACTGCAAATTGTTTAATAGCGTTTGCCCTAAGCATATCTACTCCAATCATAAAAAATGATCCAAACATTATTAAAAGTCCAACTCCTGCGTGGGTGAAACCTCCATAAATGCCTATAAATATGTAAATTATAAATTTCCACCAAGTGATCTTACTGGTTGGTGATCCAGTGATTTTTTTTGTATCAACAAACAATAAAATAGCCATAATGGGTAAGAGTGCCCCCATAATAACCTCAATAAGAGCAGGTTTAAGTATCGCGACAAATTCAGCTCCAACTAGTGCCCCTATTCCCACAGGAATTCCAACTTGCCAACCAGTTTTAGTATCTAAATACCCTTTCTTTTTATAAACAATAGATGATGCCACAAATTGAGTGATAACGCCAACTCTAGTTGTGCCATTTGCAATATTTATCGGGAGGCCCATAGCCATAAAAAAGGCGTATGATATTGCTGTTGCCATTCCTGCAACGGTGTTTATAAAGCCAACTACAAACCCAAGAGATATAAGTATTGCCAACATTATTGGCGATGTGATAGGGGTGGTTTGTAAGAAATGGAGTATATTCTCTATCATTTGCTATTTTTATAATCGAGGAGTAATCCTTCGTACATCCAGTTTGCTAGGGCTTGTCTATTATTAGGACTAATAAAACGTTGTAGATCTCTACTATTCTTGATGTTTCCCAGTTCAACAAATACAGCAGGTGGATTTGTGTGTTGTAGTACATATAATCTTCTACTATCAACAGAGCCCGAATATCCACGAGATGGTTGGTGTTGAGAATACTTTGAATCAAATACCTTTAAAATAGAGTTTGCAGCTCTCTCTCCCGACTTACTTTTGGGAGCGTGATAGAAGAAAACATCAATCTGTGCACCTTTGCTGCGTGAGTCAATATGTACAACAACGCATCTCTGAAATGCAGATTTGTGTCTTGCAGCTAGGGTATTTACAGCCTGGCTTCTCTGTTTTAATCTTTGAGTTTGATTTAAGGGGATGGTTTTACCCATACACTTTTCATCTTTATCTAAAGGTAGGTACTCTCTATCTCTTATACCGTCGTTGGCATCTTGAATTATCATATATACAGTTGCTCCATTCTCTTGAAGCTTTTTTGCCAATCTGAGTGTTATATCATAAGCATACTCATCCTCAGAAATTGTGTTGTTTCCATACTTGCCTAATGCACCAGGGTCTGGCCCTCCGTGGCCGCTTATTAAGTGAAAAACAGCGCCTTGTAGTTGATTTGATTCTATCTCAAATCTTTCTCTTTCAGAACCATATATAGGTTCATATAGATATTTACTTGTTTGAGGAATAATGTACCTTACTCCAATTAAAAGAGTATTATTTTTTCCTAAACGACTTTTATTTAAATTTAAAAACTCAGCCTTTAGAGTAGTTGAATTTATGCCATTACGTTTATAAAATGCCTCTAGTCCTTCGCCTGATTTTGGCGTAGAGTACTTCTGAACCTCTTGTGCGGAGAGTTGAAAAAATAGAAATGAAAGAAGAAATATTATTAATGTTCTCACTGATTTATACTTGATTATAGGTGACAAAATTAGCAAATCGGTGCCAGTAATGCAACAATGCCATTGAAAAAGATAAAATTGGGTGTCAAATTGTCGCGATACATATTTGGCAAATATTTTGTTTTAATTGGGATTTACAAAGTTTGTGTATATTTGCAAACTATTTTTGGAACCTGTCTATTAGATTAATAAATATATAATTATGAGCGAAAATTTAGAGCAAGAAAAAAATGTTGACCAGACTCAAAATGTTGAAAATCAAGAATCGAATCAAGTAGAGAATGAGAGTGCAAATGGAGAGCAGGTAGCTAACGAGGGAGATGCCAACCAAGAGCCTGAGGCAGAGGAGCAGAGTGGAGTTGAAGATCAACTTGCACAAGTAAATGATAAATATATTAGATTAGCGGCTGAGTTTGATAACTACCGTAGAAGAGTTGCTAAAGAGAGATTAGAGCTAATTGGCACAGCTTCTGAGGATGTAATAAAAGGGTTATTACCAGTGATTGATGATTGTCAAAGAGCACTAGAGGTTTTATCTAAATCAGAAGATGCAATAGCAGCAAAAGAGGGTACGGAGTTGATAATGAACAAGCTGGAGAGTTACTTGAAAGGAAAAGGCTTGGCAGAAATAGATGCTGCAGGTAAAGAGCTTGATACAGATTTCCATGAGGCTGTTGCTCAATTCCCAGTAGAAGATAAAAAGAAAAAAGGTAAAATTATAGATGTAGTTCAAAAGGGCTATACGCTTAATGGCAAGGTTATTAGATTTGCCAAAGTAGTTGTAGGAGTCTAATTTAGAACTAAACAGAACAAGATGGCAAAAAGAGATTATTATGAAGTGCTGGGGGTTAGCAAATCGGCCTCAGCAGATGAAATAAAGAAGTCATATAGAAAGATGGCAATTAAGTATCATCCCGATAAAAATCCGGGTGATAAAGAGGCTGAAGAGAAATTCAAAGAGGCCGCAGAGGCTTACGATGTATTGAGTACGCCAGATAAAAAACAGCGTTATGATCAGTTTGGTCACGCAGGTATGGGTGGTGCAGCATCAGGAGGAGGCTTTGGTGGAGGATTCTCGATGGATGATATATTTAGTCAATTTGGAGATATTTTTGGTGGCCATTTTGGTGGCTTTGGCGGCTTTGGAGGAGGTCGTTCAAGAGGGCCAAGAGTTGAACGAGGTAGTGATATAAGAATTAGAGTGAAACTCTCCTTAAAAGATGTTGTACACGGAGTTGAGAAGAAGGTTAAGATCAATAAGATGGTCTCGTGTAGTCAATGTGATGGTTCTGGTGCAAATTCAAGTGCTGATATTAAAACTTGTGATACTTGCCACGGATCTGGCGTAGTAAGTAAGGTTATGCAGACAATGTTTGGTCAAATGCAATCTCAAGGGGTTTGTCCAACTTGTAATGGCTCTGGAAAGATTGTTACTAAACCTTGCTCTAAATGTAATGGAAATGGATTAAATAAAGATAGCGAAGAGATCTCATTTAAGATTCCAGCTGGAGTTGCCGAGGGAATGCAGTTAACTGTACAAGGAAAAGGAAATGCAGCAAAGAGTGGTGGAATAAATGGTGATCTACTTGTACTTATTGAGGAGGAGCCAGATAAGGAGCTACAAAGAGATGGAAATGATCTTATCTACTCTCTTTTCTTAAGTATTCCAGACGCAGTATTAGGAACCAATGTGGAGATTCCATCGGTAGATGGCAAACTAAGAATTAAAATTGAACCAGGTACTCAGTCGGGAAAAGTGTTAAGATTAAGAGGTAAGGGTATTCCAGATATTAATGGTTATGGAGCTGGAGACCTACTTGTTTATATCCAAGTTTGGACGCCTCAGAATTTGTCTACAAAGGAGAAGGCTAAATTTGAAGAGATGAGAAAATCTGAGAGCTTTAATCCAAAACCAACAAAAGAGGATCAAAATTTCTTTGATAGAATTAAAAGGATGTTTAGTTAGTAATGAAAATGAAACATATAAGATTAAGGGTGGCATTGCTATTGGCTTTTGCTACCCTTTTTTTAATTACTTATGCAGCTGATAGTGACTCTATTATGAATTATAGATTTCCGCTAGACGTAACTATGAGTTTATCGGGAAACTATGGCGAATTAAGAACAAATCACTTTCACGGAGGTATAGATTATAGAGTTGGCGGTGTTGTGGGGGCGCATATTTTTGCTGCAGAAGATGGATATATCTCCAGAATTAGTATATCTCCATCGGGATACGGAAAAGCAATATATATAACGCATCCTAATGGCGAGCTTTCTGTTTATGGGCACTTAGAGAATTTTGCCCCAATAATTAAGGAGTATATTTTGGAGCGCCAATATAGTAGTGAATCCTTTAATCAAGATATTACCTTTAATCCCGATGATTTTGTAGTTGAAAAAGGAGATTTGATTGGCTATGCTGGAAATACAGGAAACTCTGGAGGCCCACACCTACACTTTGAAATTAGAGATGCCTCAAACCAAACAATGGATATTATTGAGAGGGATATTATAAATGTTAAGGGTGAGTCTAGTGTAAAGTTAAACAATGTGGTTTTTTATGGACTTAATAAACATAAAGGTGTATATAGGAGTGCATACGTAGCCCAAAGTGTTAGTCGTAAAGGTGTTATTAATGTTCCCGATGAATTTTATGTTGCAATTGATGCTGTTGGGAGATTAGAGGGAACCTATGCAAAATTAGCAATTAAGGAGTATAATGTTTTTTTAGATGATAATTTGATCTTTGAGTTTAATGTTGGTGAGATTCCCTTCTCTTTAAATAGGTATATAAATAGCATAACGGAGCCCCGTCAGAGGGTTATGAAGAAGAGGCATCTAGTTAGAACCTTCATTGAAGAGGGAAACCTATTGAAAGATAGAATATATGCAGATAATAATGGAATAATAGAGATTACAGATACTTTGAGGCATAAAGTTAGGGTTGAGGTATCTGATTATGCAGGTAAGAAAGATGTAGCTACTTTTTTTGTAAAGAGAGATTCGCTTTTAACAAAAGAACTTTTTGAGAAGGATTCTATAGGTGGATACTTTACCCCTTGGTTTCTACCCAATTTTCACGAATTTAATGGTTTGCAGATAGATGTTCCTCAAGCAGCTCTCTATAGTTCAATTTACCTAGATGCAGATACGTTGTTACAAAGAGTATCTCCTTTTGCCCCAGTTTGGAGAGTTGGCAATCCACTTATATCTATGCATAAGTATGTTAATATTATAATGGATTGTAGTGTTCCTGCTGGAGTTGATCACACTAAGATTACTTTAGCTAAGATAGGAGAGAAAGGCGAACTTAGTTACGTTGGAGGTAATTATAACCCTAGTTTAGGGCAGATTGAGGGGAGAATATATAGCTTTGGAGACTATACAGTGGTTATGGATACAATTCCCCCTACAATAACCCCATCCTTTAAAAATAATTCGGTTCTTAAAAAGAATATTATTAGTTTTACAGTTGAGGATGATTTGTCGGGAATAAAAAAATATAGAGTTGAGATAGATGGCAAGTGGGTACTGGCGGAGTATGATTTAAAAAACAATAAGATAAATGTGCCTCTATTAGATTCAAGAATTGAGAGGGGAGGGGGGCATAAAATTGAGGTTTTTACAATAGATATGCTTTATAATGAGGCGATTTTAACAAGTAATTTTATTTGGTAACTTATAACTTAATTAAAATATGAAAGGAGTAACTTCTACTAAACAGGAATATAGCCTAGAGAGCGGATTGAGAATAATTGGCTTAATGTCTGGAACATCTTTGGATGGATTGGATATCTGCTATGTGAATTTTAAATATAAAGATGGCAAGTGGGAGTATAATATTATAAAGGCAGAGGATGAGTCTTATCCCGATGATATTAAGGAGAAACTTGCAACTGTTCAAAAAATGAATGCTCTGGAGTATGCTCTATTCCATTCTGATTATGGATTATATTTAGGGGAGAGAGTGCGTGAGTTTATAGATAGAAATGACGCTAAGCCCCATTTTATTGCCTCTCACGGGTCTACAGTTTTTCATCAGCCATCTATTAGATTTACAGCACAGATTGGTTCAGGGGCTGGTATTGCAGCTGAAACAGGCGTGGATTGTATTTGTGACTTTAGAACAACAGATGTAGCACTGCATGGTCAAGGGGCTCCGTTAGTTCCCGTAGGAGATAGAAATCTATTTGCAGAGTTTGATTACTGCTTAAATATGGGTGGTTTCTCAAATATTTCATCTGAGAGTGTTGAGTTAGATTCGCAGGGGCGTGAGGTAAAAACACGTATTGCTTATGATATTTCTCCAGTAAATTATGTTTTAAACTTTTATACAAGACAAATTGGTAAGGAGTACGATAAAGATGGAGAGATTGCAGCAACAGGTAGTATAAACCAAGAGCTTTTAGATAAGTTAAATAATTTGCCTTTTTATACTCAGAGTGGGCCAAAATCTTTGGCAAGAGAGTGGGTTGAGGATGAGGTGTTTCCATTGATAAACAGCTTTGATATCTCTTTAGAGGATAGATTGTGTACGTTTTGTGAGCACGTAGCTATGCAGATCTCTAAAAATATAGATGGCGGAAAGGTTCTATTAACTGGGGGAGGTGCTTTAAATAAATTTTTAGTAGAGAGAATGCAGGCAAATGCGCCTCAATGTGTCTATCATATTCCCGATAAACAGACAATTAATTTTAAGGAGGCTCTAATTTTTGCCTTTTTGGGTGCTTTATATGTTGCAGATATGCCTAACTGTATGAGTTCTGTTACAGGTGCTGCCTATAACTGTATTGGAGGAGCTCTTTATAAGGCAGGAGGAGTAGTGAATCTTTAGAAATTAAAAGAATTCTAAACTTTTATGCTAATAAAGGTGTGAAAAATTTGGTAAATAAAAATTAATTCGTACTTTTGCAGTCCGAAATTAAAAGCAACCTCTTACAAGCACTTGCAATAAATGATGTTTGAAAGTTTTTAAGGTGTAAAGTTGCGCTAACAAAATTTATATTAAAAAAATGAATGATTTAATAAAAATTGCAGAGCAATCATTTGCAGGAGAAGATAAGAATTTTCCAGCATTCAAAGCAGGTGATACAATTACAGTTACCTACAAAATTAAAGAGGGTGACAAAGAGAGACTACAAAAATTCCGCGGAGTTATTATCCAAAGACGTAGTTCAGGAGCAACAGAAACATTTACAATTAGAAAAGTTTCTAATGGTGTTGGAGTTGAGAGAATTTTCCCTATCAATTCACCACTCATTGAGTCAATCGTTCTTGAGAAGATGGGTAAAGTGAGAAGAGCAAGAATCTTCTATCTAAGAAAATTAACAGGTAAGAAGGCTCGTATTAAAGAGAAAGCTTTCACTGGAAAGAAAAAAGCTGAGTAATCAGCTTATAAAGGCCTCGTAGCTCAACTGAATAGAGCATTTGACTACGGATCAAAAGGTTACAGGTTTGAATCCTGTCGAGGTCACAAAAATAAATGGATTTCCCTAAGAAGTTATATGACTTTTTAGGGATTTTTTTTTGCCCTGTAGGAGCGATTCTAATGGGTACAACTCTCTAACACACCCTAATAGTGGGAAGCGTATTGCCTAAGACAAGGGTGTTCATCGTGAGGTGACAATCTGAAGGAAGTCGGCGGCAAAAGTCGAATCAATCCAAAAGTAGGTTGTTATCAAAAACTTAGGCAAAAAGTTTAGGGAGTCTAAAGATAAAGAGTGGTATGTCAGGTGTTCCTCTAAATTGAGCTCTAAATGCTTTGATTTTAGCGTTAAAAGATTCAGTGGCTGTGTTGTTAATAGATCTATTGTGAGAATAACCTAGAATTGTGTGAAAATAGCTTAGGATTGTATTACTATCTTTTGTACTCTCTAGTATATAATTGAAACTGGGGATCTATTTATGGAATTGGTGAGGAGTATAGTATGTATATAAAGAGAGTAGGCTATCCTTTATGATCAGATGATCGATAGGATAGCCTACTCTTATTTTGTGATTAATTTAGCAATACTAGATTGCGAATTAATTAGTTTTTAGCAACTAAGTACTTAGATACGCTCCAGAATAGATCAGGGTTAGTGATAACGATAGTGATGTTCTTATCTTCACCTTTCTCTAAAGTGTAACTTCCAACAGGGTGGTTAGTGTAGAATTTAACTCTACGAGAATCTGTAGGGATTGATTTGATATCTCTTAGGTCACCTTTAGTGAATAGATCTTTGTTGAATTCTGTTCTAAGAACTTTTGATCCTTGTCTGATGTTAGCAGCTTTTAACTCTCTTGAGCTAGTGATGCAAATCCATACAGTGTTAAGGTTCTCATCTAAAGTAGAGATTGTGTTAGCTTGGCTAGCTTTTGTTTGCTCTAGGCTAGCAACGCTTGAGTTAAGTTGATTAACAGATGCGTTAAGCTCTTGGATCATAATATCTTTCTTAGCAAGCTCAGCTTGTAACTGCTCGATAAGAGCAACTTTCTCTTTTAATTGAGCCTCTAAAGCTTTAACTGTTTTAGTAAGAGTTCTGTTGCTTCTGTTAGTTGAAGCAATCTTTGCGTTTAATTTCTTAATGCTCTCTTTGTTCTCTGCGATAATCTCTCTGATTTGGTTGAATTGAGAGTTAATCTCTTGCTTCTTAGTTTGGCTATTGCCATTCTCTAAATTAACTGCAATCTTTCCTTCCTCTTCAGCGATCTGACGGAAACCAGCTTGAACAGCATTTAAGATCTCTAAAGTTTCGTTAAACTCTTTTTCAGTAGTGTTTAATGAGCTTTGTAATGACTCTTTCTCAGATAAAAGTGTTTTGTATTTCTCTGAATTTTCAACACAAGAAGTTGCAGTGAAGATTACTAACGCTGCAACAATTAAGTAATTTAATGTTTTCATTTTTTTAGTATAATTTTTTTAAGTGTAATTTTCTAATCGTCTAAGATAGATACAATATTACAAATATACAACTTTAATAACTTCAAATTTTTAGCACTTTTTTAGGTTTAATATTGTGGCTATAATTATATATTTGATATACAGCGAATTAGCTATAATTAAAAACTGATAGTAACTGATTAAAAAATTGGGAGATTGTAAGCAATTTTACTTGCAAAACAATCTCCCTTTTTGACTTTTCCTTAGTATTTATTTATGTTCTTCTATAGTAGTCTCATCATACGCAAATATTTTTTCTCTTTTATGTCTATTAGTCATAAACAACTTTGGGTTAATAATTAATTTTTATTTGATTGTAAAATCTTCTTTTTTAGTTTAGTTAACTGAGAAGCTACCTGTTCCGGTGTATCCTTCACTTCCTGTAACGGTAATTGTATAATTGCCGGCAGAAAGAGAGTTTAGTTGGTACGAAAACATTACTGCTGAATCAAAAGTAACATTCTCTATAATAGCATTGGAACCATCTTTAATTGTTACTGTAGTGTTACCAATGTAATCATACATATCCACCTGAACAAAGGTGCCATTTAGCAAAAATGCGCGGCATTTTGGAGTGGTGATGCCTCTTTCAATTTCTGGATCGATAGGTGATGCTGCGGCATCAATTGCAATTTCTGAATAATCAAAAAGATGAGGGTCAACATTGAATGGTGTAATTTTTTCACCATCTTCATTAGTATTGGTTCCTCCACTTGTGCCACCGGTTCCACCGTTTCCTCCGGAATCTCCACCACCTTCACCATCTCCATCTGCAAATGCAGTAGTGGCAACAAAAGTTGCCATTGAGAGGATAAGTGTAGTTTTTAAAATTCGTTTAATCATAAACATTAAAATTTAAGTTAATAATAGTTCTTTGTGTTTTATCACAATACAAAAGTAGTATGGATGATTGAAAAAACAGTGGAATAATAACTTAAACGGTTTTTGTTAAAACATTGAAAATCAGGATTTAAAAATCTCGAAACCTTATAGCAACTAAAAGTTGTTATTTTTATTGGAAACTTTTGCCCTTTTCAAGCTCTTTTGTAAGAGATTTTATATAGGTCTCAAGCTGAATTTCACTTGGGAGATTCAGTTTTATTCTCAACTTTCTCCTCTTTATAAATACGCTATTATGATTAGTATGTCCATAGATTAGCCTTATTGCATTTGTGGAGAATCCAAAGCAGATCATACTAAAGAAATCTAGATCAGCATCAGAGAGTTTTGGGTTTAGATCTTTGATATAATCTATTATTCCAAAATATTTTTTATTTACTAGATATTGTAGATCTCCAAATGCCCCTTCAGTCTTTACACTCTCACCAAAGAAGGTCTTAAATCTGCTATGGAAGCTTGCTGGGTTACTCTCTAGTATATATGCATACTCTGCCAACTCTTTAAGTTGGTTCAACCTCCCCTCAAAAGCATTGAAAAATTTAGGAGGGAGTTGAGAGGTATCTTCATCTTTAATAAGGCTAGAGTATCTGCCTCTAATATCTGAGAGCTCATTCTGGAGATTATCTACATAGGCCATATTCTCAATCTTTTCTCTCTCTAATTTTGCAACTAAGCGCTTTCTATTTCTAATTAACTTATATATTATGCCACTTGAGATTACAATAATAAATAGAGCCAGTAGTAGATAGATGGTTCTAATTAGCAGACTCCTCTCTTTTAATCTATCATAAGAGTCTTGTAGTCTCTTTTTATTATATGCTGCCACTATCTCTTGGGCGAATATTTCCTTATCTGATTCATATTTGCTTATAATTCTTTTTGAATATTGTGCATAAAATATCATAGATTGATCTAAATTGTTTGCTTCATACTCTATCTCACTAAGTAAGCGATATATCCCAGCCTCTTCACGGCGCTGAGATTTATCTTTATCTAATGCTCTTGTTGCAAACTCTTTTGCTTTTGGAAAGTTTTTTTCAGCAAAATAGATGTTTGCCCAATTTATATAATCATAATGGCTAATTTTATTATCATTATACTTCTCGTATCCATCAGTTATTATCTTTTTTGCAGCATCTAATTTCTCTTTTCTTATAAGTATTGAGGCTATGGTTGCATTAAGATATAGCACCTTATCCCAATTCTTTTGAGATATAAAAATATCTTTAGCTTTATTATTATACAAAATGGCAGAACTATAATCTCTAAGGAGAAAATAACTCTCAGAAATTATCCCATAAGCATTTGCAGCTCTATCAGATAAATTAAGTTTTAGCCAATTATCGCTCGCTAATTTGTACTCTTCAATGGAGTTCTCAAAGCTATCTTCATAAAAGTAGAGGTGCCCTAAGATGCTATGAATAAGTGCGCGCATATAGTAATCTTCAGTTCTATTTGCGTGAATCTTAGCCTCTGTAAACTCTTTGATAGCACTCTCTTTATCTTTTGCATTGTGGTAAATTCTGCCAGAGTAATAATACATCTGTGCCTTCTGGTGGCTATCACCATTTTTAGCATAGTACCTCTTTGCTGGTTTTATAATAGAATCAATAGTAAGATCAATAAAGTTCTTATCTAAAATCTTTGAATGGAGTAGACTATGCCTTGCACTTAACCTGTTAGAACTTATCCTACTTGGTGTAGTTGAGCGAATTGTGATTAAAGCACTATCCAATTTAGATCTCTCCAGATAGAGTTCTGCGGAGATGATATTATCTATAACTCTAATATCAGCATCTCTTTTTAAGTAAATTAAGATACTTAAAATCAGGAGAGAAATTAAGGACGAATATTTTATTTTTTGAATAAAATTCTTTAAGTTATGTAACATAGTCGTTTCTTGTAAAATTGGTCAAACATATTGCATTTTGCAATTAGTTTTGCATTTTTTGTTAAAATATTGCGTCTGTAGCGCGTTAATTATTATAAATTGGTAAAATGCAAACAAAGATACAAGAAAAAATAGTATTTCTTTTTTATGTTATTTTAAAGTTATTTTCTCTCTATCTCCTTTAAGTTATCTATGCGTTTTTTGTCGAGAAAATCATAAATACCTCCAATGTGCTCAATAATTCTTTTATTAGAGAATTCGTAAACCTTATTTACAAGGCCATTTAGGAAATCTCGGTCGTGAGAAACAACAATGAGCGTCCCATCAAATTTTATTAGAGCCTCCTTTAGTATCTCTTTTGTTTTAAGATCTAAATGGTTTGTTGGCTCATCTAGAATTAGCAAGTTTACTGGTTCTAATAATAATTTTATCATTGCTAATCTAGTCTTTTCTCCTCCCGATAAAACCTTTACAAGTTTATCAGAATCGTCTCTACCAAACATAAATGCACCTAAAATATCTCTTATCTTAGTTCTAATATCGCCTACTGCAACATCATCTATTGTTTGAAATACACTCTTATCTTCATCTAGCATAGAGGCTTGGTTCTGAGCAAAATATCCTACTTGCAAGTTGTGTCCTAGTTGTAAGCCTCCCTCATAGTCTAGCTCTCCATTAATTATCTTAACAAGAGTAGATTTTCCCTCTCCATTTCTCCCAACAAATGCAATCTTCTCTCCTCTCTCAATTGTGATTGAGGCATTTTTGAATACCTGGTGATCTCCAAAGCTTTTTCCTATCTCGTTTGTTATAATTGGGTAAGAACCTGAACGAGGTGAGGGTGGGAACTTTAGATTAAGTGCACTTGTATCCTCTGGATCTACCTCAATAATCTCTAGCTTCTCTAACATTCTAACCCTTGATTGTACTTGGTTAGTCTTTGAATATGTTCCCTTAAATCTCTCAATAAAATCTTTGTTATCAGCAATCATCTTCTGCTGATTCTCATAAGCCGACTTTTGTTGCTCTCTACGCTCCGCCCTTAATTCCAAATATTTTGAGTAGTTAACTTTGTAATCATAGATACGCCCCATAGTTAACTCAATTGTGCGGGTGGTGATATTATCTACAAAGGCTTTGTCGTGAGAAATAACCATAACTGAGTTTGCGTGGTTTATTATAAATTGCTCAAGCCACTCTATAGATTCAATATCTAGATGGTTGGTAGGCTCGTCTAGTAGCAGTAGGGTTGGTTTCTGTAGAATTAATTTTGCGAGCTCAATTCTCATTCTCCATCCGCCGCTGAACTCTGTAGTTTGTCTATGAAAATCATCTCTCTTAAAACCTAAGCCAATCAAGATTCTCTCTACATCTTCTTGATAGTTAGTTAGGTCTATATGATAGAATTTCTCCGATAGGGCAGTAACCTTTTCAATTAGAGCCATATATTCGTCGCTATCATAATCAGTTCTAACTGTAAGCTGCTCATTCATTGCTGCAATCTCTCGCTCCATTACAAATAGATGTTCAAATGCTTGACACGTCTCTTCAAAGACAGTTCTTCCATTCTCAACCATAAGGTGTTGAGGGAGATAACCAATTTTTCCACCATCGGTTACTGTAACCCTACCTCTATTTGCGCTCTTTACGCCCGCTAAAATTTTAAGTAGGGTAGATTTTCCTGCCCCATTCTTACCCATTAGAGCTATTCTATCCTTGTCATTAATTACAAAAGAGATCTCCTTAAAAAGAGTTGTTCCACTAAATTCTACTGTTAATCCGTCTACTGATACCATTTGCTTATTTATATTTTTGCAAAGGTACAATTCAAATTTTAATATATGAGAATTATAACCTAAAATTATCTGTATTGAGTTGGTCCATTATGTATCTTAGGACGGCGCGCCCTCTTATTGAGGTGCCATAAGTCTCTAAAAGAGGAGAGAATACACATATTCCAAACTTGCCAGGAACTATTCCCATAATTGCACCCCCAACATTTGATTTTTTATATAATCCCGATATATTTACCCAATTTCCAACAAGTTCACTAAAACCTGACTTTGCGATAAATGAAGTGATATGCGAGGCAACTTGAGGGGTAAATATCTCTTTTTTGGAGATTGGATTTGTTCCGTTATTTGCAATAGTGGCTCCCGATATAGCTAACTGCTCTGCTGTTACTCCAAGGGAACACTGCTGAGTGTATAACACAACTGTATCATCGGAATCATCATAAATTGTGCTATATTTTTCGAATAGCCAAGCAATTGATTCGTTACTAAAATTTATATCCATCTCTTGCTCAAAGAGTTCATTAATAAGGATTGGCGAGCTTGCGCATAGTTCAGCGACATTCTCTATGATTTTTTGTAACTTCTGCTCCTTATTTCCAATTGGATGGATTCCGCTACACGCGCGTACAGTTGCGGGATTTAGTAGGGGATTTGAAGGATGATCGTTTTCTAGTAAGTATGCAAGATGAGATATGTATGGCCTCTCTTCGGGGTCCGGGCCTATTTTTTCAATAACAGTGTGTATGCCGTGTTGGCGCAAATATAGGATTGCTGTATGAAGTTTTCCAATTGACTCAATCCCAAATATATGATCAGAATTGCCAATTGAAATTATCTCTCCGTTTATATCGCAAAGAGAGATGCCAAATAGATCTGGCGATGCATCGTTGTAATAAGGAATATAATTTGCATTTTCTCCATTGTTATCATCTCTAAAGAGCTCATATGCATCTTGGATAATACTCCTAAGTTTATTAGGTTCAGTCATAATTTAAGTTAAAATGTAAATCGTTAATAATTGATAAAATATCTTTGATAACAATTGTTTTTTTAGATTGTTCAATAAAATTCAAAATTTATCTGAAAATTTTAAATTATAAAAATTTGTAAATTATAATTATTATAAATAACTTTGCAAAAGTTTATATTTCAAATTTATAAAATATAAGGATATGAAGGGGATTAAAGAGATTATTAAGGAGAAAGGGTTAAAAGCAACTCCACAAAGAATAGCTGTTTATATGGCTATGAGTGAGTTAGGGCATGCTAGTGCGGACGCCATTGTAGAGAGTTTGAGTACAACTTTTCCAACACTTACAGTGGCAACTGTTTACAATATCTTAGAATCATTTGTTGATTCTGGATTACTTATGAGAAGATATAGCTCTAATAGTAAAATGTATTTTGATATTAATACACACGAGCACGTACATATCTATGATAAAAAGACAAACACTTTTACAGACCTTGAGGAACCGGAATTAGTTAAGTTAGTATCAAATTATCTTACTAATAAGGGACTTGCTAATAATTACTTAGGGTTTGATTTACAGCTCATTAAATAATAATATTAAAGCGCTAATTAAAAAATTAAAAACATGGGACAACTGAAAGGAACACAAACTGAGAAAAATTTACTTGCATCATTTGCAGGCGAATCACAAGCAAGAAATCGTTATACTTTCTTTGCAAGCGTTGCTAAGAAAGAGGGGTTTGAACAAATATCTGCTATTTTTATGGAGACAGCAGAACAAGAGAAAGAGCACGCTAAGAGGTTCTTCAAATTTCTAGAGGGAGGAATGGTTGAAATTACAGCTACATTCCCTGCAGGAGTTATTGGTACTACAGCAGAGAATCTAAAGGCTGCAGCAGAAGGTGAGCACGAAGAGTGGGCTGATCTATATCCTAGTGCGGCTGAGACAGCTGATAAAGAGGGATTTCCTGAGATTGCTAATGTATTTAGACAAATTGCTAAAGTTGAGGCAATGCACGAGGAGAGATACAAAGCCCTATTAGCACGAGTTATTGAGGAGAAGGTATTTGAAAGAGAAGAGGCTATAGATTGGCAATGTAGAAATTGTGGATATGTAAGCAATGGCAAAACAGCTCCACATAAATGTCCTGCTTGCGTGCATCCACAATCTTACTTTGAGCAAAAAAAGAGTAATTATTAGTCTCTCTTTTTAAGCTTAAAGTCTACAAGTATAGAGATTTGAACGCTAACATCTTCTCCGCTAATCCTTGCTGGTTTCCATCTTGGTGAGGCGGAGATTACTTTTATAACCTCTTGATCAATAGCATCATCCAAACCTTTCTTAATCTTCACATCTCTAACAGCACCGTTGCTTCCAACAACAAATTCAACTTGAACTCGTCCGCTAATACCATCCCTTACGGCGCTATCTGGGTACTTAATGTATTTATAGACCCAATCTGTAAGGAACTTGTCAATATCTCCTTTTAAGAACTCAGCTCTTTTATCTACACTAAATTGTGTATAGATAGACTCTTTTTCACCTTTTTGGTTAATGCCCTCTCTAACAGAACTTAGTGGTTGAAAATTGTCGCTGCTATTTGCAAGAGCCTCTGTAAAAGAGTATGTGTACTCAGTTAAATGGTACATTTGGCTATAATCTAGTTTATCTTTTGTATCGCGATGGGTATGGTAATCTCTATGAACTCCCGATGTAAATAGAACAACAGGAATCTCATTTTCGTAGAAACTTAAATGGTCTGAAGGAAAATAACTGTTTGCGTGGATAGGTGGATTTAAGTAGCCCGATTTATCGGAGGTCTCTTTTAGTAGCCTAGTAATATTTGTGTTATTTGTAACGGTGTATGCCGATAAAATATTTGAACTTCCGCTTCTTCCAACCATATCGAGATTAATCATGAGCTTGATCTTATCTTTATCTTTG
The DNA here is from genome assembly GCA_964368585.1 of uncultured Muribaculaceae bacterium. Lineage (GTDB taxonomy): Bacteria > Bacteroidota > Bacteroidia > Bacteroidales > UBA932 > Egerieousia. The sequence continues at coordinate 266,262 of CAYJAK010000001.1, forward strand.
AATGCTCTGTTAAGGAAGTACCAGCTACCAGCCATACCCACCTCTTCTGCTCCAAATGCAGCAAAAATTACAGATCGTTTAAGCAAAAATTTATTTTGTGCCACTTTTTTTGCAATTTCAAGCATTGTTGCCACTCCTGATGCGTTATCATCTGCGCCAGAATAGATTTGAGTGACCTCTTTTCCATTATCATCTAAAATATTGTGTCCTAGATGATCGATATGTGCCCCAATTACGATATACTCGTTCTTTAGTAAGGAATCATAACCGGGCACAATACCAATAACATTTCTTGAATGAATTGTATCTCTGTTTTTTAGAGCCATAAAAAAATCATCGCCGTCTCGAGGTGAAATCATCTCTACTCCGCTATGTTCTAGAACATCATAGATATAGTTAGCAACAACTTTCTCTCCATTGCTTCCTGTTTTCCTCCCAAGTAAAGAGTCTGCGGTGATAAATTCTACGCTTGCTTTTAATGCCCCTTCTCTATCTTGTTTTGAGTAGAATAAGCACAAACTTAGTGAGCCTAAAATGGCAAGTCTAAAAAGAACTCTCTTAAATTGATACATTTTATTCATTATTTTTTACATATGAGAAGGTATAACCTCTAGCCAGTATCCATCGGGATCTGCAATGAAATAGATTCCCATATCGGGATTCTCATAACAGATGCAGTTCATTTCGCTATGCAACTTGTGAGCCGCCTGGTAATCTTCTGTTCTAAATGCTAAATGGAACTCATTGTCTCCTAGGTTATAAGCTCTATCCCAATCTCTTAACCAAGTTAGCTCTAATAGATGACCATTTCCGCCATCAGTTAGATATACAATTATAAATGAACCATTTTCTGGTGCTATTCTTCTCAGTTCTTTTAATCCTAGAGCCTCGTCATAAAATTTTAAACTTTTATCAAGGTCTCTTACGTTTATATTATTGTGTGCAAATCTAAAATTACTCATTTCTCAATTATTATCCCTTATAAAAAGGTGTTTTAACAACTACTGCTTTTAGAAGTTTATTTCTAACTTTGATATATATTTCTGAGTCTAGTTTAAATAATGGGGCAGCTACATAAGCCATTCCAATTGCCTTTTCGCAAGATGGTCCCATTGTTCCAGAAGTTACATAGCCTAGCATCTCTCCCTCTGCATTGCAAACTTCGTACCCGTGTCTTGCAATACCTTTGTCAAGAAGCTCAAACCCGCATAATCTTCTAGTTAAACCATTAGCTTTTTGCTTTAACATATAATCTTTATCAATAAAATCACCCTTTTGATCATTGAATTTTGTTATCCAAGCTAAGTTTGCCTCAAGAGGGGAGGTTGTATCATCCATATCGTTTCCATATAGGCAGAATCCCATCTCTAATCTTAGAGTATCTCTTGCACCTAAACCAATTGGACGTATTCCTTCTGGTTCACCAGCTTTGAATAGTTCATCCCAAAGTTTCTCTCCATCTTCATTTGCAATGTAAACTTCGCACCCACCTGCTCCGGTGTAGCCTGTTGTTGAGATTATTGCATTAGGAATACCAGCGATAGTACACTTCTTAAAGGTATAGTACTCCATATCTTCTACTGGTTGATCACAAATGCGTTGCATAATCTTTAAGGCATTAGGGCCTTGTATTGCTAATTGGCAAATCTCATCAGAAGCATTATATAGCTCTTTGCCTGGTGTGATACCAAAATCTGGGGCAATTTTGCAAAGGTGCTCCCAATCTTTATCAATATTTGAAGCATTAACTACTAAAAGATATGTTTGTTCATCTATACAATAAACTAAAAGATCATCAACAATTCCTCCATTTCCGTTAGGGAAACAAGAGTATTGTACTTTACCTGGATATAGTGTTGATACATCATTTGATGTTACATATTGACAGAATCTAAGGGCATTAGGACCTTTAACCCAAAATTCTCCCATATGAGAGACGTCAAATACTCCAACATTGGTTCTTACGGCAATATGTTCCTCTTTTATGCCAGCGTATTCAATTGGCATATTAAAACCAGCAAAAGGAACCATTTTGGCTCCTAGGTCAATGTGTTTCTGTGTAAACGCAGTTGTTTTCATTATTGTAATAGTGTTGTGTGTTGATTATAGTGTTGTTTTATAAGTCGGTATGTAATTTTGTTTTTGTGTCATAAACCCACATCCCTTTTGGAGATTCATCCCATTCGGATAGCTCTTTTATTTTTGAGTAGGCGGCGCTGCTTGAGTCAAATCCAGCTACTGCTACCATTTTGTTACCATTCTTTAATGGAATAATTATTGGTTGAAAATCTTTGCTACTAAGGAGGTTTAACATATTTTGGATATTTCTATCTTTTGAAAAATTGCCAGCAATTAGATAGAATCTGTTAGTTAGTTGAGCACTAGTTGTTTGCTGAAGTTTAGATTGTGATTCAACCATTGCAATGGAGTCTAGGATTGCAGTATCAATAGAGTCTTGAATAGTCGCTGCTGCTATAGAATCTCTTTTAGCAGCCTCCGTTTGCTCTTTTACAGTTGCGATAGAGTCTAGCCTTTTTTTCTCTGCCTCTTTAGCCTTCTCTGCAATAGCAACTTTAGCTCTCTTTATATCTTCACTTGTTGGCATTCCTAGCGCCCCTCTAATTGCGTCACAACTAGACAGAGAAATAATTGCAATAAATAGTAGTAGGAAACTCTTTTTCATTAAAAAATATATTTGAATAGTACAAAATTATAAAATTATATTCAATCGCAAAATTATAAAAAATTTAATCCTTCTCACTAAATAAACTTAAACGGTTATCTCTCTATAATGTTGTTAAATATGAGGGTTATTATTATATTTGCTCTCAAATTTTTACAAAATTTAGATTAAATGAAAAATTTTATAGCTCAGGTAAAAAGTATTACAAGTTTAACAGATCATATTGATATAAATAGAGCACAAAATTATATAGTCTCAAGTATTAGATTTAGTGGTGCCAATGTGTGGATTTTGATCTTTGCTATTGTGATAGCAAGTGTAGGTCTAAATGTAAACTCTATTCCAGTTGTGATTGGAGCCATGTTAATATCCCCAATTATGGGCCCTATTATGGGGGTTGGCCTTGCATTAGGAATTAATGATACAGGGTTGCTTAAGAAGTCATTTAAGAATTTAATAGTGATGACACTGGTTAGCATATTTGTATCTACACTATTCTTTGTTGTTACGCCGTTAGATTTAGAGACCCCAACGGAGTTATTAGCTAGAACCAATCCAACAATTTATGATGTATTTATTGCTCTGTTTGGCGGTTTTGCAGTGATAGTTGAAGTTTGTAAAAAAGAGAAAGGTACGGTAATAGCGGGAGCAGCCATTGCTACAGCGTTAATGCCTCCTCTATGTACAGCAGGCTATGGAATAGCTAGTGGAAGTATTGCCTATTTTGCAGGTGCTTTTTATCTTTATTTTATCAATTCAGTATTTATTGCCTTAGCTACTTTCTTAACAGTTAGATATTTGCATTTTCCTTTTGTTAAGTTCACAGACTCGGTAAAACAGAAAAAAGTAAATAGAAGCATTACAATATTTACAATAATTCTTATCATTCCAAGTATCTATTCAGCAATCTCTGTAATTAGAGAGAATAGTTTTAACTTAAATGCAAAAAAGTTTGTGAATGAAAATACAAATATGGAGAGTAGCTATATTTATGATTATAAAATTTCTCACGCAGCAGGGCAACATTCTACATTAACAATTGCAATTGCAGGAGAGCCTCTCTCTGATAAAGATATTAACATACTTCGCGATAAATTATCGGAATTTAATATCAACGAAGATCAACTAGTAGTAAATCAAAATAGTACATTTTCTCCATCAAATGGAGTGGATAATAATGAGTTGGTTAATAGTCTCTTAGATAGGAGTGATGTTAAAGAGCAGAGGATGAGGGAGCAGATTGTCGGGATGGAGAGAGTTATAAATACATATAAGAGTAGGGAGTTGCCGGGCGAACAGATTGCAAAAGAGGTAAAGGCTCAATTTCCGCAGCTTGTGACTTTTACAATAACTAGAGGGGAGACAATCAGTTTTGAAAAGGTAGTTGCTGTGCAGGACTCTACAAATGCAAATAGTGCTAATCAAAATAGTGACTCTAAGCAGGCTAGTGATCTAGAGAAAGTGAGTATTCCCGATAAAATTATCGCTAGTATAACGGTGTCAGATTCAATCTCAACGCAACAACTTAAGTCGCTAAAAGATTGGCTGGGTGTGAGGCTTAATAATTCAAATGTGTCTATTATTATTGATAGTGAATAGATGACAAGAGTAGGAGTTTTATTGATTGCATTTATTTGCATCCCGATATATATGTTTTCGCAGGTAAAAGGGCGAGAAATAAAGGGTGTTATGCCGCAATTAAATCTGGAATTATTGCATAATATTGAGCTAACGCCAATTAAGAAGATGTATGATACTGTGAGTTTTTCTTTTATTGGCGATGTTATGGTACACGGGAATCAACTTAAGGCAGCTTATATAGATAGCTTAGATATTGATGGTTATGAATCTTATGATTTTTCATCTTATTTTAAATATACAAGGCGATTTTTTGAAAAGGCTGATATTGTAGGGGCAAATATGGAGTTCCCAAATGCAGGGGCGCCATTTAAAGGTTATCCAATCTTCTCTGCTCCTGAGAGTATAATCAAAGAGGCTCAAAAGAGTGGAATTAATCTTTTTATGTTGGCTAATAATCATCTGTTTGATATGGGAGTGAAGGGGTTTGATAGAACTCTTAACATTTATAAAGATTATGGTGCAGAGTATATTGGTGCATATTTGTCAGCAAAGGAACAGGAGGAGAATAATCCATATATTATCACACTCAGAGGTGTTAAAATAGGTATTATTAATTTTACTTATGGTACAAATGTGCGTTATAGTAGCCCTTATAAGCTAAATATGATGGATAGTGTCTATGTTAAGAGCAGGATTGCTAAAGCTAAAGAGAGTGGTTGTGATTTTATAGTTGCTCTCCCTCACTGGGGAGCTGAATATCAATTTAATCCTTCTAAAAAACAGAAGGCGTGGGCAAATATGTTGTTTAGAGAGGGGGTGAGATCAATTATCGGGAGTCACCCACATGTTATTCAAAAGGGTGAAATTCATTATGATAGAGAGGGTGATGTGGATAGATTTATATACTATTCATTAGGGAATTATATTTCTAATCAGAGTAATCCAGATTATACGCAGCTAGAGTTACTTGTTGAGTTCTCCATTGTAAAAGATAATTTTACTGGCGAGGTGGAGATTCTAGCTCCAAAGCACCACTATTTATGGTGTTTTAAGGGCGGAGAGTTTGAATCAAATTATACTACTATTCCAGTTGAGGAGATTATTGGTAAAGAGGAGTTGATAAAGGATGAAGAGCAGTATTATAGAATGTTAAATGCGTATCAAAGTTTTATTGAGAAAAATTTAATAAAGGAGTATAGATAGATGGCAGAGAAGAAAATTATACTTTCTGAGATTGATCCTGTTGATATTTTTGGTGTAAATAATAGGATTATTGATAGATTGGCTTACTATTTCCCAAAACTTAAGATAGTGGCTAGAGGTGATACCGTAGCTGTGAAGGGTGATTTAAGAGAGCTTATGGATTTTGAACGCTCGCTTGATGCACTCATATCTAAAAGACGAAAGAAGAGAAATCTTAATTTGGATGATGTTGATCAGATGTTTGATCAGGGTGATTATGGGATAGGAAGTAGTATGCTACAAGAGAACGACCCAAAAGATGGAGAAGAGAGCGGCAAGGGTGATGTTATTGTTTATGGGAATGATGGTAGAGTAATTAGAGCAAGGACAAAAAATCAGAAGAGGTTGGTTGATGAGTATGCTAAAAATGATCTTATTTTTGCTTTAGGGCCAGCGGGTACTGGTAAAACATATACCGCAATTGCCTTGGCTGTGCGAGCCCTTAAAAATAGAGAGGTAAAGAAACTTGTTTTAACTCGTCCAGCGGTTGAGGCGGGTGAGAGATTGGGATTTCTGCCAGGAGATATGAAGGAGAAGCTTGATCCGTACTTACAGCCTCTATATGATGCTCTTATGGATATGATTCCGCTGCAAAAATTAAAACTTTTAATGGAGGAGGGGATAATTCAGATTGCGCCATTGGCATATATGAGAGGACGAACATTAGAGTCTGCATTTGTGATTCTAGATGAGGCGCAGAATACCAGCTTAGGGCAACTAAAAATGTTCTTAACTAGAATGGGTAATAATGCTAAATTCATTGTTACAGGCGATGTTACACAGATAGATTTACCAAATAAAAATGATTCAGGTTTACCAAGAACAGTTGAGATGGTAAAGAATATTAAGGGTATAGGTGTAGTTAATTTTACTAAGGAGGATATTGTAAGACATCCATTAGTAGGCAAAATTATTAAAGCGTTTGAAACAGAATAGAAGAGACAAAAGTGAAACGATTTTTAGAGAATAAAAAAAAATAGTGTAATAAAAGAATAAATTGTGAGTCTTATATACAAGATTTTTATTAGAAGCAAAAGTAAAATTTAAATAATATGGGAATAATAACGTGTAATAACATTACAAAGAAATACGGAGATTTTACAGCCCTAAATTCTGTGAATGTAGATATTGAGAAGGGAAAAATCTTTGGATTATTGGGTCCTAATGGATCAGGAAAGACAACTTTAATTAGATTGATTAATCAAATTACTCTTCCCGATAAAGGGGAGATTCTATTTAATGGAGCTCCAATTAAGAGAGAAGTTGTTGATTTAATAGGTTACTTGCCAGAGGAGAGGGGGCTTTATAAAAAGATGAAGGTTGGAGAGCAAGTTTTGTATCTAGCAAAACTTAAAGGATTAAATAGTGCACAAGCTACAAAAGAACTAAAGGAGTGGTTTGTTAAGTTTAATATTCAAGGTTGGTGGAATAAGAAAGTTGAAGAGTTATCTAAAGGTATGGCTCAAAAGGTTCAATTTATTACAACTGTAATTCATAAGCCTCAGATTCTTATTTTAGATGAGCCTTTTTCTGGTTTTGACCCTGTAAATGTGGAACTAATTAGAAAAGAGATTCTTAGAATGAGAGATGAGGGAACAACAGTTATTATCTCAACGCACAATATGGAGTCGGTAGAGGCTCTATGTGATAATATTGCTCTGATTAATAAATCTAATTTAATTATATCGGGAGAGACAGATAAAATTAGAAGAGAGCATGGTGATGATAAGGTTGAGCTTCTGTATAGATCTGCAGATGAGTTATCGGGAGTATCATCTTTCTATAATATAATTAGCGATCAGGCGGGAGTTGGAAATAGAAGAGCAGTTTTAGAAGTGAAAGACGGAGCGAAAAGTGCTGATATTCTCTCAGAGTTGATTCAAAAGGTTGATATTGTCTCTTATCAGGAGATGATACCTAGAATGAATGATATTTTTATTAAACTTGTTACGCAGTAACCTAAACAATTATTAAAATGGGAAATAGTAAAATTAAAATAATTATAGCGAGAGAGTTCTCAACTAGAGTTAAGAAGAAATCTTTTATATTCACAACAATTCTAGCACCTATATTTTTTGCAGCAATTATGGTTGTACCTAGTTTGATTGCTATGTATGGCGGCGGCGGAGAAGAGGTGAAAAATATAGGAGTTGTGGATGCTAGTGGTGTGATTGCACAACAATTAAAGAATACAGAAGAGATAGTGTTTGTGCCTGTTAATGAAGATGTTAAAGCTGATAATGCAAAAGATAAGTTAGATGATTTAGGTGTTTATGCTCTTGTGTTTGTCTCTGAACTAGATTCATTGAATAATGTACAGATAACTACTCACTCAACTAAGCAGTTGAATATGAGCCTAAAAAATAAAATTAGAAGTCAAGTTGAGGATGTAGTTGAGCAGATTAAGTTAGAGTCTTATGCGATTCCTGAGCTAGATAAGATTGTAAGGGATCTTAGGGCAAAGGTTCCAGTTACAACATATCAGGTAGATGAGCAAGGGCAAGAAAAAAATACTATGGCTGAGATAAGTATGGCTGTTGGCTATATCTCTAGCTTTATGATCTATATGTTTATCTTTATGTTTGGAGGTATGGTTATGAGGAGTGTTATTGAGGAGAAAACCACTCGTATTATTGAGGTAATTGTCTCTTCTATAAGGCCTTTTGAATTAATGATAGGTAAAATTTTAGGTGTGGCATCAGTGGCTTTGACTCAGTTCTTTATTTGGATTGTTTTAACAGTTTTACTAGCAACTGCAGGGACAGCTTTAATTGGTATGGATGGAATTATGGCTGGTGCAAACTCTCAAACTGAGGTTATGAGTCAGATGACTGGCGTTGATGTTTCGGCAGAGGCTATTAAGGCGGCATCACCAGTGGCACAGAATGGGTTCACAAAGATTGTTTCTGCTCTTGCAAATGTAAATTACGTTCTAATTATAGGCTGTTTTATTCTATTCTTTGCTGGTGGATATTTATTATACTCTAGCCTTTTTGCAGCTATAGGTGCGTCGGTTGATAATGAAGCTGATACTCAACAATTAATGTTGCCTGTTACAGCACCACTTATTATAGGACTATTTATTATGATGCATACTTTTCAGCATCCCGATAGCTCTTTATCATTCTGGGGCTCAATGATTCCATTTACTTCACCAATGGTTATGATGGCTCGTATTGGTTATGGTGTACCTACTTGGGAAATAGTATTATCATTAAGCTTGTTATTCCTTACATTCTTGGGTGCAGCTTATGTATCGGGAAAAATATATAGAATAGGAATCTTAATGTATGGTAAGAAAGTTAGCTGGAAAGAGATATATAAGTGGATGAAGATGTAGTATGTGAGCAAGGGAGTGGTTAGACGAGAATGACTATTCTCTTGCCTTTTAGTTAAACACAAGTGCTATAAACATTTTAATACAGAATATACAATGAAACTGTTACATTTATATTTGGCTGTTTTGCTTTGTATTACTTCTTGTGAAAAAAACAGTTCATTAAGTAATACAATAGAGCTTGAACAAGATAAAGTAGTAATGAAATTGGGGCAAACAGTCAAGGTCAAAATTCTCTCGAATGAGGGAATATTTGCTGTTGTTCCAGAAAAAGAATCGGCAATAACGGCAGAAACAGTGGATAATACAATCGAAATTCAAGCTAATGGTGAAGTTGGGTCTTTTAATTTTGCGATAATCGACAAATCGAAAAAGTACCAACAAACATCAGTTCAAGTTGTAGTTCAAGGTATTACTGGTGGTTGGAAGCTTGATGATATGAATATAAATATTGAAGCTAGTAATGAAGCAAAAGAGCTAATTGAACGCGATATTAAAGAGTCGTCAATTAAGGATTTATTCAACATAGGTTTTTCTCATGATAACTGTAGCTTAAATGTAATCGATCGTGATACGAAACAACACAAAGGAAGCTATATTTTCGAGTTTCCATCACTAGAACTTTTACATAACAATACATCAATGCTATTTAATGTGGAATTTATAGGTCCAATAGCTATGATGTTAAGTCAAGATCTTACAAAAAAATACACATCTATATATCCAGATAAAGAAATCACTAAGGTCGAATTATCTATTGGTTATTTATATGTAACTTTATAAATACGGTTAATTTAAAAAGGTGGCCAACATTGAACTGTCCCCGAAAAGTTTTTTGTCCAACTTCGAGGGGACAGTTCATTTGTTAAGTCACCCCCTTTTTTGTATTTAGGCTCATTCGCAAAATAGAAATATTTCAATTATCTATGTGATTACTAGGTGGTTGGGATATTTTTTTATTCATTTTATGACTCTCATATTTTCTAGGTCATTATAAGTCTAAGAAGCTATACACTGCTACGAAGTTTTGTATATAGTTGCGACGATTAAAGCACTTATTCGTTGCAAATTATGTGGCGAATAGGCGATGGGATGAAATTTTTGTTGTCATTACGCCATTTGCAAGGTCGCTTACTTGGCAGAATGGAGAGCTTATGTCTTGTAAAGCACGACCTTGTAGCATCATCACGAAATGTTGATGGAGTCTTAGAAAAAGAGAATCTCAGAATGAGATGAAATGTGCAGAATTCAGTGCTGGGAGCTTTATTTGCACATTTGACGCCCATAAACCTGCAAAAATGATGGGCAAATGTGCAACAGTTGCATTTTGCATAAGATTTTGCACATTTCGATTGATACATTTCTTGTATGTGAGGAGTTTAGATGGGTGGGGGGGGACAAAAGACGGGACTTCAAATCACTTAACCTCCGTAAGGCTGATTAAGAAGGGCGTGGTATTAATTATGAATTGAAAAGTGCGTAATCAATGATTTTGTTGGATTATCTTTTATTAATCTTGTCTTCATATTTTTTATCATCTATATAGCCGTTAATAGTTTTGTATAATAATTCATCCCTTGGAGAGGGCGCATTTGACTCTACCAATTTGCCATTTCTATTAAAAATCAGATATCTAGGAATAGTCGTAAGTTGTAACTGCTCTAATATATGAGAACTTTTATTGTTTTCAATTATATAATTTTCTGCAAAAGTATTGAGTTTATATTTATCAATGCTACTTCTCCAATGTTCTTCCTTATCATTATAGGCCAAGTATATAATAGAAAGATCATTTTCTCTGAATTTTTGTCTAAGTTCTGAAGCGTAGGGGATAGATTCAATACAAGGAGGACACCAGCTTGCCCAGAATGATACAAGTACAACTTTTCCTCTATGTGATTTTAATACCTTATTTAGGTTAGTTTTTGTATCATCATATCCGTTCAGTAATAAATAATTTTTCTTAGTGTGATCTATATTATGTTTTACATGCACTTCATCTATAAATAAAGAATCTTTAGTATAATCTAAGTATTTTGAGGTATATAACTCTATATCGGCAATCGAATTATACTCTATGATGCCTTCAATACAGTCTTGAAGCATTAATATCTGTGTCTTAGGGGGAATCTCGTTGTCTGCTACTAATGTATCAAATAAAGTAATGTAATCATACCTACTTCCGCTGTCAATACTAATAAGTGGCATCTTTTTGTTTTTATAATAATACAAATTAAGGTAATCTGAAATAAATAGTCTATATGAGCTATAACAAAGCAAACTATCAGACAGGATGTTTTCAATGTTAGCATCTATATATTCGTTTTTCCAAATGCAATCGGCTATAAAGTATTGCCACTCTTTTAACTTCATTATATAATTATAGTAATTATAGTATTCCAAAGGAATATTCTCATCATTTTTTAATTTAAGAAGGTTATTCTTGTAATTATCAATATATAAACTATAATTATCTTTAATTGTATTCAACGGTACATACCAATCTCTAAATTTTCCTTTGAGATTTAGTAATGATTGAGAAGAGTTGCCCATCAACTCCTCTAGTTTGAGCATAAAAGAGGATAAGTTATAAAATAGAGTTAATGGTTCTACCCATAATTTTTCTTCCTTAAGTTCAATATTATTAAAAAGAGGGTATATTCCTTGTAACTTTAAAAAGCTACTTTTAACAACAAGGTTATTGATAGAGTCAACACTCATGACAATAGTATCACCTTTACTAAGTAAATAGTATTTTTTTTCAACATCTAAATAGTCATAACACACCTCAATATAATCTCTCATGCAAGGGATTGTGAGGGTATCATTACTAGTTGGATAATAATATAAAACCTTGTTATTTGTCTCCGTATATATAATCGCCCCATTGCTATTGTCGCTAACTATATTCACCCCAGGGACGGGAAACTTTTCATCAATAAAATTCTTATCAAAAACAATTACAACTTCATCGTTAATTGGTTTGTTATCTGCTGATTTGGGCTTACTGCATGATATCAGTATAGTTAGCGTTATGAGAAGCAGTTGAATAGAATTTAGACATTTCATAGATAAATGCAATTTAAAAGTTTTCAGTACCTATGTTCTTTATAATAGTTTGGTAAGCTACTATGCTAGATCTATAAAATGTTCGCCACCTCCTTCAGATATATAGTGCTGAGCATTGGTCTCTAATAAATATTCTTGCACTAAAAGTTAATATCCAATCTGCCAACTAAATTACCTTTTTCAGATGCGTGAACAATAATTACATCTTTACCATTTAGATTTTTAATAATTGTTGGCTCCTCAATAAAGGTGTGAGAGTGACCTCCAACAATTATATCTACATTTTTTGTGTTTGCTGCAAGAAGATTGTCTGTTGGGTTCTCATCATCTCCTCTATCATATCCAACGTGAGTTAATAAGATAACTAGATCACATTTTTTATCATCTTTGAGCTCTGCAGCAAGTTTGTTAATAATAGGATACGGTTGTTGATACTCAATATCATCTAAATTCTTAGGTGATACTAGGCCCTCTAAATCTAAGGTTATTCCAATAATCCCAATTTTTTTACCCCCTTTCTCAATAATTGTATATGGTTTAATTTTGTTGTACAGAGGCGAATCATCTTCAAATTCGTAGTTTGCACATAACATAGGGAAATTAGCCTTATCTACTCTTTGAGCTAACTCTTTTTGTCCATTATCATATTCGTGATTACCTAGAGCTGTTGCGTCATATCCTAATTCATTCATTAATTCAACCTCTACAAAACCTTTATATATTGTAAAATAAGGTGTTCCTTGGCTAAAATCTCCAGCATCTAAAAGTAATACGTTAGGATGCTTAGCTCTAACGCTCTTAATATACTCTTCTCTACGCTCGTAACCGCCAAGCCCTTTTCCATCTCCTGCTGTCTGAGGTGTAATTTGACTATGTGTGTCATTTGTGTGTAATATCACAAGATCTTGCGCATTTATTTGTGTTGCTGATAAAATAAATATCGCGCAAATTATTGATTTTATATATTTTCTTGCCATAATTATTCTCTGTTTTTAACTACAACTCTACCATCCTTATAACCATTGATTTTTCTACCAGCAGCTGTCTCTGCTTTAATATAATCGGTAACTACGTCTCTTATAACAGCCTCTGTATTTATAACATCTACTGCCTCTTTAAGCTCGCTTACTCCATCACCACCGTTATACATAAAATCTATAGTTACAACATTGTATAGTTTATTCTTTTTAACCTTTTTGCCTCCAATTAAAAACTTTTTAATCTCTTTACCGTCAATCTCAATCTCTACTCCACTAAAGACCTGTACATATCTCTTTTCTACAAGATTCTCTAGCATTTCTAAAACAACTTCGCCTTTGAGAGATAGGATAACAACTTTGTTTTCAAAGGGATAAATAGAGAATATTCCAAATGGGGTAATATCACCTTTCCCCATCTCTGTTCTGATTCCACCAAAATTAGTTATAGCAAAATCTACATCTCTTTTGTATCCATTATTATCTAAGTATTGCTGTCCATATTTATAGAGGACATCTGCTGTAAGATTAGAGAGTGGGCTCTCTGGAAAGTAGCTCTTTAGCTCTCTCTCTGCCACTCCAATAGGCTTCATAAGTGCTTCAACTCCGCCTCGATATTTATTGATAATCACTCCCGTTTCATTAAGGGATTTTGGGTGCCACGTGGAGTCCATCTTTGTGTAACTCCAACTGTATGACTTAATATTTTGAGCAAAAGCCCCAACTGAAATTGTTGAGGCCGCTATGAATATTATTACAAATGATAATAAACTTTTAAACATAAATTTTAATAAATTCTAGTTTTTATATAAATACCTTTTAATCTTGTGTGTTGCAGTTTTTTCAAAAGCTTCGTGCTGCACTGTAACAGTAGCAACGCGAGAGAATTTATTAACTTTTGAATTAACGTAAGTATGAATCTCCTTTTCCATCTCATTTACAGCAAGATTGAAATTGCTTGCAATCTCATCTAGTTTCTCGTGATATGTGTTCATAGCCTCATCACGCTTAGTTACATAGGCTCTATAAAGTTCAATTCTTTTGATATTGTACTCTCTTCTCCACTCTGCACGTTTGTGACAAATCTCCTTTCCAAGCTCTGCTCTTTTTGATTCGTACTCCTTAACCCACTCTCTCTTTTTAGCCTCGTAAGCGTCAATAAGCTGTACTCTTTTACTATGGAATGTCTTAAAGCACTCATTCTTTTTATCATTTAGCGCTTCAACTTCGCTTGCATTTAGAACAACACGCGCTTTAAGAAGCCCTTTATCAGCCATAACTAATGATTCGGCAACAAGTGTGTGGCTATTAATAACAGTCTCTATCTCCTCTGGGTAGATGTTCTCTCCGCTAGCTCCAATGATCATATTATTCATTCTGCCTCTTATCGAGACCCAACCATTAGAGTCGATATGACCTAGATCTTTTGTTCTAAACCAGCCATCCTCAGTAAACACTTCAGCGGTTGCCGTTGGGTTCTTGTAGTATCCGGCCATAATATTATCACCTTTTGCAAGAAGTTCACCCTCTCCTGTAATTGGATCTGGATTAAGAATGCGTAGGCGTACACCCTTTACAGCAGGACCAGTAGTCTGCCACTTAACCATATCTGGAATAGCACCAGCTAGTAGAGGTGAACACTCAGTTAATCCATAACCAATTGCATAAGGGAACTTTGCCTCATATAAGAATGTTTCAACGGTCCCGTCCAATTTTGCTCCACCAATTCCAAAGAATCTCATACGTCCACCAAACATATCCTTCATTTGTCTTCCTACAAGTCTGTGAATTAGCTTTCTACCAATGTTGGTTTTGTATAGCTTAGCCATAATAGGCTTTGCCTTAATTTTTGGTAGTATTGAATTTTTATAAATCTTCTCGATAATAAGCGGCACAACAAGCATTGTAGTAGGCCTTACCTCTTTTAATGTCTTTAGAAGCACCGATGGGGTAGGGGCTTTATCTATGTAATACACAGATGATCCCGATGAAAATGGTAAAAGGAAAGATAAGCTGCACTCCAATGCGTGTGATAATGGCAATATCGAGAGCCATATATCCCACTCAAAACTAGGTCTTAAATCTCTAGCAATGTAAAGGTGTGAAATAAGGTTCTTATTGGATAGCATTACCCCCTTTGAATTACCAGTGGTACCAGATGTGTAGATGATTAATGCAAGATCAAATTCATCTGGTGTGGTATGCATTTGCTCTAACTCTTCTATTGCTTGACTAATATTTGATTCTAATAGAGCCTCTCCCTTAATTACAGAGAAATCATCTACTTGAATTATAACATCAAGAGAGTTAATAATTTCTTGGTTTAATTTGTAGTATAGCTTTTTTGAAACAAAGATTGCTTTACTCTCTGAGTGTTCAATAATATTAGTGATTTCACTCTCTGAAAAATCTGGTAACATTGGAACAGCAACACGACCATAGGCCACGCAGCTAAAGAATGCAATGCCCCATTCAGGCGTGCCTTGTGATAGTATTGCTACTTTATCACCAAATTTTATATTGTTTTTTGCAAGTAGGGCAGATATCTCAGTCCCCTTTTTTCCATAATCTCCGTATGTATAATATTTGCCATTTGTAGAGCAGGCAAATTTATTATCCTTATATTTTTCGGTACAGTGAAAAAATAGTTCTTTAAGAGTTTTAATATTCATTTATAATATGTTATAAAATTTTATATATGTAATTTACAATAAATGTGCCGTGTCTTAATCTAGGTCGTTGCCTGTACTAAAGAGTTCTGGGTGCTTACCCTTAACACCAATCTTGCGGTAGTGCTCTCTTATTCTCTTTAGATCGGCCTGAGCGTCATCTGATAGTTCAAATTTTTCTCCTACTCCAACCTCTTTTTTGCCCCAATCAAAGTATCCTAAATAGACTGGGATATCACAAGCTTTGGCTATTGTGTGGAATCCAGTCTTCCATCTATCCATACGCTGGCGAGTCCCTTCTGGAGCAATTGCCATATGAATAGTCTCTGTGTTATTTATAAAATCAATAACCTGTTTTGCAACTGTGGCTCCCTTCTTTCTATCAACTGGAATACCTCCCATCTTTCTCATAAGTGGCCCAAGTGGCCCTATGAAAAAGCTCTTTTTAACCATTATGTATGCTTTTCCACCAACAGCGGCATAGTATAAATATGAGATAATAAAATCCCATCCCGATGTGTGTGGAACTCCTAAAATAAGGCATTTCTTATCAGGAGCAGGGCCATCTATGGTCTTCCACCCTAAAATACGCAATATAAATTTTGCAATTGTTTTCATTAACTAAATATATTATACACTGTATATCTCTTGGTGCTCTTCAACCTTCTCCTCCATAATGAGGTCAGATCTAAGATTGTTCTTTATGAAGTTCTGTCTCTCCATTGTATTCTTTCCCATATAGAATTCGAGCAGCTCACTTACAGCATCATTTTTACTAAGTCTAACTTTATCTAATCTTATATCCTCGCCGATAAAATTCTTAAATTCATCGGGAGAAATCTCTCCTAATCCCTTAAAGCGAGTTATTTCTGGATTTTTACCAAGTTTTGTAATTGCTTTCTCCCTCTCTTCTGGAGTGTAGCAGTAGTATGTCTCCATCTCCTCCTTCTGTTTGCTCTTTTGACCAGGCTTCTTCTTTCTAACTCTAAATAATGGAGTTTGAAGTATGTAAAGGTGCCCTTGTCTAATTAGATCAGGGAAAAATTGTAAGAAGAAAGTTAATAATAGAAGTCTAATATGCATTCCATCAACGTCTGCATCGGTAGCTATAATTACTTTATTGTATCTTAGATTCTCTAAATCATCCTCAATATTTAAGGCTGCTTGAAGTAGATTAAACTCCTCATTCTCATATACAATCTTTTTAGAGAGTCCGTAGCAGTTAAGAGGTTTTCCCCTCAAGCTAAATACAGCCTGCGTATTTACATTTCTACTCTTTGTAATAGATCCACTTGCAGAGTCTCCCTCTGTTATAAAGAGCATAGTTTGCTCATTTATAGAATTTTTATCGCGATAATGAACCCTGCAATCTCTTAGTTTTTTGTTATGTAGGTTTGCTTTTTTAGCCCTCTCCCTTGCTATTTTTTGTACCCCTGCAATGGATTTTCTCTCTTTTTCGCTCTCAAGGATCCTCTTTAACATAGCCTCAGCTACATCGGGATGCTTATGTAGATAATTGTCTAGCTTCTCTTGGATAAAATCTAGAATAAAACTTCTGATTGTGCAATTCTTCTCCTTAATATCCTTTGAATCTAGGTAGGTTTTAGTTTGGTTAGAGAATTTTGGCTCGTGAATTTTGATGCTGATTGCGCCAATAATTGATTGTCTTACATCTCGTGGATCAAAATCCTTTTTAAAGAAATCTTTGACAGTCTTGGCAACAGCCTCTCTGTATGCTGCAAGGTGAGTACCACCGTGAATAGTATTTTGTCCATTAACAAAGGAGCTAATATTTTCACCATTTTCTGAGCAGTGAGTAATTGCAATCTCAATATCCTCGCCAGTAAAGTGGACTATTGGATAAAGAGGCTCCTCTGATATATTATCATTAATAAGGTCAATTAAACCGTTTTTAGATTTATATTCAACTCCGTTAAAGTTTATAGATAGACCTACATTTAGATAACTATAGTTTTTAAGCATAGTATCTATAAACTCATGCTTATATTGGTAATTCTCGTATAGCTCTGCATCTGCAATATACTTTACAAGTGTACCGCTCTTTTCATTTGCATCGCACTCTCCGCTCTCTAATAGATCCCCTTTTGAGAATCTAGCATAGGCGCTCTTGCCATCTCTAAATGATTGAATATAGAAGGATGTAGATGTTGCGTTTACCGCTTTTGTACCAACTCCGTTAAGTCCTACAGATTTATTGAAGGCATCGCTACCATACTTTGCACCTGTATTCATTTTACTTACCGCGTCGATAACCTTTCCTAAAGGGACCCCTCGCCCAAAATCTCGTACTGTAACCTCATTATCTTTTAGGGTAATCTGGATCTGCTTTCCATACCCCATAATAAATTCGTCGATTGCGTTGTCAACTATCTCTTTAATTAAAACGTATATTCCGTCGTCGGGAGAGGAGCCATCTCCTAGCTTCCCGATATACATTCCCGATCTTCTTCTGATATGCTCATTCCACGAAAGCGTCTCAAAATCAGATTCTGAATAGTTTGAATTGCTTGTGGAACTGTTCTTTAACTCGCTCATCTGTACAGCCTGAAATTATAATATATTAAAACGCACAAAGGTAATAATATTATTATAAAAGGCAAGGGACTCTCTTTATCTATATGATTTACTAAAAGAACTTTAATAACACCTCTGCAATCTGCACAGCATTGGTAGCAGCCCCTTTTCTTAGATTATCAGTTACGCACCAAAGATTAAGACCATTATCTACTGATGGATCTAAACGTACTCTACCAACAAAAACCTCATCTCTACCCTTTGCATATAGAGGCATAGGATAAGGAAGTGTGCCAAGTGTTGCATCTGTAATTTTACCATCTACCACATCTGGTTTTGCACCGATAGCTGGATTAGCCTCTCCATTTATTGGCTTAATATTATCTTGCAGAACCACTCCTTGGGTGTTACGCAATATATCAAAAGCCTGCTCTAAAGTGAACTCTTTCTCAAATTCTAGATTAATTGCCTCTGAGTGGCCTCCTAAAACTGGTACACGTATTGTGGTAGGGGAGACCCTGATTGATTCACTACCCATAATTTTATGAGTCTCATTAACCATCTTCATCTCCTCTTTTGTATAGCCGCTCTCTAAGAATTTATCAATTTGAGGGAGTAGGTTTAAATCTATTTGGTATAGATAGGCCTTTGAATCTGCGCTACCTTTTAGAACAGGATTATCTGGGTATGTTGACTCCTTAGTAGCCAATTCTCTCTCTTGTCCCATTTGATCAACAGCCTCTTTACCTGTGCCAGTGATACTCTGGTATGTGTTTACTACAATTCTCTTGATATTTAGCTGTTTATGCAGATCCGCAATTGCTATTAACATCTGAATTGTTGAACAATTTGGATTGGCAATAATGTAATCATCTTTTTCAATAACATCTGCGTTTATCTCTGGAATAACCAATTTCTTTGTTGGATCCATTCTCCAGTAAGAGGAGTTGTCAACTACATAACACCCAATCTTTGCAAATTCAGGAGCATATTTTCCCGATGTATCTCCTCCTGCAGAGAAGATTGCAATTTGTGGAGCCTTTTCAATTGCTTGCTCTGGTGTGCAAACTACATACTCATTCCCTTTGAATGCTATTTTTTTTCCAGCTGAACGAGCCGAAGCCACTGGGATTAGTTCTGTTATCGGGAAGTTTCTCTGCTCTAAAACCTCTAAAATGTTTCTGCCAACAAGACCTGTGGCGCCTACTACTGCTATTTTCATGCGATTAAAAATTTTTCTAAAAATTAAAAATATAAAAATTTTGATTCTCTGAGAATCGTTTCACTTAGTCGTTTAAAATGTCGTTTAATACACCTCCTGCTGTTTGAAAAGGTCCAGCTCCAGCACCTTTAATAACTATGCCTTGTGGGTAGTATTGAGATTGAATAATTACTGAATTATCAGTGCCCTCTAAATTATAGAATGGATGTGTTGGTTCAATTTCGGTTAGCTCTATCTTTGCTACCGTCTGTGCTCTATCCGCCTCTAATTTTGGATCAATTTTGCGATATGCTTTTCTACCTAAGCTATTCATCTTATCCAATGTAGCGATAAAGCGTAACTTATTTCCACGCTCAGCAGCCTTTGTATAGAGCTCTTTTAATGTGGTTTCGTAGGCCTCAAGTTTGCTGTAAAATTCAGATGAGTACTCTTTAAAATTATCATTTTGGGTTCCCATAATTTCATCGGGAATAAAACCTGTAAAATCTACATAATCAGCCTCAATTTGCTCTCCAGCCTCCCTTGATAAGATTAAGAACTTGCGGAAAACATCTCCTCCTGACAGATCTAATCTTGGATCAGGCTCTGTAAAGCCTTTATCTTGAGCATCTTTTACGATAGATGCAAATGAAACCTCTCCATTATATTTGCTAAATAAATAATTGAGTGTTCCCGACAAAATTCCCTCTATTTTAAAGATATTATCGCCACAATTATTTAGTTGATTTATAGTTGCTAATACTGGTAGGGCAGCACATACAGTTGTCTCATATTTGTAACTAGCTTCACTATTAACAAGTGCTTTGAATAGATTTTTATATGCCTCATAAGGGGCGGAATTTGCAATTTTGTTGCAAGTTACTACTGATATATTATTCTCAAATAGAGTAGGGTAGCAGTTAGATATAATTTTGCTAGCTGTACAATCTACAAAAACGGTGTTATTTAACTTGTATGAGATAGCGCACTCTGCAAAAGTATCCTCTGTGCTACTATTGCCATTTTTTAAGAGCTCTAAGATTCCGCTTTCATCAAGTTTTGAGATATCTATACCAGATTTATCTGCTATAAAATTCTTACTATTGCTTATTCCACATATAACTAGATCTTTTCCTAGTTTATTAATTAGATACTCTCTCTTTGATTTTATGATTGAGATTAGAGCCTTTCCAATTGTTCCGTACCCTGCAATAAAGAGGTTTACTTTCTGAATCTTGCTCTCAAAGAACTCTGTATGAATAGCTTTAATTGCATAATTTACATCCTCTGTCTGAACTACAGCAGAGACATTCTTCTCTGATGAACCTTGTGCGATTGCTCTAATATTTATACCCTCTCTGCCTAGAGCATCAAACATTTTACCGCTTGCTCCGGCTTGGTTCTTCATATCATCACCAACAAGAGAGATAATAGAGTAGCCCTTTTCTACCTTTAGAGGATCAACTCTGCCCAATGAGATCTCATAAGCAAATGTTTCGTCGGCCCCTTTTTTTGCTCTCTCAGCGTCAGATTCATCTATCGCGATACACATTGTATGCACAGATGAGGCTTGTGTAATTAAAATGATGTTTACATTGTTTTGGGTTAGTGAGTCAAATAATCTACTTGTATAGCCAGGGATGCCGACCATTCCCGCCCCCTCCATTGAGAGAAGTGCTATTTTATTTGAACTAGAGATTCCTTTTAGTTTATTCTCACCAACAGGAGGATTATTCTCTATTAATGTTCCAAAATCATCTGGTTGGAAGGTATTTTTAACATAGATTGGAATGCGTTGTTTTACAACTGGTTGTATTGTTGGAGGATATACAACTTTTGCTCCAAAATGAGATAACTCCAATGCCTCTTTATATGATATATTTCTGATAGGTTGCGCATTTGGAACTATCCTTGGGTCTGCAGTCATCATACCGCAAACATCTGTCCATATCTCTAAAACTCTAGCATCTACACCAACAGCGTAGATTGAGGCTGTATAGTCGGAGCCGCCTCGCCCAAGTGTAGTTGTTCTGCCTTGTGCATCAGATGCAATAAAACCTGGGAGTATAAATAATTTACTATTTGATTGGGAGAAATATTCTTGAATATTGCTATTTGTTTGAGATGTAATCACGCTATTCTTACCCCCAACTAACTCTGTTTTAATTAGCTCTCTTGAATCTTTCCATTGATGAGAGACATTTAGTGATCTTAATTTTGCGCTAATTATATTTGTAGATAATAGTTCACCAAAACTTACAATGCTGTCGAGAGTTAAATCACTAAGCTCTTTTAATAGATAGACACCTTTACAGATCTCTCTTAGTTCATTGAAATAGACTGCACACTTCTCTTTAATTTGTCTATTTTCATCAATTAAAGTATTGTCATTTAGGCATATGAGTTCATCTATGATCTCGTTATGTCTATCTTCTAGATCATCTATGAGTGAAATGTAGTTGTTGTTCTGACTTTTAGCGCATTGTGCGATTTTTATTAGTAGGTCAGTAGCTCCGCTTATTGCCGAACTAACTACTATAGTCTTGTCACTTTTAAGCGCACTCTTTACGATGGCTATTACTTTATTTATGTTCTGAGAGTTAGCGACTGATGACCCTCCAAATTTTAGTACTTGCATATTTTATCTTTTATTGCGGATTCAATTTTTTGCCACTCTAGTAAAAAGCCATCGTGACCATAAAAAGAATCAATTAATGTAAAGGTTCCGTTTTTTATTTTTTGAGCAATTTGCTGTTGTTCATCGGGAGGAAAAAGATTATCACTCTCTATCCCGATACAGAGAGTCTTTGCAGTTATTTTAGCAAGGGCACTCTCTATGCAATCTCTATCTCTTCCAATATTATGGCTATCGTGCAGATTGAGCATTGATAGATAAGAGTAAGGATCAAATCTGGTTACAAGTTTCTCCCCTTGATATCTTTGGTAGCTTTGTGATTTATGCTCAAAGGTATTTTTGTTCTCATTATCTTGCTGAGAGATATTATAGGCTTGATAACTCCTGTATGTTAGAAGAGCTAATGCGCGTGCTGCAGATAATCCTTTTTTTCCACCATGGAAATTGTAAGTAACCTTTTCCTCATCTGCCTCTGTTTCTGAATACTCTTGTTGTTCAAATGATTGGTCGGCATAAAGTATCATTCTTTGAGTCTCATTGATAGCACTCGCCCAAGGAGTAGTTTTAGCACATGTGGCTAGTAAGACTAGATTCTTAATAATTGGCGGATTTATTATGCTCCATTCAAGTGCTTGAAATCCACCCACAGAGCCTCCGATTAGTAGCTCTATCTCCTCTATATTAAGTTCATTACGGAGTAGTTCGTGGCAATTAACAACATCTCTAACTGTAATCTTTGGAAAATCAAGCATATATGGGCGATTTGTGTTAGGATTGCGGGAGTTTGCACCTGTTGTTCCGTAGCACGAACCTAAGACATTTGCACATATAATTGTGTATTTATCGGGATTAAAAAACTTATCTTTCCCTACTAAAACACTCCACCAGTCTGATGGGTCTGAATTTGCCGTGAGAGCGTGGGTTATCCATATAACTGGTCTGTTTTCATTCAGTTGTTTTTTGTTTGTAAATTCCTTAGATATATGATAACAGATCTCTAGTTGAGGTAGAGTTGAGCCACACTCAAGCTTAAAAGCCTTGTTGTATTTAAAGATCCTCTTTTCCATATTTATATCAGATTATAATGTTTGTAGAGCCTGTTCAAAATCGGCAATTAAGTCATCAATATTCTCAATTCCAATGCTTAGCCTGATGGTTCCTGATTTAATTCCCACCTTCTCTAGCTCGCTATCTGATAGTTGACCGTGAGTAGTTGTTGCAGGGTGCCCAACGAGAGATTTATTGTCACCTAAATTTGCAACAAGTGTAAATATTTTTAACCTCTCTACAAATTTAGCGGTCTCCTCTCTACTTGCATTTATATTAACTGTATAGACCCCTCCGTACCCGTTTTGAAGATACTTTTGACCATTCTTATGCGATGGATGGCTCTCTAATCCTGGATAATTAACGCTCTCTACTTTTGGATGATTCTCTAACCATTTTGCAAGTTTTAAAGAGTTTTCGCATACTCTTTCTGTTCTTAATGATAGTGTTTCAACCCCAGTAAGAAGCAGAAAAGAGCTAAACGGAGAGAGGCAGCAACCGTAATCTCTTAAGCCTTCGCATCTAACCTTAGCTGCAAATGCAACATCTCCAAAATGATCTGCAAAAACAACACCTTTATATGATGCTGATGGGGTAGTAAATTGGGGATATCTACCGCTCTTCCAATCAAAGTTTCCACAATCTACAATTACTCCGCCAATTGTATTTCCGTGTCCGCCAATCGCTTTTGTGGCAGAGTGGACAATAACATTTGCTCCCAATTTTGCTGGAGTACAAATGTATCCTCCGCAGCCAAGAGTATTATCTACTATTAGTGCAATTTTATATTTTTGGCAAATCTCGCTTATTAGATCAAAATCTGGAATAGAAAAGTCTGAATTAGCTATGGATTCAATGTAGATAGCTTTTGTCCTTTCATCTATGAGAGATTCAATCTCTTGCCTCTCTTTGCAGTAGGAAAATCTAACATCAATTCCAATTCTTTCAAAAGAGACCTTAAATTGATTATATGTTCCACCATAAAGTGCGTAAGAGCTTATAAAGTTATCACCAGCTCCACATATATTTTGAATAGCTAAGAATTGAGCGCTCATTCCTGAAGAGACTGCAACTGCAGCTGTGCCCCCCTCTAATGCTGCTATTCTCTGTTCAAGAACATCATTTGTTGGGTTACTTAATCGAGAGTATATATTTCCTGCTTGCTTTAATTCGAATAGATCTTTTGCGTGGTTAAGATCATTAAATGCATATGCTGATGTTTGATATATTGGAGTGGCGCAGGCTCCTGTAGTAGGATCATTAGTATGGCCAGCGTGAACTTGTAATGTTTCAAATTTCATTTTATTATCTTTTAATTGGATAAACTTAATAATTGGATGGAGCAAATCTTGCAATAAAATTAATTATTGAGGCAAATGCTTCTTGCAACTGTTTGATTTTGTTGATTGTGGAAAATCGTATATATCCCCTATACAATATTTCCTTAGAAAATAAATAGCATCTTAGCGATGCATTCGCATTGACATCATATTCATAGATGCCATCATAGATATAGAAACTATACCATTTACCTTACAGATTATAGGTAAAATAGTTGAAATATTGATATGAGTTTCCTTTTTCATTACTGCAAATATATGAAAAAAATATAATTGCAGCCAAGAAAAAGTTGAAATATTTTGTAATATAAAGAAAATGAGCTCATTGTAGTTTTGAGCTCATTTAATGTTTTGTGATATGTAAGGTGTAAACGATATGTTATAAATTGTAAGTAATAGTTTGATTATTACTTGCAATTTATGCTGAATATCAGATTTTCCTATCTATCGTTTATTTAATTCCGCTGTGAATCTCTTTTGTGAGGTGGGTCTATCAGTTCTAATACAAGGTCCGCTAGCGCAGCCTCCTTCACAAGCCATAACTTCTATAAATGGGGCAGGAGTCTTTTTTGTTCTTGAATAGAGGCGTAATGTTCCAATATTCTTTTTGTCGAGATTAGCAATCTGAATATATTTTAAATCATCCTTTTTAAGGTGATTTTTTACTGCATTTGCTACTCCACCAGCTTGTGCAAAGCCGTGTGCATCTCTAATAGATGTAAACTCTAAATTAAAATTGGATGCGTTATTAATATCAATATCATACCCTTCAAAGATTGAGCTTAACTCTTCAAAAGTTAGAACATAATCAACATAAGGATTATCTCTACCCTCTTTTCTTTTAGCTAAACAAGGGCCTATAAATACAGTCTTAGCATCTGGGTACTTCTCTTTTGCAATCATTCCAGTATAGTGCATCGGTGAACCAGTATCAGAAATAAATGGTTTTAGATCTGGAATGTGCTTTTGTGCTAACTCAACATAAGATGGACAGCAACTGGTTGTCATAAATGGTTGCCCCTCTTCAATCTTTTCCATCAGCTCGTGCGCTTCATTTTTTATGGTTTCCATAGCTCCTTGAGCAACCTCTAAAACATCGTGAAAACCTAATTGCTTAATTGCTCCATATATTTTCTCGATAGGTTCGCTGAATTGTCCAAGTATAGCCGGAGCTACCATCGCGACAACTTTTTCTCCTCTCTTGATAGATCGCAAAATGTCAAGTGCTTGAGAGATTTCAAAGATTGCTCCAAATGGGCAGACGTTGATGCACTTTCCACAATAAATACATTTACTTTCATCTATCTGCTCAATCCCATTCTCATTTTTGCTAATTGCTTTAACAGGACAAACCTCCTCGCAAGGTATTGGTATATAAACGATTGCGTGATAAGGGCAGCTTTTGTGACATATCCCGCAACTTATACAAGTGTCGTGATCAATCTTTGCTTGTCCGTTACTCTTAAAACTTATAGAGTTTTTAGGGCATCTTATATAACAACTTCTAGAAACACAACCTTTACAAAGATTTGTAATTTCATAATTTACTTGTAAACAAGAAGAACAAGCCTCATCAATAACACAAATAATATTCTCTTTCTTATTACTCTCTCTCTCTAGAGCCTCTTTTGCATAGTAAGAAAGAGGTGTTAGCTCACTCTTTTCATCGGTCATATCAAAGCCTAATAAAGGGAATGATTTGTATTTCCACACGGCTCTCTCTTTGTGAATACAACATCTTCCTATAACTCTTGATTTTCTAGGGGATAGCTCTATTGGAAGATAATCAATATCTTCAATAAGTTTATCTTCTCTCCACATTTTTACCAACTTAGCTAAAAGTTGGTGACGAACTATCATTACGTTATTTGTAAATGCCATATTGTATTATTTTAAATTTGTAAATGATATAATATTATCACCGGTTTTACAGTGTGCGCTAGTTATATGCAAAGATATTAATAATATATAAATAATCAATCATAAAAGATTTTATAAAATTATATTGTTTTGATAATGAGTGTTTACAATGATTGTCAATACTGTTGTTATTAATTTTTATATAATAGAGATTTTAAATTTTAACCATAAATATACTTCTATGATGTTGTTAAATATGAGTGTTAAATATGAATGTATAGAATTGTTCTTCTCTTTTTTTATAAAATAATATAAAGCGAGAGTGCCTCAAAAAGTTCTTTGAAAACTCTTTGAGGCACCTTTACTCTTGAGGTATCTGAGACAATTCTTGTCTAAAACGCCATTATTGCACGAATCCCTTTGTTTTCACTATTGGTCTTATCAGTAGAGGATGTAGTGCCATTGGAGAAATTTAATGACCAAGCAGTGCTTCCGCTGATTTCAGATGAACTCCAATATTGGTTTGACAGAGATAGACTATTTTCGATCCCTAGTATCGTGTTAATATCGACTCTATAAGATTGGGTTTCAGAGTAGTTTGGCATAACTGTATCATCTCCCCAGTCAGTAATTGTTTTGCCATTTATGCTACCTGCAGGTGACGTTTCATCATTAACATAATCAATCCAATGATAACCGCTTAACCCTGCGTATAGTGCTCTTAACTCTTTTTTAGATGGTATGTACCATACTCCTTTTACCTCTTCAGTCATAGAGTATTGATTACTCTTGAAGTCAGGGTTATTCGCAATATTCATTTTGTGTGCCCATTCAAAGATCGGGTAATCCATAAAATCTTTATCGGTGTCATTTACCCAGAACATATTTGAGGTACCGTTTGTTTCGCTATCTAAAAGAATCGCATCAACTTCTTCTGTAGACCACTTTACTTCGCCTTCATTTTGTTGAGAAACAGACATAATCATGCCATTTTCTCCACCGTTAGTAATGCGATATACAATCCCAATAACTCTATCTTCATCATATACCTTATCTAGTAGCTCCATTGCTCTTCTTTGTACTATTCTTGTAGATGTAGTCTTTACGCCATTTGTATCTACAACTGATACCTCTAGGATTGCTTTCTCGTTAAGAGTTGCATCTGCTGGTGGTGTAATATAGAGTCGAGCGTCGTCATTATAAGTTCCATCTGCTGTAAAAGTAGGCTTTATGACATTTACTTTCCACCTTTCTGTTGCAGCTCGTGTAGCTACGCTTGCACTTATGTATCCATCGCTTGTTACTGTAGCAATTATTGAACTGTATGAATTCTCTTTAAATGTTGAAGAAAGATTAATCTTTATATTACTATCGCCAACAGGTACTAATATCGTAGAATTACTGCTATTGTTATCACCGATACTTATCGTTATTGAATCTTGAGTTTTTGGTAAATAGATAATATTATCATCGGCAAGAACTAGAATAAGGAAGTCTGGATTTGAATTGTCAACAGATTTAAAAAATGAATCTCCATCTTTTCCGTCTGTACCGTCTACTCCATCTTTTCCGTCTGAACCGTCCTCTCCATCTTTTCCGTCTGTACCGTCTACTCCATCTTTTCCGTCTGTACCGTCCACTCCATCAGCACCTGTTGCATTCACTCTTGTTGTTACCCAGTTTATGCCATTATCAGTAGAGATCTCCCATTCATTAGTAGTTTTATTTATTCTAAGTAGCGGAGAAATTGCGGAAGTACCATCTTTACCTGTAGCATTAACACCAGTAGATGACCAGTTCGCTCCATTATCAATAGAGATTTCCCATTCGTTAGTATCATTATTAATTCTAATCATAGGTGTAAGTCCGTCCTTACCATCCTCTCCAGTAGCTTTAATGCTAGTAGTACTCCAAGTTACTCCATTGTCAGTAGAGATCTCCCATTCATTGGTAGTATCGTTTATTCTTACTTTTGGAGCGATAGCATCTTTCCCATCATTTCCTGTCACGGGAATCATGTTGTCTAAATTATCGAGTATCCATTCGCCATCAAGAGTCCAATAATATATACCTTCGTATAAGCCAACGCTTATTTTAGGTGAAGATCCATTTTTGATGCTAATTGAGCCGCTCTTTTCAAAATTGATGACGTATCCAGATCCGTCTTGATTTGTTGTTACATCTGTTACATAGTCTTTACCTTCTAAAGCTTCAACAATTGCTTGTAGTGAGGTAATATTACTATTTATACTTTTTTGCCACTCTTCTAGATTAGTGACCCTTTCTTGTAGAGAGGCAATTTGTTCTCTAATCTCAGTGTCATCGTAAACCTCTTGGCATGAAACAAATAATAGGCATGCTATGAGCATGTAATACAATCTTATTTTCATAATTTGTGTGTTATAAATAAATATATTTGATGAAATTTTTTGAAACACTGCAAATATAAATCTTATTTTAAAAAAAATATATCGTCATAATAAACTAATGAAAATTTATTATGACGATATATTTTGCTTTTTAACAAAATCAGTTATTAGCTGACTCTTCTTTTTACTCTTTTTACTCTATTTTTCTTACCCTCTTCAAGTGCTTCTATTTGTTGCTCAGTTAAAACATTTTTAATTTTTGCATTTGTGCCTTTTAGTTCAGATTTGATAGCTGTCTGTTGTGTAGCATACTTAAGATTTATCTCATATAAATTTTTTGTTTGCTTAGAGGTTAATTGAAGCTTAGCAGCCATAGTTTCTGTTCTTTTTTGTGCGACTGTCTCAGGATTTATCTCTTTTCTTTCAATATTTGATCCCTGTCCCTCACTTTTTCCAGCTTGTTTACCTCTTTTAGCCATCTCTCCTCTTTTAGCCATCTGCCCTCTTTTTGCATCTCCTTTAGCCATTGTTTGTTTCTTTTTTGGAGCACGATTTTGCATCTTTTCAGATTTACCTTTTTGATCTCCTTTGTTATTTTTTGCATCTTTAACGCCTCTTTCACCAGCTCTCTTGTATATTGCTTCATATGCAGCTAATTGCTCTTTAGATAGTAAGCCTTTAATCTCCTCTTGACTTTTATTTTTAAGTTCCTTTGCCTCTTCCTGCAGTTTAAACTTATTTATGTGAATGTCATAAATTGCATCACCTTGTTCTTGAGTTAATTGCAATAATTTTGCTAATGACTCTGTCTTTGTTAGAGCAATATCCTCTTTTGATTTTTTAGTTTTTTCTTGACCATTTAATGAAATTGTAAATATCGCGATAAAAACAGTTAAGGTTGTAAGTAATTTTGTCATGATTTCCTATTTTTAATTATTAATAAATATAAATTTCCCTTAATGCATTAACTTCTTTGCATACTTAGATGTATTATTTTAAAAAGGTTTAAATAAAAAGTAAAATTTGGCATATTTTTTTCATCCATAATTACGCGTTTTTCGCAATTTATATATATATTTGCGAACTAGACCAAAATTGGAATTATACCAAAAATTAAGTAATAATAACAACAAAATTTATTGTAATTTTATGACAACAATTGATTTAAACAAGTACGGTATTACAGGTGTGAAAGAGATCGTTCACAACCCATCTTACCAACAACTTTTTGTGGATGAGACTAATCCAAATCTTGAAGGATTTGAGAAAGGTATCGTTACTAACACAGGTGCAGTATGTGTAAAAACTGGTATTTTTACTGGTCGTTCTCCTAAGGACAAATACACAGTATTAGATGCAACTACTGAGGGATCATTCTGGTTCAAAGATGAGAAGAGCCCTCTTTCTCCTAACTTCCCAATGACTCCTGAGACATTTGATAAATTAGAGACTCTTGCAGTTAATCAACTTTCAAACAAGGAGAAACTTTATGTAGTTGATGCTTATTGCGGAACAAACGAAGATACTCGTATGAAAGTACGTTTCATTATGGAGGTTGCTTGGCAAGCTCACTTCGTTACAAATATGTTCATTCAGCCTTCTCACTATGAATTAGCTAACTTTGGTGAGCCAGATTTCGTAGTAATGAATGCTGCTAAATGTACTAACCCAGATTGGAAAGAGATGGGTCTTAATTCAGAGAACTTTGTAGCTTTCAACTTAACTAAGAAACTACAAGTTATCGGTGGTACTTGGTATGGCGGAGAGATGAAGAAAGGTATGTTCGGTGTTATGAACTACTATCTTCCACTTAAAGGTATTGCTTCTATGCACTGTTCTGCTAACGTAGGTAAAGAAGGCGACGTAGCTCTATTCTTTGGTCTTTCAGGTACAGGTAAAACAACTCTTTCTGCAGATCCTAAGCGTTTCTTAATCGGTGACGATGAGCACGGATGGGATGCTAACGGTGTATTCAACTACGAAGGTGGTTGTTATGCTAAGACTATCGGTTTATCAGAAGAGAATGAACCAGATATTTGGAGAGCTATCAGCCGTAACGCTCTACTTGAGAATGTTACTGTAGAGGCAGATGGTACTCCTGACTATGCAGATGGATCAGTAACTGAGAACACTCGTGTTTCTTACCCTATCCGTCACATATCTAAGATCGTTCTTCCTTCACGTGCAGGTCACGCTAAGAAGATTATATATTTATCAGCAGATGCATTTGGTGTATTGCCTCCAGTTTCTGTTCTTGATGAGAAATCAGCACAATATCACTTCCTTTGCGGTTACACTTCTAAGTTAGCTGGAACTGAGCGTGGTATCACTGAGCCAACTCCATCTTTCTCTCCAGCGTTTGGTGAGGCGTTCTTAACAGTTCACCCTACTATCTACGCTAAAGTATTAGCTGAGAAAATGGAAGAGCACGGAGCTACTGCATACTTAGTAAACACAGGATGGAATGGTACAGGTAAGCGTATTTCTATTAAAGATACTCGTGCTATCATCGATGCTATCCTTGATGGTTCTATCGAGAGCGCAGAGAAGGTAAATATTCCAATCTTAAACTTAGTTGCTCCTAAGACATTACCTAATGTAAGCGACATCTTAGATCCTCGTAACACTTATGCAAATGTAGCTGAGTGGGAAGAGAAAGCTAAATCATTAGCTTCTAAGTATATCAAGAACTTTGAGCAATACTTACCAGAAGGAGAAGGTCTACTAGCATCTGGTCCTCAACTATAGTATTGAGATAGGATCCTAGTAGGATATAAAAATAGGGCTGTTTTGATTTAATTCAAGACAGCCCCTTTTTTTGTTTAGTAGTGATGCCAGTAATAGTTAGATAATCATATCCCAAGCATAAATTATTATCACCACGCTATAAGCTAGTTTAATTCCATTGCTTATTACAAAGCCTAAAAACGCTCCCCAAGCAGCTCTGAACGTTGAAGTATCCATCTTTCTGGAGTGCATAACTTGCCCTATAAATGCTCCTGCAAGAGTGCCAATCACTGATCCAAATGGAGGAAGAAAGAATGAGCCTATAATTAATCCAATAAGTGAACCCATTGCAGCTTTCTTTGAGCCGCCATACTTTCTTGTTAGGATTGGGCTAAAGATATTATCAACCAGAGTGCAAAGTGCCATTACAACTCCCCAAATAATGAGTGTAGTAGCGGCAATATTTATATCAGTCTTAAAGGAGACACAAAGCAGCCCTAAAAAACTAAAAAAACATCCAGGAATTATTGGGTAGATTGCAGCGGCTATTCCAATAAAAAAGAAGATAATAGCTAAAATTGCGAGTAGAATATCCATCATATCTCTTATTGTGTTGTATTATTTACAGTTGTAGAATTTAAATCTAGATTCTGTCTCTCCTTTAGTATAACTCCAAATAGACATATAGTCTCTTGGGTTCTCTCCAAGTTGTACTATTTGTCTAAGATAAGTTGCAATTGATTTATTCTCAATGATATATATTTCTCCTAGCTTGTCAATTATCTTGCTATGATTTCTACCGTTGTCGTGATCAAATTTTAATATTCTTTTGCCCTCTTTTGTTAATCCTACAGTTTTGAATGTCATACTCTTTCCAATTGCAGGTAGGTTGAGTACATTTCTATCAGTAGCTAAGAATGGTAAATTATATTTTTTTAGAAAATCTGTAATCTTAGTAGCTAGGCTGCCACTTTTTTCAAGCGATGTGTTATGTTTGTATAGAATCTCTTCAAGTTCATCTTGTTGAGAATCATTAAGATATCCAAATTTTTTCTCCTCTGTCTGTTCTTGCATTGAGCGTGAGTTTGGAGTATAAACTGCAAAGTTCTCATTGAATCCCTTTACTGTAAATGTATAGTAGCACATTACACCTGCACTATTAAGAATTCTTCTTAACTTGGTATTCTGCCCTCTTCTTGATGAGGCAACAGTATAGACTAACTGATTTGTAATTATCCATCCTGCATCAGTTATTGCTTTAATTGCTTTGACAGCCTCTGGAGTAACCTCTAAGGGTGTTTGAAAGTGTGTTTGGATAATAAACTGAGAGATCCCAGCTTTAAGACCTTTTTCTCTAAACTCTCTAAGGATTTCAACAAGGTTGCTATCTACTCTTTGTGGAAGATAGGCGAGAAGTCGAGAACCTAATCTTACCCTCTTCATTTGAGCATACTTTTCTCCTTCAGCTCTGTTCTCATTTGCTCTCTTTTTTCTTAGAGCCATTTTGTACACAGCATCAAGAATCTTCTTTAGAGTTGCATTCATGCTCATAAATGCATCCCCTCCAGTGATGAGGATATCTTTTAGTTGAGGGTCATTCTCAAAGAAGTCCATTAATCTTTGTAGTTTGTTATCCCAACTCTCCTTAGGCTTTAATGATTCAAAATCAAAATTTAAACGTGCGCTCTGAAAACCGTACATTCTTTGACAAGATGCGCATATACCTCCACAGGCTCTACCCATAGAGTCTGGAATAAGTATTGCTACTTCTGGGTATCTACGATGTATATTATCTCCAGCAGGAAGGATCCACCCTGCAGCATTTGGTTTTCCTGGTATAATAGCATCCTCTTTCTCCCACGCCTTAATACTACCGTAAGTCTCAATTAGCTCTCTTGAATAGATTACATAAGAACGTATTGCGCTATCGTCATATCCAATTGTATCAGTATTTAGTAGTGAAATATAGTATGGGGTAATAAAAAATGGAATACCCTTCTTCTTTGCATTCAGAAGGGTCTCCATAGTTTCGCTTGTAAGTGTATTATTAAGATAGATATTAAGTTCTACAGGATCTTTTATAGCCATTGTAATATGGAAAGATGCAGATTCCCACCATTCTAATATCATCTCTCTCTTTTGAGATTCAGATGTATTGGGGGTAAAGTGGTATTTAGATGTGCTGTTCCTTTTTTCTACCTTTTTTATCAATAAATTTACTATCCTTTCTTTGTTGAGGTTTCTTACGCCTCTTACATCTTTGTTTAATCCCGATGGCCACTTCTTCATTAGTGTAAGAAGGTTCTCAGGGGTAGCCTCAGATGCTTCAATTGGCTGAAAAGATAGTTTGAAGAGTTTATAAATATCAAGTAAGAAATCTGTGGTAATGCCATTTACTGGGTTTCCTCTAAGGTGAGACCATAGAAAATGGATTGTTTCAATATGAATAGTCTCTTCAGTTGATAATTCGTGGATGGCATTTCCGTCATACTCAATTAGTGCTTTTAGGGCGCTTTTACTATCTCGAGCAATTGGACCATCATTGGTGTCATTATCAATTAAATTGATCAAGTACTCTTTGAAAGAGTTAACATCATCACAGTTCCTTGCAGCCTTAACAATTTGTGGATAATCTTCATGAATAGCTTTTACAATCTGAAAGTGGTCACCAAATAAGAGTCTTTTGTTATTATTCATATCGTGGATTGATTAAAAACCAAAGTTACGCTCTTTTTTTGACAAAAAAAAAACTACTTTCTTCTTCCTTTTCTTCTATCCTTAAAATCTGATTTTCCTTTTTTGCTTCTTTGTTGATACTGAGAAGACGATGATGAACCGCCTTTACGATGTTGAGTTGGCTCCTTTTGTCTCTTCTTACTAGGGCGATCCTCGTTTATTAAATCATTAGCCATTTTGTTTATAGCTTTTCTATCTAAATAGCCCGACTCATTTACATCATTCTCTCCTTTTCTTGAGTTAGAACCCTCTTTTAGAAGTTCACTACGTAGTTTTTTACCTCTATATTCAGATCCATTTGTTTGATCAACAATGTATTGTGCTGTATTTTGGGAGATGCTTACATAAGATTCTTCTCTTCTAATCTCAATCTTACCAACACCCTTCTTGCCAACACCTAAAGATGTCATCATTCTGATAATATGGCGTGAAGTAATATTGTGTCTATTTCCGATAGATATTTTAACCCAACTGTATCCTTTTTCACAAGTGCGAGGTGCGTAATCTCCCCCTCTAGAATCTGAACCACCTCTCTCTTTCTCTATGATATTTAGATCTGGAGCGTTTCTATAGTAATCTAAAAAATGATTAAACTCCATAGAGAGGAACTTGTAAATGATCTCTTCTCTTGATAGTGTATTCCATCTTTGTACAACAAGCGGAATATATTGTTCAATTTCATCCCTAATCTCAACAGAGTCAATCTTGTCAATTAATGATAATAGGCGCATTGAACACACTTCGTCACCTGTTGGAACTTTTGATTTAGCAAAACTCTTTCCTATGATCTTCTCAATTCTCTTAATCTTATTCTGCTCTTTAGCGTTGATTATGGCTACTGATTTACCAGAATTACCGGCTCTACCAGTTCTTCCGCTTCGGTGGTTATATTGCTCAACCTCGTCAGGTAGATTGTAATTTATTACGTGAGTAAGGCTGTTTACGTCAATTCCTCTTGCAGCAACATCTGTGGCAACAAGTAGTTTTAACGTCTTTTCCTTAAAACGTTTCATTACTAAATCTCTCTGATTTTGAGACAGATCTCCGTGAAGTGCATCTGCATCATATCCATCTTTAATTAGTGAGCTAGTTATCTCCCCAGTCTCTCTTCTTGTTCTACAGAAGATAATTCCATAAATGTGGGGATAATAATCTACAATTCTTTTAAGAGCTGAGTAACGATCTTTCTCGTGCACTGTGTAGTAGTAGTGCTTTACATTGTTTGAGCCGCTATTTCTCTCACCTACTGTAACTACTTCTGCGTTGGTCATATAGTTTTTAGCAATCTTTTCAACTTCAATTGGAAGTGTTGCAGAAAATAATAGAACACGTTTCTCTTTTGGTGTAGACTCCAAGATGGCATCTAAGTCATCTTTGAATCCCATATTTAACATCTCGTCCGCCTCATCTAGTATAAGCGTTCTTATATTAGATAGTTTTACGACATTACGGTTAATAAGATCTAGTAATCTACCAGGAGTGGCAACTATTACGTGAGGATTCTTTTTTACCGCTCTAATTTGAGGCTCAATTCCAGCTCCTCCGTATACATCTGCAATGCTAAAGTTCTTAATGTGCTTTGCATAGTTTTTGAAATCTTGCGTAATCTGTCTGCACAACTCTCTTGTGGGACATAAAACTAGCACCTGTGTAGCTAAAATATCTGGGATTAATGTATTTAGCGCAGGCAAACCAAAGGCAGCGGTTTTACCCGTTCCCGTTTGTGCTAAACATACTATATCGCCTTTTTGATTAATAATTGTAGGAATTATCCTCTCCTGAACAGGTGTAGGCTCAATAAAGCCCATCTCTGAAATGGCTGTAACGATCTCATCATTAAGCCCCAGTTCTTTAAATTTATTACTCATTAAATCTGAATTAAGGCGCAAAGGTAGTCATTTTTAATTAAATAGAGTTTTTTATTTCTCAAAAAGCAAGATCATTTTTAACCTTGTTCGTTCCAACCAGCTCTAAACCCATCTATTATTACTTGTAAGTTTTCAATTACTATAAAAGTTATAACTAGAATAACTGAAACTATGGTTAATTTAAAGATGACTCTCTTATTGTGCTGTGCAAAATTTCTAAGTTCTCTAAAAAATAATTTTGTGATAGTAG
Source organism: uncultured Muribaculaceae bacterium (assembly GCA_964368585.1). GTDB lineage: Bacteria > Bacteroidota > Bacteroidia > Bacteroidales > UBA932 > Egerieousia. The sequence continues at coordinate 302,388 of CAYJAK010000001.1, forward strand.
TTCTCCCTTTTTTCATCTTTCTCTTTTGTTCCATCTCTCTAAAATTTTAAACATTATACATTTAATTTAAAATTCACTATTTTTGTGGGGAGGTGTAATAGTGAAAACTATTTTGTGCAAAAATAGGGGTAACATAGTTTAGTTGGAGTAAAAAAGATTGGATTACCCTTAAATTTTGTAAATGTTAAAATCGTCAAAAATATTTAAACGTTTAATAAGCGTTTATTTCTACTTCTAACAAATATCTAATAGTATGGAAATTAAATATATAGGTATATTCGGAAAGCGGAATGCAGGTAAGAGTTCCATGATTAATACACTTTTGGGAGAACAAGTTGCAATTGTCTCTGCGGAGGCTGGCACAACAACTGATCCAGTCAGAAAGCGAATGGAAATAAATGGTGTGGGTGCTGTTCAACTTATTGATACGGCAGGGTTAGATGATGAGGGGGAGTTGGGTAAAAAGAGAGTTGAAAAGACTCGTAATCTGTTCTCTAAAATTGATATGGGGATTATTCTCTTTACTGGAAATGATTTTGGTAAGCTAGAGATAGATACATTAAAAGAGTTAAATAGTTATTCTATTCCTGTTCTTCTGGTACATAATCAAAGCGATATTGTCTCTTTGGATAGTGTTTTGGCGGAGAAAATATATAAAAAACATAATTTGAAAACGCTAGATTTCTCTTGTTCTGTTATTGATGAGAATGAACAAAATTATTTAGTAGAGAGATTGTTACAGCAAATTAAGGAGAACCTGAAAAAGAGTGATAGAACAATTTTACAAGGAATGGTTAAAGAGGGCGATGAGATTGTTTTAGTGTGCCCAATTGATAATGGAGCTCCAACAGGAAGGATGATCTTACCGCAAGTTATGGCAATAAGAGATGTGTTAGATCATAAAGGTATTGCAACTGTATTAGAACCTTGCAATCTTAAAAGTTTTCTTAAAAATAGAACTCCCGCTTTAATAGTGACAGATAGTCAAGCTTTTAAAGAGGTTGCCGACATTGTGCCTGAGAGAATATCGCTTACTAGTTTTAGTGTTCTGTTGGCAAGACAAAAGGGGCCTTTTGAGAGGTATATAGAGGGAGCAAAAAGATTATCTGAGTTAAAGGAGGGTGATAGTATCTTAATTTTGGAGTCATGCTCTCACCATGCTTCTTGCGATGATATCGGGAGGATAAAATTGCCAAAAATGTTGAGGAGTTTTACGGAAATTTCAGAAGGCGGTTTGAGATTTACTTTTGTAAGCGGTTTGGATGAGATTCCTAATTTAGACTATACTCTTGCAATTCAATGTGGGGGATGTATGGTTACCACAAAGCAGCTGAATAATAGAGTGGAAATATTGATGAAAAAAGGAGTTGCAGTTACAAACTATGGTATGGCAATAGCCTATATGAATGGAATTTTTGAAAGATTAGGGCTAAAGTGATGAAAGTAGAAGATTTTGAGTATTATTTGAGGCTTCCCGATGATTCGCTGGAGCTTAAAGAGCTATTTAAAAAGGCCTATAAGGTTAAATTACTGAGTAGGGGTGGGCTTTTATACCTGCGAGGTCTGATCGAAATTACTAATATATGTAAAAAAAATTGTCTTTATTGCGGTATTAGATGTGATAATAGAGAGGTTGTCAGGTATGAACTAGATGATAATCAGGTGATAAATGAAGCTCAGTTTGCATTGGATGCTGGATATGGTTCTGTTGTTATTCAAGGAGGAGAGCGTACAGATGAGCAGTTTGTTAGCAAAATAACAAGATTGATAAAAGCTATCAAAGTATTAAAAAGAAGCGATGGGTCTTTGCCAAATTATTCATTAGGAATAACCTTATCTTTAGGTGAGCAATCGCAGCAAGTTTATAAAGAGTGGTTTGAAGCGGGAGCTCATAGATATCTACTTAGAATAGAGGCTTCAAATAAAGATCTGTATGAGAAAATTCATCCATCAATGAGTGAAGATGATAAGAGGCTTCACTCTTATGAACGTAGATTGCAGGCTATTAAGTTGCTTAAATCAATTGGTTATAAGACTGGTACAGGTGTTATGATTGGGCTCCCTTGGCAAAAATATCGTGATTTAGCTGAAGATTTATGTTTTTTTAAGGATATGGAGATTGATATGGTTGGCATGGGACCTTATCTTCCTCATAAAAAGACTCCTTTGGGGAAATTGAATTATGACTCTATTCAATTTGATGCTAAAAATAGGGGGGATTTTATTAACTTTACCGATGAAAATAGATTGAACTTAGCTCTTAAAATGGTGGCTCTTTTACGAATTTCTATGCCACATATCAATATTGCGGCTACTACTGCTATGCAAGTTCTCTCGCCAAATGGGAGGGAGCAGGCTATTTTATCTGGAGCAAATGTAGCAATGCCAAATATTACTGATTTATCAGTGAAGAGTGAGTATAATCTTTATGATGGTAAACCTGGGCTTAGTGATGATGCATATTCTGCAAAGAGTACACTTTTGAAAAACATAAAAGAGTATGGTATTGAGGTTGGTTGGAACCAGAAAGGGGATTTTTAATTGGATGAAAATGAGTGTAAAATATATTTAATTTACAGGGTACAATAGGTTGATTAAAAATAATTTATGCAAAAATATAATGGTTCTGAGAGAATCAAGAATTTTTATAAATTACTTAACTTTTTATAATTTTTTTAATTGTATGAAAAAAACTTTTTTTGCGCGAGCGTTGGATAAGATTGAAATTGTCGGGAATAAATTACCGCATCCTGCAACTCTTTTTGCCATTATGGCGGGGCTTGTTATAGTTCTCTCTTTTGTTGCAACGCTTTTTGGTTTGGAGGCTGAGCACCCTGTTAGTAAGGAGAAAATTGAGGTTTTTAATCTTTTGTCGGGAGATGGTTTACGATGGATATTTACTAATGTTGAACACAACTTTGTGGCTTTTCCTCCTTTAGGTTTAGTGCTTGTAATTATGATTGGAATAGGTGTGGCAGAGGGTTCGGGACTCTTTACACTTATGGTAAAAAGATTGGTCATTGTTGCACCTAAGCGTTTAATAACCCCTGCTATTATTACGGCTGGAATTCTTTCTCATTTAGCTTCTGAAGTTGGATATGTAGTTCTTATTCCATTAGGAGCTATGATTTTTCAAGCTATCGGGCGTAACCCTATGGCTGGTTTTGCTGCGGCTTTTGCAGGTGTTAGTGCTGGTTTTGGGTCTAACTTTTTAATAGGTTCTGTAGACCCTATACTTGCAGGGTTATCAACTGCGGCGGCGCATATTATTGATACAGACATATATATAAACCCAATGGTTAACTATTACTTTATGGTAGCTTCTGCTGTTATGGTTGTAATATTAGGAACTTTTGTGGTTGAGAAGATAATTGAGCCAAGATTAGGTAAATATGAGGGAGATGTAGAACCGCTTGTAATAGAGGATCTTACGCCTGTGGAGAGAAAAGGGTTAAGATGGGCTGGAATAGGGACGCTTATGTTTTTAGGCTTAATGGCTATGACTATTATTCCGGAGAATGGCCTTTTAAGGGATCCTGAGACTGGAGATGTTTTGAGGTCTCCTTTTTTTAGTGGAATTATTGTTACTCTGCTACTTATATTTTTTGTGCCAGGTCTAATTTATGGGAGAATTGTTGGAGCATTTAAGAATGATAAGCAGGTGATGAATGCTATTGGAAAATCAATGAGTGGATTAGGGAGTTACATTGTGTTAGTCTTTTTTGCAGCACAATTTGTATACTTTTTTAAAGAGAGTAATTTAGGTGTTATTTTAGCTATTAAGGGTGCTGGTTGGTTAAGTAGTATAGGTTTTACTGGGTATCCAATGTTGGCTTGTTTTGTAATACTAGTTGCTATGATTAACATGTTTATGGGTAGTGCCTCAGCTAAATGGGCTATTCTCGCACCTGTTTTTGTGCCAATGTTAATGCTACTTGATTACCATCCAGGATTGACACAAGCTGCTTTCCGTATTGGAGATTCTGTTACAAATGTTATTACACCTATGATGAGTTATTTCGCATTATTAGTTGTGTATGCTCAAAAGTATAATAAAGAGTATGGTGTGGGTACCTTAATATCATTAATGTTGCCATTTACACTAGTGTTTTTAACTGGCTGGCTGATTTTGCTTGCAGTATGGTATTATATAGGACTGCCATTAGGATTAGATGGTCCTATACATCTTGGCTAATAAAAGCGGAGAAATGTTAAAAAAATATTATAAAAAGATATTGAACTTTGCTTATTTTTATATATTTTTGTCTGAGATAAGCTGGTCGATAACAATACTATTTAACCAAATCGATAAATATTTTTAAAATGAACGAAACTAAAAGAGTCTTTTTCTTTGGCGGTAAGGATGCCGAAGGGGATGGAACAATGAAGAACCTCTTAGGAGGAAAAGGAGCAAATCTTGCTGAAATGTGTAAATTAGAGATACCAGTACCTGCTGGATTTACTATAACTACTGAGACTTGTGTTGAATATTATAAGGATGGGTGTGTTTATCCCGATAATTTAAAGTCTCAAGTAGACGATGCTGTTAAAGCTATGGAAGAGGTGATGGGGATGAAATTTGGAGGAGCAGAGTATCCACTATTAATATCGTGTAGATCTGGCGCAAGAAGCTCAATGCCAGGAATGATGGAGACTGTACTAAATATTGGACTTTGTTCTGCAACTATTCCAGGACTAATTGAGAAGACTGGTAATCCACGTTTTGTGTATGATGCATATCGTCGTTTGATTATGATGTACTCAGATGTGGTTATGGAGAAGGCTGAAGGGATTGAGCCTATAGAGGGGAATGGTATTAGAGTACAGTTAGACAGAATGTTAGGAAAAGTTAAAGCTGATAAAGGATATAAATTAGATACAGATTTAACAGTTGAGGATCTTCAACAGCTTTGCGAAGACTTTAAAATTAGAGTAAAACAAGAGTTAGGAAAACCATTCCCAGATGATGCTTATGAGCAATTATGGGGAGGTATTGGAGCAGTATTTAAATCGTGGAATGGAAAACGTGCAGTCTCTTATCGTAGAATAGAAAGTATTCCAGATGAGTGGGGAACAGCTGTAAATGTTCAAGCTATGGTGTTTGGAAATATGGGAGATAACTCTGCAACAGGCGTTGCATTCTCAAGAAATCCAGCCACAGGCGAGAATAAATTTTATGGAGAATGGTTAATAAATGCACAAGGAGAGGATGTTGTTGCTGGAATCAGAACACCAAGTCCATTGAATGAATCTACAAAAAATGAGCATAATAAGAGTATGGATTCTTTAGAGACATCTATGCCAGAAGTTTATGGTGAATTAGATGGAATTCAAAAGAGATTAGAGAAGCATTTTAGTGATATGCAAGATATAGAGTTTACTATTCAAGATGGTAAACTATGGATGTTACAGTGTCGTGTTGGAAAGAGAACAGGTTTAGCTGCTCTAAATATGGCAATGGATATGTTAGAAGAGGGATTAATAGATGAGAAAACAGCTGTAATGCGTGTTGCTCCTACTCAGTTAGATGAGTTGTTACATCCAATTTTAGATATAAAGAGTGAGAAGAGTGCAACTGTTGTTGCTCAAGGTTTACCAGCTGGTCCTGGTGGTTCTGTTGGTAAGATTGTATTCACGGCAGAGGATGCTGTTAAATGGGCAGCTGCTGGCGAGAAGGTTATCCTTGTTAGAGAGGAGACAAATCCAGAGGATGTTGAGGGTATGCGTGCTGCAGATGGATTACTAACGGCTCGTGGTGGTATGACATCTCACGCGGCTTTAGTTGCTCGTGGATGGGGTAAATGTTGTATTGTAGGTTGCGATGCTCTTCATATTAATTTCTTAACTAAAAAATTAACAATTGGAGATAAAGTTTATAGTGAGGGTGATGTATTCAGTCTTAACGGAAGTAAAGGTTATGTTTATGATATGGCTATTGACACTGTTGATGCATCAGAGAATCCTCGTTTTGTAGAGTATATGAAGATTGTGGACAAATATAGAACTCTTGGCGTTAGAACTAATGCAGATACTCCAGAGGATGCAAAGGCTGCAATTGATTTTGGAGCGGAGGGTATTGGCCTATTTAGAATTGAACATATGTTTTATGGAAAAGATTCTGAGGCTCCACTCTCTAAGTTAAGAAAAATGATTCTTTCAAATACTGAGGCTGAGAGAAAGCATGCTTTAGGTGAATTAGAGCCTTTTGTTAAAGATGCTGTTAAGTCTACTATGCAGGTTATGAATGGTTTACCTGTTACATTTAGGTTGCTTGACCCACCTCTACACGAGTTTGTACCTCAAACAGTTGAGAAACAAGAAGAGTTAGCAGAGGCATTGGGTATTAATGTTGAGGATGTAAGAAAGAGAGGAGAGTCTCTTCATGAGGTTAATCCAATGATGGGCCATAGAGGTGTTCGTCTTGGTATTACTTATCCAGAGGTTTCTGAGATGCAATTCCGCGCAATTTTCACAGCTGCTGCTGAATTAATTAAAGAGGGATATACGCCTCAACCAGAGATTATGATTCCAGTAACAGTATCTGTAAAGGAGTTGGATTTCCAAAAGATTATATGTGATGCTTCACACGCAAAAGTAGAGGCTGAGTTTGGGATTACAATTAATTACCAATATGGAACAATGATTGAGATTCCTAGAGCTGCAATTCTTGCTGATGAGATGGCAAAAACTGCTCAGTTCTTCTCTTTTGGAACAAATGACTTAACTCAAATGACATATGGCTTCTCTCGCGATGATATTGGAGCTTTTATGAGTGATTATATCGAGAAAAAAATACTTCCTGCAGATCCATTCCAAACACTTGATAAAGATTCTGTGGGAGCTCTAGTTAAGAAAGGTATAGAACTTGGACGTACAACTAATGATAAGCTAAAGGTTGGTATTTGTGGTGAACATGGTGGTGATCCAGAATCCGTTGAGTTCTGCTTCCAAATAGGGATGAACTATGTTTCTTGTTCTCCGTTCCGCGTTCCTATTGCACGCTTAGCTGCTGCTCAAGCTGCAATCAAGGAGATGAAGTAAGAACTTGTTTGCGCAAAAAGAAAATGGGGTGTTTCGAAACTAGGTCGGAACACCCTGTTTTTTTAATCTATGACAAAATAATTCTATTTTAATGACTCTATCTTTGTAAAAATTTAATAAAGATTTATTATGGATACAACCTTGCAGAAAAAACGTATTGAGTGGCTAGATCTACTCAAATTCATTGCTATCTTCATGATGATAGCTGTTCATTGTACAGATAATGTTACTCCGGCAGAAAGATCTGAGCCTTGGTATAATATATGGGGAAGTTTTTATGGTTCATTTCTACGACCTGCAATTCCACTCTTTGTGATAGTATCGGGAGCTCTATTGATACCAACTATCGGGAGTATTGGAGCTTTTTGCAAAAAGAGGTTGGTGCGTCTAATTGTGCCGTTTTTAATTTGGTCTGTGATATATAATCTATTTCCTTGGATTACAGGGTTGTTAGGAATAAATCCTACTGTTATCAATGAGTTTTTTGCGTGGGTAACTCCTTCACAAGCTCTAAATGATGCTCTACATAATATCGCGATGATACCATTTACATTTAGTTATTTTGCCGTGCAGATGTGGTATGTTTATGCCTTAATAGGGCTCTATCTTTATCTCCCGATATTCTCTGCGTGGGTAAAGCAGGCATCAAAGAAGGATATTCATATTTTCTTGATAATATGGGCGGTATCGCTTTTTATCCCATACCTAAGAGAGTATATAGTACACGATCTTTGGGGTGTTTGTTCGTGGAATGAGTTTGGTATGTTGTACTATTTTGCTGGCTTTAATGGATATCTTTTGTTGGGTTACTACTTTATGAAATATCCTATAAATATGAGTTGGAGTAAGATACTATTAATCTCTATTCCTATGTTTGCAGTGGGATATTGTATTACATTCTTTGGATTTAAGCATATAACGGCTACTCCTGGCCAGCCAGAATCGCTTGTTGAGCTATTCTATACATATTGCTCTCCTAATGTACTCTTAATGACCTTGCCAATTGTGCTTGTTGCTCAAAAGATTCAATTCAATTCAGTTAGATTTAATAAAATATTGGCTAGTGTGGGTACTTGTACCTTTGGAATCTGGATGTCTCATTATCTTTTCTTGGGGCCAATCTATAATCTTATTGAGAAGCTTCCAATGCACGTTATGGCTAAGATGGTGACGTGTTCAATAGTTCTGTTGCTTGTGAATTGGGCGTTTGTAGCTCTAGTTTTAAGATGGAAGAGGTATGGAAAATGGATTATGGGTTAAACCTAACGAGCGAATCCTCTTGGTAGATGCACTTAGAGGATTTGCTATTGCTGCAATACTATTAATTCATTGCTCGAACAATTTTTTATATAGTATTCCGCTTGTGTGGAGCGCTCCAGAATGGCTATTGAGTTTAGATAGCTCAGTAAGATCTATATTGTACTTTATTTTTGAGGGAAAGGCATATACAATCTTTGCGCTACTCTTTGGATTTACTTATGCTCTTCAATATGAAAATCAAAAGAGTAAGGGTAAGGATTTTTCATTGAGGATGGTATGGAGAATGGTCTTGCTCATTGTATTTGGTATATTTAATGCAGCATTCTTTATGGGGGGCGATCCATTAGTATTTTATGCTCTTTCAATGTTGTTGGTAATTCCTCTTATTAAGCTGAATAATAGAGTGTTAATTGTGTTGGCAATTCTGCTGTTTGCTCAGCCTCTACTTATTGTAAATAAATTTATCGCGATAATTAATGATACCTATATTGATTACTATTCTCAACTGGCACAGGCAAATGAGGGGGTAGGAGTATTGACGATAATGTTTAATAATGCAACGGTAGGGCTAAAGGCCTGCTTGGCTTGGGCTGTTGAAACTGGGCGATTTACTCAAACTATGGCTCTGTTTATTTTGGGAATCTTGGTTTACAGGGTTGAACTCTTTAAGCGTACAAAATCTCTATATGTGAAATTATTTATAGGCTCATTATTAGTCTCCATATTTTTATATTTTTTAAGAGAGAAGGTAGATTTTATGGGCTTGACTATGTATTATAATCTCTTTAGCTCGATTGTTTTAATCTCACTTTTTGTAATTATTTACAAGAGTTTTTACAGAGCTAAAATTTATAATTATTTAGTGTTGTATGGCAAGATGAGTCTAACCAATTTTATTGGCCAATCTGTAATATGTAGCATACTATTTTATTCGTGGGGTTTTAATCTTACAGCTTATCTTGGAGCTACATTTAGTATTTTGTTAGGTTTTTTTGTTTTGATTGTGCAGATTTGTGTTAGTAAATGGTGGTTGAAATCGCACAAGAAAGGGCCTCTTGAGCAATTGTGGCATCGATTAACCTGGCTATAGTACAATTATAATGTTTTTTATTTAACTTTGACGAATTGTTGTTCGCCTACCATCTTGTGGTGATAGATAATTTGTTGAATATGAATAATATTATCGCGATAATTAAAAGTGTTTACCCTGTCTCGGATCAGGCAATTGATCTGCTTGTATCTAATTTTAAATTGCACAAATTTCCCAAAAAGCATCAAATAATATCATCTGGAAAGCTTGATAGAGATGTCTATTTTATAGAGAAAGGTATTACGAGGTCATACTGTTTAATTGATGGAAATGAGGTGACAACGTGGTTCTCTAAGGAGGGGGATACTACTTTTGGACTACTAGATCTTTATAGAGGGGAGCCAGGATTTGAATATGTTGAAACATTAGAAGAGACCACTGCATATAGTATCTCTTGCGAAAAGTTAAATGAGATATGTTCAACTAATTTGGATTTATCTAATTGGTTTAGAATTGTTCACCAAGAGTGTGTGCTCTCATTGCAATTAAATAGAATAGATGTATTGTCATTATCTGCAGCCCAGAGGCACGAGAAGCTTCTAGAGCGTTATCCCGATATTTATCAAAGAGCCAATCTTGGTCATATTGCATCATTTTTGGGTATCACGCTGCCTACGCTTAGTAAGATAAGAAAATAATCTTTAAAATAAATTACCCCCAGAAGCATTATAACTTCTTGGGGGTAAGTGAAACTGTTTTTTAATCAGGATGATTAACGTCTTATAACATTTCCATTATTATCAAAGATATATTCAGCAACATTTGCTCCCTCTCCATTAGATTGAGTATTCATATTTTCATATAAACTAGGGGATAAAGATGAAACTTTTTGTATGTGAGTAAAGTCTATATTTGCACCACCTTTAGTATATGTACCTATATAAGTTTCTGGTGTGTTTGTTCCAGTAATATAGTATGACCAGTTATACACATATAATTTTAAGTTATCAATGTTATCGCTAAGATTTGGTGGAGCAATTGGGCTTGTAGCAGGGTCATTGTTTAGAAGAACTCCAGCACCAATAAATGGATTATATTTAGCGTTGTTATTGTCTACTGCTCCATTAGTTTGAAAATTGCCACTATTATAGCTACTGTATACAAGTGGTAGTAGAGAGGCTGTTGTTCCACCATTTACTGTACCGATCTCTCCAACTAAACCTCCAACTTTAGTTGCACCTGCAGCGTTCACGGTTCCTCTATTAGCACAAGCGTAGAGCGTTGCGGCAGAACTTGCAATTGTTTCACCATCCATATCTTGGTTGTGAGCTATAGTTCTACTAATTTTACCTATTATACCACCTACAACCATTCTGCCTGCAACAATTCCATCGTTCTGCATACCTCCAATATAGATGTTTTTACCATCGTATACTACCTCACCAATTAAGCCTCCAGCTATCGCACCCGACACTGAACCATTGGCTCCTAATTTACCATTTACCATAGAAGTAATAAGATTCTCACTTAAATTCTCAGATCTAAAGCCTCCTAAAAGGCCTCCAGCAATACCATTATCTGATGTTGCAATAACTTTTGCATTGGATACTCCATGTCCAAACTCTAATCTTTCTCCAAAATGAGGGACATAAGCCTTGCTGATATAACCGTAGCCAGCTATACCTCCAACGTGTCTAGAGCCATAAACCTCAGTTGTGGCATCCACTGTACATCCTCCAACAAGACTCTGTGCAAAACCAATAATTCCTCCAACATATTCGTTATCAATAGAGCCATCGGCTCCTGAACCGTAGATTCGACCATTCTGAATGTGGCAGTTTGATACAATAGTACCCTCTGTAGTTGAACCTAGAATAACACCTACACCAGTATAGTGAGTTATCGATCCAGCGTCTGAAATATTTTCAATTTTACTAATTGATGTAATTATTGGATCAACAAATGTGGTGTTTTTAAAAGTGCCAAAATAGTTTCCGCCTCCAAATCCACTTGACGTTGAGAGACCTGAGAAGAATGGTGTTGAACCAGTATAATTATGTATAAATCTTCCCTTTCCATCAAACGTTCCGTAGTACATACCTTGAACACGTGCCTCATATCCACTCTCAGACGCAGATTTAAAGTTTAGATCAACGTGAAGGTTTATATCAACATAGAATAGTGCAAATAACTTTTCGTAAGCACTCAATATATCTGTAGTAATTTCTCCATCTACTATACCTTGTAATGCAATTGCTTTTGTAAGCACAAGTGCATCAACTGCGTTGATAACGTCAACTTGATTAGGTCCTGTAAATTTTCCACCAACAATATACCCAGATGTTACTACTCCTTCAGACTCTCTATAGTCACCTGTTCTAATATGCGGATATTCTCTAGGGTCACTTAAAGAGGCTGATGTACCAGAGCTTTTTCCAGCAAAAACTGCATACTTTGCAACTTTGCTTCCACTTGAACTTGTAATTTGTTCATCAATCTTCTTATAATATGAGTTAATTGAGCTATTCATAAGCTTTACAGGAGCCAGAATATTGCTAACAAAAGCACCAGTTTCACTATCATAGCTCCAATCGGTACTATTACCTAAACCAGCATTGGTAACAAGATAATTGTTTATATCAGTTAAGTAAAGAGCATCGTCAATATCATTATCAATTCCTCCATTATTATAGAAACAATTATCAATAACATTATTTCCTTCTCCATCTGTTTTGGCATAGGCATATCCTACGATACCATCTCCTCTAAAGCCATAATATTCACTCTCACCTCCGCTACTTGTTACTGTAGTTGTAGAAGGAATTGATAATGTATCAACACTCCTTACTAATATATCTCCTACATTAAAGCAACCAATAATACGTCCACCATCTATAACTTCACCTGCAATACCACCCATAATAGTTGAGCCTGTACTCACAGCTTCTAGATAAGTCATTTTTGAGAAATTGTTATAATCTTCGTGTAGAACAGGCGAGGTATTATAACTAGCTACTATAATTCCAGCGTTTTTTCCAACTAATCCGCCTATATTATCTGTGCCAATAATGGTAGCATCATTACGAGTTGCCTCAACAATTGTTGTTTCAGATTCATTCGAACCAATGATACCTCCTACATTTATCTTTCCTGTAACTGAAGAGTTTTTTGTTGTCCAACTCTCGGAGATACGCGTTTTGTTACTTTTGCCAATACTATCTTTTTCTATAAATCCAATAACCCCTCCTACATTATTTATCCCTTTTACCATAGAGCGAAATTCAGAGCTATCTAGAGCATTCTCCATTACAAGAGACCCTGCTCTGCCTATACGTCCAACAACTCCTCCTACATTATTTCCTGTTGCCTCTACTTGTAAATCAAAGTGATTAGGTATAACTAGAGCATTGTGCCCTGATACAACGTAACCAGCAAGGCCTCCAACATCATTTACTCCTTCTACGTTGATTCCTTGAAGAACAATCGGAGAGTCTACAAGGGCAACGCTATCACCAACTTGTCCAACTAGACCACCAACTTGATTGTTACCTTTAACAGAAGTGTTAGGATTAGTTGTAAGCACAGCGCAGTTAGTAAGTGTAACATTGGATAGCGCTCCGGCAAATAGTCCAACCTTATCTCCATCAACATCAATAACTCCATCTGAGAGCACAATGCGCTCTATTTTAGCACCATTTATATTTCCAAATAGACCTTGATAGTCTCCGCTACCGCTAATTGTTAGATTTCTAAGCGTATATCTTTCGCTACCATCACTGTAAAAATTCCCTTTAAATGGGCTCTTCTCTGTTCCAATAGGGATCCATTTATTACCACTTAAATTGATATCATTCATTAAGATACCAGTGATATCATTGTGTGAGAAATCAGTCTCTACTACATCTAATGTTGCAGGGTTGTCTCCTAGTGTATTCACTAATCTTGCAAATTCATTTAAATCTTGTACATCATATATATAAAATGTACTAACAGGTGCATCTACTTGAGGTATTGGACTACCACTCCAGTCTGTAACAATGCTCTCACTATCCCATATTATCTCTTCTGGAGTTACTGTTAATCTAAAAATATAACTCTTTCCAGGTTCAAGCTTTGTTTTTAATGATTTTTGGTACCTAAGATTATCTGCTATTCCGTCACCACCTGTTACAGCGCCTATACCATTTGCATCAAAAGTTATAAATTTTTCTAAGTATGTAAAATCTGAATTACCTGCACTATTTACACTTGATTTCTCAGGTAAAACGAGTGCTGTAAAAGTCTCTGATTCTTCCTCTACTGCAGCTTTATAGTATGGTTGAATTTCAATAGGTTGAGAACCGGTAGCAGTCGTTAAAACATTATCTACATATTTCTCATATTTAGAGTATATTTTAATATCAAGATCTCTAGTTGGAACAGTAGATGTATTACTAACTACCTCAATAATAACCCTTGCTGTTTTACGATCTAAATCAATAGATACTACTCCACTCTCTGTGTAGTGATTCTCTCCACTATATGTCATATAGTCTGCATTCTCAATGTTAGTCCCATCAATGCCATTTGTGCCAACAGCCTCATCTGTTGCATCTTTATATGTACTCTGATTTTTAGGGAGTGTAAAATTCTCAAAATCTGAGTATGTAGAGACCGGATAATAGGCTCTAAAGAAATATGAGTTAAGAGTCCACATATGTTCAGACCCAGGAAGTCCTGCAATATAGTTCCAGTTTCCACTAGTATATTGATATTTTGAATATTTATCAAGATCTCCACTTGTTTCTGTCTCTCCTTTTGATATTGCAACTGCATCGTAAGCATTAAATGTGCTTGCGGCATCTCCGTTCTCAAGAGGGTTGCTTCGAGTTGCATGTTTTTCGCTATTTGAGGTGCTAAGGCTAGCACTATTTGTCGCGAAGATTATTTTGGAGCCATTGCTATCTATCTCTCCCGATATAGGATCCTTCTGGCACCCTACAATAGCTGTTAAAGCTAAAATACTAAATATGGTATATATCTTTTTCATCTTATATCTGTCTGTTAATTAACTTTTTATGTTTTTGCTTAGTAAGGGTTACTCGTAGGGTAATCATCTCCAACTTCGTATGTTAGGTGTACTAATTTTCCTGCTCCATAGCTACCTAGTGTCAGATTAGTTGTTGTGTATTCAAAAAGACGATCTTTCTTTGTGCTATCTATTGTGTATTTGCTGTTTGAAAGATCTACATTAAACTTATTAGTGGTAATTTGAACCTTTAGGTTATAGTCATTTACTTGAGGTGCTTTGAATGATTGAGATGTTGTGTATGTCTCATAAGATGCCATCCATTTAGTATCTTTTTTACCAAAAAATATTGGTGTCATTTTAATAGGAGTGGTATATGATTCATTAATTTTCCCATAGATAGATAAGCTCTTAAGCTCAGTTTCAAATACATACTCAATAAGATTATTAGTAGAAGGCTCTATGATTAGATCGTTGATAATTGTTTGATTATCTCCGCCATCTACATTATCATAATTCTCAAAAAGTGAGTGAAAATTATCCTTGAATACTATATCTATCTTTAGTTTAGTAACTAAATGTTTTAACTCTATATTTATACCCCACTCTCCAGTATTATTATCTTTTGTAGGAGTATTGTTATGTGTGTAACCTAGAATGTCATAGCTATATAATTGCTCTGGAGTTAGGTTGCCTTTTAGCTCTATCTTTTTGTAAGCAGAACTGAAATCAACTTTACCATCTGTTATAGTTAAGATAGATGAATCAAAGTGATCCCATTTTCTTGCTCTAGAAATAACGTTCTTGCTTAGGTCATAAAAGTATAGAGGCTCTGTTCTTGCTATGTCAGATATAACTATATTTCCACTTTCTGAGTCAATATAGATATCATACATCTCCCACTCACTCCACACTCCAGCAGGTTTCTCATAAAATCTATAAAGACTATCTTTTCCTAGATGAGCAGAGGTTTCATTATTTGTGGCAGTATAAGTGCGCTTCATTAATAAGAAATAATCATACTCTTCACCCTCTTGATCAATCTGAAGATAATATTTATCAATATTAGAATTTGAAACTGATGTACGGGTAGTAGGATCTTGTGCGTTGTCATTTGTTAGCACAATATTGATAGGTATGCTACCAATTGGGTGGTTCTCTGGCTTATCTAAATTATTCTCGTCTATTTTTGTACAACCAACTGAAAATAGAAGAAGAGCTAATCCAAATTTTACTATTAATTTGCTAATATTCATAATTATAACTGTATTTTCTGAATTTTGTAAATTTATTTTTACTTAGCGAACTATGAGGGTATCACCCCTCATAGCCCTGTTTTTATTTGATACTCTCGTAGCTTATAGACCTACAGTTTGATCTGCAGCCCAAGAGTTAGCAATTACGTTAAAGTGCATACGCTTCTCAGTAACTGGCTGTCCTGGCTTACCACCGTGGTATAGACCTGTTGGGTTACCAGCCTCATCATAGTATTGATTGTCTGCATAGAATCCAGCACCTGCACTACCCATTTGGATATTGTAAAGGTATGAACTTCCTCTATTCCAAGTAGCAATACCGCTAGTTCCAGTGTATAATGGGAAATATGCTTTGATGTAAAGAGCATCTGTGTTAGCTACTACTCCATTAGTAACATAGTCATTTCTAACATCAGCAGTGTTATTGTTTGTATAGTAAGGGTAAACTTTACTTGATCCAGCACCACCCCAATTACTTGTTAAGATTTCAGCCCAAGTGTAAACAGTTCCATCTGCTTCAGTTCTGTAAGTTCCAGTGTTGATATCCTCAAAACCTAAGATATTGCTAGATGTTGGAGTTGGTCCCTCCATACGGTAGATAACCTCTAAGTATGCACCTTTCTCAATGTTTGCTTTAGTTGTAGCATAGTCACCACTTACAATTGTTGTAGCAGTAAATGTTTGAGGCACTAACATTAGATCACCAGGTACAAAACTTGCAGCTGAAGAGTTTGTGTTATTATTATGTTTGATAGAGATAGCGCTACCAGTACCAGTAATAGTTGATAAGAAGTTTACTGGATTCTCCCAAGCAACATCGCTAGCTGTTTGTGAAGTTGCAAAAACTGTACGGCGGTACTCATAATCATCCTCTGTTCCAATGCTAGACCAAGCAGTGTTATCTGCAGTTTCTGCATTTTTGTAGTTGTAAGTACCAGCGCTATTAATGTTAACAAAATTAGCACTTTGTACCTCTACAACATAACCAGTGTTTGCTGTTACTGCAACATTTACTTTTGATAAGATATGCTCAAAAGTTAAAGATAATCTACCATCAGTTGGCATTGCATCAGCAGTAGCAACAGCTGCTAGCTCATCTACTTGTGCAAATCTATTAGTGTTAATCTTTATTGCGCTAGTCATAGCTGCAGCAGGGTTAGCAGCGCTAAGACGTGTAGTTACTGGGTATTTAGCGTAGAATGTCATTGGGTAACCAGACTCAGGCCAAAGTGGAGCTTGAATAGTTGCATCTCCAGATGTTCCATCTCTCCATGCCCAACCTGTGTTAAGGTGGTCTGCACTACTACCAGTTGTTGGCTTAAAATAATCGTATGTTCCATCTACATCAGCAGTGTTGCTTGCTCCATCTGTATACCAAACACTACCACCGTCAGCAACTCCATACACTTGAAATCCTTTAGCAACACTGTCAACAGTGTTCTCTGCTGCACGAGTAGTTGTCATTAAGAATGTCATTCTATTAGGGTTCATTGATTCATTAGCTGAATCAATCACTTCTGATTGAGAGCAGCTTGCTAATGTTGCAGCAAGTGCAACGATACTTAAAAATTTAATCTTCATTTCTTAATTAATTTAAAAATTCTGTTATTTACTTCTTTTATTTGTTTGTTTCTTTTTTATATTGGATTATAAATCAACTATATTGTCATCTCCCCAACTGTTTACTTTAATATCTCCTGTTGTGTACTCAAGATCTAATCTTCCTAGATAGATGTAGATATCAATACCTTCTGGTGTGTTTTTGGATTTAACTTGGGTTGTTACGTTGAATGGTAATTTAGTAGGCGCATCAATGATACCGTCCCTATCTATATCTAGTGTGAACTCTTGGTTTTTATCCATAAGTTTACCATTTATGTAAAGTATATCGAGATCTAAATCATATCTCTCGTTCTCTTCAAGTTGCAGCTCGCGTCCAAAACTTAAGAAATCTATAGATGTCTCTCCTACGTAATCTTCATAAATATTTTCGCCAGCAGATGGTGTATTTGCAGGATTTCCTTCTGCATCAAACCAATTCTTTCTACCATTGAACTTAAAATATGTTAAGGTTTGCATCTCTTCTGGCTCCATATAACCTATTCCGCTTCTCATATTTACTTTATTCACAAATCCAGTAAGTCCGCCATTAATATACTCTGCTGATGTTAGGTTTTTAACATTTAAGACAACTCTTACATCTTTAGATAATTTGCGCATATCAAGACCATCTGTATCGCCCTCAAAATCTCTTGTTAGTTTTAAGTACATAGCCTGCTCCTCTTCTGTTAGGCTAGAGAAATCAATCTCTTTATTTGAGATATTATTCTCCTTGTTCTTTATTGAGATATAGTACTCTGCCATACCTTCTGTAACCTTAAAATCATCAATGCTGTAAGAAGATAATCTTAATGGCTGTTGCATAAATTGATGACTACCTTTATAAGCGTTCCAGCGATATTCGTCGGGATAATTAGAAGACGTATTTACAAATGCTGCGAATTGCTCATAATTATTAGTGTTGTCAAATCCAACACTTTGACTGCCCATAGATTCACTACCGTTCCAAAAATTATCAGTGATGGCATCGTTCATAACAATTATAGAGTACTCTCCAATAGGAATTGTTATATAACCAGTCCAAATGCTCTCTCCTGCTCCAATATATCTTTCAAATGGCTCTGAACCATCTTTTGGAAAGAAACGGAATGTTGTTCTATGGATTAATTTTGTATCGCCCTTAGTAAGTGCCATTCCATATTCATCTACCTCAATTCCAGAGGTAGCCCAGTTTATTTTTACTGGTATTTCAGCCGATGTATATTCAAATTCTCTCTCTAGAATTGGTTGGTGCTGGCACGATGTAGAAACCAGAATAATAGCTACTATGTATGTGTATAATCTTCTCATTTTATTTATCTGCTTTAACTTTACGGTTTATCATCCAAACCAGTGAAACTTCTAATTTTGTAGGACCAAACCAGTTATGATTTGCTGTGTGATCGCGATAAGCATTCCACCAATTATCTCCATCAAATTCCGCCGTGTACTTTTTATATGTACTTTGAGCATATCCTAATCCTAATTCATACTCTAATCTTAAATTTCCTTTTTTGTTAATTGTGTGAGCATATCCTCCAACTAAGCCTCCTGAAATTAGATTCTTAGATTGAATACCCTCTCTGTTATATTCAAAATCGTATGTTCCAAATGAACCGTATATTCCACCAAACCATCCAGTTAGCTTAGGTTTGTCTTCTCTGTCACCAAACCAATAGCGTACTTCTGCTACTCCTATTTTTGTCTCAATTCTGTGACGCTTACTATCAACTTTCTTGTTATCCCATCTCCACCAAGGTCCAATCCACTCACCTGAAACACTCCATCTATCTCCAATAGGAATTTCTAGTTCAATATTAAGGAAAGAGGCAAGATCATATAGTAGATTTGTTTTTAGAGCAAAAAACGGTTTTGTTGTATCAGCTTCAACTATAGCTATAGAGTCCTGAACCGGAACTGCCGCTGAGATAGGGGTAACTATTATTGAATCTTTATAAGATACTCTCTTAATCTTCTCTATGTCGTAGTGAAATACAACAGAAGCTCCGTAACGCTGTTTTGGGAATGTGTGAGTTTTTAGATAGTTCCAAGGTACGCTATTCATACTGTTCTTTAATAGCCACTCGCGAGTATCAGCAGAACGATTTGTGGAATCAATAATTTTTAAAACATCACTCTTGAAAGGCACATTATTATCTGCTGCAACTAACTCCCTTAATCCTTGCCAATCTTCGCCGATATATTGAGTTTTAACTATATCTGGTGAAATTTGTGAATATCTATTAAGTAAGAAGGTTCTAACACTTTCACTTCTATTTTTTGCTATTACAATATTATTCTCCTCTTTTCCATCTATTGATGCTGTTCCAAATAAGACTATTGAATCTAGACCAACTGTTACATCGCCTTTTTTCATTATTGAATCAAGAGCTGATATCTCTTCTGGGTTGCTGCTAAATTTTTCATCAAATATGTAGCTGCTAATTTCAAAGTAGAATTTTATGTCTCCTTTGTCTTTTTTCTTAATACTTTCAAAAGTAACTACCTCTTGCTTAATTGTATCTATCGATGCCTCAAGCTGTTGTGCATTTGCGCTCATACAACTTAGGAATGATATCGCAAGAGATAATAGAAATGTGTTAATTCTTTTCATTTTATATATTTTGTTCTATTTTTTTATTTGACTAAACTCCCAAACGGAGACGTTATTTAGCTTACTCTCTGCCAAACTTATTGCTTCTTTGATTGATGTAGCTATAGGACATATTGTACTATCCTTTATTTCACAATCAAAATCGCACATTAAATCTGCGCAGCAATTAAATTCAAAACTTCCCTGTAGTGTAATTATTATATCATTGATGCTTATTGTTTTTGGGTCTTTAGCAAATATAAATCCTGAATTTCTTCCACCTACTTGACTATTTAATATGTGCGCCTTAACGAGTCTGTTGAGGTTTGGCATAAGTGCTCTTTGATTCATATTATACTTGTCAGCAATCTCTGTTGCTGATACTCTAACCTTATCGTAGTATTTCTCTGCTAGAAATCTGCAAGCAGCTAAACATAGTCTAGTTGAATTTAATATCATTATTTTATAGGGTAAATTAGTTGTTGTTTAATCTTTAATTCATATACATATTGAACTTGTATTTGATGTATATGTTGTAAATCCTGTTTTTTGTGAATGCAAATATATTGCGTTAAGCACATAGTACAAAAAAAACACAGGATATATTTTATCTAATTGCTAAGACAGATAAATATTTTAGCAAATGAATAGCCCTGTTGTTGTTCTAAAGTGACATATTTGTTGTTTTAGATATATTTTGTTTTAAGATAAATATGTATAAATTTGCAACAATATTGTTAATTCTATTCTATATGGTGCAACTAAGTCCCTCTAATTACATCCAACTTTTAATCTGTTTAATTTTTATTGTATTAGGAATATTCTTTATTTTCTGGAGATTCCCAAAATATGATAAAGCATTAAAAACTGTAAAACAATCTTTAGTAAGTTTTGGCACATTGTTGCTTGTATGGGCGCTATATTATCTAATCTACCAGTTATATAATAAAGAGATTGAATCAAATATTATAATTAGGGCTTCACTTAATGTTGCCAGATACTATTTTATAGCTATAATGTTAAAAGAGATAATCATAACATTATTAGCGCTCAAACGCCCAATTATAAAGAATATAATGAAATCGCTAATAGTTTGGGGGATATTTTCATTGGCGTTGTGGATTAATGTTGTATTTGTGCCAGAGCAGTTTCAGTGGCCATTTCTACTACTAGGTCTAGTTTGGTTTGTTTTCTTTATTGTTTTTGCGGTTAGAGAATTCACTGAATCGTATGATAAATCATTAAAAGATTCAGAAAATTTCTTCTCGTACGATGTTGAAGGATATATTAAATGGATTAAAAAAAGTGTTCACGCTCTTTCAATCTTGGGAATTACAGCGGGCATTCATACACTTTTCCCAGATTATTATCCTATAGTGTATCTTCTTGTAGTTACCATATACTTTGTGCTAATGTCTCTATATATGTTTAAATTTGTGGTAATTGTAAGTGATCACGTTGATGATATACACATAAATGATGAGATAGAGGGGGTTACAACAGATGAAAGTGTAAAAGATAAAGATATTAGTGAGATTCTAGCTAATCCTATATATAAAAGTATTGAATCTGCTTTAAACCACTGGATTGAGATGCATAATTTTATTGACCCAGAATTAACTATTGTTAAACTAGCAAAGGAATTAGATACAAACAGAACATATCTATCAACTTACATTAATGAAAAGTTTGGTGTTACATTTAGAGAGTGGGTCTCTAAGCTCAGACTAGATTATTCTAAACAATTATTACTTGAACATCCAGATTTACCTGCAAATAAGATTGGGATGATGGTTGGTTATAGTGCAAATCGTTATGTAGTTGTATTTACTCAAGTACATGGTATGTCTCCAGGGCAGTGGCGTAAGCAAAATTTTGTAGCTAAATAGGGTTTAATTTACTAAGTATCTTAGGAAACATATATGCAAAAATCAAAGAGCAACATATAGCAGCAGTGGCGTCAGATATGGCCTCAGCCCAATATATACCCATAACTCCCAGAAATCTTGGTAGAAATAGGGCTAATGGGATAAGCAAAATTATCTTTCTTAACAATGCGATAAAAATTGAAATTTTAGCCTGTCCTAGTGCAATAAACATACTCTGGCAAGTTCTCTGTACCCCAAAAAGTGTCATTCCTAAAAAAAATGTAGGTAATACTCTCTTTACCATAATAATAAGTTCCTGGTCGTTTGTGAAAAGCGATGCTATAACTTGTGGAAATAGAATCATAAATAGAACAAGAGTAAAATTAAAAATTGCCATTATCGCGATAGATATCTTAAAGCACTCCACAACTCTACTCTTATTTCCTGCCCCATAATTATAACTTGCAATTGGCATAAAACCTTGAGAAAAGCCAGTCATCGGGATACCAGCTAATAAAAGTGCACTCTGAATTACAGCCATTGAACTGATGTGAATATCCCCATACTCTTTTAAGCTACCATTAAGTACAAATCCAACTAAGGCCTCTGTTGATGACATTACAAATGGAGAGGCCCCAAGTGCAAGAATTGGTAGTACAATCTTTAACTTAGGGCGCAGATAGGAGAGGAGTAGAGGAAGTGAATCAGCACGGAATATTAAGAATCTTAGAACAAATATTGCACTGACCGCTTGTGAAATTATTGTAGCATACGCAGCCCCTTTTACTCCCATATTTAGAGTGAAAATAAAAATATAATCTAGAATAATATTTAATGCAGCTCCAATTATAACTGACCACATAGCTACACTTGGTCTCCCTTGTACTGTAATATATGAATTGAGCCCTAATGTGATCATTACAAATAGTGTCCCGATAAGATATATCGAGAGATATTCAGTAGCATAGCCAATTGTATTTACCGATGCTCCTGTAAAGAGTAAAATGGGCTCCATAAAGGTATATGTTATAGAGGAAACGAGGATAGAGAATATGATTAACATAGAGAATCCATTTCCTAAAATATGTCTTGCACGCTCTTGAGCCCCTTTTCCAAGTGCTATTGCAGCTAGTGGCGCCCCACCCATTCCAACAATTGCAGCAAAAGCTGTGATCAAAATAATTATAGATGAGGTTACCCCAACTCCAGCTAGTGCATCTGTTCCAATATCGGGAATACGTCCAATAAAAACTCTATCAACTATACTGTATAATAGATTTATAAGTTGGGCAGCTACATTAGGTAGAGCCATCTTGATTATTAGTGATAGCATTGGGGCGCTCCCCAATTTTTCTTGACTGTTTACTCTATTCATTTTATCTTATCTCTGCAACGGGGTAACTCTAATTCAGAGTCCAAACCCAAACATCATTGGTAGAGAGAGCGTTGTTGAAGCTATATCCACCCCACTCAAACGTCTTTAGAAACTCTGGGTTACTAATATTGTTGTCCATCATATAACGAACCATCTCTCCTCGTGCCATTTTTGTATAAATTACAACTTGCTTTAGTTTATCACCTTTGTATTGCAAAAACTGAAAATCAATTACTCTAACTGCTCTCTTTACCTCTTTCCAATGGAAGGCATTCTGCTCCTCCTTTGAAGCTAAATAGAGTAGTACTCCACCACTTTTATTAACATCATTAATTAGTGTTTGAGTCTGATAATCTCTCCAGTAACGATCTACTCGTTCATCACTTCCTGCAAGACGCACAAAACCCTCCATTCTGTATGGTTTTATAAGATCTAATGGCCTAAGTAAGCCATACAAAAGCGAACTTATACGCAAATTTTCCTGCAAATATACTTGTTGCTGTTGAGTAAATCCAAAATCTTCTTTGAAATGTTTATAAACAACTCCATCGTAACTATCTATTGCAGCAATATTGCCCTCTGAATTATCGAGAAAATCAACAAAACGAGCTCTTAATTCCTGAGCTAATGGAGGGCTAATTTTGAAAATTTCCTCAAGTTCATTGGCTGAGTAGCGCAGCATAAGAGATGTGATATGATTAGTCTGCTCTAAAAAACGGGGTTTAGTATATCTCGATATTTTATAAGTTGAGGTTGCATTTGCGTCTGCACGCATAGTCTTTGCCGGAGATATTAATGCTATCATATTAATGTGTAAATGTTTATTTAGAGTAATTACATACAAAGTTATTTATTTTTAAGGAAAGAATCTTTGTTTAAAAATATTTTGGAACCCTATAGAAAATAACTTTGTAAATTATTAGGATAATAAATAAATAATAGAGGCTGTTTCAATTTGAAACAGCCTCAGTTACTAGAGTATTGTATCAAAAATGTTTTGATGTGTACTCATAACAATCAGTTTTTTGTTTAGTTGAATTGAGTATTATCCTACTTTTGCTCAATCAGAAGCATAACTCCCTTTTTAGCTTCAATAGGTATAGTTGAGTTTATTTCATACTCTTTTGCAGTTTGGAATCTCTCAATCTCAGGAGTAGTTATTTTAACACTCTTAGGATCTAATCCAATCTTTTTCCAATCTATATCTAGTTTTGTTTTCACTGTTTTATCGGAGAAGTTTCCTACAGATATAGCAACTTTACCATCTTTAATGAATGCAGTAGCTTTTACTAAAGATGAATTTGTTTTAATAGCGGCATCTTCACTCCAGTAGCCTACCATTTTACTATCAGTAATTCCAAATTCATCCCAGAATTTCCACATAGGACCCGGATCACACTTGTGGTATGTATGGCGACCAGTAGTTCCATAAACCATTCCTAGATATGGATTTCCTCCATCTTGTAACATTTCAGACATCTGTCCCATAGGGATACCAGCAAATGTTGCAAACCACTCATCTGGGTTCATTTCATTATACTTAAAGCTTTCACCAAACCATAAACGATCTACATATGGCATAAAGTCTGCATATTGATTCATTGGACCAACTGAATACCAGGTGTTTGAATGTAAGTCAATTACTGCTCCGTCGCGATACTCAACCATAATTTTTTTCATTCTCTTCATAACATTTCTATCAAAAGAGACATCATCCATATAGATACCATCTATTTTATAGTTCTCAAGCATCCATCTAAGACCCTCTAGATAGTAGTTGATCCATCGAGAAAATCCACTTAAAACAAGTGCAGCATCAGCTGTTTGGTTAGGAAGTTCTGTGTACCAAGCGGCTCTATACCCATCTATTAAATGTTCTGTATGCCAAGGTGTTCCATATCCTACGCCCTCTCTAAAGATTTCGCCATTCAAACTCATTAGTGCGTGTATCTCCTCAGTATAGTTAGTCAATTCTCTAATTGTGTAGTATAACTTAACCTTTCTGTTGTGCTTGTGTTGCTCTTGAATATAGCTAACTAAAGAGTCTGTAACAATGAATGGATAATTTATAACAGGATTTAAACTTCTTGAGTGATGAATATTAATGATGTTCGCACTCTCTTCTCCAGCTTTGGCAAATCCCTCTGTTGAGCTGTGATAATATCTAGCTTGGAAATGAGACTTTGTATCTAGCTCTTTTACTGGTGTAAGTAGAATTGAGAACTCAAAATCTAAGCCTTTGCTATCAATAGTTCTGCTACCTGTTGAGGCAATAACTTGTGTAGATGAAGATTTAGTTAAAAACTTAACCTCGCCTTTGCCGTCATTACTCCATACAGGTGATGGTGCAGGTTTGTAATCTTGGATTAGTGGGCCGTGATACGCGCCTCCTCTATACTCTATATGTGCTCCAATAATATCATTACCCATCCAGAAGCTATCATAAGGGCCAGTCCAATCCCACTTATAATTGTTAGGAAGAAGTCCCCCTTTATAGCCCGCTCCAATCATATACTTAGAGCTGTATTTGGTGTAATCACTTACTAAACTTATATCTTTTACAGACACTGTACTATTACTAGATACTAGAATATTATATCTAATATATCCATCATATTCAACTTTAGCACTGCACTTAAAATCAATACCTTGTTTACTATAAGAACTGCTAAGCTCTACCAATCCATCTGCAATTTTGTTTAATTTAAGATCTGATGCACCAAATTCAATTTTACCTTTATCCGTAGTAACAATAAAGTTCATAGGCTTTACAAATAGATCTTTTCCATTAATAGTAACATTCTTGATCAAGCCATTCTCTGATAGTTGAATACTCTTTCCATTTACCTCTATTTTGTTAGTGCCAATTGCCATAGCTGGATATGGCTTTAAAGGTAGAGAGTCTACTCCAATTTGAGAATTTAACCACCTTAGGCGTGAGTGTCGCCATAGATCGTTATCTCCTTTATGCTCTAGGATATCTCCATCTACAAGTATTTCAATATTAAACTCTTGCGCAACTCCATTATCTTGAGTTAGTGTAACAACTCCATTGTATTTTCCCTTCTTTGCATCCCTTGGAATCTGCACACCAGCCCAAAGCGCTTGAATTTGTCCTTTTGGTACATTTATAGTGAATTCTAAATCTTTTCCATCCCATCCTTTACCCTCTTGATTAAAGCAGGTAAACTCGCTGGATTTAATAGTGTTAGATCCATTTTTAAAATCAGAGAACTCTAGCTTAATATTCTGAACATCTTTGTCAGCTGCCCATACACCAAATTGCCAAGTATAATATTCATTTGGAGCGGCCATACCCTTAAAATCATTAAAGCAGGCACTTGTTACCCATTTAACTGGTAGGTTGTGTCTAAGTTTAATTGGGTAGGCTCTATCCTCTATAAATACAATTGGGTGGTTATTATTTGCTTGCTTAATGTTCTCACTCTCTTGTGATGTTGCTGATAATCCCATAGAGGTAAAGAAATCCATTCTAGATCTACTTTCAAATCTAAGTACTGTTGCTTGAGCAACGTTAGATGGATCAGAGATTCTTTTTAACCACTCTGGGTTATCTTGTTTTTTATAAGGGAAATAGTGATTCCAAGGTTTTCCGTAACGTGCATCACCCCAGCCTCTTCTATAGTTATATGGCAAGTAGTAGATATAGTATAATTTCTCCCCTTTGATAGGCTCAAATATTATATCAGCACTCTCTCTTGTAAAATTATTTACACTCACAAACTTTATACTATCTCCCGATGCAGATTTTACCAACACATCTTTAGTATCAATTCTTAGATCTGGTCTACGCCACATTACAGATGCTTCAGCAGCTTTGGTCTCATCAGCAACCTCTACAACTATTCTGTGGTTTCCGTGTAAATCGGCCTCCCAAGC
The DNA here is from genome assembly GCA_964368585.1 of uncultured Muribaculaceae bacterium. Taxonomy (GTDB): domain Bacteria; phylum Bacteroidota; class Bacteroidia; order Bacteroidales; family UBA932; genus Egerieousia. The sequence goes on from CAYJAK010000001.1 coordinate 329,318, forward strand.
AAATTCGTTTACTACAAATGGAACACCATCGGGATTAAGATTGTTATATTTACTCTCTCCATTTGGATATTCAGATGTTGAACAGCCTATAATAATTAGGCTAAGTAAAAAATATAATGATTTTATATTCATTTTTTTTGTTTTTTTGGGATACATATTAGTATCCTGGATTTTGAGTAATTAATGGATTCAAATCTAAAACAGATTGAGGGATAGGCATTAACATTGTTTTATCATCCCAAGACATAGTTACAGCCGTGTATGGAATATAACTTCCGTCTGCAGCAAGCTTTGCAGGTGCACTAATTGGACCTGTCATAACTTCTCTACAATAATCTGCTCCGTAGCGGCGGATATCATCAAAACGATGCCCCTCAGCGGCAAGTTCTATTCTACGCTCATTTCTTATAAAATCAATAGCTTGGTCTTTACTTAATCCAGTTGGTACATCTGGCATACCACAACGCTTACGAATTAGATTTAGAGACTCTGTAACTTGTGCATCATACCCACTATTTTGAGTTCTAGCCTCTGCAAATATTAATAGAACCTCTGAGTAACGTATAGCTGGATATGGATCTACTGATACATATAACCAACTCACAAATTCAGGAGTGATAGATACTTGTTTTCTATATGCGTATCCAGTCCAAGTCTCATTACCGTTAGATCCAACCAATGACGGACTCCATTTATAATAGAATGGTTCTTGCTTAGCTGAATTGTGCCAACCTCTGAATGGAGTCATCATAGAGGCATATAAACGACTATCTCTATTCTTAAATTCATTCATATATTCATAATTGAATGCATCTCCTGTTGCAAACTCTGCAAATTCCTCTGTATTAAGATCTTTAGCTGCATCCCAAATCTCACCAAAGTTGGCTCTACGAGTCTCTTCTGAGATAGTAGGACGAATAGTTTGTCCATCTATATCCCAATATGCATCAATTAATTGTTGAGTAGGCTCAAATGATGCAAACCCCCAATGGATAGACATTGAATATGGAATCATGTATGTGTAACGAGCCCAATCTCCAGATGTAATATCATTTACATATTCGCGAGTAAGAATGTATTCCTTATTGTTGGCAGATGCGTGTGGTGATTGCCAGATTGATTCATAGCTGAACATTCCTTTTGTAAAGGCATCTTTATCTATTCCTTTTGCTTCAAAATCTATGTATTTCTCCATCTCATCAGCCTCTTTTTGTTGAAGATCGTTTAGAGCAGAGATAGTGTGTAGTTCATATTTCCCTAGATCCATAACTGCTTTTGCAGATTTTTCAGCCTCTGTGAAATTTCCAAAATAGAGAGCTGCACGTGCGCGTAGAGCAAGAGCTGCACCTTTGGTTATACGACTTGTTTCTTGGAAGTATCCTCCACCATAAGTTGTTGGAAGTATCTCTGCAACAGCCTCTAATTCATCTAAAATAAATTTTCTAACTTCATCGCGAGGATTACGAGCTACACTTGGAGAGTCGTAAGGAAGAGAGGTTGTTACTATTGCTACATCGCCATAATATTGTGTGAGATCTAAATATTCAGCAGCTCTTACAAAGCGAGCTTCAGCTTTTGTTCTATTCTTTAACTCCTCATCCATTTCACAATTATCCACATTTTCAAGATAGTTATTGCAGTGTCTAATTCCAGTGTAACTATACGAACCGTAAGATGTTCCGGCTGTAAGTGTTGATTGTTGAGCAGCTTCAAAATTCCCCTCCCAAGGTTTATGAGAATGAGAGTTATCTGTTGTCATTTCATCCCAAATATCCATTGCTGGAACATATTGGTATATAGTATTCATAGCATACCAAGCATCTTTTTCTGTTTTCCAAAAAGATTCTGTAGATATCTGAGAAGGATTAAGAACATCGATATTACACGATACGGCTATACAAGATACTATAAATAGCGTTATTATTTTATTTATCGTTTTCATTTTTAATATTATCTAATGTAGGTTTGTAATTAAAATGTCATATTTATACCAAATGTAACACTCTTGTACCCTAAAGTGCTGATTACTCCGTTTGGAGATTCTGGATCAAAATCACCCATTTTCTTATCTGCGCGAATTGTAATCAAATTCTCGCCATTTAGATACATTTTAAGACCCTGTAAACCGAATTTATTGGCAGTTTTAGTTTCAAAAGTGTATGACAAGTTCAACGTTTTAATTCTAAAATAGTCAGCATCAAATACGTGCATAGAGTTAAAGGTACGATTATATGCTGTATGAGGATCACTATTTGAATATACTCTAGGATAGACTGCATTTGGATTAGGATTCTCTTCTGTCCAACGCCCCATATGGAATGTGCGAACATTATCAAAGCCATGGAAGAATGGATGCATTTGATACACCTCAAAAGCAACTGATGTACCATTTACTCCCTGTCCAAAGGCTGTAAATTCAAATCCTTTATAACCTGCAGATAGGTTAATACCATAGGTTAGATTAGGAACATTTGAGCCTATAATTACTCTGTCTGCAGCTGTAATAGCCTCACCGTATTCACGATCTCCATTTGGTAAAAACTTAGTATCTCCTGCATTTGGTACAAGGCCGCCATAAGTGTAGTATTCACCGGCATCTATCTCTTCTTGAGTATATAATCCATCTGAAGCCAATCCGTAATATGAACCGATAGCAGCACCTTCTCTTAAGATAGTCAACATTACATTATGTGTAGTTGCAGTAATGATATCATTTGCAGTAGCAAGATCTAGAATCTCATTTTGGTTATAGGCAACATTACCTCCAATACTATATCTAAAATCACCTATTTGATCTCTCCACATTAATGATGTCTCAATACCATTATTGCTCACTTGTGCAATATTTTGAGAAGGATTAGAGCTAACACCTACCTCAGGAGCTACAGGGTAACTTAATAGAATGTCATTAGTATTTTTCTTATAATACTCCAATGTTCCATATAATTTCCCATCCAATAATGTGAAATCTAAACCAACATTAAACATTGTTAAAGTCTCCCATCCTAGTGTAGTATTTGCAGGTTTTGTCTCACCTAATCCCATACTAGGAGTTCCTCCCATTGGGTAATTACCAACTTTGCCATAATTAGCAAAGTAATCATAGTTGCCTACATTGTTAATATTTCCAAGTGTTCCGTAAGAGGCTCTCAACTTAAGTTCACTAAGCCAATTTCTTGTACTCTCCATAAAATCCTCTTGACTAATACGCCACGCAACTGATCCAGAAGGGAAAAAACCATATCTATTGTCGGGATGAAAACGAGAAGAACCATCTATTCTAGCATTTACTTCTACTAGGTACTTATCTTTGTAGTCATAATTAAGACGACCAAAATATGACATCATTTTCCATTCATACATAGATGGAGAGTTTGTATAGTCAGTTCCAGAGGTTGCACCTGCACTCATATCAGTGAATGTGTCGGCAGGAAAATCACCACGAGTAGCACCTAAATATTCAGCAAAAGAACTTTCGTAAGATGTTCCTAAGAGAGCAGAGAAAGTGTGATCTTTAATATCTACGTTATAGTTGGCTGTTAGATTATATATCTGTTTAGTATCGCCACCCCAACTCATTGTCATTTTATTTTTATCATTACCAGAGCCAGACATAACCTCGCCTGTTAAGAAACTAACAAGTTCAGGCTTTGTTGAACTGTAACTCTTATTCTTATAGTCGTAATTCTTAAATGACCCTTGAGCAGTAATTACTAATCCCTTAAAAGGTTTAATATCAATAGCAGCTTCGTAAAGTGCATCGTGATTTATATTATGAGCCCAATTATTATAAGATGTAGGACGAATAGGATTAAAGCCCAGAATAGTATTACTACCCTCTTTTCCACCAACTACAGTTCCCCATTCACCGTTCGAATGAACAGCCACCATAGTACTTGGTGCATTAAGCATACTTTGTAATGAGGCAACGCCATGATCTCTATCATATCTACCTTGAATATATTTGATTCCTCCTCGGAAGGTTAGCCACTCTTTCATATCCCCAATTACATTAATGGACATATTATATCTTTGGTTTTTAGGCCCAGGTAGATTGCCTGTATCGTGTAAATAACCTAAATTTGAGAAGAATCTAATTTTTTCAGAGCCACCACTAAAGTTAATAGAGTGCTGAGTGTCAAAAGCAACATCATCATAAGCTAAATCTACCCATTGTGAGTTGGGGTAAAGATCTGGTTGAGAGCCATTTCTAAAGAGTTCAATCTCATCTGCTGTATACATCTGATACTTACCACCATTGGGATCTGAATTATATGCAGTTTCGTTGTAAAGCTCTGCATATTCCCAAGAATTTGCATATTCAGGTGCATAGTTAATCATTTGTGCAGTAACACTACCATTATAGGAGATCTGCATAGACCCCTCTTTACCTTTTTTAGTAGTGATTAGTACAACTCCATATGCCGCTCTGGATCCATAAATAGAAGAAGAGGCAGCATCTTTTAGAAACGACATATTCTCGATAGTTGTTGGATCTAGACTAGAGAAGAAAGTAGAGCTAACAATGATTCCATCTACTACATAAAGAGGAGAAGATGTACCTAAGTTTCCTCTACCACGTATATTAATCTCCGGAGAACTTCCTGGACGATTAATAATGGTAACGCCGGGAACTAATCCTTGTAATGAGCTCATAATATTAGTTGTAGCTCTATCTTGGATCTCCTCAGGATCTACTGTAGAAACAGCACCAGTTAAATTTACCTTTTTTTGTTGTCCATAACCAATTACCACAATTTCATCCAAAAGTTTGGTGTCTTCTAGCATAGTAATGTTAATAACAGCTCTCCCATTAACATTTTGTTTTATCTCTTGCATACCAAAAGAACTGTAGACAAGTACTCCATTTGATGGCACATTTAGCAAAGAATAGGCACCATCTGCATCGGTATAAACTGCATTGGTAGTTCCCTCAACGTGCACAGATACGCCTATAAGCGCTTCACCTGCTTGATCTGTGACAATACCACTAACTTGCAAATTTTGCGCATAAGCAAAACTAGCAAACATAGCGAATATTAACACTACTGATAGTTTAAGTTTGTTCATAGAAAGATTTTTTTGAGTTGTTTTTTTTTGGTTTGTATAATTAATATGAGTATCACGATAGCCCAACCAAATTAAACCGTCGTGATACTTATTGTTTATTTAACAAATAGTCTCTTAACTAGATTGAAATTTGCATCGCGATATTGAGTCTCCCAAGGTGTTGCATCCTCCTGATTTTCAATAGATACGCCAAGGTTGTCTACGTCTCCATAATAAACAGCTGCACAAAACTCCGCTATCTTATTACCCATATATGAGTTCTCCCAAGACTCAACAATCTTATCAGCATCCTCCTCTTTACCTAGCTCTCTCATAGCCATAACACTCAATAAGTCCAATGATGAGAAGTTTTTATTAGACAACTTTGCTGTAGATATTGTCTTTAACAAATCATTAGCTTTAGTATTTTCACCGGTCTTTAAGTATATTCTACTTTTTATATAATCCTCTAATCGATTGTCTAAAAATTCTTTATGAGGTTTTCCTACACCTAGATTCTCTGGCCAAACATCAGATGCAACAAGGGATTTAAGAGCATTCTTATAACGCTTCTTATCAAGTAATTCTAAAGCCTGATAGATATTAGCCTTTTTATATACCTCTCTACCCGTTCTAGCCCCTTCGTTAGGTAGAACTATTAGCTTTGAAAGAAAAGATAAGCACTCTTTATAACTTCCAACTTCACAAAGGGCCTCTGCATATTTTAACCCTATATAATAATTCTTAGGATAAAGCTTCATATACTCACTACCAATTTTTACGGCTCTATCCATTTGTCCTTTGGAGATGTAGTATTTTATTAAATTAAACCCAGCTCTCCAGCTCTTTTCAATTTTTTCAGCATTCAGTAGATCAGCTAATTTAGCTTTACCTTCTTTTAATTCAGCTCTAGTAAAATAGAGTGGCGCAAAATTAGGATCACCGCAAGCTTCATATAGTTCAAGTGCCTTCTTATTATTTTGATTAGCTTGATAAACCAAACCCATATAATATTTAGTTTTCCAGGTAGGCGATTCATTATCAGCCCATTTGAGAATCTCTAATGTGCTTGCTCTAAAAGGGAAAACAAACTCGCAAGATAATTCATTAGCTCTTTCTAAAGCTATACTGCTAGCCTCTTTCTCTCCCTTTTTAGATAATAAATATGCTTTATAATATTGAGCAATAGGATACTCGTTGGTAAATGAGAGTAATGTTAATGCCTCATCATAACAATTAAGGTTTGCATACCAAATAGCAATCTCCATATAAGTCTCGTGAGGTAGTTCATTTCTTATAAGAGATGTAAAATTATTAGAACTCCTCTTATTCAATAGATAATCTTCAAATCTAATAGGGTGATATAGAGGAACTTGCTCTAGTGTAGAATTTACAATCTCAACAGCCTTATCTTCCATCCCTCTTTTTCTGTAAGAGATACTTAAAGCAAGATCAGCTGATAGATTATTTGTATTATACTCCTTACTCTTAAGCGCGTAATGCTCCACTTTACTCCAATTTTTATCTCTAATATATAACTCAGCCAACTTGGCATATGATGCACTTCTTACACCACTAGAGAATGACGCAACTGAGAATCCATCCTTAGCATCAGTATTGTTTTCTAAAGCCATATGACTCAAGCCATAAATATAATTAGCAACTCCATCATAAGTATCTAAACTAAGTGCTCTATTACAATACTCTATAGCACTCAGATATCTTCCTGTTTTATAATATAGAGAGGCGATACTACGCAGTGCTGGAGCTAAATATTTATCCTTCTCTAAAGAGCTTAAAAGGGCCACTTCAGCTCTATCATAATGTTTCTGGGCTAGCCAAGCTTCTCCCTCTGAATAGAGACCATAAGCAGAATCCCAATCAAAATCCTTAGGCAATACCTTTGGGCGATTAACAACATTATCTTCATTTTTCTCCGAATAGACTAAAAGGTTATCACCAATAACTACCTCTAAAGATCCAAGGGCAATTTCATCAGTTTTTAAGGAATCTTTCCATACCTTAAGAACCTCAGTATTAAGAGGCAAAGTTTTAATTAATTTTTTATCGCGATAAATTTTTAAATTCTCTGATAATTTTTGGAGAGGAGAAAAATAGAATTTTAGATACCCATCCTCACGAATAATATTTAAAGAACCTATGTCAGAGGCCTTTTTAACACCTTTTGTGCCGCTAAAAGGGAACCAATACTCAGTCCAAACATCTGTTTCGTATGGGCTAAAGTTCTTGTGTTTATATGGTGTGTATGTGCTATTTGATGCTGGTTGATTATACATTCTCCCAGATTGGAGTTCAATGTATTGACCATCTGTATCGGTAAGAAGATCCTCCCATATTGCTCCATCACGAGCTAAAGACCATAAGAAAATCTTCATCCCTAGCTTTTCATCGTGTAAGGAATGGTGAAGCGATCCATAATTATTATCTCTCCAATATACACCAAAGAAATCGTTATGTTTTCCTGTAATATGGTAAGATTTAGAGCCTCCAAAGTCATTATTATTGTACCAAGAAATGTCTCGCCCTTGCTCATCTATAGGGAAAGGAGTGATCTCTCCCCCGTGACCTACAGAGTGAGTGCCTGGATAACAGAATTGAGCGTCTCCAGCAACATTATATGCTGCATTCATCCATTGGTAATATGGCTGATCAATAGCTGAAGTATTATGCCAAGTTGTTTTAGTTGTAAAATAAGCTTTATCTGCCTCAAGATTTACCTCTACCATCCAAAATGTGCGCGTAATTAATTCATAAGAAGATACATAGCAGCTAACGCTACCATCCTCCTTCTCTTTAATTAAATAATCTACAGGTGTGCTGGTAGATGGCACGTGGCCTATGATTCCAAAATTGAACTCAATACCTCCAGATGTCCAAGGACCTCGCATTGCGATATCTCTAAATTTTACCACATCATTATAGTATATAAACTCTCTATTAGTTGTTTTATCAATAGCCCCCCAAATCTTTCCTCCAACCTCAGGGAACAGTTTTACTTCAATAAAATCATTCTCTAAAATCACTACTTTCCAATCTTGATTAATTCCCCTCTCTGCAAAGCCTTCGATCTTAAAATATGGATAAATAGGACTTGATGGAGCCGCAATAGGATTCGGATCAGAAAAAGGATACGTAATCATTGACTCAGTTCTCTCAGTGACTTTAGCTTGTTTTTGAGCTGTGAGAGTTAGGGGTGTTAATAATAACACTACGATTGAAAACAATAGTAATTTCATAGCTACACATTTTTGTTTAGGTTGTAAATAAATGTAACTTAACGCTTAAATATATATGGATTGGATAAGTTTTTAGGATTATGGAACATAATGCAATTTATATTAGTTTTAAAGTTTAAGTTTTATAAATTTATGATATTCTTTTGAATAAAAAAAATAAATTTGATGCTATTGTTATAAAAAAAACAGAGGTTTTTTAAAAGATGCGTCAAACCTATTCTTTGGGAGTTATATAATACTTCATCTATTCATCTTTACCTTATTTATGGAACAGAATTGTTACAATTAATTAAAATAGTATTCTACCAAAAGAAACATAAATTATATTTATGCACTCACACCCTCCACAGAATAATCATAACCAAAAATATAGCACCATAAATTATCGGGATAGAGAATAAAAAAAGGTTTGCTTTCTCTCTAAAACGATCTCTGTTAAGTCTGCCAATTACCTTAAAACTAAGCCAAATCCCTATAAGAATTGCAGTTATAGCAGCAATTGTTACTATGGTATTAACCTCGGCTGGTAGCTTTGTAATTATAATATTATTGTTTAGTATCTCTTGCGCAGTTTCCATACCGTTTATATCTGAGACTAAATATTTGTAATAACCAAGGCGAGAGGTGAATTTTAATATAGCTTTTGTAAAGTGGGCAGAGGCAATAATGGGTATAAAACTAAATGAGTAATAAATAAGATACTCTTTGAGTTTTAGAGTAGATCCAGCAACCTTTGAGAAGAGGTAGGGGAGAGTCCAAATTAAAATAGGTAATAGAATGAAAATTACTATTCCGTGTATAATCTTATTTAGTTGCCCATTGGCAAATCCAAAAATCTCAATAAAAAACGCAGAGATAGAATTTAAAATAGCCTTAGATGTGCCCCATTCTGTCCAAATTTCTGATATTACAAATCCCGATAACACAACCAAGAATGCCGCCTCTGCCCAAGTACCCCCTTTGCCAGAAAATAGCTCAGTAGCAGCAGGAACTCTTTTATATTTAGGGTTTGGACGCTCCTTTAGAATGCTCTTTTCTTGATATTTACCACAACTTCTTACACACCCTCCACACAAAATGCAATTGGAGCTACTATCTATCTTTGCTGGATATAATCCAATTCCACAACTCTTTGAGTTTAAGTTATATGTATAGCGTTTGTCTATACAAGATTTATCTTTACAACTAGCACAAGAGGTAGTACTTTTTACTCTAAGCCCAAAGAGAGCAAGTTTTGAATAGAGCCCCAGTAGTAAACCAATTGGACAAACATATCTACAGAAAGAATTTTTCTCATATATAATTCCAATAATTATAGATGTTATGGCAATAGTGAGCATATAAATAGCCATATATGTTGGATTTCTATGTATTGCAAATGCCTGAATCCCTATGATTAGCACCAGAATATAGAATATTGTAATTGCCCAACCCGATTTTAAAAACCTGCTAGGTTTGCGTTTTAATCCAATCTTTGCAAAGAGTGTAGTAACTAGCTCCATTGGGCAAACCATACACCAAAGGCGACCAAAAAAGATTGCAGAGATAATAATTAGAGGCCACCAAAGAGACCAAATAACCAGGTTTCCTAGATTAGTATTACGTAGCTGAAGTAGAAAGTCGCTATTAGTTGATGTTGCAGAGAATCCGCTCCATAAAAGAAATGCAAAAGCAAACAGAGAGCCAAATTTTAGTGCAATAGAGGCCCCATTGGTTTTTAATATCTTGTTAATCATACTGTTAGTTCTCTAAAATCTGCTCCCAAAATAACCAATGAGGTAGCAGATATTCTATAATTTATTTGATGAGGCAAAATTATAGATTAGGATAGTATCCGTTGAGGTAGTAATGATTTAAAAAATGGTATTATTGAAAATGTTGTACTTTAAACTGTTTGGGTGTAATTTTCTCGATACGTTTAAAGAATTTTATGAAGTTAGAAACATCATCAAACCCAAGTGCATCAGCAATCTCAAATATAGTATTATCTGTATGTAAAAGATATCGTTTAGCTTCTAATATTAATTGAGATGAAATTAACTCTCCTGCACTCGCTTTATTATATTTTCTACATAACGCATTTATATTCTGAGGTGTAGTGTGCAGTGTGGCGGCATATTCATTCACTTTATGCATTGCGCAAATATTAGAGGATATCATCGCGATAAAATCTAAATATATCTTGGGTAGGGGTATATGTATTTTGCTTTTCTCTATGTTTGCAATTGCTAATAACTTTGCTAAAATAGCCGTAATATAACTATGTGTAATCTCAACGGCAAACTCACTATTATTTATATGAGTTGCAAACAAATCTTCAAGAATGGTAAAAATGATACTGTTTTCTACAAGTGAAATACGATCTATTTCTGTTAATTTTTTGAGTAACTCTAGCGCCTTAGATTCTTTTAATTTATCAAACTCTTCCTCCTTTATGAGTATAACAAACCCCTTTGGAATAGATGTAAACTGCCAAAAGTGTAGTTGTCCTGCGGATAGCATATAAAACTCTGGCGTTGTTACCTTATAAGTTGTGGTGTCAACGGTGTGAAAGCCCTCCCCTTCAAGAAGAAATATTAACTCGTAGTATTCACTATGCTTATGTGGTTTTGTACGCTTTATTACCTCTTTGAATCGAGAAATCTTAAAAGTAATCTCCTTCTCTAACTTGCTTTTATTTGTTATCTGTGTAGCCATCAATCATTTGAATGGTATGTAACAGTAATATTTAATGAGCCAGCTGCACTTAGATACAAATCATCGGGATATTTACTATAACCGTGACTCTCCTTACAATTATGAATAGTATTTCTATTTTTAAAAGTACCATTAAAAGTAGCTGAGTAATATGTTTTTATGAACCAAGGCTTATCCAGTATTGGATCAATATAATCTTCTCTAACGGTATCATTTAATTCAAAATGGATGTCATTGTCAACAATCTGATATTTAACCTTATAAAAGGTGGCAGAATCACGATAATAAAGGATCTTCCACACAAGAGTATCTTCTGATAAAAACTCCAAAGAACTTGGCTCAGATATATATGTCTTGCCAATAACATCATCATAAGAAAAAATATAAGGAGCCTCTGTTTTTGTACAACTCGCGATAAATAGAGCTGCTAGAATAACTAATATGTATCTCATTACTAAAAATTTTGGCAAAGGTAGGAAATTTTATCTCTTTATATAGTACCCACCCGTTTTTGATGCACCCCTAAACTCGATAATATTACTCTCTCTTAGCTCTTTTATGTAACGCTCAACAGTTCTCTCGACAATATCAGGGAAATGAGTTGCAATAGTCTTAATATTTATTCCCTCATTTGCTTTAATCAAATCAAGTATTTGCTTTTTTACACCGACATTTACACCGACATTTACACCGACATTTACACCGACATTTACACCGACATTTACACCGACATCATTAAAGTTTGCAGTATCATCACCATGATTCAATGTGCGACTAACCATACTAGAACGAGGAATAGTAACTAACACTCCACCAAATGCACTCTCAAACTTAGGAATTGGCAATCCTGCATCTTTAAAGCCTCTAGTCACTTTACCAATGCCACGTCCCCACGACTCAATAAATCCTGCTTTATAGAAAACATTTGCAATATTTCGATTTCTAGGGTGCGAAGTGTGAGGCAAAAGCAACTCCTCTATCGGTAGATTATCAGGTAATTCACCTTGATTCCACAACCACAAGTAATCGTTGAATACCTTAAATTGAATATGCACTCCCATATAATCCTTATGGATAATTGAGTTAAATATCAACTCTCGGAGTGCATCCTCTGGGATCTCCAAATTCTCGATACGATCCAATCCTTTGTAGCTAATTGGCGAAGTTAGGTACTTTGATCTAAGCAAATCAATAACTCTATCTGCCATTTGGATTATATTTCCCTCGACAATATCTTGAAATATCAAATCGCTATCATCCTTGATAAAACTGGAAAACCCAGTAAAAAGTGCCCCCAACAAATTATTTAGATTGACCACAGTTA
>CAYJAK010000002.1:0-289508 GCA_964368585.1 uncultured Muribaculaceae bacterium
TTTAAAGAAATTGTAAACCATTTTATGAACTATTTCATAACTCATTTGTGTTATATTAATGTAATAGCTAAATTTAATGAATGAGTTATTAAATTTTGTAGAATTAAATATAAAATTCTAGCACATATCTAGATTTAAATTGCTAGTAAAATATCCTAATTTCTGAAGTTTAGATATAATTGCTTAGAAAAACAATCCACAAAATAACAATAGTCATAACGAATTTTTGTAAATTGTTCCTATCTCTGATAAAATAAATACCAGCAAATCCATTTATTCATAGAGTAAGATATATCTTTAAGAGAATTTTTATAAAAAAAATAATGGTTATTTAAAAGAAACTATCAATCTCCTATAAACAACCATTATCTTTAATAAAGTTATCTTACAAATTGTATTATCCTTTTGCTTCTTTTAGTACAGCTTCAATATCTTCTACGCATCCTCCGCAGCCAGTACCAGCCCCAGTTTCATCACTAATTTGTTCAACCGTCGTTAAATTCTTCTCATTAATTGCATCAATGATTTCTCCTTTCGTAACATTCATACAATTGCAAACCACGTCATTTCTTTCCATAATTTTTGATTTTAGTTATTAATAAATGTTATTATAAAACACAAAAAGTGTACAAATGTTTTATAAAATTTGGTTAATTACAATTAGCTAACGCAATAGCAGCAACTGCCTCTACTATAACGGGGGCTCTTAAAGCAATGCATGCATCGTGCCTACCTTTTATTCTAACCTGCTCTATTCTCTCTGAAATAAAATTATAAGTTTCTTGCTCTTTAGATATACTTGGTGTTGGCTTTATTGCTACCCTAAATACAATCGGATTTCCATTTGAAATACCTCCATTTATTCCTCCAGCACCATTTTTGTTTGTATTTCCATCTTTATCGATATAGCAATCATTGTGTTCTGATCCTCTCATTTTAGACGATTTGAATCCATCGCCAAATTCCAAACCTCTTGTAGCTGGTATCGAAAATATTAAATGAGCTATTTTTGACTCTATTGATTCAAAAAAAGGCTCTCCAAAACCGATTGGAACACCCAAACAAGTACACTCAATCACACCACCAACAGAGTCGCCTTCGCCCATACAATTATTTATAATATTGTTCCAATTATCGGGAAGAGTACCATTATCATCTATTTTGCCTTTTTCACCACCTATTTCAATAATGCTTGCATTAATTTCAACTCCATCTAACATCTTTTTTGCCACAACACCCGCAGCAACGAGGCATAAGGTAAGACGCCCAGAAAAATGTCCGCCCCCCCTAACATCATTAAAGAAATTATGCTTGATCTGAGCAACATAATCTGCGTGACCAGGACGAGGCGTCTCCCTAAATGAGGAATAATCCCCAGATCTTGTATTATTATTTCTAAATAGAATTGCAATAGGCACTCCAGTAGTATATCCATCCAAGACACCTGATAAAATTTCAGGAAGATCATCTTCTTTTCTTGGCGTTGTCCCTTTTGCCCCACTTTTTCTTCTCGCTAAATCCAGCAGAAAATCATCAACCACAAGAGGAATCCCTCCTGGAACTCCATCAATAACTACTCCTATTCCATTTCCGTGCGATTCCCCAAATAGTGAGACTCTAAATTTATCTCCGTAACTATTCATATTTATTTCTTAATTAATCGATCCAAAAATGAAGGGAACGATTTATCTATACATTTAATATTATCTATTTTTATTCTTTCTTTAATAAACAAAGAGGCCATAATTAGACTCATTGCTATCCTATGATCATTATGTGCGCTTACTTTTCCACCAAATAACTCTCCACCACTTATATGCATAATACCATCAGAAATATTTATGTCTGCACCTAAACTTGTAAATTCTGAATAAATACTCTCTGCCCTATTACTCTCTTTTTCAGCTAAACGTTGAACTCCATATAATTTAGTTTCTCCGTCACAAAATATCGCAAGTAAAGCTAAGATAGGAAATAAATCTGGACAATGCACAAGATTTGCTGAAAAAGATTCTAATTTATTTTCTCGGATAATCTCAATGTCTGATAAACCATCTGCCATATCTTGAATCTTTACTGCAACATTACAATCTCTTAATACATTTAATACATACTCATCTGCTTGAGAAGAATTAATAGGCATATTCTTTAGCTTAATATTACCCGATATTGCACCTGCGACAGCAAAGAAAGATGCAGAACTCCAATCTGCATCTAAGTATATCTTTGTCGATTTATACTTTTGCCCTCCCCTAATGTAAAATGATAAACGTTGATCATTTGCTTCTTTTCTTTCTACTTCTATTCCAAATTTTTCCAGGACATCTAGAGTCAACTCTATATAAGGTATACTTGTTGGCTCTAATATTGTTAAAGTTGTATCCTGATCTATTAACGGTAGAGTCATTAAGAATCCCGATACTATCTGAGAACTAGCTTTTCCCGAAAATATTATCTCTCTATTTTTTATTCCTCCTTTTATCTTTAAAGGTAGGTAGCTCTTGTTTGTTGCTTCTGCCTCGCCACCAGCATTCTTTATAGCATCTATTGATTCCGTTAAATCCCTATTTAGAATACTCCCGTGCCCATTTATCTCTATTACCCCATTTTTGTATCCCGATAGAAATAGCGAGAATGGTATTAGTAATCTAGTTAATAAGCCACTCTCTCCTATCTCAATTTTTGAAATTTCATTAAACCGATCTATCGGCAATCCTACTACCTTTAAAGTATCGGAAAGACACTCTACTTTGCAGCCCATTCTCTTTATAACTTCAATTGCTCCATTAATGTCATTACACGGTGCAAAGTTTCTCAAAGTTGTCTCCCCTTCCGACAGTGCTGCAGCCAAAATTGCCCTTTGTGCAACACTCTTTGAGCAAGGAATTGTAATTTCATTAGGCAGTCTATAATTGCTATCAAAATGGAATGGATAATTTTCTATAGAAAGTAACTCTTTCATTTCTTGTAGAGTATACTGCCCAGGAGCCGTCGCAGATGCCTCATCATAAGAAACATATGTGTAGGGAGATCCTAAATCTAAGCACAATTTTCGTGTAAATTTACCGGCTTTACCCATAGAAAAAGCAACTAGCGAATCCTTTGCAGAATTTAGATATTTTTCTGTTTTATATAACTCAAGCGTGCGAATTGCATCTTCAGTTGCATTAGACGTTGTTACAATTTTGACTATATCAGCTCCCTTTCTCAAACATAAATCATATATCTGCTCTAGTTCATTTAGAGATGGCGTCTCATTGAAATTATGATACGAAATAATTAGCTTACATCCACAAGAATTTGCATAGGATTTAATATATTCAATATGGTCTACAGGTGCCTCTATCTCAACATCTACATATTTTGCTCCCTTCATTATAGCGTTTGTTATATGTTGATATGCATACTCTCTACTGCTATTCTCTATTCTACAAGTAAATAAAATATTGGGATGAAGCATTAATTCATTCATCTGTTCAATAGTAAAGCCACATAAATCGGCTCTAATTTCAGCCATCTCAGATTTTGCTAAAATCTCTTTACATTTCGTAAAATTCGTCTCTTGTACACTAACACAAATCATCAGCTAACTTTTCTAATTTATTTAAACTAATTGCTCTATCTTCTATTTTTTCTAGTCCAAATGGTAATATAAAATGGACATTGCTTCCTGATACTTTTTTATCCTTTGCAACGGCTTCAACAAGCTGCGTCATATTAAGATGCACTGGAATTTGAGTTGGTAAGCCAACTTGTATTAAATCATTTTTAATCTTTATCACAAATTCTTTAGTTTCATCAGTTGGACTTAATAATGCTGCTAGCTTTGCAGCAATAACTAAACCAATACTTACTGCTTCTCCGTGCATTATGGGGAATAAATTTGCTTCATCTGCACAAAATTTTTCGACAGCATGGGCAAATGTATGACCTAGATTTAATAGTCGTCTCTCCCCTCTCTCAAATTCGTCTCTCTCAACAACTCCTTTTTTATACTTCGCGCAAAGGCCAATCAGTTCTGTGAGAGTTGACTCCTCCATAAATTTACCATCTTTATCTAGATACGTTCCGCTCTCAACATATTTTCTTTCTAATTGAGTAAAATAATTAACTGCAACCTCATATTTTTCTCTATCAAATAGAATAAAAGTTTTTAGCACCTCCGCTACACCTGCTTTTAGTTCTTTTGGAGGGAGAGTTTTAAGTACAGATGAACATATGTATATGAATTCTGGTTGATTTATTACGCCAAGTATATTTTTATACCCCAGAAAATTAACTCCATTTTTTCCACCAATGGATGCATCAACTTGTGCTAAAAGCGTGGTAGGTAGAAAACCGAACCTTACGCCTCTTTTATATATAGATGCAACAAAGCCCACAATATCTGTAATTATTCCTCCACCAACACCTAATATAAAGGCATCTCTATCGGCACCCATCTCTAAAAGTCGTTGCGATATTTCTGCTACACTCTCTAACGTTTTTTTTGTTTCATTTACTTCAACAGATATTACATTATATTTAGAGAATTTATCATAAAATTGTTTCAAATTATTATCAATTATCACAAAAACTGAACTAGAATGAGGAATACATCCATCTAACTCATTGATATCAATGCAAGTATAAATTTTATTCACGATTTTAAATTATTTGAGAGTGTTAACATATCACACAAAAGTATGAATTTTAAATGGCAAATAAAAAAAGTTCTTAAAACTATTGATAGTTAAAAAAAAATATCTACATTTGTAGCCGTTATGAATGAAAACAGTTTTACATATTTCTTCTTTTTTTACTTTTATTTTTATTGCAAAGGTAAGAGCAGGAGTTTCTATGTAATATAATAAATAAAGTAAAATATTAAAAAAAGACTCCTGCCAATAGGCTAGAGTCTTTTTTTGTTGGAAATAAAATAATGAAAAGAAGAGTAGCAATACAAGGAATCAAAGGATGTAATCATCACATTGCGGCTATTAAATTTTTTAATGACCCCACAATTGAGACTATCGATTGCGATAGTTTTAGAGAGCTTGCATCTAAAATTGTAAAGGATCCTTCAATTTTAGGGATTATGGCTATAGAGAATACAATAGCTGGTAGTATTCTTCCAAACTATCAAATCGTAAGGGAAAATAAATTAGTTGTTGTTGGGGAATATAAACTTAGAATTGCTCACGCTTTAGTTGCCCTACCTGAGATTGAGGTACACCAAATTAAAGAGGTAAACTCTCATCCAATGGCACTAATGCAGTGCCACGATTATCTAGATTCACTACCAAATATTAAGATAGTAGAGAAAGATGATACTGCAGGTAGTGCAAAATGGATTAAAGAGAATAATCTTGTATCTCACGCTGCAATTTGTCCCGCTGGAGCTGCTGAGATTTATGGAATGAATATTCTTGCAAACGGCATAGAGACTAATAAACGAAATTTCACGAGATTTTTAATTTTAGCTAATCAGAGTATAGCAGATGATGTGTTGAGAGATGTTACAAATGAGAATGATCTTATTAGTAAAAGTTCCTTGGTATTTACACTCCCACACTCATCGGGAAGTTTATCAAAAGTTTTATCTGTACTCTCTTTTTATGACATGAATCTATCTATGATACAATCACTTCCAATTATTGGAAAAGAGTGGGAGTACCAATTCTATATTAATTTAGTTTTTGACGATTACAATCGGTACAAGCAAGCTATTGATGCAATCAGACCATTAACTTTAGAATTTGATATTTTAGGTGAGTATGCACAAGGTGTAAGCGATACTGGCACAAGTAAATAATTTATTGATCAAATTATGATAAACAACATGACAAATATATGTCCCGCAAATAGAGTAGGGAATGTTGAGGAGTACTACTTTTCAATTAAATTAAAAGAGATTGCGGCTATGAATGCAAAAGGAGATTCTGTGATTAATCTTGGCATAGGTAGTCCTGATCTCCCACCCTCAAATAAAACTATAGATACTTTATGTAAGCACTCTCAAGATACCGATTCCCACGGCTACCAATCATATATCGGGATTCCTCAATTAAGAGACGCATTTTCAAATTGGTACAAAAGATATTATGACGTGGAACTAAATTCTTCTAGTGAAATTCTCCCATTACTTGGTAGTAAAGAGGGTATTATGCACATTTCAATGGCATTCTTGAATGAAGGAGATGGAGTACTTATTCCCAACCCAGGATATCCAACCTATGCATCGGTATCAAAGCTTATTGGAGCAAAAATATATAATTACTCATTAACAGAACAAAACGGCTGGTATCCTAATTTTGAGGAGATTGAAGCAGCCGATGCTTGTGGAGAAATCTCTTTGAGTAACACAAAAATTATGTGGTGTAATTACCCTAATATGCCTACTGGTGCCGCCGGAAATAGAGATCTGTTTGATAAATTAGTACAGTTTGGATTAAAGCACAATATTATTATTTGTCACGACAATCCTTATAGTTTCATACTTACAGATGAACCTTTGAGTATTTTTAGTACACCCAATGCAAAAGAGATATGCATTGAATTAAATTCATTGAGTAAATCATCTAATATGCCCGGTTGGAGAGTAGGAATGGTTGCCAGCAATCCACAATTTATTGAGTGGATATTAAGAGTGAAGAGCAATATGGACTCTGGAATGTTTAAGCCTGTACAATTGGCTGCTGTAGAGGCACTAAACGCACCTCAAGAGTGGTATAAAGAGATGAATGAAGTATATTCTAAACGTAGAGATTTAGCAAAAGCTATTATGGAGAGGGTTGGCGCAGATGTAAGAGATGGACAAGTGGGGTTATTTTTATGGGGTAAAGTATCAGAAAGCGCAAAAGAAATTGCGGATAGAGTATTATATGAATCTAAAGTTTTTCTAACTCCAGGTTTTATTTTTGGGAGCAATGGAGAGAATTATTTAAGAATTTCTCTTTGTGCTAATGAAGAGAAACTAAGTGAGGCATTAAAAAGATTACAATAAATTATCGAGATAAAAATAGAACGATTTAACAACAATAAATTAAAAAATATATCATTATGGAGATTTCAAAATTACAACTAATAGATGGGGACAGTAAGAGGCCCATTATTATTTCTGGGCCTTGCAGCGCTGAGAGTAGAGAACAAGTTCTAAGTACAGCTAAAGCACTATCTTCTAGGGGTGTTAGAATTTTTAGAGCAGGAATTTGGAAACCTCGTACCAAACCAGGTGGGTTTGAAGGGATAGGAATTGAAGGGTTACGTTGGTTGAAAGAGGTTAAGAAGGAGACAGGAATGCTTGTTTCAACTGAGGTAGCCACTCCTATTCACGTATTTGAGGCTTTAAAGGCGGGAATTGATCTTTTATGGATTGGCGCACGTACTGTTACAAACCCTTTTGCTATGCAAGAACTTGCAGATGCATTGAAAGGTGTTGATATTCCTATTCTTGTTAAAAATCCTATTAATCCCGATATTGAACTTTGGTGCGGCGCTCTTGAGAGGCTATACAATGCTGGAGTAAGAAACATTGGTGTAATTCACAGAGGATTTAGTTCTTACGAAAAAAAATTGTATAGAAATATCCCACTTTGGCATCTTCCAATTGAAATGCGTCGTAGATTCCCTGAATTAACAATCTTCTGTGACCCAAGTCATATTGGTGGTAAGAGAGAGCTAATTGCACCTATTTCTCAACAAGCTTTGGATTTGAATTTTGACGGATTACTTATTGAATCACATTGTGATCCAGACAATGCTTTGAGCGATGCTGGCCAACAATTGACTCCTGACGTACTAGATTACACTCTTAAGATGCTAGTTATTAGAGATAATGCTCAAACTACAGAAAATATTAACGTTTTACGTCAGCAAATTGATGAAATTGATGAGCAGCTTTTGGGTATTTTAGGTAAAAGAATGAGAATTTCTCGCGAAATTGGGACATACAAAAAGGAGCATAATATGCCAATTCTACAGAGTGGAAGATATACTGAGATCTTAGAGCAACGAGGAAAGATGGGCGTAGAGATGGGACTTAAAGGAGAATTTGTGAAAGAGATTATGGAATCTATTCACGAAGAATCAGTTAAGTTACAAATGGAGATAATGGGCTAAGTAATAAATTAGATAATTTTTAATTCGATGAAAATTTTAATACTAGGCGCTGGTAAAATGGGATCATTCTTTACTGACCTACTCAGTTTTAATCACGATGTTGCAGTACTAGAGAGTGACCCAAAGAGGCTTAGGTTTATCTATAACGCTTTAAGATTTACCAAGTATGATGAGGTTGAAGAATTTGAGCCAGAGTTTGTAATCAACTGCGTAACTTTGAGTAAGACTCTCGATGCTTTTAATGCACTATTTCCTTATATACCTAAGAATTGCATTATATCTGATATTGCTTCTGTTAAGACTGGATTAAAAGAATATTATAAGGAGTGTGGATTTAGATATGTGTCAGTACACCCTATGTTTGGGCCTACATTCGCCAATTTAGGGAACTTGGCATCAGAAAATGCAATAATTATTGATGAGCCCAATGGGACAGACTATATGGGAAGAGTATTCTTTAAGGATCTTTTTGGGACCTTAAAATTAAACGTAAGAGAGTATACTTTTGAAGAGCACGATAAGGTTGCCGCGTATTCACTTTCCATTCCATTTGCATCAACTTTAGTGTTTGGCTCAATTATGGAGAAACAAGATGCACCAGGAACCACTTTTAAGAAACATCTTGCTATTGCGCAAGGGCTACTTGGCGAAGATGATTACCTTTTAACAGAGATCCTTTTTAATCCATATACAGATGAGCAACTGGAAGGGATAATTAAAAAATTACAGAAATTACGAGTAATTGTACAAGAGAAAGACTCCGCTGCAATGAAAGAGTTTTTGGACAAGGTTAGAGGTAGAGTTAGATAAGAGTATTTAAGTACTATTCTAATCTTAACAGTTTTACAAACTGATTGTTAATATAGATTGTTATATGCTTAAAATGAGATGGATAAGTTACTCTAAACTCATCTATTAACTGAATATCAATCTCACTTTTATACAATTCATTAAACTGCAATTCACCTCTACTATTATACTGAGCGACACTAAATATATTAGGTTGCTCAGTTTTTTTTATCTCAAACCAAGCTCCACCACTTTTACCACTTAGCCACTGCCAAGTAGTATCTCTTTTTGATTCTATTGGTTCCTCAATATTCCCAATTAAATCTTTTGTATATATATCACCTCCATCAAACAATAATTTTCTTTGTATTTTCCTCAAATTTCTATTTGAAGTATAGACTGAATCACCTTGTGCTATATAGTAGTTAGTCCCATTTGAAACTATCCTTATATTACCTAGGCATGATGGTGTAATTCTAAAGACATTATTTAATTTTCTACTTGTTCTTTTGTTTAGAACACTCTTTTTAGTAACTTTCGCAACAAATCTAGAACAATTAACCCCTTCAATTACAAATGGCCCATAAGGTATAATATCCTCAGTTTGGTATTTATCAATAATATCTTTTGCATCGCGATAATTAACATCCTTTACAACTGAAGCATAGAATGGCCCAATTCCAAAAGGGCAATCTGGATGATTATGCATCCACATCAAAAGTTCATCAACATTAGTTATATCATCACCATGCCATTTAGCAGATATCTCTATTTTAAGACTTGGATCTGTATTAGCTCCTCGTACTCTAGAGTAACCAATTGGGGAGATATACCTGCCATTATCATAATATTCAAATGTTTCAGCCCCATCTTTTATTAGAATTAATCCAGTATGACCAGCTTTAATCTGTCCATTTTTGCCCATTCCAAGAATGGGTAGTAACTTTGAATATAGAGCTTCTGTTGCACTAACAATCTCTTCTGGATAAGTTATAATTATCAGTGTTGCATCGTCTACTCCATCGCTATTTTTTTTATTTGGAAGAGTAAAACTACTAAAAGTAAAGTACACAAGAATGTATATTACAATTTGTAATAATGTTTTTCTCATTATATTTTCACTCTATTATGTTAGTTTTTAAGAAAAGTTATCTAATTAGAGTCCATATATAAAACACAAAAAGAGTGCCAAATTATTGACACTCTTTTATATGTATACTCTGATTAATTAAAATTAGTCATTAAGAGAGAATCTCTTAAAAGCAACGATTTTAACCTCAGAATCAACTGTTTTTAGATACTCTTTTACAGAAAGTTTACCATCTTTAACAAAGATTTGCTCTTCTAGAGTGCTCTCTTTAAAGAATTTACCAAGTTTACCAAGAGCGATTTTCTCAACCATCTCTGCTGGTTTACCCTCTTGAGCAATTTGCTCACGATAAATTTCTAATTCTTTTTCGATAACATCTTGAGGACAATCATCTTTGCTAATAGATACTGGCGCCATAGCTGTAATTTGCATTGCAATCTCTTTTGCTACAGTCTCGCTTATCTCTTTTGAGAAACCTACTACAGTAGCAACTTTACCATTTGTATGGATATAGCTTCCTACATAAGCAGCTTCAACTTTTCCGTAGAATGGAATTGCGTGTTTTTCACCGCTCTTTCCAGTTTGTTGAGTAATTGCCTCTTCAATAACCTCTCCTGAAGCAAGTTTACCTGCTAAAAGAGCAGCTAAATCTTCTGGAAGTGTTGTTAAGGCAGCCTCAGCTATACTATTTGCCAATGCTTGGAATTCTGCATTTTTTGCAACGAAGTCTGTTTCGCAACCAAGACAAGTTAAGATACCTTTTGTACGATCTGCATTCGTTAGAGCTATTACAGCTCCCTCAGTAGTCTCTCTATCTGAACGTTTTGCAGCAATTAGTTTACCCTTTTCGCGGATAATTTCTTGTGCTCTCTCAAAATCACCATTGGCTTCTACTAGAGCTTTTTTACAATCCATCATACCCGCACCTGTCATTTGGCGCAGTTTAGCAACATCTGATGCTTTTATTTCCATGATTATAATATTTAATTTATTATTTTAATTGGCTTTTATTATTCTGCTGCAGAAACCTCTTCTTTAGCCTCTGTTTCAACTGCTGGCTGCTCAGTAGCAGGAGCATCTTGTGTTGGCTGAGCTTTACGAGTACGTAATTTTTTACCACCTACCGGAGTTTCACCATCCTTATCAACTTGTGAAGCAGACTCTTTCTCTTTCTCTAATTTTCTCTCTTGAAGACCTTCGCTGATTGCTCCGCAAAGTACATCCATAATTAGTGAGATAGATTTTGCCGCATCATCATTTGCAGGGATAACATAATCTATTGGGGTTGGATCGCAACATGTATCAACCATAGCGATTACCGGTATGCTTAGGCGATTTGCCTCTTTTACTGCGTTCATCTCTTTTTGCACGTCAACTACGAATAGTGCAGAAGGTAAACGATTAAGGTCTGCAATTGAACCTAAATTTTTCTCTAATTTTGCTCTCTGACGAGTAACTTGTAATTTTTCTCTCTTTGCAAGAGTTTCAAATGTACCATCAGCGATCATTTTATCAATAGTGTTCATCTTCTTAACTGCCTTACGAATTGTAGGGAAGTTAGTAAGCATTCCACCTGGCCATCTTTCAGTAACATAAGGCATATTAACTGAAGCAGCTTTTTCGGCAACTATATCTTTTGCCTGTTTTTTTGTTGCAACAAACAAGATTTTGCGACCTGCACGAGCAAGTTGCTTCATTACGTTTGCAGCATCATCTATTTTGACAACGGTCTTGTGCAAGTCAATGATATGAATACCATTTTTCTCCATGAAGATATATGGAGCCATTTTAGGGTTCCACTTTCTCTTTAAGTGACCAAAATGCGAACCTGCATCAAGTAAGTCTTGGAAATTTGTTCTAGGCATTTTTCTGTTTTTTTAATGTTTATTTTACTCTTTTTATCAATTCGGAGTAGCGGTTTTTACCGATCTCCTAAATTTTCCGCAGTTGGACAAATTGAAGTAGTTTATAGAGAAGATTAAATAAATCTTTTTTATCTCGATAAAATCTCGCAATTTTATAGCCGAACTGTGCAAAAATATCAGCTTTAGTATATTAACGTTTACTAAATTGGAAGCGCTTACGAGCACCAGGTTGACCAGGTTTCTTTCTCTCTACAACTCTTGCGTCGCGAGTTAAGAATCCTTCTGCTTTTAATGTTGGACGATAAGCCTCTGCATTAATTTTACAAAGTGCGCGAGCTATACCTAAACGTAAAGCTTCTGCTTGTCCTTTAATTCCACCACCATCTAAGCTGACTTTAATGTCAAACTCAGCTAAAGTGTTGGTTACCATTAGAGGTTGCTTTACAATATACTGAAGAGTCTCTTCTTTAAAGTAAAGAGATAATTCTCTACCGTTGATTGTAATGTTACCTTTACCTGTGTTCACATAAACGCGAGCAACTGCTGATTTACGTCTTCCAAGGGCGTTGATTAATTCCATGCTCTGTGTTTAAATTTCATTAAAATTAATTGTTTTTGGTTGCTGTGCTTGGTGAGGATGTTCCGCTCCTTCGTATACAAATACGTTACGGAATAATTCTGCTCCAAGCTTGTTTTTAGGAAGCATTCCTTTGATAGCTCCCTCAACTACGGCGATTGGTTTGCGTGCTAGCAAATCTTTTGGAGTTGCAAAACGCTGACCGCCGGGATACCCTGTATGTCTAACATACACCTTGTCTGTTAACTTCTTACCTGTAAGACGGATCTTCTCGGCATTAACAATAATAACATTGTCGCCGCAATCCACGTGAGGAGTAAAGTCAACCTTGTGCTTACCTCTAAGAATCATAGCGACTCTTGATGCAAGTCTTCCTAATACTAAATCAGTAGCGTCTATCACTAACCACTCTTTATTAACGGTTTGTGCATTTGCCGATACTGTTTTGTAACTTTGATAATCCACTGTGTGTTGATTTTTAGTTAATACTTAAATTTTGTTGCGATTTCCCTACTATATAAGGGGGTGCAAAGGTAATAATTTTTTTTAAAGTGACAAAACAGATGCTAAATCGTACCATTTTTTATTTATTTCGTTATGTTTTGTGCACGCCTCTTCAAATGGAGTATATACAACTTCATCGTGAATTTTACCTATCATTACACCGCTCACACCATTTATTAGCGCCTCTACAGCTCCATTTCCTAGTATACTTGCTAATAATCTGTCATTACAACTCGGAGAGCCACCTCGTTGTATATGCCCAAGTGTTGTTACACGGGTTTCATATTGAGGTAATTTCTCTTTTACCTTATTTGCCACTTGATGGGCATCTCCCGCGCTGCATCCCTCCGCTACTACTACAATTCCACTAGTTTTGTTTTTTCTTCTTTCACTAACTAAGTATCCGCATAACTTATCTATATCGGATTTGATTTCTGGAACTAATACCGATTCTGCGCCAGTAGCAATAGCTGTGTCGAGAGCAATAAAGCCTGCATCACGCCCCATTACCTCTATGAAAAATATTAAATTATGAGAATCTGCAGTATCTCTGATTTTATCAATTGCGTCAACTGCAGTATTAATTGCCGTGTCAAATCCAATTGTAAAGTCTGTTCCATAAATATCATTGTCGATAGTGCCGGGAACACCTACTACTGGTAAACCAAATTCATTATGAAGCAGATCTGCTCCTCTAAAAGAACCATCTCCTCCAATAACAACTAATGCATCAATTCCAGCCTCTTTAAGGTTTGCGTAACCTAAATCACGATACTTTTTCTCTTTAAACTCTGGACATCTACTAGATTTGAGGATTGTTCCACCTAATGAAATAGTTTTAGAAACAGTTACAGAACTCATTGGGATAAAATCTTTACTCAAAACTCCTGAGTATCCTCTTTTAATTCCTACTACCTCTACACCTTTGTGTACAGCCGTTCTTACAACCGCTCTTATTGCGGCATTCATACCAGGAGCGTCGCCTCCTGATGTTAAAACTCCAATTTTCTTTATACTATTACTCATAATATTTAATTATAAAATAGATAGCAAAAATAGTAAAAATTAGAATCTCATTTACATTTTGGAACAAATTATTATCACAGATTATAATTATCTGATAATCAGCAAACAGAAAATAACTAATCATTGCTATTTTTTTAGTTTTTTTTCATAATTTTGCGGTTTGTTTTATCCACAAAGCGTATTAAGTTAATAATAGAATGAAAATGAGCATAAACTATATTTAATCTATCACATCCAACGGGTTGATTAAAAATAATTTATGTGAGAATGAATCACATGAAAATAAGAGATATAGATTTAGGAGATAAACCCCTGTTTCTTGCCCCAATGGAGGACGTAACAGATGCATCGTTTAGGTATATATGTAAAGAATTTGGGGCAGATATTATGTATACAGAATTTGTCTCATCTGACGGATTGATTAGAGATGCAAAAAAATCTTTGGCAAAACTTGTTACATATGAGTATGAAAAACCTATCGGGATACAAATATATGGTCATATTCCAGAGGCAATGGTAGAGGCGGCACAGATGGCTGAGAGGGCTGTTGAGATTGCAGGGGGAGCTGGTGCTGATTTAATTGATATTAATTTTGGCTGCCCCGTTAGTAAAATAGCTGGACGCGGCGCGGGTAGTGGTATGATGAGATTCCCCGATAAGTTAGTTGAGATTACAAAAATGGTTGTTGATAGTGTTAAACTACCTGTTACTGTTAAGACTCGCTTAGGTTGGGATGATAGCTCTAAAATCATTGTAGAGTTAGCTGAAAGATTACAAGACGTGGGCATTGAGGCTCTTACTGTACACGGAAGAACTCGTTGTCAATTATATAAAGGTGAGGCGGATTGGAGTTTAATTGGCAAGATAAAGGAGAATCCTAGAATGAGGATCCCGATAATTGGAAATGGGGATATAACGTCGGCTGAGGGGGCCGCAGAGGCCTTTGAAAGATATGGAGTAGATGGTATTATGATTGGCAGGGCAACTTATGGTAGGCCTTGGATTTTTAAAGAGATTAGACACTTTCTTGAGCACGGGAAAAATATGGAACCATTAACCGTAATGGAAAAGGTGGAGCTTGCAAAGAAACACTTTAAAAAATCTGTAGAAATTAAGGGTGAACGTGTAGGTGTTTTAGAGATGCGTAGACATTTAAGCAACTATTTTAAGGCTCTGTATGATTTTAAGGAGACCCGACTTAAATTAGTAACAGAGAATGATCCTGATAAAGTGTTGGAGTTAATTAATTATGTTGGTGAGAGGTGGGGATAGAGAGTTGAATTTTTAATCTAACTTTATAATAAAAAGAGTATTTTTGTTCATTAATTATATCAATAAGACTATGCTTCCTTTTAAGAGTAAATTTTTCCTATTTCCATATTGGCTTACACTTGCGGTTAGACACGCACTATATAATAAAGGTATAAAAAAGAGTAGCTCC
This sequence comes from uncultured Muribaculaceae bacterium, assembly GCA_964368585.1. Classification (GTDB taxonomy): domain Bacteria; phylum Bacteroidota; class Bacteroidia; order Bacteroidales; family UBA932; genus Egerieousia. Next base: position 15,393 of record CAYJAK010000002.1, read on the forward strand.
TACCCTATTCCTGTTATTTGCGTGGGTAATATCACTGTTGGTGGAACTGGCAAGACTCCTCACACAGAGATGCTTGTTAGACTTTTAAAGGATAAATATAAAGTTGGAGTATTATCGAGAGGATATAAGAGAAAATCTAAGGGTTTTAAGGTTGTAAAGAGTAATTCACAATATCAATTTGTGGGTGATGAGCCGTTACAAATTAAGTTGAAATTTCCCGATGTTTTAGTTGCTGTTTGTGCTAATAGAAGAGAGGGTATTGAGAAGATGCTAACCTTTCCCAACTCTAATTCTAGTACCGAGAATGGTGAACTTGATGAATATAAGCCTGAGATTATTATTCTGGATGATGGGTTTCAACATAGAAAGGTAAGACCCTCTCACTCTATTGTGTTGATGAATTATAATAACCCTATTTATAATGACAATCTATTACCTATCGGGAATTTAAGAGATCTTCCAGAACAAATAAAGAGGGCTAATTCTGTGATTATAAGCAAGTCTCCGCTATTTGGAGAGATTGAACCGGGCGTTATATTTGAAGAGGAGGCATTAAAATTAGTTAAAGAAGAGGAGGTTGTATTGCGCAAGAAACTGAATCTTAGAGATGATCAAGGTCTCTATTTTTCTGTAATTTCATACGGTGAGCCTAAACCTCTCTTTCCTGAAGATGCAGAGCCTAGGTATTCATATTCTCAAAGTGCTCTCTATTTTACGGGTATTGCTAAAGACCAAGAGTTTAAAGATTATATTAGATCTAGCCATAAAATTTTAGATGGAATAAAGTTTGCTGATCATAAGGACTTTACTTCTGGCGACATAAAATCTATCAATAATATGTCTAAAAAGCACCCTACATCTGTAATTTTTACTACAGAAAAGGATAGCGTTCGATTAGTAGGAAATAAAAATATTGATCAAAATCTGCGTAAAAAGCTATTTTATATTCCAATTGAGGTAAAAATTATCCCCTCTATAAAAAGCGATACGTTTATAGAAGGGATACTTTCTCTTTAGAATAAATCAAAGTGTATCAATAATACATCCTATTTCTCTGCCACTTCAAAGCTCTGCTTCAGCCTCTCATCTTCTGAAGATGAACCTACATATATTGTGAATTTGCCAGGCTCTAAAACATACTCCATACTCTTATTCCATAGTTTAAGATCATCTTTTTTAATCTCTAGAACAAGATCTTTTTGCTCTTGTGGCTCTAAGTAGACCTTTTCAAAGGCTTTTAAATCTCTTACTGGTGTTGATACGCTACTTACCTCATCTCTAACATAGATTTGTGCAACCTCTGCTCCCGCTCTATCACCACTATTTTTAATTGTAAACGAGACTCTTACCACATCTTTACTCTCTAATAGATTCTCAACCTTGATATTACTATATTCAAAAGTTGTATAGCTTAAACCATATCCAAAACAGAAAAGAGGGGCTGGTGAAGAGAAAACATAATCTCTACCAGGTCTATCAGGTGCTCCAGGGCTTTTATAGAAGCCTCTTCCCGATGGTTTATAGTTACTCACCGTTGGGATATGCCCTGTTGATTGAGGAAAAGATACCGGCAATTTACCAGATGGATTCACCTCTCCAAAGAGAACTCTTGTTATAGCCTCTCCTCCTTTCTCGCCTGGATACCAAGCCTCCAATGCTGCATCAACCATTCCAATCTCTTTACCTACTGTTAGTGCACGTCCATTTATCATTACAAGAATAACAGGTTTATTTTGTTTAGCAATAAGCTCTAATAACTCTGGTTGCACTCCAGGAAAGTTAAGTTCGTGTCTATCACACCCTTCTCCAGATGTATTGGGCCTACTTGAAGCCTCCTCCTTATTAGGAATTGAAGAGTAAATAATACTACTTCCACCGAGAGCTAAAACAATAATATCACTCTCATTTGCAGCCTTTACTGCTGCATCAAAACCATCTTTTGAGAGATTTGTAACATCACACCCCTCTGCGTAGTTTATCTTTACATCGTCATCTAAATAGGCCTTTAGCCCCTCTAAGAGAGTCGTTCCATATCTACTATCTTTTGATACTGAAGCATCCCCAAACTGCACTCTATCTGCATTAGGACCAATTACTGCAATAGACTTAATTTTATCTTTGTTCAGAGGAAGAATACCATTATTATTTTTTAGCAAGACCATAGACTCCTCTGCAACCTTTTGTGCCATTGCAATATTCTCTTTTGTATGCACAAGTTTTTTAAAGTTTCTAGGTTTACTATATGGATTGTCAAATAGTCCCATCTTGAATTTAACTCTTAGAACAAACTCTACAGCCTCATCTACAACTGCAATGTCTAATTTTCCACTCTCAACTTGCTCCTTAAGAGTGCTATAATTGTAGTTATCTGGCATCTCCAAGTTTATTCCAGAAGTGATTGCTTGATATGCTGCATCTGCTCTATCTTTTGCTGTTTTATGAAAGAACTCCATCATATTAATTGCAACTGCATCTGAAATAACATACCCTTTGAACCCCCACTCATCTCTTAAGACATCTTTCATAAGAAAACTATCTGCGTGAATTGGAATACCATTAATCTCGTGATAACCAGGCATTAAGCTATATATATTAGCCTCTTTCACAGCCCCTTCAAATGGATATAGGTGAATATCTCTAAGGGTACGCTCATCTACTGTTGCTGGGCCTAAATTTAATCCACCGTCAGCCACAGAGTATGCCACATAATGTTTAGAGGTTGCTGCTAATTTCCCCTTTTTTATACCAATTTCAGACTCTGCTGATTCACCTTGCAAACCATTTACAAAGGCTACCCCCATTGTTTTTACGTGATAAGGATCTTCGCCGTAACACTCCTCTGCTCTACCCCATCTAGGATCTCTTGCTAAATCAAATAGTGGAGAGAGAGCTTGATCAACACCAGAGTAACTAGCCTCCTCTGCAATCATAGATGCCATCTCTTTTATTAACCCTGGATTCCAAGTTGCACCTTGCGCAACAGCTTGTGGATATATTGTTGCTTCGTGAGCCATATAGCCGTGTAGACACTCCCCAGTTTGAATAACAGGAATTCCTAATCTTGTCTTCTCCCTCATATACTTATCCATAGCCTCTGAATATACTGCAACCTGCTCACTTGTAACAAGAGGGCTCTCTACACACCCAACGCTAATACCGCCAAAAAGTGCATCAAGTGAGCTACTTGTAACTCTCCCTTTCTCATCTAATTGGAGTTGCAGAACTCTATTATTCATTGTTATTTGACCTATTTTTTCATCTAATGTCATACGAGAGAGAAGATCTTGAACCCTCTCCTCTACAGGTAATTTTTTATTTTTATAGGGTAAATCTTGTCCCGATAGGTTTAAATTCACAGCAAGAAGAGTAAAAACTCCTGCTATTTTTAAAAGCTTCATACTATTAAATAATTTTCTAAGGTTAAATAAATTTAAATTCATCTATTTCAAATAGGTCACTATCTTTCTCACCACCTAAACACTCAAGGTAAAGAGAGTGAATACCCTTTGTTTTACGAATCTTACATTTATATTTTTTGTAAAACCCACCCACTACAGAAGGCTCTACATCTAATGTTCCAACAATCTCACCTTGAGGGCCATCTATGCGTATATTAATTTTTCCACCACTATATGAGCCAATTACCGCTTCAAACTCTTTTGCACCTTTTCCAAAATCAAGATACTTATAAGCTATCACACTACTATCTTGAATACTTGTTATAATCTCGTTACTTACGTGAACTCGGGTTATATACGCACCTTTAGTTAGAGTACAAGCTCGTTCTGCATCTATTGTATTAAAGGCATCTAGAGCAGACCCAGCCCCTTGTGAGGTCATCTCAACCTCATCTATTGAGCCATCTTCATTAAACTCTATTGGTTCAATACAGGCACGGCGCATAACTGCTGACTTATGTGAAGATCTATGGTAAAAAACATACCACTGATCACCAAATTTAGCTACCGAGCCGTGGTTATTCCAACTAGCAGGATCACAGCCATAATTATCAACTATAACTCCACCGTATTTGAATGGGCCAAGTGGAGAGTTAGAGGTTGCATAGGCTAAACAAGTAGGAGCCCCTCTACGTCCATCATAAGCATAAACAACATAATAGATATCATTGCGTTTAAATACAAATGCTCCCTCGTGAAAAAAGTGCTCTTTATTTGTTAACAACCCCGTTTTTAATGAGGTTTGATCAAGCTCTTGCATATTCTCTTTAACTTTTGCACCTTTCATATCATATTGCCCCCAATAGTAATAAGCTTGCCCATCATCATCAATAAAAATTGTAGGATCTATCTGATTATGACCAAAAAGATCAATTTTTTTACCATTTATAAATGGGCCTAAAGGGGAGTCTGAAGTTGCTACTCCTTCACTAAAAGGAACATCGGGAGTACAGAAATATAGATAATATTTTCCATCGCGATAAATAGCATCAGGAGCAAATAATAGATCATCTGTATCTTTCACTTGGTCATTTTTCCCTTTTGTGGTAAAGACATCTGATTTCATATACCAATCCTTTAGATCTGCACTGTATAAGACGTCGTGTTTATAAGAACACCAATGTTCTAGAGCTACATCTGTTGAGCCGTAGATATAAAGATTTCCATCTTTCCAAACTCTAGCAGTTGGATCAGCAACATAGGTTCCAATTGGACAAACGGGATTTTGTGCCGATAATTTTAAATTAGAGGTTACAATTATAAGTGTAATGAGCAATAGTGAGTATAGATTATATTTTTTCATACGATTAAAAAATTTTTGATTCTTCTAATTAATCAGTTGTTCTATTTTAACAGAATCATTTGATTTTTTGTATGTAAGTTCTCCATTATTATAATCACCTTCAACAAAATTATTATCCGGTAGTACTACCTTAAATTTAACGTTCCAATCTTTTGGCCAAGATGGAAGTAGGTAGGTTACCCCCCTATATGTTTGGGTTAACATCTTTTGCATTGTAATCATATAGTTTCCACCGTGACATTGATCTGGAAGCCAGTCGTAATTGGGACCAAACATTACTGGATACTTAAAGTTTGAGTGTTTATATCTTAGTTTATTTACAATATCACTCTTTGCAAAATCTACCAAGCCTAGCATAGCTGCAATCTGTCCATCTTGTCCCCATCCCCAATCTGAAAAGTATCTACGGCGCTCAAATGTACGCACTCCTGTCTCTTTTAGATCATTGGTTAGATTTGCTATTCCATATGGATATACTACATATAATTCTGGATTCTCCGCATTACAAGTTTGAGATAAATAGACCTCCGCTGGAGTAAATATGTCGCCCGTTGCTGTTGCCATCTTTGGTATAGCAGGTAGAGATTTTTGAATTGCCTTATAGAAACTTAAATCTGCAGACTCTTTAACGCTCTCTGGCAACGCCTCTAGAGACTCTATTACACCGTGTAGCCCAGCAATAGTAGGTAGATCATTCTCTACATTAAACCAATAGGTCTCTAAACTTTGTGAGTGGCCTGCAATTCTAAAGGTACCATTCTTCATAAATTTCTGCTCTAAAAATATAAATGCATCCTTAATGAATGGAAGAGCGCGTTCTGTTAGGAATTCTTGATCATTTGTGTAATAGTAATAGTCAAGCATAGTTCTTGAGAACTCTAGGGTTGTTCCCCACATCCAACGAATAAATTTTGAGCTTGGGATATAATTCCCCTCCTCTTTCTTGTCCCATCCATAATCCATATTACAGAAGAGTCCAAAGATATTTATTGTTTCAGGCATAAATAAACCATCTACATTATAGAATCTATTTGCCATTGCCCTCATTGCATTAGATCTGTCGAGATAAAAATCAAATAGAGGCTCAAATAGGTCAAAATCACCTGTATCAAACATTGCATTATACATTAGTCTTGTATTCTGCCACCAGAATGGACCTCCCCAGTTTCTATAATCTGGAGAGTAATCTTTACTTGCATCTACATATTTTGGATCTGTGGTAAAAATTGAACCGTTATATTTAATCGGCAGATTTCCTCTACCTCCGCACGCAGAGAGATATCTCTGCATCATATATGTTTGAGTAAGTTTGAAGGCTAGATCTTTATCATTTGGGATATCAATAAAAAGGTAGCTTCTCTTCCAGAATTCGCCCCAATATGCTCTACTTTGTGCTAGAGCTCGCTTTGAGGACTCATTTTTTAGATCTTCATTAATTTTTGACTCCCATTCTTTTATTGATTTTGTCTGCATTGAGTGTGTCGCGATAGTTATTGTTGTCTTTTTCAACTTGCCTTTTGATGCAAGAACTGTCTCTGATTCTGTTACTAATTTGTCGCCTTTCACACCTGCTCCAAACTTTCTATCTGATATAAAATCAATAAATTGAGAGGATTTATCCTGTAGGTGTTGATGTTTAACAGAGAAATCAAAGAGTGAATGTTGATTATCGTGATACCACACGAGTCTATTTTTTCTATTCAACACAATATCAGCTGATTCAGCAACTTTTTCATCTCCTGTATAATCTAGCATATCCCATACTGTCCACCCTTCATTATATTGTTTTATATCTTTAAATATGTGCTCTTTTGTTCTCCATATCTCACTCTTTACCTTTACCTCTCTAGGTATCTCACTTTTGTAATCTACAAATATTGTATTTGATTCGCGAGACATAAAGATTTTAAAGGTTACCTCTTCTCCCTCTTTTCCTCCTGTTATATCTATACTTCCATCAGTAATATTTTGACGTTGTTGAAATTTAACCCCCTCTTCAAAAGGATTTGGTGCCAATGATACGCGAAGACGACCTATCTTTAGTGGTCTGTTTGCCTCTCCATAAGCATCTGTTCTTGATATATAGAATATAAGATCACTATTCTCTTCTACCCATAAATTTACTCCAACTTCCCCATTTCCTAAAGGCATAGATTCTGCCGAATTTTTAGAGTACTCATTCCAAACGACATCATAATCGCTTGTAGATTGTGAGAATAGATTTAGCGGCGAGAGCAATATTAATAAAACTAATAGTTTTTGTTTTAAGTCATTTATCTGTTTCATAGTAGCTATTTATATTACTGATTATTTTCAATTGGCATTACATTCATTAAGGTCTCTAGGCCACATATCTCTCCAGTTACAGGGTCAGTATATTTTATATGTAGCTGATTTGAGATATGGCGATAGTAGTATTTAATTAATACAGGATAATCTCCTTTCTCTAAATAGATCTCTGCACCAGTCTCTTTGAATACAGATTTTTTATCAAAATCTAGTTCTTTATCACCAAAGTGTACCTCTGCACTACCATCATCAAATAGTATTGTAAATTTATATAACCCTGGATTCTTAACAGTCATTGTCCCCTCCATTTTTAGAGCATAAGGATTGAATAGTTCCTCTGGACGAGTCTCCAATAGTCCTTTGTGATAACCTTTACTAAAATATCCGTTTTGAACTGCTTTTAGCGTATCAAAGTTTGGCATTTCATCCCATCCCTTTTGAGGAGGCTCTTTATATGCTGTATATTTGAAGATTGGGTTCTCTAATTTCTTAAAATATGTTTGTTGAGGATATCCTAATTTTTTGCCACTCTTATCATATAACTGAACAGATAGTATTGTTGTACTTTTTAGTGTAATTGACTTGCCATCATATTTTAATTTGTGGTCAGATGGTAGTTCCCAATTGCTCAGTAGAGCATAACGTATCTCTCCATCAATAGAGTTGGTTAGATTTATCTGAATGGAGTCTGTAAATGTAGTTATATCTTTGTTAATGTTACCTTTATACGTCATTTCTGTTGGGCGCATAACTCTTCTAGCTAGCTTATTTACCTCCTTGAAATCTTTGTTGTACTCTTCAAATGTGCGGGTATCTTCATAATCCCACCATCTTTGAGCTAATGCTGGGAGGCGATCTTCTAAAACTTTATAAACATAATGGTATGGCTGCTCCCAGAATGTTACTTGCCCTCCTAATACGGCATCGCTATCTTTTGGTATAACTGGATCACCTTTTCTATGGTCCCATAATCCATATTTCCAATGAGACCAGTTGTATCCCTCCCAAGCCTCAGGTGCATAGTTCATCCCACCAACCATATAGCAAGGTTCCCAAAATGTGTTAATTATTTTATATCCATACTTTACTAGGTTGGCTGGCTTATTATAGTCTCCATTCCACGCCATAATAATGACATCATTAGGTACAACTATTCTGCCCGCGCCATTATCGGGAAATCCTTCCCACGCTATACTCTGTTTACCTAATTTTTTAATAATGGTATTCATCCTTGCAATGAAATATGCAAACACCTCATTAGCATCTCCTTGGTAGGCTTTATCGAGATTATTATCTTTACAAAATTGTTTATAATATGAGAGTTGTTTTACACCTTCTATCCACACCTCATCTCCTCCAATATGAATATAATCAGATGTATAGAAAACCTCAACAACCTCTGATAATAGTCTCTCTAGTGATTGATATGTTTTTTCGTTCACCATATTTACAACTCCTATATCTATGGTTTTGCCATCTTTATCTACTGCGCCAAAAGATTCTGCACAATTAACCCATAGAGGACTTGTATGGCCAGGTACATCTATCTCTGGAATAATCATTATACCTCTGTCATCCGCAAATTTTACAAGTTCTTTTAGTTGCTCTTTTGTGTAGTGGTTGTGACTTACTAATTTGGGATATAACTCAGAGCCAAATGTAAATGAACCATAATCTGAAAGATGAAGATGAAGTTTATCTAGCTTATAAAAGTGTGCAAGCTCTACTACCTCATATAGACTCTCAATTGGATGCCATTGACGTGCAACATCTATCATTACTGATCTCCATTCAAAAGATGGGCGGTCAGATATTGATAGCTGCGTAAAATAGCTCTCTTTGCCATATTTTTTTGTCAATTGCAAAAGAGATGATAATGATTGAGCGAGTGTTTTGCCACTTCCTGCAGCTACAACTACTTTACTCTTTGTTACATCAATTTTATATTCTAAGGAATCTAGTTGTTTATCTACTATTAGTTCTATACCATTTTGTACACTCTCACTACGTTGCTCCACTGATAGGTCAACTCCAGCTACCTTGTTAAGTAGGTTATCCAGTAGATCTGCATACCTAACATTGTCCACTTGAGAGTAGTATATAGTTTCTAAATTTTGAATTTTACATTTACCGCCGCTTAACTCAACCGATTTAGGTTTTGGTATAAGATTTACAGTTTCATTGGATGTACACGCAAAAATTGTTGCAACACCAATTGCTGATAATAGGAGTTTTTGGATTTGCTTCATTTGATTATTTTTTAGGTTATATCTTAGGTTGGAGATTCTAAAAAAAATCTGCCTACACACGCAAATGTATGTAAAAATTCAATCCTTTAATTCAATTTTATTCTTTTTTTCACTCCCATTTTATGCGCTTTTTTACATCTTTTACACTTTTACTCCTAATTAAACGTTAAATAGGGAGATATACGAAACCAAGTTTCGCATATCTCCCTATCAAGAATTTCTAATTTTGCGTTATCTCTCAAAAATATTTTTAAGAGATATTCTAATTGCTAGTTTTTACACTATGTACAGTTATTTTTGCACTCTTTAATCCTTTAGCTTTTGCCTCTAGCGTAATCTCACCTGGTTCTTTACTCGTTTGAATAATTGCAGTTAGCATACCACTAAATAGAGGCATCTCTGGTTTATGAAATAGATCTAGAGAGGTAGGGTCACCGTTCGCAGCAGCACGATATGTCCCAGCTCCTTTAACTTTAAAGTTGATTAGATTATCTGCATTAGGACATAGATTTCCATCCTTATCTACAACTTTGACGGTTATATATGATAAGTCTTTTCCATTAGCATCTAGATTGGTTCTATCTGCAGATAATTCTATACGATAAGGTTCACCTGCAGTATGTATCTCTTTTTCAGCGACAGCTTTGCCATTCTCATCATAGGCAACAACTTTTACTGTTCCTGGTTCATATTTAGTGTCCATCCACATTAAACGATAACGTTTCTGACGAGTAAAATTCTTTCTATCCTCCTCTGAATCTGAGTCTTGAACCTTAATAGATAAATCTTTTGTTCTACGTCCTTGGCTCTTACCATTTATGAAAAGTTCTGCACTTGGATAGTTAGTATATACAAATACTGGAGTTACCTCTCCTTCTCTACCTTTCCAATTCCAATGAGGTAAAATATGTAGTGTTTCAACCTCTTTGTTCCAATGGCTACGATATAGATAGTATCTATCTTTAGGAATACCTGCAAGATCTATAATTCCAAACATTGAACTGTGGCTAGGCCAATCTGTATAATAAGGTGTAGGCTCTCCTAAATAATCAAATCCAGTCCAAACAAATTCACCCATACACCAAGAGTAATCCTCGTGTTGAATAAAATCATCCTCTGGAAGATTTGACCAACCACAATGCTCAACATCATAAGATGAACATTGATTATCATCATACTTGTGCATTGATCGTCTCTCTACAGGAAACTTATAGACACCTCTTGAACTAATTGTAGAGGATGTTTCACTACCTAATACCAACTCTTGAGGCAATTTTTTATAAGCTAATGGGTATGACCAAGGACGATAATTAAAACCGGCCACATCCATCACAGCTGCAAAGTTATTCCCGATAACATATTGAGGATTATCCATACCTTGAGTTACAGGGCGAGTTGGATCTTCTCTATGACAAATATCCTGTAGGAAACGAGCCACCTTTACACCACCCTCTGCGTGCTGCTCTGGCACCTCATTACCAATACACCACATCACGATACTTGGATTATTTCTAAATTGATGCACCAGATTTACAAGATCTCTCTCTGCCCACTCTTTAAAAAGTAGGTTATATCCATTCTTTACTTTTGGAAGTGCCCACTCATCAAATGACTCTGCCATAACCATCATTCCCATCTCGTCGCAAATGCGAATTAGTTCTGGAGCAGGCATATTATGTGAAGTTCTAATAGCATTACATCCCATATCTTGTAAAATACGAATCTGACGACGGATACCTGCCTCATTTACAATACCACCTAAAGGGCCAAGGTCGTGGTGTAGACATACTCCTTTAAAGATTATACGCTCTCCATTAAGGTAAAATCCTTTATTTGGAATCACTTCAATCTCTCTAACACCAAATTTTGTAGAGTATTCATCTTTTAAGATATCATCCTCATAAATCTTTGTTACTGCAGTATATAAATGCGGATTCTCTGGTGACCAGAGCTCTGGATTTGATAATCCAACCGCAATCTCTGCATATCCTTTTGGAAATAAATTGTTACCAGAATAACTAGAGCTAGTGACCACACTTCCATTTTTAAGGCTCTCTATTGTTGTTTCAATTTTATATTTCTTACCTTTTGTTACACCATTAAGTTTCACCTTAAAGTTAACCTCTGCATAATCTTTATTAATTATATCAGTAGTTACTTGTGTTCCCCAGATTGGAATATGAAGATCATTTGTTACAATTAAATGCACATTTCTGTAGAGACCTGCTCCAGGATACCATCGCGATGATTCTGGTAGGTTTTCTAGGCGAACTGCAAGTGTGTTTTTTCCCGATTTATTTAAGAAAGGGGTAATATCGAGATGAAAAGAGTTATAACCATAACCCCAATGCCCCGCTTTTTTGCCATTAATATAGACTGTTGGGCGACTCATTGCACCATCAAATAGGATGCTTACTTTTTTGCCTTCTGTAAAATTAGGCACTTCAAACTCTGTTCTATACCAACCAACTCCAACAAATGGGAGGCCTCCTGTACGACCAGTATGCGCCATAGAAGATGTTTGCCCATCTTGAACAATTGCCATATGGTGGATATCATTCTTTGAATCAAATGGCCCGTAAATAGCCCAATCGTGAGGAACTGTAACATTTTGCCATTTACTATCATCAAATTCTATATTTGTAAAATTGGGGTTATCTTCACGTGAAAATTTCCAATTCTCTTCTAATAAGATATCTTGCCTAACTTGGGAATTAAGTCCATTAAACATTAGGACAAAACACATTATTAGAACTTTTTTAATAATTGAGACGCACTTCATAAAAAAAATCTTTTATTATTATTTATTTAAAAAAATATTTGCTTTTACAAAAGTGCACAAAAAATTCCTAAAATTTAAACTTTTCTTTAAACCTTATTGAACTTTTTATGTCTTATTAATGTTTTATAGATGAAATAGTTTTTTAAGTTAGGTTAAGTCGGGAGAGACCTCACAATCTGGGAGTGGATTGGGGGTCTCTTTTTTTTATCTCGATATTTAATACATCTTGAATCAGAATAATAATTTCATCCAATGAATCTGTGCTAAAAGTTGCTGTTAACTCTTTATCTGAGGAGTCACAATATAGTTCAACACCATAAAAATTTGATAGTTCATTAAGAATACCTTGTATAGGGGTATTTTCATATGTAAATTCACCTACAACCCAAGCAATTGGATTAAATTGATTAGCTTTAGAGAGTTCTATCTTATTATTAAGATTATTTAATTGAGCCGACATATTTTTGGTTAGAATTATATCACTACTCATATCCATTGTAGAGAATTTAACCCTTCCTGAACGCACATAAACCTCAGTTGCGCTATCTCGCTCCTCTATCTGAAATTGTGTTCCTAGCACCTCAACTTTGGCAACTTTTGATAATACTTTAAATGGAGTCTCTTTATTGCTGCGAACATCAAAGTAAACCTGTCCACTCATATTAACCTCTCTCTTCTCATCACCATAGATAGCTGCATTATATGAGATTGAACTATTAGGATATAACATAACCTTAGAGCTATCTGGCATATAATAGCTAATAATCTCATTAGTTGCATCAATATTAACCCAATCATTCTTAGGCGTTATCACCAACCTGGTAAGAAGAAAAAGAAAGAATAGTGCAGCTACACCACCAATGGCTAGATATACTCTTTTTATAGAATTGCGCGTACCACTTGTTGCTCTAAATTTTGCAATTGCTTTTCTTGTATCTAAACTATTTGGTTTGTAATTCTTTACCACAAAATCCAAACTTTCTTTATCTATCTCTCTCATAATATGCTATATAAAATATATACTCTTGTTAAAATTTTCTAGTATATGAAAAACTAGGCAAAATAGGTAAAATGGTGTACATCTTAAATTGCCATTCATCACTTTGATTAATATCTCCATCTGATTTTGGTAACAATATATATGGATTTTTATAATTTGTAAAGTTAGTAATAGAGAATTGCCATATCCTACTCCCTTTATTTAGTTTTTTCTCCATAGAGTAACTAATATCTGCTCTAAAATAATCTTTTAATCTTATAGTTGAAAATTTTGAGTAATGAATCACATCAAACTCACCATTAATCACCTGACTATTAGCACTTTTATAGATTTCATTACCTACAGAGAATGGTCTTCCTGTTTTAAAAGCCAAATTAAGAGATAATACATGTTTTTTACTCTCACTCTGTTTAACCTTGTACATAGCAAGTAGATTAGCTGAGTGTGGCGTATCATAAGCATAAGGCCTTCTATTATCATCTATAATTATATCAGATTTTGAATAGGAATAAGAGCCAACTAGCGTAAATAATCGTGAATTATATTGAGCCATAAATTCAGCCCCATAAGCCTCCCCCATTCCACTATCGAATCCTTCTCCTGTTAGTAGAAATTCATCACTATCATATACCATTGTTAAATTATCTGTCTTTTTATAATAAAGCTCTCCTGTTAGTGTTAAAGGCTTATTTGTGCCATATTTTATGCCTATAGTATATTGGTCTGCACTCTGCAATTTATTATTAACATAAGGTGCCCAATAATCAATTGGTATTGATAGGTAGTGTTTATTCAGAGAGAATAGAGCTTGATTATTCTTTGTATAGCCCCCCCATATTGAGAGATTATTATTAACATTATATGCCAATGATAACCTAGGTTCAATCCCATATTGTACCTTAGAATCATTATCAAACAATACTCCTCTAGCCCCAAAATTTAGTTCAAAATTCCCAACTCTAAAATTATTATTTAGATAAATTGCATAAGTTGAGAGAGATTTATCTGAAAAACTTCCATCTCGCTCCGGGCTACCATCTACTTGATAGCTCATCTCTTGTGGAGCAAACATTTGGTGAGATAAATGGGCTCCAAAATCTACAGAGTAACTAGAGGCAACCTTATACTCAAAGTTATTTTTATAACCAAACTCATCTATCCGCGACTTTATATTTGATCTATACTCTCTATTCTCAATTGAATAATCATAATCAGAAGAGACATTATTCCCCAAATATGAGTAATATAAAGTATTGTTCATAAACATCTTACTATTAATAATACTATTTAGACGCAAAGATGCCACACTATTTCCCCAACTCATAGATGAGATACTCTTTCCAATCTCATCTGTATCTATCTCCGTATCTATCGTTGGCTCAAAACTATAAAACTCTACTCCAAAATAATCATTACCAGAATACGAGCTTAACGACAATGTATTTTTATCATTCAAATCATAAGTTATCTTACCAGTTATATCAAAAAAATTAAATGTAGGTGCTCCCGATTTATTCTTATTATCTATAAATGAATAGCCTAATTTTAGAAAAGGGTATAATGAAAATACTCTCCCCGACAATAGATATGAACCTCTCCCATTTGCAATAGGCCCCTCCACATTTGCCGATAAGGCTGTAAGACCCAATTGAAAAGATTGTTTATGTTCATTTCTGTTCCCATCTCTCATTCGCATATCTACTACTCCCGACAATCTTCCACCATAATATGGCGAGGTATAACCCTTGTGTAAGATTGTTGATTTTACCGCCTCTGCACTAAATATTGAGATATACCCAAAGGCGTGTGATTGATTATAGATTGGAACATCATCAAGTAATATCTGAGTTTGGTCAGAGGTACCACCTCGTATATAAAGATTAGAGGAGCCGTCAGTTCCCGATGATACACCTGGTACAACTTGGAGATATTTAAATATATCTTGCCCACCTAGTGGAGATGGCATATATTTCATCTCGTTTACATTCACAGATACAGCTCCTAGGTTATTAACTTTTCCAATTCTCATCTTCTCTGGCAAATTCTCTACAGCCGTTACAACAACCTCTTCCATCTGCATTGAGAGTGGCTGCATCTCAATTGTTATAAGTGTATCGCGATAAATATTTAAACTCTTTTTAGCACTCTGATAACCAATGTGGTGAGACTCCAGTACTGCCTCCCCCTCCTTTACTTTAATGCTAAAATAGCCCTGTCCATTTGTAAAAGACCACGCCTTATCACCCTGATTTGCAATAGCTACACTCACTAATGTCTCCCCTGATTTTGCATCGCGAATAACTCCACCAATATTATAATAGATGGCTCTTTTTAATGTAATATACTCTCCTTTTTTGCTCCAAATAATATCTGTATTTTTAAATAAGAGATTCAAATCGCTCTCTAGGCTAGCTCCTTTTAATTCCTGTAGCTTAGTAGATATATCTATCTTTAAATTAGATTCATAAACAAATTTCACATTATGAATCTGTTCAATTCTATCCACCATATCTTTTATGGTGTTTTGGGCAGGTAGATTCAACCCAAACAAAAGTATGATAATTGTCAGTATATATTTTCTCATTTTATTTCTCTCTCTTAATAGGTATATTTAAATGTGTAGAATTATATCCAGCAAATACTCCCAAACCATTTTTTATATTAGTGTGCACATACACCACATCGCTGAACATAGGAAAATCTGGATCAAATGATAGCTCCGTGTACTTATATAGACTCTTTGTGTATCTATCATAATCATCCGATGGAGTAATTACCTCAACTGATACGTGTGATAACTGAACCTCAACTTTCTCTGACTCCCACGGCATCGGACCAGTTGGAGCATATATAAAACGCTTGTCTTCAAATGCATACGACAAATCCAATGGGTTAATTTGTGATAATAAACTATATGGTATTCTAGCTGTACCGTTGTGATATCTAACTCCTCCATAGTAGAGACTATACCCATCCGAAGGTTGAGTCCCATTTTCTAATTTTAGATTAAAAGTATCTATATAAACACTATTTGTATAGATATTTTTTGGCATATTGTAATCAAAATTAGATAAGTAAATACCCTCTTCATAATTTGTTTTATAGGCATATCCACCCTTCATTCTAAGCCACATAGCGCGAGCCTTCTCTTTTGAAACAATCTCGTAAAGCGTTACACCACATATAGCTATCTCTTGATTCTCTAAAAAAAATGGTGTTTCATCTATATCATCAAATATATAGTTAAACTTGCCATCCACACTCTCCGCTGGATATGGTATCATACTCTCCCCCTCTACCACACCATAATTATCTATTGTTGCAACAAACTTATATGTTTTACCACTCTTTAATGGGTAATAAAAATAGATAGCCCCCTGTTGGTCTATCTCTGCTTGATCAATCAATATATTATCTTCGTATAGTTCTACACTACCTGCTGGAGGAGGCCCTTCAAAATCTTGAGTAAGATATTTGCTCCAACTAAAAAAGATATCTATTCTATCCTCTGAATTGGGTGAAAAGATTGAATTTACAACTACACGCGGCTTAAAATCGTCACTCTCTCGCTCAACAGTATAGTCAAATTCACAGGAATTAAATAAGATTAGGATAGTTGCTAAGTATAGAATCCTTCTTACTACATTTGCTTTTTTCATTATTATTTAATTTTTTGATTCACAACTAAGAGTGCTAAAGCATAAAAAACCCCTACTCTAAAATGAAAAAATTATGCAAAAAAGAAGTTGTATATTTTTATTGCGCCCTCTTTCAGTTTTTTATAAGCTTTAGAAATTTGGTTCTCGACGGTTTTAATTGAAATATTTAACTCATCTGCTATCTCTTGATATTTCATTCCATCTCTTTTGCTCATTAAAAAAATATCGCGACAACTCTTAGGTAGAGCATCTATTCTACCCCAAAGGCGAGCCTCAATAAAAGAGCGCTCTTCTAAAGCATCTACATCATCCTCAATATCAACACACTCTACAGAGAGAGCTAAGTTTCTATTTTTTAGATAAGAGAGTGAACGGTTCTTAACCATTGTGTATAGATATGATCTTTTATTTGAAATATTCTGCCCATTTGTGACTCTATCCATTAACTCGATAAAACAGTCGTGAACAATATCTTCTACAGCATCTATATCCTTGATAAAGTGCAATGAATACAAACAGAGAGGACGGTAATACATCCTAAACAGATTCTCTATCTCTTTTTTCACTTCACTCATTAAAATTGGCATTTGAGTGCGAAAATAATCAAATATCGGGATTTGCCCAATCTGTTATTATACTTTGGCTCGAATTTAGATATGTTCTAGATACAGTTTTTTAAGTTAGGTTAAGTCGGAAGAGGCCCTGTAATCGAGAAGCGGATTAGGGGTCTCTTTTTTATTTTAAATATGTGAAAATATATCCTATTTTTGTTTTTAGCAACTATTGGTTATCGCGATACAAACAGGGGCCAATGGAGTGGATCTGGAAAAAATTGACTTGGGTAAAGTTTTAAAAATTATGAAGCGAATTAAAGTAACTAGCGATAACAAGGAGCTCTTTAACAAGTGTTGGAGGCTCTATACAAGCGCCTTTCCAGAGGAGGAGAGGCGACCACTTGAGTATCATTTAGAGGCACTGAAGCGTAAAGAGTTTCTATTTGAGGCCATTTTTGATAATGAAATTTTTGTTGGCATAATCTGCTGGTGGAGCTTTAATGAAATTATTTATATTGAACATTTAGCTATAGAAGATAACCTGAGGAGCTTTGGATATGGCAAAAAGATTCTAAATCTCTTTATTGGTGAGCACCTAAAGCCTATTTTACTTGAAGTTGAGGCTCCTGAAGATGATATAAAACAGAGGCGTATTGAGTTTTATAAACGCATTGGATTTAAGTTAAATGGATATAATTATGCACATCCGCCATATAGTGGTTGTGAATTTGTGGAGTTGCTTGTTATGACCTATCCAACAGCAATAACCAGAGGAGAACTTAATCGCTTTATTAATGAGTGCTTCCCGATAATTCATTTTAGGTATAAAGGGATGTATCGGGAAGATATATAAACAACCAAACACCCTGTCCATTATCGGACACTCTCCAAAAACCTATTCTACTCATTATTTGGCAATTACAAACGCGGCACTCTTTTTTCAATAATGCTATTCATAACCTAAAAAATCTCAACAGGTATATGGATAGACAAATTAGTAAGAGTCAATTACGCAGAGAAAAATTCTCATTAATAACTAAATATTTTGGTGCAATTGCAGCTATTATTCTAATTGGAGTAGTGGTTAGCTCTCAATTTATAATTAATGTAAAGGCAAAAGATGTTATGCTCTCTACTGCTAGCGTTGGAGAGATTGAGATAACTGTAAACGCATCTGGAAAGGTTGTTCCTGCTTTTGAGGAGATTATCAACTCCCCTATCACATCTAGGATTATTGAGGTTTATAAAAAGAGCGGAGATTTAGTTGAGGCTGGAACTCCCATTCTAAGATTAGATCTGCAGAGTATAGAGATAGACTATAAAAAAATGTTGGATCAACAACAGGTAAAGCAACTGGAACTAGAGCAACTTAAATTACAGAATATAAATAATATATCTAATTTAGAGATGAATCTAAAGGTGCAGAGAATGGAGGTGGAGAATAAATATTTGGAGCTTAATAATCAGAGGTATCTAGATAGTTTAGGGGCAGGAACTGCGGCACAAGTGAGACAGGCAGAGACGAGTTATATGGCTGACAATCTTCAACTTAAAGAGAATGAACTAAGGCTTAAGAACGAGAGGGCACTGGCTATATCTAATGAGAAGATTAAAGAGTTGGAGCTTAGCATATTAGATAAAGAACTTAGCCAAATGCGCACTAGATTAGAGGATTCTCGTATTAAAGCCCCTACAAGTGCGGTTCTGTCGTACGTAAACACCACCATTGGCGCACAAGTTTCTCAGGGAGAGAAGATTGCAATGTTGTCTGATTTATCGCGATACAGAATAGATGGAGAGATAAATGCTGCAAATAGAGATAAAATTTCTGTTGGGAGTAGAGCTAAAATAAAGGCGGGGAGAGACTATTTTAATGGGGTGGTAAGCAATCTAAATCCAGTATCTAGTAATAATGTAATAGACTTCTCCATTCAGCTAGATGAGAATAATCATCCAAAGCTAAGATCTGGATTAAACTGTGATATCTATATAATTGAATCTGTTATTAATGAGACCATTAGAATTAAAAATGGGACATATTATAAACATCCCGACAAATATCAGCTTTTTGTACTTGAGGGGAATATGCTAAAGAGAAGAGAGGTAGTTTTGGGTGAGAGCAATTTTGAATATGTAGAGGTTATTAGTGGTATCAAAGAGGGTGAGAAGGTGCTTATTAGCGATATTGGAAAGAGCAAAGAGAGGGAGAAGATAAGATACAAAGAGAGTAAAAAAGAGAAATAGGAAAAGAGAACTGAAAGAGAACTAAAAGAGAATTGAGAAAGAACTGAGAAAGAATTTAAAAGAATTTAAAAGAATTTAAGAGAATAATAATTTAAATAATCCGTTATGATTAAAATTACTGAACTATCAAAGATTTATCGTGCAAATGAGATAGAGACCTTGGCACTTGAGAATGTAAATATTAGCGTTGAAAAGGGGGAATTTGTATCAATTATGGGTCCATCGGGATGCGGAAAATCTACCCTTTTGAATATGATTGGGCTTTTAGATACTCCTACCTCTGGAGAGATCCATATTTGCAACACACAGACTAACAATATGAACAACAGAGAGCTAGCCAACTTTAGAAATAAGAATTTGGGATTTATATTTCAGAGCTTTCACCTAATTAATACCCTTACTGTATTAGAAAATGTGGAGCTATCACTCTATTATGGCGGTGTATCTCAAAAGGAGCGCAGAGAGAGGGCTAAGGAGGTTCTTAATAAGCTGGAGTTATCTCATAGGATTAAACACTATCCATCGCAATTGTCGGGAGGACAATCACAAAGAGTAGCCATTGCACGCGCGATTGTGGGAAATCCTCAACTTATTCTTGCCGACGAACCAACTGGTAATCTAGACTCTAAAATGGGTAGTGAGGTTCTAGAGATTCTTCACAAACTGAATAGAGAGGATGGAAGAACAATTGTGATGGTTACGCATAATGAGGAGCAGGCTAAACAGACCGATAGGATTATCCGATTTTTTGATGGACGACAAATTAACTAAGCTATGGTACAAAATTTTAAGCAGGCTTGGCAAATTATCAAGCAGAATAAATTTTATAGTTCAATCTATATAATTGGAACTACACTCTCCATATCTTTAGTGATGGTTATTGCTATGAGTTGGATTATAATGACGGCAAATACTTATCCTGAGGTTAATAGAGATAGAATGTTAAATCTAAGTTACATTACGGCTAAACATAAAGATCATAACAGTATGTCATCTTCATCTATTTCTGAGAGAGCTGTAGAGATATTAACTAAAGATTTACAAGGTATAGAGGCTGTAGCTGAAGCGGCATACGGAGGAAAAGAAAAATTTATTATTGAAAATAGCTTATCTAAAGCTGAGCTCTTTAATATACATATAAGACCCGTAAATGATGAATTTTGGAATGTTTTTGAGTTTGATTTTATACACGGATCGCCCTTTAGCAAGGAGGATATTGAAAACAAGGAGTTTAAAACAATAGTATCTAAAGAGCTGGCTATTAAGATATTTGGAAAGAGCGATGTAGTTGGAGAGAGAATGAAAAGTTATAGTAGCTCTGAGGTATATACAATAACAGGTGTTGTACGCACCCCTCCCCTCTCAACCACAATAGCCTATTCTGAATTATGGATTCCGATATCTATTAATGAGAATAGAGACTCAGATTATTATGAGCTATTGGGTGGGTTTCAAGCATATATACTCTTAGAGAAGGGGGCAGATAGTGAAGAGGTTTCCAAAGCTGTTCAAGAGAGATTGACTACATTCAATAATACGCTTGATGATTTTGAATATGATTTAATGGGGCAACCAGACACCTATGTAGTTAATCTTTTAAGAAAATGGAGTAATGTTCCTCCCGATATAGATCAATACATACTTTTAATTTCGCTTATAATATTTGGCTTTATATTGATTCCATCCATAAATTTAGCTGGAATGATTACCTCTAATATGTATAAAAGAGCAGAAGAGATTGGTATTAGAAAAGCATTTGGGGCAACTGAGAGAAGCATATTAGTTCAGATTATAAATGAGAATCTACTGCTAAGTTTAATTGGAGGATTTGTTGGGCTAGTTACATCTTACTTTATAATATTTGGAGCATATAATTTGATTATTCCAGTAATAGTACCTGCCGCTGATTATGGATATTTAGGTAATCCTAGTGGTAACCCTATTAATTTTAGCGTACTATTCAATCCACTTATCTTTATAGCTACACTTATTGCAAGCGCAATTCTAAACCTACTATCTGCAATAATACCAGCATATTATGCAATGAAGAGAAATATTGTTGAATCTTTAAATTCTGTAAAAAAATGATAACGCAGGCACTTAAACAGCTGTGGATACAGCGTAAAAAGAATATATGGCTATTAATTGAGTTAGTAGTAGTTTTTATAGTAATATTGATGCTATCAAAATCAATCTTTGAATTAGTCTATTTTAGCAGTATTACACCTGGCTATAAGAGCGAACAACTCTACCTTGTTAGATATAATAATAGTTTAAGTCCTAAAGCTATTGATTATGACCCAGCAAGAGCCTCTGTAAAGGCAATGAATGAAGATATAGCCAGAGTTGCAATGTTTCTAAAAGGGGAACCAATAATAGATGCTGTTGCTATACACGGAGCCGACCATCCTAACGGTTATAGTTATCACGGTGTGGGGGTAACAAATATGGGAGATAGCGTAATGTCCTCTGCACAAGTTATGACATACATAAAGGGGTGGAACTATTGGAATGTGTACAATTATACCTCTGCAAATAGTAGTGATCTTTTTATCAGTGATAATGATGATGGGGCTATTATCACAAAAGATTTAGAGAGAATCTTATTAAAGAAAATTAATGAGGATGGTGTAAATAGTATGATTCAAAAGAGGATTAAAATAACAGATGAAAAAGATAAAGATATAACAGGCGTTGTAAATTATATAAAGCGTAATGCTCAATATGAACCTCGCCCTGTCATAATTATGGGGAGAGACTCTCTAGATGAGAGCGAGTTCAGCTATGGTTCAGCTACAATTGCCATTAGGTTTAAAGAGGGCACTACATTTAACCAAATTGATGATATTAAAAATATTTTAGAGAGTGAACAGAAATTTGGGAATATTAGAGTTGAAGATTTTATAAGTATGGAGGATTCAAATAAAGATTACAAAGATTCAAATAATGAGACATCTATCGGCAATCTATTAATTATGTTTCTTCTCTCAATAATATTCTTAGGAGTAGTCTCAAGTTTTTGGATAAAAGTTCAAACTAATAGAGGGGAGATTGGGCTTAGAATGGCTATTGGAGCTAGTAAAGGAAAAATAGTTAAACAATTTTTAGCAGAGGGGCTTGCCTTGGTTACCATCTCCTCCATCATTGGGGTTATATTGAGTATTAATTTCTTGTATATAGTTGATGCTATGAAGTATAGATTAACCAATTATCCAGAATTTTGGCCAGTAGGTAATCCCTATGCAAATTTTGTAATTATAACTCTAATAACATTTTCACTCATTACTATAACTGTACTTGTTGGAACAATATTTCCCACATTTATTTCTACCAAAATTAAACCAGCTGATGCTTTAAGGGATGAATAGTTATGATTAAAAACTGTATTATAAATAGTCTGATTTTTTTTGCTCTTATCTGCGGCAGTTGTAAGGTGCTTGCCGCAGATAAAGACACCCTCTATTTTGGCCTTAATCAGGTAATTTCTCTTGCTAAAGAGAGATCTGTATCTGCAATTATGGCTAAAAATAGATTACAAAGAGCATATTGGGAGTATAGAACTTTTAAGGCCGATCAGTTACCAGAGGTTAGTTTTAGTGGCAATATTCCTAGTTATAATAAGAGTTATAATTCTTATCAAAATCAAGATGGCTCTTACTCTTTTGTAAGGAGCAATAATTTAGGGATTAATGCAGGGTTTAATATTGATCAAAATATCCCTTTTACAGGTGGAAAGATTAGTATTGGAAGTACTTTAGATCTCTCTAGACAGCTAGGCTTAGATAATAATGAGTTTCTGAGCTTGCCTATTGAGATCACACTTATTCAACCAATTTTTGGGGTTAATAGTATGAAATGGAGTAGGAAGATTGAACCAATAAAATATCAAGAGGCAAAGGCTAAATACTCAGAAGAGATGGAGCAGGTTAGCATTACAGCTATTTCGCACTATTTTAATTACTTACTGGCACAATCTAGGGTACATATCGCTACTGAGAACCTAAAAAACTCACAAAAACTTTATGAGATTGCACTTGCCCGTAAAAAGATTGGAGAGATCTCTCAAAGTGATCTTATGCAGCTAGAGCTTGAGGCGCTTCAATCAAAGGCAACACTTACTGAGGCAAATAGTAACCTAAAGGCACAAACCTTTAATCTCAATGCCTTTTTGGGATTAGATGAGGAGAGACCTTTGGTTTTAGAGATTCCTGTCACAATTCCAGCTAGCGGTTTAAGCTATAGCACTGTACTAAAATTTGCAATGGAAAATAATGCTTTTGCTAAAAATATTCTTCGCCGACAAGCTGAGGCAGAGTTTGCAGTTGCTACAGCCAAGGGAAACAAGAGACAAATTGATCTCTATGCCTCTGTAGGATACTCTGGAGTAGGGAGTAATTTATCGGGAGCATACTCAAAGCTTGTTAATAATCAAATTGTTCAGGTGGGGGTAAATATTCCTATTTTGGATTGGGGAAAAAGGGAGGCTAAGGTAAAGGTTGCTCAGAGTGATATGGAGGTAGAGGAGTCTATGATTAGGGAGGAGCAGATATCTTTTAATCAGAATATCTTTTTGTTGGTTGAGAATTTTAACAACCAGGCTAAACAGTTAGAGATTGCCGTTGAGGCTAATCAACTAGCTAACAATAGATATAATATTGCGTTTGAGACATTTATAGGTGGAAAAATAAATATTTTAGATCTTAATAATGCTCGAGATTCAAAGGATGCTGCATCTGAGAAACTTATTGAAGAGATGTTTTTGTATTGGAACTATTACCACAATATCCAGAGTGTAACACTTGTAACAGTAGATGAGCTTTTGCCTTCTGCCAAAAAATATTAAATTTGTAACTATGATCCTAATTGTTGACGACGACATATATATTCGCACCTCGCTTACCATCTTGCTCAAACGTGCTGGAATGGAATCCATTAGTGCTTCAAATCCTAAAGAGGCTATTGCTGCTGTAAAGGAGAATGAGATAAAACTTATTCTTATGGATATGAACTACTCTCTCACTACAACTGGCGAGGAGGGTATTTTTCTACTAAAACAGGTAAAGATTTTTAAGCCTGATGTTCCCGTTATCTTGATTACAGCTTGGGGGAGTATTCAACTTGCTGTTGAGGGGATGAGGGCTGGAGCCTTTGATTTTATCACAAAGCCCTGGAATAATGTAATGCTACTCAATGTTATTAAAACGGCATTAGAGCTAACGGACAACTCACCTCAACAATCAAATTTAATTCTAGAAAATAGCGCATTTTCAAATATTGTTGGTAAGAGTAAAGCTATTCAGAATATACTTCAGACTGTCTCCAGAGTTGCCACTACAAACGCCTCCGTTCTAATTACAGGAGAGAGTGGAACTGGTAAAGAGCTAATTGCTGAGGCAATTCATAAACTGAGTAAAAGAGAGTCTGCTCCATTTGTAAAGGTAAATTTAGGAGGGTTAAGTCAAAGCCTTTTTGAGTCAGAGATGTTTGGGCACAAGAAAGGGGCATTTACAGATGCCTATTCTGATAGAAAAGGGCGCTTCTCCATAGCTGATAAAGGGAGCATTTTCTTAGATGAGATTGGAGATCTAGAGCTTAGTTGCCAAGTTAAACTTTTAAGGGTTCTACAAGAGCAAACATTTGAGGTACTGGGAGATAGCAAACCTCAACGGGTAGATGTTAGAGTGATTAGTGCCACAAATAAAAATCTTACAGAGATGGTTGCAGATGGCAAATTTAGAGAGGATCTTTTATATAGAATCAACCTGATTCCCATTCACTTACCACCATTAAGAGAGAGGCGTGAAGATATTCCACTTTTGGTTAGTCACTTTATGGAACAGTCGGCAAAGAGTCATAATATTAATCTTCCCGATATATCCCCAGAGGCGATGGCATTTTTACAGAATCTACCGCTAGAGGGAAATGTTAGGGAGTTAAAGAATCTGATAGAGAGAACAATTCTACTTACCGATAGCCAAAGATTAGAGGTGAGTGCTTTTGAGAAACATATTCATACTCCCAATAATAACTCTCTCTCATCTTTAGAGGATCTAGAGAAAAAGAAGATTATTGAGGTACTTAAACTGAATGATAATAATATTTCGCAGTGTGCAAAGAGTCTTGGAATCAGCAGGGCTGCACTATATAGACGCTTAGAAAAATATAATATTGCAATTAAAAAGTGAGAGCTAGAACATATTTTTGGATATTAGCAATCTGCCTTGCAGGTATAATGGGGATTGTAAATCTTATACTCTTTAGAGAGGGGATAGGGTGGCATTTCTTTATTACAGAGCTATTTATCGCGATAATTATATTTATTCTAGTTAAGCTCTATTATAAGACTATAAAGCCTATCTCCACAATTAATATGGGAATAGAGATGCTTTATGAGCAGGATTTTAGTTCAAAGTTGGGGAAGATTGGGCAAAAGGATGCCGATAAAATTATTGAGGTTTTTAATAGTATGATGGTTCAGTTAAAGGAGGAGAGGTTAAAGGTGAGAGAGCAGAACTTTTTTCTGGATCTACTTATTAAATCTTCGCCGATGGGGGTGATTGTCTTGGATATTGAGGAGAGGATTGCTACTCTAAATCCTGTTGCTATTAAAATTATTGGCGAAAATATAAAAGAAGAGGAGTTTATCGGGAAGAGAATTAGCGAGCTATTTTACCCTATTATTCAGGAGGTTACAAAACTAAAGCCGATGGAAAGCAGAGTGGTTAGGCAGAGTGATGGAAATATTTATAAGTGTACAATGGGGGGATTTATGAATAGAGGTTTTAGGCAATCTTTCTATCTTATTGAGAAGATGACTGAGGAGCTTTTAGTTGCTGAAAAGAAGGCATATAGCGAGGTTATTAGAATGATCTCTCACGAGGTAAATAATTCAATGGCTGGGGTCTCCTCCTCATTAGAGATAATTAACTCATCTTTAGCTATTAATTCATCTTTGACTACTACTAGCCCATCATTGGTAGAGAGCGATTTACAAGAGGCTAATGAGCTAGCTATACTCCTATCTGCTACATCTGAACGATGCTTAAATCTAAGTAGATTCATTACCCGTTTTGCAGAGGTAGTAAAGATTCCAGAGCCCCAAATTACAACATGCTCTCTTAATGATTTTATTAGGGAGCGTATCCCATTTTTAGAGAGTTTAACATTAGGTAGGGATATAAAAATAGTTCTAAAGCTCGCCGACAAAGCTCCTACTATAAATATGGATCCTGTCTTGATGGAGCAGGTTGTGGTAAATATCATTAAAAATGCAATAGAGGCTATTAATGAGGAGAGTAGTGGAGAGATTATTATTGAGACTGGCAATGATTTTTTAAAGATTAGTAATAATGGAGAGCCTATATCTGAGGCTGTAAAAGAGAGACTATTCACTCCTTTCTTCTCAACAAAACCCAATGGTCAAGGGGTTGGATTGATCCTTATTAGGGAGATTTTGATAAAACATCGGTTTGGGATGTGGCTTATTACTAATGAGGATGGATGGACTGAATTTGGGATTCGGGTTTAGGGATTTTTTTGTATTTAGTGCAGTTTGAGTGGTCAAAAACTTGAATTTAGCGCAGTTTGGATGGCTAAAAATTGTATTTTAGTGCAGTTTACAGTTTAAAAAGTGGCAAATTAGTGCAGTTTAGTAGAAAAAAATGTGCTATATTTGCAGTACATAATAACTAAAACAGCATAGCTATGACTTCAAACAAATACTCACAAATAATTGCAGATCAACGCTTAGAGATTGAACAATTTGAACTGAGCGAAGTTTGTGATAGGCCAGAAGAGTCTCTGGTAGATTTAGAGAGCCCTTTAGCACAAATAGTAATTGGTGTTAGACGATGTGGAAAATCAACTCTATGCCACACTGTTCTAAAAAAGAGTGGATTAAACTATGCCTATGTCAATTTTGATGATGAACGTTTTGCCGAACTTTCTGCTGAGAATCTGAACGATGTATTGGAGTCTCTATATATGGTTTATGGAGATTTTAATCATCTGTTTTTAGATGAGATTCAGAATGTAAAGGGATGGAACCTTTTTGTGAATCGCCTACTTAGACAGAAAATGCACCTTATAATAACTGGGTCTAACGCCAAATTGTTAAGTAGCGAACTTAGCACATATTTAACGGGGCGCTACAATCAAATTGAACTTTTTCCTTTCTCATTTACAGAATATCTAGAACTCAATAAAATAAAACTTAACGCCATTACAACAAAAGAGATCGCATTTCAAAAACGAGCATTTGAGGAGTATATAATAAATGGCGGATTTCCAGAGTTATTAAATATCAAAGATTACAAAGGCTATATCAAGCAGCTTGTAAATAGCATTGTCACAGTTGATATACGCAGACGTTTTAAGATACGTTATCTTGATGCACTTGTAAAGATAACTAACTATATGATTGCAAATTTTGCACAAGAAGTTAGTTATAAGGCTATAGCTGAAACGTTTGGTTTGGGTAGTCAACATACAGCCGAGAATTATATAAACTACCTTCGTCAAGCTTACCTCTTAGTTGGCATAAACAAATTCTCATATAAGGCACGGGAGAGGGTACGAGCAGAGAAAATGTACCTAATTGATCCTGCCCTTCTCACTCAGCAAGATAATAACCTAACTGGTGACAACATAGGATGGAGGTTAGAGAATATAATCTACTTAGAGCTACTGCGTCGCAGAAGAGTATCAGATGTAGATATATATTACTACCGCAAAGGCTATGAGATAGATTTTGTATTGAGTAATAGCTTAAATGTAAAAGAGCTAATACAAGTCTCTGCATTTATAGATAATGAGAAGACTTTCAAACGAGAGTGTTCTGCTCTTATCAAAGGAACCAAGGATCTCAAGTGCGAAAAACTTACCCTTATTACTCTGGGAGACAGCAAGCAGCACAAGATAGACAAAGTGATTATAAATGAGGTAAATATAATAGATTGGTTATTGGTTAGATAATAAATAAATACATAACTAACGAACCAAACGAATCACCCCAAGCGCCCTCTCACACATCTCAGTTATCTTATCCCAATTCTCACTCTTTATAACATCAGCTGGGAATAATTGAGATCCCATTCCAACGCAGAAGACACCAGCTTTGAACCACTCTGTGAGATTCTCCTCAGTAGGTTCAACCGCTCCAGTTGCCATCATATTTGACCAAGGGAGTGGCGCCTTTACATTTTTCACAAATGATGGACCACCAACATTACCTGCAGGAAATACCTTTGTAAGATCACACCCCAACTCTTGCGCATAGCCAATCTCTGTAACTGAACCACAACCAGGAGCATAAGGTATCAAGTGGCGATTACAAACCTTAGCAACCTCACTATTTAAATAAGGGCCAACTATAAAATTTGCACCATACTGCATAAAGAGAGCAGCTGTTGGGGCATCTACAATAGAACCTATACCTAAAATCATATCGGGACACTCCTGCTCTGCATATTTTACAAGCTCGATAAATACCTCACTCGCAAAGTCACCTCTATTTACAAACTCAAAGGCTCTAACACCACCTTTATAGCACGCCTTCATAACATTTTTAGCAACCTCAGCATCTTTATGATAGAATACTGGAACCATACCTGTGGTGTACATTGCCTGCATCACCTCCATTTTTGAGAATCTTGCCATTTTATATCTAATTTTTTATGTTTTCTATCTATTATCTTTGAACTCTTCCCGATGAATCTCCGCCTACAAGCGCCTCAACCTCCTCTACCGAGACAAGATTAAAATCGCCATTAATTGTATGTTTTAGGGCAGATGCTGCCACTGCAAACTCTAATGCCTCCCCTTGTGTACTCTTTGTAAGCAACCCGTGGATAATACCGCCAGAGAATGAGTCTCCACCCCCTACTCTATCAATAATTGGAGAGATATCATATCTTTTTGAAACATAGAACTCTTCTCCATTGTAAATCATAGCCTTCCAGCCATTATGAGATGCAGAGAATGATTCACGTAGAGTTGAGATAACATACTTAAATCCAAACTCTTCTGCCATCTGTTTAAAAATTGATTTATATCCCTCTGCATCAGTATGCCCACCTTCTACATCTGCATCTGGCTTAAAACCAAGGCATAGCTCTGCATCTTCTTCATTACCAATACAAACATCTACATACTGCATTAATGGGCGCATAACCTCCTGCGCACGCTCTTTTGTCCATAGTTTTTTGCGAAAATTTAGATCAACCGATACTGTAACACCATTTCGCTTAGCTGCCTCACAAGCCAATCTAGTAAGCTCTGCAGAATTCTCTGAGAGTGCAGGCGTTATACCAGACCAGTGGAACCAAGCGGCACCCTTCATAATTGTATCAAAATCAAAATCTTCTGCACAAGCCTCTGCAATAGCAGATCCAGCTCTATCGTAGATCACCTTTGATGGACGCATAGAGGCACCTGTCTCTAAATAGTAGATACCAACTCTATCTCCCCCCCTAGCTATATAATCACTCTTTACACCATATTTACGTAGAGCATTTACTGCCGACTCTCCAATCTCGTGCTTTGGAAGCTTAGTAACAAAATAGGCCTCGTGACCATAATTTGCACAACTAACCGCTACATTTGCCTCTCCACCGCCGTAAACAACATCAAATGAATCACTCTGTACAAATCTCCTATTTCCTGGTGTTGAGAGGCGAAGCATAATCTCGCCCATTGTTATTATTTTCATTCTTATTCTCTTTTTATTATTATTCATTTATGAATTACAAAGCTAAAAAAATAAAAGAAAAGCTCTCCAAATTAATGGATTTTTCTATAAGGCTCTATTAAAATCAAAAAAAAACATTTTGTTCCATATTTGTATCATAAATTACATTGTTTGCTAGACACAACCAAAAAAGGGCACCCCACAAATAAGTGAGACACCCCTAATCAATTATAAGTTATATATTTTATTAATCAATAAAATTACTCAGCACTCAAACCAAATCCCTCTTGTTGTGGGAACATATAAGTTGCAGGCTTCCATCCATTTTCTACTGAATAATATGGATGATCCTTTAATGCTGCAGGAATCACTCCGCTTAGCTTATTTCCTTGTACACGTAAAATCTTACAATGTGCTGGCATATTTGCCCAATTCTCAGGAATATTACCCTCAAAATTATTATTATAAAGCATAATAGAGAAACTCTTATGAGAGCCTGTTGCACTACCTAATGAAGCAGGAAGAGGTCCCGACACCTCAGTGTCATAGATCATAACTGCCTCTAAATTAGTCCAATTTGCAAACTCGTCAGGAATAGTACCACTAATTGAAGATTTAAAGAACATAAAGCTCTTCATATTTGTTAATTTAGCTATAGATGGAAGAGGTCCCGATATTTTAGATCCACCCATATGTAAATACCAAAGGTTAACCATATCTGAAACCTCAGCAGGGATTGTACCCTCTAAATTATCATTTGAGTAGACCATTAAATACTCTAGCTTCATCATAGTTTTAATATGCTCAATACCAGAAGTAAAGTCATTAAAAGAGAGATCTAATCTCTTTAACTCAACAAGGTTAGAGATACTTGCAGGAATCACTCCTTTTAAGTTATTATTACCTAAATCTAGATATGTAAGTTGAGTTAAATTTCCAATCTCAGGAACTAAATCACTTGGAACTTTAATAGTCTTAGTGCCTAAATTTATAGAGTCAACACGTCCCTCTGCATTAAGTCTAACGCCTTTCCAAGTAGTCATAGGTGCTGCGGTATTCCAGATATCTTCCATATCCCAATTTGCACCATCCGTTGCATTGTAAAAAGCAACTAACGCTAAAGAGTCACTCATACGATTGAATGCTTTCTGCTGCTTAACTGTAACCTCTTGTTTTAATCCCGATACATCAACAGTTGCTATTCCTGTTCTCTCCTCTGCAGCGGTATTAGCTAAAACTGTAATTGCAACTGTAGTCTCACCTGCTACACCCGATGTTGGCTCAAATCCTAACCACTCATCAGTTGAAGAGATTGTCCAAGCTGCATTTGAATTTATAACTACACTCTTAACCTCACCTATTGGGGCAACATCAATAATCTCTGCTGGGGTAACTGTAACAACAACAGCACCCTGTTTAACAGTAAATTTCTGCTCTAAAGTTCCTGCTCTTAATGTAATATCTGCCTCTCTTGTTTGATCTGACGGATTAGCTGTAACAGTAACATCAAATTTAACATCACCAGCAGTTCCCGTTGTAGGAGTTAATGTAATCCACTCTGCATTCTCAGCAACTATCCAATCTACATTGGTATTAAACGATACTGATTGAGTAGCTCCAGCCTGTTCAAAATTTAGAATAGATGGAGAAGATAACTTAATTGAAGGAACAACATCCTTCGTACAAGATGCAAAGGCTATCGCCAATATCATCGCAAAAATTAATTTAGAAAATTTCATTCTCATTAAGATTGTTTTGTGGTTAATTTAAGGTTAGTTCATCAAGAATATATTTAGATCTTGAATAATTTTTTAACAAATATAGTATATAATTCATATCCACAGAAATTGATCGCGATAATAATGGATTATATCTAAAATCAGATGCTAGCCCTTGCCAAACTCTGTCAAAATTTAATCCTACTAATTCCCCCTTTGCATTTATCACTGGCGATCCAGAATTTCCTGATGTTGTATGGGCATTTGTAAGAAAACATATATCGGGATTATATCCTGCCTCATAATACTCTTTAATCTTTTTAGGTAATAAATAGACATCCTCGCCTGTTGCATTTTTATCTATTGCCCCCTCTAAGGTTGTATGAGAATGATAACTCACTCCATCCTCTGGTTCAAGCCCCTTTACAACTCCGTAACTAATACGTAAAGAGGAATTTGCATCGGGATAAAGAGTCTTACCCTCATTCATAATCATATACGCTTTTAGATAGTTATTATAGAGCACAGATTGTTCAAATTGAAGATCTTGTCTTTTGCGAGCTATTTTTTGCACATTTACCTTATAGAAACTAATTGATAGCTGATAGAGTGGATCATTCAAAATCTCTTCTTTTACATCTCTATCCTCACTCTCTAAAAATGCAATAGTCCTCTCTTTTGAGGCAAAAAGAGACTTTTCAAAGATCTCATCACTTAACTTACCCACATCTCCACCATACTTGTTAATATAATAGTCCATCTCTTTTGATCTAAAATAGGGATCTACATTGGTATAGTAGGTGTATAGCATACTCTTAAATATGTCTCTGTCAATTGTATAGTCCCAGTTATTAAAGAATTGATGCGTAAGACCAATCAATCTTTTTACCTCATTATTTATTGATTTAATCTTAGGGTTTTTAGATTGATACATAGAGACAAGTTTCTCAAATTTCCCGATAAAAGGTACAATTTCAGAGCCATTTAACCCAGACTCTTTAAATAGAAAATCCGCAAGGTTATACTTAGAGACCTCTTTGTATAGTTCCTCCATATCTCGTAACAGTTCGCCATACTCTGCTTTGCGTGCAGGATCTGCATCTACCCAAGCTTGAAACTCTCTCTCCTCTTCTCTCTTTTTCTCCACTAAGTTCATCTTTTCAACCCCCATATACTCCCCTTTCCATCTCAAATAAGCATTCTCAAGAGAGGATAATCTAGTAGAGTATCTAAACTTTAGGTTCTCATTTTTTTCAATAGCATCCTCAATAACTCTAGACTTCTCCTGCTTAATGAACATACCTATTTTATTCTGCTCATAGATAATCTTATCCAATGCAAAAGATGGAATATACTCTTTTGTATTACCCGGAAAACCTGCAATCATAATAAAATCACCCTCCTTAGCTGGCTTTGAAGCTATCGGCAAGTAGTGCTCAGGCTTATAAGGAACATTCTCCTCTCTATATGCTCTTGGTTGATTATTCTCATCTGCATATACTCTAAGAATTGCAAAATCTGTAGAGTGTCTAGGCCATCTATAGTTATCTTTATCAACACCAAAACGGGCAATTGAGAATGGTGGCGCTGCTACAAGGCGTACATCTTTATATAGAGCATAAACACTCATTATATATTGATTGCTTCCAAACACTTGCTGCATCCTAACCTTATATTTAGTCCCCTTAGTAGCTTCATCTGCAAGTCTCTTTCCATTCTTATTTACAGCATTTTGTTTCTCTCTCCCCTCAAGTTCTTCTGTCCCTTCAAGCATCTGATCTGTAACATCTTCCATTCTAACCAACTGCTTAATTTC
This sequence comes from uncultured Muribaculaceae bacterium, assembly GCA_964368585.1. Lineage (GTDB taxonomy): Bacteria > Bacteroidota > Bacteroidia > Bacteroidales > UBA932 > Egerieousia. The sequence continues at coordinate 49,152 of CAYJAK010000002.1, forward strand.
AAGACCTCTACAAAACACCTCTTGCTCTCTACTCTCAGACCAAAGGCCATATTTTATAAAATCACGCCCCTCCTTAGAGAAACTCTCTACATATCTCATAATCACGTGATAATTGGTAATAATTAAACCATCGGGAGAGATAAAGCTGCCTGTTCCAAAAGATCTCAGATTTGATCCCTCGCTCATTAAGCCAACCACAGCTCCCGTTACACATTTTTGGTTAATATCATAGATCTCATCCTTGGAGAGTTTTAATCCAAGTTTTTTCATCTCTTTATACTTCTGCTCACCAATTAAAAATGGCAACCACAGTCCTTCATCTGCTCTACTCGCCACTGGCAAAATAAATAGCGCGCTAAGTAGTAGAGTAATAATCTTTTTAGTCATTAGGAATTTTTTATATGTATAATTATTTATATATCTTTTCTCTTACTTATATACTTCTCAACTTTTTCTAGCTGTTTTTGTGCCGCCAATACAATGCTAATTGATTGAGAAGAGCCGCTAACACCAGACTCCGCAAGAGCATTAAGTGCAGCTACATAACTCATTATTATATTTCTTCCCGATAAATTATCTGCAGAAACATTTTTCCAAATTAATGAGTCAAAATCAGATAAAAATTTGCTTAGCAAATATGTCTCTCCTGATGTAACTACCTCATTATGAATCAAACGAGGTGGAACTATTTTAAATATCTGATTTATTAAATCTGTTTGTGCCTTAAAAAAGTAATCTGTAGAGTAATCTATATGATTTACAAGCTCAGGAGCTAAGAAATAGTCACCAGATAGAGCAAGTGATCTAATAATAAATCTTAATGATTCGTATTGAATATTAGCATCTACTGGCACATAACGCACATCATCTTTGCTAAAATCACTATACTTCTCAACTCTCCCCCCTACATTTGATAGAGCTAAGTTTAGATACTTAAAATAGTACCTCTCTAAAAGGGCATATCTATTATTAAAATCATCATAATCTCCACCATAATCGTATGTCCAGCTATGTAGATTCTCTAAAATAGTAGCACAATTTCTAACCCCTGCCATAGATGAGGCTAAAACATCATCTCCTAGACTCTCCATCTGGTTAGATGGATCTGGCGAGATAGGCACAGATCTAAAAGGGGCAAATTTATATGCAATTTCACCATTAGATTCACTAAAAATCTCCACTAATTCATCTTTTGAGCTAACTAGTCTATATCCATACTCTATAGCCTTAATATCAAATACTCCAACTCTAGGAGGTAACAGAGAGACACCCTTTTCAAATCCACTTGCTGTTGCTAAATGGTTAAATCTAGCATAATCCATTATTGATGGAGTTGTTCCATACTTCTGAGTAAATAGTGGTGAATTTAGAGAATCACTAGGATATGCAGAGGAGGCACCTAAGTTATGCTTCAATCCCAATACGTGCCCCATCTCGTGCGCCATCGCATAACGAATCATCTCGCCTAAATACTCTCCACCATATTCAACATCCCTCGCTCTTGGATCTGCAACTGCTGTCTGAACAAATCTCCAACCACTCATTAACTCCACAACGTCATTCCACCAACAGATATCTGCAAAAAGAATCTCCCCAGTTCTTGGATTCACTTGAGTAAACCCAGCCGCATTAGCCTCTTTTACAGGAAAATATCTAACTGTATTTATTTTAACATCATACGGATCAAAGTTATGATCATCGGGATACTCTTTAGCTTCAATAACTCTACCTAGCCCTATCTCCTCAAAGGCAATATTCCAATCCTCAACACCTGCTTTAATATACTCAATCCAATCAGAAGGAAAGGCTGGGTCAATATAGAAGATAATTTTTCTATTATTATCTAAATTCCATCTAGTAATTAGCTCCTCTGAGTCTATCTTTTTACCAGATTGGTAGATCTCTCTTTTTATTGTATTAAAGCCTGCCCTATTATCATTAATCCTCTCTTTATAACCACTATTGAGAGGCATCATAAAATACTGAACAGTAATTGCAAAAGGGGATTTTCCTCCACTAAATTCATAGTGCCCTCTAACATTTATATGATCATCATACTCCTTTACAAAGAGCACTTTACTAAGTTTACTCTCCAATTTACCAATCTTCTCATTTGCAGGGAGTGGCCACACAAGAGGTGTCTGCTTTGTAAATAGTTCAGTTACATCCACATAGCACACCCCTTTATCTTCTCTCTCTATATCAAAAAACAGATCTGTAGTTCTAATAAAATTCTTATCTAAAGCATAGGAGATATTATCGCGATAAGGAGTAGTATAAAAGTTTTCTATCTTCTCCAGAAGCAATAGCTCCCCCTCTCTTCTAAATTGAATTACGCAAGGCTCAGTCCTAACCTGCCCCGCTCCATACACCTTTCCTTTTGGTGCACTAATATCCACGATTCTTGAGCCAAAAAGTATATCTTTTGATAATAGAGTCTCTGGAACTCCTAGATAGTACTTGTTGCCACTCTTCTCAATTTTTAGTTGAGCTTGCGCTGTAAAAGCCAATAAAGTGGATAATATTAATATGAAAATAGTTCTCATTATTTAATTAAGTTCTTGGATAAAGTGCATACTCTATTTTAACATATCCATCCTCTCTAATAACCTCAACATCTGTTGGAGGTACTCTAAAGAAGATATCTGGGCGATTACTCTTAAACCAAACCTCAAAAACCATTGTCTCTGAGCTATTTGAAAGATCGTAAGTTCCCTCAATGTGCGCAATTTCAACCTCGATATATCCCAGAATTGCTGGGTTAGTTGAGATCTCAATATTTCCATCTGTCTCTCTTGAATCTATATGCCACACTTTACCCAACTCAGTATCTTTATCCCACTCATCATAAAGCGCTAACGCTGCTCTAACCTTTTTAGGAGATGTTAATGTGACTCTACCTTTTGTTGGATCCTCATAACTTGGAACAAATCTAAATAGTGAATCTGCTGCAGAGAAGAATCTCACATTACTTGCAGAGCCATAATCTGCTATGGTTGTATCATTTTGATTTGAGCCTAGCATAGAATCTGAAAGTCTCAAGATATTCCCCCCTGGTGCACTACCAATACAACCAAATGCCGTATTCATTAGATTCTTTAAGCTCCTTAGGTAATTGGAGCCCTCTATCTCATTTACATTTAGAGCATTTCTACTATCCCACTCACCATTTGTCATTCTCATTTTTTGATATAACTGATAACCCTCTCCATATAGTGCACCTGTTCTAAAGATAGAGGAGAAATCAACCAAAGGTTCGTGTACTCTTAATGTAAACTCGCCTCCCTGCTCATTTGGATAGTACAACTCTGAATCAACATCTACCTTTATAGTAAGCGCCTCATCAATACCTGCTCTATCCATCTGGTTAATAGCTATATCAAACTGAACCTCACTACTTCCTTTTGATAGGGTTATAACTGGTTCATCTTTACCATCTATTGAGAAATCTTTTGAATACTCTAGGTTAGAGTTAAAACTAAGCTTAACAGGGATATCCTCCTCAGCAACCATTGACGATCTCAGAGTAAAAGTTATCTTTTCTGCATTAAATGGGTTTGTATAATCTCGATAATTATCTGGCTCAATAGATATTAATGGGAGTAGAATCTCCTTTGTTATCTTAATTGAAACTGTATTTGGAGAGTCTGGTTCAACTCCATAATCTTTTCCTGGCGAGATTATAACCTCAAAATCAATCTCTTTTGAATAGATTTTGTTATAAATGAAAGTTATCGGGATAATAATAGAGCTCTCACCCTTTTTTATCTGAACCTCATTTGCAGCTTCAAACTCAACTCCATTTGTTGCATTACCAATATAGGTTAAAGATATGGTTAAATCCTTTGATGCAGGAGTATTCAGATTTAATTCAATAGCACCCTCACCATCTTCACTTGCAAATACCATATTTGTAGCTGAAAACTCCACTTGTGGGGCAAAATATCTATTATCAATAGCACTCTCACACGAAACTAGTGTGATAAAGAGTAAAAATATTGTAATTATTCTCATTTTGTTTAATTAAAAAGTTAATAAACCTAAAGTTAGCGCAACAGAGAACCAATTATAATTACCCTCTGCAGCAAGATATGAGCCATCCAATTTTACATAACCTAAAATCTTTTGAGATCTCTTTTTTATAGATATGGGGAAATTATACTCTATCTGTGCACTGCTATTCAGATAAGATCTACTATAATATGCTAGATCTGGAGTTAATACCTCTGTTGCATATATATTATGAGTAGCTTCGGCAGAGATTGTTGCTGCTGGATTATAATATGAATTTGGCATTAATGCAGCATCTGCTCCTAAACTCACATTTACTGAGTGATCCTTACTATTAAATAGAAGATATGAGCCACCTAAACCTACCATATATTTAGATGCACCATAATCTGAATATGGTAGATAGTATCTATTCTCAAACACACTATATGATGCTCTTAGATTAGCAGACCACTTATAATTATCTCCATCATTAATTATTCTTAGTAGTCTCCAATCAAATCCTATATCCATTGTCTCTACAAAATATCTATTCTCGTAAGTGTACAAGGTCTCCCACGTTTGAGTAACAATCTGAGTAACAGAATCTCTAGTCTGCACCAGCTCTTGAATATGTTGATTGGCACTTCCTATTAATTTTTCTCCTTTCAATTTTATAAAACTCTTATACTCAGAACCAAAGCTAACATCAGCTGTAACATTTAGTTTATCAGAAGAATATGAACCAGGTGAACTTTTTTGAGTCTCATAAACATTATCTAATAAGAAATCATAAGAGCCTGCTAAAAGTATATTTGCTCCACCTAAAGTAAGATTATATTGAATTCCAATCCCGTAGCCATTACTTATAAATTGTCTTGCAAAGCCTGTATATCCACCAATCTTGCTCTCATAATTATCCAACCCTTTAAAGTCATAGTACTCTAAGTTAGGGTAACTCTGAATAGTTGTAAGTCCTAAGAGCTTCTCCTTTCTATAAGCATAGTTAATACTAACACCTATACTATTATTCTCATTTAACTTAAATAGAATAGATGGAATAAGTTTTGCGTCCATATAATTTGTCCTTGGTCTTGGATCTCTATTTCCAGAAAAATCGGCAACCGAATAGTCAAAGCCAAAGCCTAATGAGATAAAATCATTCAAAGGGGCAGTGTAGAGTTTAAACTTAAGGTTAATATGTTGTGTTGCATAGTCTCTAGCAACAGAACTACCATAAATAAATGGATTAGAATTGTATGTATTCATAGCATCACTCCATTTTCTATCCATCTCATTATGTAGGTTAAAGGTAAATGAGCCATTCATAAATAGCTTATCTGAAAATGAGTCATACCTTTCAGTTGCAAACGTTAATCTGTTATTGCTACTACCCTCTTGCACTCTATGATGGTTCCCTCCATCTATATAGTATGACATATAGGTATCACTCCCGTCATCAACTTTTGATTTTCCCATTCCTGCAACATTGCTTGAGTGCTTAAATAACTGTTCAAGCATCTGAATCTCTCTCTTTTGCCTAGTTGATACACTTCTTAAAGTATCTTTATGCCCCGCACTCAAAAGTACAGGAGTAAAGAGAAGAGTTGCTATTATTATATATTTTATGATTCTCATTTATTCTTGATTTTTATCGTAAACTTTAGGTCTTGGATCTGAACAGATCATAAAATCCTCTATACTATTATTTGTATCTATAAGGTAGGCTCTTCCATTCTCAAATCTATCTACCTTTCTATCTACAGATTCGTGAGTATATCCAGATGTTGCATTTATATAGATATACGTAGCATCTATCTCTTTATGTAATCTTTTTGCATTAATATCTGGTCCTGTACTAGCCTCATTTTGTAGAGCCTCTACCCCATCTATTACTACATTCTTTGGGATTGCTCTATACATTTGCCCAGATGTTTTTCCTGGAGGAAATATCTCTGGCCAAGAGAGTACATCTTCATCTGTCTCAAATAGGAATACTGCATTTCCCCCTGCACGAATCAGATTAAAATATGGTGTAGTGGTAGAGTTTGAGATTAGCGATATAGCTTTTACATCGGGATTACCCATACCATCAGACTCCTTAACCTCAAAATCGGCATTAGATAGATCCACCGAGGTAGCAGCACTTAGCGTATGATTCCTTGCATTTCTTGCTGCAATTACAATTGCCCCACCTGGCTCTATTGGGTACTCCTTACCGTTCCCTGGAAACTTAATAATCTGCCTAGCATATAGGCTATCTGGATGGTCTGCAGGTAAAAAAGAGGCTGGCGAACCTGATTCAGCTAAGGCAAGATATTTTCCATCTATATACTCCACATCCTCAGAGTTATTAAATATCTCAACATAGGCATCAACAGAGTATGATTGCCCCATATCATCCTTAGTACCAGAATAGTACACCTTAGAGATCATTAAACTCTTTATCTCTATCTTATCTAGCTCATAAGTTAAAGCCGACTCATTAAAAAGCCTCTGACCACTCTGATTTGAGACAATAATAATGTTTGCATTATCCTGTACATTATTATCAGATTTTGTTAAAGATTTATACTCTTCACCTGTCATTTCCCACGTTGTAACTACATCATAAATACCTGGGATAATATTATTCAACTCAACACTTCCATCTTCTGATGTTGAAAATGAATAATTTGCATCAGTTCCAATAAGTCTCACCTCTTTATTTGAATAGGCAATGTCTGAATTAAAATTTGTCGGGAGTATATAAAAGATCTTTACACTCTGCAGAGCCTGAGGGATCTCTCTTTCACACCCAATAAGGGTAAAAAGCAGTAGCGATATATATATTATTTTTCTCATATTTATTAAAGTTTAACGTGTAACTCCATACCAAATGCAAAGGTTCCAGTATTTCTCTCGGTTAATGTTCCCGATGTATTAGAGCTTTGGTAAGGCATATAGAAAAGTGCATTGTTTGCATAGAATGAGAATCCCAATGATTTAGAGATATCCTTTGTCAATCTTGCGTTTATAATCCAGATAGGTTTACTTGATGCTGGAACATCATCTGATGGATTTCTAATTTGATCTGATAGAAGTATCCCCTTTATTGTATAATTTGGATCAGCAAGCATCTCTGGTGTAATCTCGTGGTATGACAAATCTGTATCTATCCAGCCATACGGACTATAGGATTGATTTGTTGTATATTGCCAAGTATACCATATTATTTGTCCCGATAAAGAGGCCACCATTTTCATTCGAGGAATATTGCAAACCGCCCTAATTACGGTGCTGAATCTACGATTAATATCTCTTGATGTTCCCGATGGATAAACCAATTTAAAAGGAGAGGTATTTGCTCCACCCTGCGCATACACTGAATTTGCAGGTATTCCACTTGGAGATGAGGTATTTGGACCACTACTCCAAGTTTGAGTCTCCATATATGCCCCAGATAGGTATATTGTTGTATTTATTGGCTTAATCTTTCCAAAATTAATATCAAACTCAATTCCTCTATCTAGTGTAGAGGCTGTATTACCAATTCTGCCAGTAGTTGTAAAGACTGTATCTACCCTTGCAGGATTATCCCAATCTATAGTAGCACTACCATTTGGCATAACAATAATTCCCTTCTCTGCTGTATAATAATTAGATAGGTAAGTCTGATACTCTGTATAGTTTCCAAAACCATTCTTCATACAATCTCTATAACCAACTACCGAAAAATTCATTCCATTACCTAAACTTACATCTACTCCCAACTCAGATCTTGAATTAGTAGCATTCTTAAGCATATTATTTCTTTCAACCTCAGTAACGTATGTTTGATACATCACTAATTGGTTTGCCACCTCATTAGGAAGATATCTAGCCACCTCTCTATCCATATATTTTGGATCTGGATAGAGATGTGATAGACCTGGAGTTTTAGAGTTAAGTCCCCATCCTCCTCTTATATCTAACCACTCTGTAATCTTTAATGAACCATTAAAACGTGGTGACACAGAGAAAACCTGCTCTGGTTGAGTAGGTTGTAAAGATGTAAACCTCACACCAGCCTGTACCTTAAATTTCATTACCTCAGTAATATCCCAGCTAAAATTATCCTCTATATATGCAGACATTTGAGTGATTGCTGGATATCTATAGTATGGAAGTGGCCTACCATCACTATTAGGTCTTAATGGTAAATCATCATCATCATTATAGAATCCCTCTCCATCATTTCTCTCATTTCTATACTCAACTCCCATATTAAATCTCTGTTGAGTGTTTTTATAGTTAACAGAAAATGTATTACTTAATTTTAGAAAGATTGAACTAGGTGATGAATTTGTTCCTCCCGATGCCCAATAAGAGTCTGTAACATAAGGAACAACATAGTATCCAGAGCCAAGTGCATTAATAATTGGAGTACCTCCATCTGCCGACACAATACTCTTTGTTGTTGAGTTATTAACAGATGTAGAGTAACCAATAGAGTATGACAATGTTCTACTAAAAAGCTTATTTAGAGCAATTTTACCGGAGTGCGAAAGTCTCAAACTCATATTCTCTTGAGTTGTCTCCCTACCCTGAATCACCATATCAGGATCTGTCTCTCTAAGGTCTAGTATTCTTGTTGCACTTACCTTTGTATCAGTAGTCCAAATATTCCAGAAGGTGTTTCCATAAACTAAGCCTCCCGATATTCTATCAAAAGCTTGGCTCTTATTTCTAGGATCTCCCCAAGCATTTGCATAATCAAAGTTTGCATTAAAGCTCCCGCCGTTATTATCAAATCGCCACCCTTTGCCTAGAGATGTATTAAATGTTGTAGGGTTAATTTTAGCCCTTACCGTTAGAGGTGTATAACCAGCTTTTGTATTCACGATAACAGCTCCAGAGGTTAAATCTCCATACTCCGCAGATGGGATACCTCGTATAACCTCAACTGATTCAATATTATCAGCACCAATTTGTCTTAAATCTACACCACTATTTCCAGTAACATTAACACCTGTTTTATCATCTCTGGTAGCATTATCAGACATAGGAATACCATCTACTAAGATAGCAGTACCAAAAGAATTATTTGCTGTGGATGAGTTTAGTGTTCTGATAGTTATCTTCTCCACCGAGGTCATATCTGAATTACTCATTAGCTGCCCTGGTAAAAGTTGCATAATATCTTTGAGACTTGTAGCTTGAAGGTGATCGATTGCCTGCCGCCCAATTTGAGAACTAGTAGATGTTCCCGCAGCACTTGCTTTTGCTACAACTAAAACTTGTTCAAGTTCTAAAGATTCTTGTTCTAACAGAATATTCTCTGTATAGTTGCCTGCTACTGTGAAACTTTTTTTGAAAGTTGTATAGCTTAGCATTCTCACTTCTAGATCAATTTTATCATACGGAACATTCTCTAGCTTTACAACTCCTTCTCCATTTGTAACGCCATAAATTCCGTGATTTGTCACTAAGCAAGCAGCTCCAGCAACAGGAAGTTTGTCGTTTTTGTCGATGATGGTTAATGTAATTGTGACATTATCTTGTGCTAAAACGGATGAGACTGCTCCGCACAGCAAGACAAATGTCAAAATCAAAAAGGTTAATTTTCTCTTTAACATTTAATTAGGTCAATAATTTGTAGTTTTTTTCTTTTTCGCTGGCAAAGTTATAAAAAAAAGAAAGATTGCAAATTATTGACCTAATTAAACTTTTTTATCTATTATGAGCTCTATTTTTACTCATTCATTACTCTCTCAACCTCCTCTGGAGTTATAGGAAGACGTTTTGCTCCCAACATACGTGCACCTGAGCTTGTAATCACAATATCATCCTCTAAACGAATTCCACCAAATGAGCGGTAAGCATCTAATTTATCAAAATTGATGAACTGTGCATTAGTCCCCTCATTTTTCCATTTATCAATAAGAGCTGGTATAAAATAACAACCTGGTTCAACAGTTAAAACATATCCCTCTTTTAACTCTCTACCCATTCTTAAAGATGCCAATCCAAACTGAGTTGATGGTGGAGTTTGAGCATCATATCCTACATATATTTGATTATAATCCTCCATATCGTGAACATCTAATCCCATATTGTGTCCCAATCCGTGTGGCATAAATAGAGCGTGAGCACCAGCCGCAACAGCCTCATCAACATCCCCTTTCATAATTCCTAAATCATTTAACCCCTGCGCTAGAACTCTACAAGCTGCTAAATGTACCTCTTTATATGTGATTCCTGGCTTTGATAAATCTATTGCCAAGTTATTTGCTGCTGCAACAATATTATAGATCTCCTTCTGTTGCTGTGTGAATCTACCATTAGCAGGAAGAGTTCTTGTAAAATCTGAACAGTAATTCATATTTGTCTCTGCCCCTGCATCAATAACTAATAATCTACCATCAGTTAATGTTTGATGATACATATGGTTATGAAGCGTCTCTCCATTCTGACTACAGATTGTTCTAAACGATGTCATTGAACCTTGCGATGCAGCAATACCCTCCATAACCCCAACAATCTCCTGCTCAACTACTCCTAACTTAACCATCTTCATAGCCGTATAGTGCATTAAGTAGCCTAAATCACACGCCTTCTCTATCTCTTGAATCTCAAATTGATCCTTTGATATTCTCAAATCAACTGCAGCCAAAATAAGCTCCATTGACGCACTCTCCTTAAGTTGATTTATCGGGATATTTAAAAGTGAATTCAATAAAATTCTATTGTGATTTCTGTATGGCGGCAAGAAATGAACCTTTCTACCTGCCTCAACTGCACTCTTTATAACAGACTCTAATGCAGCAAATTGCTCTGTTTTTTGTATCCCGATACGCTCTCCCTTTTCAGCTACAGATGCCTGCGGCCCCATCCAAATAATATCACTGATACTAACATCATTTCCAAATAAAATCTCCTCTCCACTCTCAGCGTCTAATACCAAAGCCATATCTGGTTCGTTTATCCCCGCAAAATATAGGAAAGTGCTATCTTGTCTAAATTTGTATGTATTTGCAGGATAGTTTGTAGATGCTTCGCTATTTCCTAGAATAAGAATAATTCCTTTTTCAATCTTTTTGATAAGCTCTGAACGCCTTTTTATATAAGTCTCTTTATTAAACATAGTATTTATTTTTTTAGTTTTACGTATTATGCAAAGATAGAAAAGAGCACTTATAATCAAAGTGATTTGCGTAATAATTCTATGTAATTTTATATAAAAAGATTACTTTTGCAGCTAGAATCAAATGCAACAACAATGAATACAATAAAATATATATTTATAATATTAATCTTAATTGTAACAACCTCTTGCCAAAGGATAGTACCAGAGGGAGATATAATTTCAAAAGAGATAACTTTCTATCACGGTTTAGAGACCATTAACGTAAGTAATGAGGTAGAGATAGTTTTAGATCCAACAGTGGCTCTAGGCAAAGCTGTCATATCTACTCAAGAGAATATTATGCCATATGTTATAGATCAAACTACAGATGAAAAGTTAATTCTATTTTTAGATTTAAATAATCCACACTCATCATTGGTGCTAAAGGTGAGTGTTTCTCCGCAACAATTCTCTAAGTATGATTTAGAGAATGACTCTAGATTAGAATCGGCCTTAATTGTAGATAAAGTGAGTGTGATTATTGAACTCTCTAACGAGAGCTATTTTAAGTCAAACATTAACGCTACCAATCTATCTGTTAATATATCGGGAGAATCAAAACTAGAATTAGCAGGAGAGTGTAATAAATTTAGCATCCAGGCCTCTGGTGACAGTGATATGACTGATTATAAATTTATTACCAATGAAGCTCTGGTAGATTTATCGGGAGATAGCAATATTAAACTCACTGTAAATAACACAATTACCGGCACAGCATCTGGTGGATCAGATGTTTTCTATGCCGGCAATGCTATAAGCTCTGTTAAGTTATCTGGAAATTCTCAGATTCACAAAATTAGTCAATAGTAACTTGTCTTGATTGGTGATGAGGTACATCTTTTAATTCATCTAGGTCACCCTTGAATGTTAACTCAATGTCACTGTTTAGTTTAACTTCAAAACTGTTTTTTTCGCGCTTAATCTCAACAATATAGGCGTTATTAAAATGTTTGTTAACATAAGCTACTATATTCTTGTGAATAGCTGTTACAGGAACCCTTGTATGCTCACAATCAATCTCTGTCCACTCACCTTTACCAGAAAATTCAATCTTTGAACCATCCTCTAAAACTACTTTGTAATCTTTATCAAAAATTTCTTTTTCGTAAACAGCTAATGATATCTCCTTATTCTTAAAATTAGTATCTAAAAACTCTCTAATTTTAAGTGGCAACTGCTCTTTTGTAATTGGACGCTCCTTTGAAAAACCCAACTGAAATGCAAATAATGCAACTGATAATAATAATACTTTTCTCATAATACTAAATATTTTTTGTGTTTACTAATTTGATAATTCTCAATTATTACAACACAAAAGTATAGCTGAAATCTGAAGAGAATCTGAAATCATATTTAATTTTAATTATTTTTCAAAAATCACTCTAAATATATGCTTTGAGTTACTAAAATTATATGATAGGTCAAAAGAGTATAATTCGCATATTGCAGAGACTAATGCTAACCCCAAGCCCGTAGATCCCTCTTTTTTTGAATCTTTAAAGAACCTTTGAAAAATTTTATCGGCATCTAAAGGAGCATTACCACTATTTATAAATTTTATATCTTTAGATGAGATTTCTATCTTTATCTCGCCACTATCTTCTACGTGTAAAAAGCTATTTTTTAGCAAATTAACAACAAGCGTATTTAACAACATCTTGTTCATATTCACCACACAATCTCGCCTCTGTGTAAGCTTTGTTTTAATATTTTTATATTTATAAACCTCATTAAAATCTTGAAAATACTCCAACACAACACTATTTACAGTAATAGTTTGACTCTCAAACTCTCCATTATCTATTTTTGAGAGAAGTAATAGTGTTTTATTTAACTTAGATAGCTCTTTAAGTGTTTTTAGAGTCTTATTAATTTGCTCTATTTGTTCTTCATTCAACTCAGTATCGCTTAAAACTTCCAACCTATTTTGGCATATTGCAATAGGTGTTTGGAGTTCGTGAGAGGCGTTCCCTATAAACTCTTTCTGACTATTAAACAGATCTTTACCTCTATTATAAAAGCCCTCCATAGCTACATTTAAACGTTTGAATTCCACTATGTTTGTCTCAATATGAGGAAATTCCGTAGATTTATCCATACTTCCAAAATCTAACCATTTAAGTAGCTGCCTAAATGGTCTCATACTGCTATGTAGCACTATCAGATTCACTATAATAATAACTATCACAAGAAGAGCATACAATATACCTATCCACACAATTATAGACTCTGTCATATCACTCTTATCCAACATAGGAGTAGCAACAGTCAATTCATAAAATCTATCATTCCTATCTTTAAATATATATCTTAATACGCGTGCCGGCTCTGTCTCTTTTTTACTCTCGATATAGATCATTTCATCTGTATACCTTACCGCAGAGTTTTTTTTGGCATATCTCTCATCAACCTCCTTAATATAATAGGTATTATTAGAGCCATTATCAACAGATGGAAGATGTTCACCAGTTAATACTCGCCTCATAAGCATTACCGAAAAGTCCTCCAAAACATCATCTGTCTCATCTCGCACATTATCTACAATGGCAATATAAAAGAATATTGCCCAAGCTGTTAGCACCACTATTAATATAGTAGATATTCTCTTTATTATTAAATATGGTAATCTCATAATTCAACCATTTTATAACCAAATCCATAAATTGATTTTATCTCTACCTCCGCTCCGTACTCTGTAAGCTTCTTTCTTAAATTCTTCAATTGAGCATATATAAAATCGTAATTATCAACCTGATCTATATAGTCACCCCAAACACCCTCTGCCAAAACTTCTTTCTTTACTAAATGGCCAACTCTTGTAATAAAGTAGTAAAGTATATCATACTCTTTTCTACTAAACTCTATCTGTTTTTCATTGATATAAACAGTAGATTGATCTGGAAAAACCTTAATATTTTTAACATTTATAGTAAATTGACCTTTGTTGCTATTTCTCCTTATTAGGCTATTAACTCTTGCAATCATCTCAACCATATGAAAAGGCTTTGTGAGATAATCATCTGCACCTAGATTCAGTCCCAAAACTTTATCATCTAAAGAGTCTTTTGCTGAGATAATTATCACCCCACCCTCACGCTTCTCAGCCTTTAATTGCTCTAATACTTTTAGACCGTTTCCATCGGGAAGCATAATATCTAACAGAATACAATCATACTCATATACCCCAATTTTTTCACTAGCACTATTAAATGTAAGGGCAGTTTCAACTACAAACCCTTCCTTTTCTAGAGATAATTTTATCACCTCTAGCAAGTCTGTATTATCCTCTATAACAAGTATTTTCATCTTAAGTTCTTCAATATTTTATTTTTTTTAATTTCTGCTATATGCTAAGATATATAAAAAATATGTATAGCAAATCTATTTTTACTCTATTTTTGCAATATGTATAACTATAATGATATATTATTTCACAAATTACCTCCATTAAATGAGTCAATTCCAGACTCTTTCACATATCCATTTTGCTACACTCCTCATCCTCTTTGTAAATATGCCACAAAGATAGTTCAAGAGGAGATAAAAAATAACACACAATGGCACAATGAGTTGCAAAAAGGCAAAATGTTCGGGGTTCTTATAGTTAAGAATAAAAATGGAGATATTGGCTTTTTAGCCGCCTTTTCTGGAGCAATTAATAATCAGAATATACATCCATTTTTTGTACCACCAATTTATGATATTTCGCTTCCCGATGGATACTTTAAAAGCGAAGAGGCAAATATCTCAAATATTAACTCACAAATAAGAGATATAGAGTCTTCTTCTGAGTATTTAGATGCTTTAAATAAATATAAAGAGGCAAATACAAAACTAATAGAAGATATTAATCAATTAAAAGAGCAATATAATAGAGACAAAATTAAAAGAGAGCTACTAAGAGAAAATAAAAATATTACTCCCGATGAATTAAAAGCTCTAGCTAAAGAGAGCCAGTTTCAGAAGGCTGAAATTAAGAGAGTTAAAACAGCGCTACAAGAGAGATTAAACTCTATCAAAGAGGTTTGCAATGGATATGAATCTAAGTTAGAGATACTTTATAATCAAAGAAAGAGTCGCTCAGCAAAACTTCAAGAGTGGCTATTTTCTCAATTTATAATCCTAAATGCTAAAAAAGAGGAGAGAGATTTAATAGATATATTCTCCACAACAGCACAGGGCGTTCCCCCCGGTGGAGCTGGTGAGTGCGCAGCACCAAAACTACTCCAATATGCCTATAAAAAAGGGTACCATCCAATTGCAATGGCCGAATTTTGGTGGGGAGATTCGCCTAAAGGAGAGATTAGGCACCACGGACACTTTTACCCAGCCTGCAAAGGAAAATGCGAACCTATTCTATCACATATGCTTATAGGAGTGAATGTAGAAGCCAATCCTTTAATAAATAAAAAATTAGACTCAAAATTAGACATAATATATGAAGATCAATTTATCATAGTCTTAGAGAAACCATCGGGATTATTATCAGCCCCTGGTAAATCAGATGAGCCATCGGTCTACTCTATTATACGTTCAAAATATCCAGATGCAACAGGTCCTCTTCTTGTACATAGATTAGATATGGACACAAGTGGGATATTAATAGTTGCAAAAACAAAAAATGCGCACCAGTATATTCAAAATCAATTTATTAACAACGCCGTAAAGAAGAAGTATATTGCTATTTTAGAGGAGATGCCTAAGACAAGAGAGGGCGAAATTGATCTCCCTTTACTTCCCGATATTTTAGACAGACCGCGCCAAAAGGTAGATTTTGAGAGAGGAAAAGCTGCGATTACTAAATATAAAATAGTTTCTGAGATTGAACTTGAGACCAATGGAGAGTTAAAAAAGTGTGCTATGGTAGAGTTCTCACCACGCACAGGGAGGACACACCAACTAAGAGTACACGCATCTCATCATTTGGGGCTAAATAGTCCTATTCTGGGAGATAGATTATATGGAAAAGCTATATCTGAGCGCCTATATTTGCACGCGCAAGAGATCAGTTTTTGTCATCCAAATACTGGTAAAAAGGTTACATTTAAGAGTATTAATATTTTTAATAATTAAATAAGATTTTTCTTAACTTTGTCGGTTGTTAAAATCAAGAGGAAATAATGGCTGATACACAGAATAACGAGAGCGCTATAGAGAAAGAAGAATCAACCCAAGTTGTTGGTGGTAAGTTCAATAGATTAATTCAAGATGGTGAGAATAAATATAAGCTCACGGGAATGTATAAAGATTGGTTTTTGGATTATGCTTCCTATGTAATTTTAGAGCGTGCAGTTCCACATATTACAGATGGACTAAAACCAGTTCAACGTAGGATTTTACATGCAATGAAGAGGATAGATGATGGGCGCTTTAATAAAGTAGCAAACATCATTGGACAAACTATGCAGTACCATCCACACGGAGATGCCTCTATTGGTGAAGCACTTGTACAGTTAGGCCAGAAAGATATTCTAATTGATTGCCAAGGAAACTGGGGTAATATTCTCACAGGTGATAGTGCTGCTGCTCCCCGATATATTGAGGCTAGATTGAGTAAATTTGCAGGTGAGGTTGTATTCAACCCTAAAACAACCGAGTGGATGAGCTCCTATGACGGTAGAAATCAGGAGCCTGTAAACCTACCCGTTAAATTTCCGCTTCTTTTAGCTCAAGGTGTTGAGGGTATTGCAGTTGGATTAGCCTCTAAAATTCTTCCACACAATTTCAATGAACTTATTGATGCTGCCATTGCCCACTTAAAGGGAGAAGAGTTTGAACTATATCCCGACTTCTCAACTGGGGGGTTGATTGACTGCTCAAAATATAATAGAGGTCTTAGAGGTGGCTCTGTAAAGGTTAGAGCAAAGATTACAAAAGTTGATAAAAAGACCCTCTCAATAACTGAAATTCCTTTTGGAAAGACAACAACAACAATTATCGAGAGTATTCTAAAAGCTAATGAGAGAGGTAAGATAAAGATTAGAAAGGTTGACGATAACACTGCCCAAAATGCTGAGATTGTTATTACTCTCCATAATGATATATCTCCCGATAAAACCATAGATGCATTATATGCCTTCACAGATTGTGAAGTCTCTATATCCCCAAATGCTTGCGTAATTATGAATCAAGAGCCACACTTTATTGGTGTTGATGAGATTCTTAGATATAATACCGAGCATACAAAAGAGCTTTTACGTAGAGAGCTTGAGATTAGGTTAAATGAATTAGAAAATGATTGGCACTACCTTTCACTTGAGAAAATTTTCTTTGAGAATAAGATATATAGACTACTTGAGAGGGATGCAAAGAGCTGGGAAGAGCAACTAGAAGATGTATTAGGCGCTATGCTAAAGTTCCAAAATTTGGTTAAGCGACCAATCATAATGGAGGATATTAACCGCCTTGTTGAGAAGCCAGTTAGAAAGATATCTAAGTTTGATGTTAAGGAGGTTGATAACAAGATTAAAGGACTAGAGGATGAGATGGAGCAGATTAAAGAGCATCTTAGTACTCTAACAGAATATACAATTAACTATTTTAAGCGCCTAAAGGAGAAGTATGGAGAGAAATACCCTCGTATGACTGAGCTTGATAATTTTGAAACTATACAGGCAACTAAAGTAGTAACAGCAAACGCTAAGCTATATGTAAACAAGAGCGAAGGGTTCATTGGAATGGATCTAAGAAAAGACGAGAATGCTGAATACGTATGTGAATGCTCAGATATTGATGATATTATAGTATTTTTAAAGAGTGGCAAATATATTATCACAAAGGTTTCAGATAAGGCTTTTGTTGGTAAGAATATAATTCATGCTGCTGTTTATATAAGAAATGATAATAGAACAATATATAATGCTGTTTATAGAGATGGAAAGCCATCCGCAGATGGCAAAGAGGGGATAACTTATGTTAAGAGATTCTCTGTTACAGGTGTTACAAGAGATAAGGAGTATGATATTACTCAAGGTAAGCCAGATTCTCAACTTATTTGGTTTACTGCAAATTCAAATGGAGAGGCTGAGGTGCTAAAAATTATCTTAAAGCCACGCCCTAAATTAAAGAAGCTTATTTTTGATTTTGATTTTGCCTCAATTGGAGTAAAGGGTAGAAACTCTATGGGTAATATATTAACAAAGAATATACTCCATAAAGTTCAGCTAAAATCAAAAGGTGTCTCAACAATTGGAGGTAAATCTATCTGGTTTGATACTGATATTAATAGATTAAATGAGGATTCACGTGGAGATTTCTTAGGTGAGTTTAATAATGATGATCAAATACTTGTTATCTGCAAAGATGGTCAATTCTATACTACAACTTATGATCTAAGCAACAGATACCAAGGAGATATTCTTAAAATAGAGAAATTAGATACAGAAAAAGTATATTGTGCGATATACCTAGATGGAGAGCTTAATTGTTTCTACTTAAAACGTTTCTCATTTGAGCCAAGCCTAAACACATCTACAGCATTTATATCTGAGAGCGACAACTCTAAGTTAATTGATCTTTCGGAGGATGCTTTCCCTCAAATTGAGGTAACTTTTGGAGGAAAACACGCCAAGAGAGAGAATGAATTAATTGATGCAGAGGAGTTTATTGGCAAAAAAGGATTTAAGGCAAAAGGTAAAAGGATAACCACTTTTGAGGTTAGTAATATTACATTTGGAGAGCCACTTGTAAAAGAGGAGATTAAAGATGAAGTGGATGAGGTGAATGAAATAGATGAAGTTGATGAAACTAATAAGCCTGAAGAGGTTGTACAACCCATAGTATCAGAGAAAAGGGAAGACTCCACCGATAATGAACAAAATCCAGATGGCAAATCCTATAAAATTGGATCTGTAGTTGAGTTTGATGATGATGATGACGAACCTACGCTATTTTAATTTTTTATAACAATAGAATAATGGAAATATCTAACGCCCACACTATAACTTTATGTGGATTTATGGGGAGCGGAAAAAGCTCCTTAGGAAAAGGTGTTGCCAATAGTACTGGTTACATATTTATTGATTTAGATCACTATATAGAGGCAAAATATTCGTGTTCAATCTCTGACTTTTTTAAATCTAATGGAGAGGAAAAGTTTAGAGAAGAGGAGTATACATCTCTATGTGAAATACTTGAAACTAAACGTCAAGGTGGAGTGATATTATCTCTAGGAGGTGGAACTCTCACCAATGCTAAATGCAGGGAACTTATCAAATCTCAGAGCTACTGTATATATATTAGATGTAGTGCAGATGCACTTGCTTCGCGCCTAATAAAAAACGGATGTAAGAATCGCCCATTGCTCTATGGAAAGAGCCCCGATGAATTAAAAGAGGTTATTAAGAATAGCATTGAATCCAGAGAACCATCATACTTAGAGTGTGCAAATAAAATTTTTGATATTCCCGACAGAGAGCCGCTTATTGTGAGTGCTAATAGACTTATTCAGATAATCACAGAGGAGAGTTCAGAAGATATAGAGTAGCTAAAATTAGAAGATATCCTCCTCTTTCACCTTAATATCCTTTATTCTCAACTGAATATTTGCAATTCCCCTATAATAATTTTCAGCTATTGAGTAGCAAATATCCATTGGATTTCCCATTTGAATTGCATCAAAATGGTCTGACATATTAAAAGCAATAGCTGATATATGACGATACGGCTCGTATTCTTGAATAAGATCTAATTTCATATGTCCATTATCACTTCCCACCTTTCTTCCATTACCATTATCATATACATTCTCAGTGATAAAAACAGGGGAATGGTTACCTGGACCAAATGGTTGGAACTGCTTTAGAACTCTAAAAAATTTTGGAGTAATTTGTTTAAACTCTAGGAAGGAATCAATATTTACAATTGGCGTAAGTATCTCATTTGTGATCTTATTTGACACAAATGTCTCAAATCGTTCTGAAAACTCTTTTAATTTATCCTCTCTTAAAGTTAATCCAGCGGCATACATATGCCCGCCAAAATTCTCTAATAGATCTGAGCACTTCTCTATTGCCTCATACAAATCAAAACCCGGAACGCTTCTAGCGGAGCCGGTAATAAAACCATTTGAATTTGTAAGCACAATTGTTGGTTTATGGAAAGCCTCTACTAATCTACTTGCAACAATACCAACAACACCTTTATGCCATTGAGAATTATAGACAATCGTAGATTTAGTCTGTTCAAAATCTGTAGCCTCCCTTACCATATTTATTGCTTGATAAGTAATCTCCCTGTCAATATTCTTTCTATCATTATTATGGACATTTATAGTAGCACCAATCTTTGTAGCATCCTCTTCATTTCTTGATGTTAGAAGATCTACTGCTGTTCTACCACTCTCCATTCTACCTGCTGCATTAATCCTTGGACCAATCTTAAACACAATATCATCAATTGATATTTTATGTTTTTCTAATCCCGATAATTTTATGATTGATAGTAGCCCCTTGCGTGGAGATTCATTAAGTTGCTTTAATCCAAAGTGGCAAAGCACTCTATTCTCATCTGTAACAGCCACTAAATCAGCCGCAATACTAACCACAACTAAATCTAATAATGGTAAAATTGTTTCAAATGGAATATCATAAGCTTGTGCATACCCTTGCACCAATTTGAATCCGACACCGCATCCCGACAAATCATCAAAAGGATAGTTACAATCTAATCTCTTAGGATCTAGCGTAGCTGCTGCATCTGGAAGTGTCTCCTCTGGTAAATGGTGGTCACAAATAATAAAGTCAACACCATTCTCTTTTGCATATTGCACCTTCTCTATGGCCTTAATTCCACAATCCAATGCTATTATTAATGATACTTTTTGTTCTATTGCCCAATCGATACCCTTATATGAGACACCGTAGCCCTCATCATATCTGTCGGGAATATAATATTCAACTTTTTTTGTGAGTGTTCTTACAAAAGAGTAAACTAAAGAGACAGCAGTTGTTCCATCTACATCATAATCACCATAAATAAGAATATTTTCATCATTATCTATAGCTTCTCTAAGACGGGCAACAGCTTTATCCATATCTGTCATTAGGAAAGGATCGTGTAGCATAGATAAATCGGGACGAAAAAACTCTTTTGCTTGTGCATAGGTTTTTACCCCTCTCTGAACTAAAAGGCTTGCTAATACAAGGTCTACACCCAATTCTTGTGAGAGTTGACGCACATCCACTGGGTTACCAGGCTCTTTAACAATCCATTTTCTATCTACGTTTCTGAGATCCATATCTCGCAAAGATACAAATATTATTTAATAATTAAGCTATCGTCTATATAATCATTAGAAAAGATTCCATAAACCAAAGTAAAGTACTCAGGCAGCACCACTCCTTCACTCCATTTTAACTCTACTCCTAATAAATTTTCGGTAGTTAAAGTGACATCAAAGCCCTGTGCCTCAAGTGATGAGCGCATCTTTTCTGAATTTACACACTCCTTTCCATCTATACGCGCACAGCTATCTGGAAAACACAGATGACAATGTCCCGCATAAAAAAGTAGAGATGGCTGCTGCATCTGCTCAATATTTAGCAGATGCGCATCCATCTCTTTTCTTACATTTAATAGAATCTCACGAGTAAGATTATCTCTCTCTTCAATAGTAGTTGATCTGGTTCTAACCTCTTGATTTAGATTAATTTTAACTCCAATCACTGTTAAAGAGTTTAAATTTTCATAATCTCCACATTTGCATCCATCTTTAAATGGAGGGCAGCTCCAAATCTTACCATATCTTGGACAATTTTTACAGAACTGAATAAACTTCTCTTTATCGCGATAATTTGCAATATAATCTGAGCTCTTTATCCTAGCTGTAAGTATTTGAGTATCCATAAAGAGTATAATTATCTTATCCTAGAAATAGTTAATTTTCATTGCATCTTTAACCTCAGATAGGGTTTGAGCTGCTGCCGCTTTTGCCTTTGCACACCCCTCTTTAAGCATTGCATAAACTGCATCTAAGTCCTTCTCTAGCTCCACTCTTCGCTCTCTAATTGGAGTAAGCATCTCTTGCAAAATAGCCTCTAAAAAACGTTTAACTTTAACATCGCCCAATCCACCTCTCTGATAATGAGCCTTTAGTTCATCAAGATTTGGGTATTCAGGAAGATACTTTTCAAAATGTTCTGGTTTACAGAAAGCATCTAAGTAGGTAAATACTGTATTACCCTCTATCTTTCCAGGATCTGTAACCTTAAGGTGATCTGGATCTGTGTACATACTCATAACCTTCTTCTTAAGATCCTCTGGAGAGTCTGAAAGGTAGATACAGTTTCCTAATGACTTACTCATTTTTGCCTTTCCATCTGTACCGGGGAGACGAAGACACGCTGCATTATCGGGAAGCATAATCTCTGGCTCAACTAAGACTGTTGAATATGTTGAATTAAACTTACGCACTATCTCATTAGTCTGCTCCAACATAGGCTTTTGATCCACTCCAACTGGCACGTGTGTTGCCTTAAATGCCGTGATATCAGATGCCTGACTTATTGGATATGTAAAGAATCCCACAGGTAAGCCTTTACGATTCTCATTTTCTGCATCGCTACTCTCGCTAAAACCTCTCATTTGAATCTCTGTCTTTACGGTAGGGTTACGCTGCAATCTCTGAACTGTAACTAAGTTCATATAGTAGAATGTTAATTCGCAAAGCTCTGGTATTTGAGACTGGATAAACATTGTTGTTTTAGCAGGATCTAAACCGCACGCTAGGTAATCTAGTGCTACCTCAACTATGTTATCTCTAACCTTCTCTGGATTATCCGCATTATCTGTAAGTGCCTGAGCATCTGCAATCATAATAAAGATATCATCAAACTCCCCAGAATTTTGAAGTTCAACACGTCTCTTTAATGATCCTACATAGTGCCCCAAGTGCAATCTTCCAGTAGGTCTATCTCCTGTTAATATTATTTTTTTCATTTTATCTCTCTATTATTTATTTTTAGTTTAGCTTATTGTTGCACCATTATCTACAACCTCTTGAGGTGTAACAAACTTCATCTTTCCACTCTCATCTTTTGCCATAAGAATCATCCCTTTAGACTCAATTCCCTTTATTTTACGAGGAGCAAGATTTGCAAGAATACAGATCTGCTTACCTACCATCTCCTCTGGAGTATAGTGTTCAGCTATTCCCGATACAATAGTGCGTGTATCTATACCTGTATCAATTGTTAATTGTAGTAATTTATCTGTTTTAGGAACCTTTACAGCCTCTAATACTGTTGCTGTTCTTATATCCATCTTCATAAACTCATCAAAAGTACACTCATCTTTTAATGGTAGAGCTTTTGGAGTTCCCGCCGCAAGTGCTGCAGCAGCCTCATTTGCCTCTTTAGTTGCCTTTAATTTATTTACTTGAGCCTCAACAACATCATCCTCTATCTTTGAGAATAGAAGTTCTGCCGCATTCAATTGGTGAGCTTCATTTAAGATTGCAGAGCTACCAAATTGTTCCCAAGTGATTGATGCTACATTTAACATATTACGCATCTTTGCAGAAGAGAAAGGCAAGAATGGCTCAAATGCAATAGCAAGATTAGCACATAGTTGTAACGATATGTTTAGAATTGTAGCAACTCTCTCCATATCTGTTTTTGCAAGCTTCCAAGGCTCAGTCTCTGTTAGATATTTATTACCTAAACGTGCTAAATTCATAGCCTCTTTTAACGCCTCTCTAAACTTATAATTATATAGAGCCTCCTCTAAAGAGCTCTTTATCTTTGGTATCTCAGCTAGCACTTCTTTATCCATATCTGTTAACTCACCTAATGTAGGAACTTTACCCTCAAAATATTTATGAGTTAATACTATTGCTCTATTTACAAAGTTTCCATAAATTGCAACTAGCTCGCTATTATTTCTCTGCTGAAAATCTTTCCAAGTAAAATCATTATCCTTTGTCTCTGGTGCATTTGCACATAAAACGTAACGCAATACATCTTGTTGCCCAGGGAACTCCTCTAAATATTCGTGAAGCCACACAGCCCAATTACGAGACGTAGAGATCTTATCACCCTCTAAGTTAAGAAACTCATTTGCAGGCACATTCTCAGGTAGAATATACCCATCACCATAAGCCTTAAGCATACTTGGGAATACAACGCAATGGAAAACAATATTATCCTTCCCGATAAAGTGTACTAATTTAGTATCTTCACTCTTCCACCATTTTTCCCACTCATTTGGAAGCAATTCTATTGTATTTGAAATATACCCAATAGGAGCATCAAACCATACATACAATACTTTTCCCTCTGCCCCTTCAACAGGAACAGGTACTCCCCAATCTAAATCTCTACTTACAGCGCGCGGGTGTAATCCTCCATCAATCCAAGATTTACACTGACCATATACATTTGTTTTCCACTCTTTATGTCCATCTAAGATCCACTCTTTTAACCAACCTTCATATTGATCTAATGGTAAATACCAGTGTTTTGTAGCCTTCTTAATTGGCTCGCTTCCGCTAATAGCAGAGCGAGGGTTGATTAATTCATCGGGACTCAAAGTAGAGCCACACTTCTCACACTGATCTCCATAAGCATTCTCAGCACCACATCTTGGACACGTACCAACAATATACCTATCTGCTAAAAACGTATTTGCCTCAACATCAAAATATTGTTCACTCTCTTTCTCTACAAACTTTCCATCTTCATAAAGTTTCTTAAAGAATTCTGATGCTGTTTTATGATGAATTTCAGAACTTGTTCTTGAGTAGATATCAAAGCTAATTCCCAATCCATCAAATGCATCTTTAATTATTGCATGATATTTATCTACAACATCTTGCGGAGTACATCCTAACTGTTTTGCCTTTATTGTGATTGGAACACCGTGTTCATCTGAACCACAAATAAATTTAACATCTTGCCCCTTTAATCTTAAAAACCTTGCATAAATATCTGATGGCACATAAACTCCAGCTAAGTGCCCAATATGTACCGCTCCATTTGCATAAGGTAATGCTGCCGTAATCAAATGTCTTTTAAACTCTTTTCCCATTTTATATCTCTATTTATTACTATTTATCTTAAAATGTTACTCTATTTAGCGCTTTTGAAAAGGCATTTCTAACCTGTATTAGCATCTTTATTCGATCTAATAATTCATTTATTTTTGCCTCCTCCCCAGATGACTGTAATTTCATCAGCTCTTCGGTTAAATTGTGCGACGCTTGCGCAGTAACTTTTGCTTTATATATCAATATTGCTTTAGGTACAATTCTACCTAGAACATTCTTTTCTGGTATTAACGACTTAGAGAAGCTATTAATGGTAATCGCATAGGGCTGAGCCAGCAGATCTGCAACTACCTTTGAAACAGATGGATCTGGGTGATTTACAAAATATCTTATTATTCTATCACCATCGTGCTCTTTAAGTTGATAATACTCGTCGAATATACTTTTGTACACTAAATTTTGTAGCTCTAAATCATCATTTTGCAACTGAGATAGAATATATTGAGCAACGGTCTGCTCCTCCTCCTCTGGATCATCGGGATCATAAATATAATCCTCCTCCAATTTAATTAGAAGATATCCAAATTTTAGTAAATAATAGAGTATCTCCTTTTCTGCATCTTCGCAATATGTATTTACAACAAAGTTTGGAACAGATTTTAAATCATTATAAGTTCCGTATGTTGATGTATATGTACCTGCCGCAACAGCTGCTCCTTGCCCCTGACTCTCCCTCTCTTTCTCTCGTTGCCTCTGATAATAGGCATCACTCTGCCTCTTTTTTCTAACCTTTACTACCTCCTGCTGCAACAACTCCGCATTCACATTGAGCTTTGCTGCACTCTCCTCAATATAGACATTTCTCACAATTGCATCGGGAATAATAGAGATACTAGCTACAATATCTGTTATCATTCGTGCCTTCTGAATTGGATCTCTCTCTATATCTTTACTTAATACCTTATGTTTAAAGGCTATAAAATCCTCTTCATTCTTACTTAAGAAATCTAGAATTTGATCACGAGTATGTTCTCTTGCAAATGAATCTGGATCCTCTCCCTCTGAGAATAGGGCAACCTTCACCTCCATTCCCTCCTCCAACAACATATCAATTCCTCTTAATGAGGCTTTTATTCCAGCCCAATCGCCATCATAAAGAACAGTCACCTTGTTTGTAAAGCGCTTTATTAACTGAATTTGGCCAGTTGTAAGCGAAGTTCCACTACTAGAGACAACATTTTCAATACCTGCTTGATGAAATGAAATAACATCTGTATATCCCTCTACAAGATAACATTTTTGCTCTCTTGCAATTGCGCTCTTTGCCTCAAAGATTCCATAAAGTGCCCTATTTTTAACATAAACAACACTCTCTGGAGAGTTTATATACTTTGCAATCTCCTTGCCACCTCGCAGTTTTCTTCCACCAAATGCTATAACTTTTCCACTAATTCCTCTTATTGGGAACATAACTCTATCGTAGAATCTATCTATTAGCTCCCCCCTTCCCTCTCTCTCTATTGTTAAGCCAAGCTCAACCATAAACTCTTTCTTATAGCCCCTCTTCTGTGCCTGATGTGTAAAGGCTCTCTTCTCATTTGGAGCATACCCCAACGCAAACTTCTTAATTACGTCATCATTAAATTTACGCTCTCTAAAATAACTAAGCCCAATATTTACCCCCTCATCACTCTCCCAAAGCGCATTTGTATAGAAACTTTGTGCAAAATCATTTACAATTAAAAGCGACTCGTGATGTTTTCGCTGCTCCGCCTGCTCAGCACTCTCCTCTTTATCTTTTACCTCAATACCATATTTATTCCCGATATATTTTAGAGCCTCCACATAACTCATCTGTTCGTGCTCCATCACAAACCCAACGGCACTACCCGCCTTACCACATCCAAAACATTTATACAACCCCTTTCCTGGTGATACTGAGAAACTTGGAGTTTTTTCGTGATGAAATGGACAGCACGCAATATAATTAGCCCCTCTCCTTCTGAGAGTGACAAAATCCCCGACAATGTCTTCAATTCTAACAGTATCAAGTATTTGATCTATGGTTTTGCGATCTATCATTGAATTATTGCATCATTTTTAGGATCTCTCTATCCTCTTTATTATATAGAACTATCTCTAAAAATGGCCTTAAAGCATCTCTAAATATATATATGAGTATGCAGATTAATATAAGTGCCCCTAGAATTATTAATATGGTGGTCACAACTCGATTAAAGCTCCCTACAATTTTCTCTCCTGAGTTTACCATCTCAGATAAATCCCTCTCCTGCTCACTCATCTCCTCTGAAGCTACATCTCCTTGGTTAAATTCCTCTAAAGTTACCTCTTCTTTGTTAAGTTCCTCTGAGGCTATCTCTTCTTGGTTTAACTCCTCTGAAGCACTCTCTTCTTGGCTAATCTCTTCTGAAGCCGTCTCCTCTTGGCTTATCACCTCTAGAGTTACCTCTTCCTGGTTGATCTCCTCTGGAGCTTCTACTTCAACTGCTACTTGCTTCTCTTCGGTTTGCACTTGTTCATATTGTTGAACAGCTTCCATTATATCACTAAAATCAAAAGCCTCCCCTAGCTCTTCAACAACTACTACACTCTTCTCCTCTACGCTAGTAATACTCTCAACAGCCTCTTCTGCCCTCTTGCTCTTTTTCTTTTTAGGCATAATTGATAAAGGCTCTAATGGAAAATGCCCCGACAAATCTATGTTGGGATAAAAATGAAAATCTCCACCAATACCCTTATTGAATGTACCAAAATTCGGCAACACCACCTCTCCACAATTTACAATCTCGCTCTTTATATCATTTATATACCTCTCGATAACCTTTCTTGCAGCCTCCTTAGAGATAGATAATCTGTTTGAATAGGCAGAAATAAGTACCCCGTCATCCTCTTTTTCTGATGTGCAGAATAAAATTTTCCTATCTGGCGGTGTAATTATTTTATTTTCGTACTGAATACACGAAGGTATCTCTTCCGCTATAAAAAGCCCCATATCGGGAACCATAACGCTCTTATTTTTAATTAATAGCTCTTTTAAGAGCAGGGAAAAGATGTGTAAATTCATAAATACTTTGTATTATTTGGAGAGCACAAAATTAAAAAAAATCAATCAAAAAGTTTAAAAAAATTTGGTTGATATAAAAAAAAAATATACTTTTGTACCCGCAAACGAAACGAAACTGCTTGCAGCAAGTTTTATAAAATTCCCGAATAGCTCAGTTGGTTAGAGCATCTGACTGTTAATCAGAGGGTCCTAGGTTCAAGTCCTAGTTCGGGAGCAAGAAAGAGCCGCAAATTCTATGCGGCTTTTTTTTTTATAAAAATCATAAAATTAATATCACCTCCAAAACGAACTAATGGAAGGTTAATAAAGATCAATGGGGATTGAACTTTAATATAGATTATTATAAAAGAATAATACTAAAATACAATATATTCTAATTTAATTTTATAAAAAAAATGAGAAAACATTTAAACAGAATTTCGCTTATAGCGCTTATTAGTGTTATGGCATTGTTTGCTAGTTGTAAAGATTGGCAAGAGGATATTGATAGAATTGATGCCGAAATTGAGAGCATCAAAGATCAATTAGCAGGATTGCAATCAGACATTAATAACGGCGCAGTTATTAAAGAGGTAGTTGCTACTGATAATGGTATTAAAATTACACTATCTAATGGAACTAGTCACGAAATCACTAATGGAACCAATGGTAAAGATGGAGAGAACGGAGTAGATGGTACTCCTGGCTCAGTTGTAGAGATTGGAGAGAATGGTAACTGGTGGATTGATGGAAAGGATAGCGAGATTCCTGCTAAAGGCGCTAAGGGAGATGATGGATTAACTCCTTTTATTGGTGAGAATGGTAATTGGTGGGTTGGAGATACTGACACTGGCGTTAAGGCTCAAGGTGATAGTGGAGAGAATGGAAGTAACGGTAGTAATGGATTAACTCCTTTCATTGGCGAGAATGGAAACTGGTGGGTTGGAGATACTGACACTGGCGTTAAGGCTCAAGGTAACAATGGACAAGATGGATCTAACGGATCTAATGGTGCTGATGGTGACTACTACTACCCTCAAACAGATCCTAACAAGATTTACTACGGTAACTGGATACACGTTGATGGCACAACAGGAAAAGAGACTGCTATGATTAGCTGGCCATCTTGGATTATAAGCACAGAGTCATCATCTTCTATCACTGCAATATATGATGCTAATGGTATCTTAACTCTACACGGATTAGTTGGAAATAATGGTGAAGAGCTTGTACCTGTTACTCTTGTAACAAGAGAGGCGCTTGATCTAAGAATCTCATCTTTAACGCTTGTACCTGCTGACACTTATGGAATTGGCAACTTTTACGCAAAATATGAAGGTACTGACTATATTAATATAAGAGGCTGGAATACAGGGAATAACAATATAGACAGCATTGCTTCTTACGCATTTGGAACCGCACCACAAATTGATACTATTCAATTCTATGTAAATCCTGCATCCGCTGCTGCAGGATTTACAAAAGAGAATACTACACTACTTAATAATGAGATACTACTTACAAAAGCAGAGACTAATAATATATTTAAAATTCTTAGCATTAAAAACAACCCAACCAACGGTTTAGTAGAAGTTGTACTTGAGACAGATTATCAATTTGGTACTCATGGAGTATATGACCCAGCTATGGATGGTGACACTTATTATAATAAATATCTAACCTTAAAGACTCAAGCAATTGCATTTCAGATTAATTCTGGAGGTGCACTATACACATCTCCATTCTATGGTGCAATGATTGAGATGGGAGATGATCTTGATTATATGCTTAGTTTCTCTTATGATGAAATAAATTATACGCATATATCTATGCCTCACAAAGAAGAATATACCCAGAATTCCGCAGAATTAAATTTCTTTCCAAAAGGAGTACCTAAAGTTTATATGTATGAAGGCTATAGAGATACATATATTCCTATTTCAGAAGAATACCCAACAACTGAAGTTACATTTATACAAGTAGACCCTACCGAGAAAGCTACGTTAAATGGCAACCCTATAACTGATGATCAATATATTATAACATACGATGCGGCAAATCCTGCAAATATGACTATAGAAATGGCTACCGGTCATATGCCATATATGAACACTATTACATCTCCGGCCTTTAAGATTCAACTTAAGAATAAGATCACTGGCCAAACTTACTACTCAGGCGAAATTAGAGTTGAGATAAAAGTCAAACATAATGGATAAAGAGAGATTGATCTTATAAAAAAAATGGCTGTCCTTTTTGGACAGCCTATTTTTTTCTAGAGTTCTTTATAACTCTATTCAACCACAATCTCATCCACAAACATAAATGCAGGTATCCCTTTGCCACCGTGCCATTCAGGCATAGAGCGCTCTGTTCCTACATATACCTTTACATAACGTGCATTTACCTTATCAAATGTTAGTTTATGGTCAAATATACCATTTCTATCCTCTTGCTTCATAACTGGGTACTCTTCACTAGCTACTCGCTTGTAATTATCTCCATCCTCTGAAATCTCAACTATAAAGCTGCGTGCGCCAAAGATCCAATCTCCCTTCTCTACAAATGTAGATAGTGATACAGATGAAACCTCTTGAGTAGCTCCTAAATCTATTACAACATCTAAATCATTCCCCTTAAAAGCTATCCATCTGCCAGTTTTGTAATTTGGCCCACCCTTTAATCCATCTACAAGAGTGGTGATTCCCTTATAGCTATACTGTTTATTCACAGGCTGACTCTCCTTAATCTTCTTAGTTGTAGATCTACTAAAAGTGATCTGCTCATCAAAAATTCTACTCTTAATTCCCGAACGAATAGCAACTGCTTTAAAGATGCAATTCTCTTTTATCAATAGCTCTCCACTATAGATTGTTGATTTTTCTGTTGGCTCTGATCCATCTAATGTGTAGTAAATAGGGGCTCCATCTAAAGTTTTAAGATTAATCACCACTGCTCCTCTATCTGCATCAGCTACAATATCAGCCTCTACATCAAATACGTGTTTAGCATAGTTGTAACCAGCCTTTTCATAGAAGTTTATTAATGAAGGCAAGCGTAAAAGAAAATCTTCATAATTCTTCTTATCTGCACCACTCCACTGAACCTCTGCAAGGGCTGCCCATCTAGGAAGTGACATATACTCTACCTGAGAATATGTTGGGAAGTACTCACTCCAATGGTTAGCCTGCACACCTATGATTCTTTTTTGCTCCTCTGCATTTAGAGATGGGTGCATTGGTTCATAGCTATAAACTCTCTCTAATGGAAGATATCCACCAATTGCTAATGGCTCATTTTCAGTATCTGAGCTCTGGTAATAATCAAAATATAGATAACTATTTGGGCTCATAATTACATTATTCCCCATTTTTGCAGCCTCCAATCCGTGGCCTTCACCTCTCCACGCCATTACAGTAGCTGTCTCTGAGAGTCCACCCTCAAGAATCTCATCCCATCCAATTATATATCTACCTTTACCATTTAGATACTTCTCAACTCTTTTAATAACGTAACTCTGTAGATACTCCTCTTTTGAGTGTTTATCATCTCCCTTTATCTTTAACTCTTTAATCTTAGTTTGACACTTAGGACACTCTGCCCACTTTGCTTTAGGACACTCATCTCCTCCAATATGAATATACTGAGATGGGAATATCTCTATTATCTCATCTAAAACATTCTCTAAGAATTTCATTGCCTCTTCATTTCCTGCACAAATCACATTATCTGAGACACCCCATTGAGTCCAAACCTCATATGGACCTCCTGTACAACCATAATCAGGGTATGCTGCAAGAGCTGCCTGCATATGACCTGGTAGATCTATCTCTGGAATAACAATAATATTACGCTCCGCAGCATAAGCAACTACCTCTTTTGCCTCCTCTTGTGTATAGATTCCGCCATAAGGTTTACCATCATATTTACCACTGTTTCTGCCTATTACAGTCTCTTTACGTTTTGAGCTTATCGTTGATAATAGAGGATATTTTTTTATTTCAATTCTCCAACCTTGATCTTCTGTTAAGTGCCAATGTAAACGGTTCATATTGTGTAGAGCCATCATATCAATGAATTTCTTTACCTCCTCTACACTATAGAAGTGACGAGCTACATCAAAATGGACACCTCTATAACCAAAACGAGGCTCATCCTCTATTGTAACTGATGGTAGCTCCACATTGGCCATATAGCTCGCTGGAAGCGATTTTCTGAATGTTTGAATACCATAAAATACACCTGCAGATGTTGGCGCTGAGATTGTAACGCCATCTGAATCTACCACCATCTTGTATGACTCAGGGTTCTCATTGCCCTCTTCTATCTTTAATACAATTCCTTTTGCGCCAGAGGTATTCACTATATCATACTTATTACCTGAAGCTTGCATTAAGTACTCTGCTAAAAATTCTGCATTGCGTTGCATTTTTTGGTCATTCCCTTCATATACAATTTTTGTGTCGGGAGTAAGAATAAATGGTGCTCCATTAGTTTGAGAAATTGTCTCGATTGCTGGAATAATATTGTAATTTGCAACCTCTTTTTCGCCTGTACAAGAAAAGAGGGTAAATGCAGTTGCAATTAATCCAAAGGTTTTAATCTTGTTAATCATAATACTCTTTTGTTCTTATTGTTTTTAATCTAATTTCTTTATCAAAACCACTCCGTTTGAATCATTTCCTAAATCTCCTCTAACCATTGCCTCTATAAAGAATGGCGTACCAGCCTCAAATGAATCTACATTTATTATATATGTATTATTTGTGTGCGCTCCACCTGTTGACCCAGAGTGAATATCCTCTCCTACGAGTTGATCACGTTTAAATAGTTTCACACCCTCTATATCCAATCTATATTGCCCACCAGTATAGATAAATGTTATCTGATACTTGCCATTTCCTGCAATTTTTCCTGTACATTCAAATTTCCAAGGTGCAAAAGTTTTACCTTTAATTAATTCTGGGCTCCATTTTGC
This sequence comes from uncultured Muribaculaceae bacterium, assembly GCA_964368585.1. Lineage (GTDB taxonomy): Bacteria > Bacteroidota > Bacteroidia > Bacteroidales > UBA932 > Egerieousia. Next base: position 82,315 of record CAYJAK010000002.1, read on the forward strand.
TGTTACTGTTCCAAATCTCTTAAGCTCTGAGTATTCCTCTTTAAAATATATTGGTAATGAGAGTAGTCCATTATCTGTATTTGTAGAGGCTCTAAAATTAATCTTATCATCTACGGTTACACTATTTGTATAAATCTTTGAGTGCTTATGTGGATAGGTTCCATCCGTTGTATATCTAATTACAGACGCATCAACACTTGGCTCTAGTGTAAACTCAACACCACCGTTTGTCTCTTTCATCTCTGCAATTATTGGCTCAGGAACTCTATAGTGGCACTCTTTCTTCTCTAATTTATGGAAATGATATTTTAATCTATCTCTAAAATCTTTATAATCTCGATAATTCTCCTCACTCCAAGCAACCTCAGACAATGCAAGTAAACGTGGAAATGTTAAATACTCAGCATAGTTCTCTGAACGATTCTCATTTAATAGATCTAACTCCTGTAAAAGCGTGCCGTGTATAAACTGATCGCTCCAGAATGCACCTTGCACCCCTAAGATTTGTGAGTTTTGATCATAATCTCCCACTTTTAGCGAATAGCATCTCTCAATTGAGATTGGAGGCATCCAAGTTGCAGCCTTTATCTCACCTGGTGTTCTACCCTCTGGAAAATCAAAATATGTATGGCTAGCTGGGCATAGTACAGTTTTGTGACCTGCATCCATTATCTGTTTTGCATACTCTAATTTTGTCCAAACCATACCTACAATCTGATTATCTAATTTTCCTCGCATAGCAGCCTCTTGCCATCCAACAATCGTTTTACCATATTTCTTCATCATATTAGAGACAACGTTTGTAAGATAACCTTGTAATTCACCAGGTTTCTCAATACCCTCTCTCTCCATAACCTCTCTACAATGAGGACAAGTTGCCCACTTCTCTGGAACAACCTCATCTCCACCAATGTGGATATATTTTGATGGGAATAATTCTACTGTCTCTTTTATTATGTCATCTATAAATTGATATGAAGACTCTTTTCCTACGCATAGTAGATCTCTACTTATATAGTGCTGTGTTTGAACTTTAAGTTGTTTCTCCTCGCAACTTAACCAAGGGTAGGCCGCCACTGCAGATAACATATGCGCAGGAAACGCTATCTCTGGAATCACCTCTACATTTCTGAGCTCTGCATATTTTACAATCTCCCTAATATCATCTTTTGTATAGTAACCACCTAAGCGCTTTTCATTCTCTCCTGCCCAAGCACCAATCTCTGTTAAAAGAGGATATTTATCTATTTGTAGTCTCCAACCAGAGTCATCTATTAAGTGTAGATGTAAGATATTCATTTTGTACATTGCCATCATATCAATATACTTTTTAACAAACTCTTTATCATAAAAGTAACGCGCAACATCTAACATCATTCCACGCCACTCATACTCTGGTTTATCCTCTATTGAAACTGCTGGAGCAGACCATTTAACACCCTCTTCTACTACATTTGAGTAGATTTGAGCCGGGAATAGCTGCAATAGTGTTTGAATGCCATAAAAGAGTCCTCCTTTGTCGGCTCCAACTATTGTCACTCCTTTACTATTTACATCTAGTTTATATGATTCTGCTACTTTATCGGGAGTATCTAAAGTTAAATAGATTGTATTTTTCTTAGCCTTTCCTTCTGTGATATCTAATCTCAATCCTGTAGATTTTTTAATCACGTCTTGTAGATAGGCTGCCTGCTCCTGTAAATCACCTCTGTACACAATTGTTGTGCTAGGAGTAAGGGTAAATTCACCCTGCTTTTCTACCATTTTTACTGGCTTGGGTATAATATTAATACCTTGAGCATTCATAGTGAATGTAATGCACAAAAGAGCAACTGCTATAAAAAGGATTTTTTTCATATTATTGTTTTTTATTTTGGTTCTTTGTATACATCTTTACCGTCCGTCAACCACTCTAATGAAAAGATTACCACCTCATTAGATTGATATCCATCTTTTTCAAAAAATACAGCTATATCTCCATTCTCTAATATTGTCATTGATGAATACGCTGAGCCGTCTGGATAAATAACTTTACCTTCACTCCAATTCTCTCCATTATCATAACTCACACGTACTGTTAAATTTACACGCCCTTTTTCATCATTTGCATTAGAAAAGAGTAAACGATCTTTATCGTATCCATCTCTTTTTGCTGTATAACTAATTATACTTGCATTACAGCTTGGGTCTATCAAGAGTGGCTCTTTGCGCGTTGTCCAAGTTTTTCCTTCGTCTGATGAGATATGAGTATAACGCATTCCTGCACCATTAACACGACTATTAATCATCCATCTACCATCACTAAGCTCTACTATCTTAGATTCATCTGCTGGCGTTACAGGAGTATCTATAAAGTACCACGTTTTACCGTGATCATCACTTCCAAATACTCTTAGGCCATTATTTAAATTAACCATAGTATGCAACATTTTGCCTGTAGAGGTGTATATTCCTCTTCCCGATGTTATAAACTTAAAGTCATTTTTCCATTCAGGCTTTGAGATTTGACTTGTTATATCAACTGGCACTCCCCAAGTTTTGCCATTATCAGAGCTCTTTACATAGTGTAGATAGTAGATATCTTTCTCTTTGTCGAGATCCATAAAGTTATAAAACATAAATATTTCACCTGTTTTTTCATCTACTATTAGCGATGGGTCAGAAGCCGATTGCCCTAGTGGGAAATCTACAGCCATCTCTATTTCACCCCAAGTTCTACCCCCATCTGTACTTCGTTTTACTATTATATTAATGTCTTTACTCCATTTAAGATCTCCACAAGATGGAACTCTTTGATCTATTGCTGCTATAAGATCTCCATTTTTGGCAGTTGCGATTGCAGGTATTCTATAGCACGAGACCCCCTCTTCCATACCTGTATAAAAGAGATTATTACTTATGAGTGTATCTCCAACACTCTCTATTTTTTCTTTTGTATTAGTGCAAGATGAGCACAAGGTTACTATTAAAGCTGCTCCTAATATTAACTGTTTCATAAGTTTATTTATTTAAAGATTAAAAATATATTACATAAAAAATTTTACTTTTTGCTAGGTCTTAATTTCCAAGTTAGCCCTTGTAGATCCTTATTATCTCTAGGTACTACATAACTAACAATTAATGAAATTATAGTTATCATTGTCATTCCAGTAAATCCATACATTAAGAATGATAGGTTTGTGTAGAGTGTTATTAGCACTAACAAAACTGTTCCTGAAACAAATCCTATTAATGCTGCCCTTCCTCCTATCCTATCAAAGAAGACTCCTATAAAGAAGAGAGCACCTAAACCACTGGTTAATAGTCCTAACATTGAATTAAACCAATCTAGAATTGATAGTATACTCCAAGTTGCTAACATTAAGGCAAATAGACAACCTATTACTCCAGAAATTAAACTTGCGTAACGAGCTATTCTTAATTTTTGAGCATCACTATTTATTGGTTTTAATAGTGGTTGAATATCTACGGTATATGCGGTTGCTATTGAATTGATATTAGATGACACCGTACTCATAGAGGCTGCAAATATTGCTGAAATTAAGATTCCTGCAACTCCAACTGGTAATCTTGTCATAATAAAGAATGGGAATACAGAGTCTGCTGTTGGCATAGATATATCTAATAGTTCTGGTTGGCTTTGGTAGTAAGTAAAGAGAGCTGTACCTATAAAGTAGAAAGTTATAGATGAGATAATACTCATTACACCATTTGTAATTATACTCTTTGATGCCTGCTTCTCACTCTTAACTGTCATATACCTCTGAATAACAGTCTGATCCGACGTATATGAGATTATTTGAGTAGCAAAACCTCCTAAAACAACAACCCAGAATGTTGCATTTGTAAAGTCAAAATCTAGATTTATAATATTAAATTTCTCTTTATCTAAAGCGATCTCAACAAAACTTCCATCTGTATTTACAATCATAAAGAAGAGCGCAAAGAGTGCTCCGCCCATCAGAATTATACCTTGTATTACATCGCCCCAAATTACCGCTTCAACCCCTCCAATAGAGCTATAGATTATTGTAATGAGACTCATTAAGAGAATACAAGTATAAATATCTATCCCCGTTGCAGCCACCAAAGCTAAAGATGGAAGATAGAGAATTAGAGCCATACGTGCAATCATAAAAATTATGAATATTACACTTGATGCAACTCGCAGCGTTTTATTAAACCTCAGTTCTAAATACTCATAAGCAGATGTTATGTTTAATCTACGGAAAAATGGCAGATAATATTTCACTACTGGAAAAGCCGCAATTAGAATTGTTATTGCCATCATAAAGTATTTCCAATCCGTAGCATAAGTTTTAGCAGGAATTGCCATAAATGTAATTGCAGAGAGCATTGTTGCAAAGATACTCACCGATACAGCCCACCAAGGTATACGCCCACTTGCTTTAAAGAAGTCATCTGAACTCTTTGCTCTAAACATAAAGAAGATTCCCATACCTATCATTGCTAATAGATAGACTACCACAACAGTCCAATTTATCCAACCAAAAGAGCTTGCTGGAATAAGTTTTCCATACCAAACTTCATTTGATCTAACCCCTGGCTTTGTTTCACCCATTACTACATACCAACCATTACTACCTTTACTAAGGGTTGCGCCTGCTCTTGCAATTGCCGCATCTCCCGCCACGCTCCATTTATCAATAATAGTATTATATGCATAAACCTGATTATTAAATTTATACCAAGATGGATCTTGCATTAGGTAATCTCGTTTTAATGAATCCGACTTAGGTGCAAGTCCATACGCAAATTTTTCATCATTCACACCTCCTGTTACTAAAATTGTGTGAACACCAGTTGCTACTCCCACCCCTCCAGTTGAAGTTACTGGCTGCGCGTCTAATTGAATCCAACGCTTCTCCTTTGGAGAGTATGCCCAACCGTCTCGCATTATATTTTTTGTATCGGGATTAAACCCACCAAAAAGATAGAGACGTACCTCTTCTGCTGCATTTTGTGCCACTAGAACAGGCTGAACTCTTGCTTCACCTGGATAAGGGGCAATTTCGCTCCAACTATTAAGCTCAGTATCATACACATACACCTCATTTGTTGCAATCCCATCTGTCAAGCCCCCTGCAACATAGATCTTTTTACCTATTGAGGCTCCCGACATATTATCCTTTCCTTTTGGCATAGGCGCAAGGGATTTTATCTCTCCCGACGAGTAACTATAAACTCCATTCAGAGAGACTTTTCCATCAGAAGTACCACCGATAACGTATAGCACATTACCTACCGCAGATGAGACTCCATAAGCCATAGGTGCAGGTAATTTCGTATTACTCTTAACCCAATTATTCTCCTTTAGAGTATAAATATCATCATAGAATACCTTTTTACCGCCATCATAAACGGGAGTGGTAGGAAAATTACAACCTCCTGCAACAATCAGCCCTTCGTTAGTGTAACCTGAATATGAGGCTGATCGTCCATTTACATCTATAAATGAGGTCATTTTTTCCCACTTAATCTCTGTAGAATCTGGTTTTGACTCACTACCACAAGAGATTAAGAGCAGTAGGGTGAGCAGTAAGAAAATATTCTTCATTTTAATTATCTTTTAAAATTATGGTTAAGATACAATTTTTTATTCTATTTACATCTCTCTATCAGGAGAATAAATCAAACCTTCTGGTCTATCTTTTCCATCCATTGTTACAAATGCCGCAGCAAACATCCACTTAACTAATCTAACTTCTGGTGTAGAAAATTTCCCAACAGGCAATTTGATGAATACTTTATTCCAACCTTTATTCAATTTAACAGGGAGAGGATCTCTACTTACAAAATTTTCATTCGCAAGTGGAATTTCACTAGATTGCTCCGTTTGAGACGTTATCCAAACTGGAGGAGCTACTAATTGATCATTTATCCAGATCTTACTCTCTTTATAATCCCAAGTTCCAGCTCTTGGAGGCAAATCCTTTTCTGAACGACTATAATTCTGTGTTTCAAACCACAAACCAACCTCTTGACTCTTTGGCGAGTACACATAGGTCCAAGCATATGCCGTATGGTTAGGTTTTGGACTCTCATAAAACGTTTTTACAGTCCCCTCACCCCACGGATGACGCAGATAGATTCCAGAACCAGTAGCCCTCTTACTTCCGTAAGTTTTGCCATTATAGCTATAATTCATTTTTAATGTTTTTTCTGGCTCAAAAGATTTTAATAGGTCACCCTCATTTGGAAATGCCTCTGTAATTTGCCACTCAACGTCGCTCTGTTTCACATAAGCAAATGGATAATCCTTAAAATATCGTGATTTATGCCATAACATTCGCTCTTCAAAGTTCTCAAAATCTTTGAATGGCTCTGTTCCCTTAATTAAATTTGTACCAAAGTCATCAAAATACTGATAACCTCCTCCTACCCAAGTCCTCTCAGCCAGAGCAAGCAGATTGGGATAAAGGCTATTTTCTATTGCCATTGAGTGCTCATTAGGAAGAAAACGGTCGTGCCATATCGCGATAATACTACCTGCTATTTGATCTGAGCCCTTATCTACATTTGCAATTTTACTTGTATATAGACCCACAATATCTGCAAATACATCAAAATGATTTAAGTAGTGTAGTTTGCTATCAATTGCAGGAACTCCAGGTGTTGGTTTTCCTCTATAGCTCCACATTTGTGTCATATCTATTTCTCCCTCTTTATAGTTCCATCCAGGGTTCCAAGAGATAACTTTTTTACCTTTTGCTCTAATAAAAGCAACCATCTCATCACAAAATGTTGGATTGGTAAAACGTACTTCATCCGTACCAATGTGAATATATGGCACTTGATCAAATACTTCACAAGCCTCACTGATTAATTCTTTTAGAATTTTCATACCCTCTTTGCTCTGCATATCAACCCCAAATGCTCTAATAAACGCATCGCTATGGCCAGGCATATCAATCTCTGGAATTAAAATAACATTATGATCTCGACAAAATTCCTGTATCTCTTTTGCCTCTTCTTGTGTATAATAGCCCCCTTTGTCGCGAGTCATATTATCTGCTGAAGCTAATTTTGGGTATAATTTACTCTCTAGTCGCCAAGCATGGTGCTCTGTTAGATGCCAATGAAATACATTCATTTTATATTTAGAGAGTGCTAATATTTGACGCTTGAGTTCATCTATAGAGATATATCTGCGCCCCACATCTTGCATCAAACCTCTTATTTTAAACGAGGGCCAATCCGTTATTGTGAGAGAGGGCATATTTTTACCTTTATACTCCTCTATTAATTGATTGAGTGTTGTTAAGCCCCAATATAGACCAACATCTGTGGTAGCCGCTATTTCAACCGTTTTTTTATCTATTTTTAATGTGTATGCTTCATCTATATTTTGTTCTACCCCCTTAATTGATTTTACTATAGATAATTTTAGTGGCAGTCCATTTTTTGAGATTGGCACTCCAGCATCTTCTACCAATTTAATGGCATTTGAAAGGGATGCAATAATGGGATCTACTGATTCAATTTTAACACTTCCCCTCTCCTTTGTAATATGCTTTGGAGTTGGAATTAGTTTACTTTGTGCATCTAAGCTCAAATTAAACGAGATAAACACACATATTAAAAACAAATATACCTTTCTCATACAATTATTTATTAAAAAGTTAAAAAACTACTGTAACTCAGGAAGAAGCTTATTAATATCAAATTCCGTAAATTTTATATCTATCCTCTCTCCATCAAAATCATATTCTCCCAACATACCAATATTTCCATTTGGCAATTGCTGTAACGAACTATAATCAAACTCTTTGCTATAAATCTTTTCTACTATTTGCCAAGTTTTTCCTTCATCGAAACTTTTATACAAGAAACATACTCCTCTGCGATTTTTCTCTAGTCTAGAAGTAACAGTTGTAGCAAATAGTGCATTCTTTTTTCCATCTTTATAGCTCATAATACTCCCCATACAGCCTGTATCGGGAAGAGACTTCTCTAATTTTAATTTACTCCAAGTTGCACCACCATCATAACTATATGCAGATGCTCTATACCCAACCTCTCTACTGGTTCTTGTATTAAGTAGTAATGTATTGTTGCTAATTTCAACTATTTGCACCTCATTTCCGCCTACGCCACTCTCCGTAGGAATTGCTTTCTCTCCCACAGACCAAGTTAAACCATTATCATCTGACCAAGCAGAATAGACAATTAGTTCCCTACTATTTTTAATTTTCTCTGCATCGCACAATGGTATCACAATGCGCCCCTTGTATTTACCTTTTTTAATGCAAATTGCATTTCCAGGACCAGGCATTGCCATAATTGTATTTTCTGATAACTTGAATGTGGAGGTAACATCAATAGGTTTAGACCAAGAGATTCCATTATCATCACTATACATTACATAGTTTCTAGTTATTTTTTCTCCCTTAAAACCTGTATCACATAGCTTTACCCCCTCGTGAGGGATATTACGTGAATGATATTTATGAGGAAACCATAAATATGTTAAGATTATCCTACCATTTTCACCCTCTACAACAACAGGATTCATTGTACAATTTTTATTATCATGCATAATTATCTGCGTCGGCAACCAAGTTTTACCTTGATCTAAACTTCTACGCATTACAATATCATTCTCAGCGTGGTCGCTATTTTTACCCTCTCTCCCTTCGGCAAAGGCTAAAAACGTCCCGTCATTTGTAACTAAAAGTGCTGGAATTCTAAAATTATGGTATGAGAAACCATTTTTTGGAGTGGTAAAAATATTTTGTGTATTAATTACACTTGCACCATGTTGCGCAGTTAGTGGCTGCACCCATAAAAGTGCAGCCAATATTACAGAAAATTTAAGTTTCATCGTTTATTATTCTTTTTCAAGAATCTCTTTTAATGGTATTGCTTGAAAAGTCATTTGAGCTTGACTACCCTCATATAATATACCCACCGTTTTAGAATCAATCATTGTTAAACAAGAGTAACCCCAACCTGATCCGCTATCTAAGAGTACTCCTTCATTCCAACTATTCGCTACATCTTTAGAGCCTTTAATTGTCATATTTACACGACTTCCTGTATGCGCTGGATTACTAAATAGAAATGTTTTATCATTAACTTTAATAAAACTCGCCATACATACTGGCTCTATTAGAGCTGAACGAGAAGTATGGTGATCTTCCCACGTTTTACCCATATCTTTTGTAATCAAAACAGCACGTGAGCCTTTGCGATTATCTCTCGAATTCAACATCAACACACCAGGCTCAATTTCAACAACTTGCGCCTCAGTAGTATTTGAACGAGCAGCCTCTCCAATCTGCCAAGTTTTACCTTTATCTTTTGAGTATATAATAGTTGCACAAGGTACATTATCTCCTCCTAAATATTGAAATGCAAACACTAGTGTTCCATCTTCCATTGTTATTCCCATACCTGGACCCTGTAAAAGAACACCCCACGCAGGATCTTTAATTTGCGGAGTAATATTTATTGGCTCACTCCAAGTTGCGCCATCATTTGTACTTTTAGCTATTAGAACTTGTGCCGCTTGCTCCTCTGGTAACATTGCATTCTTCTTTGATCCCCAAAAATTGCGTTGCCCACCTATTCCGTGCGCCCATAATCCAATCAGATATAGATCGCCTGTTTTATCATCAATTAAGATAGCTGGGTCACCTACACCATTCTGAGAATCTGGAAGAGATCCATACCCACGCATATCAATAGCAATCTGCATAGGTTGCCAAGTTTGTCCTCCATCAAAACTTCTTGATACGCCAACCTGAACATCCTCTTGTAAGTCAACGGAACTATTCCTACGTATATCATAAACAGCTACTAAAGTTCCCTTTTTTGTTGTAACTAATCCAGGTATTCTATATGCACTTACTCCATCATCGCCCGCACTTCTAACAGAGACTCCAACTCTACGAGCTTTAGACTCCCCTGTATAACTCATAGGGACAGATTCACCATTAATAGTTGCTGCTGTAATCTTTAATGATAACTTCTCTTTTAACGGAGTTTTAGGATCTAGAGTAACCCCTACCCAAAAATAATTATTATCTCCAAATAGCTTCTGATCTACATTTAGAGTCATCTTTTTTGAAACACTATTTATCTCTGCTTTTTTTATAGCATACGTAGGCTTCTCAAAATTTCTTGAATAGTGATTCCCTCCTGCTAAATAGTGAGTGCCTGTATAATAGACTTTAACTGATTTTACATATTTAGTATTATCGAGAGTAAGTTTTAGACTCTCTAGAACTTGATTTGCCTCAGTTGGCTTGATTTTTAGATCAAAATAGATATTATTAGGTTCATTGATCATTAATGGATAGGTAGGCTCTTTTACAAAAAGAGTATCTACAACTTGTGCGCGTAACGACAATGCTAAACTTAGCATTAAGGATACAAAAAGGAGTTTTTTCATTGTATTTTTTTTAGTTGTTTTTAGTTGTTAAATTATATTTTACAAAATCAATAATCACTCGTGAAATTGCTTCTGATACCGCTTTCGCATATCTAGCACCTTTCTCTGCAGTTGCCTTTCTGGGGTCTCCTATACCTGTATCATCTGTAATCTCTTGCCAATTTCGTGGCATCCATACCATCTTTTCTGACAATGAATTAAGGCTCGGTTCTTTTGATTGACCATCCCCTGCTTGAGACATATCTACCAATTCTGGGTGATAATGGAGCATTACAGAGGTCTCTAATTCGTGAGCGTGCTCGCCCTTCTCCTCAAAATACCCCTCTTCTGACACCAATGAGAACCAATCACATACTCCTAACATAAAATCTGGATACTCAACAGCCAAATCTCGCAACATATTTTTAAACGAGTTACCACCGTGCCCATTAACTATTATCATTTTTCTAAATCCTTGATAATATAGAGAGCTAACAATATCTAGTAGTATCGCCCATTGAGTTGAATATTTCCCGTGAACACAAAATGGAAGCTCTCTCTGACCTGGATTCTGAGAGCCATAATATACTGGAGGTAAAACCATAGATCTAACAGAGCTTCCCAATGCTATCTGTGCTGCATCTACCGCAACTGCGTGAGATAGAATTGCATCCGTAGTGTATGGTAAATGGTAATTATGAGGTTCAATAGCCCCCCAAGGTAAAACCACAACATCATACCTCTTATTAATAACATCCCCAAATGAGACCCTTGTTAAATCTATGCTATCCATAATTATTATTTATCTTTTAAGATTTCATCACATAATTGAGCCGCTTTAACCAACATACGAGGAATATGGAAAGGGCCTTTAAAGATGTTTCCTTTTGCCGGCTGAGCTACTGTACCATCTCTATGTAGATAGCCGTACCACTCTCCGTACTCAGGATCTACTAAGTGTTTATAGATCCATTCGTGCATTTTTTTATGCATTTCAAGATATTTTTCATCTCCCGATATTTTATATGCATATAGAGCAGCTATTACTGTTTCGCATTGAGGCCACCAGAATTTCATATCTTGAGAATAGTCTTGATGCGGAAAGTTTTTACAATCTTTAAAGTTTATTATCCCTCCATACTCATCATCCCAACCCCAATCCAATGACCAGTCAAGGATTTTAAGTGCAAGTTTATTTGCGTGGTCTACATCGGGAGTATACTTAGCTGCCTCCATTATAAACCAAGCCGTCTCAATACAGTGCCCTGGGTTTATTGTTCTACCTGCACAGGTATCTATTAATGATCCATCGGGAGTAACTACCTCTAAAAGAGCTTTGTATTCTGGTTGTAAAAAGTAGTGCTCTAAATCATAGATAGATTGATTGATTTGCATTACAAGCACTTCCTCATCTACTACTTGCTTTAGAACAACAGCTACATTAATAAGCATCATTGTAATTGAGTGCCCTCTTGCCTCTATTGTTGTTTTTGGAGCAAGAAGACCCGGCGTACTTAACAAGTGCATCATTGATTCAAAAACCTCAAATGCCCTCTCTGCATATTTTTTATCTCCCGTTGCTTTTGAATACTCCGCTAGAGCCATTATTGCAAAGCATTCAGAGAAAACATAGCGCCTTTTCTGAATCTCTTTTCCATCAGCTGTAACCTGAAAGAACATATGGCCATCTTTATCAAAGCAGTTGTTTTCTAGAAAGTTAATACAACTTAGCGAGGCATCAAGCCACTCTTGACGCTGCTCCACATTATTATAGGAGTATGCGCATATATACCCAAATCGCCCTTGAAACCAGACAGATTTGGTAGTATCCATAAGTGCCCCATCTCTATCTAGGCAAGTATAAATCCCTCCATTAACTATATCCATACCATTCTCTAACCAGAAAGGCATAATATTATTTTGAAGATCTTGAGTATAAGTATCTCGACAATCTTTTAGATACTTTATTTGGTCATTATTCATATGTATGTTTTTGTTTTTGTTATAGCCTTATATTTTATTACAACGCTCAAAGAATCCGATAGCCTCTAACTCTCTCTTCATATTTACTTCCTCTTCTTCTGTCATATTCTGAAAAGGAACTCTATTAGGCCCTAAGTCTAAACCTATTAATTTCATAATTCGCTTTCCGCCTACTATATTTCCACGATACCTGCAGATTACATTTATTACCTCTTGTGAGAAATTTTGCTTCTCCCTTGCTGTTTCAAGATCACCTCTATTCCATGCCTCTACAATACCAATAAGTTCTCTTCCATTATAATTTGTAGTTCCACCAATTCCTCCCTGTGCACCACCCTGTGCTAAAGAGTTTAAAACTGTTTCATCCTGACCATGCAACATATCAAACTTACCATCTTTATATAGACGACATTGATTATATTCATACAGACTCTCATAGGTATATTTAATTCCTGCAAAATTAGGAACTCTTCCATCCACTGCTTTAAGAAGTTCCAACATAGATAGGTAAACACCGTTAAATGCTGGAATATGATAGTAATAGAATGGCATACTTGGTGCAGCAGCAGCTATCTCTTCACAATATTTTACCAACTCCTCTATTCTACCTATTTTTGGAAATGGAGGCGCCATAGTACTAATAGCAAAAGCTCCTATTTTTACTGCGTGTTTAGCCAACTCTACACTATCTCTCAAACAGCAACTACCAACATGAATTATAACTTTTAAATCTTTAGGCGCGCACCTAACCCACTCTTCTGCTAAGGCTATACGCTCTTGAACTGTCAACATATAACCCTCTCCAGACGAACCATTAATAAATACACCTTTAATACCATTATTATATAGCATATTAGCATATCGCTCTATCGGCTCAAAATTCACATCTCCATTGGCACACATTGGTGTGAAAGGAGCATTCATAAACCCAATTATTTTTTCCATTATATTTTAATTTTAATCAATCTTAACCGCAATTTATAATTACACGCAAATATAATAATATATTTTAAATATATCAGAATATTAAATAAATATTTTTATTATATGAGTAGTATAAAAAAAAAGCAACCCAATGAGGGGTTGCTTAATTTTCTAATATCATTGACTAAATTCTATCTAGACCTGTATACCTAGAGCTTTATTCCTTGAGATAAGACAAGCTCCAATTACACCTGCTTTACTCCCTTTAGAACTTGAAACAACGATTTTTGTATCATTCCCAACCAGTGTAAGGACGTGCTTCTTTACACTCATTTTTACAGGGTTTAGAATAAAATCTTCTGTTTGTGAAAGGATTCCTGAAATTACTATTGTATCGGGATTAAAAATATTTATCAAGTTTGCTATAGTACGCCCCAGCTTAAATCCCATGTCCTCTAATATCTCTATGCACAACATATCCTCTTTACTGCTTATTGCATCTATAACATCATATATAGAGACCTCTTTACCGCTCTTTACACTGGATGACAATACCGATTGTGAACCACTGTTTATACGAGCTAAAGCCTCACGCAGTAGAGCTTTACCCGAAATCTCAGTCTCCAAACAACCCTTCTTTCCACAATAGCATATAATCTCATTATCAAATGCATAAGTATGCCCTAACTCACCCGCAAAGCCCGATTTTCCATCTAATAATTTACCATCTATAACGGCTCCCATTGCTATTCCTAGATCCGCATTAATACACAACATTAAATCAGATCTACCACCCACTTTTTTTATCTCGTGGTATTCACCATATGTTTTTGCCCTTGTATCATTCTCTATTGTAGTAGCAATTCCTAACTTTTCAGTTAAAACACTACTTAATGAGCGTTCCCCCATATTAAATGCACTATATGAGTAACCATTTTTAGAATTAACACGCCCTATAATATTTACATTTATATTTAGTATTCTCCCAAGATCCTCAACCTTACCTTCACTATGAGCCTTATCTATAAATGATTTAACCTGTTCACACACGTGATCAAGAGTCTCTTCATCATCTTTAAATACAAAGTTTTTATTTCTAAAGAAGCTTACTACAATCCCGTTCAAATCAACAATTGCCATACTAAGTTGAATTGGAGTAATATCAACACCAATAAAATAGCAAGAATTAGGATTCACTCCGTAAACACTAGCTGGACGCCCCTCTTTGGACTCCTCTTTTCCATAATCAATAAAGAACCCATCATCACACAACTCTTGCACATTCTTAGCAACAGTTGGCACACTTAAATTTAAAGCCTTTGATATCTGCGAAATAGTAGATTGCCCACCCACAACACACTGAACAAATATTTTCCTACGTATCTCATACAACCTATCTTGACTATTAATATTACTCAGAAAATTTCTCATAGCAATTATTTTTACTCAATATCTAACAAAAATGTTATGTTTCTAACAAAATTTATGCAAATATAGAATTTATCTTCATAGATACGAACAAAATAGCATATCACAGCAAACAATTTTATGCATTTTTTACAAATCACAACCATATTAATAAAATATTTTATTATTTAGGGGCGTTTTTAGAAAAATATTTATATATTTGCATTTGAAAACTTTAACATCATTAAAACACAACACCAAATAGCGCATAAATGAAAAACATTGTACTACTGCTAAGTTTTATATCAATCTCGCTCTTTACATATGCCCAAAATAGGCTAAAGGTAGCTTGCGTAGGCGATAGTATAACGTATGGTGTAGGTGTTAGCGATAGTTCTACAAAATCATATCCAGCTCAACTTGCTACACTACTCGGCAATGAGTACCAAGTGGAGGCTTTTGGAAAAAGTGGAGCTACTCTATTAAATAAAGGGCACAGACCATATACAAAGGAGGCAGTATATCAAGATGCTCTAAATTTCAGACCAGACATCGTGATAATCCACCTTGGCGTAAATGATACTGACCCTAGAAATTGGCCTCACCACGGAGATAGTTTTGTGAAAGATTATATAGATTTAATACAATCATTTAAAGATGTTAATCCAAATGTTAGAGTACTTGTGGCAGAGATTACACCTATAACTAATTATCATCCACGCTTTATATCGGGGACTAATGATTGGCAAGTAAAGATAAGAAGTGCTATAAAGAGTATTGCTCAGGCGACAGGATCTGATTTAATTGATTTTTACTCGCCGCTACACTCTCATCCATCTATGCTTCCCGATGCAATACACCCAAATAACCAAGGAGCTAAAGCAATGGCACAAGTTGCCAACAGCGCAATCACAGGCAATTATGGCGGGTTACGGATGTCTATGATGTATGGAGACAATATGATTATACAGAGAGGAAAGAGTATAAATATCAAAGGTATAGCAAACAGTGGAGAGCTTGTAAAAGTAAAGATTGGCTCTCAAAAAAGAGAAGCTACAGCAAATGTACGTGGAGAGTGGTTCGTGAGCTTTTTACCATTAAGAGTGGGAACAGAGTACACCCTTTCTATATCAACTGAGGCAAAAACCTTAGAGTATAAAAATGTTGCTGTTGGTGATGTTTGGCTCTGCTCTGGTCAATCTAATATGGCTTGGACACTCAAACAAGCAAATAGTGGTTCAACTGAAATTCCTACTGCAAACAATCCCAAAATAAGGGTCTACAATACAAAAAACAACATTAGTACCAATGCTATTAGTTGGAGTATAGAGGAGATAGAGAGTGTAAACAACCTCAACTTCTATACTCCGACTGATTGGCAAACTTTAACACCAGAGAACGCTGGAGATATTTCAGCTATTGCATACTATTTTGGCAAAGATTTACAGGAGGAGACTGAAATACCTATAGGTTTGATTATAAATGCAGTTGGTGGCTCCAATACAGAGTCTTGGATAGATAGAGCTACACTAGAACGAGAACTACCACAAATATTAAACAATTGGCTAAGTAACGATTTCATCCAACCTTGGGTAAGATCAAGAGCAGCTCAAAATATAAAAAATAGTCCCGACAAAAGATTTGTACGACATCCATACGAGCCTACCTACTTAAATGAGGTGGGCATTAAGCCTTTAGAGCAATTCCCTATCAAAGGTATAATATGGTACCAAGGAGAATCCAACGCTCACAATATAGAGGCTCACGAAGAGTTATTTACACTATTAGTTAAGAGTTGGAGAGAGAATTGGAGCAATCCAGAACTTCCATTCTATTTTGTTCAATTATCTAGCCTTAATCGCCCATCTTGGCCAACATTCAGAGATAGTCAACGTAAATTAATGGAGCAAATTCCACATACAGGTATGGTTGTTTCAAGTGACAGAGGCGACTCATTAGATGTACATCCTAGAGATAAAAAAGATATTGGATTACGACTTGCTCGTTGGGCACTAAACAAAGACTACAATAAAAATATAACTCCATCGGGACCTCTATTCAAATGGGCTACTACAAACAACAGTAAAGTTTACTTAACATTTAATTACTCAAAAGGGCTTAAGAGCTCTGATGGAGAGCCTATAAATGGATTTGAAGTTGCTGAGATAGATGGATTATACTACCCAGCGGAGGCACACATAGCAGCAGATAAAGTTGTTTTAAGGTGTAAGCATATTAAAAACCCAAAATTTGTAAGATATGGCTGGCAACCATTTACACGAGCCAACTTGGTTAATGAAGAGTTATTACCTGCATCAACATTTAAGATAGAACTATAAACTAACTATTAAATAACAGAAACCTATAAATATTAATTAAACCACTAAAAACATTCAAAATGAAGAGAAAACTATTTATTTTATGTATGCTATTTGCATCACTGAATGCAATTGCACAAACTCGCACTGTTACGGGAACGGTAACAGAGGTAAGTGGAGAGACAGTTATTGGAGCAACTGTCCTTGAGCAAGGTACTCAAAATTACGCAACAACTGATATTGATGGTAATTTTAGTATAACTTTAACTACAGAGGCACCAAAATTGGTTATCTCTATGATGGGGTACAACACTGTAACACAAGAAGTTGGAACAAGAGCTGTATTTAACATTGTAATGGAGAGCGATTCACAACTTCTTGATGAACTCGTTGTAACTGGATATGGGGGAAAGACACTTAGATCTAAAGTTACAAACTCTATTGCAACTGTAGACAATGAACTCCTTCAAAAGGGACTCTATTCAAACCCAGCACAAGCTCTATCAGGAGCTGTACCTGGTGTTCGCGTAATTCAATCATCTGGAAGCCCTACAGCTGTACCAACAATTATCCTTAGAGGGGGTACCAATTTTGACGGTACAGGATCACCACTAATCATTATTGATGGACAGATTAGAGAGGGTCTAAATGACGTAAATCCAGAAGATATTGAATCTATGGAGGTATTAAAGGATGCTGGTGCAACTGCACTATATGGAGCTCGCGCAAGTAATGGTGTGGTTCTAGTAACTACAAAAAGTGGAAAATCTGGAAGTCGCAGTATAACAGCAAGTGCAAAGATTGGTATAAACTATATGAATAATCAGTATGAGTTCCTAGGTGCAGAGGATTATATTACAGCTATGCGTACAGCCTATGTAAATACACCTTGGGCTCCACAGCATAATCTAAATGGAAAGCAACCTATGGGTATTGGTAATGATATTAATGATCCTAAAATGATCTGGAATCTAATGGAGTATAAGCCTGAATATGATTATCTACTTAGTCAAGGATGGCAAACTATGATAGACCCAATAAATCCCGATAGAACTCTAATATTCAAAGAGACGTTTCCATCTGAATATAATTTTAATAACCCAGCCCTTACACAGACATACAATGTAAGTATGAGTGGCGGAAATGAAAATGGAAATTATTACGCTGGCTTAGGTTATCACGATTCCGAAGGTCTCCCTATCCAATCATTTAACGAAAGACTTAGTTTTATCCTAAATGGATCATATAAAGTTACTGATTTTATTACAAGTACATCTAGAGTAAACTTTACACGTTCAAACTGGCAAGATATGCCAGCAACACAAAGTAATGTTGCAAACTATTTTGGACGTATTATGTCTGTTCCTACTACAGTTCGTTACGAAGATGAGGATGGTAATCCCCTATTAGGTTCACACGTTAGCGACGGTAATCAATCTTTTCAAGATGATCAATTTTTCAGATTAAATACTGTTAACAGATTAACTCTTTCACAAGATTTTGATGTAAAGTTAACAAAAGATCTTAGCTTTAAGGTTACTGGAATGTGGGATTACACAGATACTTACAAGGAGGCATTCAATCAAGATTATGAACAGACGCCTGGAGTATTTAACAGAACCCGTAGCACGTCTGCATCTTTTGATAGAATCTTTAAGCAAACTTATAACGCTGTTCTTAATTACAACAAAACAATTGCAGAAGACCACACTATAAGCGTACTAGCTGGAACTGAATATTATGATAGAGCTAATTATGGCTTAAGTGCCTCTGGATCTGGTGCACCTGTTGATGATTTTAGAGATTTAGGCTTAACTTCAGAAGAAGAAGGTAAAAGAAGTATTGATTCATGGCACTCACAATCTCGCATAATATCATTCTTTGGTAGAGTAAATTATGATTATAGAGATAAATATCTAATCTCTGCAGTTCTTAGACACGATGGATATTCAACTCTATTAGATAATCGTTGGGGCACATTCCCTGGGGTATCTGCAGGATGGATCTTTAACCGCGAAGAGTTTGCAAAGGAGTATCTTAGCTTCTTATCATTTGGTAAACTGCGTGCTAGTTATGGTATAAATGGCAATGCACAAGGAATTGGAACATACGAACTACAAGGCTCTTACACCTCAACAGCCTATAATGGAAATGTTGGTTACCTTATAGGAACCCTTCCTAACCCTGGCCTACTTTGGGAGCAGACAAGAACAGCCGAAATTGGTCTTGATTTAGGATTTTTTGAGAATAGATTGAATACTAATTTCACTTTTTATGATCGTTTAACATCTGACAAATATGCTAGTCTTTCACTTCCATCTACAACTGGTTTCTCATCAGTAAAGAATAATAATGGTAAGTTTCAGAATAGAGGTATAGAGGTTGATATTCAAGCTAGAATCATTGAAAAGAAAGATCTAAAATGGGGTGCTAATTTCAACATTTCATACAATAAAAATAAAGTTATTCAGCTTCCCGACAATGGTTTAGAGAGAAATATGCAAAGTGCAACTGAGATCTATACAGGTGGACTAAATGAAGATGGCTCCTATGCAACAGAATTTGTAGGTGGCTATCAGCAGGGTTATGAACCTGGCGTTCTAATTGGATATGAAGCAGTTGGCATATACCAAAGTCTTGACGATATACCTAAAGGATTAGTTGTTGAAACTGGTAATGGCCAAGGAAAATATCAATATAGTCCTGATGTATGGGAGACATTAAGTGAATCACAAAAAGCATCTGGTATTCTATTACAACCTGGAGATATGCAATGGAAAGATGTAAATGGAGATGGAAGAATTGACTCTTATGATAGAGTAGTTATGGGTAATACAACTCCTCGTTTTACAGGCGGTTTTAATACAACTCTAACTTGGAAAGGTCTATCATTATATGCACGTTTTGACTTTGCTCTTGATTATTATATCTACGACTCTAACACTCCTTGGATCCTAGGAGCTGCTCAAGGCACATTCAATACTACTACAGATTATTTCAACACTTGGAGTACAACAAATACAAGTGCAACATATCCAAGATATGTATATGCAGACTTCTTAGGCCCAGGCAACTACAACAGAACCTCTACGCTATTCGCATATAAAGGTGATTATCTTGCTTTTAGAGAAGTGTCATTAAGCTATACTCTACCTAAAGATATTGCAAAGAAAATGGCTTGTCAAAAAGTTGACATATCCGTTTCTGGTCAAAATTTAGGCTACCTTACACAAGCTAAAAATATCTTCTCACCTGAGGCTTCAAGCGCAGGATGGGGCTACTCTCTTCCAAGAACTATCGTATTTAGCGCTAGCTTAACATTTTAATAGTGATACGTTTTTTAGAAATTATTTTACAAATTAGAAAAAGTTAATCAAATGAAAAAGATAAAATTATATATTAAAAACGTGATGATTGCAGCAGTGATAGGCACCTTTGCAACATCTTGTAATGATCTGCTTGACCTTGGACCAATAGATTATTACGGCAGTGAATCATATTGGAAAAATGAAGAGCATATTGCTGGTTATATAGATGGCATGCATAGCCACTTTAGAAGCCAAACTTGGCAACACGTTATGACATTTGGAGAGTTAAGAGGTGGAACATTTGCAAGAAGCTCTGTATCTACAGATGGTATGATTATCGCTGGCGGAACTATCAGGCTTCAAAATATGACTCAGAGTAATCCTCAAGTCTCTAAATTTGGAGATATCTTTGGAAGAATCACTAATTGCAATCTATTCATTGCTCGTGTTACTGAGAGTGATTTCTTAACAGAAGAGAAGAAGAACTTCTATCTAGGTCAAGTTTATGGGCTAAGAGCTTTCTATTACTTTGAATTATATCGTGTTTATGGAGGCGTTCCTCTTAGAACAGATGTTGAAGTTATAGATGGAGTACTCGATCCTAATATTCTATATAAGAAGAGAGAGACTCCTGAGGTAATTATGACTCAAGTTAAGAGCGACATCTCTAAATCGTTAGAGTTATTTGGCAACACTAATAGTTTTGATCCACTAGGTAGAGGTAACGGAAAAGTTTATTGGTCAAAAGCGGCAACTGAAACATTAGCTGCAGATGTCTATCTTTGGACTGCTAAGGTTACAACCAATTGGCAAATAGCGGGTGAGAGTGCAGCTAACCACGTAGCAAACCCAGCTGATATAGCCGTTGCTAAGAGTCACCTTACAAACTTAATGAACAATTATGGGCTAGCTCTTCAACCAAGTATGTCTGACGTATTTAGTGTTACCAAGAAGGATAATAGTGAGATAATCTTTGCCGTTAGAAATCTTGTTGGAGAGGCAAGTAATGGTTTTGCTTCATTCACATACTCTACTGCAACTGGACAGACTCAAGCTTCGGCTTTTAGAGCAGATGGTACTCCTTGGAATGATCCACTTTTAGTTGATCAAAATCAATCTTATGAGTACTCTCAAAAATTATACGAAATGTTTGATGAGAATGATAATCGTAGAGATGATACATTCTTAATTTCATACAGCAAAGATAGCGTGGGCAATCTATCATATAGAGGTTCACACGTAATAAAGAATATCGGACACATAAATAATGAAGGTAGAAGAGAATTTGATGGAGATTACGTAATCTACCGCTTACCTTGGGTTTACCTTTCACTTGCAGAAATTGCTAACTATGAGGGCAATAATGCAGACGTTGAAAGATATATGAATATGGTTAGAGAGCGTGCTTATGGTGATAATTGGGATGTAGATATGTATGGCTATAAAGCTGGTGACTTCACTCAAAACGAATTAGCTATCTTAAATGAGAGAACAAAAGAGTTTATCCAAGAGGGTAAGCGTTGGTGGGATCTACGCCGTATGACTCAAACAAAGGGTGGAAAACCTCTAGTATTTATGGGAGAAGCATCTATTTATGGTGATAATATTCCAATCTTAGATGAGGCAACTCAAGCCTATAAAGTTTTATGGCCTGTAGATCAAACCTTGTTAAACAACGACCCACTTATCAAGCAGACTCCAGGATATGAAATAAATGAATAATAGACTCAACTAATTATTTTAGGTTAAAAAAATAAGTAAAGAAAAGTTGTTCAGAAGGTGTTAATAGTAGTAAATTTGCAAACTATAAATCACTTTTTGAGCAACTTTTTAATTTTTAATAACAAGAACACGTTATACTCTCTATACAAAATGAAAAAAATTATCACAACAATTCTAACGCTCTTTATAGCCTATTCTGCATATTCTCAATTAATTTGGTACAGCCCACTTAATAAAAAAGAGAATTATATATCGGGAAGAGGCTGGTATACAGAGTTAAAAAATGGTTATAATAGGCTTCCCGACAGAGTTAAAGATAAACTCCGCACAAAGCATTGGGATCTCTCCCAAAATAGCGCTGGATTAACCATAAAATTTAATACTAATGCCTCTAGAATAGTTGTAAAATATTGCGTAGGGGGCGAATATTCAATGCCACATATGCCAGCTACTGGGGTAAGTGGAGTTGATTTATATGCGTACCAAAATAGAGATCAAGTTTGGTGCAGAGGTGCGTGGAATTTTAGCAAGGATACCATTACTTATACCTATAATAATTTAGATATAACTAAAGATGGAGAGGCTACCTTTGAATTATACCTACCACTCTATACTACAGTTAAACATTTAGAGATTGGAACAGATAGAGAGAATAGTTTTAGTTTTATACCAGTAAGAGATGAATCTCCTATAGTCTGCTACGGAACATCAATCACGCAAGGTGCTTGTGCCTCTCGTCCAGGAATGGCTTGGACAAACATTCTTCACCGTAAATTAGATTACCCCATAATTAATCTTGGATTCTCAGGTCAAGGTCAGCTTGATATGCCTATGTTTAGGATGCTGTCAGAGCTCGATGCCGCTCTATATATCATTGATTGTATGCCTAATATGACTAGACATTTAGAAGAGCATATCTATCAACGTTTTATTGATGGAGTAAAAGAGATTCGTAAACACTCCTCCTCTCCTATTTTAATTGTTGAGCATTGTGGATATATGAATGACTTATCATCATCTGAGGCTCTAAATGCCTATAAGGGGGCCAACAAAGAGCTTTTAAAAGCGTATAAAGAGCTAAAAAAAGAGGGAATTAAAAATTTACACTATATGACAAAAGAGGAGCTTGGATTAACACCAGATTCGCAAGTGGATGGAGTTCACCCAACAGATTTAGGTATGCAAGAGTATGCAAATGCATATTATAAAGCTGTAAAAAAAATAGTTAAATTTGCACGCTAATGGCAGGTATTTTATACATATTACTATTTTGGCTACTGGGCAATATTATTAGTTACTCTATAGACGGCTACATTTCAGGTAATATACTGGGAATGATAATGTTATTCACAGCATTATCACTAAAGATAATAAACCCCAAAAAGGTTGAACCCTGTGCTAAATTTCTACTAAAAACAATGGCACTCTTCTTTGTTCCATACGGAGTTGGATTAATTACATCTTACCAATTAATAATGGAAAATTTGCACACAATTTTGATAGCTTCCGTAGCTAGTGCTCTTCTAGTACTACTTATTGGGGGAGGAGTTTTTCAATATTTAAATAAGAATAGAGTATGCAACAAATAATTGAATCAGATCTTTTATGGCTTGTAGCTACAATAGGCATATATTCATTGGGAACGGCTCTCTACCAACGAACAAAAATAGCCCTATTGCACCCGCTGTTACTAACATTCTTATCCCTCATCGCACTATTGAATCTTGCCGATTTTGAATATGAAAAGTATCGGGAAGCAACAAAAATTCTAGATCTTGCCTTAGGGATGTCTGTTGTTTCATTGGGATATTTACTGTATGAACAGTTAGAAAAGATTAAGAGACACATATTGCCACTACTTGTTTCAACTATTGTAGGATCTCTAGTTGGTGTTTTAAGTGTTGTTTACATTGCAAAGGCATTTGGTGCAGAGAGAATAATCATCACATCGCTTGCCCCAAAATCTGTTACAGTACCCATTGCTGCTGCTATTGTTGAGCCTTTAGGTGGGAATATCCCGATAACATCTATCGTTGTATTTTGCATAGGTCTTTTAGGGAGTCTATTTGGTCCCTGGATATTAAATAGATGCGGCATTAAAGATAGCATGGCACAAGGTTTTGCAATGGGCGCCACCTCCCACGGTATTGGAACGGCAAAAGCTATTGAAATGGGGGCAATCCAAGGCGCCATAAGTGGTTTGGCAATGGCACTAATGGGGGTAGCAACCGCCATAATTGTACCTATTGTTGAGAAATATTTATATTAAAAATGTTTTTGAGACATAAACACCAAATTAGAATGGCACAGTCAAAGCCAGCCTAAAGGTCTCATTAAGTGGATAATCCGTAAAAGCAAATATATAAGAACCGTGTAAATCAGCCACAGTAAAAATCTCAACGCCCATTCCAGCAGTAGCATAGCTAGACTCAACGATATCACTTCCACCATAATAGTAACCGCCTCTAAAAGAGACTACACCATTATATATATACTCTAAACGAATATTTGCATTGAATCTACTATTATCTTCATTTGAGATTAAGCCACATTGAACTCCCGATATGATCTCACTAATTCTTGTTTTTAATAGAGTTCGATTCGCTCCCAACTGAATACTTAATGGGAGTCTGTATGATTGATTGACGTCGTAATCCAATCTTGTTCCCAAATTATATATGGTTAAACCTAGGTCTGTTTTATTCAGTTTAAAGAATAGTGCTAAATCGGCACTATAAGCATTGGCTGTGCGCCCCTGAGCAAGCTTTGATGAGATGTAGTTTAAGTTTGCAGAGAAAGATAGTGTTGGGAGCACTTTTACGCCAAAACCAACCCCTAGAGCAGCCTCTTTGGGAGAGTATTTTCCAACGATAATACCATCATCTCCTGTTATATCATAACTACTATGCATAAAGTTTTTTACTCCAGCTGTTAGAGATAGTTCATCTGATAGCTTAAAGTAACCTGCGGCAGATAACATCTTCCCAGAATTAATTAAAGGTTGCCAATTTGTATAGCCAACTCCAATTTCTGTTGTGCGCTTTGAAAAGATAGTACTTGCACTATTATTCCAGAAAGAGAAAGCATTTGGTGAGAGTGCGGCACCGCTATTAGCAACTGCAGAAGAGTGGGCATCGGGATTAATATTTAAAAATGTTGCTGTTTGCCCCTTTAGAGCACTAGTTGATACAACACAAAACAATATAATTATATATATTTTAAAGTAGTTCATTTTTATAAGTTCTTATTAGAAAATATGGCCTAAAATATTCACAAAAAAACCCCCACCAAAACCATAACAACCTACTACTAATCAAACAATTAAAAACCACATCACGTAATTGCAAATATAATCAATTTTATTCCATAATTAAAAAAACTTTTTATTCCATTCTGTAAAATTGTGCATATAATAAACTTTGTGTAAATTTGTCTCGCTAAAAAAAATAAAACAAAATGGAGTACAATTTTATAGATATTGAAAAGAGATGGCAGCAGTTTTGGGCTGAAAATAGAACCTTTGAGGTTGATATTGATTCTTCAAAGCCAAAATTTTATGTTTTAGATATGTTTCCCTATCCATCAGGGGCAGGACTACACGTTGGTCACCCACTTGGGTATATAGCAAGTGATATATACAGTAGATACAAAAGGCTCAAGGGATTTAACGTACTTCACCCTATGGGTTATGATGCATTTGGGCTTCCTGCTGAACAATATGCGATTCAAACTGGGCAACATCCAGCCATTACAACTAAGAATAATATTGATAGATATAGAGAGCAATTAGATAGAATTGGCTTCTCTTATGATTGGAATAGAGAGATAAAAACATGTGATCCAGCCTATTACAAATGGACACAATGGGCATTCTTAAAAATGTTCAATTCATTCTATAATAATGAAACTTCAAAAGCAGAACCTATAAGTGGTTTAATTTTAGCATTTGAAAAAGAAGGAAACTCAAATATAAATGCAGCTTGTTCAGATGTTAAAGAGTTTTCTGCTCAAGAATGGAAAGAGTTTTCAGAGCTAGAGAAGAGCGAAATCTTAATGAAATATAGAATTGCATATCAAGGTGAAACGGCTGTTAACTGGTGCCCTGCGCTAGGAACAGTACTTGCTAATGATGAGGTAAAAGAGGGATTATCTGTTAGAGGTGGCCACCCTGTAGAGCAAAAGTTAATGAAACAGTGGCTACTAAGAGTCTCTGCTTATGCTGAGAGACTTCTAGGAGATATGGAGGAGCTAGAGTGGACGGATGCCCTTAAAGAGATGCAAAAGAACTGGATTGGAAAGTCTCAAGGAGCTGAGATGATCTTTAAGGTTTCAAATAATTCTCCTGTTAATGGAGAGTCTGCTGAATACGATATGACAATCTTTACAACTCGTGCTGATACTATCTTTGGAGTAACCTTTATGGTTTTAGCTCCTGAAAGTGAGTGGGTTGAAAAATTAACTACTAAAGAGCAGAAAGAGGCTATAGAGGAGTATCTCATTGAGGCTAAGAAGAAGACTGAGCGCGAAAGAATGGCTGAAACCAGAAAGGTAACAGGTGTATTCTCAGGCTCATATGCTATAAATCCTCTTACAAACGAGAGTGTTCCTGTGTGGATTAGTGAGTATGTACTTGCTGGATACGGAACAGGAGCTATTATGGCTGTTCCAGCTCACGATAGCAGAGATTATAATTTTGCAAAACAATTTAGCCTCCCGATAGTTCCACTTATTGAGGGTTGCGACATTAGCACAGAGAGCTTTGATGCAAAAGAGGGAATTATGTGCAATAGCGGCTTCCTTAACGGCATGAGTGTAAAAGAGGCAATTCCTGCAGCAATAGAGGAGGTTGAGAAGATGGGTATCGGGAAGAAAAAGATAAATTATAGATTAAGAGATGCAATTTTCTCGCGACAAAGATATTGGGGCGAGCCTTTCCCAATCTACTATAAAGATGGCATTGCAACTCCAATTCCTGAGAGCGAACTACCACTTGTTTTACCAGAGGTAGATAAATTCTTACCTACAGAGAGTGGAGAGCCGCCTTTAGCAAGAGCAAAAGATTGGACATATAATGGATATCCTATTGAGAAGAGCACAATGCCTGGTTTTGCAGGAAGTAGCGCATACTATTTAAGATATATGGATCCAAATAATAGTAATGATCTAGTAAGTAGAGAGGCTGATGAGTATTGGAAGAGCGTAGATCTATATATTGGAGGTACAGAGCACGCAACAGGTCACCTTATTTACTCTCGTTTCTGGAACAAATTCCTATTTGATATTGAATATGTTGTAGAGAAGGAGCCATTTAAGAAACTCATTAATCAGGGGATGATTCAAGGTAGATCAAACTTTGTATATAGGGTAAAAGGAACAAATACTTTTGTATCTTATGGATTAAAAGATGAACACGAAACCACTGAAATTCACGTAGATGTTAATATTGTAAATAATGACAGACTAGATCTTGATGCATTTAAATCTTGGATGCCTGAGTATGCAAATGCAGAATTTATCTTAGAAGATGGTGAATATATCTGTGGATATGGCGTAGAAAAAATGAGTAAATCTATGTTTAATGTGGTTAATCCCGATAACATTTGTAATAGTTACGGGGCTGATACACTTAGATTATACGAGATGTTCTTAGGTCCATTAGAGCAATCTAAGCCTTGGGATACAAAGGGAATTGATGGAGTACATCGCTTCTTAAGAAAGTTCTGGAGACTATTTTATGGGCAAAACCAAGAGATTAGCATTTCAGAAGAGAAGGCTACTCCTGCCGAATTAAAAACACTCCATAAACTAATTAAGAAGATTGAATCAGATATAGAATCATTCTCATTTAATACATCTGTTAGTGCCTTTATGATTGCTGTAAATGAGTTGCAAGATCTAAAATGTAATAAGAGAGAGATTCTTGAGAATATGTTAATACTTCTATCTCCATTTGCACCTCATATTACAGAGGAGTTATGGAGCCAGTTAGGCTACACAAAAAGTATTAGCCACGTAGAGTTCCCCGTGTATAACGAAAAATTCACAGCTGAGAGTACATTTGAGTATCCTGTATCATTCAATGGAAAAATGAGGTTCAAATTAGAGTTATCAAAAGATCTATCTCCTGCAGAGGTTCAAGAGATAGTTAAATCTAATGAAAACACTGCAAAATATATTGGTGAAGGAGGAATTAAAAAGATAATAGTTGTTCCATCTAAAATCATCAATGTGGTTTGTTAAAGTTTTATCATATCGATGCCTTTACTAATCAATTATTTAAAGGCAACTCAGCTTGTGTTGTAGTTTTAGAGCATCAGCTAAGTGATGATATACTTTTAAAAATAGCAAAAGAGAATGGAGTCGCAGAGACTGCATATCTTTTACAAACAGATAATGGATTATCATTAAGATGGTTCACACCAGATTTAGAGATGGATCTCTGTGGTCACGCAACCTTGGCTGCATCTTATGTAGTTTTTAATTTCTACCCAGAGCTAATCAATAATAATGCTCTCTTATTTCATACACAAGAGGGCATTATTAAGATAGAAAAGGAGATTGACCAATTAGGAAGAGAGCTTTTCTCTCTAAATTTCCCGATAAGGGTAGGCAAAAAAGCACAACTGCCACAAGAGATTATAAATGCACTCAACATACAACCAAAAGAGGTCTATCTATCTAGAGATTATCACTTAGTGTATGAGTCTGCTGATGAGATTGCTGCACTTAAAATAGATAGATTAGAGTTTGATAAAATAAATCTAGGGCAAGGTGGAGTTGTTGCCTCCGCGCCAGGTGCAACAAGAGAGAATGAATGTTATATAAATATTGGAGAATCAGATTTTGTATCGCGATTCTTTACACCTCAAGCAACAATCCTTGAGGATCCTGTAACTGGCTCTGCGCACTGTACAATTGCCCCATATTGGGCTGATAGATTAAATAAGGTAGAACTTACAGCAAAACAGATTTCGGAGAGAGGAGGCGAATTATTCTGCTCAATAACAAAAGAGAGTGTAGTAATTAAAGGAGAGGCCATTTGCTTCTCACAAGGTGAAATATTAACAACCTAAATGAAAAACAAAGATGTCATTTACAAAAGTTATTAATGAAGCAAAAGCTTATTTATTAATAAGTATCGGTATTTTTCTATATTGCTTTAGTTGGCAAGCATTTATTATACCAAAGGAGATATCTGGAGGAGGTGTAACTGGTGTTGCGTCCATCATTTTTTACGCAACAGATATCCCTGTCTCATACAGTTACTTTGCAATTAATGCGGTATTAATTGGGATTGGACTTATGATTTTAGGTAAAGCATTTGGTTTTAAAACTATCTATAGCGTTCTATTAGCAACGCTAATGTTTAAGATAATGCCTGAATCTGAGTGGATTATGCAACTTTCTGATATTCCCGATAAATTTATTAATGCAATTATTGGAGGAACATTGAGTGCAATAGGTATAGCACTAATCTTTATGCAAGGAGGCAGCACAGGAGGAACTGATATTATTGCACTACTTGTTGCAAGGTATAGAGAGACATCACCTGGTAGAGTATTTCTCTATTGTGATCTACTAATTATTGGCTCCATCATCTTCTTGCCTGGGCGAGGACTACAAGATGTAATATATGGATATATACAGATGGTATCATTCTCTTATATGTTAGACTTGATTCTAACAGGTAGTAAACAGTCTGTTCAGATCTTAATCTTTTCTCAAAAGTACAAAGAGGTTGGAGATGTTATTAATAAAGAGTTAAATAGAGGGGTAACAGCATTAAATTCCGTTGGATGGCACTCTCAGCAAGATAGCAAAGTCTTAATAGTTGTAGCTAGAAAACAGCAACTACAAGAGATCACCGCTGCCATAATGGAGGTTGACCATAAAGCCTTTATATCTGTAACATCGGCAATGGGCGTATATGGAAATGGCTTTGAAAATGTAAAGAGAAGGCGAAAGAAAGCTACATCCAAGCCATTAAACCAACAAAATATAGAAGAGGTGTAAATCACACAACTGTGCCAAATTCAACAAACAACGAGCGTAAAGTATATTAAACCTACCATTTATCTTTTAGAAAAGAAAAATAATCGTATGAAAATGAACATAAAATATATTTAATCTATTATACCCAAAGGGTTGATTAAAAATAATTTATGCGAAAGTGAAACGGTTATCAGAGAATCAAAAATTTTTATAAATTATTAACCTTTTAGAAAAATTTTTTAATCGTATGAAAACTAGCATAAGAAAAGTTTTATTAGAAACTAAATGTTATATATTAATAACTTTAGGGCTCCTACTATATGCCATTGGATGGGATGTCTTTCTAATACCCAACAACATGGTTGGTGGCGGAGTAACAGGTATATCTGCCATAATATTTTATGCTTTTAAAATCCCAATAAGTATCTCATTCTTTGCCATAAATTTAGTTCTACTGGTCATTGCGCTAAAGGT
The DNA here is from genome assembly GCA_964368585.1 of uncultured Muribaculaceae bacterium. GTDB lineage: Bacteria > Bacteroidota > Bacteroidia > Bacteroidales > UBA932 > Egerieousia. The sequence goes on from CAYJAK010000002.1 coordinate 112,839, forward strand.
ACTAGGGAAAGGGTTTGGCATAAAGACAGTATATGCAATAATTGTCACTTCGCTATTCTTTGAGTTTCTTCCCGATATAATTCCAGCTAGTTTTATTCAGGAAATAGCAATATCAAATGGAAAACTTCTATCTGCAATATTTGGTGGAGTTTTATCTGGATTTGGAGTTGGGCTCTGCTTCTCACAAGGCGGTAGCACAGGAGGCACAGATATAATTGCACTAATGATTGTTAAGTATAGAAATGTATCTGCTGGAAGAATTATTCTACTAATAGATATATTCATTATAGCCTCTTCTCTTCTACTCCCAGCTAAAGAGATTGTAGATTCATCGGGAGCTATATTAGGTACAGAGAATTTAGGACAACGTTTTGCTACAATAATGTACGGTTACATATTAATTGGAGCAGCTAGCTATACTATTGATCTTTTTATTGCTGGAACAAAACAATCCTTGCAAATTTTCATTTTCTCTAAATCATATGAAGAAATTGCAGATCAAATTGCATTTCAAGTTGGGAGAGGCGTTACATTAATAGAGGGGCAAGGATGGTTTACTAAGCAACAAAGTAAGATTATTATGGTAATTGTACGTAAAAGTGATATGAACTTAGTATATAAGGTTATCAAAGAGATAGACAATGATGCATTTATGTCTGTTGGCAGTGTATCAGGTGTTTATGGCAAAGGCTTTGACCAAATTAAACGATAATATCGTATATACGATTTTTCAATCGTAAAAATATAAACTCAAATTTACTTTTTACCCAATTGACGACTCCTTAAGTTGTATCTTTGTTCTCAACGACTTGAATTACAAAGATATGGTTTGGTATATGTTTATTAAGTATCCACTCTCAATCAGAACTCATTTTATTGATCCGCTATTCTCTTTTGAGGTATTTGTCATAAAGTACTTTATAATAAATTTATTATATAGCGTGCTCCTTTTAAATAACAAATATAATAACTTTAATAACCAAAGTCCATTACGTAAATTAGCTACATATTTTATCATTGGATTATTCATTTTTAGTGATTCAATATATTTAATTGTTGTAGATTTTAACTCTAATAAGAGATTTATTGTATGTAGCATTTTAATAAATATCGCGAATCACCTCTTTATAATATTAACTCTATTAAAAAAGAGTAAAAAACATTCTGTGCCTTATCATAATATTATTAACAACAATGACAAATTATATGATACGCCTCAACAGATTGACTATAACCAAATTAACTCAGATTCAGAAATATTATCAAGACTTGTGAATAAGTTTGAATCGGAGAAACTCTATTTACAAAAAGATATAACCTTAAAAGGGCTAGCGGCAGAGGTATATACAAATAGAACATACCTTTCAAGAGCTCTTAATTCATTAGCACACAAGAATTTTAATGAATTTATAAATTATTATCGCATTAGAGAAATATGCTGTAAATTCATAGGCTCACCTCAAACTGATATTAAAGATCTATATCAAGAGTGTGGATTCAAGAGTTTTTCATCGGCAAATAATGCATTTAAAACTATACTAGGCTATACTATTGGAGAGTGGGCGAAGGAGATAAGATTAAAAATAGAAAGCAATGAAAAAGTTGAATTTAGAGACTACGTTCAACAGAGCCTTTACAAAGATTCTGATTAAAACTATTGAACGAGTGAGTGGATTAAATTGTGTATTACACGAAGATGAAGCTCCTTATTATCAAACAAAAAAGAGTCATTATCTTGAATGTGACTTTGTTTTACCTGGGGAGAACAAATTTGAAATATTATTTAAAAAACTAGAAGAGGAGATCATTCTAAAGAGACTCTTTTTAGATAGAGATTTATCTATTGAGAAGCTGGCTAGAATCATTGGCTCTAATAGAACATATGTGTCTAAAGCATTCTCATTATGTTCTGGAGGTACATTTAACACATATGTAAACCAATTAAGAATTAAATATGCAAATGAGATTGCAAGAAATAGAAGCATGAATCTCGCAGAATTAGCAGAAATTTCTGGATTTAGAACAGAAAGAACTTTCTACAGAACAATAAAAGAGTGTGATTATAATGAGTTGAATTTCCTAAAAAAGCAATATCTTTGCGAAAAAAAAGATATATATATGGCAGACGAAAAAATTATTTTCTCAATGAATGGAGTAGGTAAGATTCTACCCTCTAGTAACAAAGCAATATTAAAGAATATTTACCTCTCATTTTTCTATGGGGCAAAGATTGGTATTATTGGATTGAATGGATCTGGTAAATCAACTCTAATGAAAATTATAGCTGGATTAGAGAAATCATATCAAGGAGAGGTTGTTTGGGCACCGGGCTACACCGTTGGTTATCTTGAGCAAGAGCCACAATTAGATGAAACTAAAACTGTTAAAGAGGTTGTAGAGGAGGGTGTTCAAGAGGTTGTTGACTTGATGAAAGAGTATGAGGCCGTAAATGCTAAATTTATGGAGCCTATGAGCGATGATGAAATGACAAAACTCATTGAATATCAAGGAGAGCTAACAGAAAAGATTGAACATTTTAATGGCTGGGAGTTAGACTCTAAATTGGAGCGTGCTATGGATGCTCTTATGTGCCCAGAACCAGATGCTTTAGTTAAAAATTTATCAGGAGGAGAAAAAAGAAGGGTTGCATTGTGTCGCCTGCTTTTAAGAGAACCTGATGTTCTGTTACTTGACGAGCCTACAAACCACCTAGATACTGAGAGTGTTCAGTGGCTAGAGGCACATTTACAGCAATATAAGGGAACTGTTATAGCAGTTACTCACGACAGGTATTTCTTAGATAATGTTGCTGGCTGGATACTAGAGCTAGATAGAGGAGAGGGTATTCCTTGGAAGGGTAACTACTCATCTTGGCTAGACCAAAAGGCTAAGCGATTAGAGCAAGAGGAGAAACAAGAGAGTAAGAGACGTAAAACTCTTGAGAGAGAGCTAGAGTGGGTTAGAATGTCACCAAAGGCTCGTCACGCAAAATCAAAGGCACGTCTATCTGCCTACGACAAGATGCTGAATGAAGATGGCCGTCAGAAAGAGGAGAAGCTAGAGATCTTTATCCCTAATGGTCCACGCTTAGGTACAAATGTTATTGAAGCTATTGATGTTACAAAGGCTTTTGGAGATAGAATCCTTTATGAAGATCTTAACTTTAAGCTACCTCCTGCGGGTATCGTTGGAATCATTGGTCCAAATGGTGCTGGTAAGACTACTCTATTTAGATTGATTATGGGTCTTGATACTCCAAATAAGGGATCATTTACTACTGGGGAGACTGTAAAAGTAGCATATGTAGATCAACAACATCGCTCTATAGATCCTGACAAATCTGTATATGAAACAATTGCTGAAAACTCAGAGTTTGTAAGATTAGGTAACAAAGATGTTAATGCTAGAGCTTATGTATCGCGATTCAACTTCTCTGGCGCAGATCAAGAGAAAAAATGTGGGGTATTAAGTGGTGGTGAAAGAAATAGATTGCACCTAGCACTTACTTTAAAAGAGGAGGCGAATGTGCTATTATTAGATGAGCCTACAAATGATGTGGACGTAAACACAATCCGTGCACTAGAGGAGGGTCTTGAGAACTTTGCGGGTTGCGCAGTAGTTATCTCTCACGACAGATGGTTTCTAGATAGAATATGTACACACATTCTTGCCTTTGAAGGTGATTCAAAAGTTTACTTTTTTGAGGGTACATACTCTGAGTATGAAGAGAATAAGAAGATGCGCTTAGGTAATGTTGAGCCTAAGAGGTTCAAGTATAAGAAACTTATGGAGTAGAACACTCTTGTTTTAATTCATTACCTAATATGGATAATAACTGTGAGGCTATTTTGACTTGAAATCAAAATAGCCTCTATTTTTTTAATTGAATATTAGCTAATGCTTGAAATATCTTTAGATCAAATTGAGTGCACATCGCGATAGCGTGTTCAGTAATCTCCGATTGAACTTGTTCGTGCTCTACCCAATCTTTAGTTTTTGAGAAACAGTATAGCTGTAACGGAAGACCATTAGGCGTAGATTCTAAATATCTAACCATTGTTGTTAGCTCTGGACTCAATTTTGGATTACTCTTTAAATATGACATTAAATAGTTTCTATATAACTCTATATTTGTTACAATTCCATTAGATTCTGTTTGAATGCCCGCAATACTTTTCATCTTCTCAACCTCCTCCTGCGTACAAACTTTAATGCTATCTGTGTCAATAAAGAGACTTACTAGACTTCTCCTACCCTTTGACTCTTGCATTGCTCTCCAATTCTGAACAGGATTGGTAATTAATGAGTAGGTAGGTACCGTAACAACTGTGTTATCAAAATTTTGCACTTTTACTGTTATTAATGTTACATCTGTTACAACACCATCTGCAAGCGTATCTTGTACTGTTATCCAATCTCCTGGCCTAATCATATCATTAGCAGACAATTGCACGCCAGATATAAAACCTAAAATTGAATCCTTAAAAATAAACGATATTACTGCGGCAAAGGCTCCTAATCCTGTTAAAAGCCCGGAAGGTGATTTATTTATAAAGATTGAAACTACTATTATTCCCGTAATAAAATATGTTATTATCTGCAATATTTGCAGAAATCCCTTAATAGGCTTTTGTCTATAAGTTCTCTTTCTCTTTAATATCTCATACCCCATTTTTAGAGCTGTATTTACTATATTGGTAGAGATTAGAACTATAAAAATTGATAAAGATTTAGATATTATAACAAGTGTAGCCGACTCTTTAGGGAATATTGTAGGTAGTATAGTTATAACTATTATCGCGATAAATACATCTACACCCCTATTAAACATTTTTCTTATTAGTGGCTTTAACTTATCGGGAGTATGAAGTCCATTTAATCCTCTTTTAATTATTGCAGTAATAAAATATTTAAAGATATAATCCACAACAATAGCAAGTACAATTATAAAGGTAAATGTGGCCATCTGCTCTATAAGCCCCACATTAGTTTGATTCATACCAAAAAACGAAAAGATCTCTTTAATCCAATATTCAACTTTAGTCCCCATATTCTACAGATTTATATTATTACTTAGCTATTTGCTATCTTCTATACAGTAATATTAAACAAATGTACGAAAATTTTGTTATTGCTAAAACATAACTATTTACAATTAACTATTTTTTATAACCAAGTATAATTTGTTAACAAATAAAGTTAAAATTATGAATAAGAAACAATTAGTAAAGCACATTTCTCAAAAAATGGGATTAACACTCACTGAAAGTAATGAATATCTTAACTGTGTTTTAGACACAATTACAAACTCTCTACAAAATAATGAGGATGTTTTTCTCAGAGGTTTTGGATCATTTATGATTAAAGATAGAAAAGAGAGGAGAACAATGAGCCTTAATACAAAGGAGATGATAACTATCCCTAGCAAAAAGGTTGTAAAGTTTAGAACTCAAATTTTAGATTCAAAGAAGAGTAAATAAACTCTAACAGATTAACATTCAGGCTGTTTTACCAAGTGCATTATTATTCAAACTTTGCACTTTGTGAAACAGCCTATTTTATTGTTTTTTTATTACAAAAATGTGAAGTTTGTATTATTATTTTTTTATCTTTGTAATAGACTGTTTACTTATTTGGTAATCAGCGTAACCAATACAAAAACACATAATATGAACTTAAAAGAGATTGTTTCAAAATTTAGCATTAGCGCCAACGTTACCGAGGTTGCCCCGCTAGGAGCAGGACACATAAATGACTCCTACTTAGTAAAAACAGAGTCTGAACAAGATCCAGACTATGTATTACAAAGAATTAATCACTATATCTTTAAAGATGTTGAATTACTACAAAACAACATTAAACGCATAACAGAGCACATCCGCACAAAATTAGAGAAACAAGGAGAGGGTGATTTAGTTCGTAAAACTCTCACTGTTATCCCTACAACTGATGGCAAACTCTTCTATTTTGATGGTGAGAACTACTGGAGAATCTGTATTTTTATAGAGAAATCCAAAACTTTTGAACAAGTTACACCAGAGTTTGCATATCTAACAGGAAAATCTTTTGGTGAGTTCCAATATCTAATTTCAGATATCCCAGGTGAGCCTCTAGGCGCTACAATCCCAGATTTTCACAATATGCCATTTAGATTAAAGCAGCTGCAAGATGCTATTGATGCAAACGCTGCGGGAAGATTGGAAAAAGTGCAACCAATTATTGATGAACTTTTTGCAAGAGCAGAAGATATGTGTAAGGCTGAGACTCTCAACAAAGAGGGCAAGCTACCTAAGCGTGTAACACATTGTGACACAAAAGTTAACAATATGCTGTTTGATCAAAACGGAGATTTCTTGTGCGTTATTGACCTAGATACTACAATGCCTGGATATGTATTATCAGACTTTGGAGATTTCATTCGCACAGGAGCAAATACCGGGGCAGAAGATGATACAAATTTAGATAACGTCAACTTAAATATGGATGTATTTAAGGAATTTGCTAAAGGTTATTTAGAGAGTGCTAAACCTTTCTTAACTCAAATTGAAATTGAACTACTTCCGTATGGCGCCCAATTACTTACATATATGCAAACTGTCAGATTCTTAACTGACTATATTAATGGAGATGTATATTACAAGATTAAATCACCTGAGCATAACTATGAGCGAACACTTGCACAATTAAAGCTTCTTCATAGCATTGATGACAATATGGAGCAGATGAATGCTTGGATTAAGAGCTTACTAAATGACTAACTCGCACATAACCCTTAAAACAAATACACACATCATGAAAAAAATTTCCCTTTTATTATTACTAATCTTAGCTATTGGTATTACTAGTTGTGCCACTGGCTCAAAATCTGGCGGTAGTACAACTGACAATCAGATCCCTAATATCATTAAAGTTGTAACACCAGAGAGACCTGCGGGCCAAACTGATGTTGTAGGTCTAAGAACCGAACCTTTAGAGGTAGTTAGAGTTGGTTTTATTGGACTAGGTATGCGTGGTCCTGGAGCTGTTCAACGCTTCACTAATATTCCAGGTGTTGAAATTAAAGCACTTTGCGACCTTTATCCAGAGAGAGTAGCTAATACCCAAAAAATTCTAGAAAAAGCAAAATTTCCAATTGCAGCCGAATATAGCGGAGAAGAGGGTTGGAAAGAGCTTTGCGAAAGAGACGATATAGATCTTATTTACCTTTGTACACCTTGGCAAATACACGTAGAAATGGCTGTATATGCAATGGAACAAGGCAAGCACGTTGCTATTGAGGTTCCTGCAGCTATGACATTAGATGAGTGTTGGCAACTAGTTAACACTGCAGAGAAGACTCGTCGCCACTGTATGATGTTAGAGAATTGCGTATATGACTTCTTTGAACTAACCACTCTTAATATGGCTCAAAAGGGTCTATTTGGAGAAATTCTTCACGTAGAAGGTGCATATATCCACAACTTAGAGCCGTTCTGGCCTGCTTACCAAGGAAACTGGCGTTTAGATTTCAATGAGAAATACAGAGGTGATATCTACGCAACTCACGGAATGGGTCCTGCGTGTCAATTACTTGACATTCACAGAGGTAACAGAATGACTCACCTAGTTGCTATGGATACAAAAGCTGCAACTGGTCCTAAGATTGTAGAAGATCAAGTTGGACGCGAAAGTAAAGATTTCCAAAATGGAGACCACACACTTACTTTAATCCAAACTTCTAATGGTCAAACAATACATATGCAACATAACGTAATGACTCCTCGTCCTTACAGCCGTATGTATCAACTTACTGGTACTGATGGTTTTGCTAATAAATATCCTGTACAAGGTTATACTTTTAGAGATGCTAGTAAATTTGAAGGTGAACTTAACCACGAAGATTTAGATTCTCACGGATTCGTTCCAGAAAAACTTAAGCAGGAGCTTATGAAGCAATACAAGCACCCTATTCACGTTGAATTAGAGGAGAAAGCTAAGAAAGTTGGTGGACACGGTGGAATGGATTTCATTATGGACTACCGCCTAGTTTACTGTCTACAGAATGGTCTTCCTTTAGATCAAGATGTTTATGACGCAGCTGAGTGGTCTGCTTTAGGTGAGCTAACTCGTCTATCTCTTGAGAACAATAGTATGCCTGTAGAGTTCCCAGATTTCACTCGTGGAGCTTGGAATAAAATTAAAGGTTATAAGCACTATATGATAGGTGACTAAAGAATAAATTAACTCAAACTCATAAATAAAGATCCCCAAAAGTTCAAATGACTTTTGGGGATTTTTTGTAATTTATGTTATTATACTATTACTCTTTATCTATACTATCTATTTTAGCACTCTCTTCTCTCCTAGACAAGAATTTAGGATTCTTCCTCAATCTTAAGAAATATCTATTTATCGCGATAAAAATAAGTAAACCCGCTAAAAATATCTCTAGAAATAGACTCTCCTTTATCCTCTGGCTTATCATTTCAACATAAGGATCCTTATTAATAATTGAAGATAAATCTGAGTGTGGATAGTTAAACTTAGACCATTTTGCAATTACAATTCCCTTACTAAGATATGTTAAACCTCCATTTGATCTATTAAAAGTAACTACACTCTTATAATCAGTAAATAGTGGCTTAATACCCGTATCTAACAGAGAGTTCATAGCTAAAAAAGTAGATTCAACACCATCTCCGCTAAGAATATATAACTCCCCTCCATTTGAAATAATCTCTTCATTGAGCTTAATTACTCCATTAATTGTAGCAGAATCTATTCTATTAGAGTTGTAGAACGAGACTATAAAGAGCGATTTAGAGGAGGCCAAGAACTCATTTCCAACATACTCACCATTAACATCTTTGAGCGCAAAATCAACATAATCATCATCAGCCCCCTTTGTTATCTCCTCAACTTTAGTATCTACATAAGTCCAGGTAGTATCGGGAAGATTCTCAATGGTAAACTCCTCCTCTTTTCCATCTTTTGAGTAGATTAGAGTTGTTTCAAAAACCTTTTCAACGCCTTGTGAATTCTCCACTATATCTGTCCCTGGCTTAAATCCGCCAAAATCTATCTGAGGTAATCTTATTAAAGAGTATATAGAGAGAGTTAATATTAATAATGAATAAAATATTGTAAAAGCCCACTCAATCTTAACTGGAGCTATTAATCTAAACTTCTTTCTCTGTACAAAAACAATCGTAGCAGCCACCATCAACACCACATTCTTATAAAATGTTGCCCAGTTTGATAACTTAATCGCCTCACCAAAGCATCCACAATCATCAACAGGGCTAAAGAGCGCCGAATAGAGTGTTAGCATTGTAAAAAAGAGCATAAACCAAAAGGCCAACATAGAGAAGAGTCTCATTCTCAACCCTTTTAAAACAGCTACTCCTATAATAAACTCAATTGAAGATAATAGAACACCTATCGGGAGAGATAGAAATTCTAAAAAATCAAAATTAAATGCAATAAGATACTCTCTAATTTTTAAAGCCCCCCCTATTGGGTCAATTGCCTTTAAAAAACCTGAAAGAATAAATATTATCCCGATAATAACTCGGCTTGTAGCTCTTAAAAAATTCATCTATCTATTTAGAAATTACATTGTCAACAATTTGCTTAATCTTCTCAAAAATTATATCGGGAGCTAACATCTCTCCATCTTGATCTGAGCAATCTACTCTTATAAATTTTGGATCTAATTCACACTGCTCCAAATAGATCTTACGAACTCCTATTTGAAACTCTATATTAGCTTCGTGAATATCCCCTTTGCCGTCTAGATAGCCCCTATCATCAGCATCATTTCTGCTCTCTTTTAGCTTTTTATCTACAAATCCAATTGGAACATCTAGGAATATATTTATATCTGGCTTAGGAATTCCAAATAGATCATACTCAGTGTTTAGAATCCAATCTCTTAATTGATTGGACTCATCTTTATTATCTATTTTAGAACATTGGTAAGCAATATTTGAGTAGACATATCTATCTAGCAATACACAACATCCATTATTAAGCCACTCCTTAATTTGTTCAGATGCTACTCTTCTATCCTCTGCATAGAGCAGAGCTACAAGCTTAGGATGAACTTGATCGATATTTCCAAAATCGCCCCTTAGAAACTCCCCAATAAGTGCTCCATACATTGAGCCTTCATACCTTGGAAAGTGCATATATTTTAGCTCTAATCCTTTAGAAACAATAAGCTCTTTTACTCTCTTTACTTGAGTACTTTTACCAGCTCCATCAAGTCCCTCAATTACAATTATCATAATAAATTTATTTACTTTTGTAGAAAATACAAAGATATAAAAAATGAGTTTACAAGAGAGTCCAAAAGTAATGGGCATAATAAATATTAATAATGAATCTTTTTTTGAAAAGAGCAGGTGCACAAACAGCAATTTAATTATTGATAGAATTGAGCAGATGTTCAGCGTTGGCGCATCAATTATTGATATTGGAGGGTGTTCAACAAGACCTGGCTCAACGCCTGTTTCAATGGAACAAGAGTGGGAGTATCTCAAAGCACCCCTACAAGAGCTTTCTAAACATATTACACAAAATCCAAATTCATTCCTAGCACAGAATGGCACTAGAAACTCCATCTCCATAGATACTTTTCACTCAGAGATTGTAAAGAGAGTATATGATATAATTGGAGAGTTTATTGTAAATGATATCTCTGCTGGAGAGGATGATAAACAGATGCTAAAGTGCGTTGGAGAACTGAATCTGCCCTATATCGCGATGCACAAAAGGGGAACCTCTTCAACTATGCAACAGATGTGTGACTACCCAAACGGAGTGGTGAATGAAATTATTGAATATTTTAGCAAATTTCATCATAAAGCTGGCGAAAATGGGATAGAGGAGTATATCATAGATCCTGGATTTGGATTCGCAAAAACTATTGAACAAAATTTTGCCCTACTTAATGGGTTGGGAGAGATAAAGAAGGAGTTAACTAAACAGTGTAAAAAAGAGCCAAAAATTTTAATTGGATTATCTCGTAAAGGAATGATTTGGAAGACTTTAAATATTACTCCCGATGAATCACTACACGGCACAGTTGCTTTGAATTTACAAGCACTCCTGCAGGGTGGGGATATTATACGTGTTCACGATGTAAAAGAGGGTTTTCATTGCGTAAAACTTTGGGAAAAATTGTATCTTTGTCCACAAATTTTAAAATAGAAATATTATGTCGAATAGCGCACTTTTAGCAGTATCTCCAATAGATGGAAGATATAAGAAACAGGTAAAGGAATTAGAAGCGTATTTTTCTGAATATGCGTTAATTAAATATAGAATACAAGTTGAGGTTGAGTATTTTATAGCTCTTTGTAATCTTCCACTAAAACAGTTAGAGGGGGTAGATAAGAATCTATTTGAAACTCTTCGTAAAATATATACAGATTTTACTCCAGAGGATGCTCAAAAGGTAAAGGATATTGAGAAGGTTACTAATCACGATGTTAAAGCAGTTGAGTATTATATTAAGGATGAATTCAAAAAGCTCAATTTAGAGTCATTTAGTGAGTTTGTTCACTTTGGTTTAACTTCTCAGGATATTAATAACACGTCAGTTCCACTTTCACTACTTGATGGTATAAAGAGTGAGTTTATGCCAACACTTAATGAGGTTATCGAGACCTTAACAAATATGGCTAAGGAGTGGGAGAATATTCCAATGTTAGCACATACGCACGGGCAACCTGCCTCCCCTACCCGTCTTGGAAAAGAGATTGAGGTATTTATCGCGAGGCTAAAAGAGCAGATCAGACAACTTGAGCAGGTTCCTTACTCTGCAAAGTTTGGTGGAGCAACTGGTAATTTTAATGCTCATAATTTTGCTTATCCAGAGATTAATTGGAATAAATTTGCTATTGATTTTGTTGAAGGACAACTAGGATTAAGTCGTTCATACCCAACAACTCAGATTGAGCACTATGATAATATTGCAGCTCTATTTGATGCTCTAAAAAGGATTAATAATATCTTAATAGATCTTGCTCGCGATATGTGGACATATATATCAATGGAGTATTTCCGTCAAAAGGTTAAAGCAGGAGAGGTTGGCTCATCTGCAATGCCACATAAAGTAAACCCTATTGATTTTGAGAACGCCGAAGGCAACTTTGGCATTGCAAACGCAATCTACACACACCTTTCAGAGAAGCTTCCTATCTCAAGACTACAAAGAGATTTAACAGACTCTACTGTCTTAAGAAACGTGGGAGTTCCATTGGCTCACTCAATAATCTCTTTAAAATCTATAAATAGAGGCTTAGGTAAACTAATCTTAAATGAAGCTGCCCTAAATAGAGATCTTGAAGCTAACTGGGCTGTTGTTGCAGAAGGAATACAAACTGTACTACGCAGAGAGGGGTATCCAAACCCTTATGAGGCACTAAAAGCACTTACTAGAGGAAACGCAGGAATCACTCGCGAGAGCATACAAGAGTTTGTAAAAGAGCTAAATGTATCAGAAAGTGTTAAGCAAGAGATACTTGTTATCACTCCTCAGAATTATACTGGTAAGTAATTTTTTATCGCGATGAAACATATTCTCTTCACAATGCCCCTGCTTTTTATTGCACTCTTTTTAGGTGCTCAGAGCAAGTATGAAACACATTTTACTCCCGACAGATTAAGGGTTGATCTTGTCTTTGCAGGTAATGCTAAAGTGCAAAACATATATCTGGAGGCTCTCACTAAAGAGGGAGCTTGGGCTGGGTCTAAAAATAATCTTGTAGATCAGTTCAATTATGGTGAGTATTTTTTGGAGGTAAAGAGCAAACAAGGCGAGGTTATCTACTCCAAAGGATTTAATACTCTTTTTCAGGAGTGGAGAACAATTGCAGAGGCAAAAACTATCTCTAAAGCATTTAGCAGCTCCTATGTAATACCTTTCCCTAAAGAGAAGGTTGAGCTATGTATTTATGAGAGAGTTAAGGCTACTGGTAAATTTAACCAAATTTTTAGTGGGGAGATTGATCCTGATAATAAGCTCATTAGTCTAGAGAAAGAGAACAATTTTAAGGTTAGCCCTATTATTAACAATGGAGCTAGTGAGAAAAAGGTAGATATAGCTTTTATTGCCGAGGGGTACACAGCTGATGAGATGGATAAATTCAGAAAAGATGCGGCAAAATTTGCTGGATATCTATTTGAAATGGAGCCATATAAGAGTAGAGAGAGTGATTTTAACATATGGGCAATAGAGTCTATCTCTCAAGAGAGCGGCACAGATATTCCTCAAGATGACATTTGGAGAAAAACAGTTGCCAATTCAAATTTCTATACATTTTATATTGATAGATATTTAACAGCTCCAGACCACAAAGAGATTAGCAGAATTGCCTCTAACGCACCTTATGATGCACTATATGTAATTGTAAACAGTGATAAGTATGGTGGTGGTGGAATCTATAATTTTTATGGATTAAGTATGTCTGATAATAAATTTGAATCTGAGGTGTTCGTTCACGAATTTGGCCATAGCTTTGCAGGTCTAGGGGATGAATATTATAGTTCAGAGGTTGCTTACGAAGATTTTTATAACCTAAAAGTTGAACCGTGGGAGCCAAACATCACATCACTTGTAGATTTTGAATCTAAGTGGAAAGATATGATTAAGAGAAAAACTCCTGTCCCAACTCCAAATGAGGAGAAGTACTCAGATGTTGTAGGGTTATTTGAGGGGGGTGGATATATGTCTAAAGGGATGTATCGCCCACATTTAGATTGTAGAATGAAAACCAATACAGCTGAGGCTTTTTGCCCTGTTTGCCAAAGAGCTATCAATAGAATGATAGATTCATATACAAAATAGCATGTATAAATATTACCTATTTGATTTAGATCGCACATTATGGGACTTTGATAAAAACTCCCACAACGTACTTACATCTCTATATCATAAGCGCTCACTTAATGAGAACTTTGGGATTGAGAGTAGTGAGGAGTTTATAGCTAAATACCAAGAGACAAACCACCTACTTTGGAGTAAATATGAATTAGGAGAGATCTCTAAAGAGTATTTGAGAGTTGCCAGATTTAATGATCCTCTCGCACACTTCTTAGAGGTGGCTAAAGATTCAAATAACACCTCTCCTATTGCACACTCTTGGAGTAGTGATCAGATTAAGGAGTTCGCTACCAAATTCTCTGAGAGCTATATGGATGATATGAGCAGAGAGAGAGAGCTGTTTCCTAATACAGTAAAAGTTTTAGAGCACTTAAAAGCTAATGGAGCTAAGATAGGTATTGTCACAAACGGTTTTAAAGAGGTACAGTATAATAAGTTGCGAGTATCAGAAATTCTCCATTTTATGGATGCTATAATAATTTCAGAGGAGGTTGGTGCACATAAACCCTCACCTATTATATTTAAAAGAGCTTTAGAATCCCTTTGCGGAGCTGAATACTATAACAATAATAGATTAGAGGTAAGAGCAGAGGCTCTAATGATTGGAGATGACTTTATAAATGATATTGAAGGTGCACAAATATTTGGAATAGATCAATTCTACTTTAATCCTTACAATAAACCTTGCGATGGTGGACCAACATACATGGGAAGGGATTTATTAGATATACTCCCACTAAAACCTAAGAGAAAGGGTTAACTGCAATAAGTTTCTAATTTAATAAAATGAGGAGAATCAAAAAGAGTATTTAACTCTCGATAGATTCTTCTCATTATTTTTTGTACCTCAAATAATTTAGTTTGGCTGATTAAGTAGATATTATTCTTTTATGATAAAGCTAAATAAATTTGAAAGAAAGATTAGAGGCATGATAATTATCAAACACTATTTTATGCCAATTATGTGGTTAAAATCACACAAAAGACATAAAATAACGACACGAAGTTTTGCGCAATTGAATTATGACCACTCGTGCTGCAAGGGGCAAGGCAGGTGGGTAAGACTTGGTTGTTAAAGGAGTTTGGTAAGACAAATTTTGAGGATGTTGCCCTTTTCAACTTTGACGAAAACTCTGAACTCAAACAGTTCTTTACATCTACTAAAGATGTCAAGCGTATTCTTGAAAACCTCTCGCTCGTGCACGGCAAAAAGATTGAGCCGCAATCTACGCTCATCATTTTTGATGAGATTCAGGAGTGTAATGATGCTTTGAATACGCTGAAATATTTTGCAGAGAATGCTCCTGAGTACTACATTGTGTGCGCTGGCTCTCTACTTGGTGTTGCGATGAGCAGAGGCGCATCGTTCCCTGTTGGCAAGGTGGACTTTTTATCTATCTACCCTCTCTCTTTTTTAGAGTTTTTAAGTAGTGCCGACAAGCAGCTCTATGATTATGTGCAGGGTATAGACAAGATTGAACCTCTGCCAGACATATTCTTCAATCAGCTGCTCGATAAATTTAAGATGTACTTTATATCGGGAGGTATGCCCGAAGCTGTAAATGAACTTTTGGAGAGTGGCGACATTGCAAATGTGCAAAAGATACTCCAAAATATCTTAAATGCTTACGCATTGGATTTCAGCAAACACGCAGACAATAGCGATGTTACAAAGATTGGTTATGTGTGGCAGTCGCTCCCATCGCAACTTGCTCGTGATAACAAGAAGTTCATATACAAGGTTGTTAAACCAGGCGCAAGGGCACGAGAATATGAAGATGCACTTAGTTGGCTTACCAACGCAGGATTGATACACCGTGTTAATCTCTGCTCAAAACCTGCACTTCCGCTATCGGCTTATGATGATATTAGCGCATTTAAGATCTACTCGCTGGATGTTGGGCTACTTAGGCAACAATCTCGCCTTGCTCCAAGTGCAATTGCCGAGGGTAATAGACTACTAACTGAGTTTAAGGGTGCACTCTCCGAGAACTACATCCTGACAAGTTTGGTGCGAGAGTCAGAAAACAGACCTCGATATTGGACATCGGGCAATCAGGCTGAAATCGATTTTATACTTCAAGTGGAAAATGATATAGTCCCCATTGAGGTTAAAGCCGACGAGAACGTTACGGGCAAGAGTATGACTCGCTACCGCAAGGAGTTCTCGCCTGAGCTGAGTTTGAGGTATTCACTCAAGAACCTAAAGCAGGATGGTGGCTTGGTTAATATTCCGCTGTTCTTAGCAGACCTGACTCCTCGGATTATGGAGATGGCAAAGAGGGGACTAAAATAATTTCGTCAATATGAATTCAGTGTAACGCATCTTATTGTGAGCTTTCAACTCCTTGAGCACACCATTTATCCGCTTCTCCTCTCGAGTGAGCCCTATGGTTCAAAAAAAATATAAAACATAAGTCATTCATTTATTGTTATATAATTACACCAATTCTATTTATAATGATTTTTATTTTATAATTATTTGTAAATTATAATAATTATCATTTACTTTGCATTATAAATTAGAAATAGAAAATATTTTATAACATTAAAAATTAAAGATTATGTCACTTATTGGAAAAGAGATTTCAGATTTTAAAGTTCAAGCATTTGTTAATAATGGTTTTAAAGAGGTAAAGAGAGAGGATACTCTTGGCAAATGGTCAATCTTCTTCTTCTACCCAGCAGATTTCACTTTTGTTTGCCCTACAGAGTTAGAGGATTTAGCAAATAAATATGAAGAGTTCAAAAAGGCAAACACCGAGATCTTCTCAGTATCTTGTGATACTCATTTTGTACACAAGGCTTGGCACGACACGTCTAAAACAATCAAAAAGATTCAATATCCTATGTTAGCAGATCCTACAGGAGCTTTAGCAAGAGATTTTGATGTAATGATTGAGAGTGTAGGTTTATCAGAAAGAGGAACATTCATCGTTAACCCAGAGGGTAAGATTGTAGCTTACGAGGTTGTAAGTGGCAATATTGGAAGAAATGCAGATGAGCTTCTTCGCAGACTTCAAGCTTGTCAATTTGTTGCTGAGCATGGAGATCAAGTTTGTCCTGCAAATTGGAAACCTGGCGCTGAAACATTAAAGCCAAGTCTAGATTTAGTTGGAGCTATTTAATAGAGTAAAAGTATTGTTCAATATTAGCAAAATTTAAAAGGTTATGTTACAAAAAGAGATTATAGAGCAGTTAAAGCACGTATTCTCGTTAATTGAAGGTGAATATCAATTGGTGGCACAAGTTGCCGCCGTTCACCCTTCAAGAGATGAGCTAGTAGAGTTGCTAAGTGATATATCAGAGACCTCTGAAAAATTAAGTTTCATTGAGGAACAAGGCGAAGATTTATCGGTGATAATAAGAAAAAATGGTACAGAGGTGAGTCCTTTTGTATTTAAAGCAGTGCCAAACGGACATGAGTTCTCATCTTTTATAATAGCCATTTTAAATTTTGACGGTAAAGGGAAGAATTATCCCGATGAATATATTCAAAATAGGATTAAAAATCTAAAGGGAGAACATACTGTAAAATCTTATATTTCTTTAACTTGTACCAACTGCCCAGATGTTGTGCAGGCTCTAAATATAATTTCAGTTATAAATCCAAATATTAAGCATCAAGTTATTGACGGAGGCATTAACCAAGAGGAGGTTAATT
Source organism: uncultured Muribaculaceae bacterium (assembly GCA_964368585.1). GTDB lineage: Bacteria > Bacteroidota > Bacteroidia > Bacteroidales > UBA932 > Egerieousia. The sequence continues at coordinate 130,373 of CAYJAK010000002.1, forward strand.
CTTTGGGAATTATGGCAGTTCCAGCAGTTTATCATAATGGTAAATTAATTAGCGGAGGAAAATCGTCTTTATCAAGTCTGTTAGAGATTTTAGAAAGAGAGCTCGGTTATGAGCAGATGGAGATCTCTACTGAAGTTAAAGAGTATGATGTTGCAGTTGTTGGCGGAGGCCCCGCTGGTGCTACTGCTGCAATCTACTCCGTAAGAAAGGGGTTAAAAGTGGCATTGATAGCCGATAAGATTGGTGGACAGGTTGTTGAAACGGTGGGGATTGAGAATTTTACATCTGTGCCCCAAACAACAGGCAAAGAGCTAGCCGCAAATATTTTCAAACATCTTTCTGATTATCCTGTTGATGTACTTATAAATAGAAAACTAACAAAAGTAGAAAATAGTGATAATGAACGTATTCTAGAACTACAAACAGGAGAAAAAATATCTACCAAGGCTCTAATAATTACAACTGGAGCAACTTGGAGAAAGTTAAATGTTACTGGAGAAGAGAGTTATTTAGGTAAAGGGGTAGCATTCTGCGCTCACTGTGACGGGCCACTATATAAAGATAAAGAGGTAGTTGTTGTTGGGGGTGGAAACTCCGGTATAGAGGCAGCGCTTGATCTGTCGGGAATATGTACAAAGGTTACAGTTATTGAGTTCCTAGAGAACTTAAAGGCAGATAATGTTTTACAAGAGCAAGCTGCAAAAAAAGATAATATTCAGATTATCAAATATAGCCAAGTCCTTGAGGTTATTGGGGATGGAAGCAAGGTTACAGCTATTAAGTATAAGGATAGAGGTAGTGAACAAGAGAAGACTCTTGACACATCTGCCATCTTTGTACAGATAGGATTAATGGCAAATAGCCAACCTTTTGAGGATATAGTTGAGATTAATAAACAGAGAGAGATTATTGTTGATGCTAAGTGCAAAACTAATGCAAAGGGAATTTATGCCGCAGGTGATGTTACTACTGTTCCTTACAAACAGATAATTATCGCGATGGGTGAGGGTGCAAAGGCTGCTCTTACTGCATTTGAAGAGAGATTGTCGGGGGTAATATAAAGCGAATAAAGATAATTAATCCTTAATTACAAAGACCTGCTCATCAGGTTCGTGAAATAGATATTGCTCTCTAGCAAATTTTTCCAATGAGTCTCTATTTGAACTTAGTTCATTTAGGCGCTCATTGGTCTGTTTTATAGCCTCTTGATAGTAGATTTTTTGCTCCTCTTGCTCTCTTACAATCTTCATACTCCTAAGCCAATCTACAAAGTTGTTTGAATCCCAAATTAAGATCTTAAATAAGAATATAGCGGCAACAATAACAAACTTATTGGTCATAAATCTTAAAAACTTATTGCCTCTTATGGTCACTCTTATTTTTTTTATTAATCTCATAAAACTTAGCTATCTTTGGGGGAATTTTCACTGCAAAATTAATATTTTAAAATAAAATAAGAGAGTTATGTTTAAGAAATTTAATTATTTTCTGCCCAACATTAAACAGAGTTGGATTATTGTAATTTATATTGTTATTTTTGGCTCTATACTAGGCGCATTAGTAAAGGCAATCTTGAGTAAGTTTTGTGGACTAGGTGATGCCCCTATCCTCACTCCTATCATGTACATTATAACTTTATCAGCAGCCATAATCTACATAGCAGCCAAAGCAAAGAGTGCGGAGGAGATGGGACAAAAACCAGTACCAGTAGAGAAAACATCTTTTGGGAGAGCAAATCCAATACTAGTAATATTATCTATAATACCTATTATGTATGCAAATATGCTTATAATGGATCCAATTATCTCCCTCATTCCAATGCCCGACTCTTTTGCAGAGATATTTGAGCAGATGTTAGATGGTGGCATCTACTCAATTCTATCAGTTGTTATATTAGCTCCGCTTTTAGAAGAGTACTTTATAAGAGGAATGATGACAAGAGGAATGTTGTACCACACAACACCAACCAAAGCAATAGTTTGGAGTGCCCTAATTTTTGCAGTTATACATATGAATCCTTGGCAAGCAATAAATGCTTTCTCAATGGGAGTCTTTTTTGGTTGGCTATATTATAGAACACAATCTCTATATTTGGTAATATTTGCACACTTTGTAAATAACGGATCGGCTGTATTATTCTCTAAAATCTTTCCTAACTCAGAAGATCTAGATACAATAAAACAGCTATGCGACAGCTACAATGGTACTCTGTACTATATTATATTTATATCTGTAATCATCACAGCTGCTTTTGGGGTAAACTATCTAATTAAAAACCTACCTAAACCTGAATATAAAATTTTAAGAGAAGAGGATATATTTACAGAGGAATTAGAAAACGAATCAAATGAGCAACAATAAATTATACCCAATAAAGTTTATCTCAAAAACACCTCAACAGATCTTTGGTGACGAGGCTCCCGATGGCAATGAAATTTGGAATCTCTATAGCATCTTTGGAGAGAGCACTGAGATTGAAAATGGCTATTTACAAGGCAATACGTTAGATGATCTAATGGAGATTTATCTTGGCGATAGCGTTGGAGATGCAATTTTCCAACACTACAAAGGGGAGTTCCCTTTCTTAATCAGAACCATAAATTTAGCAGGAGATATGCCTGTCTTTTTATATCCCGATGATCACACAGCTTTTGAGAGAGAAGAGACATTTGGGGGTGAAAGTGTCTGGTATGTAAAGAGTGTAAAACAGGGGGCAAAAGTATATATTGGATTAAAAAAGGATTCATCGGCAGAGGAGATCTATAATTGCTCTACAAATGGCACCTTTAATCAAATATTAACACAATTCACCCCTAAAGTTGGTGATACCTTCTACATTGAGCCAAACACCCCATTTTCAGCGAGTGGCGAGATTGAACTAATCCAGATTGGGCAAAGCACCGACCTTATCTACAGTTTGGGAGAGTTAAATGAAAACGAGGATGAATTGTCGGGATACGACAATGATATCACCGAGGCTATTGATATTATTAATTACAATAAAGTAGATAAAGAAAAGATTCATTTTAAGGATATTACAACGGCGCTTAAAGGGGAAAAGTTAAATATCAGAAAGAGGATCATTTCAGAATCTGATAGAATCTACCCATCTCTTTTTAATAGTTTTATAATTTTTATATGCTTAAACGGAGACGCAATCTTAAGGATGAACGACAAGAGTGAGTATCAAGTTAATAAAGGCGAGGTTATATTTATCCCTGCTGCAATGGAGGATTTTATTATTAATCCCTCTAAGGATGGTGTTGAGTTGCTAGAGATTATTGCTTCCCAGCCAAAGGCGGCGCAGAGTGATAACTATGTAAGCTAGTTATGTTGTAAATAAAAGGTTATGGAGAAAGAGGTTAGAATAGATAAATTTTTATGGTCGATACGTGCCTTTAAGACTAGATCAGAGGCTGCAGAGGCTTGTAGAACGGGAAAGGTTCATATTAACGATAACGCTGCAAAATCATCTAAGATTGTTAGTAGCGGTGATAGAATCTCTGTAAGAAAGGGTCCTATTAGATATGAATATTTAGTTCTTGAACCTATAGATAAAAGACAAGGCGCTGCACTTGTCCCTCAATATGCAACAAATATAACGCCCCAAAGTGAACTGGATAAACTTACTGCCCCTAAAGAGGTAATATTTATGCAAAGAGATAGAGGGAGTGGTAGGCCAACTAAAAAAGAACGTAGGGAGCTGGACTCTCTATTAGATGAATTGTAAATAACCTATAATATCTAAGCCCTCTTTCTATAACTAATAACTGCCCAAGATGCAGCTACTGCAGCATAAATACTTAATAGAATAATCATACTACTCATATTTTTGAGGGAATTGCCTTGAATCACAATTCCTCTAATAAGATCTATAAAGTACCTCAATGGGTTTATATAAGTGATTGCTTGTACCCAATCTGGCATACTGGTAACAGGGGTAAAGAGTCCACTAAGCAGTATAAAGATCATTATAAAGAAGTAAGTTAAGAACATTGCCTGTTGCATTGTGCTTGAATAGTTAGAGATTAAAAGTCCTAAACTTGATACAGTGATAATATAGATAACAACAGTTATATAAATATCTAATATAGATCCTACTGGCTTGATGCCATACGCAAAGTAAGCAACAAGTAAGGAGAGTGAGAATACAACTATTCCTACCAACCAGTAGGGTAGCATCTTTGAAAATACAAACATAAATTTTCCAACAGGAGATACATTTATCTGCTCTATTGTTCCATTCTCTTTCTCCAATACAATATTTAGCGCAGGTAAGAAGCCACTCAATAGAGTTAGAATCATTACCATTAGAGCTGGAACCATATAGAGTAGATAATCTTGAAAGATATTATATCTATACTTGTCTATCACGTTTAATTGAATATTAGGCAAGGTAGCTTCATCATTATGCTCTCTTATTTGATTAGAGAATTGTGTTATCACATAATTCATATAACTACTTGATAATCCTCCCTTTATCCCATTTACAGCATTTATCGAAATTTGAGTGTTTGCAATTCTAATATTTACTAAATCTTGCTCAAAATTATAGGGTATCTCAACTATAACATCAGCCTCTCCCCTCTCTAAGATATCGAGAGCCTCTGCGTAGCTATTATATGAACCTTGTAGAGTAAAGTACTCAGATGCCTCTATTTTTTGAGAAAACCAATTTGAATAGGTAGACTTATCGCTATCAACTATCGTTACATTTATATGTTTCACCTCCATATTCATTGCGTGAGGCATAATCAACATCATAACAATAGGGAACATAACTATTAAACGAGGTAGAACTTTATTACGCCTCATCTGCTTAAACTCTTTCTCTAATAAAAACTTTAACATACTTATAGACGTGTTTTAAATTTCACAACATTAACAATCACCAAACTCAAAGACATAGCGGACAGTATTGCAAACTCTTTTGCTACATATAAAAATGGTAACCCCTCAATCATTATCTTTCTTAAAGCTGAGATATACCACGTTGTCGGAATTACACATCCTATAAATTGCAGCGGTTCTGGCATATTCTCAAAAGGGAACATCATTCCAGAAAGAGCAATAGTAGGCATCATTAATACCATCCCTGATGCGAGCATAGCTGTAACTTGCGTATCTGCAAATGAAGAGATCATTAACCCTAAACCTAAAGTTGTAAAGATGAATAGAGTAGATACTCCCACTAGTAGAGATAGAGAACCAGCAATTGGAACCTCTAAAACAAAGACAGCAAGCAATAAAACTGTACATAAATTTAGAAATGAGAGTGCAAAATATGGAACGCACTTTGCCAAAACAATCATCAATGGCTTAACTGGCGATACTAAGAGCACTTCCATACTTCCCCTCTCCTTCTCTCTCACAATGGATATTGCAGTCATCATAGCACAAATTAGTGTCAAAATTAGCCCCAATACTCCTGGCACAAAATTAAAGGATGACTTCATTGATGGGTTATAGAGCAATCGCACGCTAGGCACAATATTATACCACGGTTTTTGAAAAGGCTCAATTTCACTTTGAAATGTTTGAATTATTCCCGATAAATATCCAACATACACAGAGGAAGTATTAGGATCTACCGCATTTGCAATAACCTGAATATCTGCGCTATTACCATCTACATCTATTACAGAAAAATTATATGGAAATACAATAGCTGCATCAATTATTCCCTCTTTTAAAGCATTATCAATATCATAATCACTGGTAGTATAATTAACTATCTCAAAATATTCACTCTGCTCAATCTTATTTACTAACTTCTGCGTCTCAACTACCTGTGAATTATCTATAATAGCCACTCTAACATTATTTACCTCATTTGTTAAGGCAAATCCAAAAAGGATAATCTGTATTATTGGCATAACCAATAGTATCATCACCGTTCTCCGATCCCTAAGAATGTGAATCATCTCTTTATATACAAATGCAGAAAATCTTCTCATTACATATCTGTTCTTTTAGCCTCTCTGGCAAGTTGATAAAATAGCTCATCTATAGAGTTGGTATTATATTCACTCTTTAATTCAGCTGGCGTACCCATAGCTCCAATTCTCCCATCCACCATTATCGAGATTCTATTACAATATTCAGCTTCATCCATATAGTGAGTTGTTACAAAAATTGTTATCCCTCTCAAAGATGCCTCATAAATTAGCTCCCAGAATTGTCTTCTCACAACTGGATCAACTCCCCCTGTTGGCTCATCTAAGAAAACAACTTTGGGTTTATGAATTATCGCAATAGAGAATGCAAGTTTCTGCTTCCAACCTAAGGGTAGATCCCTAACAAACCTATTTCGTTCCTGATACAGACCCAATCTCTCAAGAATTTCATCGCTCTTATGAGCTATCTCTTTAGATTTTAGACCGTAAATACCACCATACAATCTAATATTCTCCCACACCTTTAAATCTTGGTATAGAGAGAATTTTTGAGACATATAACCTATATTCTTCTTTATCTCCTCTTGTTGATCTCTTATATCAAAACCGGCAACATAACCGCTACCTTTTGTAGGGGAACTCAAACCGCATAAAATCTTCATTGCCGTAGTTTTACCTGCCCCATTAGCCCCTAAAAAGCCAAAAATCTCACCCTCTCCAACCTCAAATGATATATCATCTACAGCTGTAAAAGCTCCAAACCTTTTTGTTAAACCTTTTATCTCTATAATATTACTCATTGCTCCTATTTTTTTGTTGCCTGCTTCATATAGCAATCTTCAATTGTGGGCTCAATCCTCTCTACAACAACCTCTTTATGCCCAAGATTCACCAAATATGCCTTAAGTTTATCGGGATTAAAATCATCTTTTACAGTTATATGGTGAACACTACCAAAAGAAAAACAGCTCTTTATTGCATTAAAAGCTCTACAATCAATTAATAATCTCTGTTTTAAATCACTTGCAACAGAGTAGAGTTCTTCACTATATTTTTGCAACATACCTTGCGGCGAATCTATTGATAAAAAGGTTCCATCCTGAATAAATGCTACTCTATCACACAATTTAGCCTCATCCATATATGGAGTTGATACTAAAATCGTTATCCCCTTTTCTCTAAGCCTCTGCAGCATCTCCCAAAACTCTCGGCGAGAAACTGGATCAACTCCTGTTGTAGGCTCATCTAAAAAGAGAACCTTAGGGGCATGAATCAAAGCACAAGAGAGAGCCAATTTCTGTTTCATTCCTCCCGATAAATTAGCGGCTCGCCTATCCTTAAATGGTTCAATTTGTGAGTAAATATCTTTTACCAAATCATAATTCTTTTCTACAGTTGTACCAAAAAGTGTTGCAAAAAAATTCATATTCTCCTCCACTGTAAGATCCATATAGAGAGAGAATTGCCCAGGCATATATCCAATCTCAGCTCGCAATTTTTTATAATCTTTAATAATGTTGTAGCTAGAAACTATAGCCTCTCCATTGTTGGGGAGCATAAGAGATGTAAGTATTCTCATTAGAGTTGTTTTACCAGCCCCATCAGAGCCAATAATTCCAAAGATTTCACCCTTCTCAACCTCAAATGAGATTGAATTTAATGCCACCAGCGAGCCATACTTTTTTGTAATATTTCTTACAATTATCTCCTTCATACTGTCAAGTGTATTGATTTTCTAAATTAGAATTTCACTAAGCCATACATTCCTATCTTTATAAATCCGTCATTTTCAAGCGATATTTTTATCTCATAAACTAAATTAGCACGCTCATCTTTGGTTTGTATATTTTTAGGAGAGAACTCTGCTCTACCAGAGATCCAAATAATCTTTCCATCATACTCTCTAGAGCTCTCAGATCCATAATCTGAGAATACTTTTACACTTTGATTCAATTTAATTGACTCTAACTGGGTTGAAGTTACATAGGCTCTTAAAAACATTCGCTCTATATCTGCCACCTTAAATAGCGGTTTGCCTGTAGCTGTAAACTCCCCCTGCTCTGAATATTTCTCTAACACTATACCATCTATCGGTGAAGATATTATGGATTTTGAAATCTGATCTTTAACCTGTTTTTCTTGTATTTTTAAAGCCTCAACTTGACTCTTAATTGAATTATTACTATTGGTTAAAGTAGAGACCATTGCCGCAACCTGACTCTCCAGCGTAGCTATAGCAGATTTAATATCATCATACTGTTTCTGAGTAGCAGATTTTGATTTTAGCAAATTCTCCGTTCTCTTCAATTCTCTCTTTTGCATTGCTATCTGCTCTCTATTAGGAGCTATCTGCTTCTCGATATCCTGTATTCCACTCTGCGTTGCAATGCGAGTTGCTTTTAATTGCTCCAATTTTAAATAGAGTTGAGTAGTATCAATAAAACCAATTTTTTTATCGCGATAAAGAGTTGTACCCTCATCTAAATTAAGTTCCACTATTTTACCTGCCGCCTCGGCTGAGATAGTTATTTCAGTTGCCTCAAAGTGGCCTGTTGCATCAAACTCATCACCTGTTCTTTTACAAGAAAGCAACGATATAGCAATAAGTATTAATAACAATAATTTATTCATAATTAATTATTTGTAATGTATTTATAATCATATAATGCTTTAAGAAGTGTTAATCTATTTATTACCTTAGATTGTTCTGCACTCTCTTTTAATGTAATCTCTTTTAGTAGATCATATATACTCATAGTTCCACTCTCTACCCTAACTTTGCTACTCTCAACTATATTTCTTCTTAATTCCACAATCTTCTTATCTTTAGTAATTTGGTCTCTTAAAAGTATTATTTCGGCAACCTTATCACTTCTCTCCAAATTTGTATTATATAAAAACTCAGCCCTCTTTACCTCAACATTTTTTATATTTAAATCAATTAATTTCAAACTATTTTTACGTGTATATAGTTTTCCTAGATTCCAAGAGAATTTTACCCCAGCAATGTAGTATGGAGAGAAGGAGCCATTTAGCATATTTAAGCCTGGCTGCCCATACCCTCCCTGCAAAAATGCACCAAACTTTGGCATATGTGAAGCATTAATAGCCATTTTCTGAATTGAGGCTGACTCAACTTGCGCATCAAATAACTCTAACTCCCTCCTCTTTATTTGATAATCTGCAATCTCAATCTCCTGAGGTACAACTAACTTTATATCACTAGAGAGTTGCTCACCAATCATTATTGAGAGCATATCTAAATAGGCTTTTTTTGTATATTCAAGAGTAGAAATCTTTTTCTCAGCATCTAACCTCTCCACCTCAACTAGGTCTAAATCTGATCCATAAGCCACTCCATTAACAATATAATCGCTTATTTTTTGGTAATTTCTATCTAGTTCCTCTATATAAATTTTTGTCTGCGCAATCTGAGCATCTAAGAGCAGAATTCCAAAAAAGAGGCTATTAACTCTCCCCTTTACACCATACATCTGAACACTATTCATCTGTTCAGATACTTCACTCTCTCGCATCACACTCTGCTTATATGCCTTTATTGCTCCACCATCCCATATTAATTGGCTTAACTCAGCAACAATTTGATATTGATCATTAGGCAATGATGGAATTGCAATACCTGGAATCTCTATCGGGAGCTCAACCACCTCTGATTGGTATGTTGCCCTACCACTTACGGATATTTGCGGTAGATACTCTTTTGAAATATTTTTAAGTGTAAAGCTCTCTGTTGCCTCTATGAGATCATACTTCTCAATTATTGGGTAATTACTTTCACTCTTTTGATAACACTCATTTAGAGTCAATTGAGCAAATATTTCTCCACAAAACCCAAGTGTTAAAATTGTTATAAGAAATTTTAGCTTCATAAATTATCTAATTAAAAATTCTATTTAATACTAACTCTACATTTATTGCCTTTCTACTCTGAATAAACTCCTCAAATGGCTCTCCTTTTAATCCCATCACTGTTGAAAAAAAAGGGGACCCTATAAATACAAACATATTCATCGAGACAATAGTATAAATTACATCTAACGGTGCAATAGGCTTAATTTTCCCAAGCTTTACCTCTTTATCTATCTCATAACTTAAATTTGCAATTGCTTTATGCACATTATCCCTTACAACAGATGCAAATAACTCCATTAGCCTCTCATTTCTCACAATTTCGCTAAAAATAAAGATTGGGAGAGACCTATTCTCAGAAAAGAAATCGAAGTGAGCCTCTATCCACAACTTTACCTTATCCCTAAATGGCAAGTCATTATCTGTTGGATAAAAAATAATATCAAACATATTTTGCAATTTGTATTTGAATATTAACTCAAAAAGATTCTCTTTTGTTCTAAAGTAGTAATGCAACATTGCATTTGTTACCCCTGCTCTTTTTGCTATCACAGTTGTTCGCGCTGCTGCATACCCTTTTTCAAGAAATTCCGCCTCAGCTGCATTTAAAATCAACTTTTCTGTATCTATCTGATTTTCATTCATATTCTCATCTGTTTTCTACTAATATTTTTATCTAATAAAATTATTTAATAAAATTGTTAGATAATGCAAATGTATGAATATTTTTAAATCCCCAAAAATTATTTTACCAAATATCTATAAATAATCACATCACCATTTAATATTAAATAATATGCCCCCCTCGGCAAGTTTTTTGCATACAAGTTTCAGTTCAATCATTTTACTAAACTTTGCAATAAATCATATCTTTAATAATGAAGAAGCAGAACAAAAGATGGGTTGCCTTAACAACAATCGCAATTCTAATGGCGGCAGTAGCCATTTACCTAAAAAGCAGTGATAACAATGAGTCTTTAAAGCCATCCCCTTCTCCAACATCTAAAGGTATCTCGGCAGGAAACATTATCCCTGTAAATGGAGAGATTTTAAAGGCATCCGCACTATCAGAAGAGATTATAACTGTGGGTAATATTATTCCCGATAAAGTTGTGGATCTTACCTTTGAAACATCGGGAAAAATAATTGGAATATACCTAAAAGAGGGTTCAAAAGTTAAACAAGGTGAACTACTTGCAAAGATAAATGATGCACCACTACAAGCTCAATTAAAGAAACTAGAGGCTGAATTACCTCTAATTAATCAAAGAGTTTATCGTCAAGAGGAGCTTCTAAAAAGAGACGCTATTAGTAAAGAGGCTTATGATATTGTAGTTACAGATCTAGCAAAACTAAATGCTGATATAGAGCTCGTTAAAGCTCAAATTGCCCTAACTGAATTGAGAGCCCCATTTGATGGAGTAATTGGATTAAGAAAGATAGATGAAGGGGCATATGCTACTACAGGAACCCCATTAGCTACCTTAACAAAAGTCCAACCCGTAAAAATAGACTTCTCATATCCAGAGCGTTACACCAACCAAATAGTAAAAAACACTCCTATTACATTCTATATAGATGGCGTTCTAGAGCCATTCAAAACAAATGTATATGCTGTAGAGCCTCTTGTGCAAGATGATGTTAAGACTCAAAATGCTCGTGCACTACACACAAATGAGGATTTATTACTAACCCCTGGTAAGTTTGTAAATGTAAATATTGTACTAGAGGAGAAAAACAATGCATTAACCGTTCCTAGCGAAGCTCTTATCACAGAGATAGGAAAGAGTATACTTTATCTATACAAGAACGGTACAGCTACCCCTATTACTGTAGAGACCGGGCTTAGAACAGAGTCAAGAGTAGAGGTTTTAACTGGCGTACAGTTAGGCGATACCATTATTACAACTGGAATGATGCAGCTTCGCCCTGGTATTCAAGTTAAGTTAGAATCAATTAACTAAGGGGGATAGTAGTATGAATATTTCTGAATTAAGTATCCGCCGCCCAGTTCTTGCAACTGTGCTCATTCTAGTAATTGTCCTATTTGGAGTTATAAGTTACAACACCTTAGGCGTTAGGGAGTTCCCCAGTGTAGACAAACCCGTTATTACAGTTAGTGTTGGTTATCCTGGAGCAAATGCAGATGTAATGATGAATCAGGTAACAGAGCCACTTGAACAAAATATTAATGGAATACCTGGTATCAGATCTCTTTCAAGTACTAGTAGCCACGGTTCTAGTAGAATAACTGTTGAGTTTGAACTAGAAGTGGATATGGAGCGAGCCGCAAATGACGTTAGAGATAAAGTTTCTGTTGCACAACGCTATCTACCAAGAGATTGCGACCCACCTACCGTTTCTAAAGCAGATGCAGATTCTGATCCAATTGTACGTTTAGTTTTAACTGGTGATGAATACAACCTTATGCAACTAACAGAGATTGCAGAGCTTACCCTAAAAGAGAGATTACAAACAATAGATGGAGTTAGCGCTGTAAATATTTGGGGTAAACGCTATTCAATGCGCCTCTGGTTAGATCCAGAGAAGATGGCTGGATACGGAATCACCCCTATTGATGTAAAGAATGCAGTTGATAGAGAAAATGTAGAGCTTCCATCTGGTAGTGTTGAAGGTGATAATATAGAGCTTACAATTAGAACATTAGGATTAATGTCTACCCCAGAAGAGTTTAATGACCTAATTATTAAAGAGATTAATGGAAACATTGTAAGATTTAGCGATGTAGGATTTGCTCAATTAGCCCCTGAGGATATGCGAAGTTTACTACGTATGAATGGCAAACCTGGAGTAATGGTAATGCTTGTTCCACAACCTGGAGCAAACCACATTGATATTGCAGACGAGGCATATATTAGAATTGAGGAGATGGAAAAAGATCTCCCAGAGAATATAGATCTTACAGTAATGTATGATAGCACAAAATTTATCAGAGCCTCAATTACTGAGGTAGAGGAGACAATTTATATTGCCTTCATATTAGTTGTAATTATCATTTTCCTATTCTTAAGAGATTGGCGTGTAACCTTAGTTCCAATTGCGGTTATCCCAGTATCACTTATTGGGGCATTCTTTATTATGTATCTATTTGGATTCTCTATAAATGTACTTACAATGCTGGCTATTGTGCTCTCCGTTGGGCTTGTTGTAGATGATGCCATTGTGGTTGTTGAGAATATCTATACTCGAATTGAGGAGGGGATGAAACCTTTTGAGGCCGGGATTGAGGGGTCAAAAGAGATCTTCTTTGCAGTAATTTCCACCACCATAACACTTGTAGCAGTATTCTTACCTATTGTATTCCTAGAGGGTATGACTGGTAAACTATTTCAAGAGTTCAGTTTGGTTATATCGGGAGCTGTAATTATATCATCTTTCGCAGCTTTAACTTTTACCCCAATGCTTGCAACAAAGATTCTAAAGAGACGCGAAAAGCATAATAAATTTTACAGCACAACTGAGCCTTTCTTTGAAAAATTAAACAGCCTTTATAGCCGCGCATTAAGTAAATTTATCAAGGCTAGATATCTAACTTGGCCAATCGTGCTTATTCTAATTGGAGCCTCTGCTTTTTTTTGGAATAAAATTCCATCAGAGCTCTCTCCTATTGAGGATAGATCAATGTTCATTGTCTCTATGCGAGGGCAAGAGGGAGCCACATATGAATTTATGCAGAATTATGTAGATGAGATTGTAGATGTTATTGATTCACTAGCTCCAGAAGCAGAAGAGGTTATGAATAGGGCAATGTCTGGTAGCGGTTTTTCATTAGTTACTCTCCCAGATATAAGAGAAAGAGATAGAACTCAATCAGAGATTGTTCGTGCACTTACAGGCGCGGTAAGAAATAAGACCGCTGGTAGAACCTTTATTAGAGAGAACGCCAGCCTTGGAGGTGGTAGAGGAGGTATGCCTGTTCAGTATGTACTCCAAGCCCCTAATATTGAAAAGCTTAGAGAGTTCTTACCTCTATTTATGGCAAAGGTTGAAGAGAGTCCTATTTTTAGGATGCCTGATGCGAATCTAAGATTCACAAAACCAGAGACCCGAATCTTAATCAACAGAGATAAGGCAAATGTAATGGGTGTAAATACCATTGATATTGCCCAAACACTTCAATATGGATTGAGCGGGCAGAGAATGGGCTATTTTTATCGCGATGGAAAACAGTATCAGATTCTAGGTGAGATAAATAGACAGCAACGAAATACTCCACTAAATCTAAAATCTATCTACGTTAGAAATCATCGTAGCGATATGGTACAGCTAGATAACCTTGTATCAATATCAGAGGAGGTTGCTCCTCCTACCCTATATAGATATAATCGATTTGTATCTGCTACAATATCTACAGGATTGGCCCCAGGAAAGACAATTGGTGATGGATTGGATGAGATGGATAGAATAGCAGCCGAGGTGCTTGATGACAGCTTTAGAACGGCATTAAATGGAGAATCAAAAGAGTTTAGAGAGAGTTCTGATAGTCTAATATTTGCTTTTATTATGGCATTAGCCTTAATATGTTTAGTGCTAGCTGCTCAGTTTGAGAGTTTCAAGGATCCGCTTATTATTATGATTACCGTTCCTCTTGCCGTTGCAGGAGCACTTGGTTTTATGTATGCAATGGATATTACAATGAATATCTTTAGCCAAATTGGTATAATTATGCTAATAGGACTTGTTGCTAAGAATGGTATTCTTATCGTTGAATTTGCAAACCAAAGACAAGATAGAGGTATGTCTAAATTTGAGGCTGTACAAACAGCTGCTGTTCAACGTTTACGCCCAATCTTAATGACAAGTATCTCTACAATTCTAGGTCTTATTCCTCTTGTTTTTGCATCAGGTGAGGGTGCAAATGGTAGGATAGCAATGGGTGCGGCAGTAGTTGGAGGTATGCTCTTCTCTACAATCTTAACACTATTCTTAGTACCAGCAGTATATAGTTACGTATCAACAAATAGAATTAAAAAAACAGAAAAATAATGAACAAAATATCAATATATACACTAATTTTTTCGCTTATTTTTATCGCGATAAATAGTGCCTATGCGCAATCTGATATTAAGCATTTAACTTTATCTGAATGCCTCTCAATGGGTATTGAAAAGAACTTTGATATTCGGATAGTTAAAAAGGAACAAACTATTACAGATAATAACTATACTCTTGGAAATGCAGGCTTTTTACCATCTCTAGATTTCACAGCAAGTGCACCTGGTAGTGCTGCAACAAATAGTGATGCTTCTTCTCAACAGGTGAATGGTTCATTAGATTTAACATGGAATCTATTTAATGGATTTAATGCCAGAGCCACTTATGATAAATTAAGAGAACTGCAACAAATTGGAGAATTAAGCACTAAAATATCTATTGAAAATATTATTGCAGAAATATCGTCTGTTTACTATCAAATTGTAACACAAGAAATTAGGTCTAAAAATATTAAGAAGTCACTTGAGCTATCAAGAGAGAGACTTGAGATTGTAAAGGCTAGATATGAGCTTGGATCTGCTTCTCGTTTAGAGTATCAACAAGCTGAGGTTGATTATAATGCGGACAAAACTCTCCATTTTAAGCAAGCAGAGATTATATATAGCTACAGAGTTAGGTTAAACCAACTTATCTCTATGGAGAATGTTGACGCTCCAACAAGAGTTACTGATAATGAAATTAATCTTTTACAGATAGGCTCTAAAGATGATCTTTGGAAAAGCATAGAGGTTGCCAATAGTGTTCTTTTATCTGCCGAAAAAAGTATGACTATCTCAGAATCTGATTTAAGAATTGCTAAATCTAGAAAATATCCATATGTTAATTTATCGGGAGGATATGGATATAACTCCACTTGGCAAGGCAACTCAGATTTAACCAAAAGTGAAACTATGGGGTTCAATTATGGGCTTACTGTTGGGGTAAATATTTTTGATGGATACAATAGACGTCGCGAGCAAAGAAATGCCTCAACTCAGGTGGATATTGCAAAAATAAGAGTAGAGTCATTAGAACAGACACTAAAGGCCGATCTTGCCAACTTATGGATGTCATATAACATTAACAAATCTATAGTTGATATGGAGAGAAGCAATGTTGAGGCAGCAACAGAGAATTTAGAGATTGCTATGGAAAGATACAAACTTGAAGAGCTCTCTGGTATAGAGCTGAGAGAGGCTCAGAATAGTCTACTAGAGGCAGAAGAGCGCCTAGCTACTGCTCAATATGACACAAAAGCCTCTGAAATATCTCTATTACTTCTAAGTGGAGAGATAATCCAAAGGCTTATGAATTAAAACGCGTTATTTGTCAAACGAGACTAAATAATTTTATTCTGCTTCCTAAAGTTTTCTCTGAACTCTTTTGGGGAGCAGTTTTTCTTTTTCTTAAATATTCTATTAAAGTTTGATAGGTTATTAAAACCACACTCAAAACAGATATCTGCAATAGATTTTGTAGAGTCAGCTAAGAATCGCGATGCATATCCCAAACGAATATCAATTATATAATCCGACAGACTCTTACCCGTTCTAAGTTTAAAGAACCTACTAAATGCCACAGGAGACATTCCCGCCATCTTAGCTATTGCAGGTAATCTAATATCATTTTTATAATTATCATTAATATAGGCTTGTACTTGCTGCACACGTTTGCTCTCTGAATATGTATCTATTTTTGCAAACTCAGAGCTTGATAACACTCTGTAATCTTCAACCATAGATAGTTCGTGTAGGACTGAGAAGAATTTTAACACAGAATAGAAACCATCCTTCTCTGATGATAATGTATCTAATTCTGGATAAATCTTAAGAATTGCAGACATAGGAAAAGCTACCCCTTTCTTTGCCTTATCCAATAATTTTCTAATAGAATTAAATTGAGATTTATTTATAAAGTTATCTTTGAAAAGGTCTGGAGAAAAATGAATAGTAACCTCTCTTACTCTTTCGCTTTTACACTCATGCTGCTCCCAAATATGCTCTAAATCTTTACTTGCAATTAGAACTAAATCATAATCTCCAATTGTTTCCACAGAATCCCCCACAATTCGTCTAACTCCAGAGGCTCTCTCTGTAAAATTCAGCTCAAATTCTGCGTGATTGTGAATTGGATAGGTAAATTCACTTTTACTTCTATCTGCAATATAAAAGAAATCCCTATTAGATAACGGCGTAATCTCTCTTATAACTTTTCCACTGTTCTTTGCCATAATTAATATATTTTCTCTGCAAAGGTAAAAAAAAGTTAAAACGCATCAAAACAAATATACTATTTATTATAAAAAATGGTACTTTTTTGCAAGATTTAGAGCTCAATCTTGTAAAATTTATCACAAGGTTGTTTCTTTCCTTCTACTTTAATAACCATATCTTTTAACAGATTTAGATTGTCTCCTGATGTATAAAATTCATTTCCATCACATTGAGAATCAAACTTATTAGTAAATTTATTTCCCATTTGAGATAATAAATCAAACGTCCTTTTTGCCACAGCTGGAGCTGGATTAATAATAGAAATTTTATCCTCAACTATACTCTCGATAACATTCGTTAAAAATGGATAATGAGTACAACCTAGCACCAGATAATCTGCTCCCCTAAGCAACATTGGTGTCAAATATTTTTTTAATAACTCGGTAGCTCTATCAGTCTCTGTTTCTCCTGCCTCAACAAGCTCTACTAGTCCATCACCAACTCTTTCAATCACCTCTATATTAGCACCATATCTATTAAGAGTATTATTATAGAGTTCTCCTCCTAATGTACCCTCAGTTGCTAGTATCCCTATCACACCACTATCAGTCATAAGTGCTGCTGGCTTAACCGCAGGCTCCATTCCCACAAATGGGATATCATACTTTTCTCTCAAAAAATCTATTGCTGCTGAAGTGGCTGTATTACAAGCAACAACTATAATTTCAACCCCACTCTTGATAAGAAATTCTGCAATTTTATCACATCTCTCAATAATAAAATCTTTATTCTTAGAACCATAAGGTGAATTTGCAGAGTCTGCTACATATATATATTTATGAGTTGGCATAATCTTTCTCAGTTCTTTAAAAACAGATAAGCCTCCTACTCCAGAATCAAAAATCCCGATCATTATTATGGTTGATATTTATATATTTACTTTTAATTATTACAAAGATACTCTTTTATAACAAAAATATATAAGAAAAATAAAAAGTAAAAGTGACTAACAAGTGTTATCTGCTTCTTTAATAAATTGCAATTAACACCTCTTAGCCACTATTCTTTTTAGCGAAATAAATTATTTATGACACCAAAATTTTATGATTATTAAAATAATCTATACAATACCTTGCTCTAACATAGCTTGAGCAACCTTCATAAATCCTGCAATATTAGCACCATTTACATAGTTAATATAACCATCATTTTCAGTACCATATGTTACACAAGCTTCGTGAATACTCTCCATAATATAGTGTAGTTTCTCATCAACCTCCTCTTCACTCCAACTCATATGGATAGCATTCTGAGTCATCTCTAAACCAGATGTTGCAACACCTCCAGCATTAGCAGCTTTTCCTGGTGCAAATAGAACCTTTGCATCGTGGAATAATTTAATTGCTTCTGGAGTACAACCCATATTAGAAACCTCAGCACAACACCACATACCGTTAGCTAAAAGTTCTTTTGCATCATCGCCATTTAACTCATTTTGGAATGCAGAAGGAAGTGCAATATCGCACTTAACACTCCAAGCTTTCTTACCAGCGGTGAAAGTAATACCTTCAAACTCCTCTGCAATTGGAGAAACAATATCTCTATTTGACGCTCTAAGCTCTAGCATATAGTCAATCATATCATTTGTCATACCATTAGGAATATGACAAACGCCATCGGGACCAGAAATAGCAACAACCTTTGCTCCTAATTGAGTAGCTTTTTGAGCAGCTCCCCACGCTACATTACCAAAACCAGAGATAGCTACAGTCTTACCTGCAATATCTTTACCTGCTTTACGAAGCATATATTCAACAAAATACAGCGCTCCATAGCCAGTAGCCTCAGGTCTAATTTTTGAACCGCCCCAATTTAAGCCTTTACCAGTAATAACACCAGTGTTATACTCTCTTGCCAGTTTATTATACATTCCATACATATAACCAACTTCGCGACCACCTACTCCTACATCTCCCGCAGGAATATCTTGATTAGGACCTAAATTATGCCATAATTCTAGCATAAACGCTTGACAGAAACGCATAATTTCACCTTCCGATTTACCTGTTGGATCAAAGTCTGACCCTCCTTTACCTCCACCCATAGGCAGTGTCGTAAGTGCATTCTTAAAAGTTTGCTCAAAACCTAAAAACTTAAGCATAGAAGGCGTAACTGCCTTGTGGAAACGCAATCCGCCCTTGTATGGACCAATTGCTGAATTGAATTGAACTCTATAACCAGTATTAACTTGCACAGTACCTGAATCATCAACCCAAGTAACTCTAAATGTGAATATTCTATCTGGTTCCACAATTCTCTCTACAATTTTTGCATTTTCAAACTCTGGATGTTGATTATAAATCTCTTCAATAGATTCTAATACCTCGTGTACTGCTTGTAAATACTCTTTTTCATGACCATATTTTTTCTCTAAAGAGGTCATTAATTCAGATGCTTTCATATAAATTTATTTAGATTGTTAAAAAATATAATTTATCATTGATTGTGAAGATTTATTTTACCTCCCAGGTAGCTCCTGAACGTAAAAGGTCGTCTACACTTTGTATTTTTGAATTTGTTTTTATTTCAGCTATTTGATCTCTCACATTATCATCATAAGTTTGATCTTTAACAGCTCTTATAACTCCCAGTGCCACTGGATAATCTGGGGACTTCATATTAACTAGCATGTTATGCACTCCAAAATAGTCTGTATGGGCATCGTGAACTAAAATATCTTTCTCTGTAACTCCATTCTCACCTATAGTTACAACTTTAAGCTTTAGTCCCTCTAGGATTAATCCCTTATTTCTATCCTTACCAAAAATCATAGGCTCACCATGTCTTAAAATGATGACTCTATCAGCCCTAGTCTCTTTTTGAGATATCGCATTATGTGCACCATCATTAAAAATAATACAGTTTACCAAAAACTCCATAACTGAAGTACCATCATGTTTTGCCGCAGCCAACATAATCTCTTGACTTAACTTTAATTCAGAATCAAGACCTCTTGCAAAGAAGGTACCTCTTGCACCTAACACTAAAGTGCCTGGATTAAATGGATGTTCAACAGTTCCATAAGGAGATGTCTTAGTAACCAAACCTAATTTTGATGTTGGAGAGTATTGCCCCTTTGTTAAGCCATAAATTTTATTGTTAAACAACAATATGTTAATATCAATATTCCTTCTTATTGCATGAATAAAGTGATTTCCGCCAATAGCCATTGCATCACCGTCACCAGTGACTTGCCAAACTGTAAGATCTGGATTAGCACATTTTATACCCGTAGCAAGTGCTGCTGCTCTACCATGAATCCCATGAAACCCGTATGTATTCATATAATATGGAAATCTAGATGAGCATCCTATTCCCGATACAAATACAAATCTCTCTTTATCATATCCTAATTCTTCGCAAATTTCAGGCATCGCCTTAGTAACAGAGGCTAAAACTGCATGATCTCCACATCCAGGACACCATTTAACCTCTTGATCGCTTTTAAAATTTTGTGCTGTATATTTCATACGATTTTTCTTATTTACTATAGAGCTTTTACTGCATCAATTATCTCTTTTACAATAAATGGCTGCCCTTGAACTTTATTTAACTGATTATATTTAATATGAGGAAATTGCGTTTTTAGATAATCTGCAAACTGTCCTGAATTTAATTCACAAATTATAATCTTCTTAAATCTATTAAATACCTCCTCTGTATTTTTTGGAAGCGGATTTATATAGTCAAAATGTGCAAATCCTACATTAATATTCTCCTCTTTTAATTTCTTTAAAGCTGTGTACAGATGACCATAAGTGCCACCCCAACCTACAATTAGAATATCGCCCGATTGGTCTCCTTCTACTTTTAGTTCAGGAATGAACTCTGATACTTTTGCAACCTTCGCAGCTCTCAATCCAACCATTTCTTGGTGAACAAGTGGGTCAGAAGAGACATTCCCCGCTTCATTCTTCTCCAAGCCTCCAATTCTATGCTCTAAACCTAATGTTCCAGGCATAGCCCAACTTCTTGCAAGTCGCAAAGCATCTCGCTTATATGGCTTAAATTTACCTTCGCAGTCCGTAATGATTGGTGGATTAATCTCTGGATAGTCACTCATTTGAGGAATTTTCCAAGGTTCAGATCCATTACCAATGAAGCCTTCTGTAAGTAATATAACTGGCATCATATGTTCCATAGCAAATTTACCGGCATAGAAAGCCGACTCAAAACAGTGTGATGGAGAGCGCGCTGCCATAACCATTATTGGACATTCGCCATTTCTACCATATAATGCTTGGTTTAAATCTGTTTGTTCTGTTTTTGTTGGTATTCCAGTAGATGGGCCACTTCTCTGCACGTCTACAATCACTAACGGTAGCTCAGTTATCATCGCCAAACCTAAAGCTTCTGATTTTAATGATAGCCCTGGTCCCGATGTAGTTGTCACGGCAAAGTTACCCGCATAAGCAGCTCCAATTGCTGTGCATATTCCTGCAATTTCATCTTCACACTGCAATGTTTTAGCATTCAAACTCTTATGAAGAGCTAACTCTTCTAATATTGTTGTAGCAGGTGTGATTGGATAAGAACCACAGAATAATGGTCTTTTTGATTTCTCAGCTGCAGCTAACAAGCCCCAAGCTGTTGCCTGATTTCCATTAATACTTCTATATATCCCCTTCGCTAGATCTGCAGGTTCAACTCTATAGGTATTTGGAATCGTATGCGTATTATGTGCATAATTGAAGCCATCTTTAAGAACCTTTTTATTGGTTTCAATCAAATGCGGCTTCTTTGCAAATTTTTTCTCCAAATATTCAAATGTATATTCAAAAGGACGATTGAACATAAAGTAACACATCCCTAATACAAACATATTCTTGCTTCTAACAATAGATTTGTTATCAATTCCACTATCCTTTAAACTCTCCTTTGTTAAAGAGGTTATTGGAGCCCATACAATATGGTAATCCATTAGATTTAGTTCAGTAATAGGATCTAAGGTCTCAAAACCAGCCTTTTTTAGTCCTTTCTCATCAAAGGAATCCTCATCTAATATTATACTCGCTCCGTGCTTTGCCCACTTAGCATTAGCCTTTAATGCAGCTGGGTTCATTGCCACTAATACATCACAAAAATCACCGGGGGTTTTAACTTCTGTTTGCCCAATGTGTACTTGAAAGCCAGAGACTCCTGAAATTGTTCCTTGAGGAGCTCGAATTTCTGCTGGATAGTCAGGAAATGTAGATATTTCATTACCAAAAACTGCAGAGGCATCTGCAAAAAGAGTACCTGTTAATTGCATTCCATCACCTGAGTCTCCAGTGAAACGAACAACTACTTCCTGTACATCAACAATTTTATTTTCCATATAAGATTATCTATCTCGTTTTTTGTTAAAATTTAGTTAACTAATGCAAATGTAATCATTATTTTCTACCCTTTAGCTTTTTTTAATAGTTTTTTTATATCATTTTTATCATAAAAGTATCATACTGTAAGCCAAGGGTCTAACGTTCTATAATTGAATAAATTAAAGACAAGTGCATAAAAATAACTCACCTCATTTTTTAAAAAAAACTTGAGATGAGTCAATATTATAACAGTTCTACAATCTTAGTTAGCAGCTGCAGCTGTAGGTAGTTTTTTATCAGCAGGAATACCTAACTCCTTCTTTGCCAAAGGTAAAATATCTACACTTTGTTTGCTCTTATATAAGATTCCACCTTGCGAAATATCAAAGATATATATGTATCCGCCAGATGTACCTATTTTTTCAATTACGTCATTAGCTTTCTTGAAAATTGGAGCATATAGATTTTGTTGCATTAATGCATACTCCTGTTGAGCATTCTCATTAAATGTACGTAATCTATTTTGCATTTCTTCTAGCTCTTTTGTTTTAGCCTCTAAAATCGCTGCTGTCCAAGTATTACTCTTCTCAGTATACGTCTGATATTTAGTATTAAATTCTTGTTGCATTCCCTGCATAGTCTCATCTAGATCCTTTGCATAATTCTCTAACTTCACTGTTGCCGAATCTCTCTCTGGCATTAAAGCTACTAGCTCTTGTACGTTAATGTGACCAAATTTACCTGATTGAGCAAATACCGACACCGAAAATAACACCAAGCTAAGTGTTAAAAGTTTTTTTACGTTCTTCATTTCTTATTTCAATTATTAATATTTTAAAATTCTTAAAACTTCATCATTAAGGTTATCCGCTTTATTTGAATATGCAACACCTTGCATATATGCAATATCAAATATAAGCATAAAATTTCCATCTTGAGCAACTTTGTCTATTGCCTGCTGAACTCTTTCTTGAATTGGGCCTATCAATTCTTCTGATTTTGTTTGCATTACGCCATCTTGGCCAAAATATTTTTTTTGCAACTCTTTTGCAGTACGCTCCCTCTCTATTATATCATTCTCTCTCTCTGTCCTTTGGTTTGAGTTCATTGTTGATTTTGCACTTTGATAAGCTTGATACAACTGTTCAATTTTGTTAAATTCTCTCTCAACATCAGCTTCATACTGCTTTGCTAAGTCCTCTAACTTCTCTTGAGCAACCACGTATTCTGGTATTTGCTCTAGTATCTCAGCTGTGTTTAAATATCCTACTCTCTGGTTTTGTGGAATATTTTGCGCTTGTAACTGTAGTCCCGCTAACAATACAAACAATAATAGTAAGATCCTTTTCATAACTTTTATGTATTAAAATATTTAGCCTTAAAATTGTTGTCCAATCAAGAAATGGAATTCACTACCGCTCCTCTTAGAAGAAGGATCAGTTGGATCTGGATCAAATCCATATCCCCAATCAATACCAAGCAATCCAATCATCGGTAACATTACACGCAGACCAAATCCAGCTGATCTTTTAATAGAGAATGGGTTAAAATCTCTAATATCAGACCAAGCATTACCCGCCTCTAAGAAAGCAAGCGCAAAGATTTGCGATTGCGGTTGTAAGATAATAGGATAACGTAGTTCTACTGTAAATTTATCATATAAATTACCTGAATATACTCCATCAATAAGAGGTGTTAATGATGAATTAGGATAACCTCTCAATCCAATAATATCAGAACCATAAGTTGTATAACCACTCATTCCATCACCTCCAAGTTGGTATCCTTCAAATGGAGAGTACCCCAAGTCTCTATTATAATAGCCTAAGTATCCAAATTCAACTGCAGTCTTCAACACTAGATCACCAACAAGTTTTGTATATAATGAACCTTTAAATGTCCACTTATGATACTCAATCCACTTGTATCTCTCTTGTATAGTCATATTGTCATAATCAGTATCTTCTGGTTTAAATAGTGAGTATGGAGGGGTCAATTGAACACTGAACTGTAAATCTGATCCAGTTCTTGGATACACTGGTTGATCTGTTGAATTTCTATTGAGCGCTAATTTATAGCTAATATTATTTGAAAAACCTGTATCAAATAAGAAATTATAACTCCAATCTTTCAAATTATAAGTTTGCCAGCTAAGTTCGTGATATAACACAAAATAATTATCTGGCCATTTCAAACGATTTCCTAATCCTATCGCTGCTCCAAAGACCTCCATGTATTGGTCTGGATTAAACTGATAGTAAGCATCATAAGGAGTTTGACGAGTATAATATGTTGAAACGCTAAGAGATGTTGGTTTTTTACCAAATAACCAAGGTTCAACAAAACTAGCTGAAAGTGCAGTATAATAAGTACCATTTGTTTGGAATCTTATTGAGAACGTTTGACCATCCCCTAGTGGGACAGGTCTCCAGGCCTTTTTATCAGCGATTCTTTTAATTGAGAAGTTATTAAAACTTAAACCTAATGTTCCAACAAAAGTGTCACCACCCCAACCTCCAGATAGTTCAAATTGGCTATTAGGTTTCTCTGCCACATTATAAGCAATGTCAACAGTATTATTCATACCATTTGGTATAAGATCATAACCAGCCTCAGATTGGAATCTTTCAGGGTCAAAGTGCCCTATAGACGAAAGTTCTCTGATAGATCTCTCAAAATCACTCTGATTATAGAGATAACCAGGACGTGTAAATACCGCTCTTCTAGCTATCTTTTCATTTGTAATGGTATTCCCATTAATAATAATATTATTGAATGTAGCCTGCTCTCCTTCGTATAATCTCATCTCAACATCTACAGAGTCTCCTTCAATCTTAAGCTCTATTGGCATAATATTAAAGAATAGATAACCATTATCTGAATACATACGTCTAATATCCATATTCTGCTGCTTAGGATCACCATATAATCTATGTTCCATTGTAACAACATCATAAATATCACCTTTTTTTAGCATCAGAACACTATTTAACTGATCTGTTGAATATACCGAATTTCCAGTCCAAGTAATGTTCCTAAAGTAATATCTCCTTCCTTGATCTATCTTAAAGTGAATTCCAACTCTATCTTCTTCAATATAGTATAGAGAGTCACTAACTATCTTTGCGTCTCGATATCCAGCCTCATTAAAGACTTGAATCATCGCATTTTTATCATTCTCATACTCATCATTATTAAACTTCTTAGAGCGCAAGAAATATCTTAAACGCATATCTTTTGTTTTAGATGTTGAGTTTATAAGCTTTGTATCGGGAATATCACCATTCCCCTCAAATGTAATTGTCTTAACCTTTATTTTAGGGCCTCTATCAATGTTAAAACTTACTCTAACGGCATTTTTTATTATTGAATCGTTCTCTTGAATAACTTTTACTTCACTTTTAAGGAATCCTTTCTCATTGTAATAATCTTTAATAAGATCTAAAGACGATTCTATTATATAGTCCGACAGCTCACTTCCTCTTTTTAGTTTTAATTTCTCTTGAAGATCCTCTTTCTCTGTATTTTTTATTCCTGTAAAGTTCCAAGCTGAAACTCTTGGGCGCTCTTGAAGTTTAAGTACTAAAACACAAGTATCTCTTGACGGTGAAACTGAATCTACATAGAACCCGACATCTGAGAAGTATCTTTGCATCCATATCCTCTTTACTATCGCAGATAATTGCTCACTTGGAACCGTTACTTTATCTCCCATCTGAAGACCAGTAAGTGCTAAGATTTGAGCTTCACTTAGGTAGTTTATTCCTTCAACCTTTAATCCACCAATAATGTAAGTCTCTGCGTTATTATAATCTACAACAATGTCTTTGTTTTGTGCTTGAGTTTTTGCTCCGATAGATAGGAGGAGCGCTAGTACAATTATTACCTTAAATAACTTCATATAATTAGCTGTGTGTCAATAGTTATTTTATATTTTTCCAAATCTTCTACTTCTTTGAGAATAAGCCTCCAGAGCAGCGTCGAGTTCATTTGTGCGAAAATCAGGCCAAAGAGTCTCTGTAAAATAAAACTCTGTGTAAGCTGTCTGCCATAACATATAATTACTAATCCTTATCTCACCACTTGTTCTTATTAATAAATCTGGGTCTGGAATAGGATATGTGCTCAAATATTTTTCTATCTCATTAACATTTACCACTAAGCCCTCTTTACCTTTCAAAAAATTATTCTCGATAAATTTATTTGTAGCCTGAACAATATCCCATTTGCCGCTATAGCTTATGAATACAATCAACTCCAAATTTGTATTATCTTGTGTAAGAGACATACTCTCAATGGCGCCATCTTTAATATTTTGAGGAAGTTTATCTAGATCGCCAATAACTTTCAATTTTATTCCATTTTTCTGAAATATAGGCACTTCATTAACTATTGCCTTAACCATCAACTCCATTAATCCATTAACTTCATCAGTGGGTCGGCTCCAATTTTCCTCCGAAAATGCAAAAAGACTTAAATATTTAATTCCCCGCTTAATAGAGTGCTCTATGCACACTCTCACACTTTCTAACCCCTCACTATGCCCAAACAGACGCTCTTGACCTCTCTCTTTAGCCCATCTTCCGTTTCCATCCATAATAATTGATACGTGTGTAGGTATGCTATTCATCTCTATTATCTCTATTTTTTCATTATAGCTGGCAAAGCTACAAAAAAACAAATATATTATACTTTTTTTTTGACAAAATTAGCAGTTCATTATATCCTGTAATAAACTATATCTCAATAATTATTTATTTCTCTTATCTTCACCCCATAACAATTTCTCATTCAGAGCCCCTATATAATTATTATCCATCGACACCCTACATAATGTATTCTCCCCTTTGAATATTTTTATAGTATCCCCTTGGTTAAACTTGTAATATCTATTATCTAGAGAAACTAAAGCCCTTTCGTCTCGCCCTTTATACGTTATCTCAATCACTGAGGTATCGGGAATAACGAGAGGTCTAATATTAAGATTGTGAGGTGCAATTGGGGCTAAAATAATCACCTTTGAATCTGGGGTTACAATTGGGCCGCCAATACTCATTGAATAGGCTGTTGAGCCCGTTGATGTTGCTATCACAAGTCCATCTGCCCAATAAGTTGGTAACGAATTACCATCTATCGATACATTTATTTCTAATATAGCAGGGGTAGATCTCTGCACAGTAATCTCATTAAGTGCATATGGATAAATTTGCTTAGGCACTCCGTTCGCCTCCAAAAAGAGTAAACTTCTCTCCTCTGTTTTATAATCTCCATTTACGAGCGCTTCTAACCAATCATTCTCCTCTTCAAATTTTGCAGTAGTTAAAAACCCTAAGCGTCCAAAGTTTATTCCTGCAATTGGAATTCTTTTATCTCTCACGTAAGTAAGTGATTCTAAAAATGTCCCATCCCCTCCTAATGATAAGAAAATATCTATATTATCTGGAAGGTCATTATGCGTTTTAAAAACATCACCTTGTGGTAAGTTAATATTAAATTTATTAGCCATTTCAAAAATGAGTGCATTATAGCAAAACTCTATTTTTTTTGTAGTATTAAGCTTATTTACAAGAAGTTTTATTTTTTTTAGATTAATCTCATCTACTTTCCTGCTGTATAGTGCAAATCTCATTTTTCAAAAATTTTTGTCGCAATTTACGTTTTTTTTTATTAAATTGGCATGAAATTGGTTTTTTACATACTAATTATTTAACAAAAAATAACATTTTACACACTTACTTAAAAAAAACAACATTTAACATGAAAATTAAAATCAGTTTAACAGTTGCTATAATTATGGCAACGTACTCTGCAATAAATCTATTTGCAGAGGAGCAACCCCAGCAAAAAAAGAGTGCTCCACAATTTTCGTATCAACTAATTGATTCAAAAGAGAAGGTCTCTCCAGAAACCTATAAAGGAGAAGTTTTACTTATCGATTTTTGGGCATCTTGGTGTCCTCCTTGTCATAAGGCATACCCATATCTTGAATCTGCTTACAAAAAGTATCACGATAAAGGATTCAATATTTTAGGTGTATCTATCGACGATGACGAAAAGGCTTGGAAAAAAGCAGTTGCTGATAAAAAAATGCCTTGGCCTAATGTTATGACAGACGACACAGGCAGAAGCGTATCCAAGTTGTACAGTTTTAATGCTATTCCACATTTTGTTTTAATTGACAAAAAAGGAAATATTCTAGAGAGTGGATTTGCAGCAGATCAGATTGATGAACTTGTTTCAAAATATACTAAATAACAATTATAAAAACTTCTATTTATGACAACGATTAAATTACCAATTAAAATAGTTCTCACTTTAGCAATTATTGCTATTTCTTCTATGTACGCAACAAATTTTGCATATGCGCAGAAATCAATTTATGACTACACGGTAAAAACAATTGATGGAAAAGATTTCTCTATGAAAGAATTAAAAGGAAAGAAAGTAATGATTGTTAACGTAGCGTCAAAATGTGGATTAACTCCACAATACAAACAGTTACAAGAACTTTACACAGAATATAAGGATAAAGGATTTGAAATCATCGCTTTCCCAGCAAATAATTTTGCAGGTCAAGAGCCCGGTTCAAACGAAGACATTAAGGAGTTTTGCTCTCTTAATTATGATGTAGAGTTTCCCCTTATGTCTAAAATATCTGTTAAAGGAGACGATATGGCTCCTATATACAAATGGCTAACAACCAAAGACATGAATAAGGTTGACAATTATAATGTTAGTTGGAATTTTCAAAAATTCTTAATTAATCCCGACGGCTCTCTCTTTATGGTAATTAACCCAAGAGAGCTACCCAATTCAAAAGAGGTTATTGATTGGCTTAACAACAAAAAATAGAGAGGCATTTAATTGAAATTAATGCCCTATTATTATTCAATTTGAGAGAAATTTGATTCAAAAATTTGACTACGTCTTATTCCATTCTCATATTTTTGTATTGTAAAACAAAAAACAATGAATCAAATTTCTCTCAAATTGATTTAAAAAACCTCATAAGTAATTACTCTAAACTCTCACATCCTTTTTTTTAATTTTGAACGTTTAGTAAAAAGAGTGTACATTTGTGTTTTTAATTGAACATCAATGACAATTCTAAGCGTTAATATTAACAAATTCGCCACTCTAAGAAACTCTAGAGGCGGTGATATGCCCAATCTTATTAAAGTTGCTCTCGATTGTGAGAAAATGGGGGCACAAGGAATCACAGTACACCCAAGACCTGATGAAAGACACATTAAGTACCGAGATACAATTGAGCTAAAGCCTCTACTTACAACTGAATTTAATATAGAAGGTAACCCCGTTGATTCATTTACACAACTTGTTCTTGATGTAAAACCAGCTCAGGTAACTTTGGTGCCTGATGCTCCCGATGCAATTACCTCAAATGCAGGATGGGATACAGTCAAGAATAAAGAGTTCTTAAAAAAGACATGTGCACTTTTTAAAAGTTATGGTATAAGAGTCTCGATATTTGTAGATCCAATTGAAGAATTTATAAAGAACGCCGTTGATTGTGGATGCGATAGAGTTGAGCTATACACCGAGGATTACGCACGAAAATACCATATCAATAGAGAAGAGGCTATTGAACCATACATTAAAGCAGCTGAAACCGCTTTAAACTGCGGCTTAGGGCTCAATGCCGGTCACGACCTAAACCTAGACAACCTAAAATATTTCAATCAAAATATACCTGGGTTATTAGAGGTATCTATTGGACACGCTCTAGTTTGCGATGCTCTCTACATAGGTTTAGAGAATACTATTCAAGCCTACTTAAGGGAGTTAATATAATCAATTTGAACAATTAATAAACTTTATTAAATTTGCAATTCTATTAGAAAACACAATAATTAATTCTATTTATAATGAAAAAAGTATTTTTTACAATCTTAGCTGCCGCTACATTATTTTCATGTATTGGTCAAACAACAGAAACAACTACAACTAGTTTTCAACCAGATTCCATAGCTCCAGCTCCAACAGGCGCAATCGTCTATATCCAAATGGATTCTCTAGTTAATCAATATGATATGTTTAATGATTTAACTTCTGAACTTGAAAGTAAAGCTCAATTGATTCAAGAAGATTTAGAGAAAAAAGGTAGAGCATTTGAAAGTGAGGCAAAAGATTTTGAAACTAAGGTGACAAAAGGGTTGCTAACTAGAACTCAAGCTGAGCAGCAGCAACAAAGATTATTAGAAAAGCAACAAAGCTTAAATGCTCTAAGCCAACAAAAACAAATGGAGATGGCTGAAGAGGAGGCTGTTCTATATAGAAAAGTTATGGATGGAATAAAAACATATCTTAACAATTACAATCAAACAAAAGGTTATGCTTTAATAATTACAACATCTGGAGCAACTAACACTGTAATTGTGGGTAATCCATCACTTGATATCACTAATGATGTTTTAAAGGGCCTTAACGAGGAGTATGTAAAGTCTAAATCTAAATAAAACAACATAAATAATAAAATAACGATGAAATCTATTACACAAACTGAATTTGATTTTCCAAAACAAACTAAGAAATATGTTGGAAAAGTTAGAGATGTCTACACTATTGAGGATAAATTTCTTGCAATGATAGTTAGCGATCGTATCTCAGCATTTGATGTTGTACTTCCAAAAGGAATACCCTATAAAGGACAAGTATTAAATCAAATTGCATCTAAATTTTTAGATGACACTTCTGACATTGTAAAGAACTGGAAAATTGCCTCTCCAGATCCAATGGTAACCGTTGGTCATAAGTGCGAATCTTTACCAGTAGAGATGATTGTAAGAGGATATCTTACAGGGAGTTCGTGGAGAACATACAAATCGGGAGCTCGTGAAATTTGCGGAGTTTCTATTCCTGATGGAATGAGAGAGCATCAGAAATTCACTCAACCAATTGTTACTCCAACAACAAAAGCTGAAATTGGAAATCACGATCAAGACATCTCTAGAGAGGAGATTATTTCACAAGGACTTGTTGCTGAGGATATTTACAATGAGCTTGAGAGAATCTCACTTGCTCTTTATAACAGAGGTTCTGAGATTGCGGCAGAGAGAGGTCTTATTTTAGTAGATACAAAATATGAGTTTGGCATAAAAGATGGAGAAATATATTTAATTGATGAGATTCATACTCCAGATAGCAGCCGCTACTTCTACGCAGATGGCTACCAAGAGAGATTTGATAAAGGAGAGCAACAAAAACAACTATCTAAAGAGTTTGTACGCGAGTGGCTTATGGAGAACAATTTCAAAGGAGAAGAGGGACAAGTGGTTCCTGAAATGACTGATGAGATTGTTAATAGTATCTCAGAAAGATACATTGAACTTTATGAGAATATTACAGGAAACAAGTTTGAAAAGGCTGAGTATAATAATGATGTTTACGAAAGAATTGAGACATCTGTAAAAAACCTCCTAGCAAGACTTTAATATAATAAATATGATTAGACACTCTATAATACGTACTGCTGTAAGCCTATTGTTAATATGTTTTTTAACTTTAACAAATAGCTACGCTCAATCACCTGTTATTAAAATATCAAATGAAATTATTAATGTAAATGGCATTGAGAAGTATGTACACGATGTGCAGAAAAAAGAGACTTTATACTCACTTTCAAAAGCATATAGGGTTACTATAGAGGATATAATCAAAGAGAACCCAGTAATAAAAAGAGAGGGACTTAAAATTGGAATGAAAATTTTTATCCCTAAGAATAAAGAAGAGGAGCAACCTACTGTTCAACCGGTTCAAGAACAAACACCTAAGCCGGTTGAAGAGTCTCCTAATATACAAACTTCAATTACTCTAAAAGATTATAAGAGCCATATTGTTAAATGGTATGAAGATATTAGCGATATTGCTCGCAAATATAATGTTTCGGTTGAATCTATTGTTTCACTCAATAAATTATCGGGAACTGAAATAAAGAAAAGACAAGTGCTTTTCATTCCTGATCAAGAGTATATCAGTAATATGCCGGCTTTGGATATCTTCAGCGACACTACCTTGCAATACACAATGAATCAAAAAGATACGCTGCAACAAGATAGCGTTTTTACAGATTCCCCTTTTAACTCTAATCAATATGCATATAAACCATATTTAGGAAAGAGCGCAAATGCTACAATTATTTTACCGATTAATGGCAATGATTCCTTAACTACAAACCATAATTTTATGGATTTTTATGCCGGAGTTTTACTTGCTGCCGAAAAGTTAAAACAAGAGGGAGGCAACGTAAATATTTCATTAAAGGATCAGATTGGAGGTAGTATTTTAGAGACACTAACAGAGAGAGATTTAAGTACAGATGTTATCATTGGACCAATCAAAAGCAAAGAGATTGATACGCTTATAAGTTATACAAACAGGTATTCAATTCCAGTAGTCTCTCCTATGGATCAAAATGGAGAGAGATTACTATCTGTAAATCCATTTCTTATACAAGCACCTAGCCTAGCTAAAACTAATCCACAGAATATTGTTAAGCAACTAAAAAATGATTTAGATAGCAGACCGTTTAATATTCCCGACACAGTTTTCGTTTTCCACGAGAAAAAGGGGGCTGATTCACTTTTAGTAAATAAAACTATAGAGAGGCTAATCGCTGAGGATATTGAATTTATAGATTATGAATATTCAATTCTTGAGGGAAGAGATGTATTTAGAGTAATAGATAGCGTACTTTTGAATAAAAGGAAGTTTAACTATGTTATTGTACCGTCAAACAACCAAGCTTTTGTAAATGACATAGTTAGAAATTTAAACCTCACTTATATATCACTTGAGCAAGATTCAATTGCAAATCTATACCCTGCAATAAAAAAGAATTTTGGAATTAAATTATATGGTCAGCCAAGGTGGATAAATTTTGAAACTATAGAGCCTGAGCAATTTCACAGAATGAATCTAAAAATTTCTCTTCCTTATTTTATTGACTATAATTCACAAGAGACAACAGATTTTCTACTTAAATTCAGAGCACTTTTTGGTACAGAACCATCGCCATACGCTTTTCAAGGTTATGACACAGCAAAATATTTCTTAACACTTATTTTGCAGTATGGAAAAGAGTTTGTCTTTTCAAACGCTCTTCCACCTGCAAAAATGCTTCAATCAAGCTATGAATTTATAAAAGATGATAGCTTTAGTGGATTTGGGAATAATGCTACAAGAAATATTATTTATAATTCTGATTATACTATTTCTGTAGAATAATCTTTCAACCACAATGCAACTTGATCAGAGAGTTTATCACACAAACACTCATAAACCCTTTTATTATACCAATTTATCCAAGCAATCTCATCAGCGCTAAGTAGCTCTTTCAGAACTGGCTTTGTACTAATTGGCACAAGCGTAAATGTACTAAACCCATAGAAATCTCCAAAATCACTACTTACAAACTCCTCAACTTGGATTACGTTCTCTATTCTAATACCATACTTGCCTTCAAAATAGATAGCAGGCTCATTAGACATAACCATCCCTTTCTCTAAAGTAACAGGATTCTCTTCCATTCTAACACTCTGTGGCCCCTCGTGAACACACAAATAGTGACCTATTCCGTGACAAGTTCCGTGAAAGTACATCCACCCTTCATTAAAGAGTGGCCCTCTTGCCAAAATATCTAATTGAGAGCCTCTTGTCCCCTTTGGAAACTTTGCACAAGTAAGATTAATCATCCCCTTTAACACGAGTGTGTATGCTCTCCTCTGCTCCTCAGTTAGCTCTCCAATAGGTATTGTTCTAGTAGTATCTGTTGTTCCACATAAGTATTGACCACCAGTATCCATTAGTAGAAAATTATTATTCTCGATAATATTTGCGCCCTCTTTAGTAAAACTATAATGAGGCAGAGCTGCAGCAGCTCCAAAAGCTACAATTGGAGAGAAACTTTCACCTTTATATAGACTAGATTCTCCTCTAAATTCAATTAATTTCTCTGCAATATCATACTCGCTCAACTCAACGCCATTGCGTAAAGATTTATCTATAAACTCCAAAATATTACACCACGCAACACCATCTATCTCAAAAGCTTTATTGAACCCCTTTAACTCAACATCATTCTTAATTGATTTTAGATAATTAACAACACCTGAACTAATTCGCTCTTTTGTAAATTTTGCTCCCGAGACATTTAATGCAGAATAATCTTTAACAGTTATTTTAGATGGTAAACACCTTATCCAATCAGAAGGCACACTAGCCAAGAATTGGTGATACTTAAAATAATTATGTATTATAACACCATTCTCCTCTAGTACTAATCTTACCTGTTCTGATAATTTAGAGTCATCTACAAATAGATCTATTCCATAATGTGTAATGGCAGCATATGACTGGACTAAAGGATTATAGGGGATATCACTTCCTCTAATATTACATAGCCAAGCTATCTCATCACAAACACAGATTGGATACACAAATTGCATATTTCCAACTCCTAGCTCCTTAACTACTCTACTATACTTAGATTTAGTGCTCTCTCCACTATACTCAGTTGATAGTGCTGTTATCTTATTAAAACAGAGAACTGGTCTATTAGGCCATATATCTGAAAAGAAATCATCTACCAGAACAATACTCTCTTTTGAAAACTCCTCAACAAAACTATTATATTCAAGTAGAGAAAATAGAGACTTATCTATTGCTATTTTACACTCAGAACCACCCTTAGATTTAATCCACTCACTTATTGTTGGCGTACCACTTATCTTTAATCTCATAAGCTCTATTCCAGCACCTACCAGCTGCTCTTCTGCCTGCACAAAATACCTAGAATCAGTCCATAAAGCATCTCCGTTAGCTGTAACAACCAATGTGCCTGCAGAACCCGTAAAACCGCTATACCAAGCCCTTATTCCATAATATGGTTGAACATACTCCCCAAAATGTGGATCATTTGAAGGAATTATCATAGCAAAGCAATCCAACTCCTTTAGCTTATTTTTCAATTGTATATATTTATCCATAGCTGTTAATTTTTATCAAAACTACAATATTTTTTAAAATAAAAAAAGGTTACTACAAGTAATAATCACTACTCAGTAACCTTATTTTTTTACAAATATCTCTACTCAATAAAAGATAAATCCTCTTAATCTTAATCAATCTATTTTATCATTGACTCAGGATTTAAATTCATTCTCTCAATATCTTTAAAGTAATTAACTGTTCCAACTTTTAATTCAACTGTAGAGGCATCATCACAAACAATAATTCCTTTAGAGTGAATTTGCAATACACTTATTGTCCACATGTGATTTACAGAGCCCTCAACTGCTTTATTTAGAGCACGAGCCTTTGTGTGTCCATTTACTAAAATCATCACCTCTTCTGCATCCATAATGGTGCCAACTCCAACTGTTAATGCTGTTTTAGGTACCGCATTAATATCGTTGTTAAAGAATCTTGAATTAGCAATAATAGTATCAGTTGTTAGGGTTTTAACACGCGTTCTAGATACCAATGACGAACCTGGCTCATTAAACGCAATATGTCCATCAGGGCCTATTCCTCCCATAAATAAGTGAATTTTTCCATAAGATTTTATCTTTTCCTCAAATCTCAAACACTCAGCCTCAGGATCAAGGGCATTTCCATTTAAGATATTTACATTCTCTGGAGTAATATCAACATGATTAAAGAAGTTATTCCACATAAATGAGTGGTAACTCTCAGGATGGTCATCTGGTAACCCAATATACTCATCCATATTAAATGTAACCACATTTTTAAAAGAGACTTTTCCCTCATTATAAAGTTTGATTAGCTCTCTATATGTTCCAAGCGGAGTAGAGCCCGTAGGTAGACCCAAAATAAATGG
The DNA here is from genome assembly GCA_964368585.1 of uncultured Muribaculaceae bacterium. Classification (GTDB taxonomy): domain Bacteria; phylum Bacteroidota; class Bacteroidia; order Bacteroidales; family UBA932; genus Egerieousia. The sequence continues at coordinate 166,566 of CAYJAK010000002.1, forward strand.
GCGCTCAGATGTTGGGGCAAAATCATTGATTTTCATCACAATGTATGATGCTGCCCACTGTGATAAACGTGAATACGATTCTTGAATAATTAATCTCATTGTTTTTTATTTAATAAAAATTTTGCATTATCTATTGCTGCATTTGAGAGCTCTGCACCACTTAACATCCTTGCAATCTCCATCACTCTCTCTTGCTTATTTAATTTCTTGAATTTACTTTTTCCACCACTCTCTCCGTCAATCTCTTTATAAACTAACAGATGCGTCTCTCCCTTTGCTGCAATCTGGGGTAAATGTGTAATTGAAAATATTTGCATTTTTTCACCCATCTTACCAATTAAATCGCCCATTTTATCTGCAATACTCCCCGATACACCAGTATCAACCTCATCAAAAATCATTGTTGGCATCCCAATATACTCAGCCATCAGAGCCTTTACGCATAACATTATTCTCGACAGTTCTCCTCCCGATGCTACCTTATTCATTGGACTAAGCTTACTGCCACCATTTGCTGAAAAAAGATACTCAACTGTATCTGCTCCATTAATTCCAAAATTATCCGAATGAGTTAGTTTAATCTCTAATTTAGCATACGGCATCTCTAGTTCTTTAATCTTCTCCTCAAGTATCTCTGTTAGCCTATTTATATTACTCTCTCTTAACTTGTACAATTCATCTCCTAGAAGATTTCTCTGCTGTTCTAAATCTTTAACCTTTAACTCCAAAGTTTCCCTCTTTTCTTCATTAAAAGTTGAATTAAGCAACTCCTCCTCTAATCTATCTTTTAACTCAATTAGCTCTTTTATAGTTTTAACTCCATACTTCTTAAATAGTGTGTAAATTTCACTAATTCGCTCCTCTACAATCATTAACCTCTCTGGAGAGGATATAATTCCCTCTTCAACTCTTGATATTTCACTTTCAATATCTTTACACTCAATTCTACAGCTTTCTACTCTATCTGCTAACTCGCTATATTCTGGCACAAAACTAGAAGATTTTCTCAATATATTAGCAATATCTTTTAAATTTTGTACAATTGATACCCCCATTGGGGAGATTAGATCTAATGCTTGACAGGATAACTTCTTGATTTCGTCAGCATTAGCCAATTGTAATTGCTCACTCTCTAGCTCCTGTAATTCACCATCAATTAGGTTAGAATCATTAAGTTTATCAAATTGGAACTGTTTATATTCCAACTCATTAATACTCTTTGTTATCTCCTCCTCTAACCTTACCAATTCAGATTTGGCGTTTACTAAATCTTTATGAACTTTACCATATCTATCTAACAAAGATGTTGCATTTGAGAAATAGTCTAAAACAGATAATTGATAGTTTGCATCCGACAATAAAAGGTGCTGGTGCTGTGCGTGTATATCTATAATCTTTTCAGAAACTTGTTTTAGAATATTTAGTTGAATGGGTGAGTCATTGATGAAGGCTCTAGATCTACCCAGTGGTGAAACAACTCTTCTTAGAATCAATTCTCCATCCTCTTCAAAATCAACTCCTGCCTCGCCTAAAAGAGCGAATATATCGGGAGTAACTCCAGTCATATCAAATACTGCTTCCACGATACAATTTGATGATCTATCCTTTAAAGCCTCCGCATCAGCCTTTGAGCCTAATAGCAAAGAGAGGGCCCCTAGCAATATTGATTTCCCGGCACCAGTTTCTCCTGTGATAATGATTAATCCCGCAGGAAAATCTATATCAACACTCTCTATTAAAGCATAGTTTTGTATCGTGAGTTTTTTGAGCATTGTAGCGCGCCTCCTATTTAATTAAGTTCTCGATATTATCAATAATATCCACCGCTACCTGACTCTTTGATTTAACTGAGAAGTATTTTGGTTCACTATCTTTAAAGATTAGAGTAACCTTGTTTGTATCATATCCAAATCCAGCCCCTCTATCTTGCATTGAGTTTAACACTATCATATCTAATCCTTTCTTCTCAAGCTTAGATTTAGCATTTTCAAACTCAGTATCTGTCTCTAGAGCAAAGCCAATTAGTAATTTACCCTCACTCTTATTGCGTCCAGCCCACGCTGCAATATCTTGGGTTGGTGTAAGTGTAATATTATAATCTTCTTTCTCTCTTTTTACTTTATTTTGTGCAGGTGATGCCACCGTAAAGTCTGCCACTGCCGCGCACATAATTGCAATATCTGCACTAATATAGCAAGATTTAGTCTGCTCAAACATTTCGTTTGCAGTAACAACATTTATAACATTAATTGCAGGGTGTGATATTTTGATAGAAACAGGACCGCTAATTAGATCCACTTGCGCCCCTCTGTTGGCAGCGGCTTGTGCTAAAGCATATCCCATTTTTCCCGATGAATGGTTAGAGATATAACGAACAGGATCTATACTCTCTTGAGTTGGGCCCGCTGTTATCAAGACTCTTTTACCTTTCAGTGAGCCATTTGTCGAGAATATATATTTAATATGGCTAACTAGCACTTCAGGCTCTTCCATTCTGCCTTTCCCCTCTAGTCCACTCGCTAACTCTCCAGATGCTGGCTCTATAATAAATACTCCTCTCTCCTTTAACATATTCAGATTGCTCTGTGTAGATGGATGTTTGTACATATCTAAGTCCATTGCTGGAGCAACTGCTACAGGACATTTAGCAGAAAGATAAGTTGTAAGAAGTAGATTATCTGCCACTCCTGTAACCATCTTACCCATTGTATTTGCCGAGCAAGGTGCTATTACATAAAGATCCGCCCACAAACCTATACTAACGTGGCTATTCCAGTCTCCATTCTCTGGGTTGTAGAAATCCACCAAAATTGGATTTTTACAGAGCGTGGCTAGAGTAAGAGGCGTTATAAATTGTTTTGCCATCTCTGTCATAACAACCTTAACATTAGCCCCCTCCTTTACTAAACACCTTATTAGTAGAGCAGTTTTATAGGCAGCAATACTTCCTGTAACACCTATTAAGATATTTTTATCCTTTAGTATCATAAAGAAATAGTAGGACCCTTTATCTGTAGATTAAGACTCTATTTTACGATAATAAATTTCATCGCTTTGAAACTCTTTTACAGCTACAAGTGTAGGCTTTGGAAGTCTCTCATAATGACGAGAAATTTCTATCTGCTCTCTGTTCTCAAATGTCTCTTCAAGAGTATCTGCATAGTTTGAAAATTCTTCTAATTTTGCACTTAACTCTTGTTTTACCTCTGCCGCAATTTGATTTGCTCTCTTAGCAATAATCATAGTAGATTCATAAATATTACCAGTAGGCTGTGCTAATTCTGTTAAATCTCTTGTAACTGTGTTACCGGCTACTTTGTTCTCTTTATTCTCCATATTCTCTAAATTGTTTCTGTTTCTGTTGTCTCTTCTGCTACCTCTACGTTCTTTCCTAGTCTCCTTTGGGCTCTATTAAATAAAGGCTCTAAATCCTCTAACATTGTAGATTCTGGGTATTCAGCTGCAAAGTTATAATAATCATCTACAAATGTAAGAAACCTCTCTCTTTGCTTGGTATTTACACTATTATCTGCATACTTAAACGAAGATAGTGCTGTATAATATAGAATATCCTCTCTAAATTCATTCTCTGAATTCTCTCTCAACACACTCTTTAATGCATAGTGCGCAGCTTTGTAATCTTCCATTAAGTAGTACAATTTTGCCGACTCAAAACTCTTTTTACTTAAACGAGAAATCAACTCATTCATCATTTTTTGACACTCGGCATAGTGCTCACTTGTAGGATTATCGTACATATACTCAGAAATAACACTCATAGCTTTATGAGTAGGAGTCTGATCTAATTGATACTCATAAGTAGAGTCAAATAAACATATTATTCTATAAAATTCAGCCTCTTTAATAAATGGACTTCTTGGGAATACCTCTATAAATGAAGCAAAGTTCGCTTCTGCTGTTATGTAATCTCCATAACGAAAATTACTTAGCCCGTTATAGTAATTAACAGTATCCTCTTGTGGTGTACCTTGACAAAGCAATTTTAATGTTTCAAAAACTTCACCCGCTTTTCTATACTTCTCTTGTTCAAAATAATTAAATGCTGCTTTATACTTAAAATCTACATCATGACTAGTCATAACTTGATCATAATAAGTAGTACAAGAAAAAGTTAAGACTGAGGCTACTATTAGTGCAAATATTTTAGATGTTCGGTTCATTATTTTTCTCTCTTTTATTAATTTTTTTCTTGTAAGAAGCGCTCTAGATCCATTGCTGCCCTACAACCACTCCCTGCAGCAGATACTGCTTGTCTATATGAGTTATCTTGAACATCTCCAGCAGCAAATATACCTGGCACATTTGTTTTTTGAGATTTTCCATCTGTGATAATATATCCCTCAGAATCAGTCTCTACATACGGCTTAAATACTCCAGAATTAGGATTGTGACCTATTGCTAAGAAAAATCCGTGAATATCAACAACTTTGGTCTCATCTGTTTTATTATTCTTTAACAATACGCTTGTCACTCCAAACTCATCTCCAAGCACCTCAACAGTGTTGGTGTTCCACAAAATTTCAATGTTTGGCGTATTAAGAACGCGCTCTTGCATAGCTTTAGATGCTCTTAGCTCATCTCTTCTAACTATCATATAAACCTTGTTACATAATCCTGCTAGATAAGATGCCTCTTCACACGCTGTATCTCCTCCACCAACAACTGCAACATCTTTTTTACGATAGAAGAAACCATCACAAGTTGCACAAGCAGAGACACCCATACCCTTATATTTTTCTTCTGATGGTAGCCCTAAATATTTAGCAGTAGCACCTGTTGCTATAATAACAGCATCTGCTAAAATCTCTTTTTCATTATCAATCTCTACTTTAAATGGCCTTTGACTAAAATTTGTTTTTGTAACCATTCCAAATCTAACATCAGTTCCAAATCTTTGGGCCTGCTTTTTTAGATCTTCCATCATCTCTGTACCTGAGATTCCTTCTGGATAACCTGGAAAGTTATCTATCTCAGTAGTGGTTGTGAGTTGCCCACCTGGTTGAATACCTTCATAAACAACAGGGTTTAAGTTTGCTCTTGAAGCATATATAGCAGCAGTGTAACCCGCAGGCCCACTACCAATAATCAAACATTTAATTTTTTCTGTATTCATATAATCGTGCAAAATTAGTGTTTTTTTGTGTAATAATTAAATTTAAAATTCATATTCTCTTTTAGATAGTACTCTAACTTTTGCTCCCAAACTAGAAACAAAGATGCAATCCATCGAGATAATAGTAATATATACCACGTCCCTCCTATCGCAGCGACCAAAAGCACATCCTCTAAATTACTATGCGAAATTGAAATGTGAGTATTTAACAATTTCATATCTTTTGAATCTATTTTTTTATCCCGATACTCTTCTATCATTGTTGCAGCACCATAAGCCAGCCCCAAAGTATTGGCAATTATCCATAAAAAGGATGCTCGTGGAGGGAGTCCAAAAAAGACCATTACGGGCTTTAGAAATCTTGAAATCCACCTTATTGCACCATATTCAGCTAGTAATTTTTGAAATATAGTTAATAGGAATATCAAGCTACACATAGTTATTACTATATTTATTGTTGATTTTAACCAATCTACCAACATTTCATTAAGGATAAGATTATCAGCCACAACTCTACTACTCTTAATCACAACCTCGCCAGGTAGTAGGATATTCAATAAATAGGCCAAAATAAAAGCCGATAGAGTTCTTGTTATAACAATTCGAGTAGCAGATGATCCCGTCTTCTTCTGAACTAGTGTCTCTGTAATCATATTATGTGCACATAAAATCATTACACTCAGGATTGTCATAACCCTAACATCAAACTCTAAAACCATTGCTAAAGAGACAGCTGCATAAACATTTACAAAATAGCCTGTAACAAAAGGGAGTGCTGCCTCTCCTGGTAATCCTAAATATGCAAATAGAGGAGATATCAACTCAGAGAACCACGGTAAAATATTGAAATATTCCAAAAACACCATAGCAAAAGAGACTCCTACTGTTAGCTTAATTAGCCAGATGCAGGTTTTTGATGTTGAAGGAATTACATCCTTTATACACTTAAGAATTCTATTTTTATGGTATAAATATTTACTCACTCGCTTCTGAGACATTACAAACTAATTTTAAGTCTCGCAAAGATAAGCAGAAGTTTCTTATTCTCAATTTATTTACAGAGAGAATCTAAACCCACCATTAACAGAGAATCCTAGAGGGGTCTCTGATCTGATACTTTTTACATTAAATCCACTCTCTAGCTTGGTCAATGTTCCATCTTTTCCAATACCAATATAGTATGAGAGACCAGGCTCTATATAGATACTAAGGAATTTATTAATATTATACTGCGCACCTATAGAGAGATTCGCAGATTTTTCAAATGACTTTAGATCAAATCTTTCATCGTTAATCTCAGCATACACACTCCTCTCTAGTACAGCTCCAAACCCAAGATAAACACCAAAATTTTTCTTATTTAAAAAAGCCCAATTAAATTTAATAGGAATACCAATATAGTGCAGATTTTGAACAGCCTCTTTATTCTCTTTCTGGCTCTCTGCGTATCCCGATATATCGCTGCTCATTAGAGTGTATTGCACCCCTGTTTCAAATGACAAGTTCTTTACTAACTCTTTATTTATAGTAACACCTATAGTAAAAGGTTGCTTATGATTATAACTTTGTTCATAAGAGTGAATCCCTGGTTCAAAGAACTTTGGCTCTACACTACTTAAAGTTACAACTGCACCATTTTTTCTATTCTCTATATCAGCGACTGAATTTGTTGTGGCTATATAATCCATCATAAGGTCACCCCTATCCATCACAAGCATATCACCTGCACCAGTAGATTGAAAACTATTTCCTATATTAAAACTCAGAAACCCTTTACCTCTCCTGCGATTATCGCTATCATCTTCATTATTAGCCAAATATTGCTCCCAAGTCATTTTAGATGAGTCATCATCCACCTCTCTATCGCGATACTCTTGATGCTCTTTATTTACCTTCTGATCTGAATTATCTCTATTTTCAATATTTTTTTCGCTTGACAAATCAGACTCTTTTGAAAAATCTAGCACTTGTGAGAAATTAGATTCTTTTGGCATATCCATTTCATCCGCATTAACACCCTCATTTACAGACTTAGCACCCATTCTTTCACCTTTGTCGCGATTTAAAGTTCTATTCTCTGCAACAAATTGTGCTAGGTTCGAATCATTCTCATTAGACTCTGTGGTTGGCACTTCAATGACTCTAATTGGAGCCTCCTTTTCTTGCTCATTATTATCTACTAGAAGCTGATTATTATTGTTATCGTGATAATTTGGCAACAATAAGAACAGAAATAGCACAGCAACTGCAGCTATGGAGCTAATCGCGTAGTAAATCCTCTTCCTCTCTCTTCTTATAGCATTACGCTTTAGCCCTTTTTGAAGATTCTCCCATCCACCATCTGGCGGAGTAGTAGAGAAATCTTTCAATGACTCTCGAATACTATCAGTCCACTCTCTATTATGTTTGGTATCTTTCATCTTTTTATTATAAATCGTTATCTTTAATATATTGATTCACCATCTTTGCCAAAGCCGTTTTTGCTCTAAGTAGTTGAGATGATGAAGATTTTTCATTAATATTTAGCATTTCTGCTATCTCTTTATGCGAGTACTCTTCTATCACAAAGAGGTTAAACACTGTTCTGTATCCCGATGGCAATTTTGATATAAAATCCACAAGTACACTCTGAGGCACTTTTGCTGTTGTATTAACATCAGGATCCTCTATTCCACTATTATTAATTAAAGAGGCCCCACCATCTGCATCGCTGCTTATAATTAAGTTTCGCTTCTCTTTTCGTAGGTACTCTACAGCAATATTTGCCATTATCCTACTCATCCACGCTCTCAAAGATCCTTTACCTCTCCACGAAAATTTATCAAATGAATTAAATATTTTTATAAACCCATCGTGAAGTAGATCTTCTGCAATATCTCTTCTGGAAACATACCTCATACAAACCCCAATCATCAACCCTGCATACAACTCATATAAAGAGCGTTGCGCTATTGGATCGTGGTTTTTACATAGTTCTGAGAGTTGTTGTTCCTCCATCGTATAAGATTTGCGTTTTGTTATGAAACGTAAAAATAAAGAAATACTGCATACCTCGTGCAGTATTATTAATTTTATTCGTTTAGTATGTAAAAACATAATATTTTTGAAGCAAATTAACCAAATTGTAATTTAAACAATATTTAATACTAATAATTAACAAATTAAAGAGATGAAGAGATTAAAACTTTTTTTACTTGTAGCACTAACTGGAACAATGTTTTTGCAATCGTGTAGTAAATTTGATAGTAGCGATAGCGCAAGTTTAGTTGCACTTGTTACAGTAAGAGAGACTATGGATGGTTCATTCTATGGTGTAACAGATGAGAATGAGCGAATTTTTGTTGGCGACGATTCTAATATCCCAACATACGAACCAAAAGATGGACAAAGATCACTGATGTATTTTAGCCCAATTGAGGGTGCTCCAGTGATGGATGGCTTTGATTTTAATGCAAAGATTTATAGCATGCTAGATCTTTTAACAAAGCCTGTTGCTCAAATAACTGATATAGCTGGAGATACACTTGGAACAACTCCTGTTTATTTTCACGAAGCTTGGGTTGGTGGAAACTACATAAACGTTGAACATACACTACTTGCAACAAACACATCTACACATGTTATCAATCTTGCAGATAATGAAATTGACGACAAAGATCTTATAGATGAAGATGGTTACGTAAACTTAACATTACACCACAACTCTGATACTAAATATGGTGATTATGTTAGAACAATTGTATGTTTTGACATCTCTCAATACACTCCACAAGCTCTAGGTCAAGAGATTAAAGGATATATTATTAGATACAATGACCTTCAATATGGAGATGATGATGACATCAACGTTCAAGCATATAAGATTGAATTAGATGATGATGATAACGATTAGTCAGAAGTAAGAAATCTCAACATTGAATTGAGATGAACTGACGCATCTAAGCTATCTACTCTGTATAGATTTCGCTCAATAGTTTTGGAGAGCTCTTCCATATTATCTTTGGAAATAGGCTCAATGCTTGGGCTCTCCATCTTTAATGGATTAATAGGTGTTCCATTTTTATATATTCTAAAATCTAAGTGCGGTCCTGTTGATAAACCCGTGCTTCCCACATATCCTATCTCTTCACCTTGCGCAACGCGCTTCCCAACCTTAATACCTTTAGCATATCCTCTAAGATGCATATAAACTGATGTGTAAGCAGACGTATGTTTAATCTTAAGTACATTTCCACCCCCTTTATCCCACTTTTTTGAGATAACAACACCATCTCCTATACTCACAACAGGGGTACCACTAGGTGCTGCATAATCAATCCCAGTATGAGGTCGCACAATCTTTAAAATTGGATGCTTTCTTGCGTAAGTAAAACCAGAACTAATTCTTGTATAATTTAAGGGCGCCTTCAAAAACGCTTTTTTCAAACTCTCACCCTTCTCGTTCCAATACTTGCTCCCTTTCCCCTCCTCAATAAACTTAACAGCTTTAAACAGAGTGCTATCGTGACCAAATTCGGCATAATAGATATCACCTAAGCCAATATAATCATCTCCTGAATAGATCTCGTCATATACAACCCTAAATGAATCTCCTTTTTGCAATCCAAAGAAATCAATAGTACAATCATAAATATCCGAGAGCTCTACGGCTAATCTTGGAGAGCAATCTGCAGCAACAAGGTCATTCCAAAGAGAGCTATTAATCACAACGTCTGAATATCTCATTTTTCTCTGGGTATCAATCTTATGCAACTCTACATCCAATGAATCTTTTAATCTAAAAATTACTCTATTTATAGCATCTCTCTTATATACTAAATAGTCTGGTCGCTTATCAAAACCCAGTGAATCATTACCACTACTCCTGTTCAACGCATATAATAAATCATACCTATCACCAACCTTTATTTTTGTAACATCAAATTTATCCTCACCAGCCTTTATTATCTTTAAAAGTTCTGCATCTGATATAGATAAATTATACATAATAGAGCCAAAATAATCACCCTCTTCCACCTCTCTACTCTCTACCCTAAAATCACTATATTTTATACCATATTTTAGATCCTCATTGGCATGCAACACCTCTACACGCGGAGTCTCCTTTTTAACAGGTTTATTACACGATATTAACAACATTGGCAATATTACCGCCAACGCTATATTTATACTATATTTCATTAATTATCAATATTTAATCCCAAATCTTTTTTTGTCACCTCTAAAAAACTTGTAAATATAATCTATTTTTTAATCCCGATAAAAATTATCTAAAACACTTGCTCAGATAGCCCTAATAAGCTTGTTAATAAAAAAGGTGGAAAAAAGTGGGAAAAAGTGGAATATTTTGGAAAAAAAATTATACTTTTGCACTATCCAAAATTCCCTAAGGGAGTTTCGTAATTACTAGGGTAAAATTTATAACAAAATGACAAAGTTTATCGGTGAACATATAGCCAAAATTGATGACAAAGGGAGAGTTGTATTTCCCTCTGCGTTTAAGAGCGTCTGTTCATCTGAGGATTCATTGTCTTTTGTGATAAAAAGAGATCTATTTGAGAATTGCCTCACAATGTGGAGCAGCCAAGAGTGGGAAAAGGAGTCCGAGAGTGTTCACTCAAAGCTCAATTTCTTCAACAAAGAGCACGCTCTATTTTGGAGAGAGTACATGAGAGACAGAGCATTTGTCGAGCCAGATGGAAAGGTGGGAAGAATCTCTATTCCTAAAAAACTTCTTACAGCAATTGGGGCTGAAAAAGAGATTGTTTTTGTTGGGAGTGACCACAAAATTGAAATTTGGGCTAAAGAGAAATATGAAGAAATGAGAATGGGGCACGAGGAGTTTGCACAACTCGCCCAAAAGATTTTAGGATAATATGTCTGCATATCACATACCCGTTTTATTAGAAGAGAGCATATCAGCCCTCGCTATAGATAGTAACCCTAATGGAGTCTACGTAGATGTCACTTTTGGAGGAGGGGGACATAGTAGAGAAATTTTAAAGAGATTAGGCAAAAAGGGGAAACTTATCTCTTTTGACAGGGATTCTGATGCTATAAAAAATGCACCAGATGATGATAGATTAATTCTAGTACACAACAATTTTAGATTTATAAGCAATTTTGTAAAATTTCACGGATATAGTGGCAAGGTTGATGGCATTATTGCAGATTTAGGAGTATCGTCTCACCAATTTGACACTGGCGAAAGAGGGTTCTCGTTTAGATTTGATGCTCATCTAGATATGAGAATGAATCAATTAGCTCCAAAGAGTGCTGCTGATATTATAAACAACTACTCAAAAGAGGAGTTAGCAAATATATTTAGGCTCTATGGAGAACTGGATAGACCAGGGAAGGTTGCTGATTTAATATGCAGTGCAAGAGAGAGCGAACAAATCAACACTACAACACAATTGAGCAAAGCTGTTAACAAATTGTACAACATACATACAGAACATAAATTTTTGGCAAAGCTTTATCAAGCGCTAAGAATTGAGGTAAATATGGAGATGAGATCTTTAGAGGATCTCTTGAGCGGCGTACTCTATTCATTAAAAAGTGGTGGCAGATTCTCTGTAATCACATACCACTCTTTAGAGGATAGAATGGTTAAGAATTTTTTAAAATCTGGGAACATCCAGGGTGATATTGTAAAAGACTTTTATGGAGCTGTCTCTACTCCATTTAATTTGGTTACTAGAAAACCTATTTTACCAAATGAGAATGAGATTGCCAGCAACACTAGAAGCAGAAGCGCAAAATTAAGAGTAGCAGAGAAGAGATAATGGCAAGTAGTACCCAAAATAACGCAACTCCTAGCAAAGGGAGCAAAAGATTAAATCTACTAAAAGATATTGCTGGTGGAAAGATTTTAACAAACCACAGAATAATTAAACAGTGGAGTTTTATGCTCTACATATTTATAATAATGTTGGTTTATATCTCGATAAATTTAGGAATGGAGGGGACACAAATTACATTGAGAAAAAATCAGAGAGAATTAAAGAACCTAAAAGCTAATTATAGTAGTGCTGCTGCAAAGTTGCAATATATGAGCAAAAGTGACGAGGTTGAATCAGAATTAATAGAAAAGGGGTCAAAACTAAGAAAACCAAAGAGACCAGCAATATATATAGAGAATAAGTAGTATGAACGGAGTATCAATTAAAAATCTTTTTATAATATACATTTTTTTTGCTTTGTTAGCTCTCTGTGCTATCATCAAAATAATCTATGTTCAATATATATCTCCTTCTGATATTACAGGTGAGAAGATCTCTTTTAAGAATGAGATTATAGAACCCGTTAGAGGTGATATTCTATCAATTGATGGCAAACCTCTTGCTACCTCTATTCCATATTATCAGATTAGAATGGACTGCGTTGCTCCTCACGCTGATACTTTTAAAAATAATATCGTGAGTCTAAGTAAAGAGCTTTCAAAATTATATAAAAATAAATCTGCAAAGGCAATTCAAAATGAGTTAACAGCATCAAGAAAGGCGGGGGAAAGGTATGTAACTATCGGGAATAGGCTAATTGATTATGGAGAGTTGGAGAAGCTAAAGAAGTTTCCTATATTTAAATTGGGGCCATACAGAGGCGGATTAATTGTTCAAGAGAAACATAAGAGAACAAATCCTTATGGCAGATTAGCATATAGAACTATTGGATTTATAAATTCAAATGGAGTAGGTGTTGGAATTGAAGGTAGCCACGACTACTTCTTAAAAGGTGTTAAGGGGAAACAAGATATTCAGAAAGTATTAGGGGGTGAATGGATTCCAATTTATAATAAGAATTCTGTACCTCAGATAGATGGATACGATATAAAGACTACTCTTGATATTGGAATTCAGGAGGCAACCGAGAGAGCTCTTAGAGAGCAGATCACTAAATCTAGTAACGATATAGAGGGAGGAACAGCTATTGTTATGGATGTTGAGACTGGCGCAATTAGAGCAATTGCTAATATGAAAAAGAGCAAGGGGGGATATGACGAATCATATAATTATGCAATTGGCAGCGCTACTGAACCTGGTAGTGTTTTTAAGCTTGCTACCTTGATTGCACTATTAGAGGATAACCACGTAACATTAGATTCCCCCATTGATGCAGGAAACGGCAAATGGAGATATGGAAGCTTTACCTACTCCGATATTACACATGGAGGGTATGGAATGATCTCTGTAAAGGAGGCATTTGCTAAATCATCCAATGTTGCATTTGCTAAGATGGTTGTTGAGAATTACGAAAATGACCAAAAGAGATTTACTGATAGAGTACAAGGTATGAAGATTGGAGAAAAGTTTAATCTCGATATTCAAGGAGAGGCTAGAGCAACAATATATTCACCAGAAGATGGGATGTGGTCTAAAACCACAATGCCTTCAATGGCAATTGGTTATGCAACTCTCCTAACGCCATTACATGTGCTTACATTTTATAATGCCGTAGCAAACAACGGCACAATGGTTAAACCCTATTTTATTGATAGCTACCTAGAGAATGGCAAAGTGATAGAACAATTTAACCCACAAGAGATTAGTGGGGCAATATGTTCAAAATCTACATTAAAAATGGTTCAGGAGGCGCTTTTAGCTGTTGTTGAAGGTGGCACTGGAAAATCATTGAGATCAAAAAATTATCAGATTGCAGGTAAAACAGGTACTGCAAGGGTGGCTTATGGTGGAAAGATTGGTTATGAGAAGAATGGATATAGAAGATATCAAGCATCATTTGTAGGCTACTTCCCAGCTGATAACCCACAATATACAGCTTTAGTAGTTCTTTACTCTGGTGACACAAGGGGCAATTTTTATGGAGGTTCACAATCTGGTCCCGTATTCAAGCAGATTGCAGATTATATCTATACAACAAATCCCGATTGGAATAGTCCAATAATACACGGAAAACAGGTGATTCCTAGAGGCGATAAATTCCCTGAGATACTTGCAGGCAATTTAGAGGCAACAACTCTAGTCTTAGATGAGCTTAATCTAGATAAAGAGGTTGAGAATAATTTAGTTGAAACAGATTGGGCTAAATTTAAGCGCAACAGTGATAATATTACAGAGAGCCATCCGTGTAAAATTGATGACGGCGTTCTTATGGATGTTACAGATATGGGAGTAAAAGATGCTGTCTATCTCTTAGAGAATATGGGATATAGAGTAGTTTTCAGTGGATTTGGGAAAGTTGTTAAACAGACCCCAAAAGCTGGGACTAAGCTAAAAAAGAATAGTATTGTTAAACTACAATTGGAAGATAATGGAGCTTAAAAATGTATTAGATGGGGTTCAAATATTGGAGACCACAATTAGTCACGACAATTCAAAAATAGCTGCAATATGTGTAGATTCTAGAAAATCTGCTCCTAATTCGTTATTCATTGCCGTAAAAGGGGTAGATAATGATGGTCATCAATATATAGAGTGCGCTATTAAAGGTGGTGCAACTCATATTGTTTGCCAAGAGATACCGCACGGCGAAAGAAATGAGAGCATAAACTATATTTTAGTTGATAATTGTAGATTGGCACTATCTAAGATTGCATCTAATTTTTATAACAATCCGTCAAAAGAGATTAAATTGGTTGGAGTTACAGGCACAAATGGTAAGACATCAATTGCGACTCTGCTTTATAATCTATTTACTAAATTGGGATACAGTTGTGGATTACTCTCAACAATAGCAAACTATGTTGGAGAAAAGTGTTACCCCACAATTAATACAACCCCTGGCCCTATTGAACTTAATCAGCTGCTATCACAGATGGTTGAGAGCGGTTGTGAGTACTGTTTTATGGAGGTTAGCTCACACGCAATTGACCAAGATAGAACAAATAATTTACACTTTACTGGTGGAATTTTCACCAACTTAACTCACGATCATTTAGATTACCACCTAACTTTTGCAAATTATCTAGCTTGTAAAAAACGATTCTTTGATCAACTCCCTAAAGATTCATTTGCTCTAACCAATATTGATGATAAGAATGGCGCAGTTATGGTACAAAACACCAAAGCCAACATATATACATACTCTTATAAAAATCAAGCAGATTTTAAAACAAAGATTATCGAGAAAACCCTTGAAGGGATGTTGCTAAATATTAATGGCTCTGAAGTTTGGTGTAGATTTATCGGGAGCCATAACGCTTCAAATTTAACGGCAATTTACGGAGCTGCCATCTTATTAAATACTAATGATCAGGAGCTTATCAGAACAATGAGCACACTAACCTCTGTTTCTGGAAGATTGGAATATTTTATCGGGAAGAATGATATTGTAGCGGCAGTTGATTATGCTCATACCCCCGATGCATTAGAGAGTGTCTTAAAAACACTTAAGGAACTGGAACCAAGTGGCGATCTTATTTGTGTTTTTGGATGTGGAGGAGATAGAGATAAGAGCAAGAGGCCAATTATGGGTGCTATTGCAGCTAAGTATGCAAATAGGGTTATTGTAACATCTGATAACCCTCGCTTTGAAGAGCCTATGGATATTATTGCTGATATAAAAGAGGGGATGGATATTAAAGCTAGGGCAAAATCGTTATTTATTAGCGATAGAGCAGAGGCTATAAAGAGTGCTATAATGACTGCTAACCCTAGCTCTATAATTTTAGTAGCAGGAAAGGGGCACGAAGATTATCAGATTATTAAGGATGTAAAATACCACTTGGATGATAAAGAGATTATACAAGAGGCATTTGAGATGTTAGATATTTTAAGTTAAATACTCATAAACTAGATATATTATGCTATACCACTTATTTGAATATTTTGAGTCAAATGGATATGACTTTCCAGGTATTGGATTGATGAAGTATATCTCATTTAGAGCACTTTTTGCAACAATGCTATCATTAATTGTTGCACTATACCTTGGCCCTAAGTTTATTAAATATCTACAGAAAAAACAGATTGGTGAAGAGATTAGAGATTTAGGACTAGAGGGGCAAATGCAAAAGAAAGGTACACCAACAATGGGTGGTATAATAATTTTAACCTCTATACTAATTCCAGTTTTGCTATTCACAAAGCTTGATAATGTCTACATCTTTTTGCTTGTTATTACAACGATATGGCTTGGATTTATAGGATGGGTTGATGACTATATCAAAGTTTACAGAAAGAATAAAGATGGCTTAAGTGGTAAGTTTAAGATCTTGGGCCAGACCACATTGGGTCTATTTGTTGGGTTAGTTTTATGTTTTAATCCCGATGTAATTTCTAGAGAGAAGATCTCTACACCTCAACCAGACTCTTCAAACAATGAAACATATACTCAAGAAGGTACTCAAAGTGAGAAAGCCATTGAATTTAAGGATGTAAAGAGTACAAATACAACAATTCCTTTTGTAAAGGGGAACGAATTTGATTATGCAAACTTAGTTCCCATCAAAGGCAAAGCTGGTGAGATAGCAAGTTGGATACTCTACATACTTGTGGTTATATTTGTAATTACTGCCGTATCAAATGGCACAAACCTCACCGATGGAATGGATGGTTTAGCAACTGGCACCTCAGTAATAGTTGGCTCAACAATTGGAATATTGGCATATTTATCGGGAAATACAATTTATGCTAGCTATCTAAATATTATGTATATTCCAAATACTGGCGAGGTGGTTATATTTATGGCGGCCTTGATTGGAGCACTTATTGGTTTTTTATGGTATAACACATTCCCTGCACAAGTTTTTATGGGAGATACAGGAAGTTTGGCGCTTGGGGGTATAATTGCCGTAGCGGCTATCATTATTCGTAAGGAGCTATTAATACCAATAATATGCGGAATATTCTTTGTGGAGAGTCTCTCTGTTATTATTCAAAGAGTCTATTTTAAATACACAAAAAAGAGGTATGGAGAAGGCAGAAGGGTCTTTAAGATGACCCCTATTCACCACCATTTTCAAAAAGAGGGAATTCCTGCAATAGTACAGGTACCAAATAGAGCAATCCCAGAGGCTAAGATTGTAGTTAGATTCTGGGTTATCACCATAATTTTATGCGCTTTTGCAATCATAACTCTTAAAGTAAGATAATAGATATGGAATCAATTGTTATTCTTGGAGGAGGAGAGAGCGGTGTAGGTTCCGCAGTCCTTGCTAAAATAAAAGGTTATAGTGTCTTTTTAAGTGATAAAGGAAATATTACCAACTCATACAAAGAGATATTAGAGAAGTATCAAATTGATTATGAGGAGAATCAGCATACTTTTGATAAAATTTTATCGGCTAACTTGGTTATAAAAAGTCCTGGTATTCCCGATAAAATTCCTATTATTCAAGCAATTGTAGAGAAGGGTATTGAAATAATATCAGAAATAGAGTTTGCTGGCAGATACGATAGAGCTAAAAAGATATGTATTACAGGTAGTAACGGAAAAACTACAACCACATCTCTTATTCATTATATGCTTAAGAATGCAGGATTAAATGTTGGGTTAGCTGGAAATATCGGTGATAGTTATGCTTTTCAGGTTGCCACTTGTGACTATGATTACTATGTCTTGGAGTTAAGTAGTTTTCAGTTAGATGGCATCAAGAGTTTTAAACCAGATATAGCTGTATTAACTAATATAACTCCAGATCATTTAGATAGGTATGATTATAATCTACAGAATTACATAAATTCCAAGTTTAGAATCACTAAAAATATGAGCGCTCAAGATTGTTTTATCTATTGTGCTGATGATAATATTACAATTGAAGAGATTAGAAAAATTGTTTTTAAGGCAAAAATGCTTCCATTTAGTGAAGATAAAGAGGTTAAAGAGGGAGCGTTTATTAAGGATGATATGATATACATTAAACTAAATGATGATGATTACACAATGTATATAAAGGAGTTAGCGCTTGCAGGAAAGCATAATCTATATAATTCGATGGCTGCCGCTATAACAGCAAAAGCTATGAAGATTGATAAGGAAATAATTAGAGAGAGCCTTATGAATTTTACTGGTGTAGTTCACAGAATGGAGAGAGTGCTTAAGATAAGAAATGTATTATATATAAATGACTCAAAGGCTACCAATGTAAATTCTAGTTGGTACGCTCTGGATAGTATGACAACGCCCGTGGTTTGGATAGCTGGTGGAACTGATAAGGGGAACGATTATACACCACTGTTTGAACTTGTAAAGGATAAAGTTAAAGCTATAATTTGCTTAGGAGTAGACAATAATAAATTGTATGAGAATTTTAGTGATAAAGTTGAAATAATGCTTGAAGCAAGCTCTGCAGATGAGGCGGTGCAAAAAGCATATGAGATAGCAGAACCTGGAGATACAGTATTACTATCCCCTAGCTGCGCAAGTTTTGATCTATTCAAGAATTATGAGGATAGAGGAGACCAATTTAAGAGAGCCGTTAGAAATTTATAACAAAAAAATAGACAAATTTATGTTAAAGAGTATACCAAAATGGATGGATATTAGCAAATTGCGAGGAGATAAAGTTATATGGGTAATAATTCTATTACTTGCACTTACCTCTTTAGCATTAGTATATTCATCTAGTAGTTCCCTAGCATTCAAGAATCAAACTACAAATTTCTCTGTTCTAGTAGAGCAATTAGTGTTTTTACTTGCTGGTCTCTTTGTCATTTTTTGTCTTTCTCATCTCCCATTAAAGTATTATAGAGGCTTTACCAACATAGCTTTTATTGCAACTCTAGTATTAGTTGTAATAACTATTTTTGCTGGAGAAACTATAAATGGAGCTAGAAGAACATTAAGAATAGGTCCTATTACAGTTCAATCTGCCGAGATGGTAAAAATTACGCTTATTTTATATCTATCAAGAGCTTTTGAATCTAAGAACTTAGAAAAATTTAGTCAATTTGCACTACACATTCTTGCACCAATTGCAATATCGGCCGCCTTAGTAATGGTAGGTAGTGTATCTGCTGCTCTATTTTTAGGTGTAATCAGTTTCATCATAATACTTATAGCAAAAACTAAAATTAGCCATATATTAAAGACAATAGGTATAGGTATATTGGGATTTGCTATGTTACTTGGGTTGCACTCAGCATTTGGTATTTTTCCAAGGGTAGAGACCGCAACTGGTAGAATAACAAGATTTTTTGAGCCAAAGAAAGATAGTGCAGAAATGACTGTTTGGGAGAGGCAGGCAGAGGCCGACAAGATGTTTCAAGCAAAT
Organism: uncultured Muribaculaceae bacterium; assembly: GCA_964368585.1. GTDB lineage: Bacteria > Bacteroidota > Bacteroidia > Bacteroidales > UBA932 > Egerieousia. The sequence continues at coordinate 185,876 of CAYJAK010000002.1, forward strand.
ATGGCGGAACTTGCAATCTCTTCTGTGGGAGTTTTAGGTAAAGGTCCTGGAAAAAGTACACAACGCTATCTTCTTCCCCTACCCTATTCCGATTACATATTTGCCATAATAATAGAAGAGTATGGTTTAATTGGAGGGGCAGCTGTAGTTATGCTCTATCTGTGGTTTTTATATCGGTGCTTTGTACTGGTAAGATATTGTAAAAAGAAGTATTCCGCTTTAGCAGTAGGTGGCCTAGGAATAATGATTGTGTCGCAAGCATTCGTACATATATTTGTTAATGTAGGAATATTTCCAGTAACTGGTCATACTTTACCACTTATTAGCCAAGGTGGTACATCAATACTAATTTTATGTGGCGCATTTGGAATTATTTTGTCGGTGAGCAGAACAATTGATATGAGTCACGAGAAAGCCAAATTAGAGGCAATTAGATTAGAAGAGGAGAGGCTTGAGGCAGAGAGGCTTGAACTTGAAAGAATAGAGGCAGAGAGATTAGAAATTGCTAGATTAGAGGCAGAGGAGGTAGATGAAAATCAAATACCAGAGAACCAAACATTTGAAATAATAGAATCTAACGGAGAATTTAAGTAATGGAAAAAATAAGAGTCATAATTAGCGGTGGAGGCACTGGTGGCCATATATTTCCCGCAATATCAATAGCAAATGCTATTATGGAGCTACTTCCAGAGAGTGAAATTCTGTTTGTAGGTGCTACTGGTAGAATGGAGATGGAGAGAGTGCCTGCTGCTGGTTACAAAATAATTGGAATCCCTGCTAGAGGATTAAAGAGGCCTCTATACTCACCTTCAAATATAAGTGTCATATTAGATTATTTTAAGTGTAAAAGATTAGCAAAAAAAATAATTAAAGAGTTTACTCCAGATATAGTGGTTGGTGTTGGAGGCTACGCAAGTGCAGCAATTGTTAGTGAAGCTGCCTCTATGAAGCTTCCAACCCTGCTGCAGGAGCAAAATTCATACGCAGGCCTTGTAAATAGAAAAAATGGCAAGAGTGTGAACAAAATATGCGTTGCCTATGATGGAATGGAGCGCTTCTTTTCTAAGGATAAAATTATCTTAACAGGAAATCCAATTAGATCAGATATAAAACCTGCAAATGAAAAATTAAAAGAGGAGGCATATAAGTTTTATAATTTAAATCCCGATAAAAAAACAATATTTATTGTTGGAGGGAGTTTAGGTTGTAAGACTTTGAATGAGTATGCTAAAGAGGAGATTGAGAATGGGAATATCTTTAATGAGATTAATGGAGAGTGCCAAGTAATTTGGCAATGTGGAAAGGTATATCAGAATGAAATTAAAGAGTTTATGAATAAACACCATAATAATCCCAATATCTACTCTTCTCCATTCATAAGCAGAATGGATCTTGCCTATGCAGCAGCTGATATAGTTGTAAGTAGAGCAGGGGCTGGTACAATTTCTGAACTTTGCGTTGCAAAAAAATGCACAATCTTTGTTCCATCTCCGCACGTAACTGAAGATCATCAGACTCATAATGCAATGGCTTTAGTAAATAAAGATGCAGCCATTTTAGTAAAAGATTCTGAAGCAGTAGACAAGTTAGGTAAAACGATAAAAGAGTTAATTAATAATAGAGAGAAGATAGAGGAGCTTGAGAAAAATATTGCAGCTTTAGCAAAAACAGACGCTGCAAGAACAATAGCAAAAGAGTGTATATCATTAGTAAAAAATAGATAGAGTATGAAATATGTTTATTTTATAGGTATAGGTGGAATAGGAATGAGTGCCCTAGCTAGATATTATAAATATGCTGGTTATATTGTTAGTGGGTATGATAAAACAGAGTCTAAACTAACAAAAACTTTAGAATTGGAAGGAATAGAGATACACTATACAGATGATATTCAATCAATTCCAAAAGATATCGAGAGTACGCTTGTAATATATACTCCAGCTGTAAAAGATCTAGAAGAGCTTAAGTATGTTAAAGAGAATGGATATAAATTAATGAAAAGGTCGCAAGCACTTGGTGACATTGCCAACCCAAAACACTGTTTAGCTGTAGCTGGCACACACGGAAAGACTACAACGAGTACAATGCTAGCCCATCTTTTCACTCATTCTAATACTGGATGCTCTGCCTTTATGGGTGGTATCTCTAAAAATTATCACTCTAATTTACTATTAAGTCCAGAGCCAGCTGTGGTTGTTGAGGCAGATGAGTTTGATCGTTCGTTTTTATATCTATACCCAAGTGTAGCAGCAATAACCTCAACAGATGCGGATCATTTAGACATTTATGGAGATGTAGAGTCTATTCAGAGCGCATTTGCACAGTTTGCCTCTCAGATAAAAGAGAATGGTGCACTAATCTTAAAAAAAGGAATTAGCATTGATTTAAGCAATGTTAAAGCAAAAGTGTATACCTACTCTTTTAAGGAAGATGCAGATTTTTCACCGATAAATACAACTGTAACTAATGATGGATATATTCTATTTGACCTAAAATATCCTGCATATAAGAATCTAAATGGAGAGGAATTTGAAGCAGGTGTAATTAAAGAGTGTAAAGTTGGAATTAGAGGCTGGGTTAATAGCGAAAATGGTGTTGCAGCAGTTGCAATAGCGCTAATTGGAGGGGTTCCAGTAGAAAAAATCAAGGAGGCATTAGCTACATTTGATGGGGTTGAGAGAAGATTTGACATACACCTTAATGCAGCTAACATTACATATATAGATGACTATGCTCACCATCCAAAAGAGATAAGTTCTGCTATAAGTTCAATAAAAAATATATTTCCAAATAGAAGATTAACGGGGATATTTCAGCCACACTTATACTCTAGGACTCAAGATTTTGCCCCAGAATTTGGAGAGAGCTTAAATGCCTTAGATGAGATTGTTCTGCTAGATATTTACCCTGCAAGAGAGCTCCCAATAGAGGGGGTAACTTCTCAAATTATTTTTGATAAGATAGAGAATCCCAACAAGGTGTTAATTAGTAAAGAGCAGGTACTTGAGTATGTAAATAATAATAATGTTGATGTCTTAATAACATTTGGAGCTGGAGACATTGATAGATTAACTGCTCCTATCACTGAATTATTAAAAGAAAAATATTGTGTTAGATAGATGGTAAAGAGGTTTAGAAGATATTTTGTCTACTCATTTTTAATGGTTGGGCTATTGATTTACTTTTATTTTGCTGGTTCTCTTGAAAAAGAGGGAGAAAAATCCGAAATTTGCAAAGTAATTAAGATTGAGCTTGTTGATAGCACCTCAAGTAAATTAATAACTCCAAAGCAGATTAGTAATAGTCTTTCAAAATTTGAAGGAGAGCCTATTGGTAAACTTAATGGTGAACTGAATCTTACAACAATTGAGGAGGTTATCAATAAAAATAGCGCAGTAGAGGAGTCTCAGGTTAGTACCAATCTCAAAGGAGAGATGAGGGTGCAAGTTAAACAGAGAGAGCCTATACTTAGACTTCAGACAAAAAATGGTGGCTTTTATATTGATAAGAGCGGATATATTTTTCCTCTATCAAGTAATTATACTGCCTATATGACTATTATTAATGGGAATATCCCGATAAATATTGGAAAGAATTTCTCTGGAGTGGTTGAAGGCAATGAGGGTGAATGGATATCGTCAATTACTGAATTTGGACTATTTTTAAAGGAGAACCCTTTCTGGGAGTCACAAATTGAGCAGATCTATATTGCTAAGAACAAAGATATTATTTTAAGTTCTAGAGTTGGAAATCATAAGATAATATTTGGAGATGCCAAAGATATAGAGGAAAAGTTAGATAAGTTACTAAAATTTTATAACAGCGTTGCAGCAAATGAGGGATGGAGTAAATATAGTAGCATTAACTTAAAGTATAAGAATCAAATTATTTGTAAATTAAATAAATAGGAGGTTATCTTTATTATGAGGAATTTAGTTGCAGCCATAGAATTAGGGACTACAAAAGTAGTTTGTGCAGTTGCTGAGAGAACTTCTGAGGGTTTAAAAGTATTAACTATTGCCGAAGGCCCATCAAAGGGTATTTCTCACGGAGAAATTGTTAATATCCAAAACATTACAGACTCAATCTCACCAGTTATAAAAAAAGCAGAAGAGAATGTAGGTACAAAGATTAATGATGTTTTTGTTGGTGTTTCTGGTCAATATGTAAGAACCATTACAAAGGCTCTTCAAATGACAAGACCAAATAGCGAAGAGTTAATAACTGTAGACGAGATTAACATTATCTCTAACTCCCTAAATCAAGCCAATTACCCTAATAATGAGATTGCTCTCCACGTTGTTCCTCAAACATTCAATATTGATAATTTTATGGGCATAACGGACCCTATCGGGATGATAGGAAAAAGTATTGATGCCAATTTTAAAGTTATCACAGGCAAAGCTAAGACGGTTCAATATAATAAAAAGGTAATAGAGAATTGCGGCCTTAATATGTGCGGTATCATACCAAATGTTATAGCCTCAGCTACTTCTGTACTATCTGATGAGGAACTTGAAGTTGGTGTTGCTCTACTAGATATTGGAGGCGGAACAACTGATTTATTAGTTATAAAAGATAATATTATTAGACACGCAGCTATTATTCCTTTTGGAGGAAATGCAATTACTGAGGATATTAGGATTTGTTGTGGTATATCCGCTAAGGTTGCTGAATTTATAAAGATAAATAACGGCTCTTGCTACGGCCACTATACATCCCCTACTAAAAAGGTTGTTATTAGAGGTGTGAACGGAAGAGAGGATAAATCTATATTACTTAGCGAGCTATCCGAAATAATTGAGGCAAGAGTTGCTGAAATATTGGAGGCTGCCGACTACGAAATTGAGAGATCTGGATATAAAAATACAATTCGAGGGGGTATTGTAATTACTGGAGGTACATCCCGTATGGGTAATTTAACACAGTTAGCAACTACTATAACTGGTTTAACTACACGAGTAGCTATGCCAATTAATATCTGTGAGTCAGAAGAGACTTATCAAGTGTACAAACCTGAACTTTCTACAGTTTTAGGAATATTGCTTCACGGATCAAATATCATAAGTCTAGAGGAGGAGATACTAGATGACGAGCCTGAGTATGGTAATCCAGATGGAGACGAGCCTGAATTATTTAAGGATGTAAAAGACCAAGAAAAGAGAGAGAGAGAGAGAGTTAAAAGAGAGAAAAATAAAGAAAGCGGCTCAAATAAAGGGTTCATGAACAACATTACAAAGAGTTTGAGAAAGCCTAAGTTGTTTTCATCATTCAACCCTAGTCTATTTTTTAATGATAACGATAACGAAGCATAAGAGATATGGAAGGTTTTAATACAATAGTTCCTGAAGATTGGAACGCTAGTCAATCGATAATCAAAGTTATTGGAGTTGGAGGTGGTGGCTGTAATGCTGTTACCGAGATGTTTAGACAAGGAATCCAAGATGTGGAGTTTATGATTTGTAATACAGATCTACAATCTCTTAAAAGTAGCGACGTTCCTGAACAACTCCACCTAGGAAGTGGATTAACTAAAAGTGGTATCGGGCACGAGTACTCAAAGGGTCTCGGTGCTGGTTGTGATCCTGAAAAGGGTAGGAAAGCGGCTGAGGAGTCTGCTGAAGATATTAAAAGATCATTAATGGGAAATACAGAGATGGTCTTTATAACCGCAGGAATGGGTGGAGGCACAGGTACTGGAGCTGCTCCTGTTATTGCTCAGATATCAAAAGATTTAAAGAAGCTTACAGTTGGTGTAGTAACACTTCCTTTCAGAGATGAGAGTCCAGATGCCCTTGGGAGAGCGGTAAAAGGGATTAAAGAGCTTCAAAAGCATGTTGATAGTCTGCTTATTATAGACAACCAGAAGCTATACCAAGTGTTTGGAGAGCTTACAATATTTGATGCCTTTCCTAGAGCTAATGAGGTATTAGGAACCGCTGTAAGAAGTATTGTTGAGATAATAACTCGTCCTGGATTTATTAATGTAGACTTTGCCGACGTTAAGATGGTTATGCGTAATGGAGGAATGGCAATTATGGGAATGGGATACGCAGAGGGAGAAAATAGAGCTATTGAGGCTGTTAAAAAGGCCTTTGAATCACCATTACTTAATGATTGTGACCTAACTACAGCAAAGGGCGCCTTAGTAAACATTACATCTAGCGAGGAGGATGGTGGCCTCACTATGGCTGAACTATCGCAGATTATGAATGAGGTCTACAAATATGCAGGCTCACCTACTAAATTTAAGCGAGGTGTTGTAAAAGATACGAGTGTTGGTAAGAGAGTTTATGTAACAATAGTTGCAACTGGGTTTGATGTACATAATTTACCACAAATAAACGTAGATAAGGATGATGTTATAATTGTAGATCCTAACCATATGGATTCTAAACTTGAAAGTTTATACATTAACCCTACAACTGAACTAGATAAGAAGGGGAATTTCCCATATGAGATAGATGAAACAGAGGTTCTTGAATCACCTAAGTATGTAAGGCCTGAGGGAAAACCTGCCCTAATAACAGAGCCTGAGGAGGATCTATCATATTTAGAGCAAGAGCCAGCATACCTAAGAAGAAAAAAGAGTTAGAATAATTATAGAATATACATAATATGACAGAAAAGAGAAGAAGAGTGCGTTTTGCACCTAGCCCAACTGGTCCTCTACATATGGGAGGAGTTAGAACAGCTTTATATAACTATTTATACACAAAACAGGTTGGAGGGGATTTTATTCTAAGAATTGAAGATACAGATTCACAAAGATTTGTACCTGGTGCAGAGGAGTATATTATTGAGTCATTAAGATGGTGTGGCATATATCCAAACGAAGGGGTTGATAGCGATGGAAACGTTGTGGTTACACCTTCTGCAGAGCATCCACACGCGCCATATAGACAATCTATGCGTAAACCTATTTATCGAGAGTATGCAGAGCAACTTATTAGTAATGGATATGCTTACTATGCTTTTGATAGTGCAGAGGAGCTTGACGCAAAGAGAAAAGAGGCTGAAGAGAATAAGAGCACATTCACATACAACTATATTGCTCGTAATCAAATGAAAAACTCCCTAACTCTACCAGAGGAGGAGGTTAAAAATCTACTGGAGACAACAAATAATTGGACAGTTCGCTTTAAAAACCCTGAGAACGAAATTGTTGCAATGGATGACTTGATTAGAGGTCATATTGAGGTTAATACAAATACACTTGATGACAAAGTACTTTGGAAAGCTGCAGATGAGCTACCAACATACCATCTTGCAAATATTGTAGATGATCACTTAATGGAGATAACTGAGGTAATCAGAGGAGAAGAGTGGCTACCTTCATTACCACTTCACTACCTACTGTATAAGGCTTTTGGATGGAGTGAATCGCAACCTCGTTTTGCCCACCTTTCATTACTTCTAAAACCAGACGGTAAGGGTAAGCTAAGTAAGAGAGATGGTGATAGATTAGGTTTTCCTGTATTCCCATTAAAGTGGGTTAATCCAGAGGGAGAAGTAAGTAGAGGTTATCGCGAGGATGGATACTACCCACAAGCATTTATAAATCTACTTGCACTATTAGGTTGGAACCCAGGCACTGAACAGGAGATATTCTCTTTAGAGGAGCTAATTCCAACATTCTCTTTGGAGAGAGTTATTAAATCAGGTGCCCGTTTTAATCCCGATAAAGCAAAGTGGTTTAATGAAGTATATCTAAGAGAACTAAGTGGAACTCAATTAGTTGAACAGTTCTTGCCATATCTTTCGGAGCATACTAATGTAGAGAATTATTCGCAAGAGTGGTTAGAGAAATTATGTAATTTATTAAAAGAGCGCGCACAATTTATTCACGAATTTTGGGGATTAGGAGATTACCTTTTCATAGCTCCAACAAGCTACGACGAGGAGAATGTTAAAAAATTCTGGAATGATGAGTCAAAAGTTATGCTTACATCTATTGTTCAATTTATCAAAGGGCTAGAATTGGTGGAGGTGCCACAAACTGAGCAAGCGATATCTTCTTTTATCAAAGAGAACCAGTGGAAGATGGGAGTTGTTATGAATACACTTAGAATTTGTATTGTAGGTGCAACTAAAGGTATGGGTATTGCGGATATTATCCATCTAATTGGTAAAGAAGAGGCTACAGCAAGAATAGAGAGAGCTATCGAGATTCTAAAATAGGTATTTAATATAGATATTTAAATAATTTGAATAAAATCACCTTGATACTCTTTGAGTTTTGAGGTGATTTTTTTATATTTGAGATTGAATTTACACAAAGAACATACATAAACATATATGAAACACTTAATAATCTCTCTTTTAGTGCTATTTTCTGCACTAAATGCAAGCGCCTCCCCTACTTGGATGCGTTATAATACAATCTCTCCTAATGGAAAACAGATTGCATTCTCTTATAAAGGGGACATCTATATTGTAAATAGCAAAGGAGGTGTTGCAAAACAGATAACAACTACTGCAGATTATGAGTATATGCCTATTTTTTCTCCCGACAACAAATCAATTGCATTTGCCACTAATAGAAATGGGAGCTTTGATATCTACATTGTTTCTGTAGAGGGCGGAGAGGCACAAAGAGTCACTACAAACTCAGTAAATGAATCACCTCTTGCATTCTCAAAAGATGGAAAGAGCATCATCTACTCTGCCTATATGCAGAAATCTGCTGAGAATGTACAGTTTCCATCTGGCTGGATAACAGAGCTCTACTCTATCCCTACAAAGGGGGGGAGACCTACTCAAATTGTCTCAAATCCAGTAATGAACCTCTCATTAGATAAAAATGGAAAATCTTTTATTTATGAGAATCGTACTGGAAGTGAAAATATTTGGCGTAAACACCACGTATCTAGCGTAGCAAGAGATATTTACCAGTATAATGCAGAAAATGATACGCATAAAAAATTAACCACAAATGTTGGCGAGGATAGGAATCCTATTTATACTCCCGATGGAGAAGTTCTCTTTTTAAGTGAAAGAGATGGAGGATCATTCAATATTTATCTTGCCAATCTAAACAATATGGATAACCCAAAAGCTCTAACAAAATTTAAGGAGCATCCAGTAAGATTTTTATCACAAGCAAAAGATGGTACTATCTGTTTTGGTTACCACGGAGATATTTACACAATGAAACAGGGGCAGCAGCCTAAAAAGATTGATATAGCAATAACAAATGATACACCTACACAGCAAATGAGCAAAATTAATGTAGGTGGCGGTGGTTCAATGGCAATGACCCCTAGTGGTGATCAAATTATCTATGTTAGTAGAGGTGAAATTTTTGCCACAACTGATGAGTACCCTACCACAAAGAGAATTACCAACACTGCAGCAGCAGAGAATGGTGTTACTATCTCTCCCGACGGAAGAACCATTATTTACAGCAGCGAAAGAGATGGTAAATGGGAGCTTTATAGTGCAGAAATAACACGTGAACAAGAGGTTAATTTTGCAAATGCTACCCTAATAAAAGAGGAAAAGTTATTTAAAAGTGACTCTCACGAACGATTAGCTCCTCAATTCTCTCCAGATGGAAAAGAATTAGCTTTTATTCAAGATAGAAATAAGCTAATGGTTATGGATATTAAAACCAAAAAGGTGCGTCAAGTTACAGATGGTAGCAAACATATTGAGAATGGAGATAGAGGATTCTATTACCAATGGTCTCCCGATAGCAAATGGTTTGTTATGAATATCGTAACAAACATCAGAGCACCTTACTCTGATATTGCAATTGTATCTGCGCAAGGCGGAGGTGAATTCCATAATATCACAGAATCTGCTTATATAGACGTTAGCCCAAGATGGGTACTCAATGGCGATGCAATTCTATATGTATCAAATAGATACGGAATGAGATCCCAAGCCTCTTGGGGAAGCCAAAATGATATTTTCTTAGCATTCTTAAACCAGAAGGCCTACGATGATTTTAATCTGAGTAAAGAGGAGAAGGATTTAAGAGCAGAGGAGGAGAAATTGGCAGAGAAGGCTAAGAAAGAGAGTGAGAAAGATGAGAAGAATAAAAAAGATAAGAAGAACGAGGAGTCTCAAGATAAGAGTATAGAGATAGAGTTCAACAATATAAGCGATAGAATTGTGAGATTGACCCCTATGTCGGGAAGAATATCTGGCGGAATGGTTGATCCTAAGGGAGAGAAATTATACTTTTTTGCAGCTTTTGAAAAGAGCGGCTCAGACCTTTGGGAGCTTAACATTAAGAGCAGAGCAATGAAGGCCATAAAGAAGGGTGTAAATGGAGGAAGAATGGTACTCTCTGAGGATGGTAAATCTCTATATATTTTAGGCTCTAGCTCGCAGAAAGTAACGCTTGCCTCTGGTAGCTCTACACCTATCCGCACCTCAACAACTATGACATTTGATAGAGCTGCTGAGAGAGAGTATATGTTTAATCACGTATTTCTTCAACAATCTAAGAGGTTCTACAAAGAGGATTACCACGGAGTAGATCTTAAGAGATTAAAATCTGAATATATTAAGTTTTTACCTCACATAAATAACAATTATGACTTTGCAGAGATGCTTAGTGAGATCTTAGGTGAGCTTAATGTTTCGCATACAGGTTCTGGTTACAGAGCTCCTACAAAAGATAATGCTGATGCTACTGCTGATTTGGGAATTTTATATGACTTAAAATATACAGGCGATGGTTTAAAGGTGGATGAGATTATTGAAGGTAGCCCATTTGACAAGAGAGATTCAAAACTAAAAGCTGGAATGATAATAGAGAAAATTGATGGCGTTGAGATAAAGAAAGGAGAGGATTATTTTGTTCTATTAAATAATAAAAGAGGTCTAAACACCCTCATATCTATCTATAACCCAGTTACTAAAGAGAGATGGGAAGAGGTTGTTAAGCCTATTTCACAGGGTAGACTTAGTGGCAGCATGTATGATCGTTGGGTGAAATCTCGTCAAGAAGAGACTGAGAGATTGTCGGGAGGTAGATTAGGATATGTACATATTAGAAGTATGGATGACGGTAGCTATAGAACAATATATAATGATATCTTAGGTAAATATAATAGATATGACGGCGTTATTATAGATACTCGTTTTAATGGTGGTGGCCGCCTACACGAAGATGTTGAGATCTTATTTAGTGGAGAGAAGTATCTGGAGCAATATGTTAGAGGTGTTCACTATGGAGATATGCCATCGCGAAGATACAATAAGCCATCAATTATGATTACAGGTGAGGCCAACTACTCTAATGCTCACGGAACTCCTTGGGTCTATCAAAAGATGGGTATTGGTAAGTTAGTAGGTATGCCCGTACCAGGTACAATGACAAGTGTTAGTTGGGAGACCCTTCAAGATCCTACACTCTATTTTGGAATACCAGTTGTTGGATATAGAACAAAAGATGGAGAATACCTTGAAAATTACCAATTAGAACCAGATTACAAGGTTGTTAATACTCCTGAGAAATTAAATCAAGGCTCAGATGAGCAGCTTGAGTTTGCAGTAAAAGAGCTTCTTAAACAGATTGATGCAGAGAAAGGAAAGTGGTAGAGGCTAATTTTTAGTTAGGCTATTTAGTAAAATAGACAAATATAGTGGTGGGTGCCCTGGGATAACTTATGTGGTTGTTCTGGGGTATCTGCTATTATAGCTTGTTTCAAAAATATTTTTGGGGCTTCCTAATTCGCATAAGTCCTCACGTACGCATAGTACGCTCCGGGTTATGCTCGTTATGAAACCCCAAAACTGAATTTTGAAACAAGCTATAGATATAAAACTAGATTGCCGCAATAAAAACTTTGGGGCTTCCTAATTCGCATAAATCCTCTCCAACTCCGCATTAAACTCCCTCCTATTTAGTTTGCTCCATTCATTTACCTCTTTCGTAATATCAATGATAGTAACCGTTACCTCTCTCCTATTAAATGGGAAAAACCACCTAGGAAGTGCTGACATAAATACAGGAAAAAATGGCGGCGTACTTTTCCTACCATAGCGACTAAATCTGCTACCCCACAAACCATCTATCTTAACTGCCAGAACTTGTACACTTTTTGGTAACTTATCAGAAATATTATAAACCAACTGACTATTCCCGATATTCTCTCGCCCATCAACAGTTAATCGTCCAGATGGGTATATCAGAATATCTGTACCATTTACCAATGCCTCTACTGCTAAATGCTCAAGCATCTGTACCTGTTCTATCCCCTTTCTTCCGCGCTCCATATCGGGAACAGCAATAGCATCAAAACTTTTAACAAGAGTCCCCAAAATAGGAATATCCACATAACCCTGGGTTACAAACGGCCTTGGTAAAACTCCTCGCAACTGCGAATAAACTATAACTGGATCTACTAATGAAACGTGATTAGGTAACACAAGTGTACTCTTTGATTGATCAATAATTTCTTCACCTTTCACTTTAATTTTATACCTAGAGGAGAGTATAAATCTCGCTACAGCCATTAACTTTGTTGGCACCTTTAATACCATTGCCCCTACTACTCCAAAAATAACAATTCCAAACATTAAGAACATATACTTTGGGTCAAAGTAGAGTGTTAGCAATGAAATTGAGAGTGAAGAGAATAGGATAAATATAAATGAAACTTGGTTTAAATACCCCAAAGCGATAGGTAAAAAATTCCCCTTTGCCATTCTTTGTACCGCTGCATCTAGAGGCACTTTAAAGAAGCCTGAAACAACTGAAATACCAAAAATAACAGTACCAAATATTATCGGCGACAACTCAACAAAGAATATTACCAGCAATAGAGCAGTAATTATTAATCCCGATACAAAAACACTAGAGAGATTATCTTTTTTACCATAGAATAGTCCCGATAAGAAGCACCCTAATGTTATCCCTACTGCTGCCATAGAGAGAATTACACCTGTGTACCAAGAGCTTAGCTGCATAGTTTGCCCACAATAAATTAGCAGACCTATTTGGAGCGAGGCTGCAAGCCACCAAAATATTGATAATATGAATATTACATTATTTAAACCTTTGAATTTTCTTGCTTGAAAATATGTCTCTCTTAGAGCCTTTATTGGATTAGATGAACGGAATTCTACCTCGGTAGTACTACTTGGTGCTCTCTTTATTGTAAATGCACATAATAGCCCTAGTGCTGCAAAGAGGATAAATAACATATAGAGATAGTTCAACTGAATATCGTCAACCAAAAATGCGGCAATTAACATTCCTGACAATATCCCTAAGAATGAAATTGCCTCCATTCCACCTGTTCCAAATGAGATACCCTTATCTCCTCCAATATCCCTAATTAGTCCATATTTTGCAGGTGAATATAGTGCACTCTGTATCCCCATCAAGAGAATTGCGAGCAGTACAAATAGTGTAGATTGCATCATAAAGCCAACTGCGGCAAATGTCATTATTGGTAACTCCGCAACTTTTGCCCAAAATACAATATCCCTTTTATCATATTTTTGAGCCCACTTCCCAGCCAATGGTGATAATATCACATAAGGTAGCACCAATGCAGCAGCAACACTACTAATTAATAACGAAACATTCTCTGTATCAACCCATTTTACAGCTACAAAGCTTGTAACTGCTTTTAGAAAATTATCATTTAAGACACCCCAAAAATTTGTAATGAAAAGAGGAATAAACTTTTTTCTCATATATAAACTATTTATTTTGAGCCTCCAGATAGAGTAGTCTCTCCTTTACATCTAAACCAGTTGCATAACCAACTAACTTACCATTACTCCCAACTACTCTATGACACGGAACCACAATTCCTAAGGGATTCTTATTATTTGCCATCCCTACTGCACGCGGACCTTTAGGATTAGAGACCGCAATTGCAACCTCTTTATAACTTCTTGTCTCGCCATAAGGGATATCGCAAAGAGCTCGCCAAACTTTTTGCTGAAATTCGGTTCCAACCATCTTAAGCGGAAGATCAAATTTTTTTCTTTTGCCAGTGAAATATTCATTTAATTGGCTAATAGCCATATCTGTAAGAGGGGTTGGTTCGCCCCTAGAGTCAAGCTCTCTATCTCTCATATTATTGACTATCACAATATAATCACCTTTATAACCAATTCTAATATTTCCATACTCAGTTTTATAGATTGCAAATCCATCTAAATCCTCTTTTGTACTCATATTTTTTATATTTTATCGGGATAAATCTAACTTCAAAATTACTATATATAATGAGTTTTACAATTATAATTCACTATATTTGTAAATATGACAAATAAATACAATCAAACTAGAGTCTTTATCGCTGCATGCGGAGGTCTTGCGTTCTACGGAATGGTAATGCTCTCATTAGGAGCGCTTTTGCCAAAATTTTCTGAAATTAATGGTGCAACATCATTACCATCGATAATGTCTATTGGAATAATTGTTGGAGCTCTAATTTTTGGGCCAATAGTTAGTAGATTTGGCTATAAGACGCCTCTGATTCTTGGACAAATAATACTCCTTTGCGGTATATTTGGATTATCTAACTATGTAGAAATAACAATGCTGCAAATAAGTATCCTACTTGTAGGTCTTGGCGGCGGTGTACTAAATGGAATTACAAATGCAATTGTGGCAGATATTTATCCAGATAATATTCAAAGAGCTAGACACTTAAGCATTTTAGGAGCATCCTACTGCATAGGGGCACTTGGTTGGACACTCTTAATGGTATTAATAGAAAACTATAAGATTCCATTAACGGTTGTCTCTATTTGTATGGCGCTTTTTGCTATCTATTATATCATAATACCATTTCCTAAAGTTATTAAGAGAGAGAGTAAAACTAGCAATAGTAGCGGAATCATTAATAAGATATTTACGTCTCCCCTATTCTATCTCTTTACACTTATATTATTCTTACAAAGCGGATTAGAAGGCATATCAGGTAGTTTTACACCACACTATCTTACACTAAATACCATAGAGATAGGAGCGGCAACTTTCTCACTAACAATGTTCACCATAGGAATGTTAATTGGGCGTATAATTCTAGCTTGGCTAATGAAAAGAATTAGCGATATTTTAGTTTTAGGTATATATCTAACTATTGCCTTTATCGGTGCTATGCTAATTTATCTACTTCCAGAGAATATAATTGCAAGCTATACTGCTATGTCATTAATTGGTTTTGGGGTTGGAGCCACCTTCCCTATTGTGCTTGGCAGAATTGGGGGACTATTTACTGGATCATCGGGAATACCATTCTCCATCGCAATATTTTTTGCACTCTGCGGACAATTCTTTTTTAATTTTCTAATTGGAAAAAGTTTTGAATCTGAGCAAGAGTTTTTACTTCCAATAACAGAATTGGCAATAATTGTAGCCATGATTCTTATTATCCCGATAATTTTATCAAAGATTAATCCTAAAACTAAATGAGAATATTTATCGCGATAATTTTTATCATTTTCTTTAACATTTCTTATGCGCAGATAGAAAAACTGCCACGTGCTACACCTGAGTCGCAAGGAGTTGAGTCTAGCGCTATAATTAATATGGTTAATGCTCTAATGGAGATTGAAGAGACTGATATTCACCACATAATGGTAGCAAGAAACGGATATGTAATTGCAGAGGTGCACCCTATACCATTTAAAGCTGAGCACGAGCATTATCTTTACTCTGCCAGCAAAACATTTGTTGCACTAGCTATTGGCATAGCGATAGATGAAAATTATTTACGTTTAGATGATAGAGTTACGTTATTCTTTCCAGAAATGTTACCTGATACTATTTCAAGTAACCTTGCTCAAATAACCATTAAAGATTTACTTACAATGTCTTCTGGTATTATTCCAGATTGGGGATTGCGCGACAAAGAAACGGAGTGGATTAAAACCTATTTACATAAGGAGGTATCAAATATCCCAGGTAAGAAATTTAACTACGATTCTATGTGCACTTACCTATTGTCTGCCATTATTCAACGCGCTACAGGCCACAAATGCGAAGACTATCTTAAGCATAAGTTATTCTCTCCTATGGGAATAACTGTTTATGATTGGGAAGAGGGACCTGAGGGATTTACTGCAGGTGGATGGGGACTACGAATGGTTACAGAGGATCTCACAAAAGTTGGAGTAATGATTCTCAACTCTGGAGAGTGGGAAGGTGAACAACTTATCTCTAAAGAGTGGATAAAAGAGGCCACTGCAAAGCAGATAGATAACGCTCCAAAAAGTAATAATTTTATACCAAACAATAATAACCTTGGGTATGGATATCAAATATGGATGTGTAACTATCCAAGCACGTTTAGAGCAGATGGAGCTCACGGACAATTCATAATTATGAACCCAGAAAAAGATTTGGTTATCACACTTACAGGATTAACTAGAGATAGAGCCTCTGATGAACTCAATACAATTTTTAAATATCTTATGCCAGGAGTTGGTAATAATACTTTAGAAGCATCTAATAACAGCAAGAGACTAGAACACATATCCAGCAAAGCCGCTCTTCCAAAGCACTCAGGGTCAAAGAGTTCAAAGTTAACTAAAGAGATAACTACTTATTTTTTAGAAGATAACAGATATAACATAAAATCCATTACTTTAGAGTATAAAACAAATGGAGAGTACAATATGACGATAAACTACATAAACGGAGATTACCAGATCTTGCCATTTAGTTATAACAATTGGAGTTACGCAACCTCAACACAAAATCCACCACACTCAAGCAATTTTATAGATAGCTTTAAGGGTATAGAATCAAAGCATATTGTAGCAGGGAATTATGCGTGGACTAACAACTCAACACTCGTTCTTAGTGCCTATTATGTAAATTGGATTGGTTGCAGAACATTCACATTCAATCTATCTCCGAGTGGTGAACAAAGCCTTAAAATCAGTGATAACTACTCTAATAATAGGCATACTCAAACTATTAGAATAAGATAAAAGTTGTTTTTTATAATCCGTAAAATCAAGAAAAAATAAAAGAGGTCGCCTATTAGAGTCTAAAACTCTTTAAGACGACCTCTTACTATAGTAGTATATCAAAATTCCGTTCTGGTACTTTGTTTATACCAATTTATGTATAGCCAATCCACTCTGCAACTTAGGTTCAAACCAAGTCGTTTTTGGAGGCATAATATTTCCGGTATCAGAGATATTAATTAATTGCTGCATTGATACAGGATATAGCGCAAATGCTGCTGCCATCTCCCCTGAATCTACTCTCTTCTTAAGCTCTCCTAAACCTCTAATTCCACCAACAAAATCAATCCTCTTAGATGTTCTTAAATCTTTAATATCTAACTGTTTATCAAATACTAAATTTGAAAGAACAGTAACATCTAAAACACCAATAGGGTCATTATCATCATAGGTTCCCTCTTTTGCTTGAAGTGAGTACCACTCCCCTCCAATATACATTGCAAAATTATGGAGTTGACTTGGAGTGTAGATTTCAGATCCCATCTTTGCAACCTCAAAATCTTCACCTAATTTAGTGATAAACTCCTCTTGACTCATACCATTAAGATCCTTAACTACTCTATTATAATCTATAATCTTTAGGTGACTCTCTGGGAATACAACTGCCATAAAGTAGTTATACTCTTCTTCTCCTGTATGGTTAGGGTTCTGCTTTCTCTTCTCCTCTCCTACCAACGCCGCAGCTGCTGTTCTATGGTGACCATCAGCAACATAAAATGCAGGAACTGTTCCAAAAATTTCTGTAATCTTAGCAATATCCTCTTGATTATCAATTACCCAAAAATGGTGTCCAAAACCATCAACTTTTGAGGTATAATCATACTCCGCTGGTTTAGCATTTACCACTCTCTCAACTATCTCATTAATCTGAGAATTATCGGGATAAGCAAAGAAAACAGGCTCCACATTAGCATTTTGGATTCTAACGTGAATCATTCTATCCTCCTCTTTATCTTTGCGAGTAAGCTCGTGCTTTTTAATTTTACCTGTAAGATAATCCTCTACATTGGCACATACAACCAAACCATATTGTGTTCTTTCACCCATAGTTTGAGCATAAACATAGTAACACTCTTGAGTATCTTGTATTAGCCAATTATTCTCTTGCCACTTCTTAAAATTTGCAACAGCCTTATCATAAACCTCTTGAGAGTGTTCATCTGCAATTGGATCAAAATCAATCTCAGGTTTAATAATGTGTAATAGAGATTTTTCAGTTGCCTCAGCTTTTGCCTCAACAGAGTTTAGCACATCATAAGGGCGAGAAGCAACCTCCGCTGCAATCTCTTTTGGTGGGCGCAATGCCGCAAAAGGTTTTACTTTAACCATTTTATTTTTAGCTTTTTTTAGTTACTATTTTTAATTTACTTGAAATTTCTTATTTCCTGTCTTAAAGAATTCAACAATCTGATTTGCCCCTGCAAGACCTGCATTCACATTAGCCTCAGCAGTTTCAGCTCCCATCTTTTTAGGAGTAGCATAAACACGCTTTCCAAACTTTTGTGCAATAGTTTCGTGGTTTGCAGTAGCAATATCTGTGACATATTTTAAATCTTCTCTCTCTTCAAGAGCCTTAATTAGTCCTTCCTCATTAATAACCTCTTTTCTAGCTGTATTTATCACACAACCACCCTTTGGCATCAATGATAACAGTTCATAACCGATAGAGTTCTTAGTCTGCTCAGTAGCAGGGATATGCAACGATACAAAATGAGATTTACTATATAGCTCCTCTAGATTTTGAGCAACCTCAACACCATCTGCCTCTGCAACCTCTGCGGGTACAAACGGATCATAATAAATCACATCCATACCAAAGCCTTTTGCCAATTTACCAACAATTCGCCCAATATTTCCGTAGGCTTGTATCCCGATAGTTTTTCCTTTTAACTCACTACCAGTACCTGCTGTTAATTGATTTCTACTCATAAATACCATAAAACAGATTGCAAGTTCTGCTACAGCATTTGAGTTTTGACCAGGAGTATTCATCGCCACAATACCTCTCTCTGTACAAGCAGCTAAGTCTAAATTATCAAATCCAGCTCCAGCTCTCACTACAATTTTAAGATTTTTTGCAGCATCTACAACCTCTTTTGTAACTTTATCTGAGCGTACAATTAGAGCATCTACATCTGCTACTGCAGCATAAAGCTCATTTACGCTTGAGTATTTTTCTAATGCAGCAAATTCATATCCTGCATCTTCTACTATTTTTTTGATTCCATCAACCGCAACCTTTGAGAACGGTTTTTCGGTAGCAACTAAGACTTTCATACTTTTTAATATTTCTGTATAATATGTACTCTTTTTATCCTCCTCTGATTCAAAAGTGTAAGGAACTATTGTAGGAGACATTGTTTATTTAGTTTTTAATTGTTCAAACTCTTGCATACAAGCAACTAAAGCTTTAACACTCTCTACTGGACAAGCATTATAGATAGAGGCTCTAAATCCACCTACTGAACGGTGACCTTTAATACCAACCATTCCTCTCTCTTTTGCAAACTCCATAAACTCTTTCTCAAGCTCTTTATGCTCTTCAGACATTACAAAACAAACATTCATAAGAGAACGATCCTCTTTTGCTGCAGTTCCAACAAACATAGAATTTCTATCAATCTCATTATAAAGCAATTCTGCCTTATCCTTGTTGATTTTATACATAGCCTCAAGACCTCCTAAGTTCTTAACCCATTTAAGAGTCTCGTGCATAACAAAGATTGGGAATACAGGAGGAGTATTAAACATAGATTTGTTCTTTGGTTCATCTCCAATGTGCGATCTATAATCAACCATTGTTTGTAATTTACGGTCAACCTTTCCAAGAATATCTTTACGAACTATTACAAATGTAACTCCTGCAGGCCCTACATTTTTCTGAGCTCCTCCGTAGATTAAACCATACTTTTTAATATCTACAGGGCGACTCATAATATCAGAAGACATATCTGCTACTAATGTTACAGGCGAATCCATATCTTCGTGTATCTCTGTTCCGTAAATTGTATTATTTGTGGTAATGTGAAAATAATCAGCATCTGCTGGAATTTCATAACCTTTAGGAATGTATGAGTAATTTTTATCATCGGATGATGCTACAACTACAGCCTCACCATAGAATTTTGCCTCTTTAACTGCCTTTTTAGCCCAAACTCCTGTTTGTAAGTAGGCAGCTTTTTTATTTAATAAGTTTGCAGCAATTTCAAAGAATTGGGTAGATGCTCCTCCTCCTAAGAATATTACCTCATATTCATCGGGAATATTTAATAAATCTCTCCACAATTGTTCTGTCTCTGCCATTACTCTCTCCCAACCTGGAGTACGGTGAGATATCTCTAAAATACCTATACCTGTGTTATCGAAATTTTGAATTGCAGCTATTGCCGATTCTACAGCCTCTCTTGGTAAAACGCAAGGGCCTGCATTAAAATTGTGCATTGTTTTTGTCATGACTATATTGGATTTTAAAATAATTACTTTTCTTCTACAAATATATAAAATCTGTAATATTTTCTTACCTAAACTTTAAAATTCTCTTAAAATAGTAATATTATCTGAACTAGTGAATTTTTCGCAGTAGTGACACTGTAATTTAAATGTAGTATCGTGAGTAATTGTCTTAAAACGTGTGGTAACAGGTTGATTATTCGTGATACACTTGGGATTAAAACATCTAACAAAGCCAACAATCTCTTCTGGAACTGATAAAACCTTCTTCTCTACAACTTCAAAGTTCTTAATTATGTTAATTTTTGCCTGAGGTGCAATAAGCGTAATCTTATTAATCTCAGTATCTTCAAAGTATTTATCTGCTATCTTAATAATAGCTTTTTTACCTAAAATTTTACTGTCTAGGTTTGTTCCAAAGGTTATTTGACTCTCGCAATTATTTAAATTTAAGATATTTATAACTTTGAATAATTGTTCTGCTGGAATATGATCTAGTACCGTTCCATTCTCTATTGCATTTACTTTAAGCTCTTTCATCTCTTTTTAATTTAAATTATTTACCTAATAGAAGATAGGCAATGATTGCCATTCTAACATATACTCCATTCTCAGCCTGCTTAAAGTAGTATGCATAAGGAGTGGCATCTACATCTGTACTAATCTCATTTACACGTGGTAGTGGATGAAGTATTTTTAAGTTAGATTTCACATTTGTAAGCATAGAGGCATTAAGATTATATACATTCTTTACCTTTTCATACTCCATTGGATCGGTAAAACGCTCTTGTTGTACACGTGTCATATACAAAATATCACATGTGTCAAGATTGCCCATCAAGTCAGTTGTTTCTGTATAAGGAACACCTATTTTATTTAAGTAATCTTTATACTCTTGTGGCATTTTTAACTCTTCTGGAGAGACAAATGTAAAGTGAGGTGAAAAATGAGACAATGCTTGAAGAAGTGAATGTACTGTTCTCCCATACTTTAAATCCCCCACCATATTAATATTTATATTCTCTAACCTGCCCTGCGTCTGTTTAATAGTATAAAGATCTAATAGCGTTTGAGATGGGTGTTGATTTGCACCATCTCCAGCATTTACAACCGGAACTGAGGCAACCTCCGATGCATAACGCGCACTCCCATCTAAAGGGTGTCTCATAACAATTAAATCAACATAATTTGAGACCATCTTAATGGTATCATTTAATGTTTCGCCCTTACTTACACTTGTGTTATCAGCATCAGCAAAACCAATTACTCTGGCACCTAATCTATTGGCAGCCGTTTCAAAACTTAGTCTTGTACGAGTAGATGGCTCAAAAAAAAGAGATGCTATCACCTTATCTTGCATAATATTTTGAGATTTATTTTTCTCAAACTCTTGAGCAAGCTCCAAGATGTGAAGTATCTCCTCTTTTGTAAAATCATGAATTGAGATTAGACTTTTTGGCATATATATTCTTTTTTAAGTTATTTAATCAACATTAACTATTGCTCCTCCTCTACATCTAGCCTACACCCCTCTATTTTTGTAAATTTATCTGTAAATCTCACCAGATCAGTTAGGCGTATATCAACTTTTAATTGACAATTCAAATTAAACTCCTGCTGATATGGCGATAACTCCATCTCCTTAATCGCCTTCATTATATTATTCATCTGCAAATACTCAAAATGAACAATAAATGTTTTTGTTGCAATCTTTTCAACAATCTCTGCATTTTCAATAGCATCCATAGTTGCCCCTTTGTAGGCTCTGATTAAACCCGGCACACCAAGCTTAATACCTCCAAAATATCTCACTACAACTATCAAAATATCACTTAATTCACACGATAAAATTTGCCCAAAGATAGGCTTTCCAGCAGTTGAAGATGGCTCTCCGTCATCATTATATCTCCAAGTATCTCCAGCATATCCTATTCTATAGGCATAACAGTGATGCCTAGCATCAAAATACTCTTTTTTTAATTGCTGTATTATAGGTTTTACCTCTTCCTCTTTTGTTATAGGGTAAGCGAATGCTAAAAACTTACTACCATTATCCTTAAAGATTCCTGTTGAAACTTTTGAGATACTCTTATAACTATCTTTAATTGGTAAATTCTGCCTCTCCATACTAAAGCGTAAAAGTACAAAAAGTTAAACTTTGAACAAAAATTATATTATTCTTTTTTACTTTTGTAAAATGTTTAAGAGTTTATTTATAGATGACTTCTCAGCATTAGGTCAAAAACTTACTCTATGGCTTAATGGAGAGTCCAAAGATATTGCTTTGGATAGAGCACTTTCATTATCAGAATTAGAGAATCCTTTTTTCACTCCTTTTATGCAAAAAAATGCAATTGCAGCCATTGCAAATGTCTTTTTAAATCGCGATAATTTAACAAATTGGTTAGCTAAATATAAGATAAAGGAGCGTTTTTATCCCAATAAAATTGGGATAATTATGGCGGGTAATATTCCAGTCGTGGGGTTCCACGATTTTTTATCGGTAATGGCATACGGAACAAAAGCCGTAATAAAGCTCTCATCAAAAGACAAACATCTATTCCCAGCAATACTCAACATTCTATTCAGAATCAACCCAATATGGCAAGACAGGGTCATTTTTACCCCCCATATAAAAGAGTATTTATCGAGAGAAAAAAATGAATTAAAAGGTCTCATCGCAACTGGCTCTGATTCAACTATAAGTAGCATCAAGAACGAATTTTCTAATACTCCACTTTTGCTTAGAGGTAGTCGCTTTAGCTTCGCTGTTCTCTCCGGAAATGAGACTGATATTGAACTATCGCAGCTTGCATTGGATATTTTCTTATATTTTGGATTAGGATGCAGAAGCGTTAGCTATCTTTTTGTACCAAAAGGGTATAATTGGGATAGATTTCTATCAGCAACTGCTCCATTAAAAGAGCATATATCACATAGTGGTTACTTAAATAGCATCAAAAGAGGTATAGCTCTAGCAAAAATGGAAGAGATTCCCATAATAAATGGCCACTTTTTTATGTTAAAGAAAGGGAATAGAACACCTTCTCAAATAGGAGAAATAGGCTTTACTGAGTATGATTCAGATGAGGAAATTGAACAATTTGAAAAAATAAATTGCACCGAAATTCAAAAAAAATATCGTACCTTTGGCAAAGCACAATTGCCGCTGCTAGATGAATATGCAGACAATTTAGACACCATAGATTTTATATCCAAATTGATATAAATATATGTTATACATAAATAATAAATAGTCATGATATACAAATATAGAGGAACAATTCCGGGTAGTAAGATATTTCTACGTGAATATGAAATTAAAGAGAGTACATCACTATACTCTTTTCACGAATTTCTATTAAATGATTTTGGTTTTGCTCCAGATCAGATGGTTCTTTTTAGAGGGCTAAAAGCTGGAGACAAAGTGGGTGGTGAGTATGGCCTCTTTGATTTTGGAGATGGCTCAATGGACACAATCACATTAAAAGATTTAATATCAAAAGGTGAAAATGCATTCTTATATGTATTTGATATCAAAAAAGATAGAGTTGTTAAGTTTGATTTCATTGGCGAGGTAGAGAAATCGCCAAGAGCATCTTATCCTAGACTTGTTGCAGAAAAGGGGCGTAATCCTGAACAATTTGCTAAAGAGTATAACGATTTTGATCAAGTTCCAGAGCAGATGAATGAGTCAGAAGAGAGTTTTATGGAAGATGAACTCCCTACAGGCACAGATAGCTCAGAAGAGATTTAATTCCGTATGAACAAAGAGTTGACTATCATACTAGGACCAACTGGTGTTGGAAAGACAGACTACTCAATAGAGTTAGCTCATAAATTTGGCTCACCAATCATCAACTGCGACTCCCGACAAATCTTCAAAGAGATGAGAATTGGTACAGCTCCTCCGTCAGATCAACAGCTAGCCACAGTTAAACACTACTTTATTTTTTCGCACTCCATTAAGGAGCTCTATACAGCAGGTAAATACGAAATTGAGGCAATGGAATTGCTCACAAATCTTTTCACTTCTCACCACAAATTAGTTATGGTAGGAGGTTCTGGTATGTATATAGATGCCTTATGCAATGGCTTAGATGATTTTCCAGAAACTGATATAACACTGAGAGAAGAGTTAACAAAGGAGCTAAATGAGAATGGATTAAGCGAACTTTGCAATAAATTAAAATTACTAGATAAAGAATCTTATGATACAATAGATCTTGCTAATCCACAAAGAGTCCAAAGAGCACTTGAGGTAACTATACAGACTGGACGTAAATTTTCTGATTGGAAAAGTGCGCCAAAAAAGGAGCGACCATTCAAAATCAACAAAATAGGAATAAATAGAGACAGAGCAGAACTATATGACAGAATAAATAAACGAGTAGGTCTAATGTTAGAGGATGGCTTAATAGAAGAGGCCGAATCTCTTATCCAATATAGAGATACCCCCGCACTGCAGACAGTTGGCTACAAGGAGCTATTTGAATATTTTGATGGGAAGATTTCATTAGATCAGGCTATTGAGCTTATAAAAAGGAACAGCCGCCGTTATGCTAAACGACAGCTGACCTATTGGGGTAGAGACAAATCAATTGAGTGGCTAGATTTCTCAAGCTTATGATCCCAAGAGTATTAGTTTCCTAACTCCGAGAGGAATTTAATTCTAATCAATCGAACCTCCTCCTCTGTATAATCTGCACCTAACGCTTTCATTGCCTCATTAACAGAATCAGACGTAGCCTCTTCTTTAAAGTAATCATAAATCTCATCGATTTTATCATCATCCACAACCAACTTAATATAATAATCAATATTAATCTTTGTTCCAGAATTAACTATTGCTTCAAGCTCATCATAAACTTGCTCTAACTCCAGGTTTTTTGCATCAGCAATCTCATCTAGAGGAGTTTTTCTGTCGATATTTTTAATAATATAAACTTTATTCAGAGATTTATTTGCAACACTCTTTACAACCATATCTGTAGGGCGAACAATGTCATTCTCCTCTACATACTTTGCTATAAGTTGCAGAAACTCCTTGCCGTATTTCTTAGCTTTACCTTCGCCAACGCCTTGGCACTGTTTTAGCTCCTCTATATTTGTAGGATATAAAATAGACATATCTTCAAGTGATGGATCACCAAAAATAACAAACGATGGCAACTTCATGCGCTTAGATAACGAACTTCTAATATCTTTAAGCATCGACAGTAATACAGTATCACCACCTCCGCCAGCACTTTTTGCGCCACCTACAGTTATTATGTCATCATCATCTTCACTATCTATAAACTCTCTATCTTCTGAAAGTAGAATTGAGTATGGATTCTTAAAGAACTCTTCACCAGCCTCATTAACATTTATTAAACCATATTTTTCAATATCCTTGTTTAATAGTCTCAACACAAGCGCTTGGCGAATAATTGCTAACCAAAATTTATAATCTTTGTTTGGATTTATTCCATAAAATTCAGAGGTATGGTGATTATATGATTTAATGATGGAATTATTTACACCTCCTAAAATATTAGCTAGGTGATCTGCTTTAAAATTCTCTTTCATACTCTTGATTAACTCAATTACGGTAATCAGAAAATCTTTTCCTTCAAATTGCTTCTTAGGATATAGGCAATTATCACAATTTCCACAATTATCCTCTAAATATCTCTCTCCAAAATAGTTTAAAAGCGTCTTTCTTCTACAAACATTGGATTCAGCATAAGCAATTGTATCATTTAGTAATTGTCTACCAATCTCTTGCTCTGCCAGAGGTTTATTCTGCATAAACTTCTCCAATTTTTGAATATCTTTATAACTATAGAAAGTTATACATTGTCCTTCACCATTGTCTCTACCTGCTCTACCAGTCTCTTGGTAATATCCTTCTAAACTCTTAGGAATGTTATAATGTATCACAAACCTAACATCTGGCTTATCAATCCCCATTCCAAATGCTATTGTTGCAACAATAACATCAACCTCTTCCATTAAGAATTTATCCTGATTACCACTTCTTGTATTTGCATCTAAACCAGCATGATATGGAAGTGCCCTAATACCATTTACATTCAAGAGTTCAGCAAGCTCTTCAACTTTTTTTCTACTCAAACAGTAAATAATGCCAGATTTTCCTTGATTATGCTTAATAAATTTGATTATCTCCTTTTCAGTACTAACCTTTGGCCTCATTTCATAGTAGAGGTTCTGTCTATTAAAAGATGATTTAAACACAGCTGCATCAGACATACCCAAATTCTTCTGAATATCAGATTGAACTTTTTGAGTAGCCGTTGCAGTTAGTGCAATAATAGGTGCTTTTCCAATTTCATTTACAATAGGGTGAATCCGCCTATACTCTGGGCGAAAATCGTGGCCCCATTCAGAAATACAATGCGCTTCATCAATAGCATAGAACGAGATTTTACACTGTTTAAGGAAGTGTATATTCTCCTCTTTTGTTAATGATTCTGGCGCAACGTAAAGTAACTTTGTAACTCCCGATAAAAGATCATCTTTAACCTCTTGAATCTGAGTTTTATTTAGCGACGAATTTAGAAAGTGGGCAACTCCATCCTCACTTGAAACAAAACCCCTAATAGCATCCACTTGGTTTTTCATAAGAGCAATTAACGGGGAAATTACAATAGCGGTACCAGGCATCAATAGCGCTGGCAATTGATAACATAAAGATTTTCCTCCTCCGGTTGGCATTAAAACAAAAGCATTTTGCCCGCCTACCAAATGTTTGATAATAGCTTCTTGCTCTCCTTTAAATGAATTGAATCCAAAAAATTCTTTAAGTTTACCGCATAAAATTTCAGACGTTATCTCCATAATTGTATGTTATATATAGGTAAATATAAAAATACTTACAGTTCTTCTAAAAATTCATTACTTTTGCACAAAACTTGGTGTACAAAAATAGCATCTATGGTTACAATATTGGAAGTCTTTCATTCGCCTAGGCTCTGCGAAAATGAATAGTAGTTATGGGAGCGTATTTCTAGCATTTATTCTTTATGTTAATGATTTTTTAATAAAGAATATTGGCCTAAAAGTTTAAGTTTGCTACTAAGGTACAGATAAGTTTATTTTCTACAAAATTTTTTTTTATGCAAAACTCAAAAAACACATTAAAATCTTTGGCTATTAGTACTATAGAAAAAGAGGCAAATGCTATATATAATTTAAAATCGTACATAGACGACGTATTTGTAGATATTTTAAATCTAATCTACAATTCCAAAGGAAGATTAATTATTACAGGAATAGGAAAGAGTGCAATTATAGGAAACAAGATTGTTGCAACACTAAATTCCACCGGAACGCCCTCGATATTTATGCACGCAGCAGACGCAATACACGGAGATCTAGGCATAGTTCAACCACAAGATATAGTAATGTGTATCTCCAAAAGTGGTAATACTCCAGAAGTAAAAGTATTGGTACCACTAATTAATAGAATGGGGAATAAATTAATTGCAATGGTATCTAACCCCGATTCATATTTAGCTCAACATAGCCACTATGTTATTAGAGCAACCGTAGATGAAGAGGCCTGCCCAAACAACCTAGCTCCAACAACAAGCACGACTACTCAACTTGTTATGGGGGATGCACTTGCAATATGTCTACTTCAAATGAGAGGTTTTTCACAAGATGATTTTGCAAAATATCACCCTGGGGGGTCTTTAGGAAAAAAATTATACCTTAGAGTTGAGGATATATATAACAAAGATTTAAAACCTTGGGTTAAAGAGAATGAAAATATTCAAAATACAATTATAAATATCTCTCAAAATAGGCTTGGTGCAACTGTAGTTCTCAATGAAAATCAAGAATTAATAGGAATAATTACCGATGGAGATGTTAGAAGAATGGTAGAGAGAGGAGCTGAATTAAAATCTCTAACCGCTAAGGATATTATGTCTATAAACCCTAAAACGGTAGAAAATACAGAGCTAGCCATAAATGCGTTTAGCATTATGGAAAAAAACAAAATAACATCTGTTATTGTTGTTGAAGATGGGAAATTTATCGGGATGATACATATTCACGACATCCTACGAGAAGGTATTGTTTAATCTTAAAATATAGTTTAATGAGTAATTTTAACCCAAACGATATAGGTGTAGCTAATGGAAATTTTTTTGGCTTACCACACAACATAAATGATTGTACTATAGCACTTTTATCCGTACCTTGGGATGCAACAACATCTTACAGCGACGGAACATCAGAGGGCCCTGAGGCTATTATGAACGCCTCCTTACAAGTTGATCTATTTGATGAAAACATCGAAAAAGCTTGGGAGACTAAAATTGGAACAATTCCAACTGATGATAAAATTATCACTTTGAATAGTGAAACTAGAGCTATTGCAAAAAAAGTCATTGCAACACTTTCAGAAGGAGGTGAGGCAAGTAGCGCTGATCTGGAGATCATAAACTCAGCTTCAGAAAAAATTAACAACTATGTTGCTAGCCTCGCGACAACATATCTGAATGAAGGTAAAATTGTAGGAGTTGTTGGTGGAGAACATAGTGTCCCCCTAGGGCTACTAAAGGCACTTAGCAATAAATACGACAAATTTGGAATACTACACATTGATGCCCACGCAGATTTACGTGTAGCTTATGAAGGCTTTACATACTCCCACGCATCAATTATGTATAATGCTCTAAATGAGATACCTCAAGTATCCTGCTTAACACAAGTTGCTGTAAGAGATTTTTGCAGTGACGAGTTTGAATTAATGACTAAAAATGAGAAGATTAATGCTTTCTCAGACTCATATTTATCTAAACAAAAGTTTCTAGGATCAAATTGGGATAAACTTTGTGATGAAATAATCACAACTCTTCCAGAGAATATATATATAAGTTTTGATATTGACGGACTTCTTCCTGAATTATGCCCATCAACAGGGACTCCTGTTCCTGGTGGTTTATCATTTAGAGAGATGGATTATTTACTACTTAAATTAGCTGAGTCGGGGAAAAAAATCATTGGCTTCGACCTCTGTGAAGTCTCTCCATCTAAAGATAATGAGTGGGATGCAAATGTTGGTGCAAGAGTTCTATTTAAGTTGGCTTTATACACACAGAAAACTCTGATTAAGTAAGTGTTTTTTAGATAAGCGATTGCATAACAAGTAAACTTTATGTAGCTTTGCGGTTTGCGTTTTTTAAAAATTAATATTTGATTTCAAGAATGAGTAAAAGTTTAGCATCAATCTTCAAACCGATCTTTCACAACCAAGCTGCTGGAGGGATTATTTTATTAATCTGCGCTCTTATATCTTTATCCGCAGCAAACATTCCTGCTCTCTCTTTTTTACATGAATTTTGGCACGAAAAAGCAAGTATTCAAATCGCTGGATTCAATCTAGAGATGTCTATAGGTCATTGGATAAATGACGGTCTTATGGCAATATTCTTTTTTGTTGTAGGATTAGAAATTAAGCGAGAAATGCTAGTTGGAGAATTATCATCTTTCAAACAGGCAGCACTACCAATCTTTGCAGCCGTGGGTGGAATGGTTTTTCCAGCTCTAATCTTCGCAGTATTGAACTGGTCAAATCCTGAAAGCATAAATGGCTGGGGGGTACCAATGGCAACAGATATCGCTTTTGCATTAGGTATTTTATCACTTCTTGGCAAGAGGGTTCCAGTTGGATTAAAGGTATTCTTAACAGCACTAGCCATAGTTGATGATTTGGGTGCGATAATTGTTTTAGCACTATTTTACCCATCACACGACTTGCAGTTAAATATGCTCCTTTACGCAGCAATCGTTGTTTTATTCCTATATATTTTGAATAGAAATAGAGTTCATAACGTTCTACTCTACATAATCCCTGGTGTTATATTATGGTACTTTGTTTACCAATCAGGAATACACGCAACCATAGCTGGAGTTATTTTAGCACTAACAATTCCTGCAAAGACATCTATTAACGAAGTAAGATTCTATGTTGCAGTAACCTCACTAATTGACAAATTTAAAGCTGCAGGGAATAGCGAAGTAGAAGTTCTTGCAAATCCCGAACAACAACATATTATACACAAGATAAATAATAGCGTACAGCAGATAAACCCTCTTATACACAAGTTTGAATCATCACTTCACCCTTGGGTAGTTTGGTTAATTATGCCAATATTTGCTTTGGCCAACGCTGGGGTTCCTCTATCTGGCGAGATTTTTGCTCTCCCAATAGCGCCTGTAGCTTCAGGGATTTTCCTTGGTCTTCTAGTAGGTAAACCTGTCGGGATATTCTTACTAAGCTTTATTGCTGTAAAATTAAAGATAGCAGAACTGCCACAAGGTAGTAAATGGAGTCAGATTTTTGCTTTGGGGGTAATGGCAGGTATTGGATTCACAATGTCAATATTTATAAATGGACTAGCTTTTCAAGATGCAGAGATAATTAATATTGGAAAAATTACAATCTTAATTACATCTTTTGTAGCGGCCATTGTGGGGTCATTAACGGTAATGGCAACTACAAAAAAAATAACAGAATAAAATTTTCACAATTTAAAATAATTAATAGTATGAAAACATTAAAATTTCTAACAGTTTGCACAGTTGGGCTATTTGGCTTAGCTTCTTGTGCAGAACAATCTCAAAAAGTAGAGTTACCAGAGGGTGTCTCTCAAGCTAAAGTTGACTCAGTAAGTTACGCTGTAGGTACATCATTTGGTACAATGCTAGAGCAATCTAAATTAGATGGCTTAAATTACAGCATCATTGTTGACGCAATGAAAGATGTTATTGCTGGTAACGAACTTATGATTAGCGAACAAGAGGCTAGTAGCGTTATTCAGCAATACCTAGCTGTAGCAGAAGAGGCTTACGCTAAAAAAGCTGAACAAATTGAAAAAGATTTCTTAAGTAACAACAAAACTCAAGAGGGAGTAATGGAGACTGCATCTGGGCTTCAATACAAAATAATTGAGGCTGGTAGCGACGTTAAACCTGGCAACACTGATACTGTAGAGGTTCATTACAAAGGTGCACTTATAGATGGTACTGAATTTGATTCGTCATACGATCAGAACGAAACTGTTAAGTTCCCAATTAACGGAGTTATCCCTGGTTGGTCTGAGGGTATCAAACTTATCGGTGAAGGTGGAAAAGCTATTCTTTGGATTCCTTATAATTTAGGTTACGGTCCTCGTCAAATGAGCCCAGAACTTCCTGGATACTCAACTTTAGTATTCGAGGTTGAATTAGTAAAAGTACACAAAGCTAAAAAGTAATTTCTGAGAGATGGCAATAGATATAAAATGTAAACTTGTTTCAAAGTTATCTGTACAGAGCGGTAATAGCGCAAGAGGCGAGTGGAGTAAGCAAGATTTTATTGTTGAGACCATTGAAACTTATCCTCGTAAGATTTGTATGAACGTTTGGGGTGGAGATAAAATCGCTGAACTAACGGCATATAATGAGGGTGATGAATTAAACATCTCTGTAAATATTGAATCAAGAGAATTTAATGGTAGATGGTACACAGAGGTTAGAGCTTGGAGAGTTCAGAAAGAGAGCGCTCAAACTCCTGCTAATCAGCCATCAACAGCTCCAGAAACAGATCCTTTTATGAATGTAGGAGATAGTGCTGCTGATGAAGATGGTGATTTACCATTCTAATTAAAAGCAATAAATATCCAAGAAAAAGTGAGTGGCTAATTTTTAGTCGCTCACTTGCTTTATATAGCAAAGAAATGAGTAAAAGTTTACGCTATAATTGTCTAAAAATAATAAACTTTATGTAGCTTTGCGTATTAAAATAA
The DNA here is from genome assembly GCA_964368585.1 of uncultured Muribaculaceae bacterium. Classification (GTDB taxonomy): domain Bacteria; phylum Bacteroidota; class Bacteroidia; order Bacteroidales; family UBA932; genus Egerieousia. Next base: position 218,089 of record CAYJAK010000002.1, read on the forward strand.
TTGACAAAAAATGAACAGTAATAAAACTCTTATAATTAATGGCGGTGTAGCAGTTGCTCTATTATTGGGGCTTGTGACTTTTCTTTTCATAAATTTTTCTCTAAAGCTAAAGAATAGTGCTATAAACCTTCCTAAAGATGACATTATTGTTTACCAAGGTATACCTAGCGACGCTGTTATGGTATTCGATTTTGATCAATTACAAAATTTTTCACGCCTTATAGAAGAGGAGCATCCCTATTCTCCATATATCTTTGACAGAGAGAGTCCCCTTATAACATTTCAAAAAGAGCTCTCAAGTATTAATAAAACACAGAGATCCAAGACTCTATTCTCGCTACACTACTCAGGTAAAAATAGCGTATCAATGCTACAAATTCTTGATTTGAGCAAATTTAAAGATAAAGAGGATGTATACTCTATACTAAACAGTGGTTCGGAATCAAAAAAAGAGTATAACAATGTTCCTATATATATCTATACTAGCGGATTATCGGTTGCTATTCACAAAGAACTACTAATAGCTAGTACCTCTGATCACATAGTTGAGAACTCAATTAGACACCTCGATAATAAGAGTTCCATTATTGATAATGATCAATTCAAACAGATTGTTTCAGAGTGCGAAACTGAGAATAATATCTTCATTAATTTAAGACAAATTGGGAAGTTCTTCTCAGGTGAGGTTGATAGAGAGTTCTTAGGCTACTCTACATTCTTTCATAATTTGTCTCCTTGGCTTACGCTAAATATTAATGGAGATAATGATAAAATAAATCTAAGTGGATATTTTGAGAATAATAACGATGATAGAAACTTTATCACAACACTCAATGAATCTCCTAGCAAAAAAAGCAAAATGGGCGAGATTCTTCCACATAATACTCTATTCGCTGCAGCTATCCAGATAGATCAAGAGAGCACATATTTAGATTCATATAGAAATTTTATAGAGGTACAAAAAAGATCTAATAAATATAGGGCAAAAATAAATTCGGTCTCTAAAAATAAAGATATTAATCCCGATGAATGGTTAGCCTCTATGAAGATTGAGGAGTTAATTGTAGCCCTCTGCAGAGTAGAGGGGGGATATGAATGGGTAAATATATTAAGACTCGATGAGCCCGCACCTAAAGGCTCAAATAGCAATGACACTATATTGTCGGGAAGATTCAAATATAAAGGATACCTTGGCTCTTTGTTTGGCGAATTGTATGATAATAGCAAAGAAGAAGAGTTTTTTAGAAAGGATGAGTGGTATATAATTGGATCAAATAAAATTATCAAAAACTACACTCAAGGTAATGTAGAGCAGTACAACCTTAAGGAATTTATAGAGCAAACTCCAGCCTCCGATATTTTTAGCACTGAGAGCAAAGGACAGATTATTATTAATCTTAAGGAGAGCCCCGATCAAATTCTTAAACCTTTTAAATCTTACTTAAAAGGGATTATCAAATCTAGTATAGAGAAGAGTAATTTTAATCTCTTAACAATTGATATTGGTGCTGACAATAATAGCACAAATAGTGTGGAGTTAAACTACTATAGCACAGAGTTAGAGGCTCAACCTACTCAAAAAGTAAAGAGAGGCAAAGCACCTATTAATCAAATTATTAACCATACTATCACTATTCCAAAGGGGCCATTTAAACTCTATGATGTTAGAAGAAAAGACAATACATATTTAGCTCAAAATGAGAACAATAACCTATCATATTTAGATAAATCAAAAAAAGGAATTTGGACTATCCCATTCAAAACTCCTATATGTGGCATGGTTGAACAGGTTGATATATACAAGAATGGGAAACTACAGATGCTATTTATATCGGGAGATAAATTATATGCATTAGATATTTTAGCTCGCTATGTATCTGGCTTCCCGATAAAATTAGAGAAGAGTGTGACTCTTGGTCCCAAATTATATGATCTAAATAAGAATAAAAACTACCTAATAATGACACTTAATGAGGATAATACTCTATCGCTATATGACATTTCAGGTAAAAAAGCTAAAGGATGGAATGATATAAAATCGCCAGAATTTATTAGAGAGCTACCAGAGCTTATAAGCATTAATGGAATTAATTATTGGGTTCTAAAAGGAGATACTCAAACAATGATATATAGTTTTGATGGTACTATTATTGAATTTGAAAAAGGTAAGCAGATCTCAAAAACTAGCAAAATTGAGCATATAGATGGGAACAAAGTTAAAGTTACATCTGTTGATGGTAGAGAGTATTTAATTGATTTAAAAACAAGAGAGATAAAAAGAGGATAAGATGGAATTTATTTTAACATTTATTTTAATATTATTACTTGTAGGTTGGGTTTTTAAAAGAGTTTTTCCACTTCTATTAATGTGGTATATTCAGAGACGTGCAAGGCAAGGAGGAGGTTCAACATATTTTGGGGGCAATTTTAATGGATGGTCAAATACACAAGAGAGGAGTACTAAAGATCAAAGAAAAGAGGGTGAGGTTACAGTAGAGAAAAAGAGTAGCCCAAAAGAGAAGGTTATTGACAGGAGCGTTGGCGAATATGTTGACTACGAAGAGGAAAAATAAACTATTACACGATGAAAGAATTTAAAAGATTATTAGCATATGCAAAGCCTTACGGAAGGTATTGGCCAAGTTATCTTATACTATCCATTCTATCCGTAATTTTTGGAATTGCTAATTTAACAATGATAGCTCCGCTATTAACAATTCTATTTGAACCAGAGAACTTTATACCTCAAGAGAGTATTCCTGATTTTACATTTAATGTTGATTTTCTCTTAGGCTATTTTCAATATCAACTTACTCAGATAATGAATAATTACGGAGTGCTTAGAGCTCTGCTTTATGTCTGTGTAATATTGGCATCGGCTTCACTCTTTGCTAACATCACTAGGTATCTATCTCAGAGAATTTTAGTTAGTATGAGAACCCGAATTATGTTAAATATCAGAAGAGATCTCTTCAATAAAATATCGGGATTAAACGTTGGTTTTTTTACTTCTAAGAAAAAGGGTGATATTTTATCATCAATCTCAAATGATGTTACAGAGGTTCAGAATGGTATCGCGAATAGCTTTCATATTCTATTCAGAGATCCAATTTTAATTATTGGTTTTTTATCACTACTGCTTTATCTATCACCTAAATTAACAGTAGTCACACTTCTTACACTTCCTATCTCTGCCGTTATAATTGGTAGAATCAGCAGATCGCTGAAAAGAGGAGCATCCGAGGCTCAATCGCTTATGGGACGTATTGTTAGCAATTTTGAGGAGACAATATCGGGAATAAGAATAATTAAGGCTTTTAATGCTCAAAAATATGTTGAGAATAGTTTTAATTCAATTAATACCAAGCATAGACGAGTTAGTAAATCTCTGAATAATAAACACGTTATGGCCTCTCCCCTATCAGAGTTTTTAGGGATAACCATTGCTGCGTCTGTATTATTCTATGGAGGATGGTTGCAACTGAGAGGAGAACTTGGAATGAGTATGCCTGAGTTTATGACATACTTAATAAGTTATTGGAGAGTTCTTGAGCCTGCAAAAGCTATATCCAATGCATATGCAAGCGTTCAAAAAGGGCTTGTATCGGGAGGCAGATTATTTGACATATTAGATGCTGACAACCCTATAAAAGAGCAAGAAAATGCTTTAAGCGTTAGTAATTTTAATAATTCAATTGAGTTTAGCAAGGTAAATTTTGCATACGAGAATGAACCAGTTCTGAAAGATATTAATATTAGCATTGAGAAGGGAAAGATGATGGCAATTGTAGGCCCATCTGGTGGTGGAAAATCAACTATGGCAGACCTTATACCTCGTTTTTACGATGTTAGCAATGGAGAGATTTTATTAGATGGCAAGGATATTAGAGAGTACAAGATTGATGATTTAAGATCTTTAATGGGCATAGTTACGCAAGAGGCAATTCTATTTAACGACACTGTGTATAACAACATTGTTTTTGGAATGCAAAACGTTAATGAAGAAGATGTTATCAATGCAGCAAAGATTGCAAATGCTCACACATTTATCTCACAGATGGAGAATGGATACCATACAAACATTGGAGATAGGGGGGCAAAATTATCTGGAGGACAAAGACAAAGACTCTCTATTGCAAGGGCAATATTAAAGAACCCACCAATACTAATACTAGATGAAGCTACATCTGCATTAGATACTGAGAGTGAGAGACTTGTACAAGACGCCTTAACAAATTTAATGAAAAATAGAACATCAATAGTTATAGCTCACAGATTATCAACTATAAGAGAAGCAGATGAGATTATTGTATTACAGAGTGGCAGCATAATTGAGAGGGGAACTCACGATACTCTATACAATAAAGGAGGGGTATATTCTAACCTTTGTAAACTACAAGATCTAAAATAAATATACTTTCTAATATGGAAAATTCACTGAACAAAATGCTCCAAAAGTGCTTTGCTGAAAATTGGGATTCCCCAGCACTTTCGGATTATAAAGGAGTTACTCTTCACTATAGAGATGTTGCGCGTAGGATTGAAAAACTGCATATTATATTTAAGATATGCGGATTAGAAAAGGGAGATAAAATATCTATATGCTCAAGAAATCAAGCCCATTGGGGTGTTGTTTTCTTAGCCTGTATCACTTATGGAGCTGTACCTGTTCCTATTTTACACGAATTCAAACCCGGAAATATTATAAACATTGTTTGTCACTCAGACTCTAGAATCTTCTTTGTAGGTGATGGAATTTGGGAATCTTTATCAGCAAGTGAAATGCCCAATCTTGAGGCAATTATTATGATAGATGATTTCTCTCTATTACACGCCAATAATGATAAGATTAGAGAGACTAGAGAGCATCTGAATGAGCTATTTGGTAAAAAGTATCCAAACAGATTCTCTGGTGAAGACCTAGATTATTATCAAGAATCTTCTCCCGATGAGTTGGCAATGATTAACTATACATCGGGAACGTCTGGATTTTCAAAAGGAGTTATGATTCCATATAGAGCTCTTATATCAAATGTAAAGTTTGCAATGGAAGTGCACCCACAAATTGGGAATGGCTCTAATGTAGTCTCTATGCTCCCTACAGCACATATGTATGGGATGATGTTTGAATTTCTATTTGAGATGGCAGTTGGTGCTCACGTCCACTTCTTAACGCGTATTCCAAGTCCTAAGATAATAATGGAGGCATTTGCCACTATAAAACCAGATATAATCATTGCTGTTCCATTAATTATTGAAAAGATTTATAAACAAAAGCTCCAACCTATACTAAAAAAGACAAGTATAAAGGTATTACTCAAGCTGCCAGTTATTGATCAAAGAATAGAGGAGAGAATTAAAAATGAGCTTGTTAATACTTTTGGAGGTAAATTTTGTGAGATAATTATTGGTGGAGCTGCATTTAATAGAGAGGCTGATCAATTCTTTAGAAAAATAGGCTTCCCTTATACTGTTGGATATGGAATGACTGAGTGTGCTCCAATTATTTCTTACTCCCCTTATAGCAATACTAAGTTGTTTTCTTGCGGGAAATCTGCCCCAAGAATGGAGATTAGAATAGATTCTGATAACTCAAAGGAGACACCTGGAGAGATTCAAGTTAAAGGAGATAACGTAATGCTCGGATACTATAAAAATGAGGAGGCAACAGCTGAATCATTCACGGAGGATGGCTGGTTTAAAACTGGCGATATGGGAGTAATTGATAGCGACGGTTATCTATATATAAAAGGTAGGTGCAAAAGTATGCTACTTGGCCCATCGGGTCAGAATATCTACCCAGAGGAGATTGAGAGTGCTATTAACAACATGCCTTATGTAGTTGAATCACTTGTGATTGAAGATAATGGTAAAATTATTGCTCTTATTCATCCCGATACAGAAGGTAGCCGAAAAGATGGGTTGAGCGAGAGCGCCCTTGAAATAAAAATGAATGAAGTCATAGAGACTGTAAATAAGGACCTGCCTAACTATTCTAAGGTATCGGGAGTAAGATTGGTTCCTGAAGAGTTTGAGAAGACTCCTAAACGCAGTATCAAGAGATATATGTATCAGAATTAATACTAATATGGATAAAAAACAGATTCAATTTGACAAAAGCTATTTAAAGATGGCAGCCACTTGGGCAGAAAATTCTTATTGCATTAGGAGGCAAGTGGGCGCTCTAATTGTAAAAGATAGGAGTATTATATCTGATGGATATAATGGAACACCTGCTGGTTTTGAGAATGTATGTGAAGATGAGGCAGGGTTTACAAAGCCCTATGTTTTGCACGCAGAGGCAAACGCCATAACTAAAATGGCAAAATCTAATAATAGCAGTATAGGGGCAACTCTTTATGTGACTGCAGCCCCTTGTCTTGAGTGCTCAAAATTGATAATACAAAGTGGGATTAGTAGAGTTGTTTATCGCGATTCATATAGGGTTAATGATGGGATTGAGCTTTTAGAGAGAGCTGGTGTTACAGTTCTGCAAATTGATGCAGATCAACTTAAGTAGAATAAAAAAATAGATAAGATATATTATGGAACAAAATAAGGGACGTAGCAGAGATATTTACACAAAAATAGTAACAATACTTCTTATTGTTATATCTACAATGACAATAGTTAACCTCTTTAATTCTAATAAACGAGAACTTGCTATAAATGATAACCACAAATGGGATAAACTGCTACTAATATTGGATCAAGTTGATAAGAATTATGTAGATAGTATAGATCATAAAGAGTTGATAGAAAAAATATTACCTAGCTTAATGGAGAACTTAGATCCACACTCAATATATCTACCACCAGTAGAGCTAAAAGAGGCAGACGAGACTCTACAGGGAAACTTTAGCGGTATCGGGATACAGTTTAATGTTCCTGCAGACACAGCAATTGTGATTAATGTTATTCCTGGTGGGCCCTCTGAAAAGATTGGACTTTTGTCGGGAGATAAAATAATAAAGGTAGATGGAGAGACTGTTGCTGGTATTAAGATGAATCAAGATTCACTTATTAAGAGACTTAAGGGACCAAAAGGCAGTCTTGTTAATGTTGAGATAATGAGAGATCATTCTCCAGAGCTAATTTCATTTGAGATAAAGAGAGATAAGATTCCTGTTAAAAGTTTAGATGTTGCACTTATGATAGATGAGACAACTGGATATATCAAACTCTCAAAATTTACTAAAAGTAGTTATGAAGAGTTTAAGGAGGCAATGGAGAAACTTAGCCAACTGAATATTAACAATTTAGTCTTTGATTTACGTGATAATACCGGTGGATATCTAGATCAGGCTCTTTTACTATCTAACGAATTCTTATCAAAGAGTGAGATGATTGTTTATATGGAAGGACTACACAGAAAAAGACAAGAGTTTAAAGCAGATGGAAGAGGCAATTGGAAAGATGTAAATTTATATGTTCTAGTAGACGAAAACTCGGCATCTTCCAGTGAAATTTTTGCTGGAGCTATCCAAGATAATGATAGAGGAACTATTATTGGCAGACGTTCATATGGAAAAGGGTTAGTTCAAGAGCCAATATATTTTACAGATAAATCTGGCGTAAGATTAACAACTGCCCGTTTTTACACTCCATCAGGGCGTTCAATCCAGAAACCATACTCAAAAGATTATAGATATGACATTTATCAACGCTATAAAGATGGTGAACTAATGGATGCTGATAGCATTAAGGTTAATGACTCTCTTAAATTTACAACTAAGGGCGGACGCACTGTTTATGGTGGTGGTGGAATTATTCCCGACGTCTTTGTTCCAATAGATACTGTAGGTGTTACAGATTTTTATATTGCATCAAATAGAAAGAGCCTTCCTATGAAATATAGCGCTGAGATAGCAGATAAATATGTAAAAGAGCTAAGAGATGTTAAAAATCTAGAGGATCTCGACAAATTATTCTCTAAAATTAATATTGAGAAGAGCTTCTTAGCTTATGCAAAAAAGAATGGTGTTAAGCCAAAAGGCGATGATTGGGAAGTATCTAAAGAGGTGATAGTACCACAGTTAAAAGGCCTAATTGGCAGATACTCTATCCTAGATGACGAAGCATTCTATACATATTTTATAGAGATTGACAATGTAATTGATGAGGTAAAAAAACAAATAAAGAGATAATATGAGTAAATTAGTTGGTATAGCCGCAGATCACGCTGGCTTTGAATTAAAAGAGGTGCTAAAAGAGAGGTTAATTAGCAAAGGTTTTCAAGTAAAAGACTTTGGAACAGACTCTACTGAGAGTATGGATTATCCCGATGTAGCGCATCCACTCGCAATTGCAGTTGAGGAATCTAAGGTTGATTTTGGCGTAGCAATGTGTGGATCTGCAAATGGAATAACAATGGCTCTTAATAAACATCAAGGTGTTAGAGCTGCAATCTGCTGGGAACCAGAATTGGCATCACTTGCAAAGCAACATAATGATGCAAATATTCTCTCTTTACCTGCAAGATTTATCTCACAAGAGAAGGCTATTGAGATAATGGATGCTTTTATCGAGACACAATTTGAGGGGGGAAGACATATTAATAGGGTAGAAAAAATTGCAATCAAGAAGTAGAATGAAGGAGATTTTTTTAGTTGTAGACAAGAATTTTAGTAGCGAACTCTCACATAATGTTGATGATTATAGTGGTGGAATTGTGATTCCGCTAGATAAGCCTTATGGTTGGACTTCCGCAGACGCAGTAAGAAAAATTAAATTTAAAGCTCAACGATACTTTAATAAAAAGAATATTAAGGTTGGGCACGCCGGAACGCTTGATCCACTAGCTACTGGTATTCTACTAATATGTATTGGTAAAGCAACAAAACAAGCAGAAGCACTACAGAGTGAGGAGAAAGAGTATATTGCAAGCATTAGAGTTGGCGCAACAACCCCATGCTATGATCTTGAAAAAGAGATAGATCAAACATACCCATACGAACATATCACCAAAGAGGCAGTAGAGGCTATTTTACCAAAATTCCTAGGTGAGCAAGATCAAATCCCACCCATTTTCTCCGCAAAACTAATTGATGGAGTAAGGGCATACGAGATGGCTAGAGCTGGAGAAGAGGTAAAAATGCGCTCTGCCAGAGTAACAATATATGAATTAGAGTTATTAAATTTTTCTCTTCCCGACATAACCCTTAGGGTAAGGTGTAGCAAAGGCACATATATAAGATCACTTGCAAGAGATCTAGGTGAAGCATTAGAGAGCGGGGGGCATTTAACTGGCCTTATCAGAAATGTATCAGGACAATTTAAAATTGAAAATTGTGTTAAAATTGAGGATATTGATAACCTGTTAGTAAAATAATTAGAAGTTCTGAAACTTTTTTATTTTTCTTACGTATAATGTCTATATATTTTTTTATAATCAAATATGAAACTATCTCAATTTAATTTTCCTTTAACAATTGAGCAGGTAGCAAAATATCCTGCTAATTTTAGAGATGAATCAAGATTAATGGTGCTACATAGATCAACTGGGGAGATTGAGCACAAAACATTTAAAGATATCATTCACTATATGGATGAGGGCGATCTTTTTGTTTTTAATGACACTAAAGTCTTCCCTGCTAGATTGAATGGAAACAAAGAGAAAACTGGTGCGGATATAGAGGTTTTCCTTCTAAGAGAGCTTAATAGAGAGCAAAGATTGTGGGATGTACTTGTAGATCCTGCTAGAAAAATTAGAATTGGAAATAAACTCTACTTTGGAGAGAACGATTCTTTAGTTGCAGAGGTAATTGACAACACAACCTCAAGAGGTAGAACTCTTCGTTTTTTATTTGATGGCTCTTACGAAGATTTTAGAGATACGCTTTTTAGCGTTGGAAATATTCCTATTCCAAAATGGATTAGAACAACTCCAGAAGAGATTGACCAAGAGAGATTTCACACCATTTATGCTAAAAACGAGGGGGCTGTAGCAACGCCTGCTGCTGGCCTTCACTTTAGTAGAGAGTTATTCAAGAGAATGGAGATAAAAGGCGTTGACACAACATTCTTAACTCTACATATGGGGCTTGGACACTTTAGAACCGTTGACGTTGAGGATCTATCAAAACACAAAATGGATTCTGAACAGATGATTATCCCAGAAGAGACTGCTGAGACAATCAACAAAAGTAAAAAAAGCAACAAAAAGGTCTTTGCCGTTGGTATCACAGTTGTTAGGGCACTTGAAACTCCCGTTACAACATTAAATGAAGTGAAACCATACGCAGGGTGGACAAATAAATTTATATTTCCGCCATATAGCTTTGCAATACCTGACGCTCTAGTTACTAACTTCCATCTTCCATCATCAACAATGCTAATGTCTGTTGCAGCATTTGGTGGATTTGACAAAGTAATGAATGCATACAAGGTAGCTCTAGATGAAGGGTACCAATTTGGAACATACGGTGATGCAATGTTAATCATATAACACAATTTTACCGTTTACACTCTGCAACAAAAATAAATTTTTAAAATTTTGCAGATATACTATATTAATCGGTGTTAAAACGCTTATGTTTGGCACCGATTATTTTTTATAGAAATGGAAGAGAAAATTTGCGCGTGTATATTAACAAAACTATCGGTTATTAAGCCCTCATTTTTTAACAAGCTCCTAAATAAATATGGAGGCATTGAGACTCTAATAGAGTTAAATTTAACCCAATTAGAACTGGAAATCAATTTAGAAAAGGGTCTGTTTCCCGATAATTCTCTCACACGCTGGGCAGAAGAGGAGGTTAAATGGTGTGATCAAAAGAGAGTAGAGATATTAATCTACGGAAAAGAGAACTATCCAAATCTACTAACCCACTGTCACGATGCTCCTATAGCCCTATATTATAAAGGCAATGCAGATCTAAATCAGAAAAGATCTCTATCAATTATTGGAACTAGATTAGCCTCTTCTTACGGAAGAGAAGTTTGCAGAAAGGTTATAGAAGATCTAGCCCACAATAATTACTCACCTCTAATAATTAGCGGATTGGCCTATGGAATAGATATTGTAGCACATAAATCAGCCCTAGAATATGGGCTCAAAACAGTAGCAGTTCTCCCTTGCGGAATAGATTCAATCTACCCATCTGCACACAGAAGCACCGCTATAAAAGCAATTAGCCAAGGTGGGATACTAACCGAATTCCCAAGGGGCACCGCACCACTTAAGCACAATTTTATCCGAAGAAACAGGATCATTGCAGGAATGAGTGAAGGACTATTTTTAGTTGAAAGCAGAATAAAGGGTGGCAGTATGCTTACAGTAGAGTTTGCAAATTTGTATAGTAGAGATATCTTTGCGGTTCCAGGGAGAGTAACCGATATTAACTCATATGGAGCTAATTACCTTATATACAAAAATATAGCAATGATATATTGTAATTCTAATACTATTCCCGACACATTAAAATGGCAAAAAATTACTACAGGAGCAGATATAAAGGGACAACAGGAGCTTTTTTGCTCTGAACAAGATGATAAAATTAAAATTATAAATATACTCAAATCTAATTTAGGGTTTGGAATTGATAAATTGATGGATATATCGGGATTAAACTTCACACAAATGAGTATTATCTTATTGGAGCTAGAATTAGAGGGTAAAATAGTTAACCAGAATGGCATTTACAGATTAAAATAGAGTAAGTATGGAGAGAATTGAATTTATTGATACACACGTACATCTAGATGACGAGGCTTTTGCAGACGATTTTAACCAAATTGTAGAGAGAATGGAGAGTGATGGTGTAATCAAATGCATTATACCAGGTATCGATTCATCTAATTATCAAAATGTTAGAGAGTGTGCAGCAAAACTACCAAATATAGCATACGAGGCTATTGGAGTACATCCTACATCTATAAAAGATAACTATAAAGAGGAGCTAGATTTTATATATAACAACATTAGTGACAGACACATAGCTATCGGTGAAATTGGGTTTGATGGATACTGGAGCAAAGAGCACTTGAATGAGCAGAGAGTAGCATTTGAAGAACAAATTGTGCTTGCCTGCGAAAAAGATCTACCAGTCATTATTCACCTGAGAGATGCTACTGAACAACTGTTTCAATCTCTCGATAGATTAAAAGGAAAACCTATAAGAGGCGTATTTCACGCATACTCAGGAAGCAGTGAAATGTTTGAAAGATTGAGAAAATATGGAGATTTCTATTTTGGGATAGGCGGAGTTGTAACTTATAAAAAGGCCTCTATTGCTGAATCGCTAACTAAAATACCTCTAGAAAGATTAGTCTTAGAGACCGATGCCCCCTGGCTCACACCTGTACCATTCAGAGGAAAACGAAACGAAAGTAGCTATATAAAATATATAGCAGAAAAGATTGCAGAGATAAAAAATGACAATTTATCTAACATCGCAAACACTACCACAAAAAATGCTCTATCTTTGTTTAACATTAACTCTTAATATTATTTACATCAATGGGTAAATCTATACTTCTTATTTATACTGGTGGTACAATAGGAATGAAGCAAGATCCTATAACTCAAGCGCTAGTCCCCTTCAACTTTACACAAATATTGGAAGAGGTGCCAGAGCTCAACAAATTTGGATGCAAAATTGAAACATACTCATTTAGCCCATTAATTGATTCATCCGATGTTGAACCCGATTTTTGGGTAAATTTAGCCAAGTTAATTCAAGAGAATTATTACTTATACGACGGATTTGTAATTTTGCACGGAACAGATACTATGTCATATACAGCATCCGCACTAAGTTTTATGTTCAAAAATTTAGAGAAACCAATAATTTTAACAGGGAGTCAACTCCCAATTGGTATGCTACGTACAGACGGTAAAGAGAATATGATCTCTGCAATAGAGCTGGCAATCGCACAGAGCAAAGATGGCACGCCTATGGTTCCAGAAGTTTGCATTTATTTTGAAAATCAATTATTTAGAGGCAACAGAACAACTAAGTACAGCTCTGAGAACTTTAGAGCATTTAAATCCATTAACTATCCCCCACTTGCAGAGATTGGGGTTCATATTAAATACAATAAATCAGCAATTTCATACCCCGATAAATGGGGTAATGAATTGGAAGTAAATGTTAATCTAGATACAAATGTTGTTATCACAAAAATTTTTCCTGGAATTAACAAAAGCATCTTAGAAAGCATCATAAATGCACCCGGATTAAGAGCCATAGTAATAGAGACTTATGGCAGTGGAAACGCGCCTACTAAATCGTGGTTTGTCAACTCAATAGAACAGGCTATTAAAAGAGGCCTAATTGTATTAAATATCACTCAATGTCACGCAGGTAGCGTTGATATGGAGGCATATGCAACTGGAGTGTCTCTAAAAAATATAGGAGTCATAAGTGGTTTTGATAGTACCACTGAAGCGGCGTTAACAAAACTATTTATCCTAATGGGACAATACGCGGATAATGAGACCATTACAGCATTGCTTAACAAAAACTTAAGAGGAGAAATTTCAAATTAATAGATTTTTTTTGCGCTTGAATAATTTTTTTATGTAAATTGCGCATTATTTTGTAACAAAAACAAACTAACTATTTAAATACATTGTTTAATATTTTAATTACTCAAAATTTTATGAAAAAAATTTTCATGTTATTAGCAGTTGCTGGTCTAGTTACCTTTACTGCTTCAGATGCATTTGCACAATCAGCAAGCGAACTTACAGCACAAGCTTCAGACGCTCCTGTTTATCAGCAAGTTAAAGCAAAATTCATTGAGGGTGGTGCCGAGTTTATGGGTGCTGTACTTCTTTCACTTATTTTCGGTTTAGCTCTAGCAGTTGAGAGAATCATTTATCTTAACTTAGCTACAACTAACACTAAAAAATTATTAGCTAATGTAGAAGAGGCTCTTGCTACAGGTGGAGTTGAAGCTGCTAAAGATGTATGTCGTAACACTCGTGGTCCAGTTGCTGGAATTTTCTACCAAGGTCTTTGTCGTACAGATGAGGGAATTGATATCGTTGAGAAATCAGTTGTTTCTTATGGTGGTGTTCAAATGGCACAATTAGAGAGCGGTCTTTCTTGGATTCAATTATTTATCGCTCTTGCTCCGATGTTAGGATTCTTAGGAACAGTTATCGGTATGATCAACGCTTTCGACGCTATTGAGACTGCAGGTGATATCTCTCCTAACGTAGTAGCAGGTGGTATGAAACAAGCCCTAATTACAACTGTAGGAGGTCTTATTGTTGCTATCATCCTTCAGTTATTCTACAACTATATCGTATCTAAGGTTGACTCTTTAGTTCTTCAAATGGAAGATGCTTCAATCTCTTTCATCGATATTTTAGTAAAGAAAATTAAGAAGTAATATATTGATGCGTATCTACGCACAAAAAGCGAGCAAGGTTACTATCGCTATAAAATGGTGTAACCTCAATTTTTTAACGTATCAATAATAGAATATGAAATATCTAAAATATTTATCATATGTACTACTCGCAATTTCTGCTATTTTGGTAGTTCTCTTTTATTCAAACAGTGATAGTGATAGTTCATTGAACTTAATACTTAACTGGACAATAGCTCTTTTTGCACTTTGCGTAGTTGGAGCAGTTGTGTTACCTCTTTTATTTTCATCAGGTAAAGGATTAAAAGGTTCACTTATTAAAGTTGGAGTTGTAGCAGTATTATGTGCAGTATCTTATGCTATGGCATCTGGTGATTCAGTTGAGTCTCTTACAAAAGCGGCTACAACACCTAGTGCTCTTAAGCTTACTGACACTGGTCTTATTTTGACTATCGCACTATTTGTATTAGCTATTTTAGCAATACTTTCAGGTAGTGTTATTAACTCAATTAGAAATCGCTAAGTAAAAGATTATGGCAAACAGAAATCCAGCAGAATTAAATGCCGGCTCAATGGCTGATATCGCCTTCTTATTACTTATCTTTTGGTTAACAACAACCACAATGGATAATGATAAAGGTCTTCAAAGACGTTTACCACCTATGCCAGATGAGAATCAACAGCAAGAAGATATAAAGATCAATGAGCGTAATATCTTTGTGGTGAGAGTAAATAATCAAAATAAGTTACTCGCAGGAGGAGTGCCTCTTGATGTATCTCAACTAAAAGATAAAGTAATAGAGTTTGTTACTAATCCAGCAAACTCAGAATCTTTACCAGAGAAAGAGATGATCGATATCCCAGGTTTCGGTGAATACCCTGTTTCAAAAGGAGTTGTTTCAATGCAAACAGACCGTGGAACAAATTATGACGCTTACCTAAAAGTTCAAAACGAAATTGTAAAGGCATACAACGAGATTCGTGATGTTTTTGCAACTCAAAATTTTGGTAAGAAGTATGTTAACTTATCGGAAGATGAGCAAGAGATTGTACGCGACGCAATTCCTCAGAAGATATCTGAGGCTGAGCCTAAAGAAGTGAAACGTTAATTAAGGAGGAGTAAAAATGGCAAAATTTCAAAGAAAAGGAAAAGGCGGAATGCCTGCGCTAAATACTTCATCCTTACCAGACGTAGTATTCATGATTCTATTCTTCTTCATGGCAACAACAACAATGCGTGAAACGGAGAAGTTAGTACAAGTTCGCCTTCCAGAGGCAAGTGAAATTGCAAAATTGGAGAGAAAAGATTTAGCTGTCCACATTAATGTAGGAACACCTATACCGAGCAAACAAGCAGAACACGGTACAGATGCTAAAATCCAATTGAACGATTCGTTTAGAACAGTAGAGGACATTAGAGACTTTATTGCTGCAGAAAGAGAGTCAATGAGCGAAGAAGATCGTCAATTCTTGACAGTATCTATCAAAGCTGACATTGATGTACGTATGGGTATCATTACTGATATCAAACAAGAGTTAAGACGTTGTTCAGCTCTTAAGATTATGTATTCAGCTCGCAGTGGAGCAAGTGGCAACTAGTATCTTAATCTAAATTATAAAAAAAGGTTATCTTGAGTTAAATCGGGATAACCTTTTTTTATGTAATTATACCAAATAAGAAAATACTTAAAAGTATTGAAGTCATCTTTTTACCAATCAAAGGCGAGCTTATTCTAAAAAGATGTATATTTGTATAGCCTCACAAAATGAACAATCCAACTACATAAATGTAATTATAGTAAAAAATTATGACAGAAGATTCACATAAGATATACATACTTATACTACTAATCCTATATACTCTCCTCACTGCTTACATAGGCTATAGAAATAGAAAAAGTAAAAGCAGTGAAGATTACTTTTTAGCATCAAGAAAACTTCCTGCTTGGTTGCTTGCAATTACATTTATAGCCTCTTGGTGGGGAGGTGGATCTGCCGTAGATCTAGTAGATCAAGCAAATAAAGTTGGCATAAGCTCTTTTTGGATATATGGAGTACCCGTCCTACTGGCAACATTCTTAATGTACCTTTTTGCAGGAGCAATCAGAAAAATTGGAACAGTAAGTCAGCCACAACTAATAGAGAAGCGTTACGACCAAAAGACAGCATTTATGCTCACTCTCTTTATAATTGTATTTATGACAATTGGAGCAGCTATTCAAGTTATAGTTGTAGGCAATTTTTTTCAATCATTCTTTGGAATAAGTTATGAATTAGCAACTCTATCGGGAACTCTATTGGTAATATTCTACTCAATCTTTGGAGGCTTTAAAGGAGTTGTTCTAACAGATCTTCTCCAATTCATTTTCTTCTTGTTTGCATCTGTATTCCTATTTATATTGGCTTACAATGGAGCTGGAGGGTTTGAATCTATTACAGAGTATGCAGCTACAAATAATAGAGAGGGTTTTACATCTTTCTTCCATAATTTAGATGATAATATGGCTTACATCATAACGTTTGGCACATCTTGGATGATACAAGCGAATGTTTGGCAGAGAATATCAGCAGCTAAGAGTCCAAAGAGTGCAAGAAAAATGATGATAATTAGCTTTATTGTATTTATACCCCTATATATGATAGTAACTCTAACTGGTATGTTAAGTCTAGCATCATACAGTAGCTCACCAGAGGGTGGAATAGTATCATCAATGCTTATTGGATTAAAGAATCCTCTAATCTCAGGTCTAATTTTTGTTGGCCTCTGCTCCGCTATTATGTCTACAATGGATTCAATGTTTAACACAGGGGCACTATCTCTAACTGAGGATATATATAAACGATACATTTCAAGCAATAGGCCTAACAGCCATTATGTACTAATTGGTAGAATCTCCACAGTAATTATTGCTGCTATGGCTCTATTCATTGGAATTAGAATTAAATCTGTACTAACTATATCCTGGATAGGAGCAGATTTTTTAGCAACAGGGGCATTTGTTCCCTTGGTCCTTGGTTTTCTTTGGAAAAGAGGAACTGCAAAAGCTGCATTTATCACCATGATATTTGGTTTAATTTTCTCGACATACAATCTACTTGTAGCTCTTGGGGTGAATTTACCTACAAAATGGGAGATAGCATCTGCTGAACAGGCAATTATCGGGATAATAGGATCATTTATTATTTTTGTTACCATATCTTTATTAAGCAAACCAGATTACAGTAAGGCAAATAATTTCATAAAAGAGGCAAACATAATAAAACAATAGAAATAATGACTATACAAGAGATTTATCAGTATGCTGATAAAATTGGATTACTCAGTTTTTCAACAATACATAATGGAGAGGTACACTCTAGAATTGCCCACTTTAATGGATACGACAATGAGGGTATCTATCTTAGAACAATGGGAAGTAAAACTTACGGCCGTCAACTTAAAGAAGGAGGAATATTGACCGTTTGTGGCCACTATGGAGAGGGCATTCTTAATCACAATGAGATTGGCGCTGAGCCAATTTTTGCACCTGGATACACATTTAGATTAATCGGAAAAGTAAGGTTTGTGCCTGCTGAGGAGATTATTGAGAAGGCTAAAACTAATAAGATGTTAGAGGTTGCTGCTCGCGACATAAAATATTACCCAGCAATGGCTAATGGCAACTTTATGATTTACAGCGCAAAAGTAGAAATTTACGACTATGATTTTGCAAAGGTAAATAGACCTTACAAGCTAGAGCGCACTAGGGCTGCATTTGGAGGGGCAACATTTAACCACGCAGGGGTTAGGATAGATAAAGAGAAGTGCATAGGCTGCAATGTATGCGCAGAAACCTGCTCATTTAGTGCAATTATTCCTAGTGATAACGGATATAGCGTTAATCCTAGCAGGTGCGACGATTGCGGCAGTTGTATGCTAAAGTGCCCTGTAGAAGCCATAAAACCATCATTAGTTTTTTAAGTAGAAATTACCTTATTGTTAAATTTTGTATCTCGATACATTCCTACACAAATTAGTACTATTTTTGTAGGACAGATTTTCTAGAATATTTAGAGACAAAATTTATACAAATATTAATAACTATTCATTATGATCAAGCAATTAATGAGCAGAGCAAAAACAACACTGATTCTGTTCGCATTATCAATCTCATTTATTTCATTTGCAACAACAGCATATTCTGCTGATAGGGCTGCTAAAAAACAGAAGGCAAAATACGTTTTCTATTTTATAGGCGATGGAATGGGATTCAACCACGTATCACTCGCTGAGTACTACCTTGCAGCAAACGCTGGTGAAAAAGGGGCAAAGCCTATGAGTTTTACGCAATTCCCTGTAATGGGAATGATGACTACTCACTCTGCAAGTAATCCTATAACTTGTTCATCTGCCGCTGGAACAGCTATGGCTACTGGAACAAAGACAAACAATTCAGTCCTTGGAAAAGATGCTCAAATGAAAGATCTTGAGAGCATAGCATACAAAATCAAAAAGAGCGGCTTTGCAGTTGGTATTATGTCTGATGTTACAATAGACCACGCAACCCCAGGCGCATTCTACGCAAATGCAGACAAGAGAAATATGTATTATACAATTGCATCGCAGCTACCCTTATCTGGCTTCGACTTCTTTGGAGGGGGAGGATTTGAAGGTGTTAAGGATGATCAAAATAAAGCCAACCCTATTTATGATATAATCAATAAGAATGGTTATACAGTTGCAAATGGTCTTGAGGATTTTCAGTCAAAAAAACGTAAAGCTAAAAAAATGATTCTTTTTCAAGAGGGTGAAAATAGAGATAAGATATTACCTTACGCTATTGACAGAAATAGCAAAGATTTAACTCTTTCACAAGTTGTAACAAGCGCTATTGAGTTTCTTGAAAAGAAAGGAGAGTTTTTCATTATGGCAGAAGCAGGTAAGATAGATTGGGCATCGCACTCAAATGATGTTGCATCTACAACTCTAGAGATACTTAATTTAGATGAAGCTGTACAAGTAGCCCTAGAGTTTTATAAAAAACATCCAGAAGAGACCCTTATTGTTGTTACTGCAGATCACGAGACTGGTGGTCTTACGCTAGGTAGTGAAAGCGGTTATGCCTATGATTTAGGTATGGTAGCTGAGGCTATTAAAGAGGGTAATGCACAAGATGAACACGAAAATGCTGATGTCTCTAACTATATGGAGAGAAGTAAAGAAGATATTTTAGAACTCTCTGAAGATGCGAATATTGGTTGGACAACGTTTTCTCACACCGGAGGAGCTGTTCCTGTCTTTGCTATTGGCGTAGGTGCAGAGAATTTTTCTGGAAGAATGGACAACACAGACCTACCTAAAAGAATTGTAAAGATTATGGGAGTTAAATTCTAACAATGAAGAGAATATTATTTACGATATTATTAATTACCTCACTATGGGGTACTTTAATAGCTCAACCAAAAGAGGGGCGTATTTATTCAGAGCACTATCTGAGTAGATACGCTCTTTTTGAGAAGGAGTCGCCAATTAACTCTAATGATATAGTCTTTCTTGGTAACTCACTTACACAAGGTGGAAAATGGGAGGAGTATTTCTCTAAAACCCAAACTAAATTAGCCAAGAGTGGTGGAGCCATAAGAAATAGAGGCATAATTGGAGATGATGCACCAGGTATTTACGACAGACTCAATCAGATTCTACCCGGTAAACCCAAAAAGATATTTTTACTTGTAGGCATAAATGATGTAAGCCATAATTTATCAGCGGATACTATTCTAGCAAATATAAAAAAGGTTGCTACTCGAATTATTAATGATTCTCCCGACACAAAACTCTACATTCAATCCTTATTGCCATTTAATAAAGAGAAGTGCAAATATAAAAGTATGGTTGGAAAAACAGAGAGAATAAAAGAGGTAAATATCGGGATTAAAAAGATGGCTAAAGAGCTACAAATAAAACACATTGAGCTCTATAAATATTTTACAGAGGCTGGCACGCCTGAACTCAAGGCTGAGTTTACAACTGACGGGTTACATATAAACCAAGAGGGGTATAAAATATGGGTTGATAGAGTAAAAAAATATGTGAAATAGCCTACTTAGTAGGTGTAATTGGAGGTGATGAAATTGGAGATGCATCAGGGTTTAACCCTTGACGGAATTTTTCTATATTCATATCAATCTTACCAAAGTCACTCTTTTTTAACTTTGCTTTTGTAATTTTATAATCAAAATCTCCATTCTTACCTATTATATCTACACCAGCTTTAAATGGAAGTGGTGACTTAATTATTGATACATTATATTTATAATCAATGTCAAAATTATTAAAATCAACCGTTTGTGTACCGCCAATAATGGCTCTATACCTATCCATAGTAAATTCAAATGGTGGCACATTAACCAACCCATTCTTTCCTACTAAAACATACATAGAGAGTGAATCTATTAAGTTTCGCTCTTTATTTTTAAACATTAGTTTCTTTGCAATCTCATCAAATGTTTCTGAATCTAAGAGTACTAAATTCTGACCATCAAACTGCATAACAGATTGTAAAGTTGGGAGCTCTAACTCCATATTGTTAATAATATTTGCTCTTGCAACCATATTAAAATCAGCCTCACCCTCAATGCTCACCAGAACTGGAACTAAACTAGCTAAAGATGGAACTGCTGTAAAAAGATCTTTTAATATTACATGCTCAACATTAAAATCAAAGTATGTCTGTGCTAAAATATTTGAAATTGGTTTATACCGCGCAGACATATTAACTCTGGAGCCTATACTATTAAAGTTTAAAGAATCCAAGTTTAATTCATCCTCATTAACAGACATATAGCCGCGTACATTTGCAACACTCATATTAGAGAGGGCAATGGTATCTATATTTAAATCTAGGTTTGCACTCACTCTTTTTGGGAGCATTAAAACTCGCACAGAGTCAACAATAACCTCTGCATTTAAAGTATCCACAGAACTACTATCTGCGATTACCATACTTTGCGCAGCTAACATTGCATCATATAATTGAGCTGCATCTATTTTTTTTGAGCTCAATGTTAGACTACTACTAACGTGATTATCTTGATCTCTAAATACTCGCCCTAAAATATTCTCTATCCAACCAGTAGCTCTTAAATCACTATTACCCATTAAAATATGAGTATCAGAGAGCATTAAACGTCTATTTTCATACTTAATATAAGAATTAGTTGGCAATGATATATCAAGTGGGAAATATTCACTCTGAGCTCTAAATCCACCGAATGAGGCATCACCAGAAAAGATATACTCTCTTTTATCAGTTGTATCTAAATTAGCATCTGCATTCACCTGTAGCTTTGCAAGATTTAACGAGGCCTTCATCTTAGATTGCACTGCTTCAATACTTGCAGAGTCTGTTTGAATGCTAAATTTAGCATTTGCTTTGGTTCTATTCCCTTTAACCGGCTTTATTTCAAAGCCAATTGTTGAGACCCCTATTGTAGAGTTAAGTGTATCGGGAATAATAAAATTCATTTTTCCTAATCTTAATTCTCCCGACATAGGGGTAATATTTACCGTATCTCTTTTTAATTTAGAGGCAGCAGAAAGCTCAGCATCAGCAATATACATTTCCACTCCATCTTTATTTTTAAAGCCTAATCCACTAAATTCTGCCGTTGCTTCAAGATTTGCTGATTTAGATCTTGCTCTATTTTTATTTCTAATCTTACTTCCAAAATTTAAGGTAGCATCCTCCATCTTCATATAGAGATAAGAGCCTCTTAGGGTAGTATCAATTGCATTATTACCATCTAAAATTACTAGCAGGTCCTTAAATGAGGACTCTCCGTCTAGATAAAGTGCACCATAATTATTCTTGAAAATATCTTCTCGGCTCCCTCTTCCTATTATCCTACTTTTGTTACTCCCTTCAATTACAAACCAATCAGGCACCGGTAGTACTTCTCTAAGTTTTGAGATATTTATATCTGAGTTCATTTCAAAATCAACATAACAAATACCAAGAGGATCTTTTACATCTGCTTTTAACTCAATATCTATTCCTGCGTTACTCTTTAGATTTACACTCTTTATTGTGTAAAATATGCTATCTAAATTAGCCCCATCTACAGTCAAATAACTATCTACGTCAAAGGTTTGCACCCCATAATCCATCTCATCAAACTTAAATGATCCATTGGTAATTGCAAACTTTGCAAACATATCGGGATACTGCTCTTTATTATAAAGCCCTTTAATCTCACCAGCCAATTCTACCTTTCCATTTGCAGAAAATTTTTCCGTTTTATCAAGTACAGACTGAGGAATACTTGCTATAACATCTTCCAATGTCTCAATCAAGACACTATATTCTAAATCACAAATTACCCCTTCTTGTTCTTTATCATAAATAAGCGTACCATTTGTTGAGAAACCAATATTTTTCAATTGCACCTCTCCCCTATCTACAGTTAACTTTTTTGTTGTTCTATCAAAGTTAGCATCCACGCTAACATCTATTGATCTATCATTAATAACGTGTCGGCCTTTAGTTTCCATGTTAACGCTACTACAAGAGAATTGAGCATCAAAAGAGCTCTTATCTTGTGCTAGATTCATTTTTATATCCACATTTAAACCACTAAGATTCAACCCATTATCAACCATTTGATTGATCGAAATAAATTTACCATCCTCAATTGATATATTCTGTACATCTATTGATTTTGCATACTCGCTTAATTTAAATTTTGATGTATCAGTAGCACTCTCTACAGATTCAGTTGTATCAGATTTAAATATATCAAAATTAGAGGTTCCATCTTTACTTACAAATAGGTTTATATCGGGGTACTGAAACTCTATATCCTTAATTATTACATCTTTATTTATTAGATAAGCTATGGGATTAAATTTTACAACTACTCTATCTATAGAGGCAATCTTTGTCGAATCATAATCTGTAATTCTAACATTATCAATTATTAAACTCACAAATGGATATGATGAAAAGAAGCTAATATCAACGCTCCCAATTTTTGCATCTGCATCTATATACTCTGGGATAGCATCGTTTACTATCGGTGTTATCTTTTCTGGCGTAAATACTATATTAAGTAGAATAAAAGTGGCAAGTATAATAAGCGCAATAAGTGAAGTAAATGCTATAACTATTCTCTTTACAATTGGTTTCATAACTCTACAATCTATTTTTTCAATGTGTTACGTAATCCTCTTTTATTTTTTAATTTGCGAAGATACGCTTTTTGTTCTTTTTAACATTTTTTATCGCGATAAGTTAAAGTATAGAGTGTATTTTTTATTTTTTAGATTTTTCTCCTTTCCACTTTTTTTTTGTAATTTTGCTGATTAATAAAATGTAAAAAAATTAAAGGTTTACCACTATGGGAGAAATTAAACGATTGAGAGTGTCTCAACTACTCGGTGAAGCTCCGGGAAAGGAAGTATTAGCAAAAGGTTGGGTTAGAACAAAAAGAGGTAATAAGAGCGTGGCATTCATTGCGCTGAATGATGGCTCTACTATTAATAATATACAGGTAGTTTGTGATACTAATAATTTCTCAGAGGAACTTTTAAAGAATATTACTACTGGGGCGTGTTTGGCTGTAAAAGGAAACTTAGTGGAGTCTATGGGTCAAGGACAAAGTGTTGAAATTCAAGCTATTGAGATTGAACTTTATGGAACTGCAGATGCTGAAACTTATCCTCTTCAAAAGAAAGGTCACAGCCTTGAGTTTTTAAGAGAGATTGCGCACCTAAGACCTAGAACAAATACATTTGGAGCCGTATTTAGAATAAGACACGCAATGGCATTTGCTATTCACAAATATTACAATGATAGAGGTTACTATTATATGCATACTCCTATTATCACAGCATCTGACTGTGAAGGGGCAGGAGCTATGTTTCAAGTAACTACAATGGATCTTAATAATATTCCAAAAACAGAAGAGGGTGATATTGATTTTTCAGAGGATTTCTTTGGAAGACAAGCTGCTCTTACTGTTAGTGGACAATTAGAAGGTGAACTTGGAGCAATGGCATTGGGGCAAATTTATACATTTGGTCCAACTTTTAGAGCTGAAAACTCTAATACACCTCGTCACTTAGCTGAGTTCTGGATGATTGAACCTGAGGTTGCGTTCTATGATATTAATGACAATATGGATCTTGCAGAAGACTTTATCAAATATTGTGTACAATATGCTTTAGATAATTGTAAAGATGATCTAAAATTCTTGAACGATATGTTTGACAAAGAGCTTATTGCTAGATTAGAAGGTGTTGTGAATACTGAATTTGTAAGATTGACATATACAGAAGGAGTTAAGATTCTTATGGAGTGTGGAGAGAAGTTTGAATTCCCAGTTGCTTGGGGTACAGATCTTCAAAGTGAACACGAGAGATATTTAGTAGAGAAACATTTTAAGAAGCCTGTTATCCTTACAGACTATCCAAAAGAGATCAAAGCGTTCTATATGAAGCAGAATGAAGACGGAAAGACTGTTCGTGCTATGGATGTTTTATTCCCTAAGATTGGAGAGATTATTGGAGGTTCTCAAAGAGAGGAATCTTTAGCAAAATTAGAGCAAAGAATAAACGAATTAGGAATGGAAACAAAAGATATGTGGTGGTATTTAGATACACGCAAATTTGGAACTGCTCCTCATAGTGGTTTTGGATTAGGGTTTGAAAGACTTCTACTATTTGTTACAGGTATGAGTAACATTAGAGATGTTATTCCTTTCCCTAGAACACCTAAGAGCGCCGAATTCTAGAAAACTCTAACTTAAAAAATTATGTTAATAATTGGAATTGCAGGTGGAACAGGCTCAGGAAAAACCACCGTGGTTAAGAAATTAATAAAGCTCTTAAAGAGAGAAGATCTTGCGGTCATTCCGCAAGATTCTTATTATAAAGATTGTAGCCATTTAACAGAAGAGGAGAAAGCGGCATACAATTTTGACCATCCAGATTCTGTTGATTTTGATCTTCTTATTAGTCACCTTAAAGATTTGAAAGAGGACAATAGCATTGAGCAACCTGTTTACTCTTATGTTACGTGCTCTCGCTCTACTACAGAAAGCATTAATGTTTCTCCTGCACATATTGTTATTGTAGAAGGAATTCTTATCTTTACTAATGAAGAGCTTAGGAAGATGTTAGACATCTTAATATTTGTAGATGCAGATGCGGATGACAGATTAGCAAGAGTTATATCAAGAGATATAGTTGAGAGGGGAAAAGATGTTGAATGGGTGTTAAGAAGGTATGAAAATACCGTCAAACCAATGCACCTACAATTCATTGAGCCAAGTAAGAGATACGCAGATATCATTGTTCCACAAGGTGGGCATAATAAAGTTGCAATAGACATTTTAATGGCTACTATAGAAAAAGTTATAGGAAAATCTAAATTTAAAACTAAAAATTAATACTAATGAAACGCGTCTTAATTACAGGAGCAACTGGTTACATCGGTTCTCACACAATTGTAGAGTTAATTAACTCTGGTTATAATGTAGTAGGTGTAGATGATTTCTCAAACTCTTCACCAAAAGTTCTTGATATGATAGAGAAAATTATCGGGAAGAGAATTGACTTTGAGGAGGTAGACTGCAAAGATTATAAAGCTTTTGAAAAAGTTTTTGAGAAGTATCCCGATATTGAGGCGGCTATCCATTTTGCTGCGAGTAAAGCCGTTGGCGAGAGTGTTTGGAAGCCTATCCTATATTACAGAAATAATAATGAGTCATTGATTAACTTAATTGACTTAATGACAAATAAGGGCAAAGGGGCAAACATTGTATTCTCCTCATCTTGCACTGTTTATGGGCAACCAACTCCCGAAAATTTACCAATTACAGAGAGCGCTCCATTACAGCCAGCAACCTCTCCTTATGGTAGAACAAAGCAGATGGCAGAAGAAATTCTTCAAGATTGCGTAACAGCATACGAAAACTTAAATGTTTGTGCACTTAGATATTTTAACCCTATTGGAGCACATCCAACTGCACTTATTGGAGAGCTTCCAAATGGAGTTCCACAAAATCTTGTACCATTCATCACTCAAACTGCTGCTGGAATCAGAGAGTGCTTAAGTGTATTTGGAGATGATTATAATACTCCCGATGGATCTTGCATAAGAGACTATATTTATGTTGTAGATTTAGCAAAAGCTCACGTAAAGGCTGTAGATAGATTAATAGAGAGCGGTCAAAGATGGGACGTGTTTAACCTTGGTACAGGAAGAGGATTATCTGTTCTTGAGTTAGTAAATAAATTCATTGAAGTTACTGGTGTAAATCTTAACTACAAAGTTGTAGAGCGTAGAGCTGGAGATATCGAGCAAGTTTGGGCAGATCCAAAGAAATCAAACGAGGTTTTAGGATGGAGCGCAGATACTCCTATTGAGGAGGTTGTTGCATCTGCTTGGAAATGGCAACAAAGCTTGATGTAATTCTTTAGACTCACTCAATAAATAAAAAAAGGCTACCCAAAGACGATAAAATGTCAAAGGGTAGCCTTCCTAATTTATGGCAAAACGCAATAAATATTTTCTGAGGTACACTAACTAGATACTAGCCTCAATTGCCCACTTAAAAGCTCTCAGACCCATTGCTGGAGAGCTTTTATCTAATTCTGACAATTTTCTCATAAATGGATCTGCTAAGCTTTCATCTAGCATTATCATTAATGAAGAATTTAATGTTGGCCAAGCGTGGTCACCTAAGTGAGGATCACCTGAAACAGAACCTTTACCAGCTACTTGCTCCCAATAAGTATATCCTCTTATTCCCGACTTATTCATTATATCCATAATTTCATCGTGAAAAGCTTGGTTATATGTTATAAAAATTGCTTTCATCTCTTTTCTTATTTATATATCTTAAATTATTTTAACAAAGCTGTTGCCGCTTTTAACGATTTTTTACGCTGAACCTTAACTCCTCTACTCGCAAACACTGAGTACATTACAGGTACAATGATTAGTGTTATTATTGTAGATATCGAGAGTCCCCAAATTACAGTCATACCCATACCTGTCCACATCTCAGATCCTTCTCCTGTACCAAAAGCCATTGGGAACATACCCAATACTGTTGTTAGGGTTGTCATAAGAACTGGGCGAAGACGAGATTTACCACTTGTAATAACAGCATTAGCAACACCCATTCCTCTCTCTCTACAAAGGATTATATAATCGATTAGTACAATACCATTCTTAACCACAATACCCATCAACATTATCAAACCAACCATACCCATTATACTCATAGGGGTATTTGTTAAAACCAAACCTAAAAGAACGCCTATAATTGCAAATGGGATTGAGAACATAATCACAAAAGGATATGTTAAAGATTCAAACTGAGATGCCATTACAATGAATACTAATACAATAATCAGAGCCATTAACATCATCATATCGCTATATGTATCCTGTTGATCCTCAAACATTCCTCCTAACTCCCAGAATAAGCCATCGGGAAGATCTATATTATCCATCATTTTATATGTTTCATTTAATAGATCACTCATTGCCATTCCTTGTGGTACTACTGCAGATACTGTAATCACCCTCTCTCTATCTTTACGCTCAATTGTTGGTGGTGTATAAGTCTCTACAACCTTACCTAAGTCTCTTACTCTAACACCTTTACCTAAACTATTGTAGATTATGATATTCTCGATATCCTCTACAGTTTTACGATATTCAGGAGCAAAACGTACTCTAATCTCATACTCATCTCCATCTTCTCTATAATAAGAGGCTAGTACACCATTAATTCTATTTCTTAAAGCATTTGAAGCTGTACTAACGTTTAAGCCGTGTGTCGCTAACTTCTCTCTGTCAAAATCAACTTGATACTCTGGTGTATACTCACTTCTACTAATATTTACCTGATTCACACCTTTAATATTTCCAAATGCTTCTGCAACTTCAGCTGCAGCTTTATCAGAATCATCCAGATCAAATCCATATATCTCAACATCTACGGTAGCTTCGCCACCCATTCCTCCTTGATTACCACCAGCTATAACCGCAAATTTTGCTAATTGTGGATACTCTTTTAGGTCTATACGTATCTCGTCACAGATCTCAGTTAATCCTCTCTCTCTATCCTCAACACTAGATAATCTTATATCAATTGCAATAATGTGTGTACCATTATCTTGTAGTGAAGCCCATACATTATCTGAATCAGCTGATCCCTCTGTAACACTAATTGATTCAATCTCAGGATGCTCTTTTGCTAAATCTTCAGATAACTCTAATGCCAATTCACGTGTAATACTCTGCTCAGTACCAACTAGCAACTCAGCATCTATTCTAATACGAGCATTATCTTGAGTTGGAAAGAATTCAACCTTTAAGTTTGGAGCTAAGAACATTACAGATCCAACTAGTGCTGCAAGAGTAACTGATACAACTATTAGTTTATGATGAATAGCCCAATTAAGAACCTTTCCATAGCCACCATCTATTCTCCTTAAGAATCTATCAAAAGCATTAAATATATTTCTATGGAACCAAGTAGAAGGCACATCTTGTTTTAACATTCTTGAAGAAGCCATCGGGATAAGAGTTAAAGCCGCAACTGTAGATACAATCATAATAATACTTACAATCCATCCTAACTGTTGGAATAAGATACCTGCCATACCTTCAAGCATTGTTAAAGGTAAAAATACCGCAAGCATTGTTAGCGTAGATGCTACTACAGAGATAGCCACCTCATTTGTTGCATAAACAGCGGCCTGTTTTGGTCTACTTCCTTTTTCAATATGTGTTGTAATATTTTCAAGTACCACGATCGCATCATCTACTACCATACCTATGGCTATCGAGAGTGAACTCAATGAGATAATATTCAATGTATTATCAGTGGCAAGAAGATAAATCAAGGATGCTAATAAAGAGATTGGAATAGTTAACATAATGATAAATGTAGCTCTCCATCTACCTAAGAAGAGGAATACTACTGCCATTACCACGATAAAAGTAATCATAATTGTCTCTTGAAGCGAAGAGATAGTATTTAGGATATTATCAGAAGTATCAATGATAACATCTAATTGTATATCTGATGGAAGTGTTTTTTGAATTTCTGGTAATTTATCCTTAACTGCTTTTGATATATTCACAGAGTTTGCTCCTGATTGTTTTTGTACAACAACAGTAGCTCCTTTAACACCATTAATAAATGTCTCTTGAGATCTCTCTTGCAAAGCATCCTCTACTCTTGCAACATCTCTTAGATAGACAATTCTACCATTATGGCTACCTACAACTAAATCTAACATTTGAGAAGCCTCTTCAAACTCCTTTTCAACTCTTAATGAATAAGTATTTGAACCCACGTCTATACTTCCCGCAGGCGTATTTTTATTCTCTTGTCCAATTATACCTGCAACTGTCTCTATACTTATGCCATAGGCCTCCAGTTTGTATGGATCACAATATACCTGCAACTCTCTAGTTGGAGCTCCCGATATAGAGACTGTACCTACTCCATTTACACGAGCTAATGGATTTACAACCTTATCATCCAGAATTTTATACAAAGCGTTCGAACTCTCCTTTGCCGTAGCCGATAAAAGCAGAATTGGAATATCATCTGTACCAAATTTAAAGATTATTGGGTTTTCTGCATCTTCTGGTAGCATTGCAGAGACCGCATCGAGTTTGTCACGAACATCATTCGTGGCCACCTCAATATCAATACCATAGTCAAATTCTAGTGTAATAATTGATATATTCTCTTTAGAATTTGATGTTAAAGTCTTTAAATTACTAACACTATTTAGATTATTCTCTAATGGTTTTGATACATTATTCTCAATATCTGACGCACTGGCTCCCTGATAGGTTGTTAGCACCATAATTGTATTTGTCTCAATCTCAGGATAAAGGTCAACTGGTATTTGAGTCAATGAAAAGACACCCATAATTGCAAGCCCTACAAAAACGAGAGCTGTAGTAATAGGTTTCTTTACTGCTGATTGATATATACTCATTTCTATTTTTTCTTAAATTTCTAAACTATAATTACTTCACAATAACAACCTCTGCCCCATTCGATAAATGGCTCTGCCCTTCAATTATCACTTTCGCCCCAGATTCTATTCCCGATAAAACCTCATACTCCTTTTCAACTCTTCTACCAAGTGTTACTTTATTCATTACAGCTTTACCATTCTCAATTGTATAGATATATTTATCTCCAGAACCAGCCTGCTTAACGATAGCTACATCGGGAACTACAACATTACTCTCTGTTCCATAATTAAATGTTACCCTTGCAAACATACCTGGGCGAACCTTCTCATCTTTATTATCAATTATAACCTCAACTGGAAACGTTCTTGTAGTAGCATCTAATGATGGATAAACTAATCTAACCTTACCTTTAAAAATTTCGTTTGGATAGACTGATAATAGAACATCTACACTCATACCCTCCTTCACTTTAGTATATAATCCTTCAGAAACATTTACCATTAATTTAACTGGTGTTATTTCTTCAACAACGTAAAGAGGTTGTCCCATAGAGAAAACATCTCCATTATCATAGTTTCTTGCTGTAACAACACCATCAATAGGGCTCACTAGAACTGTGTTCTCCATTAAATTAGCAAAATTCGTTTTTGAAATATTATAGGCTAAATTTCTTGCATCCCATTGACTTTTAGAAATTCCACCAACTTTATAGAGCTCATCCATTCTTGCAAATTCAATTGAATCATTAGTCATTTGCATACGAGCTTGAACTAAGTTAATAGCATCCATCTTTGCAACAACATCACCCTCCTTAACCTTATCTCCAACCTCAACAAGTACCTCCTTAATCCTAGTACTAACCTTTGGAGAGATATTATTTGTAATATTAGCCTCTACACTTGCCGTAAATGTACCCAACTGATCAACATCCTCTTCATAAACATCTAGTGCCTTAACTCTTACTCTCTCAACTTCTACTGAAGCTGCAGATTCCTCTGTTTTTGGTGCTCCACCACTACACGCCGTAAATACTCCAGCTACGGCTAAAACTAAAAATACTTTGATAAAATTGTTCGTTTTCATATATCTTTTACTATTATTATTCATATTATTTTTGTTGCATTTGTTCACCTACTATCATCTCTAAAGTAGATTTACCTATAAGATAATTGTATATTGATTGGTATAAATTTAGTTTTGCATTTAATAGAGCTAACCTAGAAGCGTCTAATTCTAATTGAGTACCACTACCAACTTCATATCTCTTTTCTGAGATCTCATAGCCAGCCTCAGCCCCATCGATTCCACTTTGAGCTGCAATATACTGCTTAGACGATGTTGACATAGTGTTTAATGTCTGCTTGGTTTGAACCTCTAAATCTCTTCTTAGCGACTCTTTTTGCATTTTCAATTGCTCTTGTTGAACTCTTGTCTGCTTTAATCCATAATATTTATCTCCGCCAGAAAATATTGGAATTGACAGCGTTAATCCTCCAACTGAATAAGGATTCCACTTATAAGTACTAAACTTAAAATCATTATTCATAGATGTCCATTGATATGATATAGATAAGTTTAATGTTGGATAGAATTTAGCTAATTTCATTTTATAGCTCTCATCTAAAATACCTAGTTGCATCTCCAATTGTTTGAGATTAGTATTATTTGCTAGGCTCACATCCTCTTCTGCCTTATCAATCATAATTGTGCTTTCAAAATCTGCTAGTTGCTCTTCACAATCAATATTTTCTGAAAGGTCTATCCCGATAAGTGCTTTTAGTTTCCATTTGGCAAGAATAATATTATTTTGCGCATCATACATATTTGGAGCAGCATTATTAGCCGTAACCTCTGCACTAATCATATCATATTTTGAGCTAGTACCACTCTCATATTTTTGCTTGATGTCATTATAATTCCTTACAGCATTATCATAATTCTCTTTGATAACCTCATAAGAATCTTTTGCTAGTAATACTCCATAATAGGCCTGCTGCACCTGATTAATCATATCAATCTTAGAAGCTCTAGCCTTCTCAACAGATAACTCAACATCCATCTCTGATATTTTAAGGCTTTTCCAAAGCTCTGCAGAGACAATAGGCATACCTGCATTAAAACCTGCATTCCACATATTATCTGTACCAACTTGAATCTCTTGGTCTCCTAGATACATAGTCTGCTTTGCTATCGTACGTTGGTAACCTGTACTAAAATCAATTTTAGGATATAGAGCCGCATAAGAGCCTTTCTTTGCATATTCTAACCTTGTAATCTCTTTATCTGCAACTTTTACGGTAAGATTCTCACTAAGAGCAATCTCCAATGCAGATTCTAATGTCAATTTTAAGGTATCTTGAGCGTAGCTCACACCTGAAAATCCACAAAACACCAGCAATAACGCTGTAATTCTAACAAATTTCACTTTTTTACTCATTATATTTATCAATTAATATTATTCATAAATTAATATATTCTCCGCCTCAATTTTATCTATCTCAGCTCTACCTTTATCGGTACTTATACCTCTTAGCATTGTTGTTAATACTACTAGATATTTCTTTAATGGACTATACTTGCTATCCATATCATTATTTTCCAAATTTTGATATTTAGACTGCTGTTCATTCATTGTTTCAATAAGAATATCAAAATTGGCATTTGAGACAAATACCCCCTCTTTGATACCCTCATTCACTCGATTATTTCCATAAGCGTGTTGCCCGCTTTTTAACTCTTTCACAAAAGATATAAATTCTGGATCTTGTTTAATCTCCTCCCAAAAAATAGGTGAAACGCCATTAAAAAATTTAAATACTTCAATACCTCTAGCAAACATTTTACGAATTGTTCCTTGCTGCATATCCGCAATAGCATTAAAGCGATTAATTTGTTCAGCGGCTTTACTCTTAAAAGCCTCTAAAACTAACTCTTCTTTGCTATCAAAATGCTCATAAATTGTATTCTTAGATATCTTTATGCTTTTAGCTATATCATCCATACTCACTTTCTTAATACCATAAGTGGAGATTCGTCTAAAAGTTCCCTCTAAAATTTTTTCTCTCATTTTGTTGTTTTTATAATTTAGGTTGCAAAAATCGCAATACTTAAAAAACTATTTTTGTCCTTTTTAGTTCAAAATTATTCCAAAACTATATAAATTTTCGTTTTTTTATATTATTTTTGGGAAAAATTAAATACATTTTCTCATCAAGCAAAATAGGTGCCAGAAAATTAAAACAAATAAAAAATGGAAAAGTTGGATAATAGTACTATTGAGAATGGATTCTACAGTTCAAATAATATTGAACAATATAATTATCATAATAATATTGAGGTATTATATATTAAATCTTACTCATACATTGTAGATATTGACACAATATTAACTCAACACTTTGCTAAGAATATCAATATGATACATACCATAGTTATATTATCGGGATCACTTAGCCTCTCTATTGATTATGTAAGATTTAAATTTGAAAAAAACACCGCAATAAATGTAGTGTCGCTTATGATGGTCAATAACTTTGAAATTAGTGAGGATTTCTCCTGTTACATTATTACATCTAACCAAGATTTTGTTAATGAAGTCTTAATGGGAAGTTCACCGATACCTCTATCCTATATATCTAAGATGAATGAGAACCCAGGGGTAGCTCTAGATCTAGACAGTGTGCAATTACTAAGAAGCACGATTATCAGGATAACATATTATCTAAAATTAAAGAGCCATATCTTCCAAAAAGAATTGATTACAAACACATATCACAACTTTATTCTAGAGCTTGCGAATATTATTACAAAAGTGTTTGAAGATGATGCTCCAGCTAAGAAAACAACTAGAAAAGAGGGGCTAATCAGAGATTTTATCTTCTTACTCAGCGAATACGGAAAGTGTGAACATAGTCCATCATTTTATGCAGAAAAGTTAGCCATCTCTACTCAATATCTATCTTCTATCTTAAAAGAGGCCTCTGGCGCCACCGCAGGCAATTGGATAGCTACAAATCTCGTTACTCAAGCAAAAATTCTTTTAAGAACTAAAGATCTTACTATTCAACAAGTTGCTTTAGAGCTAAATTTTGCAGATCAAGCCTCGTTTGGAAAATTCTTTAAAAAACACACAGGGGTATCACCTAAAAAATTTAGGTAGCACCCCTATGCTATCTCTATTTTGTACCCCTGTATCTATTTGGGTAAAATATTTGAACGATCCTATAAACTCTCCAACACTCGTTCAAGATGAGTGCCACGTGAGCCTTTTATCAAAATAAGCCCACCCGCAAAATTATTATTTTTTAGATATTTAGCTAGCTGTTCAGAATCATTAAAACAGATAATATTCTCATTCGCCCCTCCAAATACCACTTGAAGCGCAGCAGCAAACTCTGTCCCAACCAAGAAAATCTTATAAGGAAGCATATATGCCGCAAACCTCAAAACATCGCAATGTTCTGCTAATGAATCAACTCCAAGCTCAAGCATATCTCCCAGAATAATACTCTTTTTATCTGCAATTATTTTAGAAAGATTCTCCAAAGCGGCTCTCATACTAGTTGGATTAGCATTATAAGCATCAACAATTAAATCATTGCGCTTTGTTTTAACCATCTGAGAACGATTATTTGTTGGATTATAATTTTCAATCGCCTTAACTGCAGCCATTGTAGGAACCGCAAAATATGTTGCCACACAGAGCGCTGCAAGAATATTATCCGCATTATAATCACCTATAAGCTTTGTATTAACCTCTATTTTAGCAGGTTCATTAGCTTTAACCGCCTCTAGACTTGGATTATTTATTACTATACTTAAGAAAGGTGAACTAGGTTTTCTAATAATCTCTGCTCCATCATTCTTTAAGCCATATGGAACAATCTGCATTCCAGAGCGATCCTTAACCATTTTTGATAAATGTTCATTTCCAACATTTACAAAAGCAATCTTTCTATGTTTAAAAATACTATCATAAAGTTCGCCTTTAGTCTTGATAACTCCCTCAAAAGAGCCAAACCCTAAAAGGTGCGCTTTCCCCACATTCGTAATTAGACCAAAACTTGGACAAGCAATCTCGCAAAGAGTCTCAATCTCACCAGGCCCACTAGCCCCCATCTCTATGACCACAACTTGCGTTTGTGAATCTATTCTAAACAGAGTTAAAGGAACGCCTATATGATTATTTAAGTTTCCTTGGGTAGCTATAACTTTATAGGTGGTTGATAAAGCTGTATAAATTAACTCTTTTGTAGTTGTTTTCCCATTTGTACCAGTTAAGGCAATTACTGGAACCCTAAATTTTCTCCTATGATAACGAGCTAAATGTTGCATAGTAGTTAAAACATTATCTACTAAAATCATTGAGTGGGCTCTCTCTTTAACACCCCCAATGCTTACAACCTCCTCGTTATCGATTATTTTCCCAACGCTATCTTTCCATCGGGAAAAAACATCTTTATTATCTACAATTACAAACTTTGCTCCGCTCTCTAAAGCCATCTCAGCAAATTCATTTCCATCAAAATTATCCCCTTTAAGGGCAAAAAACATACAGTCTGATTCAATTCTTCTTGTATCCGTACAAACACCAGACGTAGTTAAGTATAGTTCATAAAGTTGGTTAATCTCCATCTCCCTTACATTATCATTTTAACACTTAATTCCTTCTTATCTATATAATTAGAGTATTTAAAAGATGGCATTCCTAATGCCATTCCTGCATAAATCTCTCCATCTATCTCAAACATCTTTGCCAACGCATTTGATTTATCATATCTGCTAGCCGCACAAACAAATCCCGTATAAAATTGTGAAACTCCCAAACACTCAGCCATTAAAGAGCCATTTTGATAAGCTAAATTAGCATCATCGCGACCAAAATTATTATCTTTTGGTCCGTGAATTAATATCAATGCCTTTGCTCCCCTTAAAATCATATCATTCCCTCTCTCAAACTCACTAATCATAACTCTAGATTTTTCAGCATACCCAATAAGTGCTGAATTTGTCATCTTTAACATTGGCTTAACACTAGGATTATTTACCATTTCATACAGTTTTCCAAAAACCCCTAGGGTGAATCTACTCACATCAAGCATCTTCTCTTTATTGGTAATTAATGTAAACTCTATTTGTTGCAGATTACTTGCTGTTGGAGCTCTATGAGCTGCCTCTAAAATTCTATTTAAAAGATCAATCGGCACAGGTTCTGCACTAAACGCCCTGTTCGATCTACGAGATTTCAACAACATCTCAATTTGATCAGGAGTTGGTAGCTTTTCTCTCTCTATCTTATGTATTTTTTCATCGGGAAAAAGAGAGTGCTCAATAGCAGAAACAGGACAAACTGCAGCACAGTGTCCACATTTAATACAATTCACAACCCCTTTTGCTACAATTTTCAAACCCGACGCCATCTCCATTCTCTTAAAAATAGAGATTGGGCAAACCTTAACACACTTCTCACACCTTATACAAGTCTCCTCATTAAGGCTTAATGTAAAATCACTCATTAATTATTTAATTTATTTCTTACCTGTTGAGCCAAAGCCCCCTTCACCCCTATCTGTTTCACTAAGAGTCTCTACGGCCTCCCACTCAATCTTCTCATATTTCGCAATTACCATTTGTGCAATTCTCTCACCAGGATTAATTACAAAAGTATCCTTAGAAAGGTTCACTAAAACAATCTTAATTTCACCTCTATAATCAGCATCTATCGTTCCTGGACTATTACAAACTGTTACTCCATATTTTGCTGCCAAACCGCTTCTTGGGCGAATTTGTGCTTCGTAACCAGCCGGCAATTCAATAAAAAGACCTGTTGGAACCATAACTCTCTCTAAAGAACCGACAGAGATTGCCTCTTCAATATTAGCCTTTATATCCATGCCAGCAGAGAGCTCTGTAGCATAATGAGGCAAATCATAATTACTTTTATTTACAATTTTAACTTGCATAATTTCTAATTTTTATAATTCTAAAAGCAGAACAATATATATATCCCGATATTAAAACAGTATTTATCCCCAACCTCAAAATCAAGTTCATTTGAGGAGCAACCATCTCTATTGCAAATGATAGTCCAAACAGAGCTAATCCCAACCCTATGAATTTCAAAATCCTTGACCATTGATAAGGTATTGGATAGTGTTTATTACCTAAATATAAACAGTATAGCAACATAGCCACAGCGCTTACTAAATGAGCCCAAGCTGATGCCCAATATGAATAGCTTGGCATAAATACCACATTAATAATCAGAGTAATAACCAAACCCAATATTGTAATACCAAATGCATATTTTGTCTGTCCGCTAAGTTTATACCACATAGAGACATTAAATAGCATTCCCAAACACATATAAGCTAAAAGCATAATTGGAACAACACCAAGCGCCCCTCTAAAACTCTCCCCTAAAATTAACCCTATAACATCTATATAGAATACTACCCCCAAGAATATCAAAATACAAAAGGCTACAAAATACTCCATAACCTTTGCCAGAAGTTCTCTATCTTTACCTCTAGCAAAAAAGAACGGCTCTGCAGCATATCTAAACATCTGAATAAATAGATTCATTATAACAGCTAACTTTACTGCTGCTTGAAAAACACCCAATTCAGCCTCCCAATTCACATCTGCTGGGGCATAAAATCTAAATAAAAGTCTATCTAACCCCTCATTTAAAATACCTGGCAAAGCTGCTATCATCAATGGAAGTGAGTAGATCATCATCTGCTTCCAGAGCTTTACAGAGAAGAAAAACTTCATCTTTATTATATCAGGAATAAATAATAATAGACTCACAACACAACTAACAAAGACTGCAAAAATGATATATGAAAAATCTGGAGTTGCAGGTATAAATTGGCCCAGCAAAGCATTCGGATTAGCTGCCAAATAACCTGGCACTACAAAGAATAGCAACAAGTTAGCTCCTAGCTCGCTAAAAATCTTAATACTCTTAAAGAGGGCAAACTTTAGAGCCTTTTGCTGATACCTCAGCCTTGCAAATAGAATTGCTGTTACGGCATCAATTGCCATCAATGCACCTATATATATAAAGACCAACTCATAACCAGAATACCCCATCCATTCAGAGATAGAGCCACTAAAGCCCCACATAAGCCCTAAAAATAGCAGAGCAGTAGATAGAACAGTTGTTAATGCGGTTGAGAAAGGTTTATTTGGATTGTCACATTTCTGATTATTAGCAAACCTAAAACAACCCGTCTCTAGCCCCAACACTAAAACAACCTGTAGTATCGCGATATAAGATAGGAGTTCAGTTGAAATTCCATAATCACTCTGAGAGAGAACTCTGGTATATAGAGGCACAACCATAAAGTTCACCATTCTTGCCAGAATTGAACTTAACCCGTAAATTGCTGTTTCACCTGCTAATTTTTTTAATACACCTCTCATTATTGAGCACAAAAATAGTGATTTTAACAGAAATGAGCACAATAAATTTACTTATGAAAAACCTAATTATTGAATCCTCTTTTTCTAAAGAGCAGAAAACCGATATTAAACTGAGTATGCCACTTACAATACTCCCCATTCTCATAATACGACGTACCCAAAGAGAGTGGTCCTATTGGTGATTGCCACACAAGTGCCACATTTCCTATTGCTCCAGCTGTTTCAAATAGATCATTATTACCATACCCCCCAGTTGTACCAAATCTATATTTTTGTTTATAAGGAACAAAATAGGCAATAGTTGTATGCAAAAATAGCGATTGAGAAAAGAGTACAACTGGAGAGATACCCACTCCCAAAAATGTATTAGACCTATAATTTGGCAACATTAATGTTTTGCTATGGGGAATAGGTGCAAAAATTGGAGTCGACAGCATAGCTGAAAGATAGTCTGTCATTTTATTTCCTCCCGATACACTTAGATCCACTAAAAGCCCCACACTTAACCACTTCTCTATCTGAGCATAATAGTTATACTTAAATCGCAACCCCCAAATATTATGCTGCCTCCTATTATAAAACTGTACAGGAGAAGTTGTTCCAGGATTATACCGTTCCTCGCCAAAAGAGTATCTCAGCTTTAAAGATATATTTGTACCATAAGTTGGATACATTAAATAGTTTAAATTATTTCTTCTAATAGATAAGGTTGGCGAAATATAATCTACAGTTGTTTTATTTGGAGTATCCTTAGATGTAAAATCATCTATATTATAAAAATATCTATATTGTGTTCTTCCACCAGTGATACCTAATCTTAATAACGCACCTTTCTTTTGGTTAATAGGCGTAGCAATTCCCGCCCTAACAAAAAACTCCTCTTCACTTGCATTATTTGGAATCTTATCTTGATTAAAAAGACTCTGATTATCATTATAGTAATCAAATTGGTGAGCTGTAAATTCTATATCATAATACACAAGTGGCTTAATCCCAACATCTTGCCTCCACTTTACAGTTGCACCAGTATAAAATTTGCCTAAATTAAGATGAGAAGAGATTCTCCACGGAATATTTGCAAGATGAGTATATGACACACCTACATATGCCTGATTAAGAGAAGATGATGAGATATTACCACCTAAATTAACTCTAAATGGAGATGATTTTTTTACATTCAATTTTAACGTAAATAAAGAGTCTTCCAATACATCTAAATCTGCATAAATATTTTTAATCATTCCTCCAGCTATAATTTTGTAGTATCCCATCTTTAATTGATTAAAACTAAAATCTTCGGTTGAACTACTCTTTACAATTCTAGCAATATATTGCCTCTCTCCCCTATCTAACTCTGTAGTAAATTTAATATCGGGAGAAAAACTAATCTCATCACACTTTGTTCTATAGAGAACTCTCTTTCTACTCAACTCAGACTCCGTAACTCTTCGCTCTACAT
Organism: uncultured Muribaculaceae bacterium; assembly: GCA_964368585.1. GTDB lineage: Bacteria > Bacteroidota > Bacteroidia > Bacteroidales > UBA932 > Egerieousia. The sequence continues at coordinate 258,298 of CAYJAK010000002.1, forward strand.
TCAATTTAATCTCCTCAATCTGCACCATTGCATTTTCATAGCCCATCCTAACCAATTCATCAATTTGCCCAAAATCTAATATTCCAAAAGGATACTCTCCGCCAATCACAACACCTTTATCGGGAGGAATATCATAATCCGTTTTAGTAGTAATCATACCTATAATTTGCGTCACAATATCTTCTTGAGTATTTTCATCATCTCCCGACACACATTTTGCCCCAATAATATAATCTGGCGAGTGCTCCTTATCCATAACATCCCAAGGGAAATTATTATAAAATCCTCCATCGAATAGTAGTACCGAATCAATTGAAATTGGATTAAAATAGAAAGGATAGGTCATAGATGCTCTAACTGCAGCCCCCAAATTTCCATCTTTGATCACAACTGGACTCTTCTTGTAAATATCCGCTGCAACACAAAAGTAGGGAACCATTAAGGAGTCAAAATCAAAACCACTTGCTCTAATAGACGAGGCAAATATCTGAATAAAAGCCATATCTAAAGCATAGGTATCCACAATGCTTGATGGAATATCAACGCCCCATCTTGTTTTACGAGGCACACCGTTCTCGTCCGCTTCTCCCCCCATCTCTCTTTTGCCAAAAGCAAAACTAAACATTTTAGGAATAGCTTCATCGCGATAAAAATAAGAGGGGAACTCTTGCTCTGGAAACTTATTATACCAAGACTTAAATTCTGGAGTTTTAAATAGCTCAATCATTTCATCTGGTGATAATCCAATAGAGTAAAGCGCCCCAATGACAGCCCCCATAGAGGTTCCACCAACATAATCTATTGGGATATTATTCTCCTCTAGAGCCTTTATTACTCCAATATGTGAGATTCCCTTTGCCCCACCACCACTCAAAACCAAGCCTACAGATTGGGCACATACAACATTAAAAAAAAGTATAGTTAAAATCGAAATTAATAAACGTTTACCCCTCACCAACCAAAATATTTGTTTATTTTTGTTAAAAATTAAATAACATTATAATAATAACATCAATTATGAAATTAAGATTAATTACACCACTATTATTTTTATTAAGCTCTTTAGTATTCTTTAGCTGTAACAATAGCGGAAAGAGTTCAGAAGGAGAAAAAATTGTTAAAGAAGAGGTTGCTGATAGTGCAAAAGTAACTTTAGCGTTTGATCCTGAATCTCTTCCAGAAGAGCCAATATTTGATATTAAAACAACTGAGGGAACAATTCGCGTAAAACTTTACAAAGAGACCCCTCTTCATAGAGATAATTTTATAAAATTAGCGTCTGAAAGATTCTATGATAATGTTCTATTTCACAGAGTAATAAACAACTTTATGATTCAAGGTGGAGATCCTATAACAAAAGATCCTAATGCAACTGCTCAATATGGTACAGGTGGCCCAGGTTATACAGTTCCAGCAGAGTTTGTTGAAAAATATAATCATAAGAAAGGTGCACTAGCTGCTGCACGTAGAGGTGGTACCGCAAACCCTCAAAAGGCCTCTAGTGGCTCTCAATTCTATATTGTTCATAGTGCAGAGAGTTGCGCATCGCTAAATGGAGATTATACAGTGTATGGAGAGACACTACAAGGCTTAGATGTAGTTGATAAAATTGCTACAACACCAACTAACCAAAGAGACCAACCTTTAACTCCAGTTAAAATAATCAGCGTTTTACCAGTAACTGAATAATTCTCACAAGATGGCAATTTTAGATCTAATAAAAAAGAGTAGAAGCTACCGCAGATTCTATCAAGATGTTAAAATAAAGAGAGAAGAGCTTGAACTTATGGTAGAGGCGGCTCGGTTCTCTCCATCATCTCGAAATATTCAACCACTAAAATTCTACATCAGTAATGATGGAGAACTTAATGGGCAAATATTTACAACTCTTGCTTGGGCTGGTTACTTAACAGATTGGGATGGGCCAGAAGCAGGAGAGCAACCATCGGGATACATAGTGATAATTCACGACAAATCTATCTCTGAGAGCTACTCGTGCGACAACGGAATCTTTGCCCAAAGCATACTTTTACAAGCTACAGAACTTGGCTATGGAGGGTGCATAATTGCATCTGTTAAGAGGGCTGAATTGCATAGAATTTTAGGCTTGAATGATAATCTAGAAATTGCCTTAGTTATAGCTCTTGGAAAACCAAAAGAAGAGATAGTTGTTGATGATATGCAAAACAACGAATACAAATATTGGAGAGAAAATACAAAAATTCATCACGTTCCAAAAAGAACTATAAATGAGCTAATTATAAATAAAAAATGAAAAATTTTATAAATATTTAACTTATCTAAAAAACTTTGGCACACCGTTTGCAATATTCTATTATGAATAGTTTTTTTCATAGGTTAAAGTTTAGGTTAAAGAAATTGGCTGCGTTGTGAAACGTGGCCTTCTTTGTTTTTATTTGCATAGGAAATAAATAGTTCCTATATTTGCAGGCCTTTTCTCGAGAAGATTAGGAGTCATAAATTAATAATTAAAAACAAACAGTTATGCCTGTAAAAATTAGATTAGCACGTAGAGGTAAAAAGAACTATGCTTTTTATCACATTGTAGTTGCTGATAGCAGAGCTCCACGTGATGGACGCTTTATCGAACTTATCGGTTCATACAACCCAAATTCAAACCCTGCAACTATCATTCTTGACAATGATAAGGCTTTGGATTGGATCAACAAAGGTGCTCAACCTACTGACACTTGTAAGAGAATTCTATCATACAAAGGTGTTCTACTTAAGAAACACTTAATGGGTGGTGTTAAGAAAGGTGCTCTTACATTAGAGGAAGCTGAAGCTAAGTATGCTGCTTGGTTAGCAGAAAAAGAGCTTAAGACAAGCAACAAAAAGAGTGATTTAGCTAAAAATGCTGCAGAATCTAAGAAAGCTGCATTAGAAGTTGAAGCTAAAGTTAATGCAGATAGAGCTGCTGAACTTGCTAAAAAGAAAGCTGAAGAGGCTGCTGCTAAAGCTGCTGCTGAGGCTGAGGCAAGAGCTGCTGCAGAAGCTGAGGCTGCTGCTCAAGAGGCTACTGAAGTTGCTGAAGAGGCTGCTCCAGAGGTTGCAGAAGAGAGCGCTGAAACTACAGAAGCTTAATTTCAATGAGTGCTATGGTAGCAGATAATGAGTTGTTGCCTATTGCGCAAATTGTAAAATCTTACAATACAAATGGTGAGATTATCATCAAGATAACATCTAGCCTGATTGAAGATTTAAATACTAAAGAGCCGGTATTCATCTATTTTGATGAGTTACCGGTTCCTTTTTTTATAGAATACTCAAAAAAACGTGGAAACTCTGGAGCACTTATTAAGTTAGAGACAATAAATGACATCTCTCACGCAGAGGAACTTATCAAAAAGATAATTCACATATCTTCAACACAGATTAGCCAAGATGCTTTAGAGGAGAGCACAGATGCTCTAAGCGATTTTCTTATTGGGTGTACGGTAACTAATCAAGACAACATATTACTAGGTGGAATTATTGAGTACCACAACTATCCTAACAACCCTTGTATTGAGATAGATCTAGTAAATAAAGATGGAGAGAGCGCACTAATTCCATTCAACGAAGATTTAATCATACAATTCAATCCACAAGAGAGAGCTATTAAGATGGAGATTCCACACGGACTTTTAGAACTATAGTTAGAATATTCGATCATATAGGCTCATCCGATAATTAACCTCTAGTGCTAATGAGCGTATCAGGGAGCCTAATAGATCAAACATTTAATCAACTTGTGCCCTAGATAAGCTAACTAAATCGCTCTATAATTTCTCTTACCTTATCAACCTTCTCCTTTAACAGTTCATCTGTTTTTGCCTCAGCTAAGAATCTTAAATATGGTTCTGTATTAGATGGACGAATATTAAACCACCAATCAGGAAACTCCACTCTGTAGCCGTCAAAATCCATCTCTTTAGTAGATTGTTCATTTGATGTGAAATATTCACGAACAGCGTCCATCGCCTCCCTCTTTCTTTCAAGTTTGAAATTAATTTCACCAGAATTTTTATAACGCTCAATTTTAGAGATAACCTCTGATAATTTTACCCCTTTGCGCTTAAATTCAGAAACAATATCCAATATAATAAGAGTTGCCAACATTGCACTATCAGAATAGAAGAACTCCTTAAAATAGTAGTGCCCCGCTAGCTCTCCTCCAAATAGCCCATCAATCTCTCTCAACTTATGAGCAGCAAATGCTCTACCAACTTTCCAAGTATACATTTCACCTCCCATAGGTGCTAAATACTCCCCAACTGCTTTTGAACTCCTAATATCTTGTATAACAACCGATTTACAACCTCTCTTTTCTAACCAATAGTGCCCCATTAGAGCAATCATTAGGTCGGGAGAAATAAAACGACCATTCTCATCCACAAACATTACTCTGTCTGCATCACCATCAAATATAACCCCAATATCACACCCCTTATCCTTAACTAGTTTCTGTAAATCAACAATATTCTCAGGAACAAGAGGATTTGCCTCGTGATTAGGGAAAGTCCCATCCAAATCATCAAAAATATAATGAAGTCCACCTGCCCCAATAATATCATTTGCTTCACCTAAAATATCTTTTACAATAAGACCAGCCATACCATTTGAGACATCTACCCCCACATTTAAATTGGAGTAATCCCCCTTATATTTTAGTTGAAACTTAATATATTCATCTTTATAATCAACATTCTCAACATATCCCTTTGTCTGAGCAGGAACAATCTCTTTACCATCGTTAATCCAGGTCTCAATTGTACCCAATCCATTATCATACCCCACAGGCAATGCATTTTTTCCCGACACTTTTAGTCCATTATATTGCTTAGGATTATGAGAAGCAGTAATTTGAACCGATCCATCAAAATCATAAGTAGCAGTAGCAAAATATACCATTGGCGTTGTAGCAAGTCCCATATCAATCACATTTGCCCCTGCATCAGTTATACCTTTAATCAGATACTCATGAATCTCTGGAGAGGAGTCTCTCACATCTCTACCAATTAAAATTTTATTAGTTTTTAGAAGCTCAGGTAAAAAGAACCCTATTTTATAAACAATCTCTTTATTAAAATCTTTATTATAAACACCTCTAATATCATATGCGTGAAAAGCTCCCATGATTCTCTATTTTAATTATATAATAATACTATTTTCTAACTATCTTGTAATGAGTTCTGGCCTTACCATTTGATATATTGGTTAGCTTGCCTTGTATCATTTTTTTTCTAATTGGTGTAGCTCTATCTACAAATAGAACTCCATCTAAATGGTCTAGTTCGTGCTGAACAATTCTACAACCAAAGCCAGAAAACTCTTCAGTCACCTCTTGATACTTCTCATTTATATATCTCACCTTTATTTTAGATGGTCTCACGATATTTGCATTAATGTCGGGAACACTCAAACAACCCTCAGAATATTCAGCTGTATCTTCGCTTTCCTCTAAAACTACTGGATTTATCATAATCCTTTTAAAATCCACCATTTCTTCCAGATCTTCAGCAAGTGGTGTACCATCAACAATAACCATCCTTATCGAACGACCAATTTGAGGTGCAGCCAAGCCAACTCCATCTGCATTCTCCATTGTATCAACCATTTTTACAATCAATGCATCAATCTCTTTTCTAGTCTCCTCGCTGTTAGTATCTATCTCCTTTGCTACTTCTCTCAGCACGTCACTTCCATATACATATATAGGTAAACTCATAAAAATCTTATATTTATTTAATTCAATTATACTACTTAACTCTATCTAAGTAAGTTTGCAAAATTATTGCCGCACTCACTTTATCCACATTCCCTTTCTCTCTTCTATCGCTCTTTTTCATCCCTCCTGCAATCATTGCATTCATAGCTAGTTGAGAAGTAAATCTTTCATCCTCAAGAAAAACAGGTATATCTGGAAAATGTTTCTTAAGATGCTTCAAGAAAACATCTACATCCTTAGCCGCCTCCGACGGTTTATTATTTAAATTCATTGGATAGCCCACAATAAAGCATTTAACTTTCTCTCGTTGTGCATAATTTTTAAGATAATCAATTATCTTTGCACTCGGCACGGTTTCTAGTGGTGTGGCAAAGATACCAAGCGGGTCGCTAACAGCAACTCCTACCCTCTTTCTGCCATAATCTATACTTAGTAATCTTTCCATCCTGCAAAGTTAGTTTTAATTTATATGGCTGCAAATAAAGAGAATAAAAAAAGTAGATTAGCTCAAGATTTAAGACTCTCCGTGTATAATGATATAACGCACGAGGAGGTATTTACATATAAAATCAACAAACTAAAGGTAGTTTCAAGCATAACAATCTCTATACTATTAATTATCTGCTCCATAGTTGCATTATTTTTCTTTACACCTTTAAAAGAGTTTATTCCTGGCTACCCATCTTCTGAAAGCAGAAGATTAATGATACAGAATGCTCTTGTAGCAGATTCCTTAAGAAATCAGATTAACCTATGGAAACTACAACTAATAAGCATCCAAAAAATTGCAAATGGAGAGGAACCACTGGATATCGCAAGTATAATTGCAACACCTAACAGCAGTGATACTGTTATATCTAAATACTACATCTACTCAAAAGATGATTCCCTTCTTAGATCGGCTGTACTAGATAAAGGTAGAATAAATAATCGCAAATTTGATCAATTAGAGGCACTCCATTTCTTTCCTCCTGTAAAGGGAATTATTTCAGAGGAATATAATCTTGCAATTAGTCATCCATATATTGATATTGCCGCAACAAAAAACAGCGTTGTCTCATCTATCTTAGATGGCACAGTTATATCTGCTGGATGGAGCGACGAATACGGTTATACAATCCAAATTCAACACGACAACAATCTAGTATCTGCATATAAGCATAACGCAAAATTATTAAAAAAGATAGGAGAGAAAGTGAACTCTGGTACTCCTATTGCTTTAGTTGGAGATACAGGAACGCTCAGTAATGGGCCCCACTTACATTTTGAATTATGGCACCGTGGTGAGACAATTGACCCCACAAAATATATTAAATTTTAGAGATTCTGTTTATGAGTAAGAGACAAATTGCAATATTAGGATCTACAGGATCCATTGGCACACAAGCACTTGATGTAATTTCTCAACATCCCGACAAATTTCAAGTTGAACTTCTCACTGCTAATAATAACGCTACACTCTTAATTGAGCAAGCTAAAAAATTCCAACCTAATTCTGTTGTTATTTGCAATCCAGATCTATATACGCAAGTCCAAGAGGCACTCAACAAAGATGACATAAAAGTTTTTACAGGAATAGAATCTATTTGCCATCTAGTACAAGGCACAAACATAGATATTGTACTTGCTGCAATGGTAGGGTTTAGCGGTGTACAACCTATTATAGAGGCTATCAGAAAGGGAAAGGCTATTGCTCTAGCAAACAAAGAGACTCTTGTTGCAGCTGGCTCCATAATAATGAATCTATCAAGAAAATACAACGCACCAATTATCCCCGTAGACTCAGAGCATTCTGCAATATTTCAATCATTACAAGGAGAGATTGCTACAATTGAAAAGCTAATCCTTACAGCATCTGGTGGCCCATTTAGAGAATGGTCACTTGAACAGATACAGAAAGCGGGCAAAGCTCAAGCACTTAAACACCCAAACTGGGAAATGGGTGCAAAAGTGACCATAGATTCAGCAAGTATGATGAACAAAGGGCTTGAGATGATTGAGGCATCTTGGCTATTCAACACTCCCCCTGATCAAATAGAGATAGTTGTACATCCTCAATCTATCGTGCACTCAATGGTTCAATTTACAGATGGTTCACTAAAAGCACAATTGGGAGCTCCCGATATGAGAGTCCCGATACTCTACGCCCTCTCCTATCCCCAGCGCTTAAACCTCAACACCCCAAGAATTGAATTTCCTAAAATAGGAGAATTGACCTTTTTTTCTCCCGATACAGAAAAATTCCCAGCAATAAATCTAGCATACTCTGCACACAAGGCTGGAGGGAATTTAGCCTGTATTATGAATGGAGCAAACGAAATTGCAGTTGAGGCCCTACTTAACGATAAAATTCTATTCCATAAGATTCCAGATATTATCCAAAGAACAATGCAAAAGTGTCCATTCATTTCCACTCCAACTATTGAGGATATTCTTGAAACCGATATTATTGCAAAAGCTATCGCAAAAGAACTAATTTGAACCACTTTTTTGCACAAAAAAAAACGTGCAAGATACAACGTCAATAATAGTCATATAATCGATTATTTATAAACATTTTACACATATTGAGTGCAAGAAATACTAGCCTTAAAAATTAGGTCTGGCACCATTTTGTTATTAATTTTGTATCGTTGATAAAAGAGAATAAACAATAACAAATATGAACGTATTAATACAAATTTTACAATTAATCTTAGCGCTAAGTATCCTAATTCTTATTCACGAACTTGGCCACTTTCTTTTTGCAAGACTATTTAAAATTAGAGTAGAGAAATTCTATCTATTCTTTAATCCTTGGTTTAGCATATTTAAATACAAACCTAAAAATAGCGACACAGAGTATGGACTCGGATGGTTACCACTAGGTGGCTACTGTAAAATATCTGGAATGATTGATGAGTCTATGGACAAAGAGGCTATGAAAGAGGAGCCAAAATCGTGGGAATATCGCTCAAAACCAGCATGGCAAAGATTGTTTGTAATTGCAGGCGGTGTACTTTTCAATTTTATACTTGCAATATTTATATATATAGGTATCCTAGCTGCCTGGGGAGAATCATACATTAAAAATTCAGATGTTACCCATGGAGTCTATGTTAATGAATTAGCCAAGGAGATTGGTTTTAAGAATGGAGATCGTATAATAAGTATCGATGGCGTAGCTCCCGATAATTTTAGAAATCTTCAGTACGATATGACAATGGCTCAAGCTAAAGAGGTTAAGGTACTTAGAGGAGAAGACACTACTATAATAGATGTAAACTCAGATTTCATCCCTAAAATGCTCAATACACCAGAAATGTTCAAATTCAATATCCCATTTGTAGTTGATATGATTCCCGATACATCTATCAATGCATCATCGGGATTATTAAAAGGGGATAAAATTATGGCGATTAATGGAGCTGCTACTGAATCTTTCTTTGCTGTTACAGATGCACTTAAAGATTTATCGGGACAAAAAATAGTAGTTACTGTGGCTAGAGACAATGAAATTACGTTTGTTAATCTAAACGTTAGTAAAGAATCTAAGATTCAAGTGTCCCCGCAAAATGATATTACTAAGTTTTATAATCTCACTAAAAAAGAGTACTCATTCTTTGAATCTATCCCAGCGGGATTCAATCAGGCTGTTAGCGCAGTTGGTGGCTACTTTCAGCAGTTAAAACTTATTTTCACGCCAGAGACCGAAGCGTACAAATCAGTTGGTAGCTTTATCACAATAGGCAAACTATTCACTCCAGAGTGGGACTGGTTTGCATTCTGGCAAAGAACAGCATTCTTATCAATTATGCTTGCAGTGGTAAATATACTCCCAATACCTGCACTTGACGGAGGGCACATAATGTTTACACTATATGAGATTATTGCACGCAGAAAACCTAATGACAAATTCTTAGAATATTCACAAATGGTTGGAATGCTTATTCTATTAGGGATAATGGTTCTAGCAATGGGAAATGATATAATAAGATTATTTAACTAAAAATATACTGCTATGAATACACGTAAATTTTTAATTCTTGCACTACTCCCAATAATTTTTGCTCTTTTGGGATGTAATTCAAATTCTGTTACACTAAAACCTTCTATTAGTGGCAAGGCAGGAGAGGTCATAGTTGTTACTAAAAAAGTCTTCTGGGAATCTGCCCCTGGCACACAACTAAGAAGCGTTTTAGCAAAAGACTACCCATATTTACCACAGAGAGAGCCTTCGTTTACTCTTATAAATATTGGCGACAAAGATTTTTCTAAAATATTTCAAATACACAGGAATATTGTAGCTCTCAAGATAGATCATCAGTATACTGAACCTAAAATTGTAACTCAATTAGATGTTTGGTCTGCACCTCAAACCGTTATTACAATAACCGCCCCTAATCAAGAGGTTGCTACAAATTTCATAAAAGAGAATGAAGAGTTACTCTTTAATACATTAGAACAATCTGAAAGAAATAGGGTTATTAGAAACTCCAAGAGATACGAAGAGGCATCATTAAGAAAGCAAGTCAATCAAAAGTTTGGCGGATCTCCATTCTTCCCTAAAGGATATACATTAAAAAAGGAGACTAACGATTTTATTTGGATCTCTTATGAGACTACATATACTAATCAAGGAATCTTCATATATAAGATCCCATATAAAGATAGCACCTCTATGAGTATTGAGAATCTTATCAAAGAGAGGGATGATATTCTACAGAGGAATGTTCCTGGAATGCTAGAAAATAGCTATATGATAACAAATACAATGGAAGATCAGTACCCTCAACAAAAGTGGGTAAAGTATAAAGAGAGAGAATTTTCAGAAATTAGAGGTTTTTGGGAAGTGCAGAATGATTTTATGGGAGGCCCATTTGTATCGCACGCTTTCTATGATAAAAACAGCAGTGATATCATTGTAACAGAGGCTTTTGTATATGCTCCAAGGTTTGATAAACGTAACTACGTAAGACAGGTTGAGTCAATACTTTACTCCTTTGAATGGGAAGAAACAGAAAAAAAACAATAAAAATTTTGCAATTTTATTTGCATATTAAAAAAATATCCTTACCTTTGCAATCCAATTCAGAAACACAGCGACTACAGCGCTGATGCGAAGGTAAACTGGTCGGTTCGTCTAACGGTTAGGACTCAAGATTTTCATTCTTGCAATAGGGGTTCGATTCCCCTACCGACTGCTAATAATCAAAAAAAGTAAAAATGGCAAATCATGCATCAGCCAAAAAGCGCATTCGTCAGAATGAGAAGCGCAGGCTACACAATCGCTATTATGCGAAAACAACTCGTAATGCCATAAAAGCATTACGTAACACAACTGATAAAACAGCTGCATTGGCTCTACTTCCTAAAGTTCAAGGAATGTTAGACAAATTAGCAAAGAAAAACATTATTCACCACAAGAAGGCTGCAAACCTAAAGAGTGGAATAGCAATTTTTGTTAATCAACTTGCATAAATTTGTTTTTTTGTCATAAGAAAAATAGAAAACTTCCTCATTTTTGGGGAAGTTTTTTATTTTAAATCATTATGAACAGTAAAAAGTTAACAATTCAAAGTTGGAATCATGAGGATAAACCACGAGAGAGGTTTATTGAGAAGGGAGGAGAGAGTTTAACAAATGTAGAGCTACTTGCAATACTCATTAGATCTGGAGATAGAGAGAATAATGCAATTGAACTATCACGAAAGATACTAGATGCCGCAAATAATAGAATAGGCGAATTAAAGAAGTTTAATCTCGATGACTTATTAAAGTTTAAAGGCATCGGAGTTGGAAAGGCTCTCACGATAATGAGCGCTTTTGAACTGATGAGGAGGAGTGAGTTAGAGTGCGAACCATCAGCCCCCACAATCTACTCATCAAAAAGCGTAGTTAATCACATCGCACCTATATTAAGAGATATAACACACGAAGAGTGTTGGATCTTATATCTTAATAGAGGAAATAGAGTGATAGGTAAAGAGAGAATTTCATCGGGAGGAATAAGTGCAACAGTAATAGATATAAAAATAATTATAAAAAAAACTATTGCAAAGCTAGCAAGCTCTATAATACTTATTCACAACCATCCATCGGGAAATAAAATGCCTGGTGAGCAGGATAAGATTCAGACTCAGAAATTAAAAAAAGCGGCTATTACGTGTGACATAGCTCTATTGGACCATCTAATTATTGCAGGTAGAGATTATTTTAGTTTTTTGGATGAGGGGTTATTGTAAATAAAATCAAAATTATTTTTGAATAATGGCTGTTATAACCTAAATTTGTTGTAATAAAAACAATCAAATATGAAAATTGTAAATTTAGGTGAGACTAATTCCGTTTTAAACAGATTTATTACAGAACTTAGAGATATCAATATCCAAAAAGACAGTATGCGCTTTAGACGCAATTTAGAGCGTATAGGAGAGGTATTTGCTTATGAAATAAGTAAGACTTTAGAGTATTCAGAAGTTGAAACAACCACTCCTCTTGGCATATCTAAGAGCCAACTCCCTAATAACGATGTTTTGATTGCATCTATCCTTCGTGCTGGCCTCCCCCTACACGATGGAATCTTGAACTATTTTGACCAAGCGCAAAATGCATTTATCGCCGCTTACAGAAAATATGGAAAAGATAATAAGTTTAAGATTCAGATTGAATATGCAAGTACTCCATCTCCTGAGAATAAAGTGCTTATTTTAGCAGATACAATGTTGGCAACAGGGGCCTCAATTGTGCTCACATACAATAAAATATTAGAAATTGCAGAACCAATGCACACCCATATTGTATGCCCTATTGCTAGTGAATTTGGAGTTGGTTATCTATCAAAGAATCTACCACACAAGAGAGTTACATTATGGGTAGGCGCAATTGATCAAGAACTCACGAATAAGTCATATATTGTACCAGGGCTGGGTGATGCAGGTGATTTAGCTTACGGAGATAAGTTATAGAGCTTTAAATAGCCTCTTATAACTCTTTTCTGAGTCTAGCGATAGGAATATTTAATTGTTCACGATATTTAGCTACAGTTCTTCTTGCAACTATATAGCCTTTTCCGTGGAGAACCTTTACCAGTTCTTCATCTGTAAGAGGCTTTGTTTTATTCTCCTGATCAACACTTTCACTAAGAATCTTTTTAATCTCACGAGTAGATACTTCTTCTCCTCCCTCAGTCATTAGACCCTCTGAGAAGAAATATTTTAATGAATAGATACCAAAAGGTGTCTGAATATACTTGCAGTTTACAACTCTTGATATTGTAGAGATATCAAGTCCTGTTTTTTCAGCAATATTCTTTAGAACCATTGGTTTAAGTTTCTTTTCATCGCCATCAAAGAAATAATCTCTCTGAAAATCAATGATTGCGTTCATTGTATTTTGAAGTGTATTTTGGCGCTGCTTAATAGCCTCAACAAACCATCTAGCAGAATCTAACTTCTGCTTCACAAATGTTGCAGCCTCTCTTCCTGCCCTATCTTTCTTTGCCCCTTTTATAAGTAAATCAGCATATCTCTTATTTACCTTTAACTCAGGTAGAGAAAACTTAGGCATTGTCATTATTAACTCACCATCCTTCTCTTCCAAAACAAAATCCGGAACAATTTGTTGAGCTTGTTCCGTATATGAATCATCAATCTGGCCGCCAGGACGAGGATTAAGTTTAATAATTTCATCTATTGCATCTTTAAGGTCATCTTGAGTTATACCTAATTTAGCAATTATCTTTGAGTAGTGTTTTTTTGTAAATTCAACAAAGAAATCTTTAAGGATTCGCAATGCAATTTCTTGATATTTAGATGGTTCTCTTGCCTCTATTTGTAAAATCAAACACTCTTGTAAATCTCTTGCTCCAATCCCAACTGGGTCAAACTCCTGAATAACCTTAAGAATCTTTTCTAATTCATCGGGAGTTGTCTCAATATTTAATCTAAATGAAATATCATCTGAAAGTGCCTCTAGATCTCTTCTTAGGTAGCCATCATCATCAAGACTCCCAATGATAAACATAGCGATTTTTTTATCTCTATCACTCATAGGTCTATAGCCTAATTGCATCTCTAAACTCTGATGAAAACTCTCTCTAACAGAAAACACATTATATTGCGGCTTAATATCTTTACCTTGATTATTTACATATAGTTTATATGATGGAGTGGGATCATCTGCAGGATATTCGCTTAATGATATATTTTTTGGAGTATCATCTAAATCATTCGACTCAGAAGATTCATCCAATACAGGGTTCTCTTCTAACTCTTTTTTAATCCTTTGTTCTAGTTCAAGAGTAGGAAGCTCCAACAATTTAATAGTCTGGATTTGAAGCGGTGAAAGCTTCTGTAATTGTTTTTGTTGTAAACCTTGTTTTAACATAACTGCAAAGATATAATTTTTTATCTTAACTTAGCCCTCTAAAATTTTTCAATTATGGAGCAATTAGAAAAACATCCGTTAATAGATCTTGATCATATAGTTAAGTCAAGAAGTGGAAAAAAGGCAAAATACATACCAAAGTTCATTGTGAACCTCCTAAAGCGCATTATTCATCAGGACGAACTAAATGCAATTACCCAAAATAACGAAGGGAAATTTGGGATTGATTTTGCAGATGGAGCTCTTAATGACCTGAATGTTAAGGCAAAGTTAAAATTCATAAATCAAGAATCTCTTAACAAAAACGGGCGATATATTTTTGTCTCTAACCATCCGCTCGGTGGTCTTGATGGACTTATTCTTATGAGCACACTTGGTGAAATAATGGGTGACATAAAGTTTGTTGTTAATGATTTATTAATGAATATAAAACCATTAGAACCTATTTTTGTTCCAATAAATAAACACGGAAGAATGAGCAAGAATTACAGCATAGTGATTAATGAGGCATATTCATCCAATAGTCAAATCCTATATTTCCCAGCTGGATTATGCTCTAGATTGATAAAAGGGGAGATTAAAGATCTGGAGTGGCAAAAGAACTTTCTTAGACAAGCTCTAAAATATGATAGAGATATTGTCCCGATGTATTTTGGAGGTACTAACTCAAAATTCTTTTACCGCTTAGCAAAATTTAGAAAATTTTTAGGAATTAAGTTCAATTTTGAGATGATTTTTCTTCCCGATGAAATGATACGCAAAAAAAACAGTATCTTTGACGTCGTAATTGGTGAACCTATTTCAATTGAACAGATACGTCATCAACAAGCAGAAGGCAAAAAGTTGGATGAGATATGCAATTCAATAAGAACGACTTGCTATAACCTTAAAAAATGTTTACACAATGACTAACATGGAACCCGTTATCCCTCCAGTAGATAGGGAATTAATCATAGAAGAGCTTACGGAGAGTAAATTTGTAAGAGTTACGCGTAAAGGAGATAATATTCTTTACGACATTACAGCAGAAGATTCTCCTAACACAATGAAAGAGATAGGACGTTTGAGAGAGATCTCTTTTAGATTAGCTGGTGGCGGCACTGGAAAAGCGTGTGACATCGATGAGTTTGACATTGATCACCAAAACCCTTACAGACAACTAATTGTCTGGGATCCAAAAGATCAAGAAATTATTGGTGGCTACAGATACATACATTGTAAAGGGGTAGATATAGAGAAAATGGCTACAAAGGAGATATTCAATTTCTCCCAAGATTTTATTCAAAAATATATGCCAATCACAATTGAGCTAGGCAGATCATTTGTACAGCCAAATTATCAAAGTACTAACATAAAGAGAAATAGCCTTTATGCACTTGATAATCTTTGGGACGGACTGGGTGCATTAATAGTTAAATATCCAGAAGTTGAATATTTCTTTGGAAAAGTTACAATGTACTCTTCATATAATGCTGCAGCTCGCAATCTGTTACTAAACTTTTTAAGCAAATACTTCTCAGACCCAGAAGATCTAGTAACTCCAACAATCGCATTAGATTTTGACAATAATAATCCTTATTACAAAGAATTATTCAACAATTTAGAGTATAAAGATGGCTATAAAGTACTTCAGAAAGAGATTAAGAGTATAGGTGAATTTATCCCACCTTTAATTAACTCATATATGAATATCTCTCCATCTATGAAAGTATTTGGAACAGCAATTAATGATGGATTTGGTGGTGTAGAGGAGACTGGTATTCTTATTAAGATTCCCGATATATATCAAGATAAAATAGAAAGATTTATTGGACCAATATCTCCAATAAATCTTTAACAGAGATAATTTTGAACTAAAAAAAGAGCCAAAGGGTGTGGAGCAGTTTTTATCCACCGCCTTTTGGCTCTTTTTTTTATAATAATTCACTCTTTTAGAGTGTACCAAGCGATGTTATTTGAGACTCGTTCTCTACTTTTGGGAACTTTATATACTCCTTAACAATCAATGCAGATGGAAAGGCCCTTTTTATTGCTGCAAAATCTCTAATAGCATCAGATTTAGTTCTATAATCACCTACAACAACCTTAAAATAAGGCGTTGAATAACTCCTATATGCTAAAATATCGGGAAACCTAGCAAGAAATCTTCTCTCAATATTAGCTGAACTTTCTCTTGCACTCTGCTTATTATCATAAAAAATTCTTATTCTATATCCCGATTTCTTTCTATCTAAATTAGCATTTTTATAGTACTCAAAAGCATAAGTCATATAGGCCGGCTGATTTACCCAAGCAGATCCCTCACCATTAAAATTGTCCTTTGTAAGAAAACTAAAAACAGACACATCCAAAAGAGTAGAGTCTAAAATATCATATTTAGGTAGTGGTGCAAACATTGCATCTAAATCTGCTAAAACCAAGCTATCTAACCCTGGAATAGAGTCTAGAGAGGGTAGCGTATCAGAATCATACCTATTATACACATTTGATCTATTAGTATTTTGAGCACTAATATTATTAACAAATAGTGCAGAAAGCAGAAGCACTATGCAGAAAAAAAATCTCATCTATCAATTATTTACAGTTTTATAAACTAATATTATCTACCAACATCTCTAGCGGAATATCATCTACTTTAAATGTTTTGCGAATTGCCCCCTTTTTAATTGTGGCTTTCAGTTTCAAATTAAATTTATCTAAATCCCAAGACTTCACATTTAGCCCCATTGCCAAAACCGCAAGCGGGTCAATCAGTTCCATTGTACACTTAACCTCAACCTCACCAACGTATTTAGATGGAATTACCGCATCTTCTAACAAAAATACATTTGCTAATGGTGTATCATCTTTATAAACAACACCTTCTAACCCAACCAATTCAAATGTGCTCTTAGATGGATTATCCAATTCTACCCCCAATCCCAAATTGATTTTAGATGTAGAGAGAATCCTTAGACTCTCAATCTCAACATTAGATACCTGAACGTCTCTATATCCTTTACATCCGTTTAATAATAATAGGCTAAGTACAGCAATAAGTCTAAAAAATCTTTTCATAATAATTTACAAAAGTAAAAAAAGTTATCTTTGCAAAATAATAAATTATCAAATGAACAACAAACTTTATTCCGTAAAGCCAATTTTTAATCAAAATTTACCTCAAGTTTTTATAGAGACCTATGGTTGCCAGATGAATGTGAGCGACAGCGAGGTTGTACTTTCTGTCCTACAAAAGGCTGGTTATTCCCTCTGTGACTCAATTGAGAAGGCAGATGTAATATTCGTAAACACCTGCTCAATCAGAGATAATGCAGAGCAGAGAATCTGGGGTAGACTTGATGTTTTTAATATTGAAAAAAAGAAGAGAAAGGGTATAATTGTAGGGATCTTAGGCTGTATGGCAGAGAGACTAAAAGAGGAACTGTTAAGCCATCCTGCAGTTGATATTGTAGCTGGTCCAGACTCTTATCGCGATATAGCTCGCCTAATTGAGGGGTTGAGCTCAAATGAAAAACAAATTAATACAATTCTTTCTCACGAAGAGACTTACGCAGATATCTCCCCTATCAGAATGGATAAAAACGGAGTTAGCGCATATATCTCAATTATGAGAGGCTGTAATAATATGTGCTCATACTGCGTTGTGCCCTACACAAGAGGAAGAGAGAGGAGCAGAGATCCTCAAAGTATCGTAAAAGAGGCTCAAGAACTTTTTGATAATGGATACAAAGAGGTGTGCCTATTGGGGCAAAATGTAGATTCATACAACTGGATAGATCCAAACAACCCTACTAAGAGTGTAAATTTTGCACAACTGATAGAGCTAGTAGCACTTATTAACCCTCTTTTAAGAGTACGTTTTTCAACATCTCATCCAAAAGATATGGGTAATGGAATACTCTATACAATGGCAATGTATCCAAATATTTGCAGTCACATTCACTTACCTGTTCAATCTGGCAGCGACACAATGCTAAAGAAGATGAATAGAAAGTATGACAGAGAAAAATATATGGCAAGAGTTGCAAAGATTAGAGAGATTGTGCCAGATTGTGCAATTTCTACAGATATCATAGCAGGCTTTTGCTCAGAGACTAACGAAGATCACCAAGCAACCCTTTCAATTATGAGAGAGGTTGGTTACGACTCTGCATTTATGTTCCAATACTCAGAGAGACCAAATACAAAAGCTGCAAGGGACTATCCCGATGATGTTCCTGCCGAAATTAAAACAGAGCGCTTAAATCAAATCATTGAGTTACAGAGCAAACTGTCGCTAGAGAGCAATCAAAAATGTATCGGGAAGCAATATGAAGTCCTAATTGAAGGGGTCTCTAAACGCTCCGCAGAGCAACTGATTGGTAGAACCTCTCAAAATAAAGTTTGTGTATTTGATGGAAAAGGGCACAATATTGGAGAGTACGTAAAGGTAAAAGTAACATCTTGCACCTCTGCAACACTTATCGCAGAGCTAGTATAAACAAAAAAACTTACGAATTATGACAAAAATTAAAACAGTTTACACAGGATCATTAAGAACAGAGGCAGAACATATACAATCGGGCAATAAATTAATCACCGATGCTCCACTAGATAATAACGGAAAAGGCGAGTACTTCTCTCCTACCGATCTTCTAGCAACCTCTCTAGGTAGCTGTATGCTAACTATTATGGGAATGTCTGCCGCTAATCACGGATTTAACATAGACGGAACTACAATAGAGACTGAGAAGATTATGGGAACTGACCCTCGCAGAGTTGTTGAGCTAGTTGTAGATTTCAACTTCCCTGCAGGCAGCAATTTCACAGACAAAGAGAAAAGATTAATTGAATCATCAGCAAAAACTTGCCCAGTAGCAAACTCTTTGCATCCCGACATTAAAAAGACTATTAATTTTAATTATTAATTCAAAAATTATATTAACTTTGTGCTCCCGCTTAAGCAGCTCGAGATAAATTCAATCTGCTAGAGCACAAAGTTCTTAAAAAAAACTTGCCCAGATGGCGGAATTGGTAGACGCGCTGGTCTCAAACACCTGTGGAGCAATCCGTGCCGGTTCGATCCCGGCTCTGGGTACTGAAAAAAATCGCTAACAGCTTAATTTACAGGCTGTTAGCGATTTTTGTTTTTAAAATTGGGCAAAAAAACAGATTATTTTTTCACTAGTTCATCTGCAATTCTCTCTGCTTGATTCAAAACAGTTTCGGTTGCCAATAGTTGCATATCTGGTGGATAACCAAAACAACGCAATAGTCGTTTGACAGCCACTTTCATTTTGGCTCTCACATTCTCCTTGATCGTCCAGTCGATTGAGGTGTTACTGCGAATTGTCTCAGTCAGAACAACGGCAAGCTCTCGTAGCTTATCCTTACCCATAACATCAAGTGCACTATCGTTATCAGCAACAGCAGTATAGAAAGCATACTCGTAATCGGTCAATCCAAGCTCCTTTGCTGCGGCATCTTGTTTTACGATGTGTTTACTAAGCCCAATTAGATCTTCGATCACCTCTGCTGCTGTGATAACCTTGTTGTGATACTTAGTTATCGACCTTTCGAGCATCTCCATTAGCGTTCGCCCCTCAACCAAATTACGCTTCGAACGACTCTTTATCTCGTCAGTCAGTAGTTTTTTTAGCACCTCAAGGGCAATGTTTTTATGCTCCATACCTTTGAGCTCCATCAAAAATTCGTCTGAGAGAATCGATATGTCAGGTTTCTTTATCCCAGCCGCATCAAAAATATCAATTACATTCTCTGAAACCAACGCCCCATCAATCACTTGTCGAATAGTTGTCTCTACCTCCTCGTCTGTGCGAGATGGTAAGGTAGAATCGAATTTACACAAGCGAGATTTGACTGCTTGAAAGAATGCAATCTCATCCTTAGCCTCCATCGCCTCTTCGTGAGGGATAGCTATTGCAAATGCTTTACTCAAAGCATCAACCTCGTTCACAAAACGCTTCCTACCATTCTCTAATCCCAGCACAAAGTCCTCTGCTCGCAAAATCCACTTGAGCTTACCCTGCACATCTGCCGAGAAGTAGTTCTCATACTCTAAACCGTGAAACATCTGCGATACAACCTCCAACTTCTCACGCATTAGCGCCACAGCCTGCTCCTGCTGCACGGTAGGGTCTCCTTTGCCGCCAGAGTCGGAGTAGAACGAAAGAGCCTTTTTAAGATCTGAGGCTATGCCGAGATAATCCACAACCAAACCGCCGGGTTTATCCTTATAAACACGATTCACACGAGCAATCGCCTGCATAAGGTTGTGCCCCTGCATAGGCTTGTCGATATATAACGTGTGGAGCGATGGGGCATCAAACCCCGTGAGCCACATATCTCGCACAATTACGAGTTTGAGCTCATCGTCCGTATCTTTCATCCTATCGGCAAGTGCTCTTCGCTGCTCCTTTGTTGTGTGATGCTTGGATATTAGCGCACCATCCGAAGATGAAGTTGTCATCACAATCTTTACAACTCCCTTTGTTGGGTCGTCAGAGTGCCAATTGGGACGCAGAGCTATAATCTGTTCATATAGTTCGGCAGCTATACGGCGACTCATTGCCACTACCATTGCTTTACCCTCAAAAACCTCTTGGCGACTCTCTAAGTGCGAAACTATATCTTGCGCAATGTTGCGCAGGCGATTAGGACTACCTATGAGGGCTTCGAGCTGTGTCCATTTGGCTTTTGCCTTTTGAACGTTGTTCATATCCTCCACGGCAAGCTCACTATCGAGCTGCTCAACCAACTTGCGCCCCTCCTCGCTGAGATTCACCTTAGCGAGGCGACTCTCGTAGAATATACGCACTGTTGCGCCATCCTGCACGGCTTGTGCGATGTCGTAAATATCTATGTAGTTACCAAATACGGCTGGCGTGTTGACATCCTTCGCCTCAATGGGCGTTCCCGTAAAACCGAGATAGGTGGCGTTTGGCAAAGCATCACGCAAATACTTTGCAAATCCATACTTTATCTCAGAGCCAACAACCTCGTCCGCCTCATCACGCACGTCTACTGTCTTGGCACGAAATCCATACTGCGTGCGGTGCGCCTCGTCCGCTACAACTACCACGTTTGAGCGAGCGGTGAGAACATCATGCACATTACCCTCGTTGGGCTGAAATTTCTGTATCGTGGTGAATATCACACCCCCCGATTCTACGGATAGGAGCTTGCGCATATCCTCACGATCTGCCGCCTGCTTTGGCTCTTGTCTGAGCAGTTGCATCGAGTCAGAGAATGTGCCGAAGAGCTGATCGTCCAAATCGTTGCGGTCGGTTATCACTACGATGGTGGGGTTACCCAATGTGCGAACTATCTTGCCAGTGTAGAAAACCATTGAGAGCGATTTTCCGCTGCCTTGGGTATGCCACACCACACCTGCTTTGCGGTCGGCTGCCACCTCGCTATGGTAGCCCGTAGCTCGCACGGTGGACTCCACCGCCTTGTTCACGGCGTAGTATTGGTGATATGCGGCTATCTTCTTTACTGTCGAAACGGTTATCACCCCCTGCTTATCCTCTGTTTTGGACTTCTCGAATACGGTGAACGAACGAACGATATCGAGCAGGGTCAATGGGGTGAGCATCCCACGTATTAAGACCTCCAATTCGGGTACAAGGCGACTCGCCTCGGCTTTGCCATCCTCGCTGCGCCACGCCAAAAAGCGGCTAAACCCTGCCGAGAGCGAACCTGCGCGCGCCTCCAATCCATCCGATATTACGATTATCGAGTTGTAGGTAAATAGCGAGGGGATCGCCTGCTTGTATGTCTCGATTTGACGATAGGCGCTCTGCACGGTTGCGTTTTGGTCTGCGGGATTCTTTAGCTCTATAACCACGAGCGGCAATCCGTTTATGAATAGTATCACATCGGGGCGTTTTTGGTTGTCGCCCTCTATGATTGTGAATTGGTTGCTCACCACAAAGTCATTGTTGGTGGGCGAGTCAAAATCTACTAACCAAACCCTCTCGCCACGCTCCGCCCCATCTCGATATGTCGAGACTGGCACCCCCTCGGTGAACATACGGTGAAACGCCTCGTTATTGGCTAGTATATCGGGTGAGGAGATACGCTCCACCGCCTTTATAGCCTCCTCTTGCTGTTCGGGCGCAATGTGCGGATTAATACGAGCCACCGCCGCCGCAAACCTCTCACGCAGCAACACCTCCGAAAGCAATCCACGCATCGGACACTCACTATCGGGCGCAGCCTCAGGCGCATAGATATACTCATATCCCAACCCCTTGAATAGCTCAATGGCGAAGTTCTCTATTTGCGATTCGGTTAGTTTGGCCATAATTATTATTTAAATAGAATCTATAAAACTTAGGTCTGTATTTGTTTTTATTTCTATCTTTTCTTTCAAATTAATTATTACACTTTTAAAGTCATATTCTCTAAAAAAAGGATAAATATGTTTAGTTTCTAATATTTCACCTGCTTTTGCTTTTTCACGCATTTCAAAACTAATTCTATCATGATTGCTGTTTTTCCTCTTTTTGCTATTCTTTATCAACTCTTGAAATATTTTTTCATATTCAGCAGCAAATTCACTGTGCTTCTCATTAAAGTCTATTTGTATCTTATCTCCCATAATAATTGAATTGCTCCTAATAAACATAAAACATCCTGTAATATCCTTTACTTTTTGCTTACTATCAACCAAATTGCAAATATTCTCAAGGAAGGGAATGGTTATATGCATTACAAGATTATCTTGATCCATTTCATTTAATAGAAAGTATAAATTTCTATTATTGTAATTAAGTATGTTATATTGAGAGAAGCTTACAAATAATTTATCATACATCTTCTTTTTACCTTCTGATGCTAAATTAGCAATGAATAGTGCGGCGAAATATTCTTGTAATGACCGGTGTGAAAAGGTGATGTCAAACCCTTCTTTTGTTAAAATTCCTATGGCGACAGTTAAATCAATAATAAATTTATCATTGGTAAATTGTAACGAAATATTATTTTTTATTATATTTAATTTACTATTCAAGTATTCTTCATTAAAAACAAACTTTTCATCTAAATATGAAACTAAAGAGAAACGCTTTAAAACATCTATAAAGCCATCTTTAGTCAGACCACTCACCTTTTCTCTTTCGTATCCTAATTTAGATGATGTGTCGTGAACAGAAAAAAGAGTATTAAACACTTGAGCATAATAGTCACTACTTTTCTGCGGAATATGCGAATCGGTTTGATATGTAATAATAAACATAGATAATAAAAGAGGGTTGCGTAGAAAGCTACCATAAGTCTCAATATCTGCGTTCTTAATTGTATTGATAATTTTTACAGCTAACTCTCGTTCATCTTTATTAAACTGTTTATCTACAAATTTTTCTATCTCTTCATTTGACAGATCGCATATACAATAGTTATGAAATGACTCTAGTAAGTCAATATCAACAAATGGGCGTGAGGTTAAAATATAACAATTTTTATTGTATCTTTTTGTTAGTTTTTCTATCTCCTTAGTTGTTTTAGCTTTTTTATCCGATGAAATCTCATCATATCCATCGAGAAATAAGATAAACTCACCAGAACTAAGCATTTTCTTTACAGTTTTATCGTTACAAGCTATTTCACGAAATTTCATTATTTCGTCTGATATATAAGATATTAAAGAATCATTATAGTCATTCAAATAACGCAACTCTATTTTTAAAGGAATCTTAAAATCTGATTTGATTGAGTCTACAAATAAATATTTCACCAAAGTACTTTTTCCGCTCCCTGCATTCCCAATAATGGTAATAAAGTTACCCTTCGCAAATAGGTCTGAAACTTTTTCCGTACTTATTCTTTCTGATTCAGATCCTTTTTGCTCGAAGATATATTGGTGCTTACGTATGTATAAGGGTTGATAAAACTTAGATAACAATACAGGTTCGACCCGATGTAAGATCGTTTTTGTTTTGCAGTTTCTTTCGAACTCTTCGGTTAGATATTCCAAAATTTGATTATTTGTAATTTGTTGTACTTCGTCAACGATATTACCAAAAAGTTTATCTGTTATTCGAGGTCCTAAAACAGATTTTATTGCATTGTACATAATCTTATATTTTTATTTCGTTTGACATTAATTTTGGTAGTAGCGTATCTCGCAATTTTGTAAGCGACATAATTTGTTCTTGGTTGTTTCTAATTTTTGAGAAACATGTTACAACCTCGTTGTGAAACTCTGCAATTTTTATTTTATCACCACTAACAAATTGCTCTTTTATTACCGCTTGACTTATATTTTGTTGTGCTGCTCCGCAAGCTAAGTTTATAAACTCCTCTTGCATATCTTTAACCCACGAAAGCAAATATGTGTAGGGATATATTTCGTTTGGTATTAAAGCACATACCGCTTGATTGCAAGTCATTGGTTGTGCTATAATTCCGTATTCTCCAACGGTCGCACCATACATTGCGATAAGCACCGAGTTTTTGAGTAACATTTTGGCTGAAGAATTAGCTACTGCATCATCTGTTATCGTCTCTTCTGTATCAAAAATATATGAACCTAACAACTCTTTGGATTTAACCCAATTTATTGTACCTCCAATATAATATTCATCAATTTTTCGTGACGGAGTTCCGCCCGAAGTTGATTTTATAACATCGCCTAACTTTACATCCGCCCAATCGGGGTTGGGGTTTTCGATGAAGTGGTGGCGGAAGAGGGTTTGGGCTAACTCTTCGAGGGTGCGGTTTTGATTGCCGAGTAGCTCTATCTTATCGTCTAAGCTGCTTAGTATGCCTGCTATGCGCTCCTGCTCGGATATGTCATCCGTAACAACTACATCAATAGAGTTTAGAAGAGTTTGTGTTACAAGCGGATGGCTTGACCCCTCTGCAAACTCATTAAGACGCATATTTCGTAAGAAGTAGTACAAAAACTTTGTGCAAAACCCACACTTAGGCTTTGCAGCAAGCGCATTATCCGACACCCATATAGGCGCATTTTCATAATAGACTGAGCCGCAATATGCGCCAACTCGCCCAATAATAACGCTCTCTCCCTCATAATTAAAAGTATCGCCATAACCAAGGATTCCATTACCTCCATAAATGGGGTATGCACCATCAGTCTTGGGGCGCACCTTGCCATTGCCGAATTGGATTATATCTCCGAGTTTATATTCTTTCCACTCACTCATACAATCTACTTTTTGCAAAGGAAATTAATTGCTGAATCAATTAACAACGATATGCCTATTATAATACCTTTTTGCTCATCAGTCTTTGCTTGAGATTTTACCACGCTGGTTAAAACCTCATTTGCCAAATGCAACATTCTGCGTGGGCTTCCATTGTCAGCCTGATTATTTAATGCGTGCTCGATACCTTGAAACACCGTTATTGCTGCATTTGCTTTTTCAAAATTATCGTTTGACGGTTGAAGCATTTGCGCCACTTTAATAGCGTACTTTGAGACTTCAAGCATATCGCTTACCGTAAACTCTTTCTGCTCTTCTTTAAATAGAACTTGATTTGGAGTGAAAGGTGTTGAAGATTCAAACATCACTTTATTAGCAAAGTTGTAGCGCTCTTGCTTGGCATACTCCACTTTAAGCACCTCTTCTACTGAAAAGTATGCACCAATAGCATTAGCGCGCGCAGAGTCAATATCCAACATGTCGAGAGGTAAGCGCGTTACATATGGAACACCGCCATTGTTTCTTATAATATTTTCAGCAACATTTCTTTTATGCTCCAACATTGACGCATCAGCAATTGTCTTATATTTCTCGTAGAAATATGACATTCGATTCTTATCGTTGCTTATTATAGCATTGTATATTTGTGATGAAAGCAACTCATATCTTTCAATGGTCAAATATTTATAAGGGGCAATTGTATTTATCATAATCTTAAAATTTAATCTTTGCCAAATTCTCACGGATAAGCGCACTTAGGCGCACCTCTTCTGAGAGTTGTTCATCGAGTTGGGCACGTAGGGCGGTGAAACGCTCCTCGAAGTTGAAATCCTCCTCCTCGTCGGGCAAGCCTACGTAGCGACCCGGGGTCAAAACATAGTCCAACTCCGCCACTCTCTCTACCGCAGTCGAGGCACAGAAGCCTGCAACGTCCTCATACTCCGCACCAACTGTGCGCCTATTTATCAGATGACCCATATTGCGTGCGTCGATAAAGAGAATCTCGCCCCGACGGTGCGCATATTGTGAGCCTGCCCCCTTGCGGCTCAAGAACCACAGAGCAGCAGGGATTTGAGTATTCAAAAACAACTTTGCAGGGAGGTTCACGATACAATCCACCAAGCCTGCATCGATAAGCTTGCGGCGTATCTCGCCCTCGCCGCTCGCCTTAGAGGTCAAAGCCCCCTTAGCCAAGACAAAGCCCGCCTGACCCGTGGGTGATAGGTGGTGCATGAAGTGTTGAATCCATGCAAAGTTTGCGCTTCCCGTTGGTGGCGCTCCATACTTCCAGCGTCCGTCTTTACGTAATAACTCACCGCCCCAATCACTTGAATTAAAGGGAGGGTTGGCGATGATATAGTCCGCTTTGAGGTCTTTGTGGGCGTCGTTGAGAAAAGAGCCCTCGTTGTTCCACTTCACCTGCGAGGCATCGATGCCCCTAATTGCCAAGTTCATCTTGCACAGTCGCCACGTGGTTTGGTTGCTCTCCTGCCCATAGATCGAGATGTCATTAATGCGCCCTTGGTGCTCCTTGATGAATTTCTCGCTCTGGACGAACATTCCGCCACTTCCGCAGCAGGGGTCGAAGACTCGCCCTTTGTAGGGTTCGAGCATACTCACGAGCAGCTCCACAACGCTACGGGGCGTGTAGAACTGACCGCCCTTTTTGCCCTCAGCCAAGGCAAATTCGCCTAAGAAGTATTCGAAGACGTGCCCCAACAGATCGGCTGTATTGGTACTCGAAGAGCTGATGGTGCTATTGCCAATCAAGTCGATAAGCTCGCCCAAGCTCGTAGGGTCGAGGTTTTGGCGAGAAAAGACCTTTGGCAAAACACCCTTCAAGATGCTATTCTCCGCCTCAATAGCGTCCATCGCATCGTCGATATACTTTCCGATATTGGGGTCTTTAGCGTTTGCGACCAGGTGCACCCAACGTGCGGTAGGTGGGACGAAAAATACGTTTTCCGCCTTGTACTCCTCCCTATCTTCGGGGTCTGCGCCCTCGCTAACCTCCATTTGCAGTTGGTTGTAGAGCGTCTCGAACGACACCGAAATGTATTTCAAGAATATCAAGCCCAACGCAACGTGTTTATACTCCGCTGCATCTATGTTTTTGCGCAGTTTGTCCGCCGCCTTCCACAGTTGTTTCTCCAAAGGCTCCTCTATCTGCACCTTCTTCTTTGCCATATATGTTACTAATGTTATATCTTTATAGTCCGAAAATTGCCATAAATATACAAAATATTATATTGTCGATCAAAAATTGACAAAAAAAGCGGTGAGAAATAGCTAGTTTCTCACCGCTAATAACACAATCTGGTTCAATTATCTGCCTTTTAGCTCCTTGGGTGCTGCGCTTAAGTACGTTCGGATGGTGCTATACTTGAGATCGTTGTGTCTTACTATTAATACTTTAACTCGCTAATTTATCCACCTACAAACAAAGCCCCATTATATCCTTTGGAAGAAGGACATCCCCCATTGCCCCCTCAGAAGCATCTTTAAGAAACAGCTTTGCAATAATAGTTCGTCCCTTAGCAAAAGGCAATTTCTTAGCTTTAGCTCGTAGTTCAGCCAACAATCTATCGCTGTTTTCACCTTGTGTCCACTTACATTCACCCACGAGTAGATATTTCTTGTCCAGAGACTCTGCAACAACATCTATCTCTACACTCTCCTCTCTTGATACCGCACCCCACCATCTACGAGCCATACCAAATGTAATACCATCTATTTCATTACCCGAAATAGCCTCTCGACACAATTTTTCCCAAAATTCACCTACAAATGAGTTCAGCGAGCTATCTAATAATGAATCAATTGGCTTTATACGACCAATCTCGATAAATGAGCGGTTAGGTGCAATAAACTGATAATAGAATGCCACAAACTGATCTGAAATCTTATAAAGACTCTTTTTTGAGTTGCGCTCACTTTCTCCAAAGGGTATCTCTTTGGTTAAGTAGCCAAGTTCAATTAGTTTGGCAAGTGGGCGAGATAGGTTTGTAGCAGGTTCTCCACAGCGAGCTGCAATCTCTGAAAGGCGATGCGCCCCTGCTCCGATATATGACATTATCGTTGCAGTCTTAACTATATCTTTAATATCCTCCTTGAAAAGTTTTACTGGCTCTTCATAGAGCGTACCATTTACAGAAAGCACATTATATTCAATCGCCTCTCGTAAGGATTTCATCCCCTCTCTAAGCTCCCAATAACGAGGTACTCCCCCCCAAACAGCATACTCTTCAACAGCCTCAACAGCACCAAGCGAGAGAGCTTCACAAATGTATGGCGCAGCGATTGTACTAACTTTCAATATCGCATCAGCTCTACCATATAGAGGCGATGATGCATCCAGAGCTAGCCCATACATAAGTTGCTGAGACGAGCCGCATATAACTATATTATATTTACGCTCCTTAGAATCTATTTTATTTTGTAGTATTGATGGCAGATCGCTGCTACTACTTACAAGATAAGGGAACTCATCAATGCAGAGCGTGAATCGCTCTGTAGCTCTATCATTTAAGGCATCAAAGAATGTATTCCAATCGGGATATATAACTTTATCAAAGTTCGGAATTATCACGGCTATCATCTTTGCAAGGTTCTCACACTGTAACTTTGCCTCGGTTTGATCGGCCAAATAGTAAACATCCTTCTCGCCAATCACCTTAGTTACAAGTGTGGATTTCCCCAAACGTCTACGTCCATATATAACCGTAAATGTTGATTTATCAGCATTAAGCACCTCTTTAAGGCGTTTTTGTTCGTCTATTCTATTAACAAATTTCATAGCTACCCCCTATTACAATTATTATGCATTACAAACATAATGTTTGTTAAGCATAATTCCAAATGTTTGAATGATTATTACTCTATTTATACCTAAAATAATTCGACAAAATTGTATTTATTTTAAGTATAGTTAGAATTATTATCCCTAACTCAACAAATCCACCAAGTCTTACTTCATATCCTCGTCGATGTCTAAGAAGATATTTTTTTACTAAAATCACCCTCTATTAAATCTACTCATTCGCTCTGAGTAGCTACGCATATACATTCGTTTTAGCTTATCGTCTAAGAATGAACGATTGATTAACGACGCAACTTTTGATGGTGTCTTATCATCAATATATACAGATATTACTCTCTCAATTATCTTGTCACTTAGTCCAATCAATCTGCCAAAAGAGTCAAAATCCACTCTTGTTGGATGACCTTTCACTTCGTAAATGTTCGAGAAAGTCATATTTGCAGATAAACCGCCCTCAAGTGCAAAATCACTATCCTCAACGTGGAGAGTAGCATTTAGCAAATCGTATGCTGGAGTTAGCTTGTAATCTCCATCCGTTGTTTGTAACAAGGAGAAGTTTTTTAGATGAGCATCGTTATTACCAAAGATATAGTTGAAAACTATCTGATTGAAAAATTTCATCAACTCCACTGGATAAGCAGCTACTCTTCGCTTTATCTCCTCAGCGACATCTTCATAACTACCTTGATACTTAAAATTATCACCATTTAACTGTTTGGTTTTTCCAATTAGTGATGCAAAATCCTCTTGGTTTATTTTTGAGCCATCGCTGGCAAAATCAAACCGTTTTGTAATATACGCTGGATAATTATCTGCGTGAAAAATCAATCCACACTCAGCTGTGTCAATTTTGAATATCTGCCTTGCAATCTGCATCGTTAAGTGCTCGTTTGCAGGCAATTGATGACGATAGCGAATGTTCTTTTCCGCAGGAATAGGTTTCAAGATATAACGTCCTTGTACACCTTCAGGAGTAAGCGTAATTCTTGAATTTTCGATTATTGCCGAGTATTTCTCTTGCACTCCCGAGAGTGAAATACGCCCAACATTAGCTACAATCTCTTCGTTATCTTTATCTGAGGCGTGGCGATAATGCATAATATGACTGACCTTTTTGCCATCAAAAAGCCGCTTCAGTCCAACAGGGCTATATGTAGAGTGCCCATCCGCCAAAATACAAGGGCAAACAGTTATCTCTTTCATACTCTTTTTACGGTTATGGCGCCAATTGTATCAGTGCCTGCAGTTGCCAAAAGCAACCCAAAATAGTCCTTCTCATCAATCTTTAGCAATCTATTTTGAATCGCCTTATTATCTCCCTCAGATAGCATATTGAAGAAAAACGAAAAAAGTACATCACTGCGATATGGTTCTTTTCGTTTGGGCAGTGTCAATGAGATTGCACTTGTGGTTTGGTCGGCCAAATATTCTGCATCGTACTCGAAAATATAACTTCTACTGTCACTCTCTGTTAAATAACCAGCGAGCACATTATTTGAATATACATTTGCTCTTTTCATTGCTATGAGTTATTACGAATTTGAAATATAAGCTCCAAGCCTAAAGCAAGCCCTATTTTTTCTAATGTATCAACAGACGGATTCGACTCTCCAGCCTCTATGATTTTAATTGTACGCAAACTTACTCCTGAGATGTCAGCCAAATCTTGCTGCGAAATCCCAAGTATAGAACGCCTTTCTTTTATTATTTTACTCCATTTCATAGTGCAGCATATTACACTTTTTATACAAATGTAGTGCAATTATTTGTATCTGCCAAACAAAAGTGCAGCATATTGCACTTTTATTGCGAAATTTATCACGTTGTAAAGATTCCTAACTCAACAAATCCACCAAGCATAAATCTGCAGCAATGAATATTCGCTTCTTTCTGTTGGTTAATACTCAACACGAGAAGAGAGAAAATCTCGTATATAGATATGTTTCACCCCATCATAGCTATTCTCAAACAATTCATCTGCTGAGACTACAATTTTTGGGTAATTATCTTTTATTTTTAGTAGATTCCCAAATTCTCGGCTAATTGTCTCCTCTTTAGATAGCTCCTGCGTGACTTGAACATATAGGGTCTCGCCTCCTTTTGTACAAACAAAGTCAATTTC
>CAYJAK010000003.1:0-132503 GCA_964368585.1 uncultured Muribaculaceae bacterium
TAGCATTGGCAGATCCTGCATATATAAACGGCTTACCAGAGTTCATAACAACAGATTCAAACACCTCAGAGATTCTTGATTCAGGTACTCTTTTATTGTATTTTGAGAAATCATCGCGATACGAAATAATTAAATCATCCATTATTCTGAGACACTCTAACATCTGCGCCCCTTCTACATAGGCAGAAACTACTTCAGGCATACCACCCAATACAAAGAACTTCTTTAGTAATGTAAGTGCTTTTTTGTGTACAGGTTCTATAAGAGGCTTGTCGGATGATGCCTTTTTAATTGCACCCCATAAAGCATCTTCACCACAAGCAATCAAGAACTCTTCAAATGAGAATGGATAAATATACATAGAGCGTATTCTACCAACACCAAATGAACTTAAACTCTCCAAAGCGAACTCTAAAAGCGAACCAGCAGCAATAATATGCAGTTCAGGGTAATCTTCGTAGAAATATCTGAGAGACGAAATAGCGGACTCGCAAGATTGTATCTCATCAAGAAATAGCAGTGTTTCACCAGCAATAATAGGGGTATTGTAAACAAGTGATAGCTGTTCGCATATCTCTTGCGGTGATAGGTTTTGCTCAAAAAGAGTGGATACATCTTGATTTTTATCAAAGTTCACCTCGACAAAATATTTAAAATTACTGCCTAAGTTCCTGATTGCAGATGATTTGCCAACCTGTCTTGCTCCACGCAAAAGCAAAGGTTTTCTTCTACTATCTTTACTCCACTCTAGCAAAGCAGAGTCAAGTGTTCTATATAAATAATTTATGTTTTTCATTATATCAAGTCATTATTTAATTATATTTGACATAATTACAAGGCAAAAATAGCGCATTTTGATTAAAATACCAAACCATACAGAGGTTACAACCTCTAAATCTGTTGCGTATATTTTATTATGTCTCACAAATCTAAACTAAAATATATAAATACTCTCTCATTGAGCTTTTTTCTATGACTTTTGCAATCCAATTGAGCAAAATATAGATCTCATGGCAAAGAAGCGTTTAAGAATCTTTGTTAGATTTTATTCTCTCCAATAACCCTAGCAGGAGACCCTGCAACAATTGCTGTATCATCGATTGATTTTGTAACTAGAGCTCTCGCACCCACTATTACATTATCTCCAATTCTGTCAACTTTTTTGGATATTGTTAATGCTCCTTGCCCAATAAATACATTATCTCCTACAACTGTATGCGCCCCTATTGTAGCTCCGCCTGCTACGAAACAATTTTTACCAATTTTGTTTGAGTGAGATATATTTACTCCCGATAAAATCACAGAATTTTCACCAATAGAAGAATCAGCTTGAATGTTAGTAAAAGGCCCGACATGTACACCTTCTGAAATATGCGCATGTCTTGAGACTACACTTGATGGGTGAATTAATGTTGGGATATTACCACGCAAAGATTTTATTTTACAGTAAACACTTGCTCTAATCTTATTATCACCCATTGTTAAGAGAAAATTATGATCCAATAAATCAGTAGATTTTAATAAATCTTCTATACACCCTATTACCTTATATCCGTAATAAACTTGCCCCGTTAAATCATTATTATAATGATATAGCCCTAAGATTGTGTAACCACAAGCCTCTGCAAGATCAATACATACTGGTGTATTGTGACCTATTCCTAATAGATAAACTTTTTTTGATGTCATATTTTGTTTTTTATTTAAAAAACGTAATTAACCCCCACATCCAAAGTATTTGTTCCATCCTGCGTATTTAATGCCTTTCCAAACTCTGCACTTAGCACAAAATTTTGATTCATAACCAGCTTTGCACCAATACCAACCGAGGTGTGTAAGCTCTCGGCTCCACCATTGTAAATTAGCTCATTATCACTAGCCATAATTTTATCGGGATTATACTCTTGTACAACTTGCCCTAAGTCAAAGAATGGATTTATACCACAATACCACTCTTGCCCAATAAAATTGAAGGGTAAAAATCTCCATCTAAGTTCAAGGTTTGCCCAAGCAATCCCCTCTCCTACAACTCTATTTCTCAATACTCCGCGGATAGTATTCTTACCACCTAACCCCTCTGAATATGTTTGTTTAAAGAAAAGCGTTACAATATCTTGATTAATATAATATGGAGCATCCCTAGCAATAACTCCCTGATAGCCTACTCTATACGCAAAAGTAAGTGCTCTATTTACAACAGGAATATAGCCTCTATGAAAAACAGACAATCTTACAAAGTCGTTATTCTGATTCTGAAATAGATCTAAAGAGGATGTTGTAATTATTTCACTCCAGAAACCTTTTGTTGGATCTGCTTCATTATCTCTAGTGTCGTGAACTAACCCCAATTTTAATTGCAAATGGCTTCCCGACGAACTCTCTTCGGTTAAGATCCCCTCGCTCAGATAGAGCTTATAAAGGCTCTCTTCATCTACATATTTATCTATTGAAACAGGTGAGATTGCATAGTTATAAAAACCCAAACCAGCTGCCCACTTTATATTACCATAAATATCACCCTGAAAATCTAGGTAAGTTCTAAAAAAATCTCTATTTATCTTATAAAATGAAGCATTTAAATCATCCTGATAAGGGGTCATATAACCATTAAAACCGTAGAAATCCATCATTTTATCGGGAAGATAAGAGGCTGTAAAGGTTGTTCTTATATTCTTGAAAAGATATTTTGAATCGTAAAAAAAGTGGAAAACAGAGGAGCCTTTTGTGTAGGCCGATGCCTCAATATTAAATTTATGTAGATACTCAGGATATTGAGAACCATCGCCATAGTAGTAGATATCGCACATTGCACCATACTGAAACCCAAGGTCGCTATTGTAGCTCACCGCAGGCAGTGGGCCAAAATTCCATCCATCTTTTACAACCTTCTCTTTTTGAGACTCTTTCTCTAGCTCAGCCGTCTCTTCCTGCCCAAATGCCAATAGAGTTACCAAAGAGAGTATTGAGGTTAAAAATATTTTTCTAACACATTTATTATATTTCATATTCATTATCATACAATTACAATTTTAAGATTAACCTTTTCTTTGTGCTAACTAAAGTAATTTTAGTAAATTATAAATCAAAAAGCCCAAATAATTTCCTACAGCATAACCAACAATTCCAACGCTTAACCCCGTGATTAACACATTTCTATTATTCATTGCACTGCAAATCATTGGGGCAAATGGAGGAGAATTTATGAGAGAGACCGAGGTAACTATCATAGTATCTGCATCTATTTTAAAGATTTTAGCAAAAATTGTTTGAATAACTAGAGATCCAAAAACAACACACCCTAGTAGTAAAAGTATTGTTAGCCCATCAGCAAAGTTCATTTTGGTAAGATCTGCCATTGATGATACAACTAGCGAGAATATGAGTATCAGATACATACCTACACTAAAACTTGTATCAATTTTTCTCACTTTTGGCACAAAAGAGGTGGCAATTCCAAGTGTTGTTAATAAGAGTATCACAATAACCATTGTAATTTCACCCGTAAAGAGAAATGATGTTCCAACAGAAATGGCTACAATCATCAAAGAGATCCCCAGTGCTCCCAGAGTTGGTTTCCATCCTTTTTTTGTAAAAATATCGCGATAATTCTCCTCTTTAAAATCAATCTCTTTACTCCTATCCTCCTCCTTTGATGCTGGCAATATTTTTCTAAATAATTTAATTCCAAACGATAGCAAGAATACTAAGTATAAAAAGCTAATAACCATATCATAAGAGTGCACAAGAATATATGTCTCATTTGGTACATCCAACATAAGTTTTAAAGCTGCTAAATTTGGGGTACCTCCAGTATATACTCCCGACAACAAACCGGCCAATTTTGCCCCCTCTTCTCCAACTAGTGGGTTATTTTCAAATCCATTTTCAAAGATAAAAAAGGTAGCAACTATCACCATTGCAACAGAAAGAATCCCACTAATTAGTGCCACAAGTGCCTTTTTAAGCGACCACATTCTAAAATCATAACCAAAAAGCATTAAAGGAATAGCTATCGGGATAGTAATAGATGTTAAAAGATCTTGAATTTGAGCACTCTCTTTGGGTAACAAACCAATATTACCAACAGCAACTCCCACTACGTATAGCACCAGAACTGGTCCTATTTTATTTAGAAATTTTATCTTTGAGCAGAGCCAAACAATTAAAGTAGGAAATAGTATATAAAAAAGAATTAAGTATATCATATTAAAATCTTATACAGTCATTATAATAAGCGAAGATAGGGATAATTACTTAAATATACACCTAATTTAGTATCTTTGCAGAAAAAGAGAGATGGATAACTACAGAAACATAGAGATATGTAAAGTGCTTGAAAATAAGCTTTTAGAGACAGCGCAGGCGAAAAATATTTTAGGAGAGCAATTTTTAATTGTAGAAGAGTTAGATGAAGTATGGGATAAGTGCGCTGCAGAATATATGGCAGATGCTATTCCTGAAATCCCCAATTATCCTACAGTGGCTATTGCTTGGGCCTGTTATTTTGGGATAGGTGCTGCAGCTTTATGGGAGATAGATTGGAACCAATATAAAGATAACCCTAATCTATATCTACTAATAAGAGATAAGAGGGGCTTTGATTATATGGATGAGTATGTTACAGAAGAACTTTTAATCTCAAAAGGAGAAGAACATAACACTTTAGAAGTAAAAAGCGATTTATTCACACAAATCATAGCTGATTTTAGCAACGTGGCTCTAAATTTGTTCCGAAAAGAGGGTATAGAGCCTCAGAGTAGAGACGCGTTTTACCTATTTGCAGACTTTACAAAACTTTTCTTTAGACTGGGCGTCTCTTTACAACTGCACAGATTAGGTTACAAGTACCAGAAAGTACAATTCAGTTAGAAATATGCTCACAAAAAGTAGAGAGAAAAATAGTAACGGAGCTCCATCCTATAAGATGATATGGGGTATTGCTGCCCCAATTATGTTGGGTAGTATAGCTCAAACTATTATAGCACTAACTGATACAGCCTTTCTAGGAAGAATATCAGAGATTGCTCTTGGGGCATCTGCAATGGCAGGAGTTTACTATTTTGTATTTTCTACTTTGGCTTGGGGATTTGCACTTGGAGTTCAAGTAATTATAGCAAGAAAATTTGGAGAGGGAAACAATAAGGAGATTGGTAGAATCTTTGAGCACGGCTTAATTGTGGTGATTTCACTTGGAATCTTTCTATTTTTGATGCTCAAATTCTTCTCAGATGACTTTCTTAGAATACTTATAAATTCAGATGCCGTATATGAAGCCGCACTTGAGTTTATAGATATAAGATCTTACGGAATTTTCTTTGTTTGTGTAAATTTTCTATTCCGTTCTTTCTACATTGGAATATCCAACACAAAGATTATTAGTTACACTACTGGCACAATGGCCGTTACAAACATTATCCTCAACTCGTTGCTAATATTTGGAAATTTAGGTTTTCCTGCAATGGGTATAAAGGGAGCCGCATTAGCATCCGTAATCTCTGAGCTATCCGCGCTAATCTTCTTTTTTATCTTTACTACCAAGTTCTTCAACTTTAAAGAATACAGGCTATTCCAGAAGCATAAATTAGATTTCTCAATATTTAAAACAATATTTTTAATCGCGATACCAACTATGTTCCAAAAGCTTATCTCATTTGGAACCTGGCTCTGCTTCTTTGCATTTGTAGAGCGAATGGGCGAACGACCACTTGCCTCAGCAATGACTGTTAGAAGCTCCTATATGATGCTCGGTATTCCGATATATGCACTTGCTTCCACAACCAATACACTTGTGAGTAGACTTATCGGTGAAGGTAAGAGTGAATATGTAATGCAGACCGTATGGAAAACTGTTAAATTTGGGTCTGTTGTATTGATTCCTGTTGCTCTATTTGCAGCAATTGCGCCCGAACTTATGCTTAGAATCTATACAGATAATATAGAACTTGTTAACTATTCTAAGAATTCAATATATGTAATTATAGCCACCGTTTACTCATTAATTTACGGCTTAATGTTCTTTGAGGCTATATCGGGAACATCAAATACACACCACGCAATGTATATTGAGCTATTTATCCTTGCTTTATACGTACTCACCGTATGGCTAACTGCTTCATACTTAAAGCTAAGCATAGAGTGGGTATGGACAGCCGAATTTGTATATGGATTCTTTATCGGGCTCTTCTCAATGATATATATGTACAAGTTTAATTGGGCTAAGAGGAATAGGATTTAGAGGTTTAGACTATTAGATTTATCAACCTTACTTACAGTTTCTTGCCATTTTTAGCAGATTGTTTGATTTATATGATTTCTTGATGTAATTTTGGAGCCAGAGTACGCTTCAAGAGGACAAGGGGTTCCTCCTAAATTTTGAGCAGATAAATGAGAAACGACATAAAAAAATCTAAGAGAAACTTGCTATTATATGGAGAAAGAAAATAAATTAAATATATTGCTCACATCGGCTGGACGAAGAACCTATTTAGTAAATTATTTTAAAGAAGCACTAAAAGGAATAGGACTTCTTCATGCCTCAAATAGTGTGATGACACAAACTTTATATCAAGCTGATAAATTTGTAGTTACACCTCAAATTTATGATGAAAACTATATAGATTTTTTAATTGACTACTCTAAAAAAGAAAATATATCGGCTATTATTTCTTTATTTGATATTGATCTGCCTATTTTATCTAAGAATAAAGGCAAGTTCATAGCAGAGGGGATAAATGTTGTTGTATCAGATATTGATATAATTAATATCTGTAATGACAAATGGAAAACATATAATTATCTATTGAATTTAGGTTTAAATCAGCCTAAATCATTTATCTCATTAGAGACTACGTTAAATGCGCTCAATCATAACGAAATATTATTTCCTTTGATACTTAAACCACGCTGGGGAATGGGGAGTATAGGGATATATGAGGTAGATAACAAAGAAGAATTAGATTTTTTCTATCGTAAATTAAAAAAAGATATATTTAATACATATTTACATTATGAGTCTAGTGAAGATACTGAATCGTGTATTATAATTCAAGAAAAAATAAAGGGGCAAGAGTATGGTTTAGACCTCTTTAATGATTTAAAAGGAGAATATGTATCGGTTATTCCTAAAGAAAAAATTGCAATGCGCGCAGGCGAAACAGATATTGCAAAGATAGATTATAATCCACAATTAGTAGAGATCGGTAAAACAATAGCAAAATCACTAAAACATATTGCAAACCTTGATGTAGATTGTTTTATTTTGCCTAATAATACAGTATATATTTTAGAGATGAATTGCAGATTTGGTGGTCAATATCCTTTCTCTCACGTAGCTGGTGCAAATTTCCCAAAACAAATTGTAAATTGGCTATTGGGCATGGAAACAAACACTTCTTTAATAGAAGCAGAAAATAACATAATGGCTTGTAAAGAATTAGTACCAATAATAATAACAAAGAAGTAAAAGGAAATTACCCGATATTAAAATACATAAATTCTAATACTGATAGTTATAATGAAAAAAAAACTTATAATAATAGGTACAAGTAAGACAGCAAGTCAAGTATATGATTTTGTTCAACAACATCAACTATTTGATATAATGGGATTTGCTGTACACAAACAATATCGATTAAGTGATACCTTTTATGGCACTAATGTTTATAACATTGAAGAATTAGATAATCATTTCGATAAAGAGAACCTCTTATTATATATTGCTATTTCTTGGAACAGATTAAATGCAGACAGAAAGAATCTATATTTAAATCTAAAAAAGCAAGGGTATTCATTTGCAAATATAATATCACCTACAGCTTTGATTTATGGGGAGATATTAGGAGATAACAACTGGATACACGATTACGTTTCTGTATACACTGGCGCCACGATAGATAGTAACAATATATTATTAACGAATGCCTTAGTCGGTTCTTTCACCACGCTGGGCTCTCATATTTTTTGTGGGGTGAAATCATCTATATTGGGCGGTTGTAAGATAGGTGATCAAGTTTTCATAGGCACTAATGCTATTGTCTTTGACGATAGAAGCGTTGGTAACAAATGCCTTGTTGGTGCAGGAACTATGGTTAAAAGAGACCTCCCTAACTATTCGTTAATTAAAACAAGCACAGTAGAATACGCTATTGAATCTTATACAGAAGATGAAATAGAAGGAAAGTTACTGTTTGCAAAAAACATAAAATAGTACACAGAATGGACAATTTTATACAAAATAGAGATATCAAAACTCCTTACTTCTTTTTCGATAAAAATGTTTTAGAAAAAGATTATCAAAAACTTAAGTCTGCAATAGATAAATATTGGGATAATACAAAGGTGGCATATTCTGTTAAAACCAATAATCACCCACCTCTATTGTCGTTTATTAAAGAGCTAGGGATGGATGCAGAGGTTGTTTCTGAAGACGAATATAAATTGCTTAAATCTTGTGCTTATGACGCTGATAGAATAGTATGTAATGGACCTTATAAGAGTAAAGAGTGGGTTGATGAAATATTATCGAATAATATCATTCTTAATATTGATTCAAAAAAAGAAGTTGAATACATACTTGAGTTTGCTCAAAACAATCCTAAGCAAGAAATTGGAATAGGAGTTAGAATAAATATCGACATTGATAAAAAGTTTCCAGGAGAAGGTAATGGCGGCGAGGATGGAAGCAAATTTGGGTTCTCATATGAATCTGGAGAGTTACAACAAGTTATTCAAATGCTTCAGCGGTTGGAGAATATAAAAATAGAAGGATTACATCTGCATGTGAATACCAAAAGTAGAGAGTTGAAAATTTACAAATACCTAGTCGGCGAATTCTTATATGTAGTTAAACACTTTCACTTGAATGCTATAAAATACTTCGACATAGGTGGAGGTTTCTTTGGAGGAATAGAACATCATCTAAATTGGGAAACTTATTTTAATGAAATATCATCGTCACTAAAGAGAGGTGGATATAGTCCAGAGAAATTACAATTAATAATAGAACCTGGTGCTAGTTTGATTGCAGGTGCTTTTTCGTATGTGACAAAAGTAATTGATTATAAAGTAACCAGTAGAGCAAAATTTATAGTGCTTGATGGCAGTAGGATACATATAGATCCTTTTTTGCATAAAAAATCATATTTCTATAAACTATACAGTGACTCTTATGAATGTAATAATGGAATTAAGCAAATCATATCTGGTTCCACCTGTCTTGGGTTTGACAAGTTATTTACTATAGAGACCAACAAACCCTTAAGTTTTGGAGATATGGTGATTTTTGAAAAAGTCGGATCTTATACTCTCTCATTTAATTCATCGTTTATTATGACACCCCCATTAGTGTATAGTTCTAGTGATTAATATAATTTGTTAACATCCAAATTTTCGTACAATTCATTATAACAAATCTGAGCTGCCTCCGCATTAGGTAGACAAGCGATTGTATATATTGGTGTTGTTTTAATTACTCCCGACACAATTTCCAACATTTTATCAGCAAGTGGCTCATCAAAAGCAAACATTGGTGGAAATGAGGGATATATAGCTCCAATTGATTGCAGGGAATTATGTTTATGGATTTGATTTATCTGCCCTCTTTTTATTCTAACAAATGCCTTAACTTTATATGATTCATTAATATAACAATTGGTTTTTCCGCTCCATGGAGAGCCGTATACTATTAAACTATCCTCAACAACTCTAACCATAGGGCTATCATCATTTAGAAGCTTTGCTCCATCAATATTTTTAATCCAGAGTTGAGAATGTGTACTCTTCCCTGTACCAGATTCCCCCAAGAAGAGAGTCGATTGATTCTTGCAGACAATTGTAGAGGCGTGAATTGGAGTAACACCATAATTTAGAGCAACTAGTGTAAAAGCTTTCCATAGCATAAACTTAAGAGTATATGGATTGTTACAAGCCTCTATTTCTACTATATTACTATCTTTTTTATATAGCAGAAGCGTTGCCTCATTATCTTCACCTATAATTTCAAAGAGATATAATTCTTTAGATTTTGAAAAGATATGAGTAGAATTTTCTACTTCAAATTTATTGATAATTTCTACATTCTCTAAATGCACTTTCCTAAGATGCGTACAATCAGTGATAATATCTATATCTGGTTTATCACATTTTTCTATAACAAATGGATTAAAGCCTTGCAATATATCTATCATCTCAAATGATTGATTACCTAGAATAGACAATGTTAGATCAGCTACTTTATAATATCTTTTATCTGAATCGTACATATTTTTAGTTGTTTTTAAAACCAAAAAATCGTTTGATTTTTCTTGTTAATTGTGGGATGAAATAGTTTGAGTAGCTAATTCCTAAATATCTTGAGTATATTTTTTGGTTGCTCCTAAAGTGCTTAGCTAAACTAATACCATACTTAAGAGGATTCTTTGAGTGAATAACTTTGCTAGACTCTCCAAATACTAAATTCTCCACTGAATATTCATCATTATAAATTTCACACTTATTTTCTAGATTAAAATAGGGAGCAAAGCCTAACCTCATTTTACAGAAATTTTCTACATTTGCCACAAAAATCTCTAAATTAAGCTCGTTTATTTTTGATTCTAACCATTCTCTATCTAGTTGATCTCTATAATGGTTAAAAAAGACTACCCAATCTGTTAATTGCCTCAATGATGATTCTGAGAAGATTACGTGTGACATCAGATGTGATATGATATGAAGCGCAGCTGCATTACAATTAAGTGTATAAACAAAACTATCTCTTACATTAATTTTTTCTGCTTTTTCTACAATTGCAAATTGCTGAATAACTTCCTCAATTTTATTATAGAATGCTCTAATTACAGAAGGATAACCTTCTGAAGCTACAAAAGTACTATGATTTTCTATCAAGAATCCATTAAGTATAAAATTAGAGTGCTTAGATTCCTCTATTCTTTCAATAATATTACCACACAATTTATGGATAAGTTCGTCTCCTGCTTTATGATTGTCAAATAGATACAGATCTATATCTCCCCCCTCACGCGAAGACGGCTTATTGTATAACCTAGCAAGTGTAAATCCTTTAACAATCATTAATGGGATCATATTCTTTTCCATTAATTGAGTCAATTGCTCTATAGTATCAAGATAACGCTCATATCTCATCTCAGCATTTACGGAGTCTACATACCATTTTAGTGAATGCGCTGAGCTGGGTCTATAATCTACAGGCAAACCAGAGATAGCATCAAAAATTAGATGTTTAACCCCGTTAATTCTAGCTAGATTCATTAACTCTACCCAATCTTCATTTGTTAGATTCTCCAGTAGCTTATAATCAGTTATTGATCCGCCATACAAACTATTGACTAACAAAAAAAACAGTCTCTCTTTTACCATTTTATACTAATTAGAGATAATAACATTATGTTTAGATAGAGTCTCTATCCACTGGTTTGCATCATTTATGGCAATAGTAGAATCTATTTTATATTCATTTATTAACGCTTGAGTAACATCTTCTATTTGAAAATCTGTTACATTCGCAAATGTATTCCATAAGAAAAGAGATGTAGCATTTAATGATAGCACCTTTGTAGTATCTGCGCCGTGTTCGCCTTGCAGTATTATTATTGTTTGATCTGCAATAGTGCGTACTTTATATTTTTTATCTATTCTCATTGTAAAAAATTAAAAAAAGAAAAGAGATTACTCATTAATATGAGCAACCTCTTTTTATATTAATATATTTATATATAATTATTTAGCATTGTATTTAAATATCTGCTTCCAACCTTTAGGCCCAAAATTATATGTAATACCAACTGTTAGATTTGCAATACCCTCCATTTTTTTGTTTATGATAGTTTCAGTTTCAATATCACCTCTATCACTCAACATTGTACCTTTAAGTTCTAAGTTAACATCTAAAGCATCTGTTACCTTAAATTTGTTTATAATACCAAATGTGCCTGCAAATTCATAATACTGATAACTAGATGAATAAATCAAGCCAAAACCGTAATAAGGAATTAAAGAGTAGAATCTATCTGGGTCATATCCAAGTATTGCATTAGATAGGTTTACCATAACATCAGTTCTAAGGTAGGCATAGTTCCATTTGTTATTATAATACATATGTCCATCAGTTCCTTTTATTG
Source organism: uncultured Muribaculaceae bacterium (assembly GCA_964368585.1). Lineage (GTDB taxonomy): Bacteria > Bacteroidota > Bacteroidia > Bacteroidales > UBA932 > Egerieousia. The sequence continues at coordinate 12,138 of CAYJAK010000003.1, forward strand.
GATCTCCAAACGCAGTATCATCTTCAACTCCATCCATAATATATCCTTTTGCAGTAAATCCATTTAATTGAGCTCTTAACCCCACGGATGGAACAATCCATTTACCAACAGCTAAATCAAAAGCTGGTGTAAATCTGCCTGACCAAGGACCTTTTCTATCATTCTCGCCTAAGTATGTTGTAATACCTACGCCAGCTTCAAGAAACCAGTTGTGCCAGAATGATTCATTAGATACCGCTACGCCTGTTGTATCCAATACTGTTATTTTACAGATATTAACGCTATCTGATTCAATTGGTACATACATATTGCATAGGTCAAGTGTGTCTGCTCCTTTAGGAATGGTATCATTATTTTGAGCATTAAGTGATAACGATGTAAATATTGTGCAGAACATCGTCACTAACATAAAAAGTACGTGTTTTTTCATTGGATCTTTTTTTTGTTATTATTGTTATTTTGATAAAAATTATTTTATTAGTTCTTTTAAGAGAACTATTTGTTTCTCTGGTAATCTTTTAGAATCAACCGCACTTTTAAACACAGCCAATGAGTGTATATCCGTCCCCACTACGTCATACATCCCTTTTTTTAATAATTCTGTTGATTTTTCTTTTACCCCTTTACCATAAAAATCACACAAAGATAATATATTTAATTGAAACTGACAACCTTTATTCTTCAGTTCTTTATAATTTCTATCACTCATATACATATACCTCTCTGGATGGGCAATAATTGGAGTATTCCCATTTGCCACAAGTTCATATAGTAAATTGGGCAGATTTTTGGGTGGTGCTACATAAGATGTCTCAACCAAAACCCTATTATCATCTATATACTTTAATCCAGAATAAATTCTCTTTTCAAACGATAAATCCAACATATATTCAGCGGCTAAATGGAGCTTTACATTTCCACTATACCTTGCTAATAGTTCATTAAATCTATTCTCTAAAAATTGATCTATATCATCTTTAGATTGCGCATTGATATGTGGTGTTAATATAACCTTTCTAATACCCAATTGTTCAAAATAAGAGAGTATATCTAGTGACTCCTGCATATTATCTACCCCATCATCTACACTTGGTAATATATGTGAATGATAATCTATAAATCCATTTAAGAGTTTACTAATTTCTATTTTCTTATTATTAAAGAAGAACATACATAATTATTAATTCTACCTAAGACCTCTTATTAAAAATCTTTTTTAGAGGATTTTTACTATTTTTATCTTCATTTCCGTAACCATAGCCGTAGCCGTAGCCATAGCCGTAGCCGTAGCCGTAGCCGTAGCCATAACTTGCCTTTTTATAATCAACAGAATTTATTAATACGCTCATATTATTCATTTTATCAGATTCATATAGCATCTGAAGATCTGGCAACTGACGCTTATCAAACATTCCTGAACGTAGTATATATATAGTTTGGTCACTAAGTCTTGCACATATAGAGGCATCTACTACAGCTAAATATGGAGGATTATCTATAAGGATATAGTCATATTTATCTCTAAACTCATTTAATAGTAGCTCTAATTTCTGGTTCTTAAGCAGGCCCGCTGGATTTGGAGGGAGGGCGCCAGATGGTATAATAGATAACCTATCAATACTCTTTACTGAATGAATAATATCATCATAACTCTCTACTCTACCACTTAAATATTGAGATATCCCTTCTTTACTAATTCCAATACCAGCTCTCTTAGTTAAGGATCCTTTTCTAAGGTCTAGATCTAAAATAATAACTTTTGAACCCCCTAATGCCAAACTTGCCCCTAAATTTAATGAAACAAATGTTTTGCCAGAGTTAGGATTAAAAGAGGTTAATTGAATAATATGCCCTTTGGCAGTATCGCCTGGCTTCATAAACTCTATATTATCACGTAATATATTAAAAGATTCATTAATTGCATCTTTTTTACCATCTTGGACAACTATTCCATTATACGCTTTCTCTTTTGTAACAGGTAACTCTCCCAAAAGAGGTATTGTAACTTCATTTCTTAGATCTCTGCTTGTAACTACCTTTGTATTTAATAGAGTTTTAGCAAACAACCATCCGGAAGGAATAGCCAAACCTACAACTAAACATATTAGAACAATTTGTGTTTTATTTGGGGCAATTGGATTATTAGACCCACTTGCGCTATTTACAATACGGCAATTACTCTCTGTTATAGAGCGCCTTAATTCACTACTCTCTCTCTTATTTAATAAGAATAGATAAAGTTCCGCCTTTGTTTTCTGCTCTCGCTCTATACTTTCTATATATTTAAGTTGAGTAGGCACAAATTCTATTCTTGAACTCTGCTCCTCCTCTTTTCTCTTAAAGCTCTCAGCTTGTATTATTAAACCTGCTATCAAGTTATCAATTGATTTTAAGATTGATGTATGAATTGGAACAATGGTATTTTGAAGATCTATAACAAGAGGGTTATTCTCACTACTATTAGCCAACAGTTTATTACGCTTTGTCAGAAGCGTATTATATTCATTTATCTGAGATTCAATGCTCACATCTCTAAGGCCAATATTCGCAGGAATTAGTTGCGAAATGTTTACTGGATCATTAAGGTATGTTCTCATATACTCCGCCAAACTAAGTTGAGTTTCAACCTCAAGAACTTCACTATCAATACGGCTAGATGTTGCTAGATACATAGAGCTCTCAGAGGTAATATCAGTGAGTTTGTTTGTCTTTTTATAATTCTCTATCTCCGCATCTATTACTTGAAGTTCAGCTTTAATAATAGCTAGCCTTTCATCAATAAAATATGTTGTATTATTTAAGATTATATTCTTATCTTCAATTGCGTCTTCTTTATAAACCTCTATTAATGTATTAATAACATCTGCTGATTTTGCTGCATTATTATCTGTGATTGATATATTAATGAGCTCTGACATCTCATTTGCTAACACAATATTCAATCTATTTGAATACATTCCAGAAACCCCTTTAGGATTCATCTTATTCACATATATGTCTTTACCTATATAAGTACTATCCATATAGAGCACTTGTGTTGGAACAATAGAGATATCACCCATCGATTTTGTTGATATTGTATCTCCAAAGTTTAGTGTATATTGCTCGTATACGTCATAACCTGCTGTAACAATATCTGTAATCTTTACCTGTTTGTTACTTATAGGGGTAACAGTGAAATTTATTGATTGAGATGGAGAGGCATCTATAAAATCTACAATTATTGGGGTAGATCTATATAGTTCAACCACTCTTAGTTGCCTCTTAGTACTATAACTTATATCTAAGCCTAATCTAGCTGTAACCTTCTCCATTAAGCGCACGCTCTTTAGTAATCCTATCTCATTGTTCACGTAATTATTTTGAGAGAAGAAGACTCTCTGTAGGCCCATAGTTTCACTCATAGAGGAGTTACCATCTTGATCTGGTTTGATTAAAATTGTGGCGTTACTTGAGTATGTTTTAGGGGTACTTCTAACAAAATAGACCCCTGCACATAGTGATAGAAAAATTGATAGCATAAACCACCATTTCCAACGCATAACCAACTCATATAAGTCTACAAGAAAGTTGTTAGAATTATTACGACTATCTTCAAAATCTATCAAATCAAATTTATCTATATTTTTACTCATAATATAATTATTATCTACTAATTTACTTAATTCCCACTATTACTATTACTCATTATTGAAAGGATCAGAGATGTTGCTGAGAGAAGAACTGATACAATTGTAGCATAAGTTCCAATAGATCTATTTGTATTAATCTCACTTTGCCCAGCTTTTGCCCTATTAGGCTCTACATATATAACATCATTTTGTTGTAGGTAATAGAAAGGGGAGTCTAAAATATCTGCACTTCTTAAATCAACCACATTCACTGTTTTTTTACCACCAATCTCTCTAATAATTTTTACGTTATCTCTCCTACCATATACCGTTAAATCCCCAGCAGCACTAAGTGCATCAAATATGGTAATACGATCACTTGCTACTTGAACTGTACTTGGACGAGCAACTTCACCCATAACTGAGACCTTAAAGTTAAGGAACTCAATTGTTATAACTGGGTCATTTACTAATCCTTTTGAGATTAATTGATCTTTTACATAGGTCATCACCTCATCCCTTGTCATACCCCCTATCTTAATTTTACCCAATTGTGGAAAATCAATCTCTCCATTCTTATCTACAAGATATCCTAACATTCTTTGACCAGATAAAGATGCATTTGAAATACTACTAATCATGGATAGGTTTAACATTTGAGCTAATTCAGGATCTTTACTACTTACCACAATTGATATTAAATCATCTGGGCGAATTCTAATCTCATAGCTATCATAGCCTTCTTGAGCATACCCATCTTTTGTATTTTGTAGATATGTAACCTTCTTTTGAGGCGCACAGCTACTGATTGAGAGTATTGCTATTAATATTAGGATATATGTTTTAATATTATTTTTCATACGTATTTTTTATGTTTTTAAATTAGTAATGCAAATATACCTATAAATTATAACTATTCAAAGAGGATTTATTTACGCCAAACCATCTTATTTATAATTCCTGTATAGCTTTGAATTATCTTTACAACCTTAGTTGATACATTTTCATCTGTATAGTTAGGTACATCTAGTGCAAAATCCCCATTAGCCAACATATTTACTGCTATATCTACTGCCTGTAAAACTTGCTCCGTTGTAATTCCTGCCAGTACAAAAACACCTTTATCTAGAGCCTCTGGTCTCTCTGTTGAAGTGCGAATACATACAGCTGGGAATGGCATCTGTTTAGAATTAAAATAGGCTCCCTCTTCTGGCAATGTACCACTATCTGAGACTACGCAAAAGGCATTCATTTGTAGATTATTATAATCATGAAAACCCAAAGGTTGGTTCTGTATAACCCTTTTATCAAAAATAAAACCTCTCTGTTCTATAAATTTTTTAGCCCGAGGGTGGCACGAATATAGGATTGGCATATCATATCTTTCTGCCATTGCATTAACCGCATTCATAAGATTAAAGAAGTTCTCTTCGTTATCAATATTCTCTTCTCTATGAGCAGATAATAATATATATTCCCTCTTTTTTAAATTTAATTTTTCTAGTATATTGCTTGATTTTATACTCGCGATATTTGCTGATAGTACCTCTGCCATTGGAGAACCAGTAACATAAGTACGTTCCTTAGCAGTTCCTTCGTAATTTAGATAGCGCCTAGCGTGCTCACTATAACACATATTTAGATCTGATATATGGTCTACAATACGACGATTAGTCTCCTCTGGCAAATTCTCATCAAAACATCTATTCCCTGCCTCCATATGAAAAGTTGGTATATGAAGTCTCTTTGCAGAAATCACAGATAAACAAGAGTTTGTATCACCAAGAACCAGAACAGCATCAGGAGATTGATCTACCATTAAGGTATAAGATCTAGCGAGCACATTACCCATTGTTTCGCCTAAATTTTCACCTACCACATTGAGGTAGAAATCTGGCTCACGCAATCCTAGATCCTCAAAAAACACTTGATTCAAAGAGTAGTCATAGTTTTGTCCGGTGTGTACTAGAATATGATCAAAATATTTATCGCATTTCTTTATAACCTCAGACAATCTAATTATCTCTGGGCGTGTCCCCACAATTGTCATTAATTTTAGTTTTCCCATTATAATATGTTTTAAACTGTTTCAAAATAGGTATCGGGATTATTAGGATCAAAACACTCATTGCACCACATAAAAGTTATCATATCTGCAGTGCCTAAATTTTCAATATTATGTGTATATCCTGTTGGGATATCTATAACCTCCATTTTGTCTCCCGACACAAAGTATTCTATAACATTATTACCCGCATCCTGCATATTTCTAAAGCGAATAACCCCTTCTCCACTAACTACTAGGAATTTTTCATTTTTGGTATGGTGCCAATGGTTACCTTTTGTGATATTTGGCTTTGTTATATTTACAGAGAATTGGCCTCTATCTTTAGTACGTATTATCTCTGTAAAACACCCCCTATCATCTACATTCATCTTGAGAGGATAACCAAACCTATCTGTTGGAAGATATGAAAGGTACGTTGCATATAACTTCTTTGTAAAACAGTCTCCCATATTTGGTATATCTAATTTATCTCTGCTCTCCTTAAACGAATAGAGCAAATCTACAATCTCTCCTAATTTTATTGTATGTACTACTGGAACTTGGCAAAAATCCCCCTCTTTTGTCTCATTCCCTGTTAGTGCCGCTATTAACTCATTTACAACATCATCTATATATACAAGGTTCATTACTACCGTAGGATCATTTACTTGAATATCTAACCCATTGGCAATGTTGTTACAAAAAGTAGCCACTGCACTATTGTAGTTTGGGCGACACCACTTCCCAAACACATTTGGGAATCGATATATCAACACTTTTGCGCCAGTCTCTTTTGAGTAGTTAAACAGTAACTCCTCCCCTGCCCTTTTTGACTCTCCATAAGGATTATCTAATGTAGCTTGTACTGAAGATGAGCTCATTACAGGGCAGTAATTATTATATTTTTTAAGAGTATTAAGGAGTGTTGAGGCAAATCCAAAGTTGCCCTCCATAAATTCTGATTGCTCTTTTGGTCGGTTAACTCCAGCTAAATTGAATACAAAATTGGCATTTTTACAATACACATCTAGCTCCAATGGGTCACTATCTATATCATATTGATATAGATTTATATCGGGAGGTAGATTAGCATTTTTTGCCTTACCTGTTTGTATGTTATAGAGTTGTGCAATTAGATTTTTTCCGATAAATCCTTTCGCTCCTGTAACAAGTATATTCATAGTATATTGGATAGTTTACTCACTTTTAATTTCAGATTCTTTCAGACACTCCTCTAAGCCAAGATCTTCACGGATAGAGCGTAACTTTAACAATAGCTCCTTCATTTGTTCAACATCTAACTGTTTGGTATTGTGAGAGTGGTAATCCTCAATTCTAGAGACCTCTTCATCTCCTTCTACAAAAAATTTTTCATAATTAAGATCTCTTGTATCACAAGGTATTCTATAATAATCACCCATATCTTCTGATTTTACCATCTCCTCGCGAGTTACAAGTGTTTCGTACAATTTTTCCCCGTGGCGCGTACCTATAACTTTTATCTCCGTATCTGCTTTATATAGTTGTTTTAATGATTCAGCTAATATACTAAGTGATGCTGCAGGCGCCTTTTGAACAAATAGATCACCATTTTTTCCATTTAGAAATGCATATATCACTAGATCTACTGCATCATCTAATGTCATCATATATCTTGTCATATTTGGATCTGTGATTGTAATTGGCTTATTAGCCTTTATCTGATCAATCCATAGTGGAATAACAGACCCTCTCGATGCCATAACGTTTCCGTAGCGTGTGCAACAAATAGTAGTAGCTGCATCTTTACCTAATGATCTACCTTGAGCAATAGCAACTTTTTCCATCATTGCCTTGCTTATACCCATAGCATTAATTGGGTATGCAGCTTTATCTGTTGATAGCACAACTACATTCTTTACACTATGCGATATGGCTGAAAGTAAGACGTTTTCTGTTCCATATACATTTGTATTTACCGCCTGCATTGGAAAAAACTCACAAGACGGAACCTGTTTTAATGCTGCAGCGTGAAAAACATAATCAACTCCTATCATTGCAGTATCTACAGAGCGCTTATCTTTTACATCTCCTATATAGAATTTCACTTTAGGGCTCTGTAAACGATGGCGCATATCATCCTGTTTCTTCTCGTCTCTTGAGAATATTCTAATCTCTTTTATATCACTATCTAAGAAACGGCGAAGAACAGCATTTCCAAAAGAGCCTGTTCCACCTGTAATTAATAGTGTTTTATCTTTAAAAATTGACATAGTGTATTTATTATTATTTATGTAGTTTATTTGAATTCATTTTGATTCACCAAATTGCCTTTCACCATTTTCTTACTATTTGGATAATCTTCTATAAACCAAGTTAAAAATTTTGCAAGGTCTATCTTCTCAGACAGCATCTTTTCTCTGCGTTCTGCAAATAGTTTTTTTCTATTAGGCATATTTATTAAATCTGTAACTATTTGGAATAACCTATCCAATTCATTGGGTTTAACACCATATCCAAGTTGGTAGACATCCTCTAATTCTCGCAAATAACCAATTCTCCCAACAAAATCATTAAATCTCACAAATGGCACTCCTAAAACGCCTGCTTCTGCTGCCATTGTTTGACTATCACCTATATATAACTCTGAGAATGCCATAACGTGGTGCATATCAAGTGGATTAATCCTTATTCTATATTGCTCAAACTCTGGTTCTAATTCACGTTCAGAAGTGATATAAATATCTCCGTGTGGTTTTAAGATATCAATTAAACGCTGTGCTATTTCTGTGTTTATACCTGTAACCCCAGAATCGTGATGAGCTACCAACTTAGCAAAACGGAATATAAAATATGGTTTTTCCGTATTAATATACTCTTTCACAATAGCTTTATTTGCTACAAAATGATTGGGATGTAAATACGCCAATTCGTGATACGATTCATACTTTATTGACTTGTTTTCCCATTTCCCATTATTACAAACTCTTGGGGTTAGAATTTCTGTCGCCAACGGATAACTTAGTTTTGCATATAATGGAACAACATCTGCATCATCTTCATTTGTATTAATAACTGGAATAGAGAGCAATTTCCCTATCCAGGAGTTCTCAACACTTGTTCCTACCAAAATATCTGGTTTGTATTTTCTACAGAAAGAGTACAATCTTACTGCCCTTTTTAAAGTACCATACATTATTCCAATCTTAGAATCTTTTCTGCCCTCTTCTAGTATATTATGGTATTTTAATCCATCATTTTTTAAGAGCTCCTCTAGTACATCTTTTTTCTTGATAAGTATATCCACACGATGCCCCCGTACTTCAAGGTTTTTTACAACATTTTTAAATAGATGATAATGAGCAGGATGCCCTAAGTATATAGCAATCTTCATCATTTTATTTATTCTCTAATATTCCAATTATTCTAGCTGCGGCACTGCCATCCCATAAATCTGGGATAGCTCCATCTTTCCATTGATTTGCAAAAATTTTTTGCATTGCAGGTGCTATAGCTGCTGGGTTTGTCCCTATTAATTCATTTGTTCCTATCTCACAAGTCTCTGGTCGTTCTGTATTATCGCGAAGTGTCATACACGGAATACCCATAACTGTTGTCTCTTCTGTAATTCCCCCTGAATCAGTTACAACAAATTTACATCTTTCTACCAAATAATTAAATTCTAAGTAACCTAAAGGTTCAATAATATGTAAATTATCGGCAGAGATGCCTGCGTCTTTAAAAAGTTTTGCAGTACGAGGATGCATCGGGAATATAATAGGTAAGCCTTGAGAATTATGAATTATCTCATTCATTAGAGCTTTTAGGTTAGTAGTTTCATCTACATTTGCAGGACGATGAAGAGTTAACATAATATAATTTCTCTCCTCTAAGGCAAGGGAGGAGTATATTTTAGGTTGAGTAAATCTAGAACGGTTGGCCAGCAATGTATCAATCATAACATTTCCAACTAAGAATATCTTATCATTTGATATTCCCTCTTTTATTAGATTATTTGTTGCCCATTGAGTTGTTGTAAAGAAGTAATCAGCTAACACATCTGTTACCATACGGTTTATTTCTTCTGGCATTGTCATATCATAAGAACGAATTCCAGCTTCAACATGGGCTACTTTGGTATTTAGTTTTTTTGCAACAATAGAACAAGCCATAGTAGAAGTAACATCACCTACAACTAGTACCAAATCTGTTGGATTTGAGATAAGTTCTTTTTCAAAGGCAACCATTATTGCAGCTGTCTGCTCTGCTTGAGTTCCACCACCGCAAGCAAGATTAATGTCTGGATGAGGAATATTTAATTCATTAAAGAATGTTTCACTCATAGCTTTATCATAGTGTTGCCCAGTATGAACTAAACGATAGCTTATTGTACTTTTTTGTAAAGCGTGAATAAGTGGTGCTATCTTCATAAAATTTGGGCGTGCACCTGCGATTAGGGTTATTTTTTTAATCATAAGAAATTTACAACTCTATAATAATATTATTAATTGATAAAATAACTACGTTTTCCATTTTTTAGTGGCTCAAAGCGTGTTACATAAGTTAATTTTAATTCACAATCATTTCCAATAAACTTTATTATTGTTTTTTTTAATAAAGATTCTTGTTTTTTTGTAAAGTGTCTATTTGGAAGTATTTGTAATTCAACACATAAACCATCGATTTTTTTTATTTGATAAGCCTCTATATCAAAAGATTTCATTAACACCGTAAAGCCTGGGCCAGTAATATTTCTACCATTGTCTAATCGGATTACATCTGATGTTCTACCTGTAATTTCTAACAGCACCTGACCATTGTAATTTTTATAGTTATTAGATAATCTAGCCTCGTCTCCAAATTCATATCTAATTAAAGGGAAAGAATAATTTAAGAAGTTAGTTGTTATCAAAGTGCCTGAATTAATTTCAGTTGGATTAATAATTTCTGCTATTGCATTATATCCAATAGGATACTCTCCTTTATGATATTCATATGCAGATATTCCTGCATCCCCAGCTCCATAACAATCCATTATTTTGCAACTAAAGGCAGCTTTTATTATTTCTCGATATTGCTCAGTTAGTTTCTCAGATGTTGTAAAAACAACTTCTATTTGTGTTAAAACTATACTATTCTCCTTCACGTATTTTGCTAGTATGTATAATGATGCTGCATAGCCATATATATATTTTATATTTCTATTTTTAATAAAATCAACATATTGACCACAAATATCATCTGATAAATTTACTCCATTAAGTGGAAATTCATTTCTCAATTTATCATATATTCTCCTTATTAACGAAGGTTTCTTAGAAAATAGAGAAGCACTGCCTAATACTACAAATTTATCACCATATCTATATGATGTCCTTCTCCAATTCACCATTTTATTTGCTGTAACATATCCCCAAGTATTTTCATCATACAAAAAATTCATCGGCTCGCCAGTAGTTCCTCCTGTTTTACCTTTGCGATATTTGTAATTTGAGATGTTCTTTGGCACAATTTCGTCATAATGTTTTGCAACAATTTCTTTATTAATTATTGGTAGTTTTTTTAAGTCCTCCGCACATTTAATATCATTCGGAGTTAGTGATAGTTCATCAAATATTTTTTTATAATAAATTGTATTATTATAGGCATGAATAATGAATTTTTGCAACTGAATATTTTGCCAAGATTCAACAGCTTCTCTATTCCATTTATTCATCCTAGATATTTGTCTATACCACTTAATTATACATAATCCCATTACTTTATCGGCTATAGGGAGTATGAAATAAAGTAATAGTAATTCTCTGATCTTAGATATTTTTATAATCATTTAATCTAAATTTAGTTTGTTATTATACTTTCATATAATCGTGTTAGTTGATTTTCTACATTATCAGATAAGTATGGCTTAACCTTATAATATGAAATCTCACCCATTCTTTTAAGTTCGATTTTATTCATACAACAGATTTTATCTAATATCAACTCTATTTGTTTTACATCTCCTGGATCAAACAATATTCCATTAGTATTATCTACTATTTGTGGAATTCCTCCAACTCTTGTGGATATTATTGGACAATTATAACTCATTGCTTCTAAAATAGATATTGGCAATCCTTCATTATATGACGGTAATATATAAATATCGGCATCTCTTAACAGAGATATTTTTTCATCACCGCCAACCCATCCTTCAAAAGAGACAATACTATTTAAATTATTTTCATCAATATATTTAACTAAATAATCTACATTTCCATTACCTCCTATTTTTAGAAACAGCTTATTTATATACTTATTCTTATTATTACTAATAACATTTAGTAGATCAAATATCCCTTTTTTCTCATTTATCAAACCTAAATATAATAACGAAATTATATCTGAATCATCAATAACACTTCTATTATGATTATCAGCTTTGGGTAGCGGAATAATATTGGGTATTATAACCACTTTTTTATTGGGGAATTTTTCTTTAAAAAATTCTTTCCACTCAGTTGATAATGCTACAATTATATCTACTTTATTCAAACTTCTTTTAATCAAAGTATTACTTTGCTCGTAAAATAATTTAAACTCACCACCGTGACAATGAAAAATAATTTTTTTACGATACAAATAAGCTATTACAATAAATATTCGCCTCATTTTGAAACTATTCCAAGATGCAGAATGAATATGAACTACATCGTACCTATCTTTCAGACTATGCATCACAAATGTCAGTATAGAATAAATATAGCTGAATAATTTAGCTATGCGATTTCGGCCTTTTGTAACTATTATTACTTGAAATATCTCAAATATTTTTTCATATGAATTTACAACCATAGCTATACCTCCTCTAGGATTTCTATAATCTCCAGAGATTGTAATGATTCTTTGTGATAGTTCTTTTTGTATCATATTTACTTATAATTATTATACTTCTCTCAACAATATCTCCAACTTATTATTAATATTTCTATAGTTAATATTTTCATCCATCCATTTATAGGCATTGTCTGCAAGTTGATTCCAAGATTCTCTATTCTCTATTAAATATTCTATACCTCCTGCAATGCTTTGCGGGTTATTAGGTTCTACTAATATTACATGTTCTTTATTCCTAAAATATCGCCCTATATCTCCTACATTAGTTGTAACAACTGGTTTACGACAGGAAAAATATTCACCTAATTTTGTAGGAAAACCTGCTTCTGCAAATATCCCCGATGGTCTTGCTAATATCAATATCTGGCATGAATTCAATAGAAGAGGTACTTTATTTGATTCGACTAAGCCCGTAAATGTCACACAATCACTCACTTTCATTTTTTTAGCAATTAATTTCGCCTGCTCTACCAAAGACGATGATCCATCTGTACTATCACCAATAACCAATAAATGTGTATCTATATATTTATTATTGACTATAGAAAAGGATTCTAACAGATCGTCAATCCCATCCTTTCTTGATGGAGTTCCAACATACCCTATAGTAATCCCATTTTTAATATATGGTTCTTGTTTTTCTATTTTGAACACTAATGGATCAATAGCGTTAGGCGTTATTACAATAGGTTTATTTATCTTTCTATTTTTCAATAAATAATCTTTTAAGTATTCAGAAAAAACAATAAACCCATCTGCATATCTTGTCAAATATTTTATCGCAACATAAAACATATACCATTTAATTTTAGATATGAAACCTGAGGGTTTTTCATAGAATTCAGGTAATATGATTACTATTTTTTTTCTAAATAATCTTGAAGTTAAGATATCGCTAAAAGTCTTAAATAAAGATATATTATAACTCATTATAATATCCATTTTTCTTGAATTAAATAGCGTATAAAAAAATAAAGCAAATATAGAGCATACTATATCAACCAACTTCCCTATATAATTTTGGGGGTGTTGTTTAAAACATAAATATCTATATTCTATCCCACAGATTTCACCTTTACGAATCTTGTTGTTTTTTGCTCCATAGTAATATCCAGAGGGTATCAATACTCTGACATTACTCGTTTTAGAGAGAGCCAATGCTAAATTCTTAAGATAGTTTACAGCTGCTCCTCCACTCGGAAAATTTTTTCCTATAATTACAATTCTTCTCATTAATGCTCCATTTTGAATATGTAGAAATTATCCTTTGTTATAATTTTCTATACTTTTATAATATGTTTCTTATATATAAAAGCATAAAATATAATAGCGTATATTAGATATTTGAATAGAAACGGATTTGAAAATAAAACCGTGAATATAGAGAGAGTAAACATTATAACTCCTATTTTATCATTACTAAATATTCTTACCCAATACCCAAAAGATACGACCAACATTACCCAACCAAACCAACCCCATTGACGTAATATTTCAGAAATTGCTGATGGACCAGCAACCCTCCCATAATTATTTAGAATATAATCACTATAAAAAACACCATTTCCAAGTGGATTATGAAAAGCATTTTCTAAAGATATTAAAAATATTCCATATCTGGTTACACGCAGAACCTCCTGCCCTCCATAACTCCACATTCCAGAGCTTGTACCTTTTTCTATATACATATCTATTTTTTCTGACATAAAATCAGAGGAATAATAAAAATTTATACTTCCTACAACGACTAATATTAATAATATTATTATAACCAGAGGATTTCTCCTTAACTGAGCATTCTTGCTTATGAATAAAATCATAGAAAAGAATAAGGCAATATATGCAGCAGTAGAAAAAGTTGATACTATCGCTATGACCAAAATTATTGATTTTACATCTATCTTGAATCCATTCTTAAACCAATAGTAATACAACATAAAAATCACAATTCCTCCAAAAGCTCCTGGTTCCCACATAAATCCGCTATTTCTAAAAGCTTGCCACGCCCAGCCGTTGTGCATAAATATAAACGAGTAAAAACCACCAGCGTCGACTTGTTCTGGATAAGTCATAAATGAGAAAATCGGAGCTATTGCTGAAAACAAAGGTGGGAATACCTGTTCGAGGATAAATAGAGGTAGAGATATGACAACTAGAATATAAGCATAATCAAAAAACTTAGAGAAAAAGCTACTTCCTATAGATTTAACTATAAAATATGGCATAATCATACGTATAGTCACCCCTAAAAACGCCGTAACACTCACATTGTCAACAAAATTTGTGCTATATGATATAAAATTTATTATTAGCCAAATAAGAATAAAAACAAATAAAAATTTATCTAAACTTCTCTTTCTTTGTATAAAAACTAAAATTGAAAAAATAAATGCAACTACGACAAATATCGAATCCGATATTTGAGGAGCAGAACTTGCCATGTACAAAATAAATAATGTAATTAATAAAAAGTCGATAATTTTATATGACATTTTATTTTTTTCTTTTATTGTATAATTCAATCTTGCTTTTTGTTTTATATTTTGAATCATATATCTTATTTTATAATTATTTTATTAGATATGGATTATATCTACGTTCAATGATGTTTTTATTGAATTGCATCTATAAATAATAATGATTCCCATTGCAATATACGAGTATTAATCATTTCTTTATTTGATAAAATATTGAAATTTTTTTCTCTCTCTTCGTTGCTTAATGGAGAAATAAACTCCTTTAAATCTTGGTCATATAATGAGTCAAATGCCTTTATAACACATCCTATATCGCTGAAATGCTTCTCTACATTCGCGCCACAATAAACTTTTAATCCATTTATTAGAGCTATTACTGCTGCACCTAATCCTGTTTGTCGTTCCGCTGCATTAATATATATATCATATTTTTTTATATACTCAATGTATTCATCCTTTTTAAGTAATTTAGTGAAGTACGTAAATCTATCACCAAATAATTCTTCCCCTCTTTGAATAACATTCCTTATATGCTGTTCGTCACCATAGCATAAAGGCAATGAAAGCTCCTCAATACAATCATTAAATTTATCGTGCAATAATTCTAGGGATTTTATGTGCATATTCTCTGTATAACCACTATGTGAAACCATTATTTTAACTCTATCACGACTTTGAAGATCTTCTATTAAATTAAATTTCCATTCCTTAGTAGGAATATAACCCAATACTTCAATATTATTTAATCCTTTACAATTATGTGATAGGATATCTTTGTCTGTATCTGTCAATACAATATTTCTAAAAAATCCTCTATATATTTTATCTCTAATTCTTTTTTTCAATATTTTCTTTAATGAATTAATTTGATCAAATTCTAATCCCCAGTGAACATAAATAATTTTTGAAAGATATGATTTATTACAAATTAAGAATTTTATTTTAGATAAGGAGTTATAAAGGTTAAAATAACCATGTAAAACACATATATTATTTTGTGATATATTTTTTTTCAGTTGTTCAAGAAAGTCTTTTTCACTAGTAACAATTTTATAGTTTTGAAAAGAATTCTTTATGAAAATTCTTTCATATTTATGTAATTCTGTATCATAGTTGCCAAATAATAAATCATTATAAAAGCATAAAATAATTTTCTGATTTTCAACAAAATTATTTAAAAAATTATCAATTATTGTTGGTGCTAAATGCGACATCCGCATATGAAAAAAATGAACCGTCATTATATTCTTCATTTAAAGGTAATCCTGCTATTTATCATCCAACACTTTATTCTGCACAATTTTTCCCACTAATTACCCAGAGAAACAAATTTAATTTATTATTATGTGTATAGAAAATTTATTACTAGATGATAAGCCCCTATAAGTTGAAAATCGCATATTAGAGGATAAAATATCTTCTACCAAGCTCCCCGTTGTTTTCCATCTTTAGGTATAATCTATCTCATGTAGCCTTATACTAGTTAGCATCCACAAATATATGAAAATATGAGTAATTATGTTTAATATTTTAGATTCTTCTAACAATCAAACTCCACTCATATATTAAATTATTTATTCCAGATTCCTTGTGCTGTACCTTTTATAATCTTGTTATATTGAATAACATTAATGAACATGCTAGGTAACATGTTAACTATAAAAAGTGTTATTAGTAATCCTACAGATCCAAATAAAGTTGTAAAATAGATTGCAATTGGTAAAAATAGCAGCACCTTAAAAACAGCAACATAAATTCCAAGTTTCAACTTCCCAACTCCATTTAGAAAATATGTATATGGAGAAAAAAGAAGAACAAATATATTATACAAAGTAAACCCTATCGATAGCTCTAGAGGGATTTTCACACTACTTCCTACCCACAAACGAAAAGCAATATTAGAGAAGAGCAACATTATAATTAAACCTAAAGAAAAAATAATTCCAATCTTGAAAAGTTTTTTCATATTACTTTTTATCCATATATATTCATTTCGAATAAATGCATCTGTTATTGCAGACCAATAAGGAGTTAAGATTAATGTAAATAGTGTATTAGGTAGTGTATAATATGTTCTTGCAATATTATACGTTGTTACTTCTTCTGAATTAAGGATTTTAGATATGATAAAATTCTGCGACGAAAACATAATTAATGAACACATTTGGCCAATAAAGAATTTAAAGCCCAATGAATATATATCATTTAAATATAATTTGTTATAATTTGAAACTTTTATTCTACAATCAGAAAAATACTTTCTAAGAAATACAACATTAGCAATAAATAACACTACGACTGGAGTGACACTCAATGATGCGCTTGCTAATAAGAGCGAATCAGGATATATATATTTTAGAATTAGTACTAATATTAAAGACAAAATACTTTCTATTGGTAAAAATGTATCTGAAATAGCTGGTTTTTGTATTGCTTTTAGAACCACTGTTATCAAATGAAATATAAACCTCAAACAAAACATTATCAGTGTAAGCCATATAGTGTATTTCAACTCAACATTGCTAACTGATGAGATTGGAATGTTTAAGAAACTATTCCAATCTAAACTTAGGATTAATGGTGTTAATATAGTCATTAATCCTAACATAATTACAGACATTGATAAGTAAGCCGTGCTTATTAAGCCTTTTATTCTATCTTTCTCATTTCTTGCTAATGCCTCGGCTAGTTTGTTTCGCAATCCGTGACCTAAACCTAAATCAAAATACGAAACCCACATCACAACAGAAGCAATAGTAAGCCATACTCCATATTTCTCTTGATTAAGATAAGATAGTAGAATTGGTACCTTTAATAACCCTAGAAGTATTGATACCCCTTTTATTATAAATGACCAAAAAACATTCTTCTTTAGATTTGAAAATCTAGAATCTCCATTATTAATATACTTGCGATATAAGCTAATTAGCATATTATTAGAAATTGTTATTAAATCCTTTTATTGTCGCCTGATATCCATCAAGCAAATTACATTTAATATCTTCAGCGCCCTTTCCTAATACAAACATATCAATAGCGCGTTGGCGCGCCTTTTCTACATAAAGGCTATATACCTTATCGTCCTTTGACAATATCTCAGATATTGCAGAAGTTAATTCATTCACATCTTGCCTAGGTACTAACTTTATAATTTCCCCATTTGCATTAATGTGTGGAATACTTCCAACAGAATATGATACTACAGGTAGTTTTAGAAACATACTCTGTATAATTGTACCTGGAATTATATCAAAATAAGTTGGTAAAACGCATATTCTACACTTTACAACCTCTTTGTAAACATCCTCCTGTTTAGGTATAAACCCTTTCCACTCAATTAATTCATCAACACTCCTTTCCTTCGCATAATTCATTATAGCACTTTTATTTCCTCCACCTATAACACATAGCGAGAAACATTTACCTTGCTTCTTCAATAATGCTAAAGCATCTATTAAATCAAAGATCCCTTTTTCTCTAGTTACTCTTGCAAAGAAAACTATATCAAACTCAATCTTATGATCTGTCTCATAATCTTCTCTGTTCAATATTTGAATAGGATAGGATGCAGGGAAAAGATTCAAATTATTATTGAAAGATATCAAATCCTCTCTCATTTTTTCTGTCCGATAAAACGCATAGCTCAGTTTTGTAAATATTTCCTTTTCAATCTGCAACTTCTTTCTATGTACTATAGAATCAACATATCTCGCTTGAGAGATAAACCCTTGCACTCCCGTAATTATTGGATATTTACCAATTAAAGGCAAAATAGTAGATGAAATGTATGCATTTTCAGCAGTTTGAAGATGTATAACATCTGGATTAATTCTACTTACCACCCATTTAACTATTAATTTTGATGTATAGAAATTTGATATATAGTCCCATTTAAAGAAACTTGGCCAAGGCCTACCTATAATAGGCATATGGGAATTATAAAAGAAATAATTAACTCCTCTTAGTTTTATTCTTCTTACGCCTGTAATATATTTATATGGAGAAATAATATATAGCTCAAATCTCTCATCTAACTCCATTATTTTTATTTGATCAGTTATCCATGGTGCAAATTCACCCACTTTTTTGTATGGCTTAATTAAGGCTTCTATTTCACTATTATTAAAGTGACATATCCATACAACTTTCAGTTTGTTAAGTCTATTCTCCATCTTTCAGTCTCTTATCTTATAATCTTCATATACTCCTCCCAAGTCCCCATATCTATCCAAGACGATTCTCCTACAGGGAAAACACCCACCCTCCTACCTTGAGAGCGCAATCTCTCTATTAACTCAGTAATATGAAAAAACTTATTCTCCGGAATCTCATGTAAAAGATGTGGCTCTAAAATATATAATCCAGCATTTATTTTTAGCATATATTCTGGCTTCTCTCTCATACTATCTAGCAACCCATCTTTTTTAGTAATTATTGTCCCATAAGGAATTTTCACATGCTTCAGTGCTGCAACTAAAGTTATTTCATTATTATTCTCTTTATGATATTTATATATCTCTGAATAATCTTCTTCAATTATAATGTCACAATTACTTACAAAGAATGTAGAGTTAATACAATCCTTTAATAAACTTAGGCTCCCAGCCGTTCCCATCGGTTTCGACTCCTGTATATATGAAATATTATATGCAGAACTATTTAATTCTCCAAAATAATATTTCATCATCTCTGCTTTATAATTTACAGAAATATGAAAGTCATTACATCCTGCTGCTACAAACCTATCCATAATATCCTCTATTACCGTTTTATCTCCAATAGGAATCAGCGGCTTGGGTAATACATTGGTAATAGGTGCTAAACGAACTCCTTTCCCTCCAGCCATAATTACAACAGGAGGTTTTTCCGCTATAGTATTATTCTCTCTTATTTCATCATCAAATAAATCTCCCCAAAATATTATATTTACCAATTCTTCTCCAGATAAAACAGGCATAAATTCATTCCGAGTCAAAAGCATACTCGCCTTCACTTGCTCAATATCATCATCTATATTTGCAACATTGATATTTTGTCTTAATATTTGAGATATTGGTGATTGAATATCCACATCAGCTATTATTGCTCGTTGTATATCACCAATACTTATCAAACTTTTATAAGTATCATTTTCAGCAACTATCAACAACTTCCCATTCTGAGCATTCATTGTTTCAAGAGCAAATAGAATTGTACTATTTATATCAATGGTTATTGATTTATATTTTTCTAACATACTAACAATATTTATTTGAGGGTTGCTGGATTACCAATATAAGTACCATTTTGAACAAGACTCTTGCAAATAACGGAACCTGCTCCAAAAACACTATTTTTAGGAACTGAAATTCCATTTACTACAACGGCTTGGCTTCCTATAAATGTATTTTCTCCTACAATAGAATCTCCATTTATTATAGCACCTGTAGAAATATGACAATGAGATCCAATCTTTACATCGTGTTCTATATTCGCAAGTGTATTTATTATACAACCAACTCCTATTTTTGAATTTGCATTTACTATTGCCTTATGCATTACCACTGTTCCTTCTCCTATAAAAGCATATTTTGACACATACGCAGTGGTAGCAATTAGCGTTGCGAGGTTTCCGTTTAATTTCTTTATTAAATTATGAATTTTTATTCTTAGATCAGCATTTTTTATAAATCCAATAGTTACAACAAAATCAGCAATGTCTATATAATTAGAAATATCATCATCACTCCCAATAATTTTGTAACCAAGAATTTCCGATCCTACTTTATCTGCAACATCGAGTATCCCCATTATTTTATAACCGGCCCCTTCAGCTACATCTATCACAGATCTACAATGCCCTCCTCCTCCTATTAATATTAGTGGTCTCACTCCCATAGCATTTTCTACTTTACTCCACTAGGGATATTAATAACTCTATCTGCGAACCAAACACTATTTTCTAATGTGTCAGTTTCGCATTTATTAAACATTGGCAAACGATTCATTAACTCCCAAATTGGGCGTGTCATTACTCCATTTGCATTTGTAAATTCTAATATTTTATCGCGATGATTTTTATCTTTTGTAAGAATTGAATTAAACCAAAAATTTGATTTGCAATCCTGAGGTTCGTCAAAAAAATCAAGATCTGCCACATTTGCAAAAAACTTTTTGTATTGCATTGCAGTATCTCTTTTATTTGATAAAATATATTCTATTTGCTCTAATTGTGCACAGCCTAATGCTGCATTTATATTTGGCATTCTATAATTGTACCCTATATGATCGTGTACGAATTCCCATTTATGAGGAACTTTTGCTTGGGTGGTAAGATGTTTTGCAAAATTTGCTAGCTCTTCATCATTAAATAATAAGATACCACCACCACCAGTGGTAATAGTTTTATTTCCATTAAAGCTAATTGCTCCAATCCTACCAAACGTTCCAGTGTGTCTTCCTTTGTAATAACTACCTAAACTCTCAGCAGCATCTTCAACTAGTTCAATATTATACTCTTTACAAACCTCAACTAATATATCAACTTTAGCAGGGTGTCCGAATGTATGCATCGGGATACAACATTTCACTCTGCGATTTGTATGTTTATTATAACGCTCACCATTTCTAATTTCGGTATTTGCCTCTAACCAATTCTTTACAGCAATTGGAGATAAACCCATTGTATCTTTATCTACATCTAGAAAAACTGGGTGCGCACCTAAATAGCTAATTGCATTGCAAGTTGCAACAAATGTTAAAGCTTGAGTTATAACCTCATCATTCTGCTTAACACCAACTAGTTCCATTGCAAGATGAAGAGCATTTGTACCACTTACACATACTACTGCTTTTTTTGAACCAGTGTACTCTGCTATCATCTCTTCAAATCTATCTACAAATACACCTACACTTGACACATACGTTGTATCAATACATTCATTCAGATATTTCTTTTCATTTCCTCCAAAATATGGCGCATGAAGAGGAATAAAGTCCTCTGATTTGTATAATTTTCGCACAAACGAAACTACTTCTTGGCTCATCTGTTTTACATTTTTTGGTCTAGATTTTTTCCCCTTTCAATGTGTACAAAGTTAGGAATAAAACCTTTCATTACTGCAACAATTTCCTCTTTATTGAAATTATTTTTATTAAAGACTTCATCTAAAGCTGCGAATAGGATATCAACTTCTAACTCTGAGCGATATTTCATATCTTCTATTACTCCTAGTGAGCTAAATCTTTCCATATTAACTTGCTCTCCTTCAATAAAGAACTCTTCAAAATCTTTCTCACCTGTAGTATCGCTTTTAAAATATACAACCGGATAGTTCTTACTATCATCAGGCATTTCTACGGCATATCTCTTTGCCTCTTCATCTGAACTGCATTTATATGGATTGTAGCCTAGTGTATTTAGAAAGTCATCGCATATATCTGAGAAAGTCATCATTTGCTCCTCTCCTAGCTTTGGAAAGAATACTTCTCTGTTGTTACCAAGTATGCAGGCAAGCATACATATTTGACCACTTTCATCGGGAGAAACAAAATAACGCTTTACATCTGATGGTGCTGCAAGTGGCTGTTTTTTCATTATTCTATCTATAAAACCTGCTAATAATGAGCCGTTTGAGAATGCCACATTTGCAAAACGGGCTGTTGTTACTTTAAATTTATTGGAGTAAGCCATAATCATATCCTCCATTATCTTTTTGCTTGCTCCCATTACATTCACAGGATTAGCTGCTTTATCTGTTGAGACGCAAAAGAAGTGCTTTGGAGGCATTTCGGCCAATAGATCTAATAGTTTTCTGGCTTTAATTACATTATTCTCAATAAGTGCCTCTACTGAGTATTGATCCTTCTCACTACGCACGTGCTTGTGTGCGGAGAAATTAGCAACAATATCAAAGCCCTGTGCATCCCTAAAGATTTTCTCAAAGATTGGATCTGCATAACTTATTGGATATGTTCTATATTTTTCTGGAACATACATATTGTAAGTTGATCGTAAATCTCGTGTTAGTTCTGTTAATCCATTTTCGTTTATGTCAATTACCACTAACTCTTGAGGTTTAAATGGCAGAATTGCTCTTATATAAGAAGCTCCAATTGTGCCAGCTCCTCCTATTACTAAGATTTTTTTGTCTTCTATCTCTGTTGATAGTTTCTTATTATTTGATTTTATATCAGCCATAAACATACTTGTTGTACGTTTTGTGATGTGGGTTGATATGAAGTTGGGTATGTTTATCATTGGGTGTTATTGTTATGAATATTATATTCTTACAGATGTTTTTGAATTACATCTTTATATATCTCAATCTGTGAATAAGATAATGAGTTTAATGTGTTTTTTGATCTAATAGGCTCTTCTTTATTTGTTAACTTCTTTAACAGTAAATAGGATAGCATATAATAATCCCCAATACCATAGTAGGTTACAGAATTCCCTCCCAGTGTTGGTATTCCGCCAGTGTACGTTGTTATGATAGGAATTTCCATCTCCATTGCCTCTAGAAGTGTTAAACTCGCTGATTCTATAAATGATGGTACTACAAAAATATTTGATTTATACATCTGATCAACAATTTCACTTGCATTAAGAGCTCCTAAAAACACTACGTTTCCTTCTAAATTTAACACTTTAACTAGGTGTTTAAGATAGAGATAGTACCCTGTAGTTCTTATTCCTTTATTTTGATAGCTCCCTCCTATTATTCTTAACTGGACATTAGGAATATGTTTTTTTAGAATAGCTATCGCTTTTATTGCTATATGAATACCTTTAAAAGGCTCCGAATTTGAGCCAGAGGTTAGAACAACAGAATCATTACTTGGAGAAGACCATTTTTTTGCAACTTTAAACTCTTTCCTTACTAATAACTGGCTTCTATAACACACCGCCTCAGAATTACGCATAATGACATTTCCTTTCATCCATTCTGTAGGGGTACCAAAATATTTATTAATTCTTACAATTTCATTATCCTTTTCCTCGCAACTCCTCATTATCTTTTTTCTGAAAAATAATGTTCTCACTCTCACGACTTCTTTAAATGAGATACTCCTCAATCTTTCACTCCTGGATAACATCCCATACATATATTTTGATATTTCACTCTTTACACCTTGAACTTCTATTAATACTGGAATATCAACATATTTTTTCAATAACCCCCATCCATTTTCTAATCCCCAAACATGAATTATATCTGGTTTAAAATCTTCAATTATCTCAGCTATAATTTTCTGTTCTTTACCACTTAATGTAGTAGCATTAGACCTCTTTATCTGGGGTAGAGGTAACTGGATTAAATTATCTTTTTTCTCTACCTCAAAAGCTCTATTAACTGGCACAGCGTTCAATAAAGTTATTTCATTGTTAGAAGTTAATTCATCTGCCATACTATTTAACCAAGTACCAGTAGATTTTAATTCTCTACCTAAAAGTATATTAGAAATCCATAATATTCTCATAATGTATTCTTATATTATTTTTTATCTCTATTTATTAACTGTTATATATAGATTCGTTATAAAATTTGCAATATTTACAAATCCATGCGTTGCTAAAGATAAAGTAATTTTTTGCTTCTTCTTTAAATACTTTGTCTTTAATATCAAATTATCTACTTCTGGAAATACCCTCATATATTCTACCTGTTCTTTTCCTTTTAAATTACGAAACAATCTATATTTGATTCGTATTTTAGTACTTAAAATAATCTTTTCAAATAGAGCATCTATTTTCTTCTCTTTTAGAAAAACATCAATTTCTGATATTGCCATAATAGAATCTTTATACCTTCTCTCTGTATGAACTTTTGTAATAGAGGCAATATTTTGTCTATTATAATAATAAAATGCTTTAGATATATTTACACACTTATCTGCATAATAAAATAATTGTGTGCATAAAGCTAAATCCTCTAAATAATTAAATTTTTTTTCTACTCTAATAGCATTCTCTATATACAATGATCGTTTAATTAATTTACACCATAGATAAGATTGTCTCTCTCCCTCTAATATCAATCTTATATTTTCAAATCTATCATTAGAGAGCTCATTTCGCACATATTTTTTAAAATCTAAATGAGCCTCATAATAATCAGCATTTACAATATCCGCCCCCTCCTCAATTGCTTTTTTATACATCTCCTCTAACATAGTAGGATCACACCAATCGTCACTGTCTATATGCATTATATAGTCACCTATAGCTCTATCTATTCCACTTCTACGAGCTGCAACTAATCCCTCATTTTTTTCTTTATTAATAATTGTAACGTTTATTGGGGCAAATTCCTGTATAATTGAATCTGCAATTTCCATAGAATTATCGGGAGTAGCATCATTTACCAAAATAAATTCTACTCTATCTGTTTTTGTTTGTGTGAAAAGAGATCTTAAACACCGTTCAATATACTTTTCAACATTGTATATGGGTACTATTACTGAGATATCAATACTATTGTTCATATGTAGTATATTTTAGGCATTGTTTACTGCTTTTCTGAAAATTATTCACCTTTTATTATGGATATCACTCGCCCAACATCTTCACTCTTCAATCCACAATACATTGGCAAGCATATCACACTATTTGCCACTTTATGTGCATTTGAAAGGTTATTTTTATTAGATGATTCTAATCCTTTGTAGGTTGAAAATTCGCTTATTAGAGGATAAAAATATCTTCTAGCAAACACTCCATTATTCTTCATCTTTAGGTATAATTCATCACGAGTAATCCTATAATCATTTACATCTATAAATATAGGAAAATAAGAGTAATTATGTTTAATACTTGTTGACTCTTTCAACATACTAACTCCTTTTGCTCCCGATAATCCTTCTCTATATTGTTTTGCAATGTTTTCTCGCTCTTTTATGGCTTCATTTACTTGCTTTAAGTTTAGCAAACCGTATGCAGCTCTTAATTCATCCATCTTTGAATTTATACCTGGAGCAACCACATCTATCTCACTAGCGAAACCAAAATTTTTAAGATAATCTACTCTCTTTTTAGCCTCTTTGTCTTTCACTACTAATGCGCCACCTTCAACAGTATTATATACTTTAGTTGCATGAAATGAGAGTGTAGACATATCTCCATACTCTAATATAGATCGCCCATTAATCTCAACCCCAAATGCGTGAGCTGCATCATAAATCACTCTTAGCCCATATTTATTTGCAATTGCTTGTATCGCATCCACATCGCAGGGATTACCATAAACGTGAACTGGCATTATAGCTGTAGTCTGAGGTGTTATAGCTGCCTCTATCTTTGCAGGATCAATATTACAAGTATTGGGATCTATATCAACAAATACTGGCTTAATTCCATTCCACCACATAGCGTGTGTAGTTGCAACAAAACTATAAGGAGTTGTAATTACCTCTCCCGTTATTCGCATTGCTTGTAATGCCGTAATTAAAGGCAATGTACCATTTGTAAATAGAGATAGATGTGGAACCTTTAGATATTCAGATAAAGCCTTCTCTAATTCCTGATGATAATATCCATTATTTGTAAGCCATTTTCTATCCCAAATATCTTTTAGCAAATCTTGAAATTCATTCAAATCTGGTAAAAGAGGAGATGTTACAGTAATTATCTTATCTTCCATTTCTCTTGTTAAATTTCATTAAATTTAATAATTCTGCCATTTCCTTCATCCTTAAAATATAAGCAAGTGATACATAAGTTATAAATCCCACTAATCCTCCTATTATCAACTGTAAAAAATAATTACCAGAAAGCATATAATAGTTTATTCCCCAGACTATTCCCCCCATCAAGAGAGATATAAAAAGCATAGGTAATATATCCTTCATTTGCCTCCAAAATCCAAGATTAATAATCTTTCCAGTATAGTGAGTATTAACTGCAAGACATATTATAGAGGATATAACACTACCAATAATGAGGTATATAATTCCCATTGGAATAGCTATTATAAGTAATGTAACACCTATAATTTTTTTTATTATTTCTAATTTTAAGAACAGATCTGAACGCCCTTTCACTTGCAATAAGTTTAAATTTATGGCGTGTATTGGGTACCACATCATAGCAAAACAGATAATTTGCAAGTATGGAATAGCATCTGCCCATTTATCTGTTAATATTAATAAAATCAACGGTTTACTTAACGCAGCCAGAATTACCATTAAAGGAAAAACTATAAAAGCCACAAAACGTAAATATTTACTATAAACACTTCTTAATCTGCTATCATCATCTTGAATAGATGAGAGTATTGGAAATGTTACCCTCCCTAAAACTCTGGTTAGATTTGATGATGGTAAAGCTGCAAACTGCTGAGCTCGCGTATAATTTCCTAAATCAGTAGCAGAAAATACCTTACCTATAATAAGAATTGTAATATTCCTATAGATAGTATCAATCAAACCAGAAAGAAGCAATTTATATCCAAAATTGAACATAGTTTTAAAGGCACTCCAAGAGAATTGTAATTTAGGTATCCATCGCGATACAAACCATAAAAATATGACATTCAAAAAATTTCGCAATAATGATTGTACAACTAGAGCCCAAACTCCCAAACCTGAATAAGCAAGATAGATACCAATAAATCCTGATATTAACACAGATATAGTTGTTACTTTTGCTTGACTCTTGAAATCTACAGCAATTGTAAGCTTTGCTCCTTGAACAATTCCTAGTGAATTAATAACGATATTTAGACAAATAACTTTTGTTAAATCTTCTAAGATTGGCATATCATAGAAGCTAGCAATAAAAGGAGATGAAACAAAAAGAATAAAATAAACGAATGCTCCAACAACAATATTAAAATAGAATGCGGTAGAGAAATCTAATTCTGTTCGTTGATTATTTCTCACAAGTGCATTTGCAAAACCACTATCTACAAATGTTTGTGCAACAAGCATAAAAACAGTAATCATTCCAATGAGGCCAAACTCTTCTGGAGAGAGTAACCTTGCCATAATTAATCCGAATAAAAAACGGATTCCTTGCACAGAAATATTTTCTACGGAACTCCAGAAGGTTCCTTTTATAGTTTTTTGCTTTAGAGTTTTATCCATTAATCCTATTGTAACAATCTAATAGATCTTTTAATGTAATCAAATTAATAATACTGCACTATCCTACCTCTTAATAAGATCTTTTTTACTGTACTCTTTATTAACGTAACAAATCTATTAAATAGAATAATTGTATCTGCAAAAAAGAAATTCTGCTTAATAGTAAGTTTTAGAGCTAATTTCAATCGATAATTTAATTCACACTCTCCTATTTTATCATCTACTTCGGGATATATTTTCAAATTCAACGCTCGTTCCTTGGCTTTTGTCGCAATCATAAAAGTATATTTTACACTAATTTTTCTATTTATTAATGCTCCATTTACTTTTTCTTCAATACTTGTGCCTCTGAAGTAAGTTTCAATTTCATCTATTACCTTAATATTATCCTGCACTCTTTTCAAATGAGAAATATTAATCATAGACTCCTTTCTTTGTCTATAATGCAAAAACGCTTGTGGTAAATATGTTATATTTTTAGCACTATTAAACAATTTTAATGAAACTATTAAATCCTCTTGATTGTTTAAATTGGGGGTAAATGTTATTTTGTTATCTCTATATAAAGAAGATTTAACTAGTTTGTTCCACATTGCTCCAAATAGAGTTCCCTTTATCAAGAGTTCAATACTCTCAATAGTACTCTTCCCAATATTCTGGGGGGCATATATCTCTTTATTCCTATAGTTCAAATAATAATCACAACAAACAATATCAGCATCACACTCCTTTGCTTTATTGTACAGTTTTTCTAACATTGCTGGTTCACACCAATCATCTGAGTCTATTTGAATTATATACTCACCTATAGCTGCACTAATTCCTATTTGCCTTGTTGCTCCTATCCCTAAGTTTTTATCATTATTTATAATTCTTATATTTAGATTAGAATTTTCAGAAATAATTCGCCGAGTCATTTCCATTGATTTACAAGAAGTTGCATCATTTATAAGAATAAACTCAACTCCAGCTGTTTTAGTTTGCGTAAACAATGAATATAAACAACGTTCAATGTATTTCTCTACATTATATATAGGTATTATTACTGAAATATCCATCTTACTTTCTCTTATATTGCTTAACTAATAATAGAACTAGATTTGATAGTGGAAGTAATCCTACTGATGCAAACCAAATAATCAACTTTGTATGAAGATGATATTTAGAACAAAATATACTCTTATTAGTTTCTGTCCATAACCTAGCATATTTCTTCTGCAAGTCTCCACGTGTTAATGTAATCAATGCTAGTTTTGTTCGCAATTTAATGCCATTCATAAGCTCTATTACAGAGGAGTCGTATCCTTGTTTTACCAAGAAATTCTCTAACTCTACTAGAGCATTATATCTTTGTAGGGTGTAATCTAAAGAATTTCTTTTATTTGATAAAGCTAGCACATTTGTGCAATCGTAATGCAGATACGCTTGGGGTATATAGGCTAAGCATTTTGCATAATGAAAAAGTTTACAAGAGGCAATAAAATCATCTGAGCTATTAATTCCTTTAATGAAAAACTCCTCTTTTTGATCATATAAACTCCTCTTTACCAATTTGCTCCAAAATGTATGAAGTTTTTCCTCTACAAAGTATATATACCATAACTCATTTTTATCTTTTGGCAATGCTTCGTGCCAATAAACTTTTTTATGACCATAATCCCATATAGAATCATAAATAACTATATCAGCATCTGTTTCCACAGCTTTCTTATATAATTCCTCCAACATTGTTGATTCACACCAATCATCGCTGTCAACCATTATAGTGTACTCCCCTACTGCACTCTCTATCCCTTTTTTTCTAGATAAAGCAACCCCTATATTCTCCTCATTATTTATAATCTTAATCTCGATATTTGGATACTCTGATACTATTTGCTGAGCAATATTCATAGAATTATCGGGAGTATTATTATTTACCAAAATAAACTCAACACCATCTGTTTTGGTTTGGGTAAAGAGAGAGCGTAAACATCTTTCAATGTACTTTTCTACGTTATATATTGGTATAATTACTGAAATATCCATTAAGTCTTACGTATTTTGTAAACTTTCAATCGCCTGTTTCACTTTTCTAACAAGTTTTTTGCTACTTAAAATAAAATTGCAACCACAAATAAAACCTTGCGATGCAAGCCATATTGCAAAATTAGTATAGAGCCTACCGCTTTGTTTTAATATGAATTTATCTATCTCAGGCCACACTTTAGAGTAAAACCTTTGTTCCTCTCCTCTTGTATTATACACTAACTTCATTTTTTCTTTAATCTTCATACAATTTAGAGCTTCTAATACTTGCGTATCATATATTCTTTCACTTAAGAATATGTTTACATTTGATTTAGCCAAATATAGCTCCTTACGAATCTTTGCATCAATAAATCTTCTAGAAACTGAATTTTTATTATAAGTGTAATGAACATAAGCTTTTGGTAAATAGACAATTTTCTTTGCAAAAAAAAACAATTTAGTACTAGTTATTAAATCTTCACTATAATTTATCCCAACAGGATGAAAATCAACTAGATTATTGTCTCTATACAAATTATTTTTTATCATTTTTTGCCATATCGCAGGCCAAACCTTATCATCATACAATAATAATAGTTGTAAACACTCAATATTACTAGTTGGCAGAGGGTTTTCTTTATAAACTACCTCATCATCTTTCTCATAAAAATAAAAGTCACTACCCACTATATCTGCATCATCCTCCTTAGCTTTATTATACAAATCTTCCAACATTGTAGATTCACACCAGTCATCACTATCAATATGCATTATATACTCCCCTATTGCTAACTCAATGCCACTTTTACGCGCAGATGCTAACCCTTCATTCACCTCTTTATTAAGCACTTTTATATCTAAAAAGGAATACTCTTTTATTAATCTCGATACAATATCCATAGACCCATCAGGAGTAGCGTCGTTCACCAAGATAAATTCAACACCACCTATCTTGGTTTGACTAAAGAGAGAGCGCAAACATCTTTCAATATACTTCTCTACGTTATAAATTGGAACTATAACTGATATATCCATATATTTAATTTGTTTAATCTATAAACTCCACATTTTCTACATTAGTCAGCCAAGCTTTGTAGAATGAAGAGTTCTTACCATAGCTATTATCTAATACCTTAATGTTTTTCCCTAACATTACACTCAATATACATACGTGCAATCTGGTAGTATAAATTAAATCATACCTATCCAAGAATCTCACAGCAATTCTCACATAGTGATATTTTAATATCTTTCTCCAATAAAGATCTATAATTGGGGAACGAAATCTAGTCTTTGCATATTTATCAACTCTTCTAAATAGAGATCTCACCTTTACAAACCAATAATATTTTCTTGTTTTTGTAGGATCTGGCCAATCTAAAATATCTGAATCTACTGGAATTATAGATGGAGTCTCTTTACATTTTAACTCTTTATCATTTCTCTTAAGAAAGAGTGTTCTCCCCTTCTGCTCTCCTCTACTATATTTCTTAGCATCTATAAAGAATGCCATATCTGGTAATAATAGAACCTGGTTTTTAAAGTTTGATTTTATAATCTCATAAGAGACACTATCTCTAGTACATATTGTTACATTATTATATTTTGAATAGAATACCGCATCTTTTTTTAGATTTTCAACACAGTCATAATGAACTGTTTGGGGCAGTACAATTATCTTATTATTTGGGTGCCTCTCTATTATTTTTTTTCTAAAGTCATTATGACTTACCCACAAATCTCCAAAATTTCCTCCTCCTTGTAATAAAATTATAACATCTAAAGAAAAATCTTGATTATTATAATTATAAATATCTGTTTGATAGAGACATTTGTATTTAATTTTCTTAAGAAAAATATTTGTCCCTTCCCAAATAAGTGTATCTCCTAGATTTGAATAGTAAGGTATATCTAGCAACACATAATTAGAATCAATTAGCGGAGTTAATGTTCTTTCTATTATCTCTTTTAATTCCTCTATTTTTTCTAGATGAGTCATTTGTTTATCTATTTTTTAGAAATAATATCTTTGACACAGCCTCCTTTACAAACATTTTTTCAGCTTTATTCATTCCAAATAGGTAAATTAAAGGCACTGTACAGCACAATGATATTATTGTAATTGAAACAATATGTATAAAGTTTGGCAACTCTAGTGCACTACTAAATAATCCTGTAATTATTGCAGAGATTCCTATTATTATGACACCCTTTATAAGTACGTTATATATCCAATTGGTTACATTAAACTCTTTAAAATATCTCTTTACATAATGCAATCTCACAAACAATAATACAAAAAATATAACTCCTCTTACAACTATTACACTATATGGCGAGGCTCCTAAATATAGTACCACCCAACCACCAAAGAAACAAAGTGAATATATAGACGCTACTACAATTTGATACTCCTTTATATTTGATTGTGAATAGATTAACATCCATAAAGGTGCTGCTATTGATTCTATATAGATAGAGCATAAACTTAATCTACAAAATTCAACTGCATATTCTGGATAGTCTCCTAACCATAACTGTAATACTCGTGGTGTTTCAAATAAGAGAGGGACTAAAAATATTATAATTAAATAGCTTGATAGCTTTGCTCCTCTCACTAATAAACTTTGTAAATAATCATAATCTCCATTATTATAAGATTTTATAATTTGAGGATTAAATGCAGACTGAAAATTTGTAACAAAACCATTTACCGTATTTATAATTGTGTTACTTACGCCCATTGCAGCATTAACAGCAACATTATAAAATATATTAACAAGAACATTAACTCCCTGATTTGATGCAACCACTGTTGCTTGCCCAAATAGACTCCAGCCAGTAAACGTAAATACCTCTTTTAATAATTTAACATCCTTTACAAACTTTAATCTACAAATAGGTAACTTAAAATAGGTGTAGGTCTGAAACATAATCATTCTCACCACACTAACCATAAGTAGCAACAATGAATATACTATAAGTTTATCTCCATCAATTGCCTGCACGGCATAAATTATTACAAGCTTTAATATTACATCTATAATGGTAAATAGTGCATATATCCCCATCTTCTCATACGCCACAACTACCGCACCATAAGGTGCTTGAATTATGCCAATAATAGCAGATACTACAGATAACTGATAAGCCCAATTTGCTCCTCGCATTAGCTCTGGAGGAATATTCAGTTTATTATTTACAAACCAAAGCCCAACTGTCTCTCCCAATATCAAAATAATTATCGCGATAATTATATGTGCATTAATACAGGTATTGAATATATGCTTAATTTTAACGGGGTCCCCCACTCCTATCTCTGCCGTTATAAATCTTTTTGTAGCGCTTCCTAGCGCATTATTTATAAATGTAAAGAATATAATTATCCCTGCAACTAAGTTATAGGTTCCATAATTATCTATTCCTAACGTATTAAATACTATACGAGCTGTAAAAAGCGATACAAATAGCATTACAAGCATACGCATATACATAAATAGCGTATTCTTTACTATTAACCTATTTTTTGCTTTTGAATCGCTCATTTAGAATACATTAGAAACTTCACTCGCCTTAAAATTGCCATCAATAACAATTGCATTATCTCTTTTATCATTACAAGTGTTCCAAAATCTTTTTTCCCTTTAACAAAATAGGCATAAGCACCCTTCTTGCCTTTAGTAATACAATATGTTATTGCTTTTCCAAATCTAGTTATTAACTTATAATCCCTAATAAATATATCTTTGAACTCTGGGAAATACTCAATATAAGATGAATAGAAATCTACAATTGTACTATTTGATAACCCATTTGAAATGCCCCCCTTATGTAGCCTATATACAGACATCTCCTCTCCTATGCAAAAGAAAGTACCATATTTTGCTGCATTTGAGAACAATACAACGTCTCCCATAATAAAATTTCTATCGTAAGGATTTGACAACGTTACAACTTGTCGCACCATAACTGATGCCATTGCTATACAAAATGGTTCAAATACTTGATCTAATATATAATCTCCTTGTTCAACCGTCTCAAACACCTCTAGCCCATTACGTCCATCTTCTCTTAATACTTTTGCTCTATGAAAACAGAGAGAATATTTTGGATTTGCCTCCATTATATCCACTTGTTTTTGCAGTTTATATGGATCTGTCCAATAGTCATCTCCTTCACACATAGCAACATATTTTCCTCTTACATTCTCCTTTATAACTCTATGAACCTCGCCGTTAAATTTTGAGTATTGGTTCTCTGTTTGAAAAATTGGCCTTATAATATCGGGATACTTAGCGGCATACTCCCGTACAATATCTGCAGTTCCATCTGTAGAGGCATCATCGTGAACAATTGCCTCAAATCTAAAATTGGTTTTCTGCATAACAAATCCATCTAAGCACTGCTTAATGTAATTTTTATGATTATATGTTATGCACCGAATTGTAACTAAAGGTAGATTATCTATCATATTGCTATGTTAAAATTCTCTATTTACTCCTCTCCCCCTTAAAAACAATATTCCTAACACATTTCCAAAAATAAATCCAATCAGTCTTAATAGGATTGTTCAGATACGCCCTTATATAGCGTATCTCACTAGTCTCAATATCCTCTAGTGTTTTAGGCATATCTGCATAGAAAGGTGGCAACAGACCCGGTTTTACCTTTATTCTCAGCTCTTGTAACTCTTTGGAATATAGACTAAAATAATGACTACTTAAAGGACGTACCCCAACAATTTTTAAGTTACCTTTAATTAGATTTAGAATCATTGGCAATTCATCTAGCCAAGTTTTACGTAAGATCTTACCTATAGTACTTACTCTAAAATCATCTGCAAATTTTCCTCCTTCACTCAATCCTCCGGTTTTATAAAGGTACGGTTGTAAATACTCAGAATAGGCGTGCATAGTTCTGAATTTATATACACCTATAATTTTTCCATCCTTCCCCTTTCTTTTTAAGCGAATTAAAACTCTACTTGATGGTTTATCATCTCTTATTGGATCCTTCACTTTTTGGGCTATAACAAAAAACTCTCCGCCAACTATATTTTCACAAACCACCTCATAACCTGCCCTATAGATTCTTCCTAATATTTCAACTCTTGTTAAAGATCTCCTTACTCCCCTTGTAATAAGATAGTATGCTCTCTCTGTTAAAACCAACTTAGGAATAACTCTATTAAATATATAATCTAAAACACAAACAAACCCAGATATAAAGATGGGCATTTGACTTTTGATTTTTGAACATCTAATTGCGGCCGTAACGCATCTACATACAACATATCCATTATCCTCTAACATTTCGTTTGTAGTTGCCAACAGAGTATTTATATGTCTAACCCTATTTAATCGCCTTTTATGTACAACTAAAGATGGCGCATTTTCTCCCAAATTCAAAGAATTATCAATAACATCAACATCTAAAACCTTTGTACTTTTAGAGATTTTAATCTGCTCAAAATCAAATTTATCTTTAGTTCCAGATTTAATATAATCAATTACCTTTTTAACAACTTCATTCTCTATATTTTGCTCCTCATTATTATCGCGAATCTTCTCTACATCTCGCTCAACTATTGGTTCTTCATAAAAATATGGCATTTTTTTTAATGAAACCAACCTAACTGCATAATAGAGCATCCACTCTAAGAGTGTAATAATTCCACCAGCCAATAAAATTGAATAGTCATATTTATAATCTGAAACAAAACTCCTATATAGAAAAAACAGGAAGCTCCCGATAAGTATATTCAATAGAAATATACCCCCAAAAGCATATCTCATTCTCTTATATTTGCTAAAGCTGAGTTTACCTGTGCAAGCACTTAAAATCACCCACATAATGGATATTAGAACCAACCAATACCAACGAGGTAAACCTCCAAAATATCTTGAGAACCAGAATGCAAATAGAGCAATTAATAGATCAACAAAGATAATTACAACTGTTCTCCTTAGTGAACTTGACATAATCGTAATTATTATAGGTTGTTAATCATTTTTGCAACCACCTCAATATCATCATCTGAGATATATGGGTGAATTGGAAGCGATAAAACCGTATCACACAACTCATTAGTAGTAGGGCAGATATCCGCAGATAAATTCATCTCTGTAAATGCACCCTGATTATGCATAGGCTTTGGATAATATATCATAGAGGGAATACCAGCCTCTTTTAATTTAGCTTGTAGTAAAGTTCTCTCCTCTGCACTTTTCAACTTAATAGTATATTGTGCCCAACTAGAATAGTATCCATCTGGTATAACTGGAGTTTTAACTATATCTTTTAGCAACTCTGTATATTTAGTAGCGGCATTATTAATATTTTCCAGCTCAAACTCTCTGAATGCCTTAAATTTAACCTTTAGGATTGCAGCTTGAATTGAATCTAACCTTGAGTTTACACCTATTCTTACATTGTCATACTTAAAACTCCCCTTTCCGTGAACTTTAAATGAGTTTATAAGCTCTGCCCATTGATCATTATCTGTAAAGATTGCCCCACCATCGCCATAGCAACCAAGTGGTTTTGCTGGAAAGAACGATGTTGTAGAGATATCTCCAAAACTGCAGGCACGTTTGCCATCTATTGCACCACCAAAACCTTGCGCTCCATCCTCTAAGATTAAAAGATTATATCTATCTGAGACCTCTCTAATTGCTGGATAGTTTGCAGGTAAACCAAATAGATCAACTGCTATTATCACTCTTGGAGTAAGTTTACCCTCTGCTATTACCTCTTTTATAGCCCTTTCTAAATCTTCTGTACAAATATTGAATGTATCGGGATTAACATCTACAAAAACTGGAGTAGCTCCCTCAAAAGAGATCACCTCTGCCGATGCAAAAAAGGTAAAATCTGGCACAAATACAGCATCTCCCTCTTTTATATTCCACGCCATTAAAGCTAAGGACAAAGCATCCGTTCCATTTGCACAAGAGATACAGTGCTTTACCCCCACATATTCTGCCAACTCTTTTTCCAACTCTACAACGTGTTTTCCTCCAATATATTGCGCAGATCCAGCTACCTCAACCATTGCTGCATCTATATCACTCTTTAATATCTGATACTGCTTTTTAAGATCTCTAAATTCCATAGTTATAGTTTTTTAAGTATCTCTCCCTCTAATTTATATTCTCTCCCACATTTACAAGTTAAATTCTCCCCTAATCTCTCTCCACATTCACAAACCCAGCCAATTTGCTTTGCAGGAACCCCAGCCATAAGTGCAAAATCTTTAACATCTTTTGTTACCACCGCACCAGCAGCAATCAGAGCCGATTTTCCCACTGTATTACCACAGACAATTGTACAGTTTGCACCCAGCGAAGCACCCTCTTTAATTAATGTCTTTGCATATACTCCCCCAACAGGAAAGTGGGCACGTGGAGTTGTTACATTGGTAAAAACGCAGGATGGGCCGCAGAAAACATTATCCTCAAGCTCCACACCCTCATATATAGAGACATTATTTTGTATTCTCACATTATTCCCAATAATTACATTGTTCCCTACATTTACATTCTGCCCCAAAGAACACCTCTCACCAAGGGTAGATCCTGGCTGAATGTGGCAAAAGTGCCATATTTTTGTACCCTTGCCAATCTTAACATTATCATCTACATAGGATGATTCGTGTACAAAGAACTCATTTTCCATAATTATAAAAGCTCAATATTATCGCGACACACAACCTTTGTCATTGCATTTTTAGTATCAAAAATAGCCACAGCGTGTTGCTGAATAAAGTTATAATCTACTTTTGAATGGGCAGCTGTAACCACAACTAAATCAGACGATTTAAGCAACTCTTCTGTTAATACACTTTCACCAGTGAAGTGTGCTCCTTTATATTTATATTCAGGTATAAATGGATCATAAAATTTAACATTAGCCCCGGTCTCTTGTAGTAGCTCTATTACACGTAATGCAGGCGATTCTCTATAATCATCTATATCTTGTTTATATGCTACTCCCACTACTAAAATCTCTGAACCATTTAATGCCTTCTTAAATCTATTAAGAATTTTTGATGCTCGCTCTATTGTGTAATCTGGCATCTTATCATTTATCATCATACTAGACTCAATCATAGAGGTATGGAATCCAAATTCGCGTGCCTTCCAACTTAAATAGTATGGATCTAATGGAATGCAGTGGCCACCTAAACCAGGACCAGGATAAAATGCCGTAAATCCAAAAGGTTTTGTTTTAGCAGCTTCAATCACCTCCCAAAGATTGATACCCATCTTATTACTTAGAATTGCTAGTTCGTTTATAAGCCCGATATTTATATTACGATATGTATTTTCTAATATTTTAGTCATTTCTGCCACGGCTGGAGATGAGACTGTATGAACACAATCTTCTAAGACTGCAGAATACATTGCAGAGATAACCTCTTTTGCATCCTCACCAATAGCACCAACTACCTTTGGAGTATTCTTTGTCTTATAGATTAAATTACCTGGATCTACCCTCTCTGGCGAGAAACCTAAGTAAAAATCTTCGCCACATTTTAATCCCGATCCCTCTTCTAGAATAGGTTTAATCAACTCTTCTGTTGTACCAGGATATGTTGTAGATTCTA
Organism: uncultured Muribaculaceae bacterium; assembly: GCA_964368585.1. Taxonomy (GTDB): domain Bacteria; phylum Bacteroidota; class Bacteroidia; order Bacteroidales; family UBA932; genus Egerieousia. The sequence continues at coordinate 50,814 of CAYJAK010000003.1, forward strand.
ATACAACCATTGTTCCCTTTGTAAGGTACTTTGCAATCTCAATAGATGAATTTTTAACATAACTAATATCTGGCTGCTGATAAGCATCAAGTGGCGTAGGAACACAAATTGCCACAAAATCAACATCTTTAATAAACGAAAAATCTGTTGTAGCGCTTAATAAACCACTCTCAACCATAGTTTTAAGGTCGCTATCTACAACATCTCCAATATAATTCTCCCCCCTATTTACCATCTCCACCTTTTTATCTTGAACATCAAACCCAATAGTTTTAAATCCTACCTTTGCTTTCTCTACTGCTAATGGTAATCCTACATATCCGAGTCCAACAACTCCAACAACAATCTCATTGTTGGCAATCTTCTTCAATAGTTCCGTTTTCATTTTAGTTATCTTAGTTATTTTAAGTATTTGTAAATTAGCTCTATAGGATGTAATACTTTTCTACCTGTTCCCTCCTCAATTTGGTGCCTACAACTTGTACCAGGAGCAGATATAATAGTATTATCATTAATTTTTCTTATCTCTGGGAATAGAGTAGTTTCAGCTATCTGCATAGATAACTGATAATGTTCTCTCTCATATCCAAATGAACCAGCCATCCCACAACACCCCGCCGGAATTAGCTCTACATTGAAATTCTTTGGTAAAGATAACATTTTTTCTGATGGTTTAATAGAGGCAAGTGATTTTTGATGACAATGGCCGTGTAGTTTTATCTCTTTTTTATCACCCTTAAAGTGCTCTTCTGTTATATTTCCCTTCTCAATCTCTCTTACTATAAATTCATCATATAGTAACACATTTTTAGAGAGCTTCGTTGCTTTCTCTATTAAATCTGCACCAACCAAATCTGGATATTCATCTCTAAACGAGAGTATTGCAGATGGCTCTATCCCCACAAGTGGCATATCTTTGGTAACAATATCGCTTAACAATTCAATATTTTCAATTGCTCTTCTCTTTGCCTGTTTTAATAGCCCTTTAGATATCTCAGCTCTACCACTATCGCGATGATTAGGAATAATTACCTGATAATTAAGCCTTCTCAGCAACTCAATAAAGGCAATTCCCACCTCTACATCCATATAGTTTGTAAACTCATCTGCAAAAAGATATAGCGAACCTATTGGGTTCTCAACCCTCTTGTAATTTTTCTTATACCAACTTTTAAGTGTTGTTTTATATAATTTAGGGATAGCTCTCTCTTGTGCAAAGCCTATTTGGTGTTTTATTATTCTAGAAATATATCTATTCTCAACAAGTGCATTGAATAGCTGAGGTACCGCAGATGCCATCTTATGTACTCTTGATATATTGGCTACAAGGTATGTACGCATCGGCACCCTTTTAACATCATAATAATGTTGCATATATTCTGCCTTATATCTTGTTATATCAACATTAGATGGGCACTCACTTTTGCAAGCCTTACAACTAATACAACTATCTAGTACTTCTAAAACATCTTTGTTACTAAATATGTTCTTATTTTTTGAATTTAGCAGCCCCTCTCTTAACACATTAGCTCGCGCACGTGTTGCATACTTTTCATCTTTAGTTGCACGATAAACAGGACACATCACCCCGCCAAAGAGCTCAGATTTTCTACAATCTCCTGCACCATTACACTGCTCAACGGCCCTTATATAGCCCCCTTGCTTTGAGTAATCAAAATAGGTCTTAATATTTTTATCACTCTCAACATATCTTAAAGATTGATCCATTGGAGGCGTATCAACTATTTTTCCCCTATTAAAAATTGAATCTTTATCCCAAATGGCTTTAACCTCTTTTAGTAATGTATAAACTTTTTCGCCAAAAAGTAGAGGTATAAATTCTCCTCTTAACCTCCCATCTCCATGCTCACCGCTAAGGCTACCTCTATGCTTTTTCACTAACAGAGCACACTCTCTAGCAACTGTTCTAAATAACTCTCTATCTTTTTTATTTTTTAAATTTAGAATAGGGCGTAAATGCAACTCCCCTGTACCGATATGCGCGTGATAAATACAACTTAACCCATACTTGGTCATCATAGCTGTAAAATCTGCCATATATGCTGGTAATCTACTTGGAGCAACCGCCGTATCCTCAACTACCGACACTGGTTTTGCGTCCCCAACCATACCAGAAAGCAGTCCCAGTCCAGCTTTTCTAAGTTCCCACACTCTGTTTATATCCTCTCCATAAATCACAGGAAAGTGATACCCCATCCCCTTAGTATTAAATGCAGTAACTATCCTCTCTGCCTTTGCATCTAATTCAGCTTTGCTATGTTCGGCTAGCTCAATTATTAATATTGCATCGGGATCTCCCTCTACAAAAAATCTATTTTTATTTTGTGAAATATTCTGTTTACTTAACTCTAGAATCTTACCATCCATCAATTCCACCGCAACTGGAGCATATTCTAATGCCACAAGGTTTGCCTCAAACGACTCCTCTAATGAGTTACAATGCATACAAATAACCGCTTTGTGCGCTGGAGGCAGTGGCTCTAAGTTAAGTTTTAACTCTGTCGCAAATGCTAATGTTCCCTCTGATCCCGATAATAATTTACACAGATTAAAATCTTGTTCACTGCTCTGGTCAAAATATGAAGTATAGAGTAGCTCATCAAGAGCATAACCCGAATTGCGTCTTGTGAGAGTTTTGTCGGGAAAATTATCTATAATCTCTTTTTGATTTTTTTGATCAGAGAGTAGATTTATTATATCGCGATACAACTCCCCTTCAGCAGTTTGCTCTGCCATTTTTTGCTCTAGCTCGCCCCTTTTCAACGGCCTTAAAAGCGCCTGCGATGAATCGCTTAGGATAACCGAAGCCTCTAAAAGATGTTCGCGCGTACTTCCGTAAACCAATGAGTGTGAGCCACAAGAGTTATTGCCAACCATTCCTCCTATACAACATCTATTTGAGGTAGAGGTCTCTGGCGCAAAGAAGAGCCCATAAGGTTTACAATAAAGATTTAATTCATCTAAAACCACACCTGGCTGAACCCTAACCCATTTTTCTTGTGGATTTATCTCTAGTATTTTATTCATATATCTAGAAATATCAACCACTAATCCAGCTCCTACCACTTGACCAGCTAACGATGTTCCTGCGGCCCGTGGAATTATGGATATATCATTTTCACTTGCAAACGAAACAATTCTCTGAATATCTTCACTATTTTTTGGAAAGGCAACACCAAAGGGCTCTTCCCGATACGCTGAAGCATCAGTGGAATAGACAGTTTTGTGGAGAGAATCATTATAAAACTCACCTCTAAGATCTGTTTTAAGTTGGGTTAGTCCTGCGTTTAGCATTAAAAGGCTACTTTGAACGGATGGTTAGTTAATGGAAATTTTGCTAACGGATGATAATCCCCTTTTAATCCAATTGGAGTTGCGTTTCTAATATCGGCAACTATTTGAATACAGTTTTTAGACTCTGATATTCTAAATCCCTCTCCCGATAATATATGTTGATAGCTTTTTGTGTGAAGCTCAGTAAAGCCTTCGCTAAACTCAAATTCTTCACCATCAATCATTATTGTGCGATAGGTCTTTTTCTCGCCCTGAACCGCATTTTCTGGCAAATGTTCTGCATTTATGCTTAGGAAATATCTAACTCTTGCTCTCTCTAATTGTAAAAATCCCGATACTCTGTCGTGAGACATAACGTGTACAATATTCTCCTTTACATCTCCAAATATCCAAGTTAGCATATCATAAAAGTGGACACCAATATTGGTTGCTACCCCCCCGCTCTTTTGCACATCTCCTTTCCAAGATGTGTAGTACCAGTTTCCTCGCGATGTGATATATGTTAAATCTATATCAAACATTTTATCTTTTGGTGCCGCCTCTATCTTTTCTTTTAGTGCAATTATTGAATCGTGTAGTCTCAATTGAAGAATATTATATGCCTTAAATCCAGTCTGTTTCTCCACCTCCATAAGGGCATCAATATTGTATGGGTTTAGCACAACTGGCTTTTCACATATAACATTTGCTCCTAATCTTAAACCATAACGGATATATGCATCGTGAGTATGATTTGGAGAGCATACAGAAAGCCAATCAACATTACTCTCTGTTCCCTTTACTTTTGAGCAAAATCTATCAAATTGTTCATATTCCGTAAAAAACGAACAGGTTGGAAAGTAACTATCCATTATTCCAACACTATCAGATTTATCACACGCTACAACAAGATTGTTACCCGTATCTTTTATGGCTCTTAAATGGCGAGGTGCTATATAGCCACTAGCCCCAACTAAAGCAAAATTTTTCATCTTTGATTTTATATTTTTTTGATATTTTTCTCTTTTTGGCATAGAAATGTAGCAATTTTCACCAATTCCATAGAACTACCTATACAAATTGCCTTAAGTATTTAGAAATATTACAATGAATTTTCTTGAGATACAGGAAAACCCAGTTCTCTTCAATAACACTTCAATGCATTGAATAACAATTATTTACCCCTACTGCCATCTTAAATACATTGAATCTTTTCTCATCTTCTGGAGTGAGAACAAAGTTAAAAATAATATATCATTAGAGCAAAAAAATATTAGTATATTTACAGATATTATAGCACCTCAATATGCTTGTGCGGTGCATCTCTTTCACATATATTAGATGAACGATGAAGATAGTTGCAGTTTCTGACCTACACGGCGCTCTACCAGAGCTTCCTGCCGCAGATATAATTTGTATTGCAGGGGATATTATACCTCGCCAATTTAACAAGGATATTCCAGCACAATGGAGTTGGTTCAACAACCACTATCTACCTTGGGTTGAGTCACTTCCTACCCGCAAAGTTATTACAGTTGCAGGTAATCACGACAAATTCCGTAAGCATTATGGAATTATCTCAAATTCTAAGCATATCTATTTAGAGAATAGCGGTATTGAGATTGATGGTTTTACATTCTACGGCACACCAGAAATTGCAAGATTAAATGATGATCTTAGCTTTAAGCCAATCAACGAGAAATTAGAGCGTATTTTTGGAAAAATTCCCAACAAATTAGATTTTTTAATTTGCCACTCTGCACCTTTTGGAACAAATGGGTGTGGGGTCTGGAACTATGGTGTGGGTGGTGCGGAGGATGATCCAGACAGTGGGCGTGATATTGGTTGTCGGGAGCTTGCTGAGGCTATAAAAGATAAGCAGATTGGGTGGATTTTCTGCGGACATATACATACAGGAAATCATTCTCCTGGGGTCTGGAGAGGTAAAAATATAGTTAATGTGAGTTACGCTAGCGAGAGTGCAGGGGCGGTTTATGGGGTGTTTGAGATGGAAATTACTCCTCCTCAAACAGCTCCTTTATAAATCCAGAGGCCTGATCTCCAAACTCTTCAATTGCATCCTTAACAACATTAAGGTCTCTTTTAATCATAACCTTAAAATATCTAGCCTTTAGTTCTCCAACATCCTCTTTATCTTGAGATGTTAATTCATCTTTATGTACAGCAAACAGCTCTTCGCTATATTTTTCATAAGTATCCTCAATTTTGTCGAGATCCTTAACAAAGAGAGAATCTGCCTCTATTTCTGTTATAAATTTTTCAAAATTCTTTAGATATCTCTTTTTGCTAAGCCCCTCTGTACAGGCACAAAGTGTTAGGATACTGATAGTTATTAGTATTAATTTTTTCATTTGGTGGTTTTGTTAACGCCACAAATATAGCACCTTTTTATTTTACATCATTTTTTCACGTGTAAAATCCACCCCTCCCAATCAATACCCAACTCTCCTCCTACCCTCTTTAATCTCCGCAAACCTCTCAACTACCTCTCCTGCAACCACCTTACTCTCGGCACAAGCTACTATCGCCATCTTTTGAATTGTGTAAGCAAGTAGTTTCATTGTGCGAGCATTTGCATATCCGCTACGTTTATCTGAGTGGAGACGAGTGATATAGCTGCTCATAATCTGGGCTGCCTCGATGCTCAAAGTTAGGGATAACTGGGCTAGTTGCTGTGTTAAAATTGCCAGTAATTCATCGGGAGTATAATCATCAAAAATTAGGGTGTGATCAAAATTATTTATCCCGATATTTGAGAGGCTTGCAGCCAGCCCCACGTGTGGCGAATTATGCTCAGCTATCACAACCGCAAAGCGTCCGTGTATCTCCGATGTATTGGCAGCCAGACATATACGCAAATAATCGGGATTAAATTTAGAATCTACGCTTTTAAATTGCGGTGCATCCCCATCTACAAATAGAAGCCCCTGCAGCGACTCCTTCATTCGGCTGCGCAACAGTTCATCTGCCTTGTAGGTATTTACTCCGTATAGCTCTTCTGCTTTTACCTCAACAATATGCCCCTCATTTAGCAAGTGCATAGCTTTTAGAATCTTTGAAAGGATCCCCGCTACACTACTTTTACCCGTTCCTGTTTCGCCTACAAAGCTCCACTTTAGAGGATAATTCTCAATTGAGGTTGGGTCTTGGGTATTTAAAACCCTTGCAAACTCCACAAATTGATGGATAGATTGCTTCACCTTTACAAGCCCCACCATAGAGTCTAATTCACTAAGTGCTAAATCAATAGCCTGCTCATCAAAGAGGTTATTATTTATCATATTCACCTCATTTATATCTATTGGAATATCTTCTACCTCAACTCTACAAAGTTGTTCAATATCAGTCACTCCCTCTAATCTACGAGCCATTGTAGGTATAATTTTAGTGGTAATAAGGCGCACCACAAACCTAGCATTACTAAAGTTATTATCTTTTGATTTACACTCCTTTTTAATGATAGCCTTAACGGCATCCAAAGCCTGCTCACTTGGGTTTAAGTTATTCTTCTTAAATGTTTTATATGCAATCTCAAAAAGCTCATCCTCTGTATAATCTGCAAAGTCAAATGTGTATGGAAAACGTCCTCTCAGCCCTGGGTTAGAGTTAAGCAGTTGAGACATCTCATTAGGGTAACCAGCCATAATCACAATCATATCGCTCGCCTCTTTTCCAAGTGCATCAAGCAGTACCTCAGTAGCTTTACTTCCAAAATCCCTCTCGTCATTACCAGAGAAGAGGGTGTATGCTTCATCTATAAAGAGTATATTTCCTCGCGACGCATTTAGTAACTCCTTCATTTTCTTCTCAGTACCCCCTATCACATCATCCACAATATCGGCACGAGTCACCTTTATCACATTCCCAACCGAGAGTATTCCTAATGATTTGTATATCTCCCCCAGATACTCCGCCACACTTGTTTTGCCTGTCCCAGGATTCCCAGTAAACACCATATGAAGCGGTGGCAATGAGGTATATATATTATTATCACGACGAGCCCCCACATACCTAATATAGCTTAGATGGTCTCTAATTTTATTTTTTAATCCCGATAAACCCACCATTGCATTGAGTTTATCAATTGCCTCTTGCGCCTGATCCTCTTGCGCAAAATTTGGAATATCCGATGCCTGAATGGTTACCAAAGCCTCATTGTCTCCCAACATATCACTCTCTACAACCCGAATCGCCATTCGAGGCTGTATCTCATTCTCAAATAGATTATAAACATATCTTCCATTCCCAAAAGATTCATTTCTAGAGGCATAAGCATTACTAAAAAGCATCTCCAACTTACTCTCCGCCTCATTTGTAAGCTTATAATCATTTTGCTTAAGCCATAAATTGGCTATTTGCATTAGCTCTTTCTCGTTAAAATCTTCAAAATAGAGCCTCTGCAGCCTAGAGTTTAACCCCTCATTCTTACTGAGCATCTTCTCCATTGGGGCAGAATAGCCTGCAAAAATGACCATAATATCGCGATTTCTCTCATCTGACATAGCCGATAGCAACGCCGATATAATTAGCACTCCAGGGTCCGATTTGTGCTCAGTTACAAGACTATAGGCCTCATCAATAAACAAAACTCCCCCCTTAGCCTTCTCCAGAGCCTTATTAACCAGCTCCCCTTCACTCCCCCAGTTCTGAGTCATAAGCGTTGATCTCTCCTCACAAACCACGTGGCCACTACTTAGGAGCCCAATCTCTTTATATATTTTTCCAAGTATCTTAGCTACTGTTGTTTTACCTGTTCCAGGATTCCCCATAAATGCAAAGTGCAACTGAGGCTGTTTTGTAGGTAATTTTTTGATTTTACGATGCTTTCCAAGCTCCACAGATGCCACCAATGTTTTAATCTGTTTTTTAAGAGATGCTAACCCAATCATCTCATCCAGATTAAACATCGCATTCTCATCCGCCTTTATTATCCCCTTTCCCGCACTATTTTTATTTGGCTGAATACTACTTTTGGTATAAGTTGAAATGATATTACGCGTTCCTACAACAAATTCTGCATCTACAATCACCTCCCCAAAGAAATCAATCTGCATCCGATATGCTCCAATATCCCAAGCTCTCCCCTCAACACGCTCCAGCAAAGCAAGCGTTTCTCCCGCCTCCATATCTTCCCTCTTTACATGGTGATAAACCAACTCCCCAAGCTGATTATAGAGTTTAATCCCAAGCTCACTTTTTAGCTCTTTATCGAGAATATTCTTATAAGTTAAAGCAGACATTACTCCCGACAAATCCACACTATCAAAGCAACTGTGCGAGCCCCCATTATACACATCTACATCTGATAAATATTCACTCCCAACATTGATCCGATAGAAGCCAAATCCCAATATTTCAATCATTTTTGTGTAAGGCACTACGACATCTATCACCTCAAAATTGCAGGTATGAATCTTCCTCTTTTTATAATAGAAGTGAATATGATACATACCCTCCTGCAAATTCTCATTTTCCTCCTCATCAAACAGCATTGCTCCCTGCACCCCCGTGCGATTATGGGTTGAACATAAAATATTAGAGGGCACAGAATTCCCCCCACTATCTACTAACTCAATACTATAATCAGAAATATTAAATTCACAATCTAAGTTCAGTTCAAAGTATGCAAATATCATATCAAAATTCCCACTCCTAAAACAGGTTCCCTCACGATCAAACTCACTACTTTTTTTGTAGACCGCCTCCAACTTTACGCTTTGAACTTTGACAGGCGGAGGGGTGGAGTTGTCTTGAGCTTGATCCTGGGTTTGGGTTTGGGTTTGATCTTGAGCTTGGTGAGAGGATGTTGCTTTTGAATTTGAAACCTCCTCTTCTGAAGCCTCAAGTTCATACTTTAGAAACTCATCTAGAAGTTTATTAAAATCGTCCATCTCGTTGTTGAGAGTATCTTCTGATTCTTCTGCTGCTGTTTCTTTTTCTAAAGAGTTATCTTCTGGGTTAGTTGAGGGTGTGCCTGATGTTCGAGCAGCTGTTTTTCTGCTCTTTTTCTTTCCCAAAGTTTCTGATTTTTTGGGGGATTTGGAGGGGGATTTTTTTGTCATTGGTTAATCTTTTTATTCATTCCATTTTTCATTACCATCCTTATCTAAGAATCCTTTCTTACCATTCAACTCAATATTAATTAATCCATTATTCCATAATGACCAATCATTTTTATCATATTTAAGAGAGGTTACTTCTTTGCCTAATTTGTTAATAAGACCACATCTCATATTTAGTTCCACATAAGCTACCCCACCTTCAAAAGCATAGCCAGAATCATATTTTAAAGGAATAATCTCTATGCCTAATGTATTGATAAAACCTATTTTACCACCTAGTTTCACTCTTGCCAGTCCGTCGGAGAAGATTCCGACAGAATCATATTTTAAAGGCACTATCTCGTTGCCATAGGCATCAATAAATCCATATTTATCATTTAAGCCAACTCCTGCTAATCCTTCGTGAAAATCCACCACTGAATCATATCTTAAGGGCACAACTTCTTCTCCTAATCTGTTAATAAAACCATATTTACCATTTAATTTAACACGAGCGAACCCTTCGCGAAACCAAACAGTATGACTATCATATTTTAAGAGAGTAACTTCTATACCAGATTTATCAATAAAACCATATTTACCATTTAATTTCACACATGCTAATCCTTCAGAAAAACTCAAAGCAGAATCAAATTTTAATGGAATAACTTCTTTACCAAATTTATCAATGAAGCCGTATTTACCATTTAATTTAACACTGGCTAGCCCTTCTGAGAAATCACTCTCACAGTCATATTTTAAAGGAGTCACTTCCTCCCCGAATGTGTTAATATAACCATATTTACCGCTTAAGCACACACAAGCTATATCATCGTAAAAAGCGCCAGCATTGTCATATTTACAATGAATAATCTCATTGCCATTTTTATCTATAAATCCATATTTACCACTTAAGCAAATTTTAGCCATTCCGCACTCAAAAGACCAATAAGATGTCCCTTTTTGTATTTTAATGGGCATTTTTTCTCCTAACTTGTTTATGTAATATAGATTCCCTTCCCTATTTTTAACTAAAGCCAAATTATCTGAAAAAGGTTGAGTCCACTTATACTGAGCCTCTATAATAACTCGTCCATTATATCTGTATCCTATTAATCCATTCGATATAAACCTTTCTATCTCACTATCGGGAATAAATGAAATAGATTGATTAAATAATTTTACCACATAAATCTTCTCTATTCCAACCTCATCAACTATATATTCTTGTTCAACAAAAACAATATCAGATAATTTACTTACCACTTTAAGCGAATAACTCCCTCTACCTAGTTGCAACTTTGTTACTCTACCATATGGCGCCTCCAACACCTTCTCGTCATCTATATAAACAATGCAATCAACATCAGGCTTGAACTTTAAGGTCAATTTTTGCGTGTTTGAATCTTTTGTAATAGTACTAATTGGAGACGAAATATCTTCTTTAATGACAGGATTTTTTATACCCATCATATTTGATATTTTGTCAACTAATTCTAGAATATGTATATCTGAAATAGCAGAAATATCCATCCGATTTAGACGCGTTAACCTATACGCTAATTTAAAATCTGGCTTAAATGCCCCTATCTTAAAGGATATAACCGTTTTCTCAAATTCTATTGCAAGTGATATTTCGTTTGCTGTATTTTCTGATTGATTTGAGTTTTCAGACCAAACGAATAAAAAGATTCTACAATCGTATATAGCTCGCGCTATATCTTCTGCAAAATCTTTCCCAAGCATAATATCTGTTCTATCCAAAAAAGTAGAGATTCTTCTCTTTTTCAGCTCTGACTCTATCTTATCTACTATCTCTGCATCCTTTCTTGAATAGCTTATAAATACATCGTACTTCATTACTTATTATATTTTATAGAATTTACATTATCTCCAAAGTTGTGAGTTTGATAATTAGATTATCATAATTGCAAATTTATTTATTTTTTTCAAAGCGATTGCATTAAAATTTATGCTACCAATAAAGATTCTATTTTCAAAATTTAAGTAGAAGTATCATAATTATGATAGAATTAAGGTATTACATTATCTGTTCTATCATTTCAATATATTCATTATATGGTTTTGATTGCACATTCGTCAAATAATACGGGAAACCATATTTATTCGCTGTTTAATTCTTACATTAAGTTGCCAGGCGATGGTAAAACAACAGAGGTGCTAAACATTCCACCACAACAAAAGTAGGGTTCTCATAGAGATGAGTAGCACCAACACAGTTCAGTGCAAACCCAACAAGATGCCCCACTCTTAAGAGATGATCTAGACCTATTCAAACTCCCTGACGATGACAGAGAAGACCAAGAAGAGGCACAGTTTAGAAATCGTATGCAAAGATATTAGAAGAAAAATAGAGGTGCAAAATGTAGCACTAAACTTCTCAGAACGAGAGTTTAAAATATAATACAAAAATGTCAATTAAATTCTTGGTCAATCAATAAAACATCAATAACTTTGTAGGAAATGTTAGATTTTTAAAAACGAAAGGATTTAATAAATAGTAGTAACATCAATAACAAATAAACAAGATGAATATATTACTGTTATTATTTATAGCATCAGTAATACTGATTATACTAGCTAAAGCTCGTGAACGAATTGCAATAATACGGACAATACTATTAACGGTAGCGATAGTTGGGGGATTTACTCTTTTTTACATAGGTTATAAAGCGTCTATGCAACCATATGAAGAGAGTTTAAATTTAATACTTCGTGCAGCTCAAGCAACAGCAAGAATGTTACTTATGCAGCCTGATTATAGAGGCGTAGAAACCTCGCTAAATAATACTCTATTCTACTGGTCATTCATCGTAGTTAATGCTATATCTCTTGTTGTTTTCTTACTAGCCGCAATGGCGCTATTTGCTCGTCGTAGTTATGGATGGTTGAGACTTATTGCTAAATTTAACGCCCAAAGTTACATCTTTACGAATAATAATGAGCAATCTATTACCTTGGCTCGTGATATAATAAAGCAAAACCCGAAAGCTCTGATTGTATTCTTAAATCAACCTACTTATAAGGGAGATAGTTCTCTTTTTAATACAGTAGAATCAATCGGAGGTGCTTATATTGAGTCATCGAAGAGAAATCCATTAGAGTTACTACTGCTGCGAGTTCATACGAGTATAAGTCAAACCCATATATTTTGCATATCAGATGAAGAGGATACGAATATAGCAGATGCTATTTCCATTATTGACTCTATTGGGAATTATAATAACCCCTCAATAGAAAATAGTACTAATCTACATATTAGATTATATTCTAATGATATACGAGAGAGTTTCGAGGAGTATGTCAGAATAAGTAGAATAAATGTTGAATATAATATTTTTAGCGATGCCGAACTTATCGCTTATGATCTTGTTACCGAATATCCACCCATTGATTTAATGGCTATTGACGTAGATACGGGCACCGTGGTGGATAATTACGAAGTAATGATTGTGGGTTTTGATCGGAAAGGACAAGCTGCATTGCGAAAGATGATAGAGTTTGGGCAATTTGTAGGTTCTACATTTAAGGCTACGATTGTCGATAAAAACATAAATCAAAAACGAGGTAGTTTTGAAGCTCTCTATCCCGCATTGGAAGGAAATTACAATCTTAACTATATTCAGACGTTTGTCGGAGAGAGACAATTTTTTGAGTTGTTGAAACGAGAGTCACGAACTCTCAAGCAAATTGTTATTGCGCTTGGAAATGACTCTCTGAATATACAAACTGCAATAGAGATAAACAAATTGCTATCCCAATTTGGAGAGAACGAAGCACAGATATTAGTTGTTGTTTCCTCTGATAAAAATTACAACTACATACACTCATCTCAAGATTTAAATGCGATACACTGCATAGGTCAGCAGACAAAGATATTTACTGAAGATAACGTTGTGAAAGGCGCAGTGTCACTACAAGCACGTAGAATCAATGAGTACTATCGACAAAATAATCCATCAAAGCCAGAATGGAGAAATTTAGAGTATATCAAAAAAGAATCAAATATCAGCGTTGCTATACACGCCTATACAAAGATGCGCTTGATGGGGTTGAGCGATGAGAAATTACGTTCATTTGATTCTGCTGAAAGGTACAAATTATGGCTCGAAGAGAGTCCATCAAGGCTCGACAATTTGGCGCGCAGTGAGCACTTACGCTGGAATGCAAGCTACTTTACTCGCGGATGGCAACGTTGGGAACTTTCACAAATACCCTCAGATAATAAAAATGGTCAAGACCATATCCGTAAACTGCATTGTTGTTTAGTTGATTGGGAGCTGTTGCCAGAAGTGGATAAATGGGCAGGACAAGAGATTGGAGCATATCAAGGGTATGATTATGATAATACGTTTAATCTGTATGGATTATCTTGTGAGGAACTACTAAAACAAAACGATAATGAGTAAAAAGCAGTATATACCCAGACCTTTAGATACTTCAGAAATATATTTGTCGGAAAGCCTTACAACACTTGCAGAAGATCTTGCTAGGAATGTTCACGAAGTTTGGGCCGCAAGTCGAATAGTAGATGGTTGGCAGTGGGGCGAGGAACGAAATGATAAGTTAAAGACACATCCATGCTTAGTGCCTTACGAAGAACTTTCTGAAGAGGAGAAAGATTATGACCGCAGAACATCGCAGGAGACTCTAAAGTTCATTATGGAGCAAGGGTATGAAATAATTAAGATAAAATAAATCACACATGAAAACAATTAAAATATTTGTAGCATCTTCAAATGAACTCAAGTCCGAAAGAGACGCGTTTGATGTCTTAGTTAACCAATTTAATTCGCAATTTAGGCACAAAGCTATTTTTATAGAACTAGTCAAATGGGAAAATTTGGATGCGTCAATGGGCGAAGAGCATAAGCAAACGGAATATAATAATAAGCTAAAAGAGTGTGATCTATGCGTAGTCCTATTCTGGAAGAAATATGGTGAATATACAGAATCAGAACTTCTAAAGGCTTATGAAAGATTTTCAAGAGGAGAGAAACCGTATAAGCTACATGTATATTTTAAAAATGCTGCAATTAGTGATCTAAGCGAAGATTTAGAACTTTTCAAAGATAGTTTTAATGACAAGTATGGTAATCTTGGCAGTAATTTCCAAAATATAGATACCATGCGTCTAAACTTTCTGCTCCATCTTTACAATCATAAAGTTATTGAGGAAGGGGCTTTGAGTGTGGAGAATGAGGCTGTAATAGTTGATGATTGCGAGTATGTTAGGTTGAGTGAAGTGCCGTTTGCTGCAAATAATGACCAATTTAAAGATCTTAAAATTAGGTTGGGAAAAGTAAATACAGATATCTTAAAGTATAGGCAGAAATATGAAGAAACCCATAATGAGGCTTTTGCGAAGATGCTTAACAAAAGTCTTGCACTGAAAATAGAAATCGAGGAGAAGTTCGATAAGTTACAAAAATCGCTATTTAACACAGCGTTAGTAATAACGTCAATGTATGGCAAGAGGTCTAGTGCAAGGCTGAGATTAGCGATTGAGAAATTTGAATCTGGAGATAGTATTGGGGCAAATGCAATTCTTGATCCGAATGAGATTGAAGCAGATGCTCGAGCAATTATTGAGAGTTACAAAAGAGGTGTAGAGATGGTGGAGGTTGCACTAAATTCAATTCGTTCAAGTATTGAAGAACTCTTGCTTAAAGTTAAAATCGCTGAGAAGGATAATTATAATAGTGTGAGTGTTGATGACTGTATAATATGTTTAGACAAAGCATGTATTCTTGCACGTGAAGTCAACTTACCTCAAGAGGAAACAGTTTTGTTGATGGGCGAATATGTTTCGTTCTTAGTGCGCGTAAAAATGTATAGTGATGCTATATCCAAGTATATATATATTGTAAGTTCATTAGTAGAGTTGTCAAATATACATCCAGAGCAATATTTACAAGAGCTGGCAGAGACTCAAGAAACATTAGGTGGCCTTTATTCAAAAGTTGATGATTCTGAGAATTCTCGTGCTATATATACCGCTGCACTTAATTCTTACACTACACTTACCTGTGACTACAATATAGATTGCGAAGAGAGAATTAACAAACTAGCTGATTTAATATAGGAAAGCTATGGACAAGATAAAAGTAGTACTAGTATATTCTTCCGATTTACAGGAAGAACAGCAAGAAATAGAAATTCTTATTCCTAAACTAAACAAGCTATTTCGAAGTCGAGCGATGGAGTTGGAGTTAGTTAATTGGGAGGATACTGATTCTGCATCTAAGATAGAAGAGTATAATCGCAATCTTGATGATTCAGAGATATGTATAACCTTATACTGGAAACAATTCAAAGACCACATTGTTGATGAGTTAGAAACTGCTTATGAAAGACTGAAGAGAGGTGAAACACCTAATAAACTATATGTTTATTTCAAGAATAGTCCAGAGCAAGATGTTGCCAAAGAATTAGCTGCTTTCAGAGATAGCTTTGCTTCTAAGTATGGGCACTTCTACTGCACATTTGATAATGTAGATACAATGCGTCTAAACTTCTTGATGCAGCTTGAGGTATATCAGAAAGATAAGTGGAGAGAGCAAATCCTAAAATTAGAAAATGGAAAGGTTCAGATTGACGGAGTTACATTTGTTGATCTAAAAAACATTCCATTCAACGCTTGTAATGACATCTATCTTGATCTTCAAAAACAGCTATCATCTATTGAGGATGACATTGTAACACTAGAGGGTGATGAATCATTAAAGTCTGAATTATGGGCAAAACACAAAGATCGCAAGGATGTAAGAGAGAAAATAGACGAATTACAGAAGGCTCTTCTAGAAACAGCTCGAACCATAACATCAATGTATGGGGTATCTTCAAGCGATCGCATACGTCGTGCATCTGAGCAGTTTGAGAAGGGTAACTATAAAGGTGCAAATGCAATTCTTGACCTTGAAGAAATAAAAGCAGACAGTAAGAAAAATATTGTAAATTACAAAGAGGGGAAAGAATTAATTGAAAGTTCTCATGATAGCATAAAGTCTATCATTGAAGAATATAAACTAAAAGCGAATCTTATCGTTTCTGATGTGAATAATTCGAATAGAATTAACGAGGCTTTTTCTTCTTATGACAGTGCATTGAATGTAGCACAAGAGATAGGATATGATAAGTATAAATATGCATCTATATTATTTTCATATGCAAACTTTGCAATGCGATACAATTCTTTTAAAAAGACGATAGAACTATTTGAAATGGCATTAGCGATATATGAAGAATACCCAAATAATGGTTCTATTGATATCATGCATAAAATTTCAGTCATTCTATGTAACCTAGGTACTGTGTATCGTGATATGAAACAATATGAAAAGTCTGAAAGTTATTACATTAGATCATTAGAAATATGTTTATCTTTAGGAGTAGATACTTTTTACAATTACGCAAGAATACTAAGCAACTTAGCACTTCTTTATCAAGTAACAGCTAATTATAAAGCTGCAGAGAAACACTCTCTGCAAGCACTAGAAGTGGCAGAGTTACTCGAGAAAAATAATCCTGGCTATTACTTGGATCTGGTTTCAGGTTCATTAAATAATTTAGCCCTCTTATATCATGAGATTGAAGATTATAAAAAGGCTGAAGAATACGCTTTAAAATGTTTAAATGTGTATAAAAAAATAGAGTATGTATATTCTAATGATTTATTATACGAACAAGCAAACGCTATTAATAATGCGGCAAGAATATATTTCGAGACCAATCGTTATGAAAAAGCTAAGAGTCTGTACTTTGAATCAATAGCAATAACAAGAAAATTAGCAAAAGTAAATCCAGAATTATATTTACCTAAAGTTGCTGCGTATTTGAATAATTTAGCTGCTTTATATCAAGACATTAATGATTTCACAGCTGCTGAGGATTTGTATCATGAGTCATACGATATCATAAACCCATATGTCAATGAGTATACTGAAGTGTACTTAAATGAGTATATTCTCATAATAACAGGATTTGCCCACGTTTACAAAGAAACTTGTAGAATTGATAGTGCAATTACTTTATATCACGAAGCACTTGAATTATTGACAAAATATTCAGACATGTGCTTCAATGTTTATTTGCCTAAAATATCTGAGATACTTAATGATTTAGCAAATACCTATATGACGATCAATAACATTGATGAAGCAGAAGCTTGTTATATGAGATCTTTAGAGATAGCTAAAGCTTATTTCGATCATAATGATGACTCTAGACAAAATCAGTTAGCTAACACTCTGAATAATATTGCACTTTTCTACAAAGCGATTAATCAATATTCTAAAGCTGAAGATTATAGTTTTAGATGCTTAACTATAAGAGAGCAACAAATATTAGTGAATGAGAATGCGAACTTGCATAGCTTAGCAAAAGCACTTAATAATATAGGGCTTTTGTATATTGATTATAGCAAATTTGATAAAGCAAATAAATACTTACAGCGATCATTAAATTATTATATACAGCTCGCAGAAGTAACACCGAGTAAATACACAAAATATCTTATTACAACATATAATAATCTTGCAAGCGGATTTCTTCAGTCTGCTCAATACACTGAAGCAGAAAGATATGCACTTAAGTCTTTCGATTTAGCAAAAACACATGTTGTTGACAATTTCCAAATCTACGGAGATTCATATGCAGGAATTTTAATACACCTAGGGATTTTGTATAGAGCAACTAATAGAGGAAAAATGTCGGAGGGTGTATATTTAGAGGCTTTGGAGATTAAAAGTAAATTAGCACAGGATAATCCTAATGCATATCTTCCAGATGTAGCTCTTATTTATAATAATTTATCCGTTTTATATAGGGTGGTGTTAAAAGAATACATAAAAGCAGAGGAGTGTATCTTAAGTGCCTTGGGTATTAGAGAAGAGTTGGCGGAACGTTTGCCTGATACCTACCTGCCAATTGTGGCAGATTCACTAACTAATCTTGGCGGTATTTATTCTGAAACGAGTCGTTATAGCGAAGCCGATAAATGTCTTAATAGAGCACTTAATATATATGAAAGTTTTGAATTTCAATCTCCAGGAGTATATATAGATAAATTACATAATATCAGGCAAAGTATTGCCATATTGGATAACATAAACAATACAAATAATATAGCCACTAAGAAAATTATAAAGTTATCACTTGATGAGATTGAAGATAAAATAAATTCAGGTGATAATTTAAGTTTATATGATTATTTTACAGATGCACAAACATCTACACCAGAAGAGCAATTTTATCTTGGTCTTTCTTTATTGAGACTGAATGTTACAGGAAAAGCATATCAAATATTTGAGGATATTTATTTAGATATTTCAAATAGTGAGTCAATACGCTTCTCAGCATTAACAAATATGATATTCTGCTTACTTGTTAATTGTAAACTTAACAAGTATCTACAAATTTATAATACCTTATCTATTGAAGATAAAAATGATGAAGATATTAAGCTATTGCACAGCTACTATGAGAATAGAGTTATAACTAAATATAGAGTAAGTTTTATTCATCGTCTGTTAGGAAAGAAAGATGAAGATCATTGTACGTTAAACATCCCGAAACCTTATGGCTTTATGTTGTAGATTAAGAATTAAAAAAAGTGACTAAACATGAAAAATAGAAACTCATTACTAGAACGTTTCGACCGCTCAATAGCAGGGGGAACTTGGAAACAACTGATGTGGTTTGCAGCATTTGTGATGGGGCTTTTAGCTCTATTTATTACCTATGCGCACTTTCGGAATCTTGCAATATTTGAACATAATGTAAACTTAACAGATAAAGTACAAGGTGTTATATATCACTTTTTTGACCCAGGAAATCAAAGTATAGAGCGAGAGCAGTCGCTTGAGTTGCAGATATTCACATTTATTGTTAGCCTGTCGGGAATCATTTTTCTGGGTGGTATGCTGATTTCAACTTTGATCAATACTGTAGAACGTCGAGTACAAAAGATCGAGCAGGGCTTAGTCGTCTATAAGAGCCTTAAAAATCACTATATCATCATCGGCTATGGCGAGATGATTATTAGTCTTATAGAGGAGATCTTTGAGCGAGCAATGCCCAACTACAGAGACAATTCAGATCGCAAAGCAGTTAGAGAACAACTGCCAAGAATTTTGATAATGACAAATCAGAATATTGCTATGGTGCGCTCTGAGATTCATTCACAGATAATGCACGATGTCGAGGATAAGATAGTGCTCTACGCAGGCAACATTGAATCGGTAGAACATCTTGAAAATCTGAATCTTCATACCGCTGTAGAGGTCTACATTACAGGTGAGAAGGATGAGTATGGTCGTGATACCAAGAATATTGCGTGCGTAAAGCAAGTTGCGATGTTGTATGGAAAACATTTTAAAGCCCAAGAGTTTACACTGCCCGATAATATTAGCACGGAACAACGAGCATTATTATTAGCACATATGAAAAAGAGGATGCTAAAGGTGAATGTTCAATTTGACAGAATACCATCATACTCCATAGCTCAAAAAGTGGACTTGCCAAAGAGTTTCCTTGCAGCCGTAGGTCATAGTGAACCATGTGTGGATTATCGACCTTTTAACTTCCACGAGAATTGGTCACGTCTTTTGTGGAGCTATTACACTGACCCTAAGGATGGATATTCGCTTCTGAATTTTGAAAAAATGGAGGATGAGAAGTATGTTCATCTTGTAATAGTTGGATTAAATCGTATGGGTAGAGCCTTGTTATTAGAGGCTCTCAGAATTTGCCATTATACTAATTTTGATACTGCAACTGGGCGAGGTAAGACAAAAATCACAGTTGTAGATATGGCGATGGAGGAGAAGCTCCCATTCTTCAAGGCGCAATATCCGTACATAGAGAGCCAAATTGAGGATATTAAGGTTGAATTTCTAAATGTTAAGATTGAGCATCAAGAGATTCGAGAGATCATAAAAAATGCAGCATTAGATAAGAGTGCTCTCTTGACGGTTGCTATCTGTATCAAAGATCCAGATATTGGATTGACCACTGGATTGAACCTACCTGAAGAGGTCTATTTCCAGAGCGACTGTGTATCATACAAAACAGAAATAAATCAACAAGGAGAGTCGTATAAATATATTGACAACTCAAGGATGCGCCCACGTGTGCTGATCCGCCAAGAGTTGCATCAAGGTTTATCAGAGGTACTAAACAACGATAGTGTAAGGTACCGCAACGTTAAGGTATTTGGTATGCTAAATAAAGGGTTTAGCTATGAACTTTTAGATGACAAACTTGCTCAGGAGGTTGGGAATAATTATCGAAAATTAGTTGGCTCTTACAATAATGGCTCAAACAGAGAGGTGCTGAGTGAGAACTTCAAGTGGGCAAATCGTTACCAAATTGATATGTATGGATATTATATGGAGGTGTTGGCTCAGTCTGGTATCACCTCAATGGCAGATATTGCACTTGTGGATAGAGATGAGGATACTCTCTCTCAGTCTGAGCTCTTGCAAAAGGACAAAATAGATGAGGTACTGCAACTACTCTCTGAGGTTGAACATCGTCGTTGGATGGCTGAACGAACAGTCTCTGGATGGCGACAATACAACAAGGATAGAGGTGAAACAAGAATGGATGAATACCAAATACACACTTTGATTGTGCCAAATAATAGTTTAGATGACACAGATAAAGCTAAAGACTATTCGGTTATAAAGAATGTATTGGAGATGGAAGCCATATTTAAAAAGAGTAGAAATCAATACTAGGATGACAAAGAACTGCTTAAAATATTTTTATGCACTCTAAGTTTCTCTTGAGTGATACGGGGAATAGTTAAAGCTGCAGAAAAGGTTTAACAAAAAGAGAAAGTAATAAAATTTATGTTAGCACCCCAAGTACAAACCACTAACACACACCCAATGATACAACCAATTTCAATAGGAGTCTTTATAGATGGCGGATATTTTGCAGAGGTTGCAATGGATGCAAAAGCTGCGGGAGTAAATCTAGGAATCAATCAGTTACTCAAATTCTGCAAGAGTTATTTAGCAGAACATTATGCCTTTGATGAGAATGATGCACACATTACTGAAAAACACTTTTACAGGGGTAGATACTACGCCAAAGCTGCAAAAGAGAAGGGGATAACAGATCGAGAGAGAGAGTTTGAAGATACTATGATTACTGATGATGTTGTCTTTCATTACAAGCACCTAAGAACCTCCCCCTCTAATCCACTTAGAGTCATCGAGAAGGGGGTAGATGTATGGTTTGCGCTGGATACATATGAAATAACCATCGCGAGAGATCTAGATCTTGTAGTGGTTATTACTGGCGATGGAGACCACGAGATGCTGTTAGCAAAAATAAAAGCCCTTAAAAAAAGAGCTATATTATTAACATATAATGCAGGTGAAGAGAATAGTGTAGCAAAACTACTAAGAGAGGAGGCATCGCTGCATATAGAATTAAGTGAGGTACTAAGGGAGAGTGGTAGATATTTGAACTTTTTTAGGTAAAAGACCACATCACTTAATAAATATTAATAGTGGACGCATAATAACAGAAGTCATATACCAACCCACCGTTGTGATTATTGGAGTATCACTAAAGAAATATATACGAATTGTTTCAACTAAAAAGAAAAATATATACCCCAAAATTGGAGACCATCTCTTTAAACGAACTACATCATAATTAAAAAACGCTTTAGAGGTCGCATAACCCAAGCAATAGACTAAAATTAACAAGATAAGAAAGCGAAAACCTGCGCCATCAATTAACAATTGAAATATATCCCAATTAAAATGGATAATCACTGCACAAGTAGTTCCCATCCAAAAAATAGGCAACAAAAACAACAATACTTTTCGAATAAACTCTCTCATATTACTTTCAAATCTCTACAACTAAAGGTTCATAAGCAGGGATCTTACCCTCTTTACAGTAGCTTACATTAGCAATCTTTTTGCCTTGCCACTCGCCCATCGAGTGATTACCTGTGTGAACATGTCCGCAAAACATGTAGCTAATATCCTTCTTTCTAATAGCCTCCGTAAGCTCTTTGTTGCCTATATCATCACTACCATCACCCAACATTCCGCAGTTATTCACATTATAAGGAGCGGAATGACAAAGTAGAAAATCAAGCTTATGAGGTATTTTTTTGAACAGTTTTGTCAGTTTCTTGCTCTTCTTTGAGAATGCAAAATTATTCATCGGTGGACGAGTATTCGGCGTGCCGTAAAAGGTGTAACCATCAATCTCAACACCAGTATTTTCAAGATAAATATGCTTATCTGTTGAGATAGGCGAATACTCCTCAAAGCAGTAATCATGATTCCCTGCAACCGTTATCACCTTACGAGCAGGCAGGCTCTCCACCCAAGGCAGATAGACCTCGTTATACCACTCCCATTGCGCTGCGGCATCCTTACGATGATTGTCTGAGGTTATATCCCCAACAATACATATCACATCCGCCTCTGGCAGATTGGGCAGATGACCGTGTAAATCAGATATAGCTACTATTTTCATCTCTCTCGTACTTTAATTTGGTTCAAAATATTATGCTGCTTTATTCGCTCTTGCTCAAGATCATACTTTGTCTGTTTAATCATCAACATATCTTCATCAATTTGTAGCTCGCGCCCAATGCGTATTGATAGCGACGGGTTCATCTTGCGTTTACCAAGCGTTATATCACCTAATAGCTGAGGATATTCCCCAATTCTAATCGCTAATTCTCGCTTTGAGATACCTCGCTCTTCCAACATTCGCGCAAGTAGCACACCTGGATGTTCTCTATTATTCATTTTATAAGATTACTTTTTCGCAAAAATAAACATTATTGTTTACATCAACAAATTTGTTTGCAAATTAAAATTATCTCCCTATCTTTGCCCCATCAAATGACATAAAACCAACTCGTTCGAAGATTCGAATGGGCGTTTTGTGTCATTTTTTTATGACATAATTCATTTTTTTCACATAAAATCATAGAATTATGCTATACAATTTTTTCTACACTACAAAAACAACTCAAACCTCTAGACGACACTTTTATAACTACTATCACTACAGATTTCAGAGCTTTCCAGAAAAATTGCTCAATGTTACCAATGGCAATATCAAAGTGCACACAATCTGGCGTATGCAACTTATCGGCGAGTTCTACGGGCTCAGTTTCTTTGATTATAGAGATACCACAAACTGGGAACTCTATTCAGAAAAATATTTCCAATCATCAGATGATCAGGAGAGAGAAGAGATTGATTTAAACTATCTTGAGCCTGATAGTTATGACGAATATTTCTATGAACTATCCCAAGTTGCAGCCCAAATTGGATGCAAAACTATGGAGCTAAAATGTTTAGCAAAATCCCTTATGCTCAAATATAGAAGAGTAAAACATATATACGAGTTACCACTAAAAGAGTATCATCTACTCTGTGTTAGATTAATTGACGAGGGGTATCTAAGAGCCGCAAGGAGATTAGAGTGGTTCCATCATAGAGAGTGCGCCACAAAACCGTAATTCACCTGCATACCTAATCGCCTATGCAAGTGGGTTAGTTCCAAAAATGTTTTTGATAGACGCTCATTTTTTTTATCTTTGTTTTAATATGCAAAAAAACAAATTATGAGTATAAATTCTATTCCTTTCTTAAGACACATTACAATTGACTCCTGCTTAAGAGACAAGAGCAGAAAATACTCTATCAATGATCTCATTAAAGCTTGTAACCAGGCGATTAGCAAACACTTCCCAGCCATTCAACAAGAGAATAAAAATTCAGAGAAAACGGTATCGTTAAGAACGCTACAGCTAGATCTCCAATTTATGCGAGATAAGACTGAGGGGTACGGAGCGCCAATAGTTGTTTATGATGGCAAATACTATAAATATAATCCCGATGATTTCACTATCATCAAGAGCAAACTCAGAGGCACCCACAAAAAGGATCTAAAGGAGATTGCCGCCATCCTAAAAAATTATAGCCAATTCAATGAGTTAGAGTCGCTTAAAAGCGTAATAAACATACTAAATGAGGAGCTAGAGGCAAAGATTGAGGAGCGCGAAAGCGTTATCTCTTATGAGGGCAAGCGCAATCCGTTGGGAATGGAGTATTTTGATACAATTCATGATGCCATTATACACAAAAAAGTGCTCTGCATAGGCTACTACTCGTCTAGGTCCAATAATATTATCCCGATAATTTTCTACCCATTTTATCTAAAAGAGTATAAGGGCAGATGGTACGCATTCGGGTACAAAGATGGGCTAAAGGGGATCTACAAACTCCCACTCGATAGAATTAGAGACTACTCTTATGCTGTACTACCTTTCCCAAAGGAGTACAAATTTAATCCACATCAATACTTTAATGATATTGTGGGAATCACTAGATTATCGGGAGAAATAAAAGAGATTACATTGCTAGTTAAGAACAAATTAGCACCATATATAAACTTGAATCCAATACACAATTCGCAAGAGTTTGTGGAGAAACAAGAGAATGGAGACTATCTATTCAAGGTTAATTTAATACCAAATAGGGAGTTCTATTCTATCCTAATAGACTTTTTCCCTAATGTTACAATTCTATCTCCAAAGGAGGTTGGCTTGGAGCTGAATGGGATAATTAAAGAGCACGCAGAGAATTTACCAGATTATCACCAATCGGCTCAAAACAAAGAGACTCAAATTGATGAGAGTTGGGAGGGTACACTATTCTCAGATATATAGTAATCAGTAATACACATTTAACAAAACACTTTTAACTTTCAATACTTAAACACCATGGATAAAAATACCAGAACCATTATCAATATGAATACATGGGAGAGAAGAGGTAACTATGAATTTTTTAAAAATTTTGCAAATCCTACCTACTCAGTAACATTTGAAGTTGATGCAGCACAAGCATACGCAAATTGTAAAGTAGAAGAGAGCTCATTTTTCTGCAAAACAATGCACTCAATATTAAAGGCTGTAAATGAGATTCCTGAACTATGTTATCGCATAGAGTATATGGATGGACAAGAGACAGTGGTACAATACAGAAAAATTGCCGTTACTACCCCAATAAAGGTCTCAGAAAATGGCAGATTTCATACTGTTAAAATACCTTATAGCAAAACATTTAGCGTGTTTCAGAAGAATTATCGCGATGCAATTGCAGCTATTCCAAAAGATGATAAAATCAATCCTTATTCGGCAGAGATGAATCCCGACAAGGGCTTTAAGGATTATGTTAATTGCAGTTGCCTACCAAATCTGCATTTCACCTCAATCACTGCCGCTTTTTCTGGCGACAAGAGTATGTATATCCCACTTATAAATGTGGGTAAAGCGCAGGAGAAGGATGGGAAACTAATGATGCCTATCGCCATAAGTGTTCACCATGGGCTTTGCGATGGACACCACGTTTCTGTTTTTGCAGAGAAACTACAAGAGAATTTAATTGCACAGTAAAATATAATTGCACAATAAAATAGAGTAGATATGAATAATCTTGATAACTCAAAAGAGATGCCTATTGTGGCTCTCATTTACGATTTTGATGGGACACTCTCGCCAGGAAATATGCAGGAGTACTCATTCATTGAGGCTATTGGAAAGAAGAAGGAGGATTTTTGGAGCGAAACTGCTAAGATGACTGAAAATCAAGATTCTGACAATATCCTTATCTATATGCTTTTAATGCTTCAGAAGGCAAAAGAGATGAATTTAGAGATTCGTCGCGATGCTTTTCAAAAATATGGAGAGTCGGTAAAACTTTTTGAAGGGGTGGAAGCTTGGTTTAAGAGAATCTCTCAGTTTGGATTGGAACACGGGGTAAAGATTGAGCACTATATCAATTCATCGGGAATGAAAGAGATAATTGAGGGGACACCTATTGCAAATGAGTTTAAAACAATCTTTGCTTGCTCCTATTATTACGATGAGAGTGGCAATGCAATCTGGCCTGCAGCGGCTGTAAACTATACAAATAAGACCCAGTTTCTTTTTAAGATAAATAAGGGGATTGATGAGATTAGGGATGCCGTGAGAATAAATGAATCGATGCCAGAGGAGCAGAAAAGGGTACATTTTACCAATATGGTCTATTTTGGAGATGGGGAGACTGACGTGCCTTGTATGAAGTTAATCAAACAGTTAGGAGGTACCGCTATTGCAGTTTATGAGCCAGAAAATGAAAAGAAGTGGGAGATTGCAAAGCAGTTAATTACTCAGAAAAGGGTAGATTATGTTTGCCCAGCCAACTACTCTCAAGAGGAGAATCTCGATAAGCTTGTAAAGGCTATCATCTGTAAAATTAAGGCTGACGAGGATCTTAGAACAATTAAAAATGATTTTAAAGAGAATGATTTTAAATAAAAATACTTAAACCCAAAAAAAACACAACAATGCTCAACAAATTACAACTACTAATTCTAATAACGTGTTTATCCACAACATGTTTTGCTCAAGAGATCTTAAATGGTTTCAGCTATAATAATAGCACTGCTCCAACGGGTAAAGAGTGGGAATCTCCAGAGGATATTGCTCTAAACAAGGAGCTTCCACGCGCCTATTTCTTCTCGTTTCAAGATGAAGAGAGCGCAAAAAAAGTTCTACCAGAGAATAGTGAATATTATCTATCACTAAATGGCAAATGGAAATTTAATTGGGTGGGAAATCCACACGAACGTCCAGTTGATTTCTACAAACCCAGCTACAATGTCTCTAATTGGGATGATATAACTGTTCCATCTAACTGGAACGTAGTTGGTCTACAAAAAAATGGTGCCCAAAAGTATGGAACACCTATTTATGCAAATCAACCAGTGATTTTCCAACATAAAGTTGCTGTAGATGATTGGCGTGGTGGTGTAATGCGTACCCCTCCAAAGGATTGGACTACATATAAACATCGTAACGAGGTGGGTTCATACAGACGCACATTTACAGTGCCTCAAGATTGGGATTCAAGAGAGGTTTTCATCAGTTTTGATGGTGTAGATTCATTCTTCTACCTCTGGATAAATGGACAATATATTGGTTTCTCTAAAAACTCAAGAAATGCAGCAAGATTCAACATCACTCCTTATCTAACAGAGGGAGAGAATGTTGTAGCCTTAGAGGTTTATCGTAACTCTGATGGATCTTTCTTAGAGGCTCAAGATATGTTCCGCCTACCAGGTATCTTTAGAAGTGTTGCAATCTACTCAACTCCACAGGTTCAAATAAGAGACTTAAGAGTTACTCCAGATCTAGATAAGAACTACAAAGATGGAGAGTTAAAAATTGAGGCTGACATCAAGAACTATAGTTCAAAAAACATCAAAGATTACTCTATCTCATATAAGCTTTATGAGAATGAGATTTATAGCGACCAAACACTTCCATTCGCTGGTTTACAAGCAAGCAGTGAACTTCCTGATATTAAGAAGAGTAGTAGTGCAAACGGCATCAAAACCACTCTATCTGTCTCAAATCCAAATAAGTGGTCTGCAGAGGAGCCTTACCGTTATACTCTAGTTGCTCAACTTAAAGATAAAAAGGGAAGAGTTGTTGAGACAGTCTCTACCTATGTTGGATTTAGAGAGGTTGAAATTAAAGATACTCCTGCATCTGAAGATGAGTTTGGGCTTGCAGGTAGATATTTTTATGTAAATGGAAAAACAGTTAAACTTAAGGGTGTAAATCGTCACGAAACTTCTCCAGAGGTTGGTCACGCAATCACTCGCGAGTGGATGGAGAAAGAGGTTATGCTTATGAAGCGTGCCAATATTAATCACGTTAGAAATGCGCACTACCCAGATGATCCATATTGGTACTATCTATGTGATAAATATGGTATCTACCTAGAGGATGAGGCAAATATTGAGTCGCACCAATACTACTACGGAGATGCATCTCTTTCACACCCGATTGAGTGGGAAAATGCACACGTTGCAAGAGTTATGGAGATGGCACACAGCACAATAAATGCCCCTTCAATTGTAATCTGGTCATTAGGAAATGAGGCTGGCCCAGGTAAAAACTTTGTAACAGCCTATAATGCTCTTAAAGCTCTCGACAAATCTAGACCTGTGCAATACGAGCGTAACAACAATATAGTTGATATGGGCTCAAACCAGTATCCTTCAATTGCTTGGATGCGCGGTGCAGTTACGGGAGAGTACAATATTAAGTACCCTTTCCACGTCTCAGAGTATGCTCACTCAATGGGTAATGCCTGCGGAAACCTAGTTGATTATTGGGATGCAATTGAATCCACAAACTTCTTTATGGGGGGCGCAATTTGGGATTGGATTGATCAGGCTATCTATAATTATACTCCCGATGGAACTCGTTATCTTGCCTACGGCGGAGATTTTGGGGACAAACCAAATAGCGGTCAATTTGTAATGAATGGAATCGTATTTGCCGATATGCAGCCTAAGCCACAATATTTTGAGGTGAAAAAGGTTTACCAATATATTAGTGCCTATGCCAAAGATGTAGAGGCTGGTAAATTTGAGATCTTTAATAAAAATTATTTTATTGATTTATCGGGATACAAAATAGAGTGGTCCCTTTATGAGAATGGCAAAGAGGTTAAAGATGGCGATGTTACTGTTGGAAATATTGCACCTCGCACAAG
Source organism: uncultured Muribaculaceae bacterium (assembly GCA_964368585.1). Lineage (GTDB taxonomy): Bacteria > Bacteroidota > Bacteroidia > Bacteroidales > UBA932 > Egerieousia. The sequence goes on from CAYJAK010000003.1 coordinate 79,801, forward strand.
AAAAATGGTTACTCTACCATATAATTTCTCAGATTTAGCTCCTGAGAATGAGTATTTTGTAAAGATTCAATTTATCCAAAAAGGTGACTCACCTTGGGCTAAAGCGGGTTATGTTCAGGCAGAGGAGCAGTTCCAAATTAAGGAGGCTCAACGCCCTACAATTAAACAAGTTGCTAAATCATCGGCAAAATTATCAATCTCAGATGATAAGTCAAAAGAGTTCAAAACAATTAAAGGTGAGAACTTTACAGCAATATTTGATCTTAAGCAAGGGACAATTTATTCACTTATATATGGTGGTCAAAAGGTTATTAAGGATGGTGAGGGACCAAAATTAAATGCTTTAAGAGCCTTTACAAATAATGATAACTGGTTCTATCAATCTTGGTACGCAAATGGTCTGCACAATTTAAGACATAAGGTCACTAACCACAATATGGTTAAGAATCAAGATGGTACAATTCAATTATCATTCACAGTTGAATCACAAGCTCCTAATGGTGCTCAAATTTTAGGTGGAACTGACTCTGGTAGAAACTCTATTGAGGAGAATACGAATGTTTCATTTACAGATAATGATTGTAAGTTTACTTCGAACCAGATCTGGACAATCTATAAAGATGGATCTATTGAACTTCAATCAAGTATCTCTTCAAATGCACAAAATCTTATCCTACCTCGTTTAGGCTATATTATGCAGGTTCCTAAAAAATATGAGAACTTTACATATTATGGTCGTGGCCCTGAGAACAACTACAACGACAGAAAGGTTGGTCAATTTATAGAGGTTCACAAGAGCACTGTAAAAGAGCAGTTTTCTCCATTCCCTAAACCACAAGATATGGGTAATCACGAGGATGTACGCTGGTGTGCACTTACAGATAATAGTGGTAACGGTGCTCTATTTATTGCAACTAATAAACTATCTGTTTCTGCTCTTGAATATACTCCACTGGAGCTAACTCTTGCTGGACACATTTATGAATTACCTGAGCCAGAGGATACATACCTTACTCTTGATTGCGCAGTAACTGGTCTTGGAGGAAATAGCTGCGGTCAAGGTGGCCCTCTTACTCCCGACAGAGTTACAGCAACTTACAACACAGTAGGATTTATTATTCGCCCTGCAGGCAATAATTTAATTGAGAGAGCAAATGTATCGGGAGCAGGCCTCTCCCCTATCTCTATTGTTCGCGACAGAGTTGGAAATGTTGAGATTTTATCGGAGAGTAGCGATAAAAAGATTATGTATACTGTAAACAAAGGCAAGAAAGTTACCTATAATGAGAAGTTCAACTTAGCTAAGGGTGGCACTATAACAGCCTGGTATGCAGATGCTCCAAATACAAAATCAACATCTAATTTTGGTAAAATTGAGTACACTCCACTTGTGGTTGTTTCATCAAGTAGCCAAGAGTCTGGTGAGGGGGATGCAAAACATCTTGTAGATGGAAATCCTAACTCAATTTGGCACTCAATGTACTCAGTTACAGTTGCAAAACATCCTCATTGGGTAGATTTTGATGCTGGTAGCGAGAAATCTATTAAAGGGTTTACATATCTACCTCGCCAAAACGGCAGCAATGGAGATGTAAAAGATTATGCAATCTATGTTAGTAACGATGGTGAAAACTGGAGCGCAGAACCTATTGCAAAAGGCACATTTAATAGAGATAAAAAAGAGAAGAGAGTAATCTTTACAAAGCCAGTAAAAGCTAGATATATCCGTTTTAATGCTCTAAGCGAGCATAATGGGCAAGATTTTGCCACTGGCGCTGAGTTTACAATTATTACAGAATAATAAAAGATAAAACAAATGAGAAAAACGATTATCACTTCAACCATTCTATTATCTACTGCTTCAATCGTTGGAGCTCAAGATAAAAGACCAAATATTGTCCTATTTTTAATAGATGATATGGGAGTTATGGATAGCTCTGTTCCATTCTTAACAGACGGTAATGGAGATCCTGTAAGGTATGATTTGAATAATCTCTACAGAACTCCAAATATGGAGAAGATGGCAGAGGCTGGTATTCGTTTTTCTCATTTTTATGCTCAAAGCACAAGTTCTCCCTCACGATCCTCAATTATGACAGGGCAGAATGCTACACGCCACAGAACAACCAACTGGATCAATTCCGAGAGTAATAATCGCACACCTTTTGGTCCAAATGATTGGAACTGGTTAGGAATAAAAAAGGGTGATATTACGCTTCCTCTCCTACTAAAAGAGGGTGGTTATAAAACAATTCACGTAGGAAAAGCCCACTTTGGCCCAATTGGTTCATTCAGTGAGTTCCCTCAAAATATTGGTTTTGATATTAACATTGCTGGCTCTTCAATAGGGCAACCTGGTAGCTACTATGCAGAAGAGCACTATGGACACACTGGAGGATGGAAAGCGAGAGCTGTTGATGGATTAGAAAAGTATCACGGCACCTCAACATTTCTTACCGAAGCTCTAACTTTAGAGGCAAATATCGCGATAGAAAATGCTGTAAAAGAGGGCAAACCATTCTTTTTAAATTTTGCTCACTATGCTGTGCACGCCCCTTTTCATATGGATAAGCGCTTTGAAAAGAATTATGCACATTTGAATCTACCAAATGGAGCAAAAGAGTATGCGACACTTATTGAGGGCATTGATAAATCTCTAGGAGATCTGATAGTTAAACTAAATGAGTTGGGAATTGCTGAGAATACTTTAATAATTTTTCTTGGAGATAATGGCTCCGATGCCCCACTTGGAGAGATGAATGGATACGCCTCGTCTGCACCACTCAGAGGCAAGAAAGGCACTATATATGAGGGCGGAGTACGTATTCCATTTATTGCATCTTGGGCTAAACCTAACAGATCAAATAAACTACAAAAAGATTTTCCAATTAAATCGGGAGCAACACAACTACAATCTGGAACAGTAATGGATATCTTCCCTACAATCCTAGATCTGTGCGATGTAGATAATCCCAACAACCATAAAATAGATGGAGTTAGCCTAAAGAGACAATTCGCAAATAAACAGAACAGAAAGCGTCCAAAAGGCATCTTAATGCACTTCCCTCACCAACATAACGGAAGCTATTTTACAACATACATAGAGGGCGATTACAAATTAATCTACTTCTACAACCCTGCCAATCCAGAGAGTAACCGCTGCGAGCTATACAATCTAAAAACAGATCCTTTTGAGAAAACAGATCTCTCCGCAAACCAAAAAGAGCTCTGCAACACCCTGATTGACAAGATGTCCGCACAACTCATTGCAGAAGAGGCACTCTATCCTCAAACAAAAGAGGGCAAAGTGGTTATGCCTAGGTGGGTGGAGTAGTGGTTTTCCAACTTATGTCATAATTTAGCTCATCCATTTACTATCTTTGTAAAAAATAAAATTATGCAAAAGAGAAAATCCTCAAAAGAGAAGATGTCAAATCTGTTTAACCGCTATGTTTGGCTAACAGACTTGATTTACCGTAAACGAAAAATAACATTTGAAGAGATAAATGAACAGTGGAGAGCATCCGAGCTTAATTATAGCGGAGACGACATTCCTCTTAAAACCTTCCATAATCATCGCCATGCCATAGAGGATATGTTTGACATCTCTATAGAGTGCGATAGACGAAATGGTTATGTTTACTACATAGACAACTCCGAGGATATGGAGCGTGGCGGTGTTCGCCAATGGCTTATTAATACTTTTGCAATAAATAATCTTATCAACGAAAGTCACAAATTAAAGCATCGTATTCTCTTTGAAAAGATCCCTAGCGGGCAATACTACTTGACTGCAATCATTGAGGCAATGCGCGATAGTATAGCAATAGAGATTGTTTACCAAAGTTTTGGAGCAGAAGAATCGCATATTGCCACTATAGAGCCCTATGCTGTTAAAGTTTTCAAGCAGAGGTGGTATCTTCTTGGCTATAATGGCAGTCAGATTAAAGCATATTCCCTTGATAGAATTTTCAGCCTAAAAAGCAGTGAAAAATCCTACTCATTACCAAGTAGTTTTGATAGTGAAGAGTATTTTTATAACTCTTACGGGATAATAAATGATAGTAATATTCCAGCAACAGAGATAAGAATAAAAGCAAATGGAATAAAGGCAAAATACATTGCTGCCTTACCATTGCACCATTCTCAAACAGAGATTAATAAGTGTGATAATTATACAATTTACAGTTTCTATTTATCACCTACCTACGATTTTCGCCAAGAGTTACTCTCACACGGAGCAGAAATAGAGGTACTTTCACCTCAATGGTTCAGAGATGATATTATTTCACAAATAAAAGAGCAACTCAAAATGTATGAATTATAATCAAGTCGCCAATCCTAAAAATCACCTATCTGACTGATAGACAACCCAGTCCAATTAGCAATAATTTCTACGGCTACACCATTTTGCTTCATAGATAAAGCAACTTCTGCTTTTCCCTCTAATCGCCCCTCTGCTTTTCCTTCCATCTTCCCTTTTTCAATTCCTCTTTCCATCCCAACACGCTCCCCTTCGCTCCTAGCAAAGTCTATCTGATTTATTATATCATTCTCCGTGCGCATAACTTTTATATAATTTAATTGTTCCTCTCTGCTCAATGCGGCCATCTCTGCAACTTCAAATAACCGCATAAAAATCTTATTTCTAAGCTCTACTGGCCGCTCTATTAATCGCGACAAATTCTTCAATACATAGAGCCATTTATCTTGCTGACTACTCTTCTCATCAATATCCTTATCAAAGTCAGCTAGCTCTACCAAAATGAATCGTAGTTTTCTAGAGAACATCTCACTTGTATCATCCTCCCTTATATGATAACTATATATAAACTTATCATACACCTCAACATCGCGATTATGCCTAAAATTCAAGATACCTATAACTATTACGGACTCTAATCGGTAGTTCCAATTTCCAATCTCGCCCTGTTCCTGAATAGGAAAAGTTGAGTAATAGATCATCCTATCCAAGAAATAGGCCTGTGCGCTATTTTGCATCTCTACTATAAACCTATCGCCGCTCTCAGTCTTACAACTAAGATCAAAAATAGCATTTCTATCATTTTTTACAAAACCTTTATACTCATTTTTTGTAAATTCTATTGAGGTGATGTGGTGCTTAGGATCATCAATTATCACGTTAAGTAGCTCTATAAGCAAATCTTTGTTTAATTCACTACCAAAAATCTTCTTAAAGCCCCAATCTGATAAAGGATCTATGTAACGTCCTAGTTTCTTTACCTCTAACTGTAACTCTTCATCTGTTAGTACTAACCTTTCTTCTTCTAAATTCTCTCGCCTCATTTTGTTATGGTTTTTATTTTGCGTCAATACTGACACGGCGAAAATAGAGACTAAAATCTCAAAACTTTGACACAATTAACAAAATAAACAGATGATAGAGCATTTTTTACGATTTAAGAATCGTAGAAATTATACTAATTCAACAAAAAGCAGATAAATCGCATAATTCACACCATACCCATCAATGTACATTTGAATCCTTTGTTTGTACACCTAAAGTCAACCACACTTTCAAGGGCTCTCATCATACCATACTTTTGCATCATAGTTCAAAATAATTATCAAATAAAAAGTAAAAAAAAATGAAAACAAAAGTATTTATTGTCGCGGCAATTTTTTGCACAACACTATTTAGTACAATTGCACTTCTTGCACAAAAACAAAAAACAATTGAAGAGTTAGCTAAATCATCTATTGAACAGCTTGATTCAAAGATAGATTTGAGTGATGATCAGGAAAAAAAGGCATACGAAATTACGCTAAAGTATATGAAAAAAACTCAGATCTTAAAAAATAGTTCTGCCTCTCGCACCGACAAATACAAGGCGTATAAAATTGATAATGAGGCAAAAAAGAGTGAAATGAATAAAATATTATCTAGTGAACAATTTAAGGAGTGGGAAAAAATAGATAAAGAGTTAAAGGATGAAATGAAAAAAGCAGCAAAAAACAATAAAAAATAGTAATAATAAATTAAACAAAATAAAAGAGATGAAAAAGATAGCAATAATAATCATAACAAGCATAATGATGCTTTGCGTAGCTCCAACATGGGCAAGCAACAACAATCGTATCTACAAAGATGTAGCTAAAGTTATGACAGAAAAGATGAACGAGAAATTAAGTCTCAACGAAAATCAAGCTGATAAGATAGAGGGATTAAACCTTAAGCTTATCAAAAAAATAGCAGCTCTAAAAGATAGCAATATAGACAGGAGCATAAAGTTCGCCGTTGCTCGTAGCTATCACAGCGAGAAAAAATCTGAATTAAAAGAGATTTTAACTCAAGAGCAATTTGAGATGTATGAACTAGCTCTTGAGCGATTAAAAAAAATAGCTAAAAAAAGATATCAAAATTGGTAATATGAGAAAATTCTTTATTCTAACATTTACTGTGCTATACTCAACATTAGTTGGTATAGCACAAGAGATACCTACCTCCTTAACAATACCGGTAGAAGGCTTGAGCAATGAGCAAATAGATTTTAGCTCTTCAATACACAACCATTCTGATTGGGAAAATTTAGGAGATAGCGTAAAGTGGGCGAGATATTTGGGTGAGACATCTCACTCTAATGTTGACACAGGCTACTCTGATCTGCAAAAAATTGTATTACCAGCAGATTACAATCAAGAGATGATATTCATAGATTTAAGTATCGATGATAAAATGAGTTTTATAAATGACAAATTAGAGATAGCTACTGGTTTACTCACAACGTGGATTCAAATTGAGCCTAAGTTCTTCTTTGAACCAAGATTTAGTTTCTCGTGTCAATTGACTCAAGGTATTGAGTTCAAAGCATCTATTGGAAACTATTATCAACACTAATCAGACAAATAAAGAGTATGCAACTCTATCAGTTCAACAAATTCTTTGTAAATTCGCAAAAAATCAACCAATGAGAAACAATATTATATTTGGAGTAGTTTTATCTATAGGCATCACCATTATGGTAATGATACCTAGATTAACTCTTGCACGTGGTTCTGAATATATTGATACCACCGCATTAGCAACCTTTGTAATGTTGCTTACAACTTGGTTTGGACATTTGGGGTTACTAAATTCAAAAAAATACAAAAAGCTTGTCCCCAGGATATGGATTCAAAGTATTCTTTCTATTCTAATTATTACTGTAGCAGTCTATTATATACTAAATTTAATTTCTCCAATATTTGAAACAAAGAGAGAGAGCCTACTTTCCAATAGATTTGAAGACCATATAAAAATATGGAACTTTTTCAGGGTTCTAATTTGGAATATTATCTACCATTGGATTCTATTCTCACAACGAGTTATAGTAGAGAAAAAAGATGCCGAATTAAAGGCTTCTCGCGCCGAAAAACTTGCCATAGAGGCTAAATTAACATCATTTCGCGAACAATTAAGTCCACACTTTATGTTCAACTCACTCAACACACTCTCATCAATAATTCGCCAAGAGGATGCTCAACGTTTTGTAGAACAATTGGCCAGTGTATATCGCTATCTACTTGAGAGCAGAGAAAAGAATAGTGTCTCTCTTAAAGATGAGCTCTCTTTTGTACGCTCATATTGGCACATACTCAAAGAGCGATTTGGAGATGCGATAGAGTTAGATATTGAGTTCAACAGCGATATCTCCACAAAGCAGATCCCACCTTTAGCACTACAAACTCTTGTAGAAAATGCAGTAAAACACAATGTAGCAACCCAGAATAAACCCCTGCAAATATCTATTAAAGAGACAGATACATCAATCATCATTAAGAACAACATCCAATTAAAGAGCAACCCTATAGCCTCCACAGGTGTGGGTCTATATAATCTTTCTGAGCGTTATGATCTATTGTATAACAAAGAGATTGAGATAATTAATTCTGAAAATTTTTTCACAGTAAAACTACCAATGGTATAATAATGAGTATGAAAATTTTAATCATAGAAGATGAACAAAGAGCAGCTGCAAGACTCTCTGAATTAATCCTTTCAATAGAGAATCAAGCCCAAATATTAGGCATAGTAGATTCAATTGAGAGTGGTATTGAATGGTTCTCTAAAAACAATATGCCTGAACTAATATTCTCAGATATTGAGCTTGCAGATGGTACTAGTTTCAAATTATTTAAACAAGTTACAATCACCTGCCCAATAATATTTACAACAGCTTATAATCAATATATGATTGAGGCCTTTGAGACCAATGCTGTGAGTTATATTTTAAAGCCTATAAGTAGAGAACAAGTAGCAAAAGCATTAGAAAAATACCACTCAATGCGAGAAGCTTTTGCCATAAAGAGTGACGCGCAACCACAAATAGAAGAATTATTAAAACTAATTGGAGGAGGTTCTGCAAAACGCCAACGCTCAACTTTAATGGTAAATAAAGGGGAGAGAATTATCCCAATACTAATTGACACAATAGCATATATCTACGCCACAAACTCTGGACTACAAATAAACACCAATAAAGGGGTAGAGTATAGCTACAATTCAACATTAGATGAACTAGAAAAGATACTTGACAATCAGAAATTCTATCGAGCAAATCGTCAATTTATAATTGCACGCAATTCTATTCAATCTATAGAGAGATATTTCAATCGCACACTTGTTGTAAAACTACTGCATCAAACACCAGAACAAGTTGGTATCTCTAGACTCAAAGCAAAGAGTTTTTTAGAGTGGATGGAGTGGTAATAACTAACCACGCACATAAATCACACTCCCCCACCCTTCAATCTCAAGGTTCCCAACTTTAGCAAATCCACATTCAGCAGCTCTGCTATCTAGAGTAGGTATATCCTCTTTATAGAATCCACTTACCACTAAAAAACCACCACTTCTAACTCCAGCAGAGTATGTAGACATATCCTCTAAAAGAATATTTCTATTTATATTTGCCAAGATAATATCATATTTATTTGCCTGAATTAGAGAAGCATCGCCACCTAAAATATGTAACGCATTATGTAATCTATTTTTCCAAGCATTCTCTTTTGCAGAATTAACCGCAGTAATATCAACATCTATCGCGTGTACAGGTCTCTTTGCTCCCAACTTAGCTGCGAGTAGTGCCAAAACACCAGTTCCACACCCCATATCTAAAACCTGCACCCCTCTAATTAGGTTTTTTTTCTTCCCGACATATTTTTGCAACTCCTCACGCAAATCATCACTCTCACCCCCCAAAGCAAGTAGAGCTTTAACCATCATTGTAGTCGTCTGGTGATGCCCTGTTCCAAAAGCCATTTTAGGCTCAATTTTAATATTATATCGGGATAAAGATACCTTATGAAATGGAGCTTTAATTGTTACAAGATCATCAATAACTATTGGATCAAATTGCGACTCCCACACAACATTCCAATTCTGTTGCATAATAAGAGAGGTCTCATAGCTCATTTCAACACCGTCAAATGCGTCATAACCACTAATCACACACTTTAAATGCGCTTGATTAAATAGGCTCTTCTGAATATAGCACTTCAGATTGGGCTCCTCTGTTACGAAACTCTCAAAACCAATCTCAGCAAGCTCAGCTGTTAAACACTCTGCAATCTCCTCATTAAAAGGGAGAATCTTTATTAAAACCTCTATATAATCCATATTATAATCCCGATAAAATTTAAATACCACACAAATATACTCTCTTATTATATATAATAGCATATCTAAACCGATAAATACGTATATATCTTAATATTTACTATCTTTGCAAGTAAATTACATACTGAATACTCTTTTTTGGTTTGATAATTAAAATGATAGTACAATGCAGGATATAAAACTAGGTTTATACTTTTTTGTTTCACTGTTTATACTTTTACAAAGTTGCACAGAGAAAAATATTGATGATAACCTTCTTAGTTCAGAGAGAGACATTATAGATTTTAGCTTTAGTAAAGACTCTAGCAACATAAATTCTAAATCTGGAGTCATCACTACTGAAAATCTCAACAATTTAGGCGTTTTCACCTACACAACAATCGTTCAAAATGCAGATAGAGAGGATTATACACAAAAAATGTTTAATGCTAAATATGTAAAGGGAACAAATAGAATCTTCACTCCTATTGAGGATGACATTAATGATTTTATGTGGGATAGTGACTTCCACCACTTCTTTGCTTATGCCCCATTCGACGCAGAAAACATTGAGCTCATTGATGATGCAAATATTAATGAACCTGTCTCACCTAACGCATTTCCAGCTATTAAATATGCACAACCAAGTAGTGATCCCACTCTTCACACAGATTTGCTCTATGCTGTTAGAAAAAATGCAATCAAACTTGCAGGTACATCTAATATTGTTAATCTAGATTTTAAGCACGCTTTATCAAGAATAAGTTTTACTGCTCAAAATATTAATGACACAACTCCATTCAAAATTCATAGTATAAAGATGGGTAATATATCTCAAAATGGAGTGTTCAGATACGAAAATGAGGGAACATCTTCAGGTTGGACCCAACTCTCAAATGAAGACATATACACATTAAATACTTATAGTTCAGGAACGAATAATCCAGTAGAGATTAACCCAAATACTATTCTACAACTTTATGGCAATAGTGGAAGTACTCAAGGGGAAGTTGGAGATTTTCTATTTATGCTTCCACAAGGTTTACACTCTAAATCATCATATATAATTGTTAAATATTCATATATTAACTCTCAAAACATCGTAGAAGAGAGAGAAAAAATTGTAGTACTACCAGAAGGCAGTGAGTGGGTGATGGGTTCTGCGTACAATTATCTTTTGAATATAGATCCCGTTCTCAACTATGTTACTGTAACTGCGCAACAGATAGATTGGGCATCTACTAAGGATATAATTTCAGAAGTAACTTATACTTATCTATACCTAGAAAAATCAACTTACTCATTAAACTATGATGAAGAGGGTGAAGAGATTCTATTAGATATAAATTTTTCTACAAATGTTCTCGATGATGAACTTGAGATATTTCACAAAGATCCTCTATCGGATACAAACCCCACCGATTCTATTGTTGATATTCCAAATAAGGCAAATTTTATTTTAAATAAAGATACACATATTATTAAATGTAAATTCTATCCACGCGCAAATAGTGGATATTCATCAGAAAACATCAAAATAAAGGCTGGAATCATCACAACCGATATAACTATCAACTTCTTTCCAGTTAAAACTTTTGATTACACAAATATAGATTTTGTTAATTCAGAACTTGGGCAATCTGCAGATTCACTAATAATTTCAAACTGCTATATTATTAACTCATCTCAAAGCGAAACAAGAGAGTATAAAATCCCAATTTTTCACCAGATAAATAGATTTAATCCTAATTTCTTTAGAGTTGCAACACCTCCTACAGAAGAGGGGGGAGAAACAACATATGAGCATACCAACTTAGATAACTGGAAGGTGCAAACTTATGCATACGATAATGAATTAGCTACTAATAGAATTAGCTACACTAAAACGCTAGGCGCCGATGGTAAACCCTCTTTCATTATGTCCATTCCACAAGGATTTGATAATCCAGGTAATATTCTAGTCTCAATCACCAACGCTCAAACAGGCGAAATATTGTGGACTTGGCATATGTGGGTAACTGATTACGATCCCAATGAAATTATCAGAAATGGTACAACTGATAGTTCTAAACCGACTGGTGAAACACCAGAAGGTATAGATCCTAATAACGTCTATTATAAATACATTAAATATGATCCAACAAATAGGGATAATAAAGTACACCGATACTCTAGTACCGCATCCCAAGATTACAGTTATCATATGGATAGAAATATAGGCGCTTACGCACCATCATATGATGGACAAGGCTCTTTAGGTGGGCGTGGATGGGTAGTTTATCAATATGGTCGCTTAGCTCCACTCTTTGGGCACCAAGCCCGCTTTGCCGATGGCTCTAACTATGTAAAAAAAAGGGTAGATTCAGGAACTAGCGGAGTAGCTAGAAGTACTGCCATTAGTAATCCTTCTACTGTATATTATAATTCACAAAATGTAAATTGGTGCTCTAATCCAGACATTATTGGTAAGGTCTGGAACGATGAGACTATACAGGGTAATGTTTCAACTGACACCTCCGAAGAAGAACCTATTTATAAAAAATCTATTTTTGATCCATCTCCATTGGGTTGGATGATTCCTCCAATGGGTGAATACTGGGTAGCAAGCGGGTGGAACGCTTATTACAACAGTGATACTAATATCCAATTATACACAAGTAGTTCTGGGAATAATTATTTCTCAACAAACGTTATTGATCCACTTACAGGTATAGCAAATATCGTAATTCTTGATTACTCACATATATGGACAAATACTGATGTCCCTGGTACTAAATCTATGGCTGCAGGAATACAATTTGAGAACTACACAACTGATAAAAAGGTTATCTCTAAAGCTACAAGACACGATACAGATACACCTCATTGCCTTGGTGCCGGTATCCGTCCTATATTCCAATTTAAAGTTACAACACCACTATTACCTTAAATAATTATGAAGATTAAGATAATAAAATATATTAATAGAATACTCTATTTTTTCTCATTGGTGTTACTTATAGCTGGGTGCATCAACTCTGAGCTAGATAGACCAAATATAGATTCCAATAACAATTCATTACCAAGAATTACAATTGATTTTGGCCCATCATTCTCAACTATAAACTCTAATAGCTCTATAATAACTAGAGCTGACATTGATGCGTCTAGTGGTGCTACTCAGCGTATTGCTACAGATAGAGAGTTAGAATTAAAAAATGTGACTCTATTTGTATTCACTAATAATACTTTTGAGATGGAAGGTGCCAATATTGTTAGCTCTCCAGATACAAGTGGGCATCTATTGCTATACGCAAATATGAATCCAACTGGCACCCCTAATGATGAAATTAATGAGAATCTAACCATTCAGCGCTTCTATACAGCCGAGGTACCAGAGATAAACTCCCCTGTTACTGCTATTGGGGTTGCAAATCTGCCCCCAGATATGATTCAAAAGATAAACGATAGTTTGGATAGTGGTAAAGCGATGACTTATGGAGAATTTATCAAGGCAACTATACTCCCGATAGATACAGAGGTTGTAGCTGGTAGAACCAAAGCCTCTAGTACAAATCTCATTTTAGAGAATAAAATTGATAATAGCGGTATATTGCCTATCTCTGTAGACCCTATCCAACTCCCAGCACTCACCGAGGTCTATACGGGAAACTACCCAGTATCAGTCTTTGGATATTCTCGTATAGATATTTTACTCTACTCAGAGCCTGATCAAGATGGTAGTACGCAAAATTCACCTTTTGGAAATCCAAACGCTAGAACAGAAGTAGAGCTAATGGAAGCATATTTGTCCAATGTACCTAATACGCCTATTTACACATCACTACCACCCAAAGGAGTAACTTATATAGATTATACAAATCCTATTACTCCCGCAACGAATCTGGCAACAGAAGAGACAAATACATATCACAAATATTGGTTTGACACTAACAATGACGGGGTAGCTGAAGAGTTTCAGTTTCAACCAGATGATCTTATTCAAGGGTTATATATGTATCCTAATGTTTCTGTAAAAGGAACAACTGAGGCTCCATATGTATATATAATTGTAAAGGCAAAGACTGCTCAATCTGAAGTATTTATTAACGCAGATGGCGAAGAGGAGAAGATTCCTGAATTTTTTAAGGTATTAATAAAATATGGAGATGACCCTAATAATCCATCATTTGCCATTAATAGAAATACGCGATATAGATTAAAACTTCTTAGATTTGAAGGGAATGGCTACTCATCGTTAGAAGAGGCTCTCGATAATCCTCCATCAAATATACTCTACGATATTGATATTGACAGTGGTACGGGGAATGAATTTGTGGTAACAAACGGAACAAGCTATATGGCTTTGAGTAATACGATTGTAGATATATATGCCGACAAAGAAAAGATTATTAAACAAAATTTTGATGGCTTTACAATACACTATGAACACAATGAAAAAGCATCTTCTGGCTTTGCTGATGACGTATGGAATAGTGTTGTTAAGCGTGTTATATCAGAAACAGATGGACTAAACGTAGTTAACACTGCAGAATTTTCAGAAACTTTTCAGGAGAATCAAAAAGACACTCTAATTTTTATGTTAGACAACAATTTTTTTGTTGATGCAAATAAACCAGATCCCACTAAAGATGTATGGGTGGGCGAAGTTTCAATTCGTGTTGGTAATTTATTAAGCAGGGTAAAAGTAAATTTCAATCAATTTGGAGATTCGGAGACTCAGATAACCAATTATGAAACATCTGATTACACTTATGCATATATAGATTATGGAGATAAGATCACTACAGATCTTGCTACTTGGATACAATTTGGTGGAACTACAGATTTAGAATATACTGCAGAACAAAATTCTGGAATACCTATCTCACTAGTAGAACTTACCACTGGATATAGAGATAATTTTAAGAGTCCTGCATATGTCTACAATAATAATGGAGAGAGTGTGCGAATATATATTTTGCAAGAGAACTTAGATATAGTTGATTTTAGTGACAAAGCAATTGTTAATTACTATATCGGAGGATCCTTTTCTGATAATTCAGAGCTTGAATTATCTAACACCTATATGCTTCGTCCTGCCCAATCTGTAGCTAGAAAATATTATATTCCTATCTCTTCTCGAATTAAAGAGGTGTGGGGAACTAGAATAACTGGAGGAAAATCTCCATTCACTAAGTACGCGTATATATCTGATAGTGAAGCATTGGCTCATAGTGATTACTATGATACCGATGGCAACTTTGTTCTCCCCGAAGATTGGGACATAGAAATAGTTTGGTATGACTCACAACGTGTGTATAACGGTAATTTTAAGTTTCAACGAGATCTGCCTAACCCCTCTACGGGAGAAGAGCGCATATCTGTTACAATTCCAGCCAATTCAGAAAACTATGGTGTTGTTCTGGTTTCCGTTGTAGATGGTAAAGGGAATAGTTTGTGGTCTTGGACATTTTGGATTACAGATTATGACCCAATGGGTATAGCTCGCGATAATCTTGGCAATAATTTTGGAGCCGGAACCTATACAACAACAGGAACTGGAACAGAAGCAGGAGTATCTCCCGGAGTCTATCACTCAGCAACCAGTGGAATTATAACAGAAGATGCTCTACATCGCTATCTTGGAAGTGTATGGAATAGTGGTGGCCTAAATGATGGACGCTTTATGATGGATAGAAATATTGGAGCTTTTGATAATACCGCTATTGGGCACGGGACTGTTTATGATAATAATAATGAGATATGTATATCTGATCCTCTCTCAGGATCTCTTACATTTCAACACGCCAATCCTCGTCCATATCCAGCAAAGGGGGCAATTAAAGGAGATGGAACACGTTTAGAAAATATCACACCATACTCTACCCCCGCATCTGAAGGGTACTATACAACTGTTATCGGCGCCCTTAGAGTTCCATATAATTTCTGCGTTGGATTGCCTGGTTCATCAGCATTTTCTCACTGGTTAAACCCTGCAAATAACCCTGCAGCTGCAAGGAATATTATATGGGGAGATGTTAGCTTAAAATTGACAAATCTAACTGATGTTTTCACAACGGCTGCTGGACAAGAAGTGGTAAGAGTGACAAAATCAATTTTTGACCCCTCTCCCCTAGGCTGGATGGTACCTAATAAATTTACATATTTTGATTTTGCTGGTAAAATGACTGCAGATAATGCTTTACATAAATATTCAACTTTGGAGTCATATTTGAAGTTTGCTCGCTTCTTTTATGTTACGTACAGAAGTTCAAGTACCGGTACTCTTGTTAGAGTAAAAGACGTATCTAACTCTGAGACCGCAGATGGTTATATGAGAACAAATGAGACCTACTTTTCTAGTTCGCACAACAATACTTGGAGAGATGATTATTCTTTAGCTCTGGGATATGTGTTTTCAGGCAATACAAGAATGCTTAGTAGCGGTAAAGCATCGGGATGCTCAATACGTCCTATAACTCAAGCCACTTATAAATAGGAAAATATACTCTTTACAAGTACTGAAGGCATATTTTTGTCAATTCGTAAGGCGAGTTTTCTCTAAAACAATTATACTAAAGGGCTGTCCAAAATCAAGCACGATTTTAAGGACAGCCCTTATTTTATTATATATGATTAGAATTCTTGATTACTTTGCAAAAGCAACAGCTATTCCGATAAAATCTTCAGCTGCTAAAGCCGCACCACCAATTAAACCACCATCGATATCTGCTTGAGCAAATAACTCAGGAGCGTTTGAAGGCTTACAGCTTCCTCCGTAAAGAATTGAGATCTCTTCTGCTAATTCTCCAAATTGATCAGCTAAGCATTTACGGATAAATGCGTGAATCTCTTGTGCCTGCTCAGATGAAGCAGTTTTACCTGTTCCAATAGCCCAAACTGGTTCGTAAGCAATTACGATATTAGCCATTTGCTCAGGAGTGAATCCAAAAAGAGCCTCTTTTAATTGAGATTCAACAACTTCAAAATGTTTATCAGCCTCTCTCTCCTCTAATTTCTCTCCTACACAATAGATTGGAGATAGACCAGCAGCTAAAGCAAGCTCCATTTTTTTAACAAGAAGTTGGTTAGTCTCACCATAGTACTCTCTTCTCTCTGAGTGACCTAAGATTACATACTCAACATTTATTGATTTAAGCATATCAACAGAAACCTCTCCTGTATATGCACCACTAACTTGATCCGCACAGTTTTGAGCAGAAACAGAGATAGCAGAACCATTTAATACGCTCTCTACTGCAGAAAGGTGAGTGAATGGCGGAGCCACAACTAACTTAACACCCTCTGGAACCTCTGAAATTTTAGCTAAAACATTTTTTGCAAGCTCTACTCCTGCAGGAACTGTTGTATTCATCTTCCAGTTACCCGCTACAATTTTTTTTCTCATACTATTTTCTTTGTTATTTTGGTTATTTGTGGCAAATATACATTACATTTTTTGAGTATCAAAAAGATTCTTTACAGCTTTAGCCAACCTCTTTACACCCTCAATAATAAGTTCATCATCCATAAATGAGAAATTGATTCTTAATGTATTTCTACCAGATCCATCACAGAAGAAAGCATCCCCTACCACAACAGCTACATTCTCCTCAATTGCTAATCTAAATAGTTCGTGAGAATCGCACCCCTCTGGTAAAGTTATGAATAAAAAGAGACCACCATCGGGACGAGTCCATTTAACACCTTCTGGCATAAACTCCTCCAAAGCTTTAAGCATAACATCCCTCTTTCCTCTATACAAATCAATTGTCTTTTCTAGATTCTTCTCAAATACACCGCTCTGTAGATATCTAGCTGCAACTGCCTGATTAAAAGTTGGAGAGCATAGATCTGCCGACTGTTTTGCAAGGTTATATCGCTGAATAATCTCTTTAGGAGCAATCACCCAACCTAGACGGAATCCTGGCACAAAAATCTTTGAAAATGAACACAGTACAATAGTTCTCTCTGGAGCCATTGTTGCAATCATAGGCTGGTGCTCACCCTCAAATCTAACCTCTCTATATGGAGTATCCTCAATAATCAAAAGGTCATATTCACGAGCTACCTTAACCATAAACTCCCTCTGCTCAACATTCATTGTTATTCCCGATGGATTTTGAAAATCTGGAATTGCATAGATAAATTTTGGCTTTTTACCACTTGCACACATCTCACTAATAAGAGCCTCAATCTCCTCATCCTTCTCTGTTCCAACTACATTTGCCCTATATGAATTAAAAACCTGCAAAGCTCCCAAATATGATGGAAGGCCAACAACTACGGTATCACCTGGATCAATAAAGATGCGACCTGTTAGATCAATAGCTTGTTGAGAAGCCGTTGTAATAATAATATTATCTTTATCAATATCTAAACCTTGTACAATATATCTCTTTGCAATCTCCTCTCTAAGAGTAGCATCTCCATCTGTACCTGTATATTGTAGAACTTTTCCCCCTTCATTCTCTAGAAGATCCATCATAATCTCCTTAAGTTCATTAATTGGAAATGTTTGCGGATTAGGAAAACCACCTGCAAAAGAGATAACTCCAGGTTTGTTTACAACGCTTAAGAGTTCTCTAATTGGAGAAGGCTTCATAGCCTTGGAACTCTCTGATAAAAAATCATTTATATTTATTGCCATAGATTTATTATTTAATAGATTTTCAAATGAGCATACTGTCACAAATATAATTAATTTTAGCAAAACAATTACAAATTATTATTTAAATAGTCTAAAATAATTTAAATCGCTATAAATCATAGAGAAAAACATCAAAATTCAGTTAGCATTTATTCTTTAATCTCGATAAAATTCAGTAATTTTTAGTACTTTTGTAAGATTATTTTTTTCATAAAAACACTCTAGATATGTCAATTGTAAGAATAACAAAAGAGTTCCGATTTGAAGGTGCACACGCTCTTAAAAATTATGATGGAAAGTGTAAACACATCCACGGGCACTCTTATATAATGTATGTAACAATAAAAGGTGAGCCTATTCAAGACAAAGAGTCTCCTAAGAATGGGATGTTAATAGATTTTACAGATTTAAAATCAATTGTTAATAACCACATTATAAACAAATTCGACCACTCACTTGTACTAAGAGATGATTCTCCTTTAGCAGAAGAGATTGCTCAAGCATACCAAAATGTCATAATATTTGACTTTCAGCCAACTTGCGAGAATATTGTCTCATATTTTGCACAAATAATAAAGGAGCACCTACCTCAAAACTTAGAGCTACACTCTATTAAACTCTACGAAACTGCTACCTCTTACGTTGAGTGGTTTGCAGAGGATAACTAGAGAGTAGAGAGAAAAGATATTACAATTGATAAAAACAACCAGATGAATAAAATATTTTTGATAGATGGCCACGCCCAGATTTTTAGAATGTATTACGCATTTATGAGGCGCCCAATGGTGAACTCTAAAGGTGTAGATACATCCATTCTTTTTGGCTTTACAAAAATGGTCCTAGAGCTAATCAATAGAGAGAATCCTACCCATATAGCTGTAGTATTTGACCCGCCTGTAAAGACATTTAGACACGAGGCCTACCCAGAGTACAAAGCAAATAGAAGCGCTGCTCCAGACCTTGTAAAACAGGCATTAGAGCCCCTTCAAGAGATCTTAAAGAGTATGAATATTCCAGTTCTTCTAATCCCAGGCTTTGAGGCAGACGATGTTATAGGTTCAATGGCAAAACAGTGGCAAAGTGATGATTCAGAAATATTTATGGTTACTCCCGATAAAGATTATGGCCAACTTATAACAGACCATATCTACCAATATAAACCCGCTAAAGGGGGTAATGAAATAGAGGTTATTGGAAAAGAAAAAATTTGCGAACAATACGGAATACAAGATCCTCAACAGGTAATAGATATACTCTCAATTTGGGGAGACAGCTCAGATAACATCCCGGGAATAAAAGGGATCGGCGAGGTTGGAGCAAAAAAACTTATCGGCAAATACGGCTCACTAAAGGGAGTTATCGAGAACTCAAAAGAGCTTCCTCCTAAACAACAAGAGGCACTTAAAGAGGCAATGGGGCACATTGAAATGAGCAAATTTCTTGTCACGATAAAAACAGATATTTCACTCCCGATAAATAGCAGCGATATCAAGATGAAACCTATCCAAGAAGGGGAGGCAATTCCAGTATTTGAGAAATATGAGTTTACCTCTCTCTTTAAACTTGTTGGCGATGGAAATGGAGTAGAAAATATATCGGGAGGCAAAGAAAAAGAGGAAATAGTTCCAGCAGCCTACAGTTCCACAATAAAAGATGTAATTGATTTAGCCTCACAAAATGGCAAACTATCATTCAAACTAACTACTGAACATAATATAATAATTTCAGCAGATGACAAGTATGCTTTTATAACAAAAGGCAAGCTAGAGGAATTTAAGAATATTGCTCAAAACGAGAACGTTGCAAAGATTGGCTACAACATAAAGGAGCTAATCAAAATACTTATTAAACATGATATCACTCTTAAGGGCGAACTCTTTGATATTGAGTTAATGCACTACGTTATCAACCCAGAGAGGAGCCACAAAGAGGATATGCTCATAAAGAGCTATCTAAAGATTGATATTAATAATATAAGAGATGAGGAGCAAGAGGGTGTACAACAGCAGCAACCAGAGGAGTTTGATCTCTTTTCTGCCGCAGCAATTCAAGAGAGCGTAGAGACTAATACAAAAGAGGAGGCTAGCAAAAAGGATGGAGTTACAACTACTCTTCTCTGTAAACTTTCTGATCAACTTATTCAAGAGCTAGAGAGTTCAAACCAGATAGAGCTCTACAGAACAATTGAGGCACCACTAATCCAAGTTTTAGCCAATATGGAGTCTCAAGGTGTTAAGATAGATACTGAGCACCTTCATAATTATAGTCAAATACTCTCTAAGGAGCTACTTGAAATAGAGAATAGAGTTAGAGAGATTGCAGAAGAGCCAACCTTAAATATATCTTCACCTAAGCAAGTAGGTATTCTACTCTACGAGAAATTGAAACTAAATCCAAAAGTAAAAAGGAATAGTAAAGGGAGCTACCCAACAGATGAAGAGACTCTTAACGAACTAGCTAGCTCTCATCAAATAATAGAACAGATATTAGAGTACAGAGGTCTTAAAAAATTATTATCAACATATATAGATAATTTTCCATCGCTTATCTCTGCTGAGACTGGCAAGATACATACAACCTTTAATCAGGCACTTACAGCTACAGGAAGATTAAGCTCAACTAACCCAAACCTACAAAACATCCCTATTAGAACCCAAAGAGGGAGAGAGATTAGAAAGGCTTTTATTCCATCAAATAAAGATGGAGTGATAATATCTGCCGATTATTCTCAAATTGAGCTCAGACTTATGGCACACCTTAGTGATGATATGGGGCTAGTTGAAGCATTTAATCACAATAAAGATATCCACACAGCCACAGCAGCAAAGGTATTTAAAGTTGAGGAGAGTGAGGTTACAAAAGAGCAGCGCAATAGAGCTAAGGTTGCAAACTTTGGTATCATATATGGCATATCTGCATTTGGTCTCTCCCAACGTTTGGGAATGAGCCGAACAGACTCCAAACAGCTCATAGATGAATATTTTGCCAGCTATCCAGGAGTTAAAGAGTATATGAATAAAATGATTGAAAAGGCAAAAGAGAGTGGATATGTTGAGACAATTTATGGCAGAAAGAGGTTTCTTCCCGATATTAATTCAAGAAATGGTGCAGTAAGAAGTTACAATGAGAGAAATGCAATCAATGCGCCACTACAGGGAAGTGCAGCAGATATAATAAAAGCTGCAATGATAAACGTTTACAATAGATTAGAGAGAGAGCAGATAAAGAGCAAAATGATACTCCAAGTGCACGATGAACTTGTTTTTGATGCCCTTGAATCAGAGATTGAGGTTATCAAAAGAATTCTTACAGAAGAGATGGAGAGCGTCATTAAACTACATATCCCACTAATTACCGAGTGCGGAGTGGGTCAAAATTGGTTAGAGGCACACTAATTGAGAGTAAATCGAGAGCAAATTGAGAATACATTTTAAGGCTATAAAGAGATAATAAATGAAAGTGGCTATAAATAAGTCAAATAATTACAAGGGTTACACTGATAGAGAGTTAATAAACCTTGCCATTAATGGAGAGCAGGAGGCTTACACAAAGCTTGTATCGCGACACCAAATAGGGCTATCTCTATATGTTTCCGAATTTTTAACTGGTCTTAAGACTCGCGACAATTATATAGAAGAGGCAATAGAACCAGAAGATATTTGTCAAGAGGCATTTCAAAAAGCATTCTCAAAAATAAAAGAGTATAATCCTAAATATGAATTCTCTACTTGGATCTTTAATATTGCAAAGAATGTTGCAATAGATCACATTAGAAAAAATAAGAATAATAATACCGATAATAAAGATGTTGATAGTGGTATTGTTGAAACGGTTAACATTGGGAGTGGAATAAACAATTCTCCTGAGGATGAAATGATTAGCACGCAAGAGTACCAAAGATTATTGGAACTTATAGATAAAATGGATCCAAAGTATAAAGTTGTAGCCGAATTACGCTTTATTAAAGAGTATGCATATGACGAGATTGCACTAGAGCTTAATTTGCAACTTAATACTGTTAGGACTAGAATAAAGAGAGCAAAAGAGCAACTTATAGAGCTAATAAATATAGAGGAGTAACAAAATGGATATCAATATAGACTACACAGCACAACTTATTTTTAATGAATTTCCTAACCTCTCCCCTACTCAACAGAGCCAGATTGAGCAGCTTCAATCACTATATCAAGAGTGGAATTCAAAGATAAATGTTATTAGCAGAAAAGATATTGACAAACTCTATCTTCACCACGTTTTACACTCTCTAGCCATAGCAAAATTTATCAACTCATCAGATTTTGTAAAGTTCACAGATCAGACTAGAGTTATGGATGTTGGAACAGGTGGTGGTTTTCCAGGTATTCCTCTCGCAATTCTATTTCCTGAGACAAAATTTCTATTAGTAGACTCTATCGGAAAAAAAATAAAGGTTGTACAAGAGGTTGCCAATGCACTTGGTTTAACTAATGTAGTAGCCGAACACAAGAGAGCAGAAGAGGTAAAAGAGAGTATTGATTATATTGTATCAAGAGCCGTTACAGACCTAAGTAATTTTATACCGTGGGTAAAAGGGAAATATAATAGTGGTATTATATATTTAAAAGGTGGCGACATCTCAGATGGAGGGGCACTTATTACTGAGATTGATCGAGCTCTAAAAAGCAACGCTATCTCTCCTAAAAATCTCACTATCTGCGATGTAAACATCTGGTTTAAAGATGATTTTTTTGAGGAAAAGAGAGTTATTTATATAAGAAAATAGTTTTATTCCAAAAAATTTTGGTAATTAAAATTAAAAGAGCTACTTTTGCACTCCATTTAAGAAAATATAATAAATATATAGATATGAAACGTACATTTCAACCATCACAGCGCAAGCGTAGAAACAAACACGGTTTCCGTGAGCGTATGTCAACACCTAACGGACGTAGAGTTTTAGCTGCAAGACGTCGTAGAGGTAGAAAAAAATTAACAGTATCTTCAGAGGATAGATTCTAATCTAGCTTTTGTTTATACTAGAAAAGTAAGAGGATATTTCAGAACATTGAGGTATCCTCTTAAATTCTTTTAAATACTTTATATACACATAGTAAGCATAAAATATTTTAATAGTATGCAATATAGCGCCAAAGAGTTATTAGAGTTATACAAAACTCAAGACTTAAGCATCTTAGCAGAACTAGCCTCAGTTGAGAGAGAGAGATTAAATGGCTCCAATGTCTTTTATAATCAGAACTTTCATCTTGAGCCCAGCAATATTTGTGCTCATAAGTGCCTATTCTGCTCATATAGAAGAGATTCCGAGGAGCAACAAGGGGCTTGGACTATGAATCTTAATCAAATAAAAGAGTACATACAAGAGAAATATTATAAAGGCGTAACAGAGGTTCATATTGTTGGTAGCGTAAACCCACATCGAGATTTTAAATATTATCAAGAAGTCGTTAAAACTGTTCGCACCACACTCCCATCAGAGGTCTTTATTAGAGCATATTCTGCTGTAGAGATTGCTGATATGTGTATAAGTGCGGGTATAACATTTAGCGATGGACTCAAGCAGTTGCAAGATGTAGGCCTAGGTGGCATAACTGGAGGTGGGGCTGAGATATTTAATCCCAAAATTAGAACTCAAATTTGTCCCGATAAAATTGATGCTCAGGCGTGGCTGAATGTTCATAAAGAGGCACACAAATTAGGAATACAATCAAACTCAACGATGCTTTTTGGGCATATAGAGTCGTATGAAGATAGAATTGAACATCTATTAATGCTACGTGAGCTACAAGATGAAACTGGTGGGTTCAACTCATTTATACCATTAAAGTATAGAAATATAAATAACATATTAGGTACAAACCTAAAAGAGGTTGATAACATAGAGGTGCTTAAAACTTTTGCAATAAGCAGATTAGCACTTAACAACATACTTCATATAAAATCATATTGGCCAATGTTGGGTAAAGAGCTTTGCCAGCAGAGCCTCTTATTTGGAGCAGATGATGTAGATGGCACAATTAATGATTCTACTAAAATTTACTCAATGGCCGGCGCCGAGGAGCAGAAACCTCAACTAACTATCAATGAGTTAAACCATATGGTAAAGCAAGCTGGTTATAAAGCGGTAGAGAGAGATAGCTATTATAATATTCTACCATAAACTAACTATATTTTTGTATATTCGCATATAAATTTGGAGATATGGCTACAAGTAAAAAGAATAATACTAACAACAGTAAGTGGTACTGGAACTGGGTCACAAAACAACTCTGCTACATTGTGGCAGCACTAATCTTAATTTTCATCGTAATTTATTATGGATTAAGCCTATTTACTCGTCACAATAAAGAGTTGGCTGTTCCATCATTTGTGGGGATGGATATTGAAGAGGCTCAAAGATTTGCTAAACAAAAGAGTTTAGAGCTACACATTACTGACTCCATGTACATCTCTAACTTTCCAAAAGGGGCAATCTTTAAACAGAAGCCACAAGAGGGAAGTATGGTAAAGAAGAATAGAAGAATACTCCTTACAATCAATTCAAACAACCCAAGGATGGTTAAGATGCCATCTCTTGCAGGTGTTTCATTAAGGCAAGCTCAATCAGAGTTGGGCATAAATCAACTACGTGTCGGGAGGCTAATATATAAAAAAGATCTAGCAACAAATAATGTCTTGGGGCAGATGATTGGCGGCAAAGAGGTAAATGAGGGCGAAGAGGTGGCTGCAGGAAGTGAAGTTGATCTATTTCTTGGTCTAAATCCTAATCAAGAGATGCTCACCATCCCAGATTTCTCAGGTGTTAGGCTACAGAATCTAAAAGAGAGTATGGTAGAGAACTCTATGAACTTAGGGTTTGCCATTATTGATAATACAGTAAAGAACTATACAGATTCACTAAGAGCCTTTGTATATGATCAAGTTCCTGCTCCAAATGATTCTATTTTCATCCCTTTTGGAACAGTAATAAATGTCTATCTAACAACAGATGCATCTAAGATTAAACCAAAGGTTGAGTTGCCAGATAATGTTTTAGATATACTAGGTGAAGAGGATGAAATTATTTTTGAGGAAGATTCCCTATCATCAGAAGATGGATTTGAGGAAGAGATATTAGAGAACGAAGAAACTTTAGAGGAGGAGATTAATTAATATGAGTCAAGAAAATTTGATAGATTGCAATGAAGATGAACTTTTTGAACATTTTCGTTTTGATGTAGATAGAGGTCAAAGTATGGTTAGGGTTGATAAATATATCACCTCTAAGATGGAAAATACGTCTCGCCATAGAATTCAACTTGCAATAGATGCTGGTTACGTAAGAGCCAATGATAAAGTAATAAAGGCAAACTACAAAATTAAGCCTTTAGATGTTATAACTATTGTAATGCCATATCAAAGGCGTTCTACTGAGATTATTCCAGAGAATATTCCTCTAAATATTGCATATGAAGATAACGATGTTTTAATAATAAATAAACCCGCAGGCTTAGTTGTGCACCCAGGGCACGGAAATTTCACAGGTACACTTGTAAATGCTGTTGCCTATTATCTAGGTCTTCGTCCCGACAAAGATAACTCCGATGAAAGAATGGGTGTTTTAGTGCACAGAATAGACAAAAATACATCGGGATTATTAGTATTGGCAAAGAATGAGGTAGCTCAATTAAACCTTGCAAAGCAGTTTTATGATCACACTATCGAGAGAAAATATATTGCAATTGTATGGGGCAATGTAAAAGATGATCAGGGTACTATTGTGGGAAATATTGGCAGAGACCCAAATGATAGATTTAAATTTAAAGTTTTTCCCGATGGAGACCAAGGCAAGCACGCCGTTACCCATTTTAAGGTTCTAGAGCGTTTTGGATATGTCACTTTAATTGAGTGCCAATTAGAGACAGGACGTACTCACCAAATTAGAGTCCATATGAACCATATTGGCCATCCACTATTCAATGATGATAGATACGGTGGTGATAGAATTCTAAAAGGGACAATCTATACAAAATATAAACAGTTCATAGATAATTGTTTCAATATTTTACCACGCCACGCACTACACGCAAAGATTCTAGGTTTTTCACATCCTATTACCAAAGAGCACGTATTCTTAGAGAGCGAAACACCTACGGATATGGCAGCTCTAATTGACAAATGGCGTAAGTATAGTATGAATCAAGTACTTGAAGAGGAGGACGAATAGTCTTATATTTGGCACTATTTGAAATTTGGCGAATTTGGGATATTTGCTAGAAAAATTACCCCTGAGATTATTAGCTACGCAGCTGCAATCTCAGGGGTAATTTATTTTTAATGTACTTTTAGATTAGCGTCTTCCGCCACCGTGCATTCCTCCTTTGCCTCTTCCCATCATATTACCCATCTTATTGTTAGCAAAGTTACCAAACTTATACACTAAAGAGAACATAAAATATTGCCCTAGTGTATTATTTACTACATCTTGAACATAGTTATCTGTGGTTGTTCTATAGGTGTTTCTAGCTTGATTTAAGATATCGTAAACAGAGAACTTTAATGTTGCACTATTCTTAAATATACTCTTAGTTAACTCAGCATTCCAAACAGTTGTTGGATCACCAAATCCATCCTCGTAACCCACATAAAATGTGTGTCTAACATCTGTCTTAAGATTGAAACCTCCAGGTATAGTAGCATTTATTGATCCATAAGCTGCATTTGTCCAAGTCTCATTATTTTCAACAGCTCCAACAGAGTACCAAGCGTTTTGATAGCTAAAACGGCCTCCTCCAATTACCTCAATAAAGTCATTTCTATATGTTAGCTTTAAATCTTCCGTCAATGTAACAGATTCCGTAATACTCTCTACAAAATCACTATTATTAACAGCTGGGTCTAATACATAACTTACACCATTATTATATCTTGTAGTTAAAAATGAAGAGACTGTAAAATTAGATTTTGCAATCTTTGAATTATACATCACTCTTGCAGATCCAGAATAGACTGGAGTGCTAGTATTCTCATAAGTAGATACTTGAACACCCTCTGGGGTATAATATTTTTTAGAAACAATTTTATCTGTTGTATATGATGCATCTAAGAATAGACCAAACCAACTAAAGTTCTTACGATTACTAGATCTATACTCTGTTCTCAATCTATTTACAAACTCTGGATTAAGATTATCATTACCAACTGTAATTTGTAATGGATTAGAATTATCAGAAACAGGAAGCAACTGATTGATAGATGGTTGAGAATTAGATCCGCGATAATCTATTCTTAAGAATTTCTCATCACTAAAACGATAGTCAAATCTAGCTCTAGGTGCAAAATTTAATACACTATATGTTGTATCTTTAGTTCTACCAAAACTCTTTGTAGTAGCAGGTAACATACTACCACCAAACGTAATATTATACTTCTCTTCCTGCTTTACAAATGTAAGCTCAGCTTGCTGATTTATAAAGATATTTCTATAATCACTACTATATTCTGGATCTAATATAGTGTACTCTAGGTCACTATCTGCACTCCAAGTATTTTTAACAGAAGTTGTTTCACTATGACTGTATCTATATGCAGCCTCCAAAAAGAAATTATTACCTAAAGGTTCTGTATATGTTACCCTACCAGCAAAACCATTGCTTTGATCTTTTTGATCATATTTTTGATTAATTACCCCTGTAGAATCTTCTTTAAAGAAGTAAGTTTCACTCTTATTATATCCTACTATTTCATTATTTGAGTAATCATAATCTAATCTTAATGAGAGCGTTCTACCTGTTTTACCTAATTTTTGTCTTAAAAGTAACTCACCTTCAATATTTTGAGAATTATTATCACCAATTGAACTACTATAACCTCTATTTGTAGAGTCCATATCAGTTAGAGTTGAAAATCCATTATATGAGTCAAAATAACCACTACCAAAATTAACTTTAGGTCTAAACTGGATTGATGTATTTTCAGATATTTTATAATCAATTTCGCCTCCAAATCTATGACCGTAGGTCTCTGTTATATCATAGCCATCTTCATTATTAAATAGTGAACTATTATCATTTAAGAAGGTCTCTTTATTTGTCTTTTGCTCAATCTCTTTCTCCGTTCCAGTGAACATATAATTTCCCGATAATTCTAACTTATCATTAGAGGTAGTTGTATTGGCATTCAATCCAACCATATAAGAGTCTGTTATACCGCTTGAACCTCCCATAGATCCACCGCCACCGCCACTGCCGCCGCGCATTCCACTCATAAATCCACCTGCTAAATCTGTAAAGCTTCTATTATTTGTATTATTTCCACTTCCTAATAGTGTAATTGCTGTCTTATCAGAGAATTTTGCTACTAAACCTCCAGCTTGGAATCTATCCTCAGTACCATAGCCACCTGTCATATTTCCAAACCAGCCGTCCATCATACCTGGGCGAATATTCAAATCAATAACCGTCTCCTCTTCACCATCATCAATCCCTGTAAATTCTGCTTGTTCAGATTTTTTATCAACAACCCTAACCTTTTGAACAATACTTGCTGGTAAGTTCTTAGTTGCAATTTGTGGATCATCTAAGAAGAACTCTTTTCCATCAATCATTATCTTTTTAATCTCTTTTCCATTTGCTGTTATTGTTCCTTCCGAATCAATTTCAATACCTGGAAGCTTCTTCAATAGCTCCTCAAGCATATCCGTATCACTAACCTTAAAGGCATCTGCATTATACTCAATTGTATCTTTCTTCACTGTCATAGGGTTTGCTATATCGGTAACCACAACCCCCTCTAATACAGCGGCATCCTCTTGCATTAAGAATTGCCCTAAATCAGTTACTCTCTCTTTTAGCTCTACATTTTTATTGTATGCCCTATACCCCATAAATTCTGCTCTTACAGAGACATTTCCAATTTTTAGCCCTTCAATCTCTACATATCCCTTTTCATCTGTTAAACCATACTTAACAGGTGTGTCAGATCCCTCATATCTAATTGAGACCGTTGCAAATTCAACTGGAGATTTTGAAATAGAATCAAGCACAACCACTTTTATTTGTGCATTTCTTCTCTGTTCGCTATCATCTTCTGATGCATACAAAAATATGCATGTTAAAAGCGCAAAAAGTAAACCTAGTGTTTTTCTCATATTTTTATTTTTTCAGTAATATATTATTTCAACTCTATTTTGCAGAAAATATTTCTTCAATTAAACACAAATAATATTGCCATTGAAAGCTAAATAAATCTCAATTAACAATAAAATTGCTTTTTAGACTATTGTCGTTCTAAAAAGTTTAATGACTCTTAAACTTTTTTTATCTTTTGTGGATTATTCTTTACAAAGTGCTCCCAAGAGCCACTTTTTTGAGTTGTTGGAAAGGGTGAGATTGATTGATAATAGTGACAAATTGCTATTGCCAAAGCATCTGTAGCATCTAAATATTTTTGATCAAAATTAATATTCAATAATTTCTGAACCATTAATGCTACTTGCTCTTTTGAAGCAGACCCTTTTCCTGTTATTGCCAATTTTATACTCTTAGGAGAGTACTCAAAAATAGGGATATCTCTCCTCAACGCAGCGGCAATAGCTGCACCTTGCGCCCTTCCCAATTTCAACATCACTTGCGGATTTTTACCATAGAAAGGGGACTCAATTGCCATTTCATCGGGATTATACTTCTCTATAAGCTTTAACACCTCTTCAGAAATGATTTTTAGAGTTACAAAGTGATCCTTGTGTTTTTTTAGATTTATAACACCCATCTCTTTGTACTCTATATTTTTACCTTGTATGTGAATAACCCCGAAACCCAAAATTTGAGTACCGGGGTCAATTCCTATTATAACTTTATCGTTAATAACTCTATTCATCTAATTTTTAAGCAAATACTAGTCAATTAATGAACAAGCCATATATTTTTCAAGAGCTTTAGGAACTCTAATTGTTCCATCCTCATTTTGATTATTCTCTAAAAGAGCAGCTAAAATACGAGGTAATGCAAGCGCACTACCATTAAGAGTATGAGCCAATTGCGTCTTACCATCCTCATCTTTATATCTTAACTTAAGACGATTCGCCTGAAAACAATCAAAGTTGGATACAGAACTCACTTCTAACCATCTCTCCTGAGCTGCCGAATATACCTCAAAATCAAAAGTTAATGCAGAGGTAAAACTCATATCTCCACCACAAAGTCTTAGTACTCTATAAGGTAATTCTAGTGCTTGAATAATCTTTTCTACGTGATTAACCATCTCTGTTAGAGCATTTTCCGAATTTTCGGGCAATGAAAGTTGAACTATCTCCACCTTATCAAATTGGTGTAATCTATTCAAACCTCTAACATCTTTACCATAAGAGCCAGCCTCTCTACGGAAACATTGAGAATATGCAGTAAGTTTTACAGGAAAATCTTGTTTTGCCAATATTGTATCGCGATAAATATTTGTAACAGGCACCTCTGCTGTTGGAATCATATAGAAATTATCTAATCCTATGTGATACATCTGCTCACCCTTATCTGGAAGCTGACCTGTTGCATAAGCTGAGGCCTCATTTACCATTAAAGGTGGTTGAACCTCGCGATAACCAACCTCTGTATTCATATCTAAAAAGAGTGAAATTAAGGCTCTTTGGATCTTAGCCCCTTTTCCTTTATAAACAGGGAAACCTGCTCCAGTTAATTTAACTCCTAAATCAAAATCAATTATATCTAAACTTTTTGCAAGCTCCCAGTGAGGTTTTGCATCAGCTGTTAATTGAGGCATCTCTCCCCCCTCTCTTACTACCTCATTATCCTCAGCGCTCTTTCCGCTAGGAACTTGCGCATAAGGGATATTTGGAAGTTGAACTAATAAGTCGTTCATCTTAGTTGCAGCATCATCTAGTAATTGTTCAATCTCTTTTGATCTCTCTTTTAGTTGAGCCACTTCACCTTTTATTATTTCAGCCTCATCTCTCTTACCCTCTTTCATCAATCCTCCTATCTGCTTTGCTTTTTGATTCTGATCAGCTAAAACAGCATCCATCTGGGTTTGGTATGAACGTCTTTGGGTATCTGCATCCAAGATACTATTTACAATATCTTTTGCATCAAAATTTTTCACGGCAAGTCTCTCAATGACAAACTCTGGTTGTTCTCTTAAAAGTTTTAAGGTAAGCATAATATATGTATAATTTATTTTGGTACTTAATATAAATAAACAAAAGAGGCTGCTCAACAAAGAATAATTGTTGGAGAGCCCCTTTAAGCTTAAATCTGTTCAGCAATCCTTAGCTTTGAAAAGGAACTACCGATACATATGATTTCTTTTCTGCTTTTTTAGTGAAAGTAACAATACCATCTACTAATGCGAAAAGAGTGTGGTCTTTACCAATTCCAACGTTTTGACCTGGGTTGTGAACTGTACCTCTTTGGCGAACAATAATGTTGCCCGCTTTTGCGTTTTGTCCTCCGAACAATTTAACGCCTAATCGTTTACTGTGTGATTCGCGGCCGTTCTTAGAACTACCGACACCTTTCTTATGAGCCATAATCTTCTAAATTTTCTAATAATTAAGCAATTGATTCAATTTGGATTTGAGTTAAATATTGGCGGTGACCATTTTTCTTCTGATAACCTTTACGGCGTTTCTTCTTGAAAACGATCACTTTGTTACCTTTTAGGTGATCTAACACCTTAACTGTAACAGATGCTCCCTCTACGTATGGAGCTCCAACTTTAATCGCACCTTCGTTGTCGGTTAATAAAACTTTGTCAAATGACACAGAGGTTCCAACCTCGTCTTGAAGACGGTGAACGTAAATTTTCTTACCCTCTTCTACTTTAAATTGTTGACCTGCAATTTCTACTATTGCGTACATAAAATCAATATTTATGAGTTATAACAGTAAGCGGTTAAAAATTATTAACTCTTATTCAAAAGCTTATCTGTCTTGTATTTTGGACTGCAAAAGTAATACATTTTATTTTTGTCACAAAAAAAAATATTAATTATTTAAATACAACAACTAACATTTTTGTTACATTAATTCAAAAAAAAGGTTATCTTTGTAAAAATCAGAGTGTAAATAGCCTTCTAAACTAATAAAAACATCATATTATGGAGTCACCTTTTGAATATAACCAGCCTGTATATGGAACCAATTTTGTCGGGAGAAAAAAAGAGGTTTCAGAGATATGTAGTCTACTGAGAGAGAGAAATAATATTCTCATATTTGGTCAAGCTAGGATTGGGAAAAAGTCTCTCATATATAATTCACTTGAGACGCTAAGAAGCGAATCCTATGATTTTACCCTATCTAATTTTAATCTATTTAATGTTAGATGTGTAGAGGCTCTAATGCTAAAATTTGTCAATTCAATATTTGCCTGTTTCTCTATAAGCGGAACAGAGGGTAATAATATCTTAAAAAAATATCTACCATCAGCCCCATATATGATTGCTAATAACGATAATAGCATATCTGTTACCTATACAAAAAAGTCACTCCTAAGCGACTCTCAAATCTTAGAGATATTAAAGTTCCCAGATTTAATTGCCAAAGAGTATAATACTCACATAATAATCTATCTAGAACAGTTCCAAGATATTCTCCTATTTGATGATGCTCATAGAGTATTAAAACTTATAGAACAAGGTTGGCAGAATCTTAGCAATACAAACTTCATTATAACTGGAGAGCGAATAAATGCTATGAAAGAGATATTTGAGATGAGAAAGTATTTCTACAAGTTCGCATATAAAATAGAGATTATCCCTATTGATGAGGATATTTTTGCCGACTACATAATAAAGGGATTCTTAAAAACAGGAAAAGTAATAAGTAGAGATCTTGCCCTACAAATATTCAATATAGTTGGAGGAGACCCTTGGTATGCCCAACATCTAGCATCTATCTGCTACGATAATACAAAAGGCTACCTTAGTGAACAGATCTTTGAAAAGGCTGTCTGGTGCCTTATTAATCTCCACGATTTTCAATTCCATTCAGTAACATTTGGGCTCACTAGGCACCAATTAAGATTCATTAAGGCCATCCTTGCAGGTGTTACAAAGTTTAGCTCAGTGGATATTTTAGATAAATATAATCTTAATTCATCTGCAAATGTAAACAGAGTAAAAGAGGCTCTTTTAAAGAAGGAGATTATAACTTTTAATGGCACCAAAGAGGCTACCTTTATGGATCCTCTATTCAAATTATGGTTGATAAAATATTTTTACGTTAAATAGTATATTATGCAAAAATTGGTTGTTTTAAGTGGCGCTGGCGTAAGTGCAGAGAGCGGTATCAGAACCTTTAGAGATAGTGACGGTTTGTGGGAGGAGTATCGTATAGAAGATGTTGCCTCTATTGATGGCTGGCATAAGAACAAGGAACTAGTTTTAGATTTTTACAATAAAAGAAGAGCTCAACTAGAGGGTGCGCAACCCAATGACGCACATAAGTTAATTGCTTCACTTCAAAAAGATTACAATGTTATAGTAGTGACTCAGAATGTTGATAATCTTCACGAAAGAGGAGGTAGTACAAATATTATACACCTACACGGAGAGCTAACAAAAGTAAGAAGTGTTAAGACACAAGAGTGGGAATATTCTAATCCCGATACCAACCTTGTTTATGAGATAGGTTATAAAGAGATTAATTTGGGAGATTTGGCTCCCGATGGAGGGCAGCTTCGCCCCCATATTGTTTGGTTTGGAGAGAGTGTGCCAGAGCTTACTCGTGCCGCAAAAGAGGTTGAGCAGGCCGATATTCTTTTAATCATCGGCACATCGCTAAATGTGTATCCAGCTGCGAGTTTAGTTAATTATACAAAGAGTGGATGTAAGATATACTTAATTGACCCTCAACCTATGAACCTATCACTTCCTAATTTTGTACAAATACAAGAGAAGGCAACTGATGGTATGAGAGAGTTTATTAGCAAACTTTAGAGATTAACCTTATGAATGTAGTTTTAGCAGTAACTGGAGCTAGTGGAAGCATCTACGCTCGTGAATTTATTGAGAAAGCCGTAGATTTAGAGGGGTTAGATTTATATATAATCTTTACCCAAACGGCTAAAGAGGTATTTGTTAATGAGATTGGCCAAGAGTATGAACAGTTTATAGAGAGGGTAAATGAAAATGGCTCTCTATTTATTATTGACAATAATGATTTTAACTTTAAGTTTGCCTCTGGATCAAATAATCTAGATTGTATGGTTATTTTGCCCTGCTCTATGGGATCACTAGCCCGCATTGCACAGGGGTTATCATTTGATTTAATAGGACGCATCGCCGATGTACAGTTAAAAGAGCGTAGGAAGTTGGTTGTATGCCCTAGAGAGACTCCCTTATCCCTGATTCATTTAAAAAATATGACAACCTTAACTCAGAGTGGTGCAGTTGTCGCCCCTGCATCTCCATCTTTTTACAGCGGAGCAACCACCCTTAATCAGGTTGTCGAGAATTTTGTTGAGCGCATTATGGATATATCGGGAATAAAAAAAATCTCCTCTAAATATATGTGGTAGAGGAGACTCTTTATTTTATACACTCATTTTTTATTTTTTATATATTTCTAGTGATTATAGAATACATCGTGATACAACTCAAATATTTCACCCATCCCTCTAAATGTTACGTGTGCATTAACGATAGGCTCTGGTGAGATATACTCATACCAAGTTAGTTTAGTATTTGGCACATCTTGAGTAGATGCAGAAGAGAGGGAGCTATCATAATAGTTTGGATCATAATTAATTAGCTCAAAGTCTATATCTATCTCATCTCCACGTATTACAGTTTCAGAGTCTGATAAAAGATTTATCTTCATACTTCCATCAACTATTACACTTCTATAATCTACGTAGTCTTCTCTCCATCCTGCATTTTTGTCAATATCTTTCATAATTAGAGGCTCTCTCTCAGAGATCTCAACATTTTGCCAAGTGACAGGAGAATTTTTATACACATTGTAAATATCACCCTCTCCCCAAACAACATATTCGCCTATGGTTTTTATTGTTATATGCAACTCAAACTCCTCTTGGTTATCCCTAGTTAGAACCTTTTTAACATCCCATTGCTCATCATTAAGTTGGTTAGCTACAATCTCAAAGCCTAAATCGTTATTTGTGTTTACTACTCGCCATTGACCGCCATCTTCCTGATCTTCATCAAATATTATTACAATATCAATCTCATTCTTATTAGGGTTTAGAATAGTTATAGCATTTCCATCAACTCTTGGTTCCATTCTATTAAAATATAGATCCTCTATCATATTTTGTGTGGCTTCATCACCCATAGCACTATGCCAAGCGTGAGCTTTATGAATCCACCCTGCATAATACATAGTTTCAGATAATCTATTTTGTGCCACATCTGTGACTACAGTTCTTGCAAATTCCAATGAATTTTCTGGACCTATCGTTGATTCACAAGAGGTAAATAGTGCAGCTAAGGCAACTATTGTTAATTTGAATATATTTTTCATTATTTTATTTTTTAATCTATTTATATTTTATTTTCACACTTAGGTATTTTGATTCAGAGTTCTAGAATCTCCAACCAATTCCTGCTCTTAATGCACCGTGGTTAGCTGCCGATAAATCTGAAAAAGCATATATAGTCCTACCCACTTTTACACCAATAATTGTTGCAGTTCCTACAGGTTGAATATTTGTTTCAGAGGCACCTTCAACTGATTCTCTCTCAAATGAGATTCCAGCACCAAGCCCTAGAGCTGAGTATAAATTAAAATATTTAGTATTTATCCAATCAAAACGTACATAAGGAGAGATACCAAAGAACGCAATGGAGTGGTCTAGTAGAACACTATTATCATAATTGGCATAAGTTTCCGTTGTTTTAGAGGCAAAAAAGGCATTTGCCCCAAATGCAATCATTCTTGTGAGTTTATATGAAAGTCCAAAATTGAATGATGGAGTCTCAATAGTTTTGAATCTACTAGAGTTCTCATACCTATCATCAATTGAGTATATATAATCATCAATCATCTCTACAGGGTAAATAGGCATAAATCCTAAACTTACGTTTGCCTCTGATCTCTGTGATCTCCAAGAATTTTTTGAATAATTACGCGAATAATAGTCTTGTGCGTTAGCTTGATTTGCAAACAGTATAATAATTAATACCGTTCCAAATAGTTTAATTAGATTTCTCATATCTTTTGTTTTTTAAATTACGGTCTCTAGAGTCTTTATACCATAAACTCTCAATTATCCTAAATACTGCACAATTGCTATAAAAAAAATAGGCTATATTTGCACGCTATTTATATTATACAAATTTACAAAACATATTTAGACCTATGAAACATTTATTATCTGTTTTATTATCAGTCCTTATTGCTCAT
Organism: uncultured Muribaculaceae bacterium; assembly: GCA_964368585.1. Classification (GTDB taxonomy): domain Bacteria; phylum Bacteroidota; class Bacteroidia; order Bacteroidales; family UBA932; genus Egerieousia. The sequence goes on from CAYJAK010000003.1 coordinate 116,384, forward strand.
TCAGCCCTATTTTCACAAGAGAATAGTAATAAAATACAGTACAAATTTGGAGGTAATATTGATTTAAGAGCTGCATACAATAGCAGAAATAGCTATATTCCGAGCGACGTTATCAATTGCTACACCTATGCTCCTGCTATGAATACTCAGATGGTAGATTTAAATGGAACTGGCAATTTATCATTAACCCCTTTTGCATCTAGATTATCATTTAAGGTAAGCAATTTTGATATTTTAGGAGCTAAAGTAAATACATTTACTGAAGTTGATTTTCTTGGAAACTCTGGTAACTATGTACAAATGTTAAGACTACGCCACGCTTATATGAATTTTAAATGGGAAAAGGATAGATTGTTAATAGGTCAAACCTCAACTATACTATCTGTTGAAGATGTACTTCTTGCTAATACTGTAGATTTTGGAGCCGGCACACCATTTAATGCTCTTAATAGAGGCTTTCAAGTTAGATATGATAGAATATTCTCAAAAAACATCCGATTAAGCGTTGCGGCACAAATGTATGGTGTTCATACTACAGTTGGCCCAACTAATGCCCAGAAAAATGCTGGCATTCCTGATATGCAACTACAAATGGTATTTGGAGATAATTCAAAAAAGGGTTTAGTTGCTGGATTCACAGTGGGCGCAAAATTTCTACGCCCACGTACAGTTGATTTTTCTGATAATATTACTACTATGGTTGTTCCATCATACCTAGCTAGTGGTTTTTTCAAGTTCTATCTAGGAGATTATAAGTTTCAAGCACTCGCTACTTATGGAGAGAATTTAAGCCCATATTATTTCTTAGGAGGTTATGGAAAAGTTTCTACTACAGTGGCAGATATGCAGACTGATCCTAACGGTGATTATGAATATGCTAATATTAACTCATTATCCTCTTGGTTTGATTTTGAAACGCCTAAATATGGACCTTGGGCACTTGGTCTTTTTATAGGTTACCAAGCCAACTTTGGCTCTAACACAGATTTAGATCTTACAACAGATTCAAATGGGAACTTTCTATATAGTTATGTAGAGGGAAGTGGTTTACAATGGTTTGCAAGAGTATCTCCTCGTGTATGGTTTACAGCAAGTAAAAATCTTAGTTTTGGCTTAGAGTATAGCTTTAATCCAGCACAATGGAGCGAAACAATTAACTTAAAAACTTTGCCATATATCTACTCAGATGGCGGTAATGCAAATTACTCCATTGTATCAAACAACAGAGTAATTGCATTAGCAAAATTTGTATTCTAATTTAGGATTTCTTTTAGGTTCTTAATATTCTAGCATAGTCACCACTCCATCCATAGTGGTGATTAGCAATCTATTTTCCTCAACTGGTTGAATATAATTAATTAGGGCTATCGAGATTCTATGCTTCCAAGCAACAGAACCATCTACTACATTTAAGGCAATAATATTACCTTTATCGGTAGGCACAAAGATTAGCCCTTTATTCTCTTTACCTCCTTTGTCAACAGAGGTTGTAGGTGTAGGGGATATCTCATAACCAAAGTCACAATCTCTCTCCCAAACTACATCTCCGGTCTTTGTAGAATAAGAGGTTAATACTTTACTCATAACTTTTATATAGTACTGTGATTTATCGGGAGACAAACCAATAGATTCCCTACCTCCCTTATTGCACCATAGCTCCTCTCCTGTCTTAGCATCTACTGCATAATTCAATCTTTGAGGTGTTACAAAAAGTATCTTTCCATCCGCTTTAACAGGCCATACTGCAGCAGGTGACAACATTCTACTACCTCTGTTCTTCCACTCCCATTGCAGCTCACCAGTTTTAGTATCAAAAGAGTAGAGAGTATTTGCCCAATCACCTATAACAACCTGATCTTTATCCACATAAGCCTTAGCCTCTATAAAGCCTCTTATATCTCTATTTTCCCAAACCAATTTACCTGTTTTTAGGTTAATCGCTCTAAAGGCTCTATCTGACGCGCCTATATAAACCACACCCTTGAATATTGTAGGAGAACCCAGCACCGATTTATCACATTTATATCTCCATATTAGAGAGCCATCCTTTACATTAAGTGCATAAATATATCCATCAGTTGAGCCTAAAGTTACTATATCATTTGCTACTGCAGGAGTTGAGAATACTTTTCCCGATGTTTTATAGCTCCATATCTCTTTACCATCTGTACTATTTAATGCATATATCCATCCCGATGTATTTGTATATATTACATAATCTTTATATAGAGTAGCACCTGTCCCAATATCTGAATTGTCTAACTTTTCCCATAGAGTTTTTATTTGTGGATATTTTTCATTTACACTAAAATCTGGTTTAGGGTAATCGATTTTTGTATTGTACGGAACACCATTACTCATTCTTAATGTGTGCCAAGGAGTTAAAGTTGTAGATTTCCCCTTATTTTCCCCCTCCTCAATATATGCTATTCTCTCGCTAAAAGTAATTGTAGAGCCATCTATTGTTACAATATTATACCCAGCTCCTAATTTTCCTTTTTTTTGTGTTGATCTACCTAGCATACCTGGCAAACCTTGATATACCATAGCTCTATTCTGATGCCAATGCCCACCCATAATTAATTGGGTATTCATCTCCTTTAATTTATCTAGAACTCGTGTATAATTTAGTACAGAAGTATCCATCGGAAAGTGGTTTACAAAGATTACAGGTTGAGTTGGTTCTATTGCTTTGGAGATAGAGTCTAACCAAACCATACTCTCTCTAGGAACCAAGGCTGGCATCATTCTCATATTTGGTCCACTATTACATCCAATAAATTTTATCCCAGCCGCTTCAAACTCAAACATCTCATACCCAAACGCCTCAACAAATGTATTGCAACCGCTCTCCGACCATTTTGAATCGTGATTTCCAGCAATAATATAGTATGGTTTATTTAGTTTATCAATCAGTTTCTTTGCAAAATATATCTCTTCATCATTTCCAAACTCAGTTATATCTCCTGCTAAAATTACAAATTTTATATCGGGATTGTTATTAATATCCTCTATACATTTTAATAGATCGTTTATGCTTGGGCCCTCCTCAACAACGTGTAAATCTGCTAGAAATGCAAATTTAAGTGGAGCCTTCTCATTTGTTTGAGCAATAGCAAAGCTTAGCGATAAAAAGAGAGTAATCGCTACTAAAAGAGTCTTTCTAAAGAGTTTCATATTTTTAATTGATTAGTTCTAGATTATCTCCATATCCTTATTTAGCATCCAACCTTGGCGACCATCGCTTAATTCGATACGTCCCCAACCGCCTAAGCTCTCAAGTATCTCAACCTTTGTACCTTGGTGAAGTATAAATAGATTACCGCCACTTGAGTTTGGAGCACTTTTAATATTGGTTACTGGTGCTGTTATAATTGCATAATCATTTGAGATTGCAATAGATCTTAGATTTGCGGAGAATACCATACACGATATAGCCAACACCAATGTAAGACAGGCTCCAGCAAATGAGAATTTTCTTCTTTTACGCCCCCTGGCAAATTTAAATCCGAGTAGTAATACCCCTGTTAGGGCAAGAGAGACTAATGATAGATATGCCCACATATTAGAAGAGAAGGTATCTCTAATATTTTTAAAGAATGTTGTTATTATCAAATCTGGTACACTTTCAATTTTATCTAAGGTGTTTAACTTTGCTATCTCCAAATTATTTAAGATATCACTCCCCTTTGGATTTAATTTTAGAGCCCTCTCATAGTATAGGATTGCCTTTGCAAAATCATTTTGCTTATAGTGAGCATTACCCATATTATAGAATAATCTCCACGATACATTCCCACTCTTCTCTATTTTGTTATAATACTCTATCGCTTGATCATACTCACCCAATGAGTAGAAATCATTACCTTTAATCCAAGTTGAATCATTTGCACCACTCGCATAAAGACTTACACAACTAGCTGATAATATAACAATTAGTATTAATATTTTATTTAAATGTTTCATACGTTTCAAAATTTTTCTAATTCAAAATATCACTACCCCCTACAATGATCCCTCTAAATTTGAGATAATATCAATAGCCTTCTCATACAGATGAGTCATCTGTGTTGCGCCAAAAGATTGTGAATATCTAGCCATTTCGCAATCATCTAAAAGGGCTATGAAATTATTAGCATCTTCACTGCTTATCCCACTCTGTTCTAAGATCTCCTTTATTCTATCTTTATTCATATCAGCAAATTGGATAGATAATTTATCTCCAATATAGCCCAAAAGTGCCTTATGCAGCTCCTCAAAGAATGCAGATTGAATATTATCATTCATATATGTATAAGCCTGCTTCAATCTAGATTTTGCTATCTTATTTGCCTTCTTATTTCTTACTCGCTTAATATCACCTCTGAATTTAATCATAGATTTTAGATAGTACCATAAAGCAATAAATACTAAGATTATTATGGAGATACTCAAAAAGAACCATAAGCTCCCGATAAAGTAATCAAATTTGCCTCTTAGATTATGCCTTTTGCTTACAATATATCTAATATCCTCGCCCAAATTAACCACTGCCTGTTTTCCAATCCCTTGTACTAATCCACTATTAGTAATATTCTCTCCCCTTGCAATATTTAATACGATAGAATCATTTTTAAGCGTTACATATCTATCAGAAGAGATGTCGTAGTATGAATATTTTATAGGAGGAATCACAAAGCGCCCCTCACTTCTTGGAATAAAAGGAAACTCAAATGTTTTGCTTCCCGATATACCATCTACACCATTAGTAAAATTATTATCAGATTTAACATCATATTTCTCAAAATCTGCAGGCAACTCTATCTTTGGAGCCTCAATAAGGTTTAAGTTTCCACTACCTGTTACTTGAATAACAATAGAGCTTGCCTCGTGAGCCTTAAGTTGGTCATTACTAACACTAACCTCCATATTAAACTTACCAACACCACTACCAAATGAGCTAGGAGCGCCAGATGGAAGAGGCTTTACATTAATGATCCTCTCTTTTGAAATGAGTCTCTTCTTTATTATCTGGTACCCATCATCAAAAAAGTCATCAAAGATAGAGCGCTGTTGAGTTAATCTAACCGCCTTAACCTGTATTTGACATATCATTTCAGCCGACGGAATCTCCATCTCTCCTGTCTGCTGAGGCAGTAGAACATACTTTCTTAGAATTGCCGAATTATAGATTGCTCCATCAACATTCTCTCTTTCAAAATTTATATTCTGCGGTGTATCAATCTCTTGACTCCAAAATCCATTAAACACAGGGAATCTAACATTCTCAAATCCCGCAATTGGAACCTTTGTGTACAACTTTAATGTGGCGATAATTGGCTCACCCTCAACTACATTCTCTTTATCTAATGTCAATCTTAAAAAGAGGTCATCAGCAGTTATCTCTGTAGTTGGATTCTTAGGTTTAGCAGCTCTTGAAGTGCTCTCACCTTTTAAAACATCTATTTCAAATTTTTGAGTTGAGTAAATTTTGTCATCTATTGTTGCAGATGCTCCCGATACCTGAGCCTTTCCAGATTCAAGAGGTTTCACAATAAATGAGTAACTTCTCTCAAATGACTCTGTTCTCTTTCCATTTATAGTGCTTGAACTTGATCTAGCAGATGGAGATGGCCCCACCAAGACTTCCAATCCAGAAAAGGTTGGCGACACAAAATCTTTTATCTCTCCATTAGCCGTAAATACAATACTGAATACCTCATCTCTCTCTACTACTCTTGGAGCATTTACAGTAAAAGTGTGCTGCCCCCACATATAAAATGTAGTGAGCAAAAGAAAAATTAATAATCCTACCTTTTTTAACATACGCTTTTCACAATTTTATTTTACCAGTTTTTCTCTTTTTGTTTAGATTTAAGCACTTTTGCCTTCTCTTTTTTCACCTTTTCTTGAGTTTGATTCTCTTTCTCTTGCATAGCCTTGAGCATCTGCTCTGCTGCCTGTGGTGTTATCTGTTGAGGGGCATTGCCCTGCTTATTCTCAGGTTTATCTTTATTTTTATCATCTCCCCCCTGCTGATCTTGATTCTTATCTTGATCATCCTTTTTATCTTGATCTTTATTATCTTGCTGATCTTGGTTTTGCTGATTATCTCCACCACCTCCACCTTGGTTCTGCTGATTCTGATCTTGCTCCTCTTTATCATCGGCCTTCTTCTTTGCATAGGCATAGTTAGCCTTTGTCTCCATATCATTAGGGTTTATCCTTAATGAGTTTTTATAAGCCTCAACAGCTTCACTATATTTATCTTGAGAAAGATATGAATTTCCTAAGTTATGATAATAATTAGAGGCAGCAGTTGGAGATACTTTTGTTGTATCGGGATTCCAATCTAAATAGAATGGAACCTTTTTAACTGTATCTGCAATGTTTGCATAAATTTTTTCTGCTTGATCTGCCGCTTCACTCTTCATTAATACATTTGCAAGGTTATAGTTTGCAGCAAATGATAAAGTATCCTTAAGGAGAGCCTTTCTATATTCAATCTCGGCCTCCTGATAGTTACCATCCTTAAAGAATCTATTTCCTTTTCGCACCTCACCCTTATCAACTTGAGCTGATGCATTAAACGCTGTAAAGCAGAGTAGAATTGCTATACTAAACATTTTTCTACCTACTCTTCTACTACCTACCAAAAACTCTAATAGTAGGAAAAATAAACCTATTGCTAAAAAGTACATATACTGTTCATCAAAATCTTCAAATACAACTGATTGATACTGCTCGCTCTCTAGATTTTTCAGATCATCAATAATTGGATTTAGTCCAAATTCTGTATTTCCCGCTCTAACATAAGCACCGTTACCAGCCGTTGCAATCTCATCTAAGATTTGTTCATTTAATTTAGTTACTACAATGTTTCCATCTTTATCTTTTAACAACTCTCCATTCATTGGAATTGGCTTACCCTCTTGAGATCCTACTCCAATAGTGTAGACTTTTATTCCAACCTCAGCCGCTGTTTTTGCCGCCTCTATTGCATCATCCTCGTGATTCTCACCATCTGTAATCAAAATAATAGCCTTATTGTTTGTTCCCATTTGGGCATCTGTGCTAAAACCTCTTATGGCAGTTGTTATTGCCTCCCCTAGCGCTGTCCCTTGAATTGGAATTGATTCAGTTGAGATTGAGTTAAGAAATATTTTTGCAGAGACATAGTCTGTTGTTATCGGGAGCTGTACAAAAGAGTTTCCAGCAAATACGATTAATCCTATTCTATCTCCGTGCATTTTATCAACAAGTCTTGAGATTGCTAATTTTGCCCTCTCTAAACGATTTGGAGAGTAATCTTCTGCTAACATTGAATTAGAAACGTCTAATGCAATCATTATCTCTGACCCCTCTTTTTGACTCTCCTTTATTCTAGCTCCAATTTGAGGGCGAGCCATCCCTATCATAATAAAGAACCACGCTAGAGAGAAGAGCACTATTCTAACCCAGCCTTTATATTTAGAGCGCTCAGGCATAAGTTTTCCAACAACTTTTAGTCCGCCTAAACGAGCAATCTTTCTATTTCTCTCTCTCTTATGCAGCGCGTAAAAGATGAAAAATAGAGGTATAACTAATATTAGAAGTAAATATTCTGGTGAAGCAAATTGTATCATATTATCTCTCCTCTAATCAGGTATTTGTTTAGTAACGAATAATCTTAATAAAAATTCAAGCACAATTGCAGCAAAGGCAATTAATGCAAATTGCATAAAGAGCTCTTTATAAATTGGGAATGAATCAACCTTTGTCTTATTCTTCTCCATTTTATTGATCTCTCCATATATTTCTAATAGTTTAGAGTTATCTGTTGCTCTAAAATATTTACCATCTGTCTCCTCTGCAATATCCTCCAACAGCTCTTCATCAATCTGAACCTCAACAGGTTGAACCTGCACTCCAACAGATGTCATAAATGGATATGGTGCCGTTCCCTCTGCCCCTACTCCAACAGTATAAACTCTAACACCATAGGTTTTAGCAATCTCTGCTGCCATCTGAGGAGTAATCTCTCCAGCATTATTTACACCATCTGTTAAGAGTATAACAACTCTACTCTTAGCATTAGACTCTTTTAATCTAGATACTGCTATTGATAGACCGCTACCTATTGCCGTTCCATCATCTATAACACCACACTCAATCTCCTTAATAAGATTAATCAAAGTAGCTCTATCGGTAGTAAGTGGAGATTGCGTATAACTCTCACCTGCAAAGACAACAACTCCTATTCTATCTGATGGACGCTGCGCAATAAACTCTATCGCGATATCTTTTGCCGCCCCAATTCTATCGGGAACAAAATCTCTTGCAAGCATACTGGTAGAGACATCAAGTGCCAAAACAATATCTATTCCCTCTGTATCAACCGTCTCAAAATTTGAAGATGATCTAGGTCTTGCTATTGCCACAATTAACATTACAAATGCCACAAGTCTTAACACAAAAGGGATATGACGTGCAACCTTTTTCACATAACCACCCTTATATTTCCACGTAGAAACAGATGATACAATTAGGTATGGGTAGAGCCCTTTTATCTCGCGATAAATATATATTAATACTATCGGGATAAGTAAAAGTAATAACCAAAGCAATTTAGGATATTCAAAATACATAGCTACTCCTCCTTATTTTTTGGTTCAACCTTCTCATCCTTTTGCACCTTTACACTCTCCTGCTCCATCTCCTGCATAAACGTTGCATTTACAAACCTCACAGCAGCTGGAATAGCCTCCTCGTTATCAGACTCTTGAGGTGTATATTTTGCAAATTTCACTAAATCAGCCAATTGAAACAACTCATTTAGTTCGTTATATGGTCTAGCCTCAATCTTTTCGCTCTCTAGGGCACTCATAATCTCGGCTGAGGTCTTCTCCATTGCATTAAACTTATATCTAGCCTCTATATAGCCTCGAATTGTATCAGTCACTCCTGTGTAGAAGGCTTTCTCTTTACCATTTTGCCACGCTTTTTGAGTTCTTAATTTATCAAGCTCTCTTAAGGCTATAATGTGTGGAGGATCTTGAACTATCGGCTTACCAAAGAAAGTTTTATTCTCTCTTTTATATTTTATATATCTGTAAATTAGATATATACCCAGAGCAACAACGAGCAATATTAACGCCCAGGGAGCAATCTCTTTAAATGTGATTGGGTAGCTCATTTGCCCCTTTATATCATACATTTCAAAGGTTGCCGTATCTATCTGAATTGTATTAACTGCTAAAGATTTAGATTCAAGTTTTAAAGTATCTCCTCCCGATATTACAAAGATTGGTGATGGAATACTAAATGAACCACTATCAAATGATGTAATTATTACTTTTGCTTTTAGCTCAGCAACTCCATCTTTTAATGCAACAGTATCAATTACAAACTCACTGAGTGCCTCTATTTTTGTACTATCTTTTGCAATAGTTTCTGAATATGGCAATACTGTTAATGATCTATTTGATGGCAAGGTGAATAGCGTCTCCCAAACCACTTGATCACCAATAAGGATAGAATCTCTAGTTAGAGTTGAATTCTTAATAGTAACATAAGATGGTTTATCCTGGGGCAGACTCCCCTTTGCTATATAAGAAAAGGGTAGTATTAAAATGAGCAACAATACTACTCTATATATTTTTTGCATAATAACCTTCATTTAATTAAATTTTTAATGAGATTTAAAGAGCGAGATCAAACCCTTTACATAATCTTGATCCGTTCCAATACTTACACTATCAACTTTAAATCTATTAAAGAGACTTTTAGCATGCTTAAACGCATTCTCACCCCATTCTTTATAGTGTCGTCTTAGCCTCTTATCCGATGTATCAATCCATCTCTCCTCTCCGCTCTCTGCATCTTTTATCCTAACTAAACCTAAATTGGGAATTTCACGCTCTCGTGGATCATAAATATTTATCACCGAAATATCGTGACGATTAACAGCTATTTTAAGCGCCTCTTCATAATTTGGTTTACTCTCCTCATTTACATCTAAAAGATCTGAAAGTAAAAAGGCCGTACACTTGCGTTTAATTGCATTGGTGAGATAGCGTAGCGCTTCAGAAATATTAGTGCCATCACTCTCTGGCTTAAACTCAAGTAGCTCACTTATTATTCTTAGAAGGTGAGTTCTACCCTTTTTAGGAGGTATAAACTTCTCAACTTTAGAGCTAAAGAACAATGCTCCAACCTTATCATTGTTGATTGATGCTGAAAAAGATAACACAGCTGCAATCTCTGCCGTTAGCTCTCGCTTACTTTTGGTTGTTGTTCCAAAAATACTTGAAGAACTAATATCTATAAGCAGAACAACTGTCATCTCACGCTCCTCTTCAAATACCTTTATATATGGTGATCTTAAACGAGCTGTAACATTCCAATCCATATTTCTCACATCATCCCCAAACTGATATTCACGCACTTCGCTAAAAGCCATACCTCTCCCCTTAAATGCGGAGTGGTACTCACCTGCAAAAATTTGACGAGATAAAGTTTTAGTTTTTATCTCAATTTTTCTTACTTTTTTTAGCAATTCGTTATCCATAGCAACTATTAAGGAACTTCAACTGTATTCATAATCTCTGTAATGATGCTCTCTGTTGTCACATTCTCAGCCTCAGCCTCATAAGTTAGACCAATTCTGTGTCTAAGCACCTCATAACAAACAGCTCTAACATCCTCTGGAATTACATAGCCTCTTCTCTTAATAAACGCGTAAGCCTTAGACGCTATTGCTAAAGAGATACTTGCACGAGGTGATGCCCCATAAGAGATTAAATCTTTAAGCTTATCTAATTGATAATCCTCAGGTGTTCTAGTTGCATAAACAATATCCACAATATACTTTTCAATCTTTTCATCCATATATACATCCTTAACAACTGCTCTTGCTCTCTCAATATCCTCTGGTTTTAAGACTGTATTTGCTTTTGGAAAAGAGCCAGCATTATGCATTTTTATGATTAATCTCTCTTCCTCTTTTTTAGGATAATTAACCACAACTTTTAACATAAAACGGTCAACTTGTGCCTCTGGTAATGGGTATGTACCCTCCTGCTCAACTGGATTCTGTGTAGCCATTACTAAAAACGGCTTTGGTAACACATAAGTTTTATCTCCAATTGTAACCTGTCTCTCCTGCATTGCCTCTAGAAGCGCCGATTGAACCTTAGCTGGAGAACGGTTAATCTCATCAGCTAGAACAAAGTTTGCAAAGATAGGCCCCTGCTTCACTTGAAATTGCTCACTCTTTTGGCTATAAATCATTGTACCAACAACATCGGCTGGAAGTAAATCTGGAGTAAACTGAATTCTACTAAATTTTGCATCAACAATATTAGCAAGTGTATTGATAGCCAAAGTCTTTGCTAAACCTGGCATACCCTCTAACAGAATATGTCCATTTGCCAATAAACCTATTAAAAGGTTCTCAACCAAATGCTTTTGACCTACAATCACTTTATTCATCTCCATAGAAATGATATCAACAAAAGCACTCTCTTTCTGAATTCTTTCATTTAACTCTTTGATGTTTACGGTTTCCATATCAAATAATTTATATTTACTATTTTGTTTATATTTGCAAAAAATCCCACAAATTTAATATTTTTAATGAGATATTTTATTCGTTTATCATATAACGGCGCACTATTTTGCGGTTGGCAGATACAAAACAATGCTAGGAGCATACAAGAAGAGGTGCAAAACGCTCTGCAAACAATTCTAAAAGAGCCAATTACAATTACTGGAGCAGGCAGAACAGATACTGGAGTTAATGCCGTAAATTACATTGCCCACTTTGATTATAACACCCCTATTGATACTCTCAAAAGGGTCGCATACAAAATAAATGCCATCTTACCTCGAGAGATTGCCATACACGAGATATTTCAAGTTCCCGATTCAGCTCACGCAAGATTTGACGCTATTAGTAGAACATACAAATATTATATCCATACGGTAAACGACCCATTTAATACTCAATTTTCATATTTTTTGCCTCCCGACAGATTAAATTTTGAAAAAATGAATATTGCCGCAAAACATTTTTTAGGCGAGCAGGATTTTTCTAGTTTAGAGAAGGTTAATGGGGGAAATAAAACATCTATTTGCAATGTTACAGAGGCCTACTGGCAGCCAATTTTAGAACCATCTTATTTAGGAAACAGCAACAATAATGACTTAGATATCAACAAATTAGATTTTAACAACCATACCCATTTTGTATTCACTGTATCTGCTAATAGATTTCTACGCAATATGGTTAGAGCAATGGTTGGATCTCTACTAGAAGTTGGCTCTGGAAAGAGGGAACCTGAATGGATTGCCCAGATGCTTAGAGAGAAAAATAGATCAGCTGCTGGCAATTCTGTTCCAGGAAATGCACTATTTTTGCATAGGATAAAATATCCACATTTTGGTCATTTATAAAATATGACTACTTTTGTAGGATATAGTACTTTCAAACTTATAAAATAATTAGACAATGCTTAATATTTTACTTCAAACAGACCCTGTTGGAGCCGTTGAGACTGCTGTGGTTCAAGAGGAGTTATCTTTTTCGATAATTGATATGGCCCTTAAAGGTGGATGGTTAATGATTCCACTCGCAGTTCTCTCTATTATAACTATTTATCAGTTCAGTATGAAATGGTGGGCAATCAAGAGAGCCAGTAATATTGATCAAAATTTTATGAGAGATATTCACGACACTTTACGTAATGGTAATGTAAAATCTGCAATATCATTGTGTCAGAAATATGACTCTCCTGTATCAAGATTGGTTGAGAAGGGTATTGAGAGAATGGGAAGACCTCTTCAAGATATCCAAACTGCTGTTGAAAATATGGGTAATGTAGAGGTTGCTCGCTTAGAAAAAGGGCTTCCTATGATGGCTACAATTGCTGGAGGTGCTCCAATGATTGGATTCTTAGGAACAGTTATCGGGATGGTTCAAGCCTTCTTTAATATGGCACAAGCGGGTAATAATATAGATATTACTTTATTATCGGGAGGAATATATACAGCAATGGTTACAACTGTAGCTGGTTTAACTGTGGGTATCATAGCATATTTTGGTTATAATATTTTAACTGCAAAGATCTCTGATCTAGTTTATAAAATGGAGAATGTTACCATTGAGTTTATGGATCTTCTTCACGAGCCTGTATCAAAATAGTATTTAACAAGAAAATTTAACTGTTATGGCAATTAAACAACGTGGAAAAGTTAACCCAAGTTTTAGTATGTCCTCAATGACGGATATAGTTTTCTTGCTTCTGATCTTTTTCCTTGTAACCTCAACGCTAATTAATCCAAATGCGTTAAAGTTACTTTTACCAAAGAGTACAAATCAGATTGCAGCTAAGCAGAAGACAAGTGTTTCTATTAAGCACTATCCTAAAGACGATACATTTACCTATCATATAAATGGTAAGAAGGCTCCTATAAAAGCGAGTGATATTGAACCTCAACTTCAACAATTATTACAAGGTGTTGAAGAGCCAGTTTTTTCTATTTATGCAGATAAAACTGTTCCGATTGAGGAGGTTGTAAAACTGATGAATATCGGGAAGAAAAATGATTATAAGGTTATCTTGGCTACAAGCCCCGAATAGTTTTTAAAATGAATGACAGACAAGTAAATAAGAATGAGAAAAAGGCGCGTGCTATTGGTATTGTATCTACAATATTAGTACACGTGGCTATACTGTTTATTTTTGTAAATGCTGGTCTTAAGTATAATTATCCACCTCCTCAGGAGATGGGAATTTTAATTGAATTTGAGGAGGTTGAAATCAAACCTCTTGAGGTAAAGGCTGGTAATGAGCCTAAAGCAGAGGTTGTAAAACCAAAGGAGGAGATTAAATTGGTTCAAAAATCTGAGGCACAAGAGGTTGGTACTAAACAAAATGAAGCACCAGAGGCTACAGTAGGCACAGAGGGTGATGTAGAGGTTCCTGAACCACCTCGTCCAAAACCAATTGATAAAAGAGCTCTCTTTTCTGCAGCCGATAATAAAGGTGATTCATTAGCTGCCCAAACAGCCGATAAAGTTAGTGATGCACTTAAAGCTGGGCACTCACAGGGAAATACTAGCTCTGGTGATACTGAAGGTGCTCCATCTGTTCAGCTAAAGGGTAGAACAATTGGTACACTTCCATTTCCTGAATATAATGTAAATAAAGCTGGAAAGGTTGTAGTAGAGATTAGGGTAGATCAATATGGAAAAGTTATCAATGCAACTGCAGGTGTTGCAGGCACAACTGTTCAAGATAAAGAACTTTGGGAGGCAGCTAAGAATGCCGCTATAAAGGCTAGATTTAATGTAAGTTCTACGGCTGCAACTGTTCAAGTTGGAACTATTACTTATATATTTAATCTGAGATAATCTTCCTCTGCACTACTCATATCTTAATGCAACTATTGGATCTAATTTAGATGCCCTCACTGCTGGCACATATCCAGATAGAACTCCCACTAAGAAACATACACATATTGCTAAAAAAACCCATAGCCACGGAAACATAAATGATGCATTCATTGTTAGAGCTAAAATATTTCCTGCTAAAATTCCTAGCACCACCCCTAAAACACATCCTAACTGACTGATTATCACAGACTCAAACAAAAATTGCTGCTTTATTCTTTTTGAGGAGGCGCCTAAAGCTTTTCTTGTTCCAATCTCTCTAGTTCGTTCTTTTACAGAGACTAGCATAATATTCATAAGCCCCACCGCTGCGCCTAAGAGAGTAATTAAACCAATCACAGCTGCTGCTACAGTAACTGTACTCATTGTTTGGTTCATATCTTCAAACATAGCTTCATTCTTTGATAATCTAAAATCCGTTACATCTACTGGTGACAACCTTCTTGCAAAACGCATTATAAACTCTGCCACATCATACATTATTGAGATATTCTCACTATCTGGTTGTGGTGCAATTCCTACCTCAAATGAGGTATTGTCGCCAATAAAATGGGCTCTACCGTTTGATATCGGGATAATGACCTCCTGGTCTACTCCTCCTCCGCCAAATCTGGTTCCAGCCTCTTTTGCAACCCCAATAATTTTATACTTTACCCCATTTACATCTACAATTTTATCTAATGGAGACTCTTTTTTAAATAGTTTTGAAGCTATTGAATTACCTATAACACAAACATACGCACTTGTTAAAATATCATTCTCCGTAATACCCCTACCACTATTTAATTCTATGTTTTTAAATTGAAGGTAGTCACTATCTGCCGCTGTTATAATTGTTGTTGGATTAGTTTTATCACTTTTATACTCTATTTCTGCATTTTCATTTACCACAGAGTAGACAGTTCGCAGATATGATGGATCGTAATTCTCTTTAAGCGTTAATGCTTGACTATAAGTTATCTCTTTCTTATTTCTTATTCTACTTTTACTATCACCCATTGAATCATACCTTCTTTCAGTAATGGTAAATGAATTTGCACCAAAGTTGCTAAACATTCCAAATAGTTGATTTCTTAGAATATCAGTTGCTGTTAATATTCCAACCAGAGAGGTGATACCTATCGCGATAATTAATATTGTTAATGAAGATCTGAGCTTGTTACTCTTTATTGATGAGGTCGCTACACTCAAATTCTCTTTTAGTAGGGGAAGCTCCCTAAAAAATTTATTTCCAATCATATCCAATAATAAAAAAGAAAGTAAAAATAGGAAAATATATTATATTAACATAACTTTGCCCCCGAAATTATATATAAATGAAATTTAATAAAACAAACCAACGTGGAGCTGCGGGACGCAGTACACGTAGAGATGATTCAGGATCTAGAGAACAACGCTCATTTAGAGGTTCTAGATCAGGAGAGGGCAATAGACCCTTTGAGAAAAAACGCTACTCAGCCGGAGAAGGCTCAGGTTACAAATCAAGATTTGGCTCAGCTGACGAGAGCTCGGCAGATCGTAGATTCAGAAGTAATGATGCTCCTCAGAGAGAGAGAGGAGACAGACCACAAGGTGGTGATAGAGGTGGATTTCGTAGATCCTTTGATAATTCAGAGAGAGGCGAAAGAAGAGAGAGACCGTTTGGAGGTGATAGAGGTGGAAGATCCTTTGGAGGTGACAGAGGCGGAAGATCCTTTGGCGGAGATA
>CAYJAK010000003.1:132603-277175 GCA_964368585.1 uncultured Muribaculaceae bacterium
CAGAAGGAGGCGAAAGAAGAGAGAGACCGTTTGGAGGCGACAGAGGTGGAAGATCCTTTGGAGGTGACAGAGGCGGAAGATCCTTTGGCGGAGATAGAGGCGGCAAATCTTTTGGCGGTGACAGAGGCGGTAGATCTTTTGGTGGAGATAGAGATGGATTCCGCAAATCATTTGATAACTCAGAAGGAGGCGAAAGAAGAGAGAGACCGTTTGGAGGCGACAGAGGTGGAAGATCATTTGGAGGTGACAGAGGTGGGTTCCGCAAACCTTATGACAGTGCAGAAAGAAGAGAGAGACCTCGTTCTTTTGACGGATCAGAAAGAGAAGAAGAACCTAAAAGATATATGAAAGCGCAATCTTACACTCCAAAACCAAGATTGACTGAGGGTGAAAAGAAAGATGGCGTTCGATTAAATAAATTTGTTGCTAATTCTGGCATCTGCTCTAGAAGAGAAGCTGATGAGTATATTGTAGCAGGTTTAGTATCCGTAAATGATGTTGTAATTACAGAGTTTGGAGTACGTGTAAAACCCGAAGATATCGTTAAATTTAATGGCGAAAAAATTAGTGGTGAGGCTAAAGTTTATCTTGTAATGAATAAACCTAAGGATTTTGTAACTACTATGAGTGACCCGCATGCAGAGCACACTGTTATGGATTTAATCGCTGGAAAATGTAAGGAGAGAGTATATCCTGTTGGCAGATTAGATAAGGCAACTACTGGAGTTTTACTATTTACAAACGATGGTGAACTTGCAGAGAAGATCACACATCCTTCTTATGAGAAAAAGAAAATTTACCACGTATTTTTAGATAAAAATCTAAAAGGTTCAGATTTCCAAACGATTGTAGATGGAGTTGAATTAGAGGATGGCTTTATTAAAGCTGACTCACTATCTTATATTGACGAGGATCACTCTCAAATTGGAATTGAGATTCATTCTGGAAGAAATCGTGTGATCAGAAGGATCTTTGAACATTTAGATTATAAGATCAAGAAGCTTGACAGAGTCTATTTTGCTGGCTTAACCAAGAAGAATCTAAGAAGAGGACAATGGAGATTCTTAGATGATAGAGAGGTTGCTATGCTAAAGATGGGTAGTTACGAATAATCAACAAACGGATAAATAAGAATGGATAATATTAATAATAATGAGGCAAATAGCATCATTAGGGCTGGATTCGCAAATATTATCGGGAACCCGAATGTTGGTAAATCTACCTTAATGAATGCCTTGGTTGGAGAAAAATTATCAATCGTCACGGCAAAAGCTCAAACTACTCGTCACCGCATTATGGGGATAGTGAATGGGGATGATTATCAGATTGTTTTCTCTGATACCCCTGGTATTCTAAAACCTAGTTACCAACTACAAGAGAGTATGATGAACTTTGTGCAGGTTGCTATCGGGGATGCAGATGTAATTCTCTATGTTACCGATGTGGTTGAGAAGATTGATAAAAATATTGAATATGTTGAGAGACTTAATGGGGTTGATTGTCCTGTTATTATCGCGATAAATAAGATAGATGAATCTGCTCAAGAAGGTGTTGCTGAACTTGTAGAAAAGTGGCATTCACTTGTTCCAAAGGCTGAAATTATTCCAATATCGGCTCTCAATAAGTTTAACATTTCAAACCTATTAGGAAGAATTGTTGAGCTTTTACCTCAACAACCAGCTTGGTATGACAGAGATGTTTTTACCGATAAGAGTCTTAGATTTTTTGCATCTGAGATACTTAGAGAGAAGATTCTTTTGAATTATAAAAAAGAGATTCCTTATTGCACAGAGGTAGTTATAGAATCCTTTATAGAAAACGAAGAAATCTATCATATTGAGGCAATTATCAACGTTATTAGAGAATCACAAAAGGGTATTATCATTGGGCCTAAAGGGCTTGCCCTTAAACGGGTAGGAACTCAAGCCAGAAAAGATATGGAGAGGTTCTTTGAGAAGAAGGTTTTCCTAAAAATCTTTGTTAAGGTTAATTCTGATTGGCGTGATAACCAGAAGGAGTTAAAGAGATTTGGGTATATTCAGAACTAATATAAAATAGGGTATCACTTTTTGAGATACCCTATTTTTTTGATATTATTAGTTTATTTTTCTTTCTCAAAAAAATCCGAAAAGAACAAGAAGTGATATCGCTGAGATTTTTTCCAATACTCGCCACTATGTCCTCCTTGGTCAGTTGTATATCGGTGAGGATATTTAAGATAAAGCAATTCATTATGCAGAGCTTCATTCACCTCATAAAAGAAGTCTTCTGTTCCACAATCAATTATAAGCGCAAGTGGTTTACTCGGATTTAACAGATACAGCTGATTTATTACAGAAAATTTCTCCCAATTTTGAGGATATTTGCTCTTCTCTCCAATATAATTTGCAATCCCCCATCTATGAGGAAATGGAGTTAGATCTACTCCCCCACTCATACTACCCGCAGCACCAAAAACATCTTGATTACGAATAGCGTTATATAGAGCCCCATGTCCACCCATACTAAGCCCAGAAATTGCTCTTGCTGAGGATTTTGCTATAGTTGGATAGTTACTATCTATATATTTTACTAGCTCTTTTGAGACGAACGTTTCATACTGAATTTTAGGATTAAATGGACTATCTAGGTACCAACTATCCTCCCCATTTGGAGAGACTGCTATTACTCTATATTTATCTACTAACTCTTTTGTGTCAAACCCAGTTACCCAAGTTTTGTAGTTTCCACCGTGACCGTGAAGAAGATATACAGTAGGTAATTTCTCACCACGAGCCATAGCATCAGGCACAACAACAACACATCTGATATTTTTTTTCATTGATGCGCTGTAAACATCAATAGTATCAACTTTGGCAGCATTGCAGACAACTGCACTCAATAGAAATAGTAGTAAAAATAAGTTTCTCATTATAATTAGATAATTTTTTATGTAAATATACATTAAAATCTTTTAGTATAGATATGGCAGTATGGCTTAGTGCCCTTCTTTTCATAATAATCTTGATGATAATCCTCTGCAGGATAAAACTTTGAGGCTTTTGTCACCTTTGTTTTAACATCATATCCTTTACTCTTTAATATTTTAATTAATTTCTCGGCAATCGCTTTCTCTTGAGGGTTGTTATAAAATATCTCTGACCTATATTGCTCACCTATATCGGGACCTTGCCTATTCAATTGCGTAGGGTCGTGAATTTCAAAGAAGAGCTTTGCCAATGTCTCATAATCCACTTTTGTAGGGTCATAAGTTACTTCAACTGCCTCTACGTGCCCTGTGTTATCGTGAGAAACCTCAGCATAATTTGGATTCTCAGTAGTTCCTCCTGTATATCCCGATATAACATCAATTACACCTTTTTGCCTCTCCATTAGACTCTCCACACCCCAGAAACAGCCCCCAGCAAAGATTGCTTTTGCCTCTTTTTTAGCTGGGACAAAATCCATTGATATAGAGTTTACACAGTGACGAGTATTTGTTTCGGTAAAGCCCTCGCCCAAAAATACGTGCCCTAAATGGGCTCCACAATTAGTGCAGATAATTTCTGTACGCCTACCGTCCGCATCGGGAACACGAGTAATTGCCCCTTTAATCTCATCATCAAATGCTGGCCAACCACAATGGGAGTTAAATTTGTCTTCTGAGTGATAAAGTGGAACTTGGCATCTTTTGCATACGTAGGTGCCATCTTTGTAGAAATCGTTATATTTTCCGGAGTAAGGCATCTCTGTACCTTTGTAAACTATTACCTGTTCCTCCTCTTTTGTTAGCTCCTTCATCTCAATTTTGTTGTTTTTTGTTTTGCTTTTTGTTTGAGCCTGAGCATTATTCAAAAATGCTAATAATGTAACTATAAGTAGAATAAATATCTTGTTCATACGCATATTATTTGTGATTCTAGCGAGAATCCTGTTGTTTTTTGTTTTGTTATTAATACTACATACAAACTTGATGCTAAACTAATTACAGCTGATCTATATTTTCATTTTACGCCAAATTGAGGATGGTATTAATCGCCACATTGTCACTATAATACGCCACTTCCAATCAATAATTTTCTCTCTTTTTCGCCTCTCGATAGCCCTAATGATTAACTTTACTGCATAATCTCTTTTTAGCACCATTGGGTATCTCTCTTTTGATATAAAATCAGTATCCACAAATCCTGGCATAATTGAGGTAAAATCTATCTCTCTGTTAAGTTTATTCATCAATTGTGCTAGCCCTTCCATATAGATTGACTGAAACCTCTTTGTTGCAGAGTATGCCGCGGCTGATCCCAAACCTTTTGTTGATGCTATTGATGAGATAACTACAAATTGTGCGCGTACCTTCTCATTATGCTTAGACTTTATATTTGAAACGAGATCCTCTTTTGGTCTAATATTAGAAAAATACTCTAGCGCAGTTATAGCTACATTTACAAAGCCTTCCACATTCACCTTTACAGTATTAATATCTACATCTAGATTTAGATCTGGATGATTTTTACCATAACCTGAGCTGTAAATTACAAGATCTGCCCCTCCTAATCTCTCTAACAATTTATTCACTCCATCCTGTGCCCCATAGATATCGCACTGATCCTCTGCTACAGAGCTCTCCCTATTTAAAATAGTGACATCTATCGCTTGATAGATAATATTATCGGGATAAAAATTTGCCACCCGCTTTAACTCCTCTACTCTTCTAGCAGCAATTCCAACTTTATAGCCACACTGTGCATAGTGCTTTGCTAAATCTTCACCTATCCCAGATGAGGCTCCAATAACAATAACTCGTCTCATATTATTAAACAAAATAATTATTTTTGTAAAAATATATAAAGTTTACAACTAAATAAAGCGTTTCGCAACAATAAAATATGATAACCTTCTTAATCTCTATTGCACTTCTAATTCTTGGCTACATTTTTTATGGTAGATTTATTGATAGATATTTTGGGGCAGACCCAAATAGATTGACACCTGCAGTTGCAAAGAATGATGGCGTAGATTATATCACGCTAAAGCCATTTAAAATATATATTATTCAATTTTTGAACATTGCAGGGCTAGGGCCTATTTTTGGAGCCGTACTCGGGGCAGCTTACGGGCCAATTGCATATCTTTGGATAGTTATCGGGTGCATCTTTTTTGGAGCAGCACACGATTATGTATCGGGAATGTTATCATTAAGGTTAGATGGAACAAGTCTGCCAGAGATTGTAAAGCGATACCTGGGTAGTGGAGTAAGTAGAGTTATCACTATTTTCACCGTTTTGCTCCTTTTAGCCGTTGGAGCCTCATTTGTAAATGGACCCGCAGGAGTACTCTCTAAACTTACTGGAATTGATCTAAATATATGGCTTTTTATAATCTTTGGATACTATATTATTGCCACTTTACTCCCGATAGATAAAATTATTGGAAAAGTTTACCCATTTATGGGAGCCGCACTGCTCTTTATGGCGTTGGGCATAGGAATAATGCTCATTATAAACACATTGAACGGCAGCGTAGATATGATAGAATTAACTCCCGACACCTTTAAAAATTTCAAATCAAATGGGGAGGAGTATCTTTTATTCCCGATGCTTTTTATAGTAATCTCCTGTGGAGCAATTAGTGGATTCCACGCAACTCAATCTCCAATGATGGCGCGCTGTATGAGTAATGAAAAGTATGGGAAAAAGATATTTTATGGAGCAATGATTTCAGAGGGGATAGTTGCCTGCATTTGGGCAAGCGCGGCTATGGCGTTTTTCAATGGACCTGATGGACTAAATATAGCTGTTGACGGAGGTCAATCACCCGCTATAATTGTAAATAATATCACTCAATCTTGGTTAGGTAAAATTGGAGCTGTAATTGCCATTATTGGAGTAGTAGCCTGCCCCATAACAACTGGAGATACAGCTTTTAGAGGTATGAGATTAATTATTGCCGATTCTATAAATTACTCTCAAAAAAAGATAAAAAACAGATTAGTAATAACCATCCCTCTATTTGCTATTGCATATATTGTCTGCAATGTTGATTTCTCCACAATCTGGACATACGTAGGAATTAGCAATCAAGTACTAGCCACCATAACACTTTGGACTTGCGCAGCTTACTTTGTTTCCGTAAAGAAATCACACTTTATTATGAGTATTCCTGCCGCATTTCTAACATATATTTGTGTCTCCTATTTTGCTATTGCCCCCCACATACAAGGCGGATTAAATCTACCACCACATATCGGGAATATTATTGCTGGAATTGTAACTATTTGCGTTGTGGGACTCTTTTTTAGGTTTGTAAAAAAATCATCGGCATCACTAATTGAATAATTAATAACTAACTAACGATACTACTTTTAAGACAAATAAAGATTGATTTGTGAAATGATGGATGCCGATGATATGTGTATATTTCTAATCTAGGAATGTTACTGATTTTGTACTCTTTATCCCGATATATCCATAGTAATCTGCCACTAAATTACCCGTAATTACCACTGGCCTACCTAAGTTCCGAGGGTAGGCAACAAGGTTTGCTCCATCTCTAACATCTCCTGAGGGTAGCTCCACTACCATCATATTATATCTGTATCTTTCTGTCATTGAAGGTGCTAACACAAGTGTAGTGGTTGATTTGAATGGAGCTCTAACCACTATAGATGACTCCGTTGGATCCCCGCCATAAACATAACCAAATATTGATAGATTCTTCTCTCCTACAAAGCGTTTTGCCTCTTCAATAGTATAAACTCCTGTGGGAATCTGTAGAGAAACGTTGTGTGTATGATTATACCAGACCCTATTTGTATCTAATGATATACTAAATGCCGATTTCCCTGAGCCAGAAGAGCTATATGTTAGATTCATATTTATCATCTCATTTCCCAAAACTCTCTTATTTAGCAAGGTGGTATCCTTGTAGCCATCTGCATAAATTAGGGAGAAGAAATCATCACCAAGATATAAGTACCTATCCTCTGTGTAGTAGTAGCTTACACGATTCTCTCCTTGCTGTACAACAATCCCTTGCCCAGGAAACTTATCTTTAAACTCCTGTGTAAAATTAAACTTTACACCTCCACTTAACTGTCTGCACCTAAAGCGAACATTTAATTGCTGCTTTGCCTCAACAAAAGTTACTAAAGTATCTCCATAAAGAGGCATCTCAAATGTAGGTTTATTTTTCTCCCTTGAATAGAGTGAAATCTCATACCCGCCAGGTAAGACATTAAAATCGGCAGGTCTTTTACCATATTTTCCCTCGTAAACCTTGCTTCCCGATGTAGAATAGACCCTTAGAATAAAATCGGTTGTATCTCCCAATTCTGAAGCACTCTTTACCATATTATCCCCTACTGACATCATTTCGCCATTCTTTGACAGCCCTATAGATTCATCATCTATACTAAATTTAATTGTCGCCATCTCCTCTGCACTCTGAACATTAATAGTTTCACACGATACTAATAATAAAAATGCACCTACAATAGCTGATTTTTTTAAGAAACTGAAATAGTTTTTTCTTCTCTTCATAACTCCTCCCCCTTTTTTGGTTTTTAATTAAGTTTTTAACTGTGATGCAAAAGTATGAGGAGAGGGTATAAAAACGGTTGCACAATCGTAAATTTTTTTCTCTATTTACAATTTAGAAATTCACTAAGCGATATCTAAGCGATTAAATGAGCTTTTTATGGCTATGGGAGGGGGATTTTTGGATCGGCAGTTATAAATTATAAAATTTATCTAAAAGTTTCCCTTTATATGATTTTCCTATTTTTAACTCCTCTTTACTCCCTGAGGGAAGATGAATTATACACATACCATCTTTTATAGCGTGCAGATAATCGGAATTTATGATATAAGATTTATGAATTTGAACAAATTCGCTTCTACTATTTAGTATTGCCTGCGCATTTGTAGTACTGCGCAACTGTATGGTTATTGAGTCAATTAGCACAATTTCCCAAAGACGTCGCTCGGAAATATACCTAAAATAACTAACGTTATCAATTTTTATAATTCTTCTATCATTTGTGATAGTTGTTACAGATAAAGTTTTATTGCCAATAATGGGTTCATCTATTTGCAGCAGATTTCTTCTCTCTCTATTGGCTAGAAAGTTAGATATAGCTCTCGACAAATCTTTCTTATTTAAAGGTTTTAATAGATAATCAAATGCTTGTAAACGAACTGCGCTCACAGCATATTTCTCGTGTGATGAATAGAAAATTGTTGTCATTCTCCACGTTAGCTTAGGGAGAATCATATCATAAAAATCCAGGCCAAGCATATCGGGAAGCTCAATATCTAAAAATAACAAATCAGGTTTATATTTTAATAGAACCTCTTCCCCATCTTCTCCAGCATATGCCTTAGATATAACCTTAAAATTTGGATATTTTTTTAATTCTGTTTCTAATATCTCTATTGCTGGTATATTATCATCTATAATAACAACTTTTATATATTCTGTGCTCATATATAGGTTAAATTACATTTAAATTATAATTATCGGGAATAAAAAGCTGAGCCACACATCCTGTCTCATTATTTTCTGCATAAGGCAAAAGATCATAATACATTGATTTGCTATTCTTTTCATTCAACAATTGAATGGTTTGTAATAATACTTTCATCCCAATTTTTGTAGATTTTGAAGAGCCTGCCAAACTATATGATTTGCCCGTGTTCATCACTTCAATTATAACCCCATTATCTTTTTTAAATATTGATAATTGTAACCTCTTTTCCATATTATTTTTCTCAAAATATGAATGATTTTTCAAGCCGTGCTTGATCGCATTCTCCACAAAGATATGTACCATCATTGATGGAAGCAGCACTTTATCTGGTTCAATCCCCTCTTCTAGTTCTACTTTATAGCTAAAGCCTCCTACTGTTCTACTTTCAATTTCAACATATAGTGCGATAAAACGTAATTCATCTTCTAATTTTGTACAGAATACGTTAGCCTGCATTTGCCCCTCTCTCAACATATCTACTAAAGTATTTAACTGAGATTCTCGTCCCATTTGTTGGGAATATAGTTCATTATTAAGTGCATTATAAATAAAATGAGGTGTTATTCTATTACGTGTATTCTCCATGCGCAATTTCATTATTCTATTTAACATATTACTCTCTCGTAACATATTCCTCTTGCGAGTATAAAAGACAATAAAAATAACACCTAGTAGAAGAGTCAATACAATAATTAACCATATATAGGTCATAAGTAAATGCCTCTCATTCTTTACTATCTTATTCTCCTGCTTCAGTATTCTTGCATCTCTCTCGTATCTAGTCCGCAACTCCGATGTACGCATTCTAATTCGCTCATTTGCAAGCGAATCTCTAAGATAGGTATAACGTCGCTGAAAATTATGAGCCTCCTCCCATAAGCCTAATTTTGAGTAATACCCATTTAGAAATTCAAAGCGTAATAGCTTATGCTCGGGTAACAAGTGATTTATCGCACCTTCTTCCCTAATTAAATTACTAACAGCAGTATAGTTATTTCGTTGATATGCCAACTCCATCTGCTGTGTTCTTATGTACTGCACAAACATATCAGCACCTTGATTGCTGTAGTAATCTAGTGTTTTGCCTATTATTTCCTCGGTCTTATTTAACTGACCTATTTTTAAATATATGTCGGCGAGGTTAAGAAAACATAAATTTCTTTCCCAAATCATATTGGGATAGTTAATTAAGAAAGTGTCGAGATGCAAAAAAGTATTCAGACTTTTATCATATTCTTTACTATAGAAATAAAAATTTCCTCTATTGGTAAGATATATATATTTATCATAAGTAGGCATAACATCCCATAATTCAGCACTTTTATTAAGCCATATCTCACTCTGTTCAAAATCTCGCAATGCGATGTAAGTTGCTGACAATCCTTCATAAAGAGGGATATAGTTATTAACAGGTAAAGAGAGCGAATCTGAAAGATATATGGCTTTCTTATAGAACATAATACTTTTATCAAGTGCTCCTATCTGCTTATAGGCACTAGCCATATTATTGTATGGAATGATTTGTTGCGATGCTTCAAAATGAATCTCTGCACATTTGTACGCAGCCTCATTATAAAACAACATTGAATCTAAATTGGGGTAGAAATTAGTGTAGTAGACAGACTTAATCATCAAATATCTTAGCTCTAAGTCTCTATTTCCCTTATTTTGGCTATTTGACAAATAATTCTTAATCTTATTTAGATTAGAGTTCAATACATCTGCCTCTCCTCGATAGAAATTTAACATTGCATCACTAGCCACAAAAGCGTAATAATCACTACTATCACTAGCTATGCCTTTCCCCTCTTCAATCATCTGATCAACACAGGTCAAACGCATTGAATTTATTGAATCCGTTATGCTCTCTTTTAGTTGAAAAAGCTTGGCTTGTGTAGATCTTTCTTCTTCTCTACTAATACAAGAAGTGCTGAAAATAAAGTATATAATCAAAGTGATTAAAATGTAGAGCAGCCTAGTCATATTTAGTTTTTGAAACATATCAAGTTAAGGTTATAGTCAAGTCAATGCCCCACAAAATTAATGAAATAGTAAAAAATGACAAGGATCTGCGATTATAAATTAGGTTATACTCCTAGTTTGGAGGTCTTTTAATGAGACATTTGTATGCATAAAGTCTATACAATGAGGGGATTCACATCACCAAATTATTTTTATCCACTTATACGTTATTTTTTGACAGATGAGCGCAGATATAGAACATTCAAGCAAAAAGTACAAATTATGGGGGTTGTTGAAGGGGAATTATTTTGTGAGATTTGTAGAAGAGGAGATATTTATAAAATAAAAACAATATGAAAAAACCAAGCAAGGATGAGGAAATAGTAGAATACCTATTATCCAATAATGCAGAGTTCGAAGAGTTTTTCTTTCAAAGGCAATGTGCACCACTATTGGGTAAAATACGTTGGAGTATATTTGATAATGAGATAGAAATTGATGAGATTACAAACGAGTTTCTCATTTTATTAAAATCTAATAACTGGTATAAGTTACGCTCGTTTAAATTCCGATGTACTTTATTTGGTTGGCTTAAAATTGTTGCATTAAATCATTTCATTTCTATTAAAGAACACTTATTGCCCAATAAGAATAAAGATATTCAGAAACATGACATTATAGTGATTGATGAAGGATATGAGAGTGGAATAGAGATGCTTATAAATAGAATTACTGTGCCAATGTACAAAGAGATTATGTTTAGAAAGTATATAAACAAGATGCCAGAGAGTGATATAATCAAACTGTTAAAGGTAACAAATGAATTGTACATAAATCTATATAAAAAGGCTAATAAGCAGTTAATTCATTTAATAAAAAATGAAGGTGAAGAATTTGAAAGGTTATACATTCAAACAGCATTAAAGTCTAATTTTTCAATTACTAAACCACAAACAGAAGATGATGAGCACACACTACTAACTCATAGAATAGATGCACAAGTTCTAATAAACTCTCTAACGAATGAAAGATATCGTCTTGTTTTACACTCTTTAATAATAAAAAAGAGAACCAAGGTAGATGTAGCCAAAGAATTAGGAATCTCTTTGGAGTACGTAGATATATTAAAACATAGGGCAATTAAACAAATTACACATAATATAAATAAAGAAAAGGAGAAATATGGAAGATACTAATTATATATCTGAAGAATTATTAGCTTCTTTCTTAGAAGGCACTACCAATTCAGTAGAATCCATCCAAGTGCTCAATGCTATTGCTACAAACGATTCTATTGCAAATTTAGTATCAGAAATTAATACAATCGAAGATATTGACATAATTTCCCTTAGACAAGGGGATTATGGCTATTATGAATTTGGAATTGACCCTGTTTTCACTCAAGAAGAATACCTTGGTTTTCTTGATTCTAAAATAGATCTAGGCGTTCAAATTAATGAATACTCTTTTATAGATGATGATAAATTACTATTGAACACTTGTGGCGCGATTGAGGAACATAACATTAGCGTTACAGATATTACAATTTGTAATGATCAAGGCGTGAATAAAGATGACACTTCTTCACCGCCGATGGAGATTGATACAACCACTATGCTAGAAAGCCCTGAAATAGATTTTTAAATAATAAACTTTTAACAAAATAATTATGGAAAAAGGATGTTCACCATTTTTCTTCACTAGCGCACTTATGTCAATTGTTATGGGAGAAATGAATATGAATGGGCAATTGGATCAATGTGATTCAAATATCATATTTAAAAAAGAGCTCGCAAAATTGAGAGAACAAAATGATGATATGTTATTAGAATTAGATATAGCACATAATAAGAAGAACATTGAACAAGGGAGAATATATCAGATAGAACAATCAAGCAAAGAGTTTGAAAGCATTAGAAAGTTGCAAGAATTTAATTTCTTTCAGAAGCAATGCTGGCCATTAATTGAGGATATTGGGAATATTATATTTGCCAATCATACTGAATCATATATTCAACCCCTTACTGTTATTGTTGCTAAATCTAATAGTGCCATTTTGAATAGTGATTATAATGACTATTGTGCTAACCATCATAGAGATTCAAAACCTCTCGCTGTAAAAACATATAATAGTGGTGTATGGAATCGTGATTACACGGGAGGTATTGCTCAAGGTTTGAATGTACACTACATAATGCAAGGTATTCCTACACTACTGATTATGCCTTATGTAATAAATAACACCATCCAATTTAATACTTGTATGTGGAGTTTCTCAAAAAGAGGACTAGCTTCATTTAACCACACAACGATGCTAACACTACCTTTTGACGAAAAAGAATATAAAATGACTAATTATTTTAGCCTTAAGATTCAGAAAGCTCTGTTTTTAATAACAGGAGTGGTAAGGGATGCATATATGCTGAATGAGTATCAATCACCAACCTTGTTGCCTAATTTAATTCAAGATGAAATAATATCATATTCTAAAGAGTTCCAAGACTTTATTTCATTACAATACAAAGCAATGATTAACCAAGTTCAGACACCAGTATTTAAATCAATCTGTAAGGATCAAGAGAATATTAATTCTATTCATCAATCATTAACTATACCAGAATTCAATAAACTATTAATAGTATAAGGTTATGCCATTAGGAACACTCACGATATTATCCGTTGTAGCAGCACAAATAGGAGCAGCTGGAATTAATTATATTAAATCAAGAGGAACTCAAAGCAAAATTGCTGAATTGCAAAAAGAGTATGAGAGAACCACTTTAGAAAACAATTTTGATCGAGCAGTTCAGAAAAGAAATGAGATGCAAAAATTGCGAGAAGCTAACGATTTAGATGCTCATAATTTTAGACTACGTACTATCCAGAATAATTATTCTGAAAGAATAAAAATAGCTGCAGATGCGGCTGCACTTGGGAACTGGCCATTGATAGTCCCACCTTTTGTAATGAAAGATGAATCCATTGGCTTTTTAGGTGAATCAAATGTAATTAATAATAGTACTATACCTTTACATTGTATAATGGGTAAGAGTTCTGACAAGAACTTTAATAGAATAGTGTTCCCTTTGATTGAATCGCGCTTGTCAGAAACAATATATCAGCATTGGGGAGCGGAATCATTACATACTATTTTATTCTATAGTGGAGCTTGTAAAGACAATCAACCCCTTTGCACAGCAAGAATAAATAATATGCAATATCAACTAAATGATTTGCCAGTTCTAGTTATTACGCCACATATATCAAATGATAAGGATGGAATAAATTTTTATTATTATATCTCATTATGGGGGATAAATGGTAATGAAACAAGAACAGATTTTGAATATCTACCTGAGAGCGTTCAGGAATCATGCATAGATAGAGGTTACTCATACAGAAAAGATGCACAATATACAGAAGATGAGATTGATGCAATTGTAAAAGAGCAAGTAGAAGCCTTGAGCCTATTTATTGGATATATTGCAGATATGTACTATTGGAATTATTATCGAATTACCCCAATACTTCCTACGTTAAAATATGTAAGTAAACAAGCTAGTTTTGTTAAGGAAATTGAAAAACTATATATAGATGCTTATAGAGAATTTATAAAGGATAATATAAATATTTTACTTCCAACAGATTCTGTGAAATTATTAAATAGTTTAAAACCAATCTTTAGTGATAATTCATTTCAAGATGAATTATCAAATTTGGTTAACTTATGTTTAATGATGCGTAAAAGTATAGAGTCTTCAGCATCAATTAGTGAGATTTTACTGTTAGATAATATTTTTGATTCAAACGATAGCATATTCTTATCTGAGATATCTAAAACATATAATCCAGTAATCAAAGATTTTTATATAGACAAATCATTATCTATACCAAGAGAAGAGCATAATATTATGGATAATGTAGCTTATCACAAGAAAAGAGATGAACTTATTGAATTAATTAATGACACTGTAGAGATTGAGAATTTGCCAGTTAATTCGATAACAAAATTTGAGCAACTTAAGAAAAAATGCTTAGAGAATCAATTTAGAGTAACTTTAATTGGAGAGTTTCAAGGAGGAAAATCAACTACATTTAATGCACTTTGTGGTGGGCGAGAAATTAGCCCACGAGGTGCAATGCTTAAGACTTCTGCCTGTAAGATATCCGCTACTAATATATCTAATCCTAATGAGCAGGAGCATGCTCACGTACAATGGAAAACCAATCAAGAGTTATTATTAAATATTAACACCATTCTCAACAAGTACATTAATAAATGTGACACAAACTACACTGCACAAAACGAGTTAGCAAAGGAGGTATACGAACCATATATGTATCTAGATCTATCTAATGAGGTGCATCACGCATTAATAAAAGATGCAGTGCAACAAGAATGGCAAGCAATAAGGACTAATGGAGAGTCTTGGGTTGGGCAAATAGATGTTTGCCGTATTGCAGATATTATATTAAGTTTTCACAAAAATGAATATATAAAGGAGATTACCTCTAAAAACAATTATAATATAGAGGATGTATCATTATTTGCGGTATTTCCTAATAACTGGGAGGTTCGTTGGGAAGAGTTAGAAAAAATTGATATAGATATAATCAGCAGTTCTAACATTTTCAAAGCTAACGAAGTTATTTTTGCTTTCGTTAATAGTATTGATTGCCATATTCACTCTAGTAATTTAGAACGACTTGGGTGCACTATTGTTGATTGCCCTGGACTATTTGCTAGTTCGTGGGATACAGAAGTTGCAATGAATGCTCTTTCTAATACAGATGCCGCTATATATTTATTAAGCGGGAGCAAGCAACTTTCAGAAGGGGACAAAAGGGCTTTTGTCGAGATAAGAAAAATTGATAAAATTGATAAAAAAATCTTCTTTGTCATTAATACTCGAGAGTCAGAATCTATAACCAATAATATATTTAATACCAACAAAACTCTTCTGGAAAGAGCTGGATTTTCTGAGCCTAGGCTTCTTAGTTTTAACGCTCTGCTATTTTTTCTTTATGAATTTGGATTAAAATATACGAGCGGCACAATTGACAATTTCTCTATTGATAGATTTAATGATATTGCTAATAAATTTGGACAAAAGGGAGAAATAGAGAAAATATGGCTTAAATCAATACAAAAATCAGGCTATACACTTGATTTTGATGATCTAACTAATATTGAAGATATATCAAATGATTCATTGGATATAGTAGCTCAACATAGTAATTATAAAACAACACTAAATGAAATTGAAAATTTCATAGTATGTAAAGCTTCGCAATCCATATTAATCGACCAAGGAGCCGTAGTTATTAGATCTGGACTAATCGAATACGAAAAGGATTTACAAAGAATAGAGAGTGAGATAAATAAAGAACTTACCGAAATAGAGGCGCAGTATCAAAAAGATAAGATATCTCTTGAAACATTCAAAGATAATGTTCAAAAGCTTCTTGAAAGTGCATTTCCAGAGAATACTATCCATAATATCGCATCAAGGGCATACAATAAAATTATTCGTCAAAAAGAGACAATTGAAGGGATCTCTATAAATACATCTGTAAAAATAATACCTATTCTAGGTTTCAAATTTAAAAGTAAGGCAGCTAAACTTCAAGCTCTAAAAACCACATTAGAAGGAGCTAAATTTCTTCATCTTAACACCCTATCAAACTCATTAAAAAGTGATATTGAGGAGTTAACAAAAGATATTAAGAGTACAATTGAACCTGTAATAAACGAAGCAATCCGTGAAGTTGTAGCACCAAAAATAAGTCAGTGGGTAACAACTTTTTTTGATAATAGCAATGATGAATATTTAGAGGAATTTGCACCAAAAATTAAACAATTACTCATAGAAATAAAGCAAAAATGGGGTAATGCTGTTGCCAATAATCCCAGTATAATTGATTATGAGTTATCAATAAATCAACCATCGGATATCCCAAGTGTATATGGTCCTTCTATCACATTAGAAGATGATAAAAAAATTACAGATGGTGTTGTTAGCAGCGCAGTTTCATCTGCCATTAGAGAGATTATTAATACAATCATTGGCATAGTAATATTCATTGTAGTATGGTTTGTTCTTGAAATTATATTTACAGGTGGCTTAATAACTTTAATAGCTCTTATACTAAAACTTTCAACGGCCTTTGCATATGGACAATCTGGGGATAAACGCACATACCCTATTACAGATCCAGAAAAATTAACTAAAGATGAAAAGAAAATATACAGTCCATTATATCTTGAATTATCTGGTAAATTTAACGATGATACAGCTGTACAAAAAATTACTGATGCCTTTAAATCTGTTCCTCTCACAAGAGTTAAATCAGTGAAAGATTATGTGAAAGATTTACTAAAAGGGCAAGAGGATAGACTTGAGAAAAGAATTAATAATTCAAGGGAGAAAAAAAGAAATGGAATTGAGAAACAGAAAAAAAGTGCAGAAGAGGCTAAAAAAATAAGAGAGAACCAAATTGTACCAATGCTAAAGAGAATAAATGAATTTATTAAATTATATTTCAAAACAGATAGCAATAATGAATAACAAACTAAATGTGGGAATTATAGGGGGATTCCAAAATGGCAAATCCACCTTTGTTAATTGCCTATTGGATGATATGGTTGCTCGTACAGGAGGAGAGGGTGTCAGCACAACATCTATCAATACAAAATACATCTATGGCGAGACTCAAAGTGTATCTTATTTTTCAAATGGCAATATTGTTGGCACAGCAACGGTAAAAGAATTTGTACATACCGAAACTTTTTCTGAAGACATCGATGAGATATTAGTAACTTTATGGAAACCGCTACTAAAAAAAATAAATTTGATAGATACACCTGGATTCGATGCCAACGACCACGATTCCAAAATGGCAGAAAATTATTTAGAGCATATAGATGTCGCAATAGTTATTATGAATAATAAAGGGTTATCAGAAACAGAGTGGAAAATACTTCAATTATTAAAAGAGCTTAATATCCCTTTTTTTATCATAATGAATTGTACAAATAAACTATCAGGATCTACTTGGCTTCCTCAATCTAGTTTTAATAAAAATTTAGTCAAAGAAGTTATTAGTACACTAAATAATAGAAATATGAAGCCAGAATTAATTGATAACAAAATAATATATGATGTAAATCTTCTATGGTTTTGGTATGCGTGTGAACATTATCAAGATATGCCTGCTAATAAAATCAAGAATATCTCTTCAATAATAAACTTTTTCTTTTCTAAAGAGCTAGAAATAAAGAATGTCTCAAATACCAAAATTCTAGATTTCAGTCATTTTTTACCACTTAGGAATCACTTTGATAGCGATATCAATTGGGGATTCCCCCTTAATTCAATAAAATGGAGAGCATCCTTTAATAAAGCATTTTATCATTGGGAGAATAAATTAAAAGAAATAGTAAATCAATCTTAACAATATACACTATTATGCCATTAAACGTAGTATCACACACATCAGCTAATACAAACTGGGCAGGAGTCGTTACATCAATTAGCAGTTTACACGTAGTTGTACCTAGCACAACCGACTTAGATACAACTAACAACAGAATAACCGACACCTCTAATAGCATTAATAAACTAGAGATAGACATAAATAACCTAGAATCAAAAATAGATGATAATACAAATGCAATATCAGAAATTAACACTTTGCAAAGAAGCCTACAAGAGAGCCTACAATATATAATATCAAATGAACGGTTAGAAGAAGAGAAAAAAGTTTTGAATAATTTCTTTAATGAATTATTAATGAGTATTAAGAATGAGTGTAATACTGAGTATAATAGAATCCACAAAGAAGTTGATGCATTTAAGAGTATTGATCTGAATACTGAACTAGGAGAGAAACTAGACCCAATTATTAATACTACAAATGGCCTTCTTACAAGGTTTCAACAAATTATCGAATACAAGGATTTTATAGTTGAAATAGAGCATAGAATATGTAAAGAAAAAGAAATATTAAAACAGATAGAAGAAGAAAGAAGAAAATTAAAAGAAGAAAGAGAGATTTCATTATTTAAAACTATAGCTAAGAATATATTCCGTTTTGGAAAAAATAAAGATTAAATGAAAGATTCAAAAGAAGTTATACAAGGGATAATGCTATTGCTTACTCATAACTGCAATCTTAATTGTACGTATTGCTATGAGAATAACAAAAGCAATAAAGTGATGCAATTTCAAACGGCTAAAGAGATCATATCTAAAACATTTAAAAACCTTCATCCTAATACAATATTGCATATACATTATATGGGAGGAGAGCCTCTTTTACAGTTTAAACTTATTAAGCAGATTACGGAATGGGTTATTAGTAATAAATGGAGATCTAAATATCGTTTTTTTATTCCAACCAATGGAACACTTCTCGATTCTGAAATGAAAGAGTGGTTTAAGCGCCATCGAGAACTAGTAAAGCTAGGTTTAAGTTGTGATGGTAATAAAATCTCTCAAGATACCAATAGAAGCAATTCTTATCAACTTATTGATTTTGATTTTTTTAAAGATGTATATCCCGATAGAATGATAAAGATGACCATCTCTCCATCATCTATTTCAGAGTTTTATAATGGAGTCATCGACTTGAACCAAAAGGGATTTATGTATATTGATGCAGAGCTAGCACATGGTGTTGAATGGAAACGTGAAGATATTTTAGAATATAAAATTCAACTTAATAAACTTATTGAATATTACTCATCTAACCCTAGAATACCTAGGGTATCTCTTTTTAATATAAATGTTCCTTTGATACTTAGGAATGATCTCCCTCCAAAGAAGTGCGGCTGTGGATCAAATTTTAGAACATACGACACAGATGGATCTGAATATTATTGTCAACTTTTCTCTCCCATATCATTGAGTGAAAAAATGATTGAAAAATCAAAAAAATTAGATATGAATGATTATTCTTTATTTACAAACGATATATGTAGCCGATGTATATTAAGAAATGTATGTATTGGTTGTTGCGGAATGAATTTTAGGTACACAGGAAAATTAGGCACAATACAACCAATCTTTTGTCACATATTCAAAGAACAATTCTATGCAGCTTGCAGATTACAGAAGAATACAATAAAATATTTTGACGCTAATTATCAAACACAATTTGCAAATTCAATAAATAAACTAA
Organism: uncultured Muribaculaceae bacterium; assembly: GCA_964368585.1. Lineage (GTDB taxonomy): Bacteria > Bacteroidota > Bacteroidia > Bacteroidales > UBA932 > Egerieousia. The sequence goes on from CAYJAK010000003.1 coordinate 152,255, forward strand.
ATAAATGCTCACTTGTAAAAAAATAAAATTATGAATGATGATCTTAACATACCAATAGAAGAGTTCTCTACCAATACTGAGGATCTAACCCAACTGAGTCCAATAAATGACATAGATGCTAATATAGCAATTACAACAGACGATTATGATCCAATCTCATCAATTAGTGAAATAGATAATAATACAACTTTTAAAGGAAAAGAAGAGCCAACAATAGAATCAATTGATCGAGTAACTATTTGTATTTGTTGCGGTTATTCCTATGGGAATGACCATTAATCCATAATTATATATATTACTAAATAGATATGAAATCATTAAAATAGAAAAAGTTGTAAGATTTTATATGTTTTATTACTCCTTATTATAAAATAATGAGAAATGGATAATTTTGAAAATAGTTTTAGTTTTCCTACGCTAGATGATAATAGTTTCTCTATAGGGGGCTATTATCTGTTTGAATCTTCATCAATTACACCAATGATCGCCGATATGATATATGATGGTTGCGACTTTAGCCCAGATCATTGGAATACTTTTAGTGAAGATCAAAAGATGGTCGAATTAAATGAGCTGGAGGGTAATATTGCTGAAATACAAGGAAGGGCACCTGTGGAGATTCAAGTGAAAGATTTTGACATTTTAAATGGCAAAACCACATATGGTCAATTCGATCCTCTATCAGGTGAGATTATAATTAATAGTATGTTACTTAATTCCCCCGAATTACTTCCACAAGTAATTGATACTATAATTCACGAGGGAATTCACGCTTATCAACATAAGTGTGTTACTGGAGAAATTGAACATTATAATCCACAAGAAGTTGCTGAATGGAAAGATAATTTTGACAATTATAAAACGGCAAGTATGTATGGAATGGAAATATACCTTGAACAACCATTAGAAATTCACGCAAGAGAGAATGCTGAAAAATTTATGAAACCGTTATATGCTTAAGTGTTATGAATAACTTAAAACAGCAAATACAATCATTAGGGTTATATCCCGATAATAATATACCCGAACTGGTGGAGAGAATAAGAGAATCTAACCCCATTGTTTTAGAAGCAATTACTAAATGGCTAAATACTAGAGAGATTACTAATGTTATAGTAAATGGTATTTGTTTCAATGATCTACAAAGTGTATGTGGAATGAATGAGATAGCATCATATCTCACACTTGACTGGATAATAAAAGGTGGAGAGAATTCAATAAAATCCCTAGTAAAAGAGTACCCCAGAATGAAAAATTATTACTAAAAATTAAATATTATGAGACCAAACAGAAACAAACTTATCAATAGCGACTATCTTCTACATAAACTAAAAGAAGTGGCAATAAGTATTGGCCGCACTGGGTTAAAACCAGCAATAACTTTATACTACGTTATGCGTAGTCCCAAGACCCCAAAATCAGATAAATTAATAATTGTAGGAGCACTATGCTACCTTATATTCCCGATAGATATTTTATCAGCAAAGCGATTACCAATTATCGGTTGGATTGATGAACTTGCTTCGCTTGTAGTCACTTATGAAAAAATGGTAAAGCATATAACCCCAGAGATAGAACAGAAAGTAACCGAAATACTTGATAGATGGTTGCCGCAATATACTAATTATCAAATTATAAAATAAAAATTGTATTATGGTTGATATTAAAATAGAAAAAGAAGATATTATAAACACAAGCTTTGAAAAAGATTATTGTAGTATACGCTGGAAAAATCACCATAGATCTGTAAGAGTTAAAAGAGGTTGGCATGTAAAACTGTTTGGAGATTTATACGAATACTATATGCTTAGAGGCTCTGAAGTTGTAAAGATTTATCCCGGAGCCGCCCACAACGACTATGCTCGTTTATTGAGAGATAAATATGGTAGACTTTGGTTGCACGTATATTACAGCGATGCTTTTGATGATCGTGTAGAACAAAATTTTGATTACGTAGAGAGCGAGGAGCAAGCTGATGAATATAGTATTGGGGCAGGTTATCACTACCATGGACACAGTTACTACTTCTTTGCATCTGAACAGCCAGATTTTATACTACACGAAAAAACAGAAGATAAAGAGGGCAATGCTGAAGAATACTATCAAGAATTATGTGAGTTGAATCAAATTATAGATTAGATAATAATTTGATGAAAACCCAACAAGGAGAACGCAACAAAAAAATATTCACAATATTATATGGAGTGGATATAGCCATAATCATTGGGATAATACCTACCATCCCAAGAACACCCAGCCTATACAGCGAGATTTTCATCGTATTAATATGTATCAGATATATTATTTATCAAATAATATACACAAGAAACACCACTCATTTATGGTTAGTCCCAATACTTACCCTTGCAGCTCTTACCTTACGAAACCACCCGCAAAGTATGTGGGTACACGATTATCCAATCATCAGAACCCTTTCAAACTATGCAAACCAAATTATTCAATTAAAGTGGAGTTGGATAGCCTTTAGCATTTGGTTATACATTATACCCACAATTGCTATTTTAACTCAAATAAAAAGAGTGTCTCGACATTAATTAATCGAAACACTCTTTTTTATTCATTGTAAGATCTAAAACCTAACGATTAAGATCCAAAATCATCATACATAATATTCTCTCTTTCAACTCCCTGCTCAATCAACATATGAGTAACCGCGTCGGTCATCATACCAGGACCACATAGGTAGTATTCGATATCTTCTGGAGCCTCGTGAGTCTTGATATAGTTATCATAAAGCACCTGATGAATAAACCCTGTATAACCTGTCCAATTATCCTCTGGCTTAGCATCAGAAAGGGCAATATGGAACTTAAAGTTAGGGAACTCTCTCTCGATAGCTCTGAAATCCTCCTCATAGAATACCTCTCTAAGTGAGCGAGCACCATACCAGAAGCTAACTTTACGAGTAGTCTTTTCTGTATGGAATAGGTGGAAGATATGCGAACGCATTGGAGCCATACCTGCACCACCACCAATAAAGATAATCTCGTTTTGTGTATCTCTGATAAAGAATTCTCCGTAAGGACCAGAGATTGTAACTTTATCACCTGGTTTGCGAGAGAAGATGTAAGACGAACAAACTCCTGGGTTAACTGGTAAGAACTTACCTGTTGCTCTATCAAATGGAGGTGTTGCAATACGTATATTCAACATAATAATGTTTCCTTCTGCTGGGTGGTTAGCCATTGAGTAGGCTCTGTAAGTAGGCTCAGCATTTTTCATCTTAAGATCCCACATTTTTGAGCTATCCCACTCATCGCGATACTCCTGCTCAACATCCATATCGCTAAAATTAACCTCGCAAGTAGGGATATCAATTTGGATATATCCTCCTGATTTGAATTTAAGTAGCTCACCTTCTGGAAGTTTAACTACAAACTCTTTAATATAGGTTGCAACGTTATGATTACTAACAACTTCACACTCCCATTTCTTGATTCCTAGCACCTCTTCTGGCACTTCAACTACCATATCCTCTTTAACCTTAACTTGACAACCAAGTCTCCAGTTATCTTTAGCTTGCTTACGAGAGAAGAAACCAACCTCAGTTGGTAGAATCTCTCCTCCACCACTCTCAACTTTACACTTACACATTCCGCAAGTTCCACCACCACCACAAGCGGATGGAAGGAATATTTTATTCTCACTTAATGTAGCAAGTAGTGTTGATCCAGGGTTTGTCTCAAGCTCTTTCTCTCCATTGTTAATATTTAATTTTACTACACCACTTGGGGTTAATTTGTTCTTTGCATAGAGCAAAAGAGCCACAAGTAATAGGGTTAGTGCCAAGAAGGCTACTACCGATATAATTATCAATTGTATTAAATTGTTATCCATAATAAATCCTCTTGCATTTTATAATTGAATACCCATAAAACTCATGAATGCTAACCCCATAAGTCCGGTAACAATAAATGTGATTCCTAATCCTTTTAATGGTGCTGGAACTTGTGAATAAGATAGCTTCTCACGAATAGCAGCCAAAGCAACAATCGCAATGAACCAACCAAATCCAGAACCAAGACCAAATACAGTAGCCTCACCTAAACTAGCATAACCTCTCTCTTGCATAAATAGAGATCCTCCTAGAATTGCACAGTTTACAGCAATTAGAGGTAAGAAGATACCTAGTGATGCATAAAGTGATGGGGAAAATTTCTCTACAACCATCTCAACTAATTGTACAAACGATGCGATTACCGCAATAAATATTATAAAGCTAAGGAAGCTTAAATCTGTATCTGCATACTCAGCTCCTAACCACGACAATGCCCCAGGTGCAAGCACATACTTATTGAGCATATAGTTTATCGGGAGTGTGATACCTAATACAAATATTACGGCTAAACCTAAGCCTGTTGCTGTCTTTACATTTTTTGATACTGCCAAATAAGAACACATTCCCAAAAAGTAGGCAAATACCATGTTGTCCACAAAGATGGACTTAACGAATATATTAATTAACTCTTGCATAGTAATATGTGTTTTTATTTTTCTTGTAAATCTTTTTGAATACCTCTTTGAACCCAAATTAGAATTCCACAAATAATTAGTGCCATTGGAGGCAGGATAAATAGTCCATTATTTGCATAGAATCCGCCATTTGCTATATACCAAGATTCCGGGATAATTTGTGCACCAAATAGAGTTCCTGAACCAAATAGTTCACGGAAGAATGCAACCACAATTAATACTAAGCCATAACCAATACCATTTGCTATTCCATCCATTAAAGATGGAATAGGTTTATTACCCAATGCAAAAGCCTCAATACGACCCATAATAATACAGTTAGTGATAATTAGCCCCACAAAAACCGATAGCTGCTTACTTACATCATAAGCAAAAGCCTTAAGAATTTGATCCACTAAAATTACAAACATAGCAACTACAACCAACTGTACAATAATACGAATTCTATTAGGAATTGTATTTCTTATTATTGATATAAATAGTCCTGAGAAACCAGTTACTGCTACCACTGAGATTGCCATAACGCAAGCTGGCTCTAATTTTACAGTTACAGCAAGTGCCGAACATATACCTAATACCAATACCGATACTGGATTGGACTTAAAAATAGCGTCTGAAAATATCTTCTTATACATAGCCATTACTTTATTACATTAGTACTACCGATAGCTGAACCGCTACGCATTTTATCCAAATAAGGAACGTAGAACTCTAACCAAGATTTAATAGTTCCCTCAAGGGCTTTACTTGTTATTGTTCCTCCCGATATACCATCAACCATATTTGTACTACCTGCAGGCGCAGCCCCTTTAGCTACAATGATAGATGTAAGGTCTCCCCCTGTGTATATTACTTTATCCTTAAATTGATCGTAGAATTTTGGAGTTGCAATCTCTGCACCTAAACCAGGAGTCTCACCTTTGTGTGAAAATACTGCTCCGTAGATAGTGTTAAGGTCACCCTTTAACGCTACATAACCCCAAATTGGGCCCCATAAACCTGCACCATAACAAGAGAAAACATAAATACTCTCTCCACTTGGTAATTCAGCTATAAATACAGGAAGTTTAAGATCTGCCCCTAACGCCTCTTTTTGATCAGCTGGCGCAGTCGCTACTACCTTCATTAAATCAAACTGAGCTTTAAGATCAATCTTAAAAGCCTCTCCTTTGATGATTGCATCTGGTGTTGCTGTGCTATTCTCAGATTCTGAGACAACTTCTCCTTTTGCATTCACTACTAATCCTTTCTTGATGTATTGAGAAAACTCGCCCTCAGCATAGCTGTTTTTATCGGGAGCAGAAGCAACATCTTTTGCTAGCCCAACAGCCTCTAATAGGCTTAACTGTTTCTCAACATCCATATTCTTTTGTTGCTTATCTTTAAGGCTCGACGAGACAAAAGCAAGCAGCGCTGCAACAAATATTACCAATACTGTTGCATAAATAATTGTATATGAATTTTTATTTGTATCCATGATTATTCCCTATTTAGTAACTGCTCTTTTAAGTCTTCTTTTAATATTAGCCTCAACAATGTAGTGGTCGATTGTAGGAGCAAATGTATTCATAAGAAGTATTGCTAACATCATTCCCTCTGGATAACCAGGGTTGAACAATCTTACAACCATTGCAACAACACCAATTAAAAGACCATAGATCCACTTTCCTTTCTCCGTTTGAGATGATGTAACAGGATCTGTAGCCATAAATATTGCACCAAATGCAAAACCACCCATAACTAAATGATAGTGAGCTGGTATTGCAGCGTAAGTACCTGGCTCTGCAAACGCATTTGCAAGTAGCCCTACACCTAATGCACCAACAACTGTTGATAACATAATTTTCCAGCTAGCAATGCCTGTAAAGATTAGGATTGCCGCTCCAATTAGTATCGCGATAACAGAGGTCTCTCCAACCGAACCTGGGATATTACCAATGAACATCTGCATAAAATCTGACTGAATACCAGTAGTTGCTAGCGCCAATGGAGTTGCTCCAGAGAAACCATCAACAACTGGTTGAGTAGCATTTGCTAACCCCTCTACCCAAACTGTATCTCCCGACATTTGAGACGGGTATGCAAAGAATAAAAAGGCTCTAGATAAAAGTGCAGGATTCCAAATGTTCATTCCTGTACCGCCAAACACCTCTTTACCAATGATAACTGCAAAAACAATTGATAATGCAAGCATCCAAAGAGGAATATCTACTGGAACAATTAATGGAATCAACATTCCTGTTACTAAGTACCCCTCATTTACCTCGTGTCCTCTAATTTGAGCAGAGGCAAACTCAATACCCAAACCAACAACATAAGATACTACTATTAAAGGTAGAACTTTTAAGAAACCAAACCACACTTTAGCCCAAAAACTCATATCTAGGCCAAAAGCTATAGAGTGTTGATCTCCCACGTTCCAAATACCAAAAGCGAGTGCGGGCATAAGTGCCATTACAACAATTATCATCACTCTCTTTAAATCATTACAATCTCTAATGTGAGCTCCCTTTCTTGTTACGCTATTTGGAACAAACAAAAAAGTTTCAAAAGAGTCAAACGTAGAGTGTAAGAAGCCCAATTTACCCCCCTTACTAAAGGTTGGTTTTAATTTTTCAACTATATTTAATAATGCTTTCATACTTCTTACAAATTATGCCATTTCTTTAATCATTAAATCTATACCCTCACCAACAATCTGTTGAACATCTGTTTTAGATGGGCATACATACTCACAAAGAGCAAAGTCCTCCTCTATAACCTCATAGATTCCGAGGTTCTCCATTTTATCTATATCTTTTGCTAAGATAGCCTTAAGTAGATAGACTGGGTAAATATCCATCGGGAGTACCTTCTCATACAAACCTGATACTACAAAAGCTCTAGGGCCTCCATTAACGTTAGTATCAACATTATACTTTTTCTTTGGCATCAACCAAGAGAAATAGGCACACGAGAAACTAAATTTCATAGGTCTAATAGGTTTAGCCCATCCAAATAGTTCGTGATAATTCCCCTCTGAAACAACTGTTAGCTCATTTGCATAAAAGCCTAAAGCTCCATCTGCACCAACATTATCTCCGCTAAGTACATTACCACTAATGTATCTACTTGGCAATGATTCGCCATATCTAACTAACTCTTTATTTCCAATAATCTCCTTTACATCACTAATTGGCATACCTGGAAGCACACTTACATAGCAAGGATTTTCAACTCTTGGTCCTACCACTGCTACAAGTTTTCTTACATCATAAATACCCTTTACGAATAATTTCCCAATAGCTGCCAAATGAAGTGGGTCAACTGTCCAAACAACTTCTCCCTTATTTATTGGTTTAATGTGGTGTATTTGGATTCCTACATTTCCTACTGGGTGTGGCCCATCAAAGCCATAACACTCAACTCCACTTAATTTTGAGAGTGGAGAGTCTGCTGAACTCTTTGAATTCAATCCTAGGTAAACTTTTCCGTCAGTAAGTTTTTTCAAGACATCAACTCCAACTTGTAGATACTCTGCATCATCCTTTAGTGTAAAGTTCACATTAGCACTTAATGGTGCTGAGCTAAATCCCGATATAAAAATACCACTTGGAACATCTGAAGGAGAGGCAATTGTACCGTAAGGTCTCTGTTTTATAACTGGCCATAAACCACTCTCTAACAAATTCTTAACAGCCTCTTCTCTTGTGATTTTTGCAACATTTTGTTTCTCAAAAGTTACATAGTCAATCTCTTTTGTAGCTTTTATTTGAATACTTAGTAGTTTGCGTCTAGCGCCTCTAACTATAGCCTCAACTGTTCCGCTACAAGGGGAAGCAAATCCTATCTCAGGACGTTGTTTATCTACAAACACAATAGTACCTGCTTTTACTTGGTCACCCTCTTTTACTAGTAACTTGGGAACAACATTCTTAAAATCAGTTGGTTTGATAGAAATAACATCCGATATAACCGTTTTTTCTACTTTAGGCTCCGCACCTCCCACTATGGAGATATCGAGTCCTCTATTTAATCGAATATGTTTTAACATTATTTCAGAAATTTTGCGCAAATATACACAACATATTCAAATTTGCCTCGTAAATTTGCGTTTTGAATTTGATTTTTTTGAGCATAACTTTGCAGTATGAACACAACGGAGAACGAGCAAATTTTCAATGGGTTAAATCCTGCTCAATATGAGGCAGTTAGCAACATCGCAGGACCATCCCTAATTATAGCAGGCGCAGGTAGTGGTAAAACAAAAGTGTTAACCTGTAGGATTGCACATATATTAAATCAAGGCTACTCACCTAGCTCAATTTTAGCACTAACCTTTACCAACAAAGCTTCCAAAGAGATGAAGCACAGAATTGCTGGTATAGTTGGAGAGTCTAAAGCAAAGAGGCTATGGATGGGTACGTTTCACTCTATTTTTATCCGTTTTTTAAGAGAGTACGCAGAACTTTTAGGCTTTCCTAAAACATTTACAATATATGACACTTCTGATAGTAGAAATGTTATAAAGGCCTGTATCAAGGAGTTACAGCTAGATGACAAAATCTATAAACCAAATGAGGTACACTCTCGTATCTCAATGGCAAAAAATAATTTAGTAACAGCTGATGCCTACGGTAGAAACTCCGTACTAATCCAAAATGACTCCGCTGCAAAAAAGCCTAGAGTTTTTGAGATTTACCAGTTATACTCAAAGAAATGCAGACAATCTGGAGCAATGGATTTTGATGATATTCTGGTATTTACCAATATTTTATTTAGAGATTTTCCCGATGCGTATACGCAAATTAAAGAGAGGTTCAAATTTATAATGGTAGATGAGTATCAGGATACAAATTACTCTCAATATCTCATTATAAAAAAGCTCGCTCAGGAGCATAGAAATATCTCTGTTGTGGGCGATGATGCTCAGAGTATCTACTCGTTTAGAGGGGCTAGAATTGAGAATATCCTCAATTTTAAAAAGGATTATCCCGATGCAAAAGAGTTCCGTTTAGAGCAAAATTACAGATCTACCCAAACAATTGTAAATGCTGCAAACTCACTTATCGAGAAGAATAAAGCTCAAATAAAGAAAAAATGTTTCTCAGAAAAGGGGGACGGCGATATGATTGAGCTCATTAGTGCCTTTACAGAGCAGGAAGAGAGTTTTATGGTGGCAAACTCTATTATGGAGCAGATTAGAAAGAGTCAAGAGCCTTATAGCAGTTTTGCTATTTTATATAGAACCAATGCACAGAGCCGTGTTATAGAGGAGGCATTTAGGAGAAAGAATATGCCATACAAAATCTTTGCAGGCCACTCTTTTTACGAGCGAGCAGAGGTTAAAGATATGCTGGCCTACCTTAGATTAGTTGCAAACGAGAAGGATGATGAGGCATTTAAGAGAATTATCAATTTCCCAACAAGGGGGATTGGTGCAACATCGCTAGGAAGATTGGCTCAAGCTGCAAATGCAAGTGGTATATCTATGAGCGAGGCGGTAAAAACTACTGATTTAACTCAATTTGAACTAAAGGGGGCAGCTATACAGAAGATAAAAAGTTTTGTGGCTGCAATTGAACAAGTGAGAGAGAAGCTCCCATATACTAATGCCTATGACATTGCAATGGAGATTAATGTTAAGTTTGGCATAATAGATTTTATGAGTCTTGATAAAAGCATTGAGGCTCAAGGGAGATTACAGAATATTGAGGAGCTAATTAATAGTATAAGAGAGTTTGTGGATGAGGGAGAAGAGGAGTACAAGAACACTTTAGAGGAGGGAGAGATTGCACCTATTATTACACTAGATCTATTTTTGGAGAATGTCTCTCTATTGAGTGATATGGATAAGGCAGAGGATGAAGATGAGAAGAATAAGATTGCACTTATGACAGTTCACTCTGCAAAAGGGCTTGAATTTCCTTACGTATATATAATAGGTATGGAGGAGAATCTTTTTCCAGCTCAACCAAGGGGGATGGATAGCCAACAAGAGATTGAGGAGGAGCGCCGTCTCTTTTATGTAGCACTAACAAGAGCCGAAAAAGGGGTGAAACTCTCTTTTGCCAACTCTCGTAACCGTTGGGGCTCTCACGTATCTAATCCACCTAGTAGATTTATTAAAGAGATTGATGAGCAATTTATAGCTAATCCTTTAAAAGATTTTAGGGATGAGATTCAAACGCCTAATCTTGGAGGAGGTTTTGGGCAGAGAAGCCAATTTAATAGACGAGACCAATTTGGCAGAAGCGAACAATCTAGAGGTTCTCAGTCAAACTCATCTAGTTTTGCCAATAGTAACAGAGCAAACCCAACCAATAGAGGTACATTTATTAAATCTACACCAACAAGACCTGCCAATCCAAATTTTGTAGCAGACTCACCATCTAAATTGGCAGCTGGACAAACTGTAGAACACGAAAGATTTGGCACGGGAGTTATAGCATCTATAGAGGGAGACCCTACCAATCTTAAAGCGATTGTAGATTTTTCTGAGGGCGGAAGGAAGACTTTGTTGCTAAAATTTGCCAAAATCAGGATAATTCAATAGAATTTAACATTTTTTTAACAAATTTCACCCAATATTCAAATTTGTGGCACAGCATTTGTAATATCTTACTATGAAGTTTTTCATAGTTTAAGTTTAGGTTAAGTAGCGAGGCCATCTCATTCTGAGGTTGGTCTCGTGAAATTTTAAAGCGGTTCTATTTTATAAAAAAAACTAAACAAATGGAGACTCAGCAAATCATAATCACTTCTCTAACATCTCGCAACTATTCTAATTTTGCTGCAAATACTGCTATAACCATATTGGAACTAGATAATGGCATAGAAGAGTTATACCTTATTGCCACAAACAACCTCCCCCTCCTACCCTCAACCCTGAGATCACAAGTACAATTCAGAAGCGCCTACATATTAGAATACATATATTTTAATTATCGCGATAAATTCACCCCATTTAGAGACAGATTCATTTCTGACTATCCACAATGCCAAAACCAGAGCGCAAAGCGACACTTCACAAAAATGATGGCAAATATTTTAAAAACATACACTCCACCCCAATCCGATATAGAGTTGATTGCAGATGCCACCGCGCAGTGGATAGCCGATCCAAAAGTAAAAGTAGCCGTAAAAGTCTGGGCAATGTCTATTCTTAAAACCCTAAAGCCAAAAGTTGATTGGATAAGTGAGATCTGGGACGATTTAGAGAGTGTTGCAATGAATAATGCTACACCTGGAATGGAAGTGAGGTTCAGGAGGGGGTGGGAATAGGTGGTTGTTAAAACTGTATTATAAATTGTTATAATAAAAAGGGTATCCCGTAATTAAACTTCTTAATTCGAGATACCCATTTAACCAATCTTAACAAAATTGCTAATAAATACTATTCATTCCACAAATCAGGTATTAATTCATAACCTCGAGGGTTTCCTGATATTTCTTGCGTAGGCTTCAATCTACCAGAGTGAACATCATACAATCTCTCAGAAGTTTTCATTACAGCATCAACAAGATCTTTATATGGACGATCTGTAACATCCACAAGACCACAGTTATAATTTTCTCCATCATATGTGCGACCAGTCATATCTTGATCTCCCCATTGAAAATAGCCAGTACCAATCATACATGGGTGATCATAAGCATTCTCCGTATAGTATCTATACATAACCCCTCTATCTTTCTGAGTATCAACCTGCCATAAAGACTGAGCCATTCCTCTATCCGATGTTCCAAAGTGATATTCACCAATAATCATAGGCAGCTTCGAATGTTTGTATGCTCTATCCATAACATCATGAGGAGGCATCATATCATAACAATTAAAGCTCAATACATCAAATGATTCTCCACAAATTTCTAAAATTCTTTCATCAAGAATAGCCAAATGTCCAAAACGAATACCCAAATTTAAGTGATTTGGATCTTGTTCCTTCAGAATTTTATTAGATGTGACTAAAAATTCTCTAAATGCCTCAAATATAAACTTCTTGCGATTCTCTGGAGTATCACCCTCCTTCTTTAAATATTTTGCAAGCTCTTTCTTAATAGGTCTCTCCTCCCCTTCCAATATTAAACTACATAGACGTTCTTCTTCACCTAGCCAAGCAGGTTCATTACCAATAAAATAACCGATTAACCATGGATTATTAGGTTGAACTACTCTCGATATAGATTTCTCGATTCTATCTTTATATCCATCTGCATAGATATCACACAATCCCATTAATTTAGATTCCCCTCCTAATCCATTAAGTGGTACTAGAAATGCCTTACGATTCATATTATATATATCAGGGCTAGACCAATTTGCTATTGTGTTTAATCCCCATTTATCCATGCGCTTGAATACTATTTCTTTAGATTTTTCTTGAAAGCTATCACCAAATCTACGATATAGATTCCATATACCAAATGAGTGTAATTTCCGCCCATTATTCCCCCTTGAATATTTCTCAACAATCTCTGCCGGAGGTAATTGATCATACATATTTGCACGCTTATCTAAATCGCGAACAATTCCACCAGAACCTATATTAACACAGTCAACGCCAACCGATAAGAAAAGATACCCTTCTGGATCAATAAACCACCAAACACCATCTATTTTCTCTGTGCGAAAATACCCAGTAGCTTTCACTCGTTTATTCTTATATCCACCATATTTAGAATAATTATAAGAATCCGTGCTTATTATCTCATCCTCTTCAGCTTTCCACTCTTTCTTTAACTGTTCCAAAGAGTAAATTTTCTCTGGATAATCAACTAAGTTCGATTGACCAAACTCGTCAACTGCTGGAATTTCACCCATATAAAGATCTCCAGGATCCTCTACCGACAGGGCTAAAGAGCGAATCTCAATAACAGGATTATCAATCGCCTTACGCATTCTAAAGCCTATTGAATCAACACCATGTAAAGGACCACGCTCCCCTCCCAGATTTACCCAACCCGTATATCTTGGTTGGTTATTTGTACCAGCTAAATCTCCTTCAGGATCAGGAAGGTACTTATAAAATTTTAATGGAATTGCCAATTTATTCCACTGATTGGGTACATAAGACATAATTCTAACTTCATTATATCCATAGTCCGTAGTGAATCCTACTTGAAAACGCTGCGCTGTTGATATTTTATATTCCAAAACAACATAGTTATACTCATCCCAATTTGTAGGCAAATTAGGTGTAATGTCATTTATTGCTATTTTTTGTCCCGACACCTCCTTTGAGCCATCAAACTCAATTTTAAAGCTTTTAGGGGAATTCGTACAATAAGTAAACATTGATGCTACAAGCGCCAATTGTAAAAATGTTTTTAATTTCTTCATACTATTAAATTTGTTAATTTAAAAATTATTATTGCTTTAATTTATATCTATAAAGCGATGAGCGTGCTGCAATAAACAGAGTATTCCCATCTTCTCCTCCAAATACCAAAGAGGTTGGTCTTTCTGGCACTTTTATTACATCAATCTGTTCTCCTCTAACGTTATATACATATATATATCCATCTGCAATATAAACATTACCATGCTTATCCACTGCTGAACCAAATTCTCCTACTTTTGCAAAGTGAGTCAAATTTTCTAATGCTCCATTTGATTTAACATCCATACGAGCTAATAAATGATTATATTCATCAGATGCATAAAATGGTTTGCCCGGAATAGCTTCTAAGGTAGATGATGAACGTGCAAAATCATAATATTCTGGCACTATTGTAACTCCATCGGGAGCTACAAAACAATACTCTGGCTCCCATAGAGAAATTTCATCAAAATCATGAAGATCTCTCCAACGATGAGCTGGATAGATGGCCTTTTCCACATTTTTAATATTATTTTTTGCAATCCTTCTTAGTTCTTTTATTGTTTCATCAGGATAATTAGGATTAATTGAGAAAACCTTTGTAGCAAACCCTGAATTTCCCCAATGACTATATGTGGTACCCTTAGCATCCTCTAACTCTTCCACTTTCTCTTGTTTTCCATCTACCATATTACCTGGTTGCGGATAATATTTTATAAAAACCAAAAGATTATCCTCGGTATCACAAGCTAATGAGAGAACTCGCCATGGCAAATCGCTTATAAGAGTCAATTTTTCACTCTTTACATCCCATTTATAGATTCTTTTCATTCTCTCTTCACTAAAATATATATTCCCTTTACTGTCTTTAGTCATACCCTCTGCATATTCAAATCCAGTTACTAATTTTTCAACCTCACCAGCTCTTCCGTGTAGTGGATTTTCTCTCTCTTCATCACCTATTATAGTTAATCTAGAAAATTCCCATGGACGAACATCTAACTGAGTATTAATATCATAACAAACGAAATCTGTTGTAAAACGCATTTGAGTAAAATTATGTACATTATAAAATTCAATATTTTTACTATTCCATGTCCTAATTGCATAAGGGAGTGGCGTAATTACTCTAATAACTCTAAATAAATATAGATTAGCAAATAAGATGTTCTCACTCTCTTGAATCTCAATTGGCTGACAATCTCGGCTCTCTCTTGTTTCTTCTTCTAGTTGAAGGGCATATATTCTCCAATTAGACACATTCTTAAGTCTCACTTCGTTACGCATATGATGTTCAACCGACATTGCATAAATGCGCCCTGCAGTAGATGTATTACTAATATACAACCCATTTGTTGAGTAAGTACTAGCTGTCCAAATATCCTTAAAAACACCCCCTCCTCCATTAGTAATCCATAAACTCCAATGTTGATTATCCCACGCCTTATCAATACCGACCTCACAAATAGGTTCCTCTGGAGTGCTTATTTTTGGGACTCTACGAACTGGTGTAAAACTTGCTACTGGCCCTTTTTCCATGGTTCCATGAATTCCCAAAAATTTAACATCATTCATATATGAATTCTCACCTGCCATCCATTTACAACCAATAGCTCTATAATTATAAGCCCCCGTATTTAACCCTACTCCTGATACAAAATTTTCTCCACCAACAGGGGTCTCTAAAAGAGGTTTTGGGGAACCAAAACCGCTAAAATTAGGTGTGCTCTCCTTTAATTTTATCTGAGTTGAGATAGGATTCAGGCCTATTAGTGCTGTTTTCTTTCTTAGAGATAGACTATCTGATACAATATACCATCCCTGCGGAATGTATATGACGTCATATTCTTCAATAGCACGCTTAAAAATCTCTGTATTATCCGTCTCGCCATCTCCTATTGCTCCTAAATCTGTAATATTTACCCATTTACTCATATCGGGAATATGAGGAATATCACTATTAGGCAAAGATGGCATCCTCTTAAGTGGCTCCATCTCTATTATTTTAGTGCTCTTTGGAACAGAAGCCATATTTGCAATATGCAATCCGTGTGAGAATTTTTTAACCTTATAAATTGAAGAAATTCCTTTTATGACAGAATCTAAATCACGATATTTAACCAGAGTTGGCACTTTATTACAAACAACATTCAACATACTGAGTTGATTCGGACTAAACCCTTCGTTTCCAACAACAACAGCAGCATCACTTATCTTCTCAAAAGTACAATCTTCCATAAATATCTTATCCGATCTATCTGGATTAATTTCAATTACCCTCGGAGTATTCTTAACATGCATTCTCAGAATGGTTAAGCCTCCTTCCTGACTTTTTATCGCAGCCTTTCTTTGCCCCTCAAAATAGAGATCAAGCATCATCATTTGCCAACTAGGGGATGTTTTAGTAGTGTAGACACCATAATCTCCACCAAAGAAACGGACATTATGCATCTCATTCCCTACATCATACAATCCAGCTTTGCCATCATTTATATGAACATCTACGTTAGAGACAAAACTATGTTGTGCAAAATGCGTTCTTAGAGCAACTGCATATGGATTTCCTGATTTAATCTCTAAATCAATATTTGAGATTGCACTGTAAAATGTTCCAGCATTAGCATCGCGAGGAGTGGTATTAGGTTCAACAATTGCACTTGTAAACCAAAACATATAATTTGCTCTACCTTTGTCATTCTCTACCTCTTTTTGATACCCTAACGAATTGGGGGCTAAAAAAATCATTGGCCTCTTCTTGCCATATCCTATCAATCTTACAGCCTTTGGAATATAGATTGTTTTACTAATCTTATATTTTCCCTCGGGCATAAAAACGATTCCAAAATTATACTTTTTTTTAACATCATTAAGAGCCTGTTGAAGAGCATCACTCACATCAATTGTTCCATCATTTCTAATATCATAATTATCGGGAGTAAAATAGATTGCCTCTTTATCTATTGGTCTCTGAGTATAAACTGAAGTACTCTTAGAGGTAGCGGTTAAATTAACCGCTACCACAAAGAGAATAATAATTAAAACTACTATATTTTTCATCATTATTCACAATTTTTGAAGAAAACTTGACACCATATATTACCCGGTTGATACTCAAGCGCCTTTGCGAATTCCGCTTTTGCTTCAGAGATCTCGCCTAAACCATAGTGTGCTAATCCAAAGTGAAAATGCTCTTTTGCTGCCAATTTATCCGCCGTTCTACTTCCACCTTCAAATTGCGTAAAGAATGCTGCTCCTTGATCTACATTCTCTAACATCTTCTTAAGAAGTGTATTTGCCTCTTGTTCCTTACCAACCTTCTTTAATGCCATAGCTTTGTAGTAAATATGTTCTCCATTAGAACGTCTATCCATAACTGTTTCGCTAGCATCCTTAAAATATTTATTTGCTTTAGATTTATCACCCATCTTCTCGTAAATCAATCCTGCTATATAATTCAGACGTGCATAGATTGAGCGACCATATAATCCAATAGGATAATCTAATCCCTCTTGAATATTATTTAAAGCTTTCTTGTATTGCCCTTTCTCCAAATAATTCAATGCAAGCACAGAATAACAATTTAGATAGTTATCTTGAAGATCTCTAGCTCCCTCTACTTCCATTATAAAATTACTTTTCATTATATCTAGTGCCTCTTCATATTTTCCATATTCTGCAGCGCGAATTGCATAACGTAAAATATTATCAGAGTGACTCTTAACTACTTTCATATTTTTCTTTAAGAAATTATACATAGCCTTTGGAGATAGTTTGTTTAAATCATTTAATTCATCCAGTTCATATAGCACTCTTGCATCAGTTCTATTACTCTCAAATGCTCTATTCATATAATCTAAAGCTACAACATAGTCTCTCTTATACGCTTTGTAAGCCCAAGCTAGATTCCTATTTGTGATATAGAAATTAGGAGCTATTTCTAGTGATTTTTTCCAATATTTTATAGCTTCATCTGCCTGATGTTCAAATAGTAGATTTCCTAAATAGTATGGAGCCATTGCATCATCTTTATTAACGTTCATTGCATCCTTTAGGATAATCACATCCTCCCAACGGAAAGGGTAACAATAGTCGGATGGTTTAGTACTAGCACTAGAATAATACTCTTTTGCTTTTTTACTATTCCCAATCATATTATAATAGTAACCAAGTGTATAATCAACCATCGGAAAGTCTATTTTATTTATAACGCGTTCTAAAATCTCTATTGCATCCTTATAAGCACCTATTTGAGCATACTCCAAAGATAGCTCAATTGGCAACTGTACATCGCCAACCATCAATCGCTCTAATTCGTCAAGAATTGCCTTTGAATTTTCACCTCGCATTTGAGCTATTTTATGTAGCTCATTAAGTGCCATAAGATCTATTTTACAAGTATCTAATTTAACTCTTAAAAGCTCTTCTGCTTCATCAATACGATTCATTTTTCGCAATATATAAGCCTTTACACCAATAGCCCTCATATTTGCAGTATTGGTAGAGATAGACAAATCTATATGGTTCAGCGCTGCTAAATAACTATCAGACATGCAATCCATTGATGCCAATTGGAAGTAAGATGCTGTATGCCAGCCATAAGACCAAGATGCACGATAAAACATCTCATATGCTTCTTCATCATCACCGAGCATTCTTAACGATAATCCTAGATAATACAGAGCTTCGCCGTCTTTAGGTCTTGTATAGTTGGCTGTTATTCGTTCAACTGCTATTCTAAAATGTTTCTCTGCACTAGTCCAATCATAGGCTTTAATAGCATTAATACCTAACTGAACATTAACATCATAATTATTAGGATCTCTATTTAGTGCTTCTTGATAATATGGCATTGGACTAATGGATGCATTATAGAATTGATCTAATCTTAAACCAGCTAAATATAATTCTTCCACACTCTTCATTTCTGCTGGTGCCGGAAACGGCTTCATCGGTTGAGGCTTTTCATAGTCGGGAGTTTGATGCTCAGAAGGAAGGTACGACAATAATAATTTACCATCTTCATTTAATAGACTAAAACTTAAATCATTCTCTTCAATTCCTATTGGTAATTTAACATCTACTTTAACTGGCTGAGCAGGGCTAATTACAATATTTTTTTCTAACAATACATCATTTTTTGTACTTATAATTGCTTTGGCTTTTTTATGAGGTGACGTTGCGTTAAGACGTAGTTCAACACGCCCTCCTTCAATTGAATAATTTAATGCTCCATTTCTATTTGCATATTTTAATCCACCTAGCTCCCGTATAGGGAACCATATCATTTTTCCAATTTTAGTTTCATATGGTTGTAACCAACTATAATCCGGTTGATTATCTGTATAGAATCCAGCCATTAATTCAATATAACGTCCATCATTATCGGTTAATCCTTCATTAATCATCTCTCCATTTGCATTATTCCCATCAGCCCAATATTTCATCCCTGGAGACGTATATCGATTTCCTACCCATGCAGTACCTGCCTCCTTTCCGTGATCATAACCTCCAAAATAATTCTCCCTAGGATCCCAAGAAAAGAAAGATGATGGAACATGTGTATTTTTCCACATACTAATATCCATTCCTGTAAAATCATAATTATTAAAATAGCTATCAGCTATTGGCCAAGCTGTCATCTGATTTTTACTATGAAAAGTCACATATTTAACTGAAGGTGGAAAAATAACTTGATATGTGGAATCACAATGTACCGCAGGATTAGTCCAGAAAAGGAATGAGTTTGAAACCGCAGTTCTGTTTTTAGGATGTATCGTCATTTCAATGATTGATGAATTAGGGTACACAGTATAACCAACCAAAGCCTCCATCCTATGCCTTCTATCCCATGTTCTAATCCAGACAGTTTTGCTTCCATCATCCCCCTCTTCTAACGTATACGCCATTGATTCTACTGTATTTGGTCCGTGATGATGAGGATACCCCCATGCTAAACTTCCAGAAATCCAATTGCCAATCATACCTATTAGCGATGGTTTTACTACATGATTGTTATACAAATAATTATAGTCATTACTCTTATCATCTGCGTAATATATGCGTCCACCCAATTGGGGGCTTATTGCAAGATCAATAAATTCATTTTCAATGTGAATCATTGGATAATCTTTATCTATTTTATTTGGGGTAATACCATCATCATATGGATATGGATAGATTCTTCTTTGAACACCTTGATGACTCTTACCTTCATAGAATCTTGGCATCACATTAGGTGCTTTTTGATCATAAGATGGAATTGTATAATTCTTTTCCACCATCTTTACTTGGGAATAAACTGGAAGACTTAGTAGTATTATTTGGACTAATAATATTCCAATTAAGTAATATTTTCTCATAATTTAGTATAATTAATTATTAATGTTAGGGTTAAGAAGTTCATCATAAAGAGGGATTGGAAATAGATAAGAAGCTTCTGAGATAGGATTAAGTGGCTGATTATCACTTGGATTTTTCTTTGCGACCACCTCTTCAACTATCTCTAAACGCACCATATCAAACCACCTTACACGCTCTCCGCATAATTCCCATGCTCTCTCATCCACACATTTATCAGCAAACTCACTTGCACTTAAACCTACATATATATCTAATCCAGCTCTCTCTCTTATCGTATTCAGGCATTCGTATGCTAGCTCATCTGGTTCACCTGAGCGAGCTTTTGCTTCGGCATAGGTAAGAGCAGTCTGAGAAAACCTAAGCATTCTCATAGGAATAGACGATGAATAACTATAATAGCTTGGTGCATCTTCACTCTTCATTAATTTCTTAAAATATGGGCGCTGCCATTTTAAATCTTGCCAAACTAAATGCTTCCCATTTTGGGTAACAAACTCTGTTGCGAATGTTGCATCCTTTCTATGTCCATCTGGAAATTCATTATAGAATGTTAATTCAGAGAAAACAACATCCCAACCACCTAATTCTCCAGGATAAGCCCAGAAGCCATTCATCGCATTAATTGTATTACCATTTGATTTATCAGTAGGAATTGTAAAGATATCCTCCTTATTTATACCACTTTTTGTTTCATCATTCTCATATAGAACATCATAAGAATCTTCAAAATCAAATCCATAAATTGTACGATTATCTAAGACTTGCTTTGCCATAGATGCAGCCATCGCATATTTTTCTGTTTCTTTTAATGGCCAACCCGCCTCAGAAAGATAAACTTCAGCTAACATTGCCATAGCTGTACCCTTATTAGGACGTCCTGGTTCATCATTTCGTCTCTGGTTAGGAAGCATCTCAATAGCTTTATTTAAATCAAGTTCTATCTGAGTATAAATATCTTTAATAGTGGATAATTCCATATCTAAGTCATCAATATTAAAATCAGACGTTAACATTAAAGGTAATTCTCCGTGACACCTAACTAGCCAATAATAACTATAGGCTCGAATAAAGTACGCCTCACCCGCAATTTGATCAATTACATCTTGGTCGCCAATGCAAGTCTCATAATTTTCTAATACATTATTAGCTCCTTGTATGGCTTTATATGTACCTCTATAAACTGTAGGTGAACTAGAATTTGAATTTTTAACATCATAACGATCAAATTCTTGAGTATTCCCAGTACCTGGAGGGCAGGTTAAATCATCTCCACCCAAAGTCATTTCCGTAGCCCAACCATTAGTAAAACCATAAGACCAACAAACTGCCCAGCCTCTGTATGCTCCCACTAAAGCTGCCTCTAAACCATTTTGGGTTGTTAATACTGTTTCAAAAACTTTTCCTCGTGTATCTTCTTTTAAAAAATCAGAGCAAGCAGATAATAAAAAGATAGAACTTGCTGCAATTAATGAATAATATTTTATTTTATGTTTCATGACTTTTTATTTTAGTATATATTAATTAAAATGTAATATCTAATCCAAGAGTGAACGTTTTAGAGTTTGGATATGCTCCGTAATCTATTCCTTGCATTATGTCAGATGATCCTCCTCCTACGTTACTTGCCTCTGGATCTAGTCCTGTATAGTTTGTTATCGTTAGTAAATTAGTTGCATTTAGGGATATACTAATATTTGCAAAATTTTTAACTTTAAAGTCATAAGCAATACTTATATTCTTTAATCGAACATAACTTGCATCTTCTAGAACGAGAGTTGATTGAGGTTCCCATTTACTTGTAGGACTCCAAGCTGGCCAATAAGCATCTTCCTGAACACCTGGTATGTATCTATCTTTAGCAATCTCTAGTGTTGCTTTTCTAGCATCTCTAGCAGCAGACATATGCATACTATTAGTATAATTTAATTTTTGCACACCAAATACTCCTTGGAAGAATGCATTTAGAGTAAAGTTCTTATATGTTACACTATTATTCCATCCGATAGTCCAATCAGGCATACCATCTCCTATTATTTGACAATCTGATCCATCTATTGAGTAATTCCCATCTAAATCTTCATAACGTGCATCGCCTGGAATGTTTCCATACTTTGCAGCTTCAGCAGCTTCACTCTCTTGCCATGGACCAAGATATTTTAATCCCCAAAAAGTTCCTAAAGAATAACCAACTTGATAAACAAACTCAGCATGACCATTAAATCCTGATATATTTGTATTAGAGAAGATTTGAGTCTCTTCACCTAGATCTTTAACCTCATTCTTTATATATGACATATTAAAGTTTGTATTCCATTTAAAATCTTTGCCATCAAAAATATCTGAGTTAATTGTTAATTCAACACCGCTATTTCTAATATCACCAACATTCGCGACCAAACTTCCACCACCTTGATAATACGGCACTGATTGATTTAGTAATAAATCTCTAGTCAATTTATCAAAATAATCAAACTCAACATCTAATCTACCTCCAAAGAATCCCATTTCAAATCCAAAATCTTTTTGTTCTGTTGTCTCCCATCTGAGACCTAAATTCCCAGGATTGCCTAGCTGAATACCATTTGTTATCATACCGGTATTAAATGCATAATAGATAGAGCTATTATAATTAGAAAGTGTTGCATATGGGGATACGGCTTGACTACCTGTCAACCCCCAACTCATACGAAGCTTTAATTTACTAAAAATATCTAAATCCTTAATGAAGTTCTCATTCGCTAAATTCCAAGCGATTGCTGCTGCTGGAAATGTCCCAAATTTGTTTCCATCTGCAAACTTAGATGAACCATCATGTCTAACTGACAAAGAGACAAGATATTTACTATTGTACGAATAGTTTATACGTCCAAGATAAGATAAAAGTGACCACATTGAATAGTCAGAGCCAGCCTTAACAGAGCTTGCTTGAGCCAAATTATCATATTTTAAATCTGGAAATTTCAATCCAGATGACGTTCCGTTAAGTGATTCCCATCTATTACTTTGAGTTTCAAACACTGCAACTGCATCAATATTATGCACACCATTAATTAACTTATTATACGACAACTGAGTTGTTGTTTGAACATTTGTAGTTTTACTATTAGTTTTTGAAGCACTTGGTTGATAATTTGACGCATAGTTCCCACTCCAAGTCTTTGCATCGTAGAAATTAAGATCTGCTGAAGACTGAAAATCAGCATATAACCCTTCAATTATTTCATATCTAACACCTCCCAGAGCATTTAGAAATGATTTTCCTCTTAGATTTTCAGAGTCATAAATCATTGCTAATGGATTAGTTTTAATAGAACCAACTGGGTCTGAGATGGTATATCCATTGTTACCATCATACGGGTTGGTAGTAGGAGCCCATGCCATAGCTTGAACAATTGGATTCCCAGCACCAGTTCTAGCATGATTATTATAAGAATTAGAAGCGCCTCCATTAAAATTAAATCGAAATGACAATTTATCATTATACTTAGAGTTTATATTTGTTCGGAATGTATATCTATCAAATTTAGACATCTCAACAATTCCCTCTTGATTTAAATAATTTCCAGAAATACGGTATTGAGTTTTCTCAGTTCCACCTGATATACTTAATTGATGCTGATTAGAGATTGCATTTCTATATATTGCATCTACATAATCAAAACCACCATTTGCATAATAATCATCTATTTGACTTTGCGTATAGGTTAAGTTCTCAACACCCATTGCTCTATCATGCTCATTTGCTAGTGTGGCAAAATCTCCTGCACTCAGCAAATCATAATCATTTATTAATGTAGATACTGATACTGAACCCGAATAGTTTACTGTAACTTTACCATCCTTCTTGCCATTTTTTGTTGTAATTAAAATAACTCCATTACTTCCTCTTGATCCATATATAGCTGTTGAAGCGGCATCTTTTAACACCTCCATAGATTTAATATCATTTGGATTTAATAAGCTAAAATCTGCTCCAATAAATCCATCAATAACAAATAACGGACTATTATCTCCAAGTACTGAGTTCGCCCCACGAATTCTAATACGCACATCTCCTCCTGGCGCTCCTACAGTATTGGTTACTTGAACACCAGCTGCTCTACCTTGCAAGGCCTCATCTACCCTAGTGACCCTTTGATCTTCAAATGACTCGTCACCAACTTGAGACAATGAACCTGTCAAATTACTCTTTAATGACGTACCATAACCAATCACTACAATTTCGTCCAACAAGGCAACATCTTCTTTTAGAACAACTTGCACATCATTTTGATCTCCTATTGTCACATCTTGGGAGACATATCCCATTAATGTAAATTTTAAGAGATCACCTTTCTTTGCTTGAATAGAAAATTCTCCATTATTATTAGTTATAGTATTAACATATGTACTTGCGACAACTACCGTCACACCTACTATTGGCTCTCCATAATTATCAATTACCTTTCCTTTTATCTCTAAACTCTGCTCTTTCACTTTATGAGATCTCACCACCACTTCATCTAATGATTTTGCATAGCTATTAAAAGAATAAGACATTGCAATAATACTCATAAAAATTGCGCTCATAAATCTAAAAGTAGGAGAAATTCCACTTCGCCTACTCCACAATGATAATTTGTGTTTTTCTTTCATAATAATATAAGTTTGTTTAAGATTAATTTTGACTAGCATAAAATAACACCTTGTCATATCACGCACAAAAGTATTATTTTGGCAATCTATGTAGGTTCTTTTTCTGGTTTTTTAGGTTCGTTTTTTAATTTTTAGTATTTTTTTAACTTTATTTTATACTTTTGCATAGACCTAAACCTAATACTAATTACACTTCATAGTACCTAATGAAAAATATTTCACTTGTATTAATATTTCTACAATTACTAATATTCAATAACCTTTACCCCATATCATTTACAACTATTATTAATACAGATAATGGTATAAGTAGTAGAATTGTAATGCAATCAGCGAAAGATTCAGATGGCTATCTCTGGTTCGCGACACGTATGGGGCTTGATAAATACAACGGAGAATCTACGACTCATTATAAATTGAATACTTCCAGTAAAGAAAATATTAAATCTATATTGAGCATTAATCATCCAAAAGGAATAACAACTAATACAAAAAAAGAGATATATACATTTACTTCTACACATATATTTAAATTTGACCCAATATCTAACGATTTTATTATAGCCCACGACCTTAATCTGCCCAATGACTGCGTTATAGTAACCATATCATTCGATTGCTTTGATAATATTTGGATAGGTACAAACAATGCACTATATCTGATAAAGTATAATTCTGATGAAATTATAAAAATAATAGATTCAATACAAATCTATAATGTAATCTTTAAGCAAGATGGGACACAGGGTTGGGTGGCGACCTCTAGGGGAATAATTAACATAGAAAGAGACTTTGGAGATAAATACATTCTGAGAAATGATGACATTCTACCCCTCTCTATGAAACGCATTCAATCTCTTTACTTCGATGAATTAACCAATCAATTATGGATTGGAACATTCTCTAGCGGAGTTTATAATTACGATCTCAAGAGTAAGAAATTGGATCATTACAATATTACCAATAAACACGTAAGATCTATCACCCATATAGATCACAATAAGATATGGATAGGTACGGATGGTGATGGGATTTTTGAATATAACAGATTCAATTTAGAGTTAATACAAACATATAGTCAGAATGCTCCTGAACAGTACAAATTGCCAACCAACAGCATTTATGATATAAAAGATTATGGTAACTTTATTGCCATATGCACTTATAAATCTGGTGTAATTATGTACAATAAAAACAGCATTGTTAATACCGTCTACAAACATATTGAAGATTCTAAAAACTCCCTATTAAATCATCACGTCAACGTAGTACTTGTAGACAAGAGAGATAGAATATGGTTTGGAACCGATGATGGCATTAGTAGATATGATAAAAGAAAAGATAAATGGAAACATTTTCTACAAGCAGATGGTAAAAACAGTAATGTAATATTAACTCTAATGGAAAGTTCCAATGGGGACATCTGGGCAGGCGGATACTCTTGTGATATTGCGATTATTAACCAAGAAGATGAAGTATCAATTCCATCATTGCCTCTAAATGAATCAATGTCTAGAAAAGATAAATATGTATACCATATCACAAAAGATCGTAAAGGAGATATTTGGATAGGAGGAGTAGTAAATGATTTAATCAGATTCTCTCAAAAGAATAGAGAATTAAAAAACTATTCTATAAATAATGTAAATTATATTTTACCCTTAGATAATGGCCTTATTGCTTTAGCAACACCCAACGGAGTTAAATTACTAGATGAAAATAGTGGTAAAATATCACATCTTAATGCAGAAAACGAATATCTATCCCACCCTTCAATCCAATGTTTATCTCTATCTTCCGACAATAAAACACTATGGATTGGGACAGAGGGGCTTGGCGTACTAGCCTATAACATGAACACAAAGGATCTAAAAATTTACTCTCAAACTGAAGGATTATCTTCTAATAACATTTGTTCCATACTAAACGATTCAGATGAAAAAATATGGATAACAACAATAAGTGGGCTTAATTGCATTGACCTACCAAGTAATAAAATATATTCTTTCTCTAATCGAGATGGATTGCCGAGTAATACTTTTACATTAAGAAGTAACGCTTTATTAGATAATGGAAATATAATTCTAGGCACACCAAATGGAGCATTTGAATTTAATGCTAGAATAAATCAGAGCAATATAATAAGTGATGCAAATTTAAGATTTCAAGAATTTGCACTTTTTAATAAACCAATCTATCCTAATTCAACAGGTTCTCCACTAAAGAACAATATTGATAAAGATAACAAGATCAAACTCTCCTATAAACAACACTCGTTTTCTTTTAAATTTATTAATTTAGCTAGTATCAACGAAGGTAAAAGTACATATAGTTGGAAGTTAGATGGCTTTGATAGAGGATGGAGTACACCATCATATAATAATAATGCTCTATACACTAATATCCCTCCAGGAAAGTACAAATTTTATGTTCGCTGCTTCATTGGCAGCACAGATACTCCTATTCAAGAAAGGAGTATCGAAATTTTAGTCAAAGCCCCTTGGTGGGATCAATGGTATAGCTGGTTAGCGTACCTAATAATTCTCGCACTAATTGGCTACGCAATTTTAAGGATACAAATAGAGAGATTCAACGCTAGAAATGCAGATCAAAAAGTTAGATTCTTCATTAATGTAGCGCACGATATCAGAACTCCTCTCACATTAATAAAAGCACCTCTATCAGAAATTGAAACGGAATCATTGTCATGCAATGGAAGGAAAGCGCTTAATATTGCTAACAACAACACTAACAAACTACTTGACACCGTTAATCAATTATTGAATTTTCAGAAACTTGAGAGAAATGCAATGGTTCTACAAGTTGAAAGAACTTTGCTTTACGATTTTATAGATAACACCATACTAAATTTTGAACCTCTTGCAAATAAGAAACAACTAAAAATAAATAAAGAATTCTCTATTGATTCAAATCTCTACGGATATATAGATAACTACAAAGTTTCTGTTATATTAGATAATCTAATCTCTAATGCTATAAAATATACTCAACCAAATGGAGTAATATCTATTAAGGGATATATTAAAGAAGAGCTTCTATGCATTGATATATCAGATAACGGTATTGGAATAGCTCAGAACGAACAGAAATACATATTCAACAGATTCTACCGCACTAAAAATGCTGCAAATTCTACGACTATGGGAAGTGGAATAGGTTTACTTCTTACAAAAAAAATGACATTACTTCACAAAGGAAAAATAGATTTTACAAGTAAAGAGAAAATAGGAAGTACATTTTTTATACAAATACCTATCAACCATGACGAATATTCTGTTAATGAGATAACCCTATCTAAGACTCTCGATAATATAGTTGAAGAAGTAGAAATTATTGATAAAATTTCAGATAAAATCAAACTACACATTGTAGAGGATAATCATGAAATCAGAGATTATCTTAGGACAATCTTATCTTCACATTACTCAGTTACTGAGAGTGCAAATGCCATAGAAGCTACCGGGCATATTAATCAAATACACCCTGATTTTATTATTTCAGATGTAGTAATGCCTGGTAAATCTGGAATAGAGCTTTGTAAAACACTCAAATCTAAAATAGATACTTGTCATATCCCAATAATCTTACTAACATCTCTTACCGAGAAAGAGGATATTATAAAGGGACTGGAAGCTGGCGCTGATGATTACTTTACAAAACCATTCGATCCAATTGTTCTAAAGAGTAAAATTGCAACTATAATTAATAATAGAGCTCTCTATCGCAATAAATTTATTGATAAATCCGCATTTTGTGATAACACAATAAACGTTAACGAATTGGATAAAACTTTCATGAAGAGCATTATTGCTCATATAGAGGAGCATATGATGAATAGGCAGTATTCGATAGATATGCTCGCTTTAGATATGGCTATGAGTCGTTCTGTTCTATTCAAAAAGATAAAATCATTAACATCTCAAGCACCACATGAATTTATAACAGATTTAAGAATGAAACGTGCAGCAAATTTATTAATTGAGAAAAAACATAGTATTGGAGAAATTTCATATTTAACCGGTTTTGCAAATTCAAAATATTTTAGCACAGCCTTTAAAAAATATTTTGGAACAAGTCCTAGTGAATACGTAGCATAACCCCTACTACCCCCGTATCCGCCGAGCCACCGCCCACAAATTATTACTCCTATTCCCCAAATTCTTAACAAACCCAAGAGGCACCCCCTCATAAACCAAAACAAGATACCCCTTATCAGCCCCATCAAAAGCAACCGCATCGCGAGCTAAGAACCTCAAAGCCAAATCCTTCTCAACCGCAACAATTTTTACACCCATAGGTAATTCCTCCCCTCTTTTCACCATCTCCAAAAAGCCGCTCCACAGAGCAAAATCGGGGTGAGGAATCAGATCCTTACCTTTTTGGTTAGCAACTGCTACTCCAGATAAAATCACCCTCAGACTCTTCTCAATATATTTTATACAAGGATGCAAATCCTTTGGATAACCTTTTATCAAATCTCCTGCTAACTCAAAAATAAAATCTCTCTCTAATCCTGCAATCTTAGGAACAACTCCGCCGCCGCTCCCCTTACCTTTCTCCTTTTTAGAAAAGAATCTCCTCTCAAACAATTTAGAATCATCTCCCGATTTTCTCAAAAGCGAAACAAATTGCCCCTCTCCCTCTACCAAACCAGGTATAAATTGCAAACCTCCACCAGCGGTCTCAATAATGCCAGAATTATCGGGATAAGGAATCTTAATAACCTCCGCACCTAGCTCTTGAGCAATATATTTTAGATTATCATCATTCTCAAAATGGTTATAAGTACAAGTAGAATAGACCAGAAAACCACCCTCCTTCAGAGAGCTCCAAATATCATTCAAGATTCGTTGCTGACGCTGATAGCATAACTTTACATTATCCATACTCCACTCATTAATAGCATCGGAGTCTTTAACAAAAAGCCCCTCTCCTGAGCAAGGTGCATCTACAACTATCAAATCAAAAAACTCTTCTAATTTATCAAAATCAGCGGGATCATTATTACTTACAATTACATTTCCCTTGCCCCACTTTGCAACATTATCAGCCAGGATCACAGAACGTGCCCTAATAACCTCATTTGCAACCAATAAAGAATCATCATTAAGCAGAGAAGACAAATGAGTCGCCTTTCCTCCAGGTGCAGCGCATAGATCCAAAGCTGTAACTTTATTTAAAAAGAAATCAGACACAACACCCTCAATACCAGCCTTAATCATATCCATATACATCCCAGAGGCCTCTTGAACGTAATATACACCTGCGTGAAACAACGGTTGATATGTAAACTTAGGCCTTTCTCCCAAATAGTAACCATTATCAGCCCAAGTCACCCTCTTTAACTCCCCCTCAAAATCAAAATTCTGGTTTTCATCAAAACATTTAGCTGGATTAAGCCTAACTGAGGTCACCCTTTCGCCTCTCTCAAACCTTTGCAAAAAGGCATCACGCCCCCTCTCACCTACTGATTCAGTAAGTAAATTTAAAAAAATATCGGGAAGAGATAACTCTAATCCCGACAAATCATCTTTTTTATCTTTATTTGCGTGGAAAGCATTCATATTCAAAAACAAAATCTGAGTAATTTGCACCCCATAAATCATATCTATCAAATTGAACTGGTAGTTTTAATAGAAACTTTGGCCAATTCTTAACCTTTGGGTCGCTCCAATAAACCTCTGCAATTGCACTCATTCTAGGGAAGATTGCATATTCAACATTTCTAACTGTTGGATAATACTCTGTCCACATACACCCTTGCCCACCTATAATATTACTCTTCTGAAATGCTGATAAACTATCGGGAAGAGGATTAAATTTATAAACCTTATCTATGGAGACAGCTGGTCCTCTGTGAGCTAACGAATCTTCATCTGCTCTCTGTTGTCTATTAAAATAGCTCAAAGCTTGTGGTGTTAAAATTGCTTTATGCCCCTGTTTTGCAGCTCTATGCGCGCCACTAACACCTCTCCAACTCATTACAACCACATCTTCTATCAGCTTATTATCAACCATTTCATCCCAGCCAACAGCAACTCTTCCACGCGCTTTAATTACATCAGAAACTCTCTTTGCAAAATAACGCTGCAGACCCTTTTCATTCTTAAGATTGTGATCTTTAATAAATTGTTGAACCTCTGGAGACTCCTTCCACCATTTATGAGCACACTCATCTGCCCCCATATGGATATATTTACCAGGAAAAACATCCATCAATTCATTAAACACATCCTCTAAAAACTTAAAAACCTCTTCTGACGGCGCTAAAACGTTATTTTGTCTATTATAAATTCCCCACGTAATTGCAGGTTTTGTCACCTTCTCTGGCTCTGTTCCAAACTCTGGATAGGCTGCTAAAACCGCCATACAGTGCCCTGGAATATCAATCTCTGGAACAACTGTAATATATCTTTTTGCAGCATAATCAACAATCTCCTTCATCTGCTCAATAGTGTAGTAACCACCATATCGGGTAGAATCTACGCCTGTGCCAGGAAAAATGCCTATAATTGTTCCATCGCGATAAGCTGACTTCTCATTCAGCAACGGGTGCGCCTTAGATTCCATTCGCCAACCTTGATCATCAGTCAAATGCCAATGAAAATAGTTCATCTTATGGAGCGCAATATAATCTATATACTTCTTAATGTAATCTACAGGAAAAATATGCCTTACCACATCTAGATGCATCCCTCGATACTCAAACTGCGGTTCATCGTGCACCTTAATACAAGGAATCTCCAAAGAACTCCCGCCACTTGTAGGTAATAACTGAATCAATGTCTGAACGCCGTAAAATAGACCTACTTCATTGCTTCCCGATATAATTATCTGTTTTTCATTTACATCAATTCTATACTCACCATCTTTACCGCCATCATTAGTAACTCTAAAGATTATATTACTCTTCCCTCCTTTTAATGAGCTACTTAACGACATACCATAATATTTATCTAAATAATCTTTTAGATATAACATAGAATTCTCCGATAGCCCCTCGTGCTCTACCACCAACTTTGTTTTTGATGTTAGCTCAAAACTGCCATCCACTATCTCTATATGCTTCGGTTCTGGAATTATAGAGACTCTCTCCTGGGCATTAACACCTATTTGCATCGTAATAATAATTATTATTGAAACAAGAAGCGTCTTCATCATTTTTTGGTTAGGTTAAGAAAAGTTATCCATATTAAAGTTGTTGGGATCCATTTTGGACATATCTAATTTTCCATTCATTGCCATAGCCAACTGTTCCGACATTTGATCAACCGCCTCTTGTAATTTTCCGCCAATCATACTCTTAATCATAAAGTTGAGCTCTGCAGATAACTCAATATGGAAATTGGTTCTATTTCCTTCAACTGTTTCAAAAACTAGTCCAATCTCAAATGGAAACATTGAATTACCATAATCTTTTAAAAATATTAATGAGAATGGTACACGATTTATAATCTGCACTCCTGCTTGAAATCCTTTAACATTCCCCTCAATTGTATCTGCTGTAGCTGTTATGCCATCTTTTTTATCGGGAGGTAAAGCATTAACAAAATTTCTAAGATCTGCGAATGCACTATATACAACGTGAGTAGGCTGCTCAATTAGAACAACCTTACCCTTAATTTCTGTATTTGCCATAAATTAAATGCCCCAAGTTTCTGGATTAATACGCCATTTTTTTAGCACATCTAAATCACTTGCATTTATATAATTCTCTGCAACAGCCTCATCTAAAAGAGCTTCATAATGACTTAACGTGTGTAATTCAACATTTGCATTCTCAAATGCTCTTATTGATCTAATAAAATTATAAGAGAATATTGCTACCATACCAAGTACTACAGCACCCTCTTTCTCTATTGCATCAACTGCCGATAAACTACTACCACCCGTTGAAATTAGATCCTCTACAACTACAACTTTAGCTCCTCTCTGAATATCTCCCTCTATTCTAGCTCCAGTACCGTGATCTTTTGGTTTGGGTCTAACATATATAAAAGGTTTTCCTAAAACTTCTGCCACCATCATTCCGTAGGCAATAGCTCCAGTTGCAACTCCTGCGATAACCTCAACATCTGCAAAATGCTCTTTTATCTTATCTACAAATGCCATATAAACTATCTTACGAGCCTCTGTATATGATAAGATTTTTCTATTATCGCAATATATTGGAGATTTCCAACCCGACGCCCAAGTGAATGGCTTTTCTACACTTAATTTTACAGCTTTAATTTCTAATAGCTGTTTTGCTACAATTTTTTCTAAAGATTCCATAATATCATTCTATCTTTGTGCAAATATAATTCTTTTTAAACATAAAGATAATAAATTCAACCAATATTTATGCCTACAATATATTTTGACAATAGAATCTTAACAGTATGTTCGCAAAGTAACATAAATAACGATAACCCTAATATCGTGAAATATAGTCTAAGTAAAGAGTCTCAACTCTCATCAATACCACTATTTTATGAGAATGCGCCGCAAATAAAGCACCTGCAAATACCTGTTAATGACCAAAATATAGAACAATCATTTAAGATATTATGCTCTCCATTTAGGCATATAAATGCAGGTGGAGGCCTAGTATTTAATCAAAAAGGAGAAGTGTTGCTGATAAATAGAAAAGGGCTTTGGGATCTTCCAAAAGGAAAGCAAGAGCCAAATGAAGATATTAGAGATGCTGCCCTAAGAGAGGTTGAAGAGGAGTGTGGAATAAGTGGTGTTGAACTTCAAGAGTTAATCTGCATAACTCACCACTGTTATAGACACAAGGGTAATTTTATGCTAAAACACACATATTGGTATAAAATGATCTACAATCACAGTCAAGAGTGTACGCCTCAGACAGAGGAGGAAATAAAAGAGTGCGTATGGGTTAATCCTAAACACCTTACGCACTACTTAAATAACACTTATTTATCTATATTAGAAGTCTTTACAGCTTCCTCTTTATCTCAACAATTTGATATGCCTCAACAATATCTCCAATTTTAATATCATTAAATCCGTCAATATTTAAACCGCAATCGTAACCAGAGTTAACCTCTTTAACGTCATCCTTAAAGCGTTTTAGTGAGCCTAAAGAGCCAGTATAAATAACTATACCATCTCTAATTATCCTAACTTTTGAGCTACGAGTAAGTTTACCCTCTTTAACCATACAACCTGCAATTGTACCAACTTTTGAGATCTTAAATGTCTCTCTAATCTCTGCAGTTGCAGTAATCTCCTCTTTCTCTTCTGGCGCTAACATACCCTCAATACCATCTTTAACCTCGTTAATAGCGTCATAGATAACTGAGTACATACGTATCTCAATCTCCTCCTTCTCTGCTAGCTTACGCGCATTTACAGATGGACGAACCTGGAAACCTATAATAATTGCATTTGAAGCTGCTGCTAAAAGAACATCTGATTCAGAGATAGCACCAACTGCTTTGTGTATTACATTTACGTGAATCTCCTCTGTAGATAATTTAATTAATGAATCTGATAGAGCCTCTACTGATCCATCCACATCACCCTTAACAATAACATTAAGCTCTTGGAAGTTTCCGATTGCAATACGACGACCAATCTCCTCTAGTGTAATATGCTTCTGAGTTCTTAGACCCTGCATACGAATCAATTGTTCACGCTTATTTGCAATATCTTTCGCCTCTTTCTCATCATTGAATACATTAAATATCTCACCAGCTGTAGGAGCTCCATTCAATCCTAAAATTGATACTGGAGTTGAAGGACCTGCCTCCTCTACCTTTTGTCCTCTCTCATTGAACATAGCCTTAACCTTACCAGTATAATATCCACTCAACATTACATCTGAAACTCTTAAAGTTCCAGTCTGTACTAAAATTGTAGCTAAATATCCACGTCCTTTATCTAAAGATGACTCTATAATTGTTCCAACAGCATTCTTCTTAGGATTAGCTTTAAGTTCTAACATATCTGCCTCTAATAAGACCTTATCTAAAAGCTCCTCTATACCAATTCCTTGTTTAGCTGAGATCTCTTGACACTGATACTTTCCACCCCAATCCTCAACTAAGATATTCATTTGAGATAACTGCTCTCTAATTCTCTCTGGGTTAGCACCTGGCTTATCAATCTTATTAATTGCAAATATCATTGGAACGCCTGCAGCTTGAGCATGATTAATAGCCTCAACAGTTTGCGGCATTATCGCATCATCGGCAGCTACAATAATAATTGCAAGGTCGGTAACTTTAGCTCCACGAGCACGCATAGCCGTAAATGCCTCGTGACCAGGAGTATCTAAGAATGTAATTCTTCTACCATTTGCCAATTTAACGCTGTAAGCACCAATATGTTGAGTAATTCCTCCTGCTTCACCAGCAATAACGTTAGACTTACGTACATAATCCAACAATGATGTTTTACCGTGGTCTACGTGACCCATCACAGTAATAATTGGAGGTCTCTCAATCATATCCTCTGGAGAGTCAATATCATTCTCCTCAATCGTCTCTTGAATCTCAGCAGTTACAAACTCTATTTTGTATCCAAACTCCTCTGCAACAAGCACTAAAGCCTCAGCATCTAAACGTTGATTAATAGAAACCATCAAACCGAGATTCATACAAGCCTCAATAACCTTAGTCACAGCAACACTCATCATAATAGATAGATCATTTACTGTAACAAACTCTGTTACTTTAAGAACATTGCTACTCAATTGTTGTAATTCTTCCTCCTCAATCATCTTTTGAGTATTAAGGTCTCTCTTCTCCTTTCTATATTTAGATCCTTTAGTCTTACCTTTCCCCTCTACCATTCTTTGGTAAGTCTCTTTAATCTGCTTTTGTACTGCATCCTCATCAACCTCAACTTTAACTGGTTTGAATCTATCTCTCCTGTTATTATTGTTGCTGTTATTATTGTTGTTATTATTGTTGTTATTATTCTTGCCTCTATAGTTATTATTTTGGCTATTATTATTTCCGCCCCTATTATTGTTATTACCTCCTTGAGCGTTATTATTGCCCTGATTACCAGAGTTATTATTTCTATTATTACCAGAGTTATTGTTATTGTTATTATTATTTCGATTATTACCAGTATTGTTATTATTCTGATTACCAAAATTATTATTTCTAACTCTATTACCCTCTTTATTTAGATCAACCTTCTCATTCTTCTTATGAATTCTCTCTCTCTTGCCCTTATTTTTATTATCATTATTAGCAGGCTTCTTCTTTTCAAACTGAGAAAGATCTATTGTTCCGCTAATTTTAGGTCCCGATAATTTTGCAACTTTTGTCTCGATATGTTGAATAACCTCAGGTCCTTTAGGTGCCTCCTCTTCAACAGTAGGTTTAGCTGGTTGATTATTTTGCTGCACAGGAGCCACTTTAACCTCGATTGATTGGGTGTTATTCTCTTTTTGCTGAGGCTCAGTTTTAACTTCTTGTTCAATTTTAATCACTGCTGGTTCTGTTTTTTGCACTGGAGCTGGAGCCGGTTTAGGCTCAGACACAGGTGCTGATTCGCTCTCCACCTTTGGAGCTGGAGTAGGTTCTGGTTTTGGTGTTGGTATTGAGACAGGCTCTGCCGCTGGCGCTGGTTTTGGTGCAGGCGCAGGCTTTGATTCTTGAACTGGCTCAGGTTTTGGCTCAGGTTTCTCTACCGCCTGAGGCTTAACAACATTACCATTAGCATCTAAATCAATTTTACCTATAATTTTAGCACCTCTTAACTCTTCAACTGAAGTCTTAATAAGTATCTCTTTAACAGGCTCATCTTCATCTTCATCGCGATGCTTATCATCCGTTTCTGTTATATCTTTAACTTTTATTGCCACCTTCTTTGATTCCTCTTTTACAATTTGCTCTTTACGGAACTCCTTCTCCACCAAATGGTAAACATCAGAAGAAACTTTAACTCCTGGATTAGCATCTATGGTTATCCCCGCTTTCTTCAGGAAATCCACAAGAGTTCCAATACCTATATTGAACTCCTTAAGAATTTTTCCAATTCTAATATTATTCTCTGTACCTGTCATATTTTTACACCCAATTAATTTCTATATACACTATTTTTCCTCATCAAACTCTGCTCTAAGTACTCTTTGTACCTCAACAACAGTCTCTTCTTCTAAATCTGCTCTCTTCATTATATCAGATACAGGAAGCGCAAGAACACTCTTTGCTGTATCACATCCAATTGCATTTAGAGCATCAATAACCCATTGATCAATCTCATCATTAAATTCAGAAAGAAGTACATCCTCCTCCTCTTCATCTAACTCTCTGAACACATCAATCTCCTTTCCAACTAACATTCCTGCAAGCTTAATATTGTTTCCTCCTTTACCAATAGCAAGTGAAACCTCACTAGGTTTAAGTGATACATATATCTTCTTATCATCATCATTAATCTTGATAGATGAAATCTTTGCAGGACTTAGTGCACGTTGAATTAATAATTGTGTATTAGAAGTCCAATTTATAATATCAATATTCTCATTTCTTAACTCTCTAACGATTCCGTGGATACGAGACCCTTTAACTCCAACACAAGCTCCAACTGGATCAATTCTCTCATCATATGATTCAACTGCAACTTTAGCTCTCTCACCTGGGATTCTTACAATCTTTTTAATAGTAATCAATCCATCAAAAATCTCTGGAACCTCCTGCTCAAACAATCTCTCCAAAAATTTAGGTGACGTTCTCGATAAAATAATAACAGGGTTGTTATTTTTAAGATCTACTCTATCAATTACCGCTCTAACTGTATCACCTTTACGGAAGAAATCAGAAGGAATCTGCTCAGATTTAGGTAGAAGTAATTCATTTCCATCCTCATCCATAACCAAAACCTCTTTCTTCCAAACTTGATAAACCTCGCCAACCATTATCTCGTCTATCTTCTCTTTATACTCATTATACAGGTTAGCCTTCTCTATATCCATAATTCTTCCCGACAAATTCTGTCTAAGATTAAGGACTCCTCTTCTACCAAAACTAGCAAGCTTCACCTCCTCTGTATACTCTTCTCCTATTTCGTACGAATCGTCAATCTTATCAACCTCTTCCTTTGATATCTCAGTATTTGGATCCTCTACAACATCAACAACCGTTCTGTTGCGCCAAATCTCAAAATCTCCTTTATCAATATTTATTATTATATCAAAGTTATCAGCACTACCATACATCCTTGCTAACTGAGAACGAAATATATCCTCAAGAACACTCATCATTGTAGGACGATCAATATTTTTTAGTTCCTTAAACTCTGCAAATGTGCTTATTAAATTTAGCCCTTCCATTTCTAATAATTTTATATTTTTTATTTAAATTTTATTACTGGTTTACAACTCTTTATCTGATCAAAGCAATATTCAGTTGTAGTCTCTTCATTCACTTTCTTTTTTGCCCCCTCTTTTTTCACCATTTTAGATGTTACTAAAGAGAATCCATCGGGAGTAACATTACTCAATATACCTTTAATCTTTCCGCCACCCTTTATAACAATTTCAACCTCGTGATTTGAAAATTTTTGATACTGCTCATTAACCTTAAATGGCTGATCTAACCCTGCAGATGAGACAGTTAGTGAATAATCCTCAATATCTCTATCAAAAACTCCTTCTATTATCTTTGTAATACTAATACAATCTTCGATAGTAACAACGCCCTCTCTAGACTCTACCGACACCTCAATATCATTACTATGTGACATTTCAATATCTACTAAAAATAGATTCTTATCATTTAAGTATCCACTTATAACCTCGCCTATTTTTACCTTATCCATCCTTAATGCTTATTGATTACCTAAAAAAACAAAGGGATGCCCATTTATGGACTCCCTCGCGCTCTTTTTCTGTTTAACGGTGCAAAAGTACTTATTATTATGTAAATATGCAAAAAAAACGCCTCTTTTTTTTAATATTATTTACCGTTATCCTTCAGATTTTAACATTTTTGTAATACCTTTGCAAAAAAAAGATGAAGGTAACTGCTGAAAAAATTGCTCAACATTTTAATGGACAAATCATCGGAGATCCCAATGTTGAGATCTCTTCTGTCGCAAAAATTGAGAGTGGAAAGCCAGGAAATATCTGCTTTCTAGCCAATCCAAAATATGCCAATTTTATCTATACTTGTAAGGCTAGTGCAATAATCGTTAATAAAGATCTTGTTCCCGACAAACCAATAGATGCCACCCTAATTGTTGTTGATAATGCATACGAAGCGGTAGCATCATTACTAGATTTGCTCAACAACTTAAAAAGCAAACAAAAGAGAGGGAGATCTTTCTTCTCACTTTGTGCTTGGAGCAGCAAAAGAGGAAAAGGCTCATACTTAGGCCCATTCTCGGTTATAAAGAAGAGAAGTATAATTGGCGCAAACACTCAGATATATTCTCAAGTATACATCGGGAGTAACGTAAAGATTGGTGACAATTGCATAATTTATCCAGGTGTTAAGATTTATGATGGTTGCAAAATTGGAAACAACTGTATCATCCATTCAAATGCGGTAATTGGCTCTGACGGCTTTGGTTTTGCACCAACACAAGATGGTGCATATAAGAAAATACCTCAAACAGGAATAGTAACCATAGAGGACAATGTTGAGATTGGAGCCAACACTGTTATTGACAGAGCTACAATGGGAACAACACTAATAAAGAAGGGCACAAAACTTGATAACCTTATTCAAGTTGCCCATAATGTGGAGATTGGAGAGAATACAGTAATTGCTGCCTTAACAGGAATAGCAGGCTCTACAAAGATTGGAAACAACTGTATGTTTGGAGGGCAAGTTGGAATTGTTGGGCATCTTAATATTCATAATAATACTAAGGCTGGAGCACAAACAGGAATATGTAAAAGTACAAAGAGAGAGGGCGAAACGCTTTTTGGGACTCCTGGAATAGATCATAAGCAGTATTTTAGGGCATATGCCGTTTTTAAAAATGCTAAAGGATAGAGATAATATTATATCTTTGTACGTTTAACCACAAAAACAAGTAAAATTTAATGCAAGTAAATCAGCAAACGCTAAAAAAAGCATATACATTTGTAGGGAAGGGACTACACACTGGACAAATGGCAACTATGACTATAGAGCCTGCTCCTGAGAACTTTGGGATTAAGTTTAGGAGGGTTGACATAGGCGAAGATGCTTATATTGATGCAGTTGTAGATTACGTTACAACAACAAAAAGAGGCACAACTCTAGAGAAGGGAGAGATTATAATCTCTACGCTGGAACACTTAATGGCAGCTCTAACTGGATTAGGCGTTGATAATGTTCTTA
Organism: uncultured Muribaculaceae bacterium; assembly: GCA_964368585.1. Taxonomy (GTDB): domain Bacteria; phylum Bacteroidota; class Bacteroidia; order Bacteroidales; family UBA932; genus Egerieousia. The sequence goes on from CAYJAK010000003.1 coordinate 192,363, forward strand.
TAAGCATAGATGCTCAAGAAGTTCCTATCCTAGATGGTAGCGCAAAGCCGTATATAAATGAGATTTGTAAAGATGGTTTAGTGCAACAACAAGCTGAAAGAAAATACTTAGAAATTAAAGAGAAGCTCTTCTTTAGAGATGAAGAGAGCGGATCAGAAATAACAATAATGCCAGACGATCAATTCACTGTTGAGATGATGATTGACTTTAACTCTAAAGTTCTTGGCAACCAATACGCAAGATTTAACGATAAGATTAATTTTGCAACCGAGCTGGCTCCGTGTAGAACATTTGTATTTTTTCACGAGCTAGAGCCGCTATTTCAACACAATCTAATTAAGGGTGGTGATCTTGATAATGCAATTGTAATCCTAGAAAAACCTGTACCACAGGAGGAATTAGACAGAATTGCCATTCTTTTCAACAAAACACAATCGCTTGAAAGAGCTGCTAGTGGTTATCTGAACCATTTAGAGCTAAGATTCTCTAATGAGTGTGCTAGACATAAACTTTTAGACCTTATCGGAGATTTTTCATTAATTGGGCTTCCAATAAAAGGTAAAGTAATCGGTTACAAAACTGGACACGGAATAAACACTAAAGTAGCTAAAATTATTCGCGAGAAACTAGTAAAATAATAATAAATAACATAATTAAAAGAATAATAAAATGGAGATCCCAAAATACAACCCAAATGATGTACCTGTAATTGACATAAATGGAATTAAAGATTTATTACCTCATCGCCCACCATTCTTAATGGTAGATAGAATTACAGAAATGGGTGAAGATTATGTTGTTGGAATAAAAACAGTTGGTGTTAATGAAGGCTTCTTTGTTGGTCACTTCCCTCAAGAGCCTGTAATGCCTGGGGTTTTAATTGTAGAGGCTATGGCACAGGTTGGAGGTATCCTAGTTCTAAAAGATCTAGAAGAGCCTGAGAAACACTCTACGTATTTTGCAAAAATAGATAACACAAAATTCAAAAGGAAAGTTGTTCCAGGCGATGTTTTGGTTTTTAAGCTATCTATCACTCAACCATTAAGAAGATCAATTGTTTCTATGAAAGGGCAAGCTTATGTTGGAGATACCCTAGTTTGTGAAAGTGATATGGTTGCACAAGTAATTAAGAATAAATAAAATAAAAAATAGTATATGATTGAGAATTCAATGGTACATCCAAACGCAAAGATAGGTGAGAACTCAAACGTTGGTCCTTTCACATATATTGCAGAAAATGTAGAGATTGGAGAAGGTGCTTGGATTGGGCCTAATGTAACGATCTTTGATTATGTTAAGATAGGTAAAAATTGCAAAATTTTTCCTGGAGCGGTAATTGGAGCAGCCCCACAAGATCTAAAATTTAGTGGAGAGGTCTCTTATGTTGAAATAGGTGATAATGTAACAATCAGAGAGTGTGCTACTATTAATAGAGGTACAGCCGCAAGTGGAAAACTTAAGACTGTAATAGGAAATAATACATTTATAATGTCTTATGCTCACGTTGCTCACGATTGTGTAGTAGGAGATAACGTTATCCTTGTTAGCTACGTTGGAATTGCAGGAGAGACTGTTATAGATGATTTTGCTATTATTGGAGGCAACTCATCTGCACATCAATTCTCTAAAATTGGCACACACGCTATGATATCGGGAGGTTCACTTATAGGTAAAGATGTTCCACCTTATGTGAAAGCTGGTAAAATGCCACTTTCATATTGCGGAGTAAACCTTATAGGATTACGTAGAAGAGGATATACTAACCAGCAGATTGATCAAATCAGAGATATTTATAGAATCATTTATCAAAGTAATCTTAATGTAAGCGATGCTTGTAAAAAGATTGAAGAGATATTTGAAGAGACTCCAGAGAAGAGAAATATCCTTGATTTCATTAAAGCATCTACTAGAGGTATTATTAGATATAACCCTAACTCTATCGGCTCAGAAGAGTAATAGATTATGTATAACAAGATTTTTGATTCATCTCTACTAAGTACTGCTTACCTCCCTCCTATTGAGTATTTTGCAGCAATTGCAAACTCAAATAAAATAACAATTGAGAGAGAAGAGATTTATCAGAAACAATCATATAGAACCCGTTGTCACATCTATAGTGGCAATGGGATTCTAGTTTTAAATGTTCCTGTCTTGCGATCCTCAGAAAGTGGACATAAAATTCCAATAAAAGAGATTAAAATTGACTACTCTAAACCTTGGATATCTCAACATAAAAGAGGATTAGAGGCTGCATATAAGTCGTCTCCATTCTTTGAGTATTATCAAGATGATATATTCTCGGTTATTGATAAAAAGGAGACTTTTCTAATTGACTTAAATAGTAAACTTACAGAACTATTTGCTGAACTTATCGGGATAGATTTTAATTTGATATATACTCAATCTTACCACACTGCAAATGATGGCAACTCTATCCTAGATCTAAGGGATCGAATACACCCTAAAAACAAACAAGAGTCTATTTTACAAGAACTTAAAATAGAAAAACCCTACTATCAAGTATTTAACTCAAAGCAGGGTTTTATTCCTAATTTATCTATTATAGACCTTTTATGTAACGAAGGCCCAAATTCAATCTCCTATCTAAAATTTAGATCCAATCGTTAGAAGAATCTTATAATTTGATGATTCCATTGTTCCAACTGGTGACTGAAAAGCACCATCGATTCCATCATAAAGAGTAAAGCTTGTACTACCTTGATTCAATAATTGTTGATATGCAAAATCTATATAAAACCCACTCTTTGCAGCATATCCAATTCCTAATGAGCCAACCTGTATAGGCATAACTTTATTCTGCTTATCATCTACATTTCCATTCGAGTAATTTTGATACCCTCCTCTTAAAGCAAGTGATGGCGATAAATTAAACTCCGCTCCAACTCTAAATATATTTGAGTTTGTGTAGTTCAGCATAATATCTGAATTTTCAGCATCGAATCCATACTCCTTATAGCTCATTCTAGAGTAATCAACGCCTTCATAATCAAGACTAAGCACTGCGAAGTTACCAAATGTATACGCAGCTCCTAAACTATATCTAAATGGAGTATTTAATCTGTAATCATAAACTCCTAATGGAGAAGAGATATTCTGACTATATCCATCATTAAAGCTTGATGACATTGATTCATTCCACTCATCTGTTAAATATAACCACGTTGGAGTAGAGATACTAGCACCTAATCTTAACCCAGCAACTGGTAGGTAGATTAAACCCGCTTTTAAATTAAATCCAGTTCCTGATGTTAATAGAGTATAATTATGTCTAAAACTCTCAAATCCTGTCTGAAAATCTTGAGAATTCATTGCTCTCTCAGAGTATGACTCTGTTGTTTTATACCACACATTCTGCATTCCGATATTTACTCCAAAGAATAACTTATTTGAGATATTACCACCTATGTTTAGAATATAATCCGTAACACTACCAACGGTTTCTCTTGAGAAATTTTGAGATAGATTGCCACCATTATAAATAATGTCACCATCTAAATTCTCAGTAGCAGCAATATATTCATTATTGGCACCCTCTAATGGATCTAAAAGAGAGGTATTCCAAGCTAAAATAGAGCGCCACGGAAGATTCTCCATAAATGGGTCATAATCATCAGTCATATCAAGATACGAGCTATGTATTCCTCCAGTACCCATTGCAAGACCAGATAACCAGCTACCATCATCTGCAGTTGCATTACCAAACGCACTCATTCGAGATGTAAAATCATTACTTTTATTTAGAAGTACTGAAACATTCAAATTAATTAGACCGCTATTTTTTCTTCCTGTATTATAGGTTCCAACATAACCTAAATTTGAGATTCCAAAACGTGTCTTCTGGTCTGATACACCACTAGAGAGATAATTTACATCATTCCCGCCAATAGTTAGTGATGGTGTTAAAGAGAACTCAGAGTATCTAAATACTCCAGACGAGGCAGGGTTTATCGCGATAGCACCCATATCACCTCCTAGTGCAGTAAAGGCATTTCCCATCCCCACACTTCTTGCTGTACCTTCATAAAAAGATTGAGAGAACCTATAAGCATCTGCTGCGTTCTGAGCAGTTACAGAGCTGCTAATTAGCACTGTTGAGATTAGTGCCAACACATAAATATATATCCTATTCATATTATATTCTATTTAAATTAAGAGCTAAAACTTTAGTAGTTAATCAATATTACCTTCTTCTAGTAGAAGAGCCTGAAGAGCCGCCTGATGACCTTGTAGCTCCCGATGAGCTAGTAGAACTTGAAGAGCTTGAAGATCTGCTATACGAACTTGAGCTGCTTCTTGTGTTTGAATATGAGCTATTCGAACTTGAACTACTTGAATTTGATCTTCTGTATGTAGATTCTGACGATTTATTATTCGTATTTGCTTTTGTATTAGAATATGTACTCTTATTATTTGTTGTAGGCGTTGTAGATCTTCTATACTTACTTTGAGAAGATGAAGAAGATGGGGTTGCGCTACTAGTTGTTGGGCGTCTACTTGATGAGTATGAATTCTGCTTACTAGATGCAGAGTTACTATAAACTGCACCGCTACTTGTAGATCGATTCTCTCTTCTATATGTACTCTGACTATTATCCCTACTGCTAGTTGAACTTGTGCTAGAAGAATTACGTAGTGAAGAGGTTGTTCTACCACTTGTAACTGAACTACTTGGTCTTCTATAATAATTTACACTCTCACCTCTATGTTGAGTTGCACTTGGCTTAGCTGTTGTAGATGACACTCTTCTTGTTGAGTAATCTTTCACACTTGAAGAGTTTCTATTTGATGAATAGCTACTAGATGCATTTCTCTTTCCATAATAAACATTATCATACCTACTGCTATAATGAGGCTTATGGTGAGGATGGTAATGTGGGTAATGATGTGGATAGTAGTGTGGATAATAGTGGTGACTATAGTGTGGATAGTACCAAGAGTTATAATACCACGAATCATAATACCAAGGAGAGTGGAATCCACCATACCACCCGTGATAACTTGGACCATACCAAGAGTAATACATTCCCCATCTTGGATTATACCAACCAGCACCCCACGATACGTGGTAAGGGCGATACCAATAATCATACGGATCATACCAATCTTCATCGAGATTTATATTTACTGTATATGATGGTGAGTCAAATTTTCTGATTCTCTCCTCATAACTCTCTTCATCATCAACGATAGAGTAGTTAACATCAGGATCATACTCAATATCTACTTGATTTTCAGCACCAACATATATAGTTTCAGTTGATGTTTTTGAATCATATGAACGCTGCTGCACTCCGTTATTATTAAACGAGGCTGCTGTTTTATTTTGTAGTTTATCTAGCTCACTCGCATCTACAGTGTATTCATAGGCATCATTGCTTGGAGTGTAATAAATTCCATTCTGAAATTTACCTCCATTGTTACTCATTTGTGCTGACGTTGCACAAGAGAGTAGAAAAAACATTCCAATTATTGGAAGAAATACGTAATTGTTTTTCATTTTTACCTCCTGTGTTTAATTTATTTATTATTTTTGTCCTTTCAATTTGACATATTAGTTATAATTAGCAAAAACCATTCCACTACTTGTGTTTTCTAATAAACGCTCATCGTGATAAAATACTGCTTTTTATGCTAATTAAATGCTAAAAATGAACATATTTTAATAAGGGTAAAGATAAAATAAAATTCTATAATAATGGCAAAAGAGGTAACAAAAAGAGAGGATAACTATTCTCAGTGGTATAATAATTTAGTTGTAAAAGCCGATTTAGCAGAGAACTCTGCTGTAAGAGGATGTATGGTTATTAAACCTTATGGTTATGCTATTTGGGAAAAGATTCAAGCACAACTTGATAAAATGTTTAAAGAAACAGGGCACCAGAATGCCTACTTCCCCCTATTTATACCAAAATCTTTTTTAAGTAAAGAGGCTGAACACGTAGAAGGATTCGCAAAAGAGTGTGCAATTGTAACGCACCATAGATTGATGGTTAATCCCGATGGAAATGGCGTTGTTGTAGACCCTTCAGCAAAATTAGAAGAGGAGCTTATTGTTAGACCTACTTCAGAAACAATCATCTGGAATACATATAAAAATTGGATAAATTCATATAGGGATCTACCTATCCTTTGTAACCAATGGGCAAACGTTGTTAGATGGGAGATGCGTACAAGATTATTCCTTAGAACCGCTGAGTTCTTATGGCAAGAGGGGCATACAGCTCACGCTACGCAGCAAGAGGCCATTGAAGAGACAGAATTAATGATTAATGTGTATGCTCAATTTGCTAGAGACTATATGGGTATTCCTGTAGTTGTTGGAAAGAAGAGTGCAAATGAGAGATTTGCTGGAGCTTTAGAGACTCTTTGTATTGAGGCTATGATGCAAGATGGAAAGGCTCTTCAGGCTGGTACATCTCACTTCTTAGGTCAAAATTTTGCAAAAGCATTTGATGTTAAGTATGCTACCAAAGAGGGTACATTAGAGTATGTATGGGCTACATCTTGGGGAGTATCTACAAGATTAATGGGAGCATTAATTATGACACACTCAGATGACAACGGCTTAGTCCTACCTCCAAAACTTGCTCCAATTCACGTAGTTATGGTTCCTATCTATAAAACAGATCAAGAGCACGAAGAGGTAATTGCAAAAATGGAGCAATTAAAAAAGGATCTGCAAGTATTGGGTTTAACTGTTAAAATTGATGATCGCGATAATTTAAGAAGTGGCTTTAAATTTGCTGAGTGGGAATTGAAGGGTGTGCCAGTACGTGTTGCGATGGGTCCAAGAGATCTTCAAAATGGCACTGCAGAGGTTGCAAGAAGAGATACTTTAACTAAAGAATCACTACCTTTAGAAGGGTTAGACAAGCATATATCTTCACTAATGGATACTATCCAAGAAAATATCTATCAGAAGGCTGTAACATTTAGAGAAGAGAATACAAGAAATGTAGATACTTGGGAAGACTTTAAGGTGGAGATTGAGAAGGGTGGTTTCTTATTGTGCCACTGGGATGGTACGCCTGAAACAGAAGAGATGATAAAGAATGAAACTAAGGCTACAATTAGATGTATCCCGACAGATACAAATGTTATAATTGAAGAGGGAAAATGTATATATACAGGAAAACCTTCAACACAAAGAGTTATATTTGCAAAATCATATTAATATTAAAACTTAACTAAATTTTACAACAATGGCAGCAGACCCTCTACCCCAACATCAAATCATTGAAGGACTAAATATTAAATCCAACCTAAAGGCAAAAGTTTTTGAACAATCTCTAGAGGTGTTCAATAATCTGAAAGAGGTTTTAAGTGAGTTAAGCAATGATCTAAACGATCTTATTGATGACAGTAGTCACAGAAGAGTTAGGCTTGAATATAGAGATAGAGGAAAATTTGAGGCTGAGTTAAAGTTTGCCGATGATGTTTTAGTTTTTAGTATGCATACAGATACCTTCCAATTTGAAAGAGAGCATCCTATTTGGAAAAGTTCATACGCTATGAAGTCTCCATTTAATTCCTATTGTGGAGTGATAAATGTATATAATTTTTTATCTGACTCTCTAAAGTATAATAGAGGCGAAGATTTAGGATATCTTGTAGCTAGAATGTTTATCAATAAAGATAGAGTATTTTTTGTTGAAGGAAAGAGACAAGCCAGACAAAAGGCCTCTAATTTTGGTGAATATACTATTGACAAGAGCGAGTTGGTATCTTTTGTTGAATCTGCAATACTCTATACTCTATCATTTGATCTACTTGTACCACCGTTCGACTTGGTTAAAGTTGCAAGCGTTGAGCAGATCAATACAAAAATTGAGAGCGCAAGGATGCAGACAGGTAAAAGAATGGGATATAAGTATAACTCTGATGATGTTTTAGAGGATTAAAAACATATTTATTTACAATGAAACTTAATATAATCTATATTATTGCACTACTATTAATAGCACCATCTTTGGTATCTGCTCAGAATAAAAAAGAGAAAGATGCTAATAAACAAGAGGTGATTATTATATCTGGATTAGATGAAGCTCAAGAGATATGCAGAAAGATTGGAGCAAAATATGATATACCCGTAATTAACTACGAACCAGTAGTGGCTCCTAAATTCTGGAAACATGGACTCTACACTGAGGTTGGATTTACTCAAATCTCACTTACCAATTGGGCAGCTGGGGGAAGCGGATCTTTAGCACTAAACACATATATCAATGCAAATAGCAATTATGCCAAAGGCAATATATTTTGGGATAACAGGATTCAGATGGCCTATGGTTTCTTACATTCATTTGATGATGGATATAGAAAAAGCGATGATAGATTAATTCTCGACAGCAAATTTGGCTCAAGAGCAATAGATAAGTTCTACTTCTCTGGAATCTTCAATTTTAAATCACAGTTTGCGCACGGATATACTTATAGTGGCACTGAATCTACTATAGTTTCTAGGTTTCTCTCTCCAGCCAATCTATCATTTGGTGCCGGTATTGACTACAAACCATTTACAGATAACTCCCTGTCAATCAACATGTCGCCAATAACTGCAAATCTAGTTATTGTGTCCGACACACTCTTACGTACAAGATATGGTAATGCAGCTGATCAACCCGTCAGATTTGCTCTTGGAGCGCAGATAAATACTAAATATGAGAAACAAATTACAAAAAGTTTTAAGTTAACCACCACTCTAGTACTTTTCTCTGATTATTTGAATAAACCTCAAAATATAAGAGTTAACTGGGATCTTGATGCAACATATCAAATTACTAAATATTTAAAGGGCACATTTAGAACTTATTTTATATATGACGATAAAATTATGATTACTGATTCAGATGGTCATAGCGCACCAAGAGCGCAGTTTAAAGAACAGTTTGGGCTTAACTTTACATATACGTTTGGGCAATATGTAAAATAAAAATAGTAAAGATGGATGGATACAGAGTACAAAAGGTTCTTGAGAACTTAGGTGTTCGCGATGGGAATCGCATACTTGTTGCTCTTAGCGGAGGCCTTGATTCTGTCTGCTTACTACATATCTTAAAAAATTGCAATCTAAATCTAACTTGCCACGCAGCACACGTAAATTTTCATCTAAGAAATGAGGAGAGTAATCAAGATGAGTCATTTGTAAAAGAATTATCAAACACTTTTGGCACACCTCTGCATATTAAACAGGCAGATACATACTCTTTTGCTAAGGAAAATTCTCTATCAATTGAGATGGCTGCCCGAAATATCAGATACGATTGGTTTAACCAGCTAATTCAAGAGCATAATTATGATTTTTTAGCCGTTGCTCACCACGCAGATGATAATGCGGAGACTTTAATTCTAAACCTTACAAGAGGTACTGGCTTAAAGGGGTTGGCTGCAATTCCTCAAGTTAATGGTAAGATTATTAGACCTCTTTTAGATTTCACAAGAAAAGATATAGAGAAATATGCTATATATCATAAACTCTCCTATAGAATAGATAGCACTAATGCACTTAATGACTTCTCCAGAAATAGGATTAGAAATCAAGTAATTCCTGAGCTAAAAAAGATAAATCCATCATTAATTAAGACTTTCAATAGGAATATTTCACTATTCACTATGGCTAGTAATATTTTAGAAGAGCTTTTACCTCAAATATTAGAGATTGTCTCTTGTAAAGAGTCTATAGAGAATCCAAAAATAGAGTTTGAAAGATTATCCATTAAAGAGTTAGTTGGAATAAAAGAGTGGCAATATTGGCTCTATCTAATCTTACAGCAATACAACTTTAATTCATCTCATTGTCAAGACACTGCACACTTTTTAGAGTCAGATTACAATGGAGTAAAAAGAATAATATCTGAAACTCACCTATTAATTATGGAGAGGGGCTTCTTAAAGATATATAGCGCTATAGTTTTAGAGACTATTCCCGATATTATCATAAAAGATATTGGAGAGTATCTATTTGGGGATTTTAAGATCTCGATAGAGATTGTAGATAATAGTGCCGATCTAATGCACAATCTAAAAGATAATAATGATGCTCTATATCTAGATTGGGATAAAATTGAGTTTCCAATATTATTAAGAGGCTTTGTATCGGGAGATAAATTCACCCCATTTGGAATGAGGGGGGTAAAAAAAATATCTGATCTATTTACAGATGTAAAAATTGATAATGTAAATAGAGCAAGGACACCCATTCTAACAACAGTAAGCCCCAGCAGCAATATTATTTGCATACCAGGGCTTAGAATTGACTCCAAATATCGTGTTACAAATAGTACATCAAAGGTACTAGTTATAAGAAGAGGCTTAGTTTAGAAAAATATGCCTAACTTAGTAGTTAAACTCATATATGTAAGGAATTCTAGCATAAGCTCTTACACTCTTCTCCTCTTTTATAGATTTATAAGATTCTTTTATTAAGGCATAAGGATCTGCAAACATATCTACATTTGCTTTTGCAGCTGTTAACGACTCTGTAATTATCTCAAGTGATGATTTTACAACAGGTAATTCCGTTAATCTGTAATCCTCCAATCCTACAAGATTTGCAGCATACTCTAAAGCTTGTGACAAGCCGCCAATCTCATCTACTAATTTTAATTGATAAGCTTGCTCACCAGTCCAAACTCTACCTTGCGCGATAGAATCAACATACTCTGTTGGCAACTCTCTTCCATTTGCTACTAAAGTGATGAAATCTGTATATACATTACTTACAAATCTTTGCATATAGGCCTGCTCTTTATTATCTAAAGGATCAACCATATTTAACATTGTAGAGTGCTCATTAGTACTTATGCTCACATTATTAATATCTAATAACTCTTTTGCAGCGCCTCCTAAACTAGGATAGATGCTAAATACACCTATTGAACCAGTTAATGTTGCATTATCAGCATATATTTTATCCGCATTTGCTGCAATCCAATATCCACCAGAGGCTGCATAAGCCCCCATACTCACAACTATAGGAATTCTCTTTTGAATCTCTTTAAGATCATTATTCAGAATCTCAGCCGCTTGAGCATCTCCACCAGGAGAGTTAACTCTTAAAACTAGCGCTTTAATTGTTGTATCATTTTTAATTTCTCTTAAAATTGGAGAGTATTTTTTTACCGAAAGAATATTCTCTCCCTCCATCATTATCTCGCCATTTGCATATAACACTGCAATTTTATCTTTAGAATCTAAATTTATTTTTCTAGTAGCATCTGAATATGTTGCTAGTGATACCATAGCTAAATCTCTCTCTTTTTCTACTCCAAATAGATTTAGTAGATACTCCTCATATTGAGTTCTATTATAGATACCATCTATCAAATTATTCTCTAAGAATGATTCTGGATTCCAAAGTTCTAGGTTATCTACAAGAGAGTTAAATTTATCGGGAGTAATACCTCTACTCTCCGAAATAGATTCAACTACCCCTTTCCACATACTCTCAAGCATCTCCTTATTTTGAGTATAATTCTCATCGCTTATGTTGCTATTTACAAATTGCTCTGCAGCAGCTTTGAACTTACCGTGACGAGTTAGCTGAACATCAATGCCCATTTTATCTAGTAGATCCTTAAAGAAGAACATATTAACACTCATTCCCGTAAAGATTCCTGTTCCAAAATCATTCATATAGATTTTATCTGCAACAGATGCTAAATAATAATCTGTTTGGGATAGATTGTCTCCATAAGCAATTATAGCTTTCCCCGATTCCCTAAAATCTACCAACGCCTTACGTAGCTCCTCTAGATATACCAGATTATTGCCTCCCATTACATCCTTACACTCAATTAGTACAAATTCAATTGAAGGATCAGTTGCTGCGTGCTCAACTGCCTCAACCGCCGATAAAACGCCAAGTGTTCTAGTATCTTCAATATTTACATTTAAACTCTGTAATGCTTGAAAAGGATCATCTGTATTCTGCTCCGTTAGAGGCAGTGATGTATCAATGTATAAAATAGCTTTTGATGGTACTACTGGTGTTGTCTCTTCTGTGAATGCCATAATGGAACCTATTAATCCCATAATTAATAACCCACATACAAAAAGGGCTAAAAAAGTTCCTACTATAGCAGCTAATAATGTACTTAGAAAATTTTTCATTTAATTTCTCTTAATATTGTTCATAATCAAAGGCGAAGATAGTAAAAAAATAGTATTATTCTCGACATATTTATATATCAGAACAGTTTGTACATTTTTTTGTTTATCTTTGCAAAAATTGTGATACTTAAATGAGAAAGAGCATATTATATTGTATTGCCATAATAACAAGTGCGGTATATATACTATCCACAATGGGTTTTGGTTTGCATCATTGCTTAGCTAGTGACTCCAAAAGCGTTGTTCTTTTATATGGAAAGGACATCTGTGAGATTGCTCATAGTCACAGTGATTCAAACAATTTGGATTATAATCATAATAGTCACAATACACAAACAGACCATAAGGAATGTTGTTCAGATAATGACTCAACATATTCCCCTTGCTGCTGCGGCTCACAGTGCGAACATAGTGACGATTGTTGCAGCACAGAGATTTTTGTAGTAGATGATGGAGAGAGCAACATTGGTCAAACATCTCTTAAGAATATTCTAGATTTAACATATCATATAATCGCTTTTGTTACTCACAATATAAACGACGGCAAAGAGATTACCAATAGTATCCACACACTAGAAAACCATTGGGAATATTTTAATTATCCCGATATATACATTAAAAACCACTCTATTCTCATTTAACATTATTAATTACTTACATAGTTTACATTTACTTATTTTGTAATTAATTCATTAATAATGAGAACAATACATTTATTTTTTATTTTTTTAAGTGCATTTGTTTTTAATGCACAAACTATCTTTGCTAATAATAACTCTATTAAACTAGATGGTGTTGTTGTTTACGAATCCACAAACGAAAGAGTTGGATTTGCCACAATTGTATGGCTTGAGGCTATGAAAGTTTTTGAGACTAACGAGGAGGGAGAAGCTACTCTTGAATTTGAGAGTGACAAAGATATTACATTAGTTGCCTCTTTTGTGGGAGCAACAAAAGATACCATTATCGTAAGAAAAGATGGTGATTTACTACACACAAACAATGAGATAATTTTTAGACTAAAAGAGACTGGTGAACTTGACGATGTTACTATTGTAGGCGAGCAAGAGGCAAACTACCTATCCAAGATGACAGCTGTTAGAACAGAGGTAATTAGTGCAGCTGGATTGTGCAAAATGGCCTGCTGTAATCTAGCTGAGAGCTTTGAGAACTCAGCAAGTGTGAGCGTAGGATTCTCTGATGCTATTACTGGGGCAAGGCAGATTAGACTACTTGGTTTATCGGGAAGCTATACCCAGATGTTAGATGAGACCCGCCCAATAATGAGGGGATTGGCATCTCCTTTTGGGCTCTCTTATATACCTGGGCAGTGGCTTGAGAGTATCCAAATTGCAAAGGGTCCATCCTCTGTTGTGAATGGAGCCGAAGCAATTACTGGTCAAATTAATTTAGAGCATAGAAAGCCAACTGCCGATAACCCACTATTTCTTAATCTCTTCTTGAGTAACCATTTAAGAAGTGAGGTGAATATTGCCTCGTCAATTCCTATCGGGAACAAATGGAGCACTGTTATTATGGGGCACGCCTCAATAGACTCTAAAGGTCACGACGGAAACGGTGATAGATTTATGGATGAGCCTAAGACAAGTCAATTCAACATTGATAACAGATGGTTATACATGGCATCTAATGGAACACAATTAAGATTTGGTATAAAAGCTCTTAGTGATGATAGAATTGGTGGAAGTGTAGACTACAATAAAGGTCTATTTGGAAAAGAGAACGACAACAGCAATCATAGCGGAAGCCATAATGATGAGTATAATAGTAGTGAGATATGGGGTTCTCATATAAAAAATAGCGGCATAAGCTCCTATTTTAAGTTGGGAGTGCCACTAAATGAAGATAACTCTAAAAGTATCGCATTTATTGGAGACTATTCATACTATGATACAGAATCTATCTTTGGAATTAAAGCCTTTAATGGATATCAGAATATTGCTCTATTTAATGCTATGTACCAACAAGCAGTTGATGATAAAAATAAGTTTGTAGTTGGAGCTAGTTGGCACTATGATGATATTAATGAATTACTTTTAGACCAAATAGATCTCAACTTTGGCAATGATGAGCCAGGAATCTTTGATGCAGATGATAAGTATATAAACTTCTCACAAACACATAGAAAAAGTAAAAAAATAGGAGCCTACGGTGAATACACCTATATAAATGGAGAGAAATTAAGTATAGTAACAGGCTTAAGATTAGATTACGATTTTGAGTATGGTTGGATTGTTATTCCGCGCGCAAATATCAAATACTCTATAACTCCTAATTCAGTTTTAAGAGGTACAGCAGGCAGAGGTTATAGAACTCCAAATGTTATTGCTGATAATATGGGAATACTTTCAACTGGTAGACGAATAGATATTCAAGAGCAAATTATGCCAGAGGATGCTTGGACTTATGGAGGTAATTTTACTCAATATTTTAAGCTTGGATATGATGAAGATGCCTACGTAAGTTTTGACTACTTTAGAACCTCTTTCAATAATCAGATGATTGTAGATTGGGATTTAAACTATGATGAAAACGTAAATAGTGTTGCAAACGCTGTCTCTATCTACAACTCTAATGGCGCCTCATTTACAGACACATATCAGTTCGATTTCTCTGTAGAACCCATTGAAAGATTAACATCTATTATTACCTTTAGATACACCAACGCAAAGGTTTATATGGATGAACAAGGGCTAATTGACAGACCTCTATCAAGTAAATTTAAGGGAGTCTTTAATGTTCAATATGCCACAAGAATGAGTAAATGGGTATTTGATGCTACAGCTCAAATTAATGGGCCTAGCCCACTTCCCCAATTTATGGGTGGCGGAGAGAGCCCTACATATCCAATGTTTTATGCACAGATAACCCGTAAGTTTAGAGGATTTGAGGTATATATTGGAGGTGAGAATCTACTTGATTATAAACAGCCTAATCCCATTCTTAGCGTAGAGGATCCATACTCTACCAATTTTAATGCGGCAATGATTTGGGGCCCACTTATGGGTAGAAAATTCTATATTGGAATGAGAATGACTCTATGGAGATAATTCTTAAGAAAAAAAATATTTAAACACTTTTAATACTATAATGATTATGAAAAAATTAATTACAGCTATTGTAACTGCACTAGCAGTTGTTTGCTTTACATTTAGCGCAGATGCTCAAGACAAAAAGGATTCTAAGTTTACAGAGGTGACTTATGATGTCTTCTTACATTGTGAGAAATGTCAAAAGAAGGTTGAATCATCAATTCCTTATGTGAAAGGTGTTAAAGACCTTAAGGTTGATCTAAAGGCTCAAACTGTTTGGGTTAAATTTGACAACAAAAAAACAACTAAAGAGAGTATTGTTAAAGAGTTAAAAGAGCTAGGATTTACAGCAAAAGAGGTTAAAAAGGAGCCCGCTAAAAAGAAATAGGGTTTATTCCTCTTATTAGAAGAGATTAGGCGAGAAGAGGCTGTCTAAAATCGCAAAATGATTAAGGACAGCCTCTTATGAGGGGATGAAATTTTTGTCGTCAGTACACCATTTGCAAGGTTGCTTACTTGGTAGAATGGTGAAATACTTGATAAAGATTAGGTACATTATTCTTCAATAGCTCATAGATTAGGTCTTGTAAAGTACGACCTTGTAGCATCATCACGAAATGTTGATGGAGTTGTAGAAGAAGAGAATCTCAGGATGAGATGATATGTGCAGAACTCAGTGCTGAGAGCTTTATTTGAACATTTGAGCCCCATAAACCAGCAAAAATGGTGGGCAAATTTGCAACAGTTGCATTGTGAATAAGATTTTACACATTTAGATTGATACATTTCTTGTCTCTGGGGAGTTTACACGCGCTAGAGGTGCAAAAAGACGGGACTTCAAATCATTTAATTGTGATTTTAGGGACTCTGCTCCACCTCTTTTTTACAGAGTGGCAAAACTCACCTTCAATGCTTATTCAAAGCGTTCCCTTCACAAAAATCAGAGATTCTTATGCGGAAAACTTACAAAATAAAATTTTATGAATTTCGCTAATTAAATTTGGTTTATAAAATAAACTAATTTATATTTGCATTATAAATTATAGACGGAGAGAGAATCCGTCATTTTTTTGATAAATTAAGTTTATAAAATAAACTAATTTATCAAAACAAAAAAACAATAATATTAACTAATAAAATTTTAATTATGGAAGCGAAAAAGTTTAATGAAAAAGAGAGTTTAGAGCTCATAACCGCGATGATTCGCAATACTCACAAGAACTTAGATAAAGGGACCGGAAATATCTTTATTATGGTTGGAGTAGTTACATTAATTACAACAATTCTCATTTGGACACTGATTACGCTCACCAACAACCATCTTTGGAATTTATTATGGTTCATAATTCCAATAGTTAGCATAAGCTACAATTTTAAGGGCAATAGAGCAGAGATTGTTAAAACATATATAGATAAATCTTTAGCTCAGCTTTGGACAACTGTGGCAATATTTTGTATTGCAATCCCAGTCCTACTAATTACACTTCTAGAATTTTTTTCCTTAGGAGATCAATTCATCCTAAAAGGGGGATACAATTACGTTATGATACCATTTATCGAGATGCTAATTGTCTCTTTTGGACTAGCATTGAGCGGGGCAATTATAGATTTTAAGCCTCTAAAAATTGCTGGTTGCATAGGTATGATTCTCTCTTTTGGAACTCTTTTAAATATAGATTGGGCTATTGAATATACATTTGCAGTATGGGCTATTGCCTGCCTTATTATTCCAGGTATAAAATTAAATATTCATAATAAATCACAAAGAAAATGTTAAAGGAATTAGATCCCTTACTGCATTCCGAGCTAAGATTAGCAGTAATGTCAATTTTAATGAGCGTTGTAGAGGCTGATTTTGTCTACTTAAAGGAGCAGTGTAATGCTACAGCAGGGAATCTAAGTGTTCAGCTAGATAAACTTGAGAAGGCTGGCTATATAAATATTAAAAAAGAGTTTGCCGGAAAGAGGCCCAAAACTAGTTGCTCTGTAACTGAACAAGGGAAAAGAGCTTTTGAAGAGTACGTAAAGACTTTAAGAGGATATTTACATATTTAGTTTAAAAATTAAAATATATAATTATGAAACAATTTGCATTAATCATAAGTGCGATATGCATACTTATAGCCTCAACAGTAGAGGCACAAACAATTGATGATCAACTTAATAACTACACTTTAGAGAATATTCAAGATAAAATTCAGTCAGCATTATTTAGTGATTTTGGAGCTAGCAAACCAATTGAGTTAACTAAAATATACTCAGATCTAAATAAACTATATGCACAAAAGGAGAGCAATATTATAGCATATTGGAGTGCATATACTCAGCACTATATAGCTATATTACACCTAAAAACTGGAGATAAGGCAAAATCTGAACTATTTACAACTCAAGCTGTAGATCTTTTAGAATCACTAGAAGAAAAGGGGGTAGAAGAATATGCGCTTTTATCTATGATTCAAGGTTTTAGTACAACTTTTGCAGGAGCTAGCATTGTGTCTGTCGGGATGGATATAAGCAAAAATAGCGAAACTGCACTCTCACTAGATAGTGAGAATCTAAGAGCAAATCTAATAGCTGGGATATGCGATTTTCACACACCAAAAATGTTTGGAGGGGGTAAGAATGCTGAAAAATATTTTCTTAAGGCAATCTCAGTGCCAGCACAGACTCTACCCAATAAACAGCTCCCATCCTGGGGAAAAGAGGAGGCATACCAATATCTCATAGAGTTCTACATCAAAGAGAAAGAGAGAGAAAAAGCAAGTAAATTCCTAGATGAAGCTCTTAATCTATATCCCGATAGTTATCAAATAAATCAGCTCCAAAGTAGCGTTGATAAGTTAAAATAGTAATATTCCAACAACAAAAACGAGTCAAAATTTGTTTACTCATTAGATTATAATTCTAAAACGCCTGAATATTACCAATTAAGGAGTCTATATTTGGGGTTTACGTGCATTTTTTAACTAATAATTAAAAAAATTGAAGTATATTTGTTTATAATTTAATAACCCAATTTTTAACATACTAAAAATGAGAATTAAAATTTTTACTCTATTACTATCTATTTTTATAGTTGGTAATTTATCTGCTGCAACCATATTTCAGCAAGATTCTAAAGATTCATTAGACAGAAAGTACTCTCTGTATTTTGATTTTGATAAAGATCAATTGAATTCTTCTCAATATCAAACAAGAGATAATATTCTTGAATGGGCAAAAGCTAATCGCGATAATAATATTGTTATTATTGGATGGGCAGACCCAAGGGGTACAATCCAATGGAATCTAGACCTATCTACTAGACGTGCTGCTAACATCTCCAATTTTCTAATTAAGAATGGGGTTGATCAGGCTCGTATCTCTTATGAAGGTAAGGGTATTGATAGCAAAAAAGAGGATTATAGCGCCGCTCGTAGAGTTGATGTTTACGAGGTGATTGAGAAAGTAGTAGTCCCTATGACACCACTTGTTCCTGCACAAGAGGAGAAACAAGAAGAGGCTGCTAATGCAACAGCTACAGCTGTTGCAGCTGAAACAACAACTACAACAACAACTACTGAAACAGTTACTCAAACAGAGGAGACAGAAACTAATAATGAAGTTGAGGCTGCATCTTATACAGGAGCAGGTAGTGCAGTTGCTGATGACTCTTATTTTCCAAAAGGTTCATATGCTGGTATTCGTTTAGGAGTTCCTTTTGCTATCGCTACACAAAGTGCAACTGACATGGGAAAAGTTCAACCAGGTTTTAGTGGTGGATTATTCTATGGATACCGTTTTAACAAACTGTTCTCAGTAGAGTTATCTGCTGTTTTAGGAGGTGATAAAATGAGTAACTACGATAGTAGCTTCTACACATTAGACACTCAAGGTAATAAGCACTTCACATATAAGTTTGAAGGAGAAGGATGGAAATATTCTGAAATCAGTAGCCATATTTTCTACCAACAATTTGGTGCAAACATCAAATTCAATGTTCTAGGTCTATTTAATAGAACAAAAGATGGTCGCGTTGTATTCAACATCTCTCCAGGTATTAACCTAATTAACGTAGGAGCTGATATTAGAGAGAACAGCACAGGTAACACTGTTTTAGAGAAGAATATCACAGGATTTGGTATTAATGGTGATGTATCTATTGACTACGCTATTACAAAGAAATGTTGGATTGGAATCTACTCTAATCTATCATATACTTTTGCAGATCCAATAGATGGTATGCCTAAGCACGAAGCTGGTAATAACCATATTTGGGATAGCGGACTCCGCTTTGGTATTAATTTCTAACCTCCTCAAAGAGGTCTCTACTAGGCCACTCTTTTATTTTTGATAAAGAGCGCGTAATTGTAGAGTTGAGAATTTTAGTAACATTCGGGCCAATCCAGGCTGAACTATTAGAGACAAAGATCCAGGTATAACCGTTTCTTTGTCTCTTTATTATTGCAGTAGTCCCAGCCATATGGCCAGTTCTAATCCATTCATATCTCCCTGTACTTGCCCAACCGATAGGGCGACCTCTATTACTATAAGCCGTCATTATATCTATTGTTTCTGGCTTAAGGATATCTCTCTTACCTTCATAGTTATTTATTGAGGCTACAAATCTTAAAATTTCTGGAGCGGAAGCTATCCAACCACCAGCACCACTCAAAAGAGAAATATCATTCCCCCCAGCACTCTTCATTACAAGCAAGTTACTTCCATCACTACTATATATTGGATCAGCCTCTTTTACCTCAAAATAGGCAACTTCATTGTGTCTTCTCTGAAAATCATAGCTCTTACCAATATGCATATCATAACATCCAGCAGGTATCAAAATTGAATCTTTAACATAAGTTTCATACTCCATATCTGTTACTTGCTCGATAATTTTTGTAAGTACAACATATCCTAAATTTGAATAGTGATAACTTCCACCAGGAACAGTTCTTAATTTAATTCTTGTTGAGTATTCAACCATATCATCTAAAGAGAGAGGAAGCTGCTTCTTTATTCTCCTAGCAGTGCTACTAAGATTGAAAGCTGCATCACCATCGGGAGTAGCATAACCTGCTGTGTGCCTTAATAGGTGCTCAACTTTTATTTTTTTATGCGACTTCGTTCTTAGATTGGAAAAAATTGAGTCATTCAATATACCCTTTTCACCATAAACTAGGGACTCTAAAGATAACTTACCCTGCTCGCAGAGTTTCATTATTGCCGTTGCTGTTATAAGTTTTGAGACTGAGGCCAATCTAAATACGTGTGATGCATCGCAAAAAACACTATCCATCTCATCTGCAACACCATATCCTTTTGCATATATTAAACTATCATTCCGCATCAATGCAAAAGAGCCCCCTTTGAGCTCCCATCTTGCCATAATCTTTTCAATATCTGCATCTAACTTCTCTTGTGTAAAATCAGACGAACTCAAGTCATTGCTAATAAGCTCATTTATAGATATTAAGCGCTTCTCTACTAAACTCTCAACAACTGTTGTATCTCCAATATTTTTACTCTCTATTTTATCGCCTTTTATATACGACGAAGCACCAATTACTAACACTACAATCGCAGTTAGTAAAAGTGATATAAATAGAAAACGTTTATTCTTAGATTTTCGCATGACGTTCAGTTAGTTAAGCCCCAAAATTAGCCTATCACGCAAAGGTATGTAAAAAAGATCTATTTTGGATAATTATTCCGATTAATATAATTAATAAACTCTCTTACTGATATACTATCCACGTTTTGGTTATAGATAAATGAATAACACTCCCTCAAACTAAATCCCTGCAAATTAATACTCTTAAACAAACCGCAATTCAACTCCTCTCTTACAGATATTTTTGGGAGAATAGCATAACTGTCACTATATGATTTCAAGAATTTAATAACCTCTTCTATTTTAGTTAGATATAGTAATATATTAAGGTCACAGAGATCCATCCCTTCTCTCACCAAATTTTGACTTATTAAGTTCAAGATATCCGAATCATCCTTTGGAAGTACAAGATTTATATCCCTTAAAAATAGAGAATTATTAGACTCCACACCATTAAACAGAGCCTCTTTTTCTGATAAATAAACCACATCTACTTTCTCGTTTGAGGCAGATGTTACTAACACAAAATCATCCTCAATGAATGGGATAGAATAAAAATCTGTACTACTATCATCACATATTATTCCTAAGTCTATCTTACCCTCAGATAGAAGTATTTTAATACAGTCAGAGCTTCCAGATTGAATATCAATTGTTATGTTAGGGAATTTTATTAGAAATCTTGCAAATAATTCTGGCATCACAGAGCTTGAAATAGTGCTACATACTCCAATTCTAATCTCTTTTATTGCAAATTCACTAAGAAATGACATATCGGATTTTAGTTGCGAATAATTATCGAGAATACTCTTAACATGTCTATAAAATAGCTCTCCCGAATGGGTCATTTCAACCCTTCCTCCTCTTCTATTGAATAGTTCCAGATTAAAATCTGATTCCAATTCACTAATATGTTTTGATATTGCTGGTTGTGTAACCTTTAGAAGCTTAGCCGCCTTAGTAAAGCTTAAATTCTCTGCAACCTCTTTAAACACTCTTAACTTAAAATCCATCTTTATAAATAATTTATACGAGAATTAAAATATACTAACCCCCAACTCAGTAGTAAAATCTTCTAGTGTTAAAATTCCTCTATATGAATTACCATTACCATTTAGCTCTGGACTCCAAACAGCAATAGAGAGTCTATTGGGAATAACGGCAACAATTCCACCCCCGACGCCACTCTTTCCTGGCAGACCTACCCTATAGGCAAAATCTCCCGATTCATTATATAACCCACAGGTAAGCATCAAGGCGTTTATTCGTTTAGTATTTCTAGCGCATAACACCTGCGTTCCACTAATAGGGTTTACACCTCCATTTGCTAAAAAGAGAAACGATTTTGCTAATTCATTAGTATTCATCATAATACTACATTGATGACAATAAACTCTAATAACATCCTTTACTCTATTATCAAAGTTATTAAAACTCTTCATTAAATGCGCCAAAGCTTTATTCCTCTCCCCTGTCTCATACTCATTCTCCGCAATTCCATAATCAAAATCAATCTCCTTCTCTCCTGCCAATTCTCTAATAAACGTTAATAACTCGCCTCTAATATTTCTATTATAGCCCAACAATTTATCAGTAACAATCAATGCTCCAGCATTTATAAAAGGATTTCTTGGAATCCCCTTCTCATACTCTAATTGCACTAATGAGTTAAATGAATTTCCCGATGGCTCCTTGCCCACATATTTCCAAATATCATTACCCATCTTTTGAGATAGTAGTGCCAGTGTGAACACCTTAGATATACTCTGAATACTAAATCGCTGCTGATAATCTCCTAAATTATAAGACTCTCCATCAATCGTATGGATAGATATTGCATATTTATTTGGATCTACGCTAGAAAGCGCAGGTATATAATCAGCAACACACCCAAAGCCAACCTTATCTTTATAGCTTTGGTAAATTCTAGAAATAATCTCTTGCATAAAGAATTAATTTTAACTATTACACAAAAGTAATTAATATATTGTAACTTAGTTTTCTTCAAAAAGGTTATTTTTGTCTAAAATATTATTTAAAACACTATTTTATGAAGAAAAAAGGATTTGAAAAGAACTTCTGGGTTGCCATTGTTATGGAATTTTTTGAAAGAGGAGCATATTACGGGGTACTATCGGTACTATCTGTCTATATGATTCTAAGTGGAAATGAAGGCGGACTTGGATTTACAAAGAGCCAAGCTGGTACAATAATGGGCACAATTCAGCCTTTATTATATTTCCTCCCGATAGTTGCCGGTGCCATTGCCGACAGATATGGATATAGAAAGGTATTATTCTTTGCTTTCACCTGTATCTCAGCCGGTTATTTCTTAACAGGGATTACAAATTCATATATTCCAGTATTTGCCTCTTTAGTTTTAATGGGGATTGGAGCAGGATTTTTTAAACCTGTAATCTCAGGAACAATTGCCAAGAGTACAACCCCAGAAAATTCAACTTTGGGCTTTGGAATCTTCTACTGGTCAATAAATTTGGGAGCGTTCCTATTCCCACTAATTTTAATCCCGATACTAAAACCTCTAGGTTATCAATATATCTTCTTTATGGCCGCTATCATTGGATGCGTTCTATTTGCAATAAACACAATATTCTATAAAGAGCCAAAAGCTAACTTAGAAAATGCAGGAAAAGGAAAGAGCTTATCAGAGGTTGCTATTGGTGCACTTACAGTATTAAAAGACACAAAGTTTATTGTACTAATATTCTTATACTCAAGCTTCTGGATTCTATATTTCCAAATGTTTGGAACTGTGCTTTGGTATCTAAATGACTATATAGATATGGCTCCTGTGAATAGCGCAGTAAATTCATTCTTAGGAATATTTATAGAGAGTCCTAATTGGAAATTTGATGTAGAGCACGTAACTGTAATCAATGCAGGTGTAATTATCATACTTCAATTAATCGTTTCAAGACTTTTACAAAAGGCACCAGCACTACCTACGATGATTGGAGGTATAACCTGTGGAACAATTGGAATCTTTATCCTAAGTCTATCCAATTCACCTTGGATATTTATGGGAGGAATTGCAATATTTACAATAGGAGAGATGACTACTCATCCAAAGTTTTTATCATACATTGGAACAATTGCGCCACCTGATAAGAAGGCTCTATATATGGGATATTCATTCCTATATGGTGTTATTGGAAGCTCAATAGGTTCATTCTTGGGAGCAAGTCTATACGTAAGAATTGTAGAAGAGATGGGTAAACCATCACTATTATGGCTAATATTCACAGCAATAGGTATAATTAGTATCGTAGGTCTACTTGCTTATAACATGTTTATAAACAAGAAATCTAAGGCTACTTTGTAACCTTTCTCTTTCTAAATATCAGAGAGGCCAAAAATACAGAGATTAGCATTATCCCTACGATAAACATAAAATCCCACTTCTCATTAAATATCGGGAGTTTGACGTTCATTCCAAAGATTCCCGATATTAATGTAGGTGGTAAGAATAGAAGCGATACAAATGTAAGTATCCTCATTATCTTATTCTGCTCTAGGTTAATCAAACCCAGCACCGTATTCTGAAGATATTCAAGTCTCTCAAAACTAAAGTTAGTATGGTTAATTAGAGATCCTATATCTTTAATTAGCACATTTAATATTGCGTGTACGTCTCTAGGAAATTTGTCACTCTTAAGAATTGCAGAGATCATTCGCTGCTTATCTATGATATTCTCTCGTACCAACATCGTATTCTCTTGCAATTGATTAATATCTAAAAGAAAATCTTCATTAACATTCTCACCTAAACTTACCCTCTTACTAAACTGACTAATCTCTTTTACCATTATCTCAATCATATCAGCATCTAAATCTGTTCTATTTTCAAGAATTGCAACAAGAATATGATATCCAGTAGGATACAACTTATATGAGTATATTAATTTTCTCTGTAAATCATTAAAAGTTCTCAAAGGTACCTGCCTAATCGTTACAAGAATACCTTCTGATAAGATAAATGAGACAGCTTGCATATCATAATCATCGGGGCCAGGAATCAGGAAATTTGTATTGATAAAAATGCTTGTATCAGTCTCTGAGTATCGCGATGAACTCTCAATCTCCTCGGCTTGCGCCCTACTCTGCAGCGTTGTCTCTAAGAATGTTTCAACTGCTCGTTTCTCCTCTCCAGTAGGCTCATATAGATCAATCCATAAAACATCATCAAAACCCAACTCCTCTAGAGCAGCAGTTTCTTGCGATGTAATAATTTGACCTTTAAGTTTATAGAATATTTCAATCATAAAAAGAGTTTTAATTGGTGAATAGATAGTTTAAGTAGCCAGAACCAGAGCTACAAGACACACCATCGGACTTTTGATTTTAACTCCTCTGGAGCCAAAGACCAAAAATCTTGCAAACCCTCTTTTTTATTATTATCAAAGTTATATGATATATGGTTTGTCAAATAATTATAAGCGTAATCATATGAAAAACCATAAGTTTCCTCTTTTAATGCATTTGCAATATTTGCCACACCATACTCAATAGCCTCATTAAACGAAGCTATGAAGTCTTCTGATAACTCTTTATTAGCCACCCAACAAGCAAATACAAACGGTTTACCTCTAAAGTTAATCCACTCTTGTGCAAGATCATAAACATAATTAAAATTCGCACCCTCTTTAAGAGCTTTATCCCCAATTAGAACATAAGTTTTCAAGTAATCTAAGTCCGCAGACCCACAATAGATAAAATTCTTATAATCAGGGGAAATGCCCCAATAATCTCTACATAAGATCTTAGACAACATCACAGATGTCATTGATTCTGAGTCTGCAAAAATTTCAGTAATATCAGGCAAAGCCTGTCCTGAACAGAGCAATACACTTTCAACTCCCTTATCCGCACCAATACAGAAGTTAGAGATAATTTTGCATCCCGATATCTCACCAATTGCTGCAACTGGAATAATTCCTAAATCAACCTTATTATTCTTCAGAAGACGAGCCCCCTCTGCTGGAGTACAGACAACAATCTCTAACTGTTTACTTATTGAGTGGTTTTTTAACCCATAAGCAAACGGCAAAGTATTCAAGTAGGATATGATTGCTACCTTTACCATAATGAGAGATTTTATTATCTATTTCTGATGTGTCCATAAAAAGCCTTGCAAAATTAGGTAAAATATGTTGGAAAAACAATAGTGAAACCTATTTGATTACTTCACACTAACCTCAACCACAAAATCAATTTTATCTGAGATGTCATTTAATGGAATTGTCACAAATAACCCCTCTTTGTATTGTTTATACTTTAATTTAATGCTGCTTTTAAATTCTGTTACAGAAATCACTTTATTCTCTGAGTATGGGACGAAAATTCTACACTCATTCTCAGAAATATAAGTACAACTCTTATCATTCAAGTCATCAGGAAAGATGTGTAACCAAATCTTATTGGCCTTATTGGTAACAACACCCCAAGGTTGCGGTTTAGCTACATCACTTCTAGTTCCATAGATTGTCTCGCCATAAACGCTTAACCATTCTCCCATACTTTTTAACTTCTCTACAGCTTCTGCTGGAAGCTCTCCATTAGGCTGAGGCCCCACATTCAATAGCAAATTTGCATTTCTTCCTGCCGTTGAAAGCAGATATTTAATTAGCACTTTGTCGGATTTATAGTTCTGATCCTGAATCTTATACCCCCACATACCGTTCATCGTTTGACAAGTTTCCAGCGGCAATTCACTCACTGCTCCTTTATGCCATCCAGCACTATTTTCACCAGGAATATCACGTTCAAAAATTTGAATATCTTCACCTGGCAAAGGATCTTTATGATGGTTATTCCCTATTAAACAATTAGGTTGCAAACGCTTAATCAAAGAGTACATTCTATCATACTCCCAATCAAATTCTGGATTAATATCTTGATCCCAATCACCATCAAACCAGATAGCTCCAATCTCACCATAATTTGTCAGCAACTCAGTAAGCTGATCACACATAAAATCTATATAATCTTTCCACTCGCCTTTGCCTGGCCTACCGGTACCTCTACCTGTCCTACCTAAAGGCAGATAATCATCGCGATACCAGTCTATTAAAGAGTAGTAAAAATGCAACTTTATATCTTGTTTTGCACACTCATCAGCCAACTCTTTTAGAATATCTCTTTTAAATGGTGTTGCATCCACAATATTATAAGTAGAGGCCTCTGTATCAAACATAGAAAATCCGTCGTGATGACGGGATGTAATACAAATATATTTTGCTCCAGATGCCTTAATTGCTGACACCCACTCTGCTGCATTGAATTTTATAGGGTAAAAACCAGATGCCATCTTAGCATACTCCAGATAATTAATATTCTGGTTAGTCATCACCCATTCACCTTGAGCAATCATACTGTATACACCCCAGTGTATAAAGATCCCAAATTTGTTATCTTGAAACTCCTTTTGTGCCTCAGTTAACTCTTTTGTAGATCTGTTTTTGCTTGTTGCAAATAGACTCGGAGATACAACAAGCATTATTAGACTAATAATTATGCTCCATTTTCTCATAAGCTTATGTTTTTAAGGTTAATACTATAAAGATAGTACTATTTTTTCTTAAATACCAATAATCCTAAAACAGTAAGTGCCGCACAAACAATAATTAAAGAGAATCCAAAGTTGAAAATATATTTATTAATAAAGAATGACATAATTGGGGCTGCAACACAAATATAAGGCACAGCTCTATCTCTAACATTAATCTTAGTTAATAGTCCAAACATATATAATCCAAGCAGCGGACCATATGTATAAGCAGCAATTTGATAAACCATATTAACAACCGCATCATTCTTTAGAATATTAAATACAATTATTAAAAGTATAAATAGAATTGCCAGTACGTATGTAACGTTTAGCCTTACTTTCTTCTTTTTATCATCACTCCAATCCTTCTTATCTAAACCAATTAAATCTATACAAGTAGAGGTAGTAAGAGATGTTAAAGCATTAGCGCAAGTTGGATAAGCAGCAGATATTAACCCAATAAAGAATATCACACCCACAAACGGTTTAAGAGCAAACGCTACAGTTGGGAATATTTTATCTGCCTCAATTGAACCAGTTGAGTTTGTTACTGCAGACATTAGCTCTGGATGTTGTTGAATATATATCGCTAAAATTGCACCCAAAGTAAGGAATAGCAAGTTAATTGGCACCATCATTATAACAGAAGTCATAGTATTCTTCTGAGCCTCACCGATATTTTTACAGCTCAAACTCTTCTGCATCATTGCTTGATCAAGCCCCATCATGGCGATAGGAATAACCATACCACTTAAGAATCTTTTAATCCAGTTACTTGCTGAATCTGGGTTACTATCAAACATTTCAGAATAGCTACTTTCACGAACATTTGCAATCATTTGAGAGAAATCCCAATTTAGCTCTTTACAAATAAAAACAACAGAAACAACTATTGCAGAAATCATAAAGGTTGTTTGAAGTGTATCTGTCCAAATAATCGTCTTTACACCACCACGCATAGTGTATAAAATAGCTAGTACAACAAAAACCGTTGCCGCTACCCAGAATGGAACTCCAACATCTTTTAGAACAAAGTTATAAAGTACAAATATAACCAAGAATGTTCTCACCGTAGCACCAAGTAAACGTGAAATAATAAAGAACGATGCTCCTGTTTTATAACTATGCGCACCAAATCTAGTATCTAAATATGCATAAATTGATGTCAAATTGAGCTTGAAGTACATTGGTAGCAATAAGAAAGCGATCACACCAGATCCCATTATCATTCCAAGAATCATTGGTAGGTAATAAAAATTCTCATTTATAACATTTCCCGGCACCGACATAAATGATACTCCCGATAGAGATGCTCCAATCATACCATAGGCCACAAGAAACCAATTTGATTTTCTATTTCCAGTAAAATAAGTTTGATTATCAGCTTTGCGTGATGTTAACCAAGCAATAAAGAAAAGTAACGCTGTATAAAGCAGAAAGGTAATTAATAAAATTGTTGCATTCATTTGTAAGTTACTGGTTGTTAATTGTTAATAATATAAAATTTACTCTATTTTAAAATCATGCCTATTCTCAATAGATTTGGCAAGTGTTAACTCATCTGTATATTCAAGATCATCTCCAAATCCAACACCTCTTGCTATTGTAGATATTTTAATACCTAGGCTAGATAGTTTTTTATACAAGAAAAAAGATGTTGTCTCTCCCTCCATTCCCGTACTCAGAGCAAGAAGAACCTCTTTTGGTTCATCATTCTTCACTCTCTCCAACAATTCATTAATCTTAAGTTCTGATGGCCCAATACCATCCATTGGTGAGATAATTCCACCTAAAACGTGGTAAGTTCCATTAAATTGCCCTGTATTGTCTATACTTAAAACATCTCTGATACTCTCTACTACACAGATTATAGATCTGTCTCGCTGCTTATCTGAACAGACTGAACACAAATCATCATCTGTTATCATATAACACTTAGGACAATATTTAACTTCATTTCTAAGTTCAATAAAAGAACTTCCAAACCTTTCTACATTTGCTTTTGGCTGCCTAAGCAGATGCAATGCCAATCTCAAAGCCGTCTTTCTGCCCACACCAGGAAGTGATGCAAACTCATCAACAGCCCTCTCTAATAGCTTGGAAGAGTACTTTTGTTTGAACATTTATGTAGACTTATTTAGTAGAATTATAGAAATCAACAGCATTTCTCACAGAACCGTGCTCTAGAAGAAGGCTCTTTGCATAGTCATAATCTTCTATTTTTGCCTCATCCATAATCATTTTTGTACCTCTATCTACCAATTTAGCATTAGAAAGTTGCATATCTACCATCTTATTTCCCTTTACATGCCCCATTCTAATCATAGTTGAAGTTGAAATCATATTAAGAACCAATTTCTGTGCTGTTCCTGATTTCATACGTGTGCTACCAGTTACAAACTCTGGCCCAACTACTGCAACAATTGGAATATCAACAACTTCTGCAACTTTTGCACCTGGATTACAGGTTATACAAGCAGTGAGGATTCCTCTCTTTCTAGCCTCTTCACAAGCTCCAATAACATAAGGTGTTGAACCAGAAGCGGCAACACCTACAACTACGTCATTTTCTCCAACATTATATGGCTGCATATCCTCCCAACCTGCATTATAATCATCCTCAGCATTCTCTACAGCTTTTCTAATTGCAATATCACCTCCCGCTATTAAACCAATAATAAGATCAAATGGAGCTCCGTAAGTTGGAGGAATTTCAGAAGCATCTAAAATACCTAAACGCCCACTTGTTCCTGCACCTAAATAGAAGAGTCTACCACCTTTTTTCATTCTCTCAACAATACCTTCAACTAAGGCCTCTATTTGAGGAATACACTTTTCTACAGCCTCTGGAACTGTCTTATCCTCTCTGTTCATATTCTGCAACAGCTCTACTGTTGTCATTTTATCGAGATTAGAATAATTTGATGCTTGTTCTGTAACTTTCATTTTATATTTTTTTAGTTTTATTTTGAATTTAAATGATATTCAGCTAATCCATCAATTGGAGATTGCACTATTTTACCGATTTTTGCTCCAAATTTTTGAGCCTCTTCTTTTAAAATATCTTGATAATGATATGCAACAGAACCGACTAGATTAACTTCGTATGTTTTGTAATCATAATGTGCAATATTACGACTGAAGAATTCTTGAAAACTTGTTCTCAAAAGATTATCCATATGCGGATGTGCCCTAAATTCATTTATAAATGGAGAGAACGATGCTAAGAATTTGCTTGGCATAGGTTGTTTATACACCTTATCAACTATTTTCATATAATCTAACTCATATCTTTTATCAATCTCTTCCTCAATTTCTTTTGGAAGAACTCCCTTTATATAGTCTGAAACTAGCTTCTTACCCAAAACTCCTCCACTTGCATCATCTCCTAAAATGAATCCTCCTGCCCTTACATTCTTCACAACATCTTTCCCATCATAAAAACAAGTATTAGAACCTGTACCCAAAATGCAAGCAATTCCTTCATTATGGCCACATAACGCTCTAGCCGCTGCTAATATATCTGATGCAGAGAAGCAATTTGATTCTGGGAACACTGCTTTAAAAGCATCATTTAATATTACTGCAACATCATCTGATAGTACTCCAGCTCCATAGAAGTAAACCTCTTTTACTCCAGCTCCAAGCTCTGGTAATAGTTTACTCTTTAATACATCTATAATATACTCCTTTGATACAAAAACAGGATTGATTCCTTCGGTTTTAATTGATACGATTTTTCCATCATTAGTTATGGCTCTCCAATCAACTTTTGTAGAGCCGCTATCAGCGATTAATAACATATTGAATTATATTTTTATGAATAATTGAATACAAATATAAGCAAATGCTCAGTTCTTATTACAACTTTTCTAATATTATTTTAAACATTTTGGGCCAATATTTACCCGTTATATAAATAGATTTATCTACCGGATTATATGCTATTCCGTTTAACACATCAGTTGTAGTCGTCTTTAATCTTGGAGATAAGATGTTTGTACAATCTATAATACTCTCTACTATTCCATTATCGGGATTAATAATAACCAATTCATCTGCTCCATATACATTTGCCCATATTTTCCCATCAATATATTCTAATTCATTCAAATAATTTAAAGGCTTATTGTACACCTTTACATCTAGCACTTTTTTAACAGCAAAGTTCATTGGATTTAAAAAATACAATTTATCTGTACCATCACTCAAGATTAAATCTTTGCCATCTGTTGTAAGCCCCCACCCTTCTCTAGGATTATAAAGTTCACCTAAATATTTTAACGTATTAATATCATACACAAAACACTTCTTCTCTTTCCAGGTAAGAATGTATAATCTATTATCTAAGACGCAAGAGCCCTCTACAAAATATCTATTATCAAAATCTAATCGTCTTAACACATTTCCCGTTTTAAGATCTACCTTTCTAAAGGTTGATTCTCCATATTGCCCAGTACTTTCATATAGTTGACCATTATGGAAGAATAATCCTTGCGTATAGGCATTTTTTTGATGAGGAAGAGTCTCCTGTACTATAGCTTTATATATTTCTACTTTGTCATTTGAAGTCTGACGCACATTTGTTCGAGCACAAGCAACATTTATAAAACTGATGCTTATCAAAATAAGAATTGAACAGATTTTACCAATACACATATTACTATTATATACTTAAAATTCTTAATATCAATAAAAAGGCGGATCTATAAGCCGGATTCTGTCCTCTGCTAAATGCAGATGCTCTACCATTTATCTATTGCAGCCTACCCCTCGGCAAAGAGCGAGCAGCCCTTAACTGCCGATATACATGGCCTTGCAGGTTGTAGTCGAGTACCGCTAATATGTCGCCATATCAACCTATGAGCTCTTACCTCACTTTTTCACCCTTACCTCAAAAGAGGCGGTTATTCTCTGTTACCCTTGCATAAACTTTCACCTATCTGTGCTCTCCACAGTACAATGCTCTACCCTGTCCGGACTTTCCTCTAGGTTACCCTAGCGATAGAGCGATCCGCCGTGGCACAAAGATAGATAAACTTTATAATAAACGAGTCTACTCTATTTTTTTTCTAGCAACAATTGACTCTGAAAAATAAGCTCTTCACCTCTTTTTCCTGCAATATAAAACTCCATCTGCCCATTATCACACTCTCTTTCACTCATATAGAACGATATTTTATCTCCCAACTTAGCCTCTAATATGTAATTTATCTGAATCTCCTTAATTATCATATCTTGTAAAAATGTTATCGGGATAAAATCCATAATCCACTCTATATACTTTGCATTATTGGCGTGTTTATAAAAATCTACATCTGAATAACTCACCGAATAATTACCAACGCACTTTGGTTCACCCCACGCAACAAGTTTATCACAAGGTTTTTTTATTGCATCTTTTGGTGACAGCGATTTTGATTCATTATAAACATTTTCTATATGGGTAGATCTCTCTATTCTTCTAGTTTTAAGATTCATTATAATCCACGAGCTTGTTGCCACAATTAGCTCCTCGCCTGTTTGACTGTATAGTATAAAATCTCTTAGCCAAAAAAGTGAGTTCTTTCCCTTATGCCAAGTATGAAGATTAACAGAGTCACCCCACATTGGAGAAGATTTAAATACAATCTTAATTCTACCCAGCACCCACGCTTGATCAAATTTAATTAGATCATCATATCCAAAGCCTAAAATTTCAGCGTGTTTACCAGCACACTCTTGCGTCATATTCATAAATTCAAAAGGACGTAAACTCCTCATAAAATTTATATGATGCCACTTAATATCAAAGTTTTCTTTTAAAATATCCATCTATTCTTATACCTCCTATTAACAATATTCTTTTAAAATTTCATCAAAAATATAAAATCTATTATATAAATTAAAAGTTTATTTTTTACAACTTGCTTTATATTCTTTTTCCCTCTATCTTTGCATCCCGATATTACATCTACAATTAAAATAATTATGAGTGCTAAATATATTTTTGTGTCGGGAGGAGTAGCCTCTTCTTTAGGCAAGGGCATAGTTGCTGCCTCATTGGCTAAGTTATTACAAGCCAGAAACTTTAAAGTAACAATCCAAAAATTTGACCCCTACATAAATATTGATCCTGGAACCTTAAATCCTTACGAACACGGAGAGTGTTATGTTACTGAGGATGGGGCTGAAACAGATCTAGATTTAGGTCACTACGAACGCTTTCTAAATGTACCAACATCTAAAGCAAATAATGTAACAACTGGCAGAATCTATAAAACAGTTATTGATAAAGAGAGAGAGGGCGCATACCTTGGAAAAACTGTTCAGATTATCCCTCATATTACGGATGAGATTAAAAGAAGAATGTTACTTCTTGGTAAGTCTGGCAAATATGATATTGTAATTACAGAGCTTGGTGGAACAGTTGGAGATATAGAATCAACACCTTTTGTTGAGGCCGTTCGTCAATTACAATGGGAGCTCCCAGAACAAGATTGCGTTACAATACATCTCACTCTAGTACCATTCTTAAATGCTGCGAAAGAGTTAAAAACAAAACCAACTCAGCATTCAGTTAGAATGTTGCAACAACTTGGTATTAATCCCGATATTGTAGTTTGCAGAACAGAACACACAATCCCAGCAGATACAAAGAGAAAAATGGCATTATTCTGCAACGTAAAGCCAAATTCTGTTATTGAATCAATTGATGCAAGAAGTATATACGAGGTTCCACTAACAATGATGAAGGAGAAACTTGATGAGATTGTACTTCAGAAATTGGGAATCAATGATGCTCCAGTTCCAGATTTAACTGAATGGAATGATTTTCTTCAAAAACTATTTAATCCAAAAGAAGAGGTTAAAATTGCTCTAGTTGGAAAATATATAGAACTACAAGACGCATATAAATCAATTCTAGAATCATTTATTCACGCAGGTGCAGTGAATGAGTGCAAAGTAAAGGTTATTACTGTTCATAGTGAACATATTGACAACGACAGTGTCGCAGAACAATTATCTGGAATGGACGGAATACTTGTAGCACCTGGATTTGGAGAGAGAGGTGTTGAGGGCAAAATTACAGCTGTAAGATATGCTCGCGAAAACAATATACCTTTTTTTGGAATCTGCTTAGGTATGCAGATGTCGGTTATCGAGTACGCAAGAAATGTACTTGGCTTAAAGGATGCTATGACAACTGAAATAAACCCTTTAACAGCAAATCCTGTTATTGATTTAATGGAAGAGCAGAAAAATCTTACTAGAAAAGGTGGCACGATGAGGCTTGGTGCATATGAATGTGACATAGAGGAGGGTTCTCTTGCATATAAGATTTACAACAGTACTAGAATTTCTGAGCGTCACAGACACAGATACGAATTTAACAACAAATACATTGATCAACTAGAAGAGGCTGGAATGAAATTGAGCGGAAGAAATCCTGAGACTGGATTAGTTGAAATTGTTGAGCTCCCTAACCATCCATTCTTTATTGGAGTACAGTTTCACCCTGAGTTAAAGAGCACCGTTGAGAAACCTCAACCTATCTTTGTAGAATTTGTAAAAGCTGCACTAAGGAGTAAACAAAACTTAAAATAGAGCACAAGATATAGAGAAATAAGAATAACTAAAAGAGGTTGTCTACTGAGTTTTAACACTCATTAAGACAACCTCTTTTTACTACTCTATTCTTTCTCCACTAGAATTGAACCACTCAAATTCTAACAATCCATAATCATTGTTTGATTGGATTATAATTCTACATCCATATTTTTTACACCATTTTTTCTTTATGCTTGTAAAAAATCCTTTTGTTAGATAGGCCTCTAAAATGGGGTTAACGTGTAAGTTAAAAGATTCTATTTTTTTCTCTTTTACAAAATAGGCCAATTGTCTCTCTATGGTTTCATCAATAAGAATACTTGAAGTAATCTCACCTGTACCATTACAAGCCGGGCATTTTTCATTAACTTTCACCTCTGTTGCAGGTCTTACACGTTGCCTCGTGATTTGCATCAATCCAAATTTTGTCAGGGGTAGAACATTATGTTTAGCTCTATCACTTGCTAATAGATTTTGCATGTGATTATACAACTTTGTTCTATTTTCGCTTGAATCCATATCTATGAAATCAACGATAATAATCCCTCCCATATCTCTCAATCTCAACTGCCTAGCAATCTCTTCTGCTGCATTGAGATTTACATCTAATGTGTGTTGATCCTGCTCCACTCCAGATTTAGCTCTAATACCGCTGTTTACATCCACAACGTGGAGAGCTTCAGTATGCTCTATAACAATATAGGCACCTTGCTTGATAGGAACAACCTTTCCGAACGCCCTTTTAATTTGTCTTGTTACATCAAAATTATCAAAGATAGGTTCGCTACCTTTATATAACTTAACAATATTCTTCTGCTCTGGGGAAATTGCAGAAATATAATCTACTATTTCATTATAAACGTTCTCATCATTCACTTGAATATTAGAAAAAGAATCGTTTAATAAATCTCGCAGAATTGTGGTTGTTCTGCTATTCTCTGTAAATAGTAATTTCGGCGGTTTATTCTTAACCATAGCCTTCCAGCTATCTTCCCATTTCTTTATTAGGGATCTTAATTCTAAATCTAAAACCGCTGCCTTTTTCCCTTCAGCTGCTGTACGTATTATTGTGCCATAATTCTTTGGCAAAATACTATACACTAGGCGCTCTAATCTCTTTTTCTCCTCTTTTGAAGAGACTTTTTGTGACACATTCACTTTGTTGGCAAATGGAAGTAATACAATATTACGTCCTGCAATAGATACTTCAGCTGTTAATCTTGCCCCTTTAGTTGAGATTGGTTCTTTTACAATCTGAACTATAATTGGTTGACCTTGAGTTAAAATATCTCCTATCTTACCCTCTTTCTCGAGGATGGGTCCAATTTCTACATTGGAGAAGAAAGATTTCAAATCCTTATTTGGATTTACTTGTCTCACAAAATTATCAAAAGACCTAAAATTAAATCCGAGATCTAAATAGTGAATAAAAGCATCTTTATCATCACCTATATCAACAAAAGCTGCATTTAATGCGGGCATTATTTTTTTAACCCTGCCCAAATAAACATCTCCTACTGATATCGATGTATTGTTCTGTTCATTATTCAGCTCTACTAATCTCTGATTGCTTAAAAGAGCAATTGATACTCCTGTCAGATTTACATCAATAATTAAATCCTTCTCCATACTGTATAAAAAATAATCCAAAGCAAGCAACATGCTTGCTTTAGATTAACATATCTCACTATAATTGACTACTACTTACGCTTTTTATGTCTATTCTTACGAAGACGTTTTTTGCGTTTGTGTGTAGCCATTTTATGTCTTTTTCTTTTTTTTCCGCTTGGCATAACAAATTATTATTAAATTGATTAAATATTGAAAACTACTTTACGCTGTTTTTTACTTTGCTCATAAACACTTTTGCAGGTTTGAAAGCAGGTATATTGTGCTCAGGAACGATTAACGTTGTGTTTTTAGAGATATTTCTTGCAGTTTTAGTAGCACGCTTTTTAACAATAAAGCTACCGAATCCGCGAAGATATACGTTCTCATCCTTTGCAAGTGAGTCCTTCACGCTATCCATAAAACACTCAACCACGTTCTGAACAGCGATTTTTTCCATACCTGTTGCCTTCGCAACCTCATTAACGATATCAGCTTTTGTCATCTTTATATTATTTTAAAAGGTTAGTTCTATACAAATAGACGGCAAAAGTATATCTTTTTTCTTAATTATCATAATGTTTACCAAAAAAAATATGTTTTTGTATACTTGTTTACTCATTTAATTTTCAATCATTACTAAGATTTTAGAGTCTACCCAGTTTGGCACAATGATTGACAATTTTGTTATATATATATTTATATAAAAAATTGATGGCAAATCACTGCCACAATGACATAAAAACACAAATTATAGAGATGAAGATTTCAAAATTATTTTCTAATCAGATTGACGGAGGGGATTTTAATATTTTACCTGTAATGAATATTGATATGAACTCTAATATCGAAAAAATAGACTTACCACAAACACTACCGATATTAACACTTAGAAATGCTGTTATGTTCCCTGGTACAATCTTACCTATTACCGTAGGAAGAGATAAATCATTAAAGTTAGTAAAAGCCATAAATAAAAGCAGTAAAATAATAGGTGCAATTACCCAAAAAGATGTTAAAGTTGAAAATCCTTTGAAAGAGGATCTATATCACGTTGGAACAGCTGCTAGAATTGTAAAAATCATAGAGATGCCCGACGGTAGCATCACTGCTATATTACAAGGTATCAGAAAAATAGAACTCATCGACGTACTTACTGATGACCCATATATGATTGGTACAGTTAATTATATCAATGAATCAAATCCAAAAGATGATGCAGATCTTGATATTATCTGTGATTCCATAAAAGATTCTGCACTACATATCCTTAAGCTCTCACCACACTTACCTCCGGAACTAACTTTCACGGTGAAAAACATTGAGAGTCCAGAGATGCTTGTAAACATCATTTCATCTGGAATGGAAAATGACTCTATTGATGACAAAATTGAACTTCTAATGTTTAACAGCATTAAGGAACGAGCTCTTAAATTATTAGAGCTTTTACATAAGCAAATTGAAATTATAAAAATAAAAGATGATATTCAACAAAAGGTTAAAACCGAGATGGATCAACAACAACGAGAGTATTATCTTAATAATCAACTAAAAACAATTCAAGAAGAGTTGGGGATGGATGGAAACTCCCAAGATTTAGACGGACTAAAGCAAAAAGCTGCAAACAAAATGTGGCCTGCTAGTGTTGCGGCTATTTTTGACAAGGATCTAATGCGCTTATCACGCACAAATCCAAACTCTCCAGATTATAGCGTACAACTCAATTATATTGAATTTTTACTTGACCTACCTTGGGATTATGTTACTGAGGATAATTTAGATCTTAAACGCGCTCAAAAAGTACTAGATAAAGATCATTATGGGTTAGAGAAGGTAAAAGAGCGTATTATTGAATACTTGGCTGTTCTCAAATTAAAAGGGGATATGAAATCTCCAATCATCTGTCTATATGGCCCTCCAGGTGTTGGAAAAACATCATTAGGTAAATCTATAGCTGCGGCTATAGGAAGAAAATATGAGCGTGTTTCCTTAGGTGGATTACATGATGAATCAGAGATTAGAGGACACCGCAGAACCTATATTGGAGCTATGGCTGGACGCATAATCCAGAGTATCAAAAAGGCGGGTAGCTCCAATCCTGTAATTGTCCTTGATGAAATTGATAAAGTTAGCGTAGATTACAAAGGAGACCCAGCGTCGGCTCTTCTAGAAGTTTTAGATCCTGAACAAAATACTACTTTTCACGATAATTATCTAGATATTGATTATGACCTATCTAAAGTACTATTTATCACTACTGCTAACAACATCAGCACCATTCATCCTGCTTTAAGAGATCGTATGGAAATGATACCCGTGTCGGGATATTTAGCAGAAGAAAAATACTATATTGCTAAAGATTATTTAGTTCCAAAACAAACTGAAGCTCACGGACTTAAATCAACTCAATTCAAATTAAACAAAACAGGAATTGATACTATTATTAATGACTATACAAGAGAATCTGGAGTTAGAACACTAGATAAACAAATTGCCAAATTGGCAAGAAATATAGCCAAAACAATAGCATTTGAAGAGCCTATCCCTACTTCGATAGGCCCTAAAGAGGTAAAAGAGATACTTGGATTGCCTACTAACAATAGAGATATGCAAAAAGGTAATGAAGCTCCAGGAGTTGTTACTGGTCTTGCTTGGACAGCTATGGGCGGTGAGATTCTTTTTGTAGAGTGCAGCTCTAGTGAAGGAAAGGGAGTACTATCTACAACAGGAAACTTAGGTGATGTAATGAAAGAATCTGCTACAATAGCATATCAATACCTTAAAGCAAATAAAAATTTATTAGGTTTAGCTCCCGATGCATTATCAAAAGTTGATCTACACATACACGTACCGGAGGGTGCTATTCCAAAAGATGGACCATCAGCAGGGATTACAATGGTAAGCGCAATGGCTTCTGCTCTTAAGAATCAGGCTGTTAAAAAATCTATTGCTATGACAGGTGAAATGACCTTAAGAGGTAAAGTTTTACCCGTTGGAGGCATAAAAGAGAAAATACTTGCAGCAAAAAGAGCTGGCATTAAAACAATATTGTTATCTTCTGAGAATGAGAAAGATATAAACGAAATAAAAGACGTTTATGTTAAAGGACTAACATTCAAATATGTAAATACAATGAAAGAGGTACTTGAGTTTATTTTTGAATAACATTTTGCAACACTTTACTTAAAATGGATGTACAGATAGAACAAGAGTGGAAAGAGGTATTAAAAGAAGAGTTTGAGAAAGAGTATTTTTCAAATCTAGCCCTCTATCTAAAAAAGGAGAAAAGGGAAGGGATTACAATTTATCCTCCAGGTCAACAAATTTTTAACGCTTTTCATCTAACTCCATTCAGTAAAGTAAAGGTTGTAATTTTAGGACAAGATCCATACCATGGGCCCAATCAGGCTCATGGTTTATCTTTTTCTGTACCACCTCAAACTCCAGCTCCACCGTCACTAAAGAATATTTATAAAGAGATTGAAAGCGATTTAGGCATTAAGTTGAATAAAAACGGGAATCTTCAAGAGTGGGCAAGTCAAGGTGTATTTTTATTAAATGCCGTTCTCACAGTGAGGGCTTCGCAAGCTGCATCTCATAGTTCAATAGGGTGGCATATCTTTACTGATAAAGTAATAAAAGAGCTATCACAAGGCAGAGAAGGTTTGGTATTTATGCTATGGGGCAACTTTGCAAGAAGCAAGAAGAATCTTATTGATAGCTCCAAACATCTTATTTTAGAGGCAGCTCACCCCTCCCCTCTAGCACGAGGAGCTTTTTTTGGATGCAAGCACTTTTCTAGATGCAATAGTTATCTAAGTGAACGAGGCAAGTCCCCTATTGATTGGAGTCGCTAATTCTATTTCCAATTATCCAAATTTCTGATTGAGTTCCAAATCTATACTTCGGCCCCCATAATCCTAATCCAGAGGTGATTATATAATTCACACCCTCCTCTTCATATAATCCATATGAGTGTGGATACATATTCTCTACAATTTTACTTATTGGATAAATCTGTCCTTTATGCGTATGCCCGTGCAGATACAATAGTGCGTTAAAATCATTTCCTTTCAAACTCCCATTGGATTCATCGCCTTTTTTTTGTCTCTCATACTCATCAAAAGTCATCGGCTGGTGATCCATTATAATAATAGGTAATTCTTTGTCGTGATTAGGAAAAAATTGCTCCAAAATCTGGTTTTCATTCAGTCTACGCTCTCTTTTATCTTTTCTTCCAAGTAGATAAAAACTGTCATTAATTAGTATTACACTATCCCTCAATGGCGTAATTCCACTCTTTCTCATAAAGTTTGAAACAATCTCTAAAGTCTGTTTCCCATAAGCTTCGTGGTTCCCAAATACCATATACTTTCCAAGAGGAGCATTTAGCTTTAAGAACTCCTCCTCCATATTTTGTCTCACAACAGGCTCCAATTCGCCATCTATAACATCACCTACAAAGAGAACAATATCGGGATTCTGAGAGTTAATTTTATCTACAAACCTTGCCAAATTACCTTTTGTTATATAATTACCCAAGTGAATATCGGATGCAACAACAACTTTTGCATCTATAGGAAAATTATACTCTTCAACTTTTATATCGCGATACTGAAACCTACCATAAATAAGAGTTATTATCGCGATAAAAAAACCTACATAAAAGGCTCTTATTCTCTTATGGGGTGGCAATATCTTGGTCCACGTTAATATCAAAATTATAAGTGAAATAATAAAGAGAAACGGGATTGAAATTAGCCAATTAAAAGAGAACTCCATTAATCCATAATCTAACCAGAACGGGAGTTTTCCTCTTAAAAAGAAAGTTGTTAGAAAAAGTGCAAAACATCCAAACATTGCCCCACCAATATAATATGTTCTCTTGCAAGAGAGGGTAAATACTTTTTTGATTGCAACCGTAGTAAATAATAAAACCGTTATAAAAATTGATAAAAATATCCAAAAAGTCATAATCTATATTTTTTAGCCGGCATAGATAGCCATTTTTCTATAAATCTCCTAAGGTATTTTAATATTTGTGATTGAATTACTCATTTTTAGAGTATCTATTTTGTAATAAAAGAGTATTTTTGCATTGGTATAAATTTTTAAAAAAGCGACTATGCGTACAGCAATATTTCCAGGTTCATTTGACCCTTTTACTATTGGACACTATGATGTTTTACAATCTGCACTAAAACTATTTGATAAAGTTATTATAGCTGTTGGTTATAA
This sequence comes from uncultured Muribaculaceae bacterium, assembly GCA_964368585.1. Classification (GTDB taxonomy): domain Bacteria; phylum Bacteroidota; class Bacteroidia; order Bacteroidales; family UBA932; genus Egerieousia. The sequence continues at coordinate 234,148 of CAYJAK010000003.1, forward strand.
TACCACTAAAAGGGGGTATTTTTCTCCAGAAAAAAGAGTAGAGATTATAAAAGATGGGGTAATTGGGTTAAAAAATGTTGAGGTTTGTTCATATACTGGTTTAACTATTGATTTGTGTAGAAAATTAGATATTAATTATATTGTCAGAGGATTAAGAACAACTACCGATTTTGAACTTGAGAGTGTTATTGCCCAAGCAAATAAAAAGATGCACCCAGACGTATCTACAATATTTATCCCTGCATCGCAGGAGTTCTCTTTTGTATCGTCAACAGTTGCAAGAGATGTTTTAATAAACGGAGGAGATGTTTCATTATTCCTTCCTCAAGGATTAGATATAACTAAATATATGCCTAATAATGAATAATATAGCAAGAAGACTTTCTTTAGTTTCTATATTCCTAATTATAATATTATTAGCTACATCTAGCAGTTGCGCTCTTCAAGGCAAGGAGCTCAAACAGAGTGTACCTCAACAAGACACAACAATAAATTACAAAAAAATTATTAATGATTTTATTATCTCTATAGGTGAAAAATCAAATGATTCAATTACTATATATATTAATAAACTCCTAGAGGGATTTGAGCTTAGCGATACAACAAAGCTTGCTAGATACCAAAGAGCATTTATTACATCAACTCTATTTAACCATTTTTACGATAGCGGTATTATGGGACAAGAGGAGGTTGCTGTAAACCTTGCTCAAGATTGGATTCTGAATGATAAAATTGAACTTCCAAATAGCGATGATAAGTTCTTAATCAGAATGTTTGTGGAGACAAACAAGAGGTCTCTAGTTGGTATGGATGCTCCCGATATGAATTTGATAGATACATCGGGAAATAGAGTAGCATTAAGCTCTTTAAAATACTCCTACAGCATAATTTACTTCTACACAGACGATTGCCCAACTTGCTCTATAGAGACCTCAAAGTTGGTAGATTTTGTAAATCAGTATTCATATGCTCCAATAAACATATATGCAGTCTATACTCAAGATAACGTTTCTAAGTGGAAATCATATATTAATGAAAACTTTGCTGATATTTACAACCCTTTTGCTAAGTGGGTTAATGTATATGATCCTACCGCTGAGAGCGGATTCCATATGCTTTATAACGTTATCTCAACTCCTCAAATGTTTTTAATAGATGAGGATCATAAAATTGTCGGTAGAAATTTGAACGTAACTGCATTAGAACAATTATTAAATAGTATAAACGAGAGTAAAGAGTTTGGAATAAAGTTTCACGAAAGCATCTTTAGCTCTATCCAAGATACTACAACTCTAAAAAATGAGATTGATAAATATTACATCAATATGTTCAAGGGAGATATGGAGAGTGACTCCGACTTCTTTAAGAAGATGTTTAAAGAGCTATTTGAATATTTTAGCAATCATCAAAACCACATCCTAAATTATGGAGCAAAATATATTGCTCAAAAGTATATTTTTCCACACACATCATTTTGGAATAACACTCTATTTATCAACAGAATAATTGAGTGGCTTGATATATATAATATGAATACTTTAGGAGAAATTGCTACAAATCTCTACTTAGAAGATATGGGAGGCTCCCCAATAGATATTCATAGCATAAATAGTGAATACAAACTACTCTATTTTTTTAGTCCCGATTGCGGACTCTGTGAACACGTATCAAAAGAGCTCTATGCTCATTACAGCCAATTTAAGGATAAAATATCTATTGAATTTATCGCGATAAATACTACAAAAGATTATAATAGATGGATAAAATATATCACAGATAACAATTTTTTAGATTGGACTAATATTTGGGCAGGAGAAAATAATCGGGATATATATGATAATTACTATATACCTGGCCTTCCTACAATATACCTACTAAAGGAGAATATAGTTATTGCAAAGGATATCAATGATATAGATGTAAAACAAATTTTAGAGATAATTAATCAACAATGATTACTGGAAGATATAAACAATTTTATAATCAGATAAATAGCATCATTCCAAAGGAGAGGCTTCTACACGACGCACTTAGTACGCTAGCCTTTGGTACCGATGCCTCATTTTATCGATTAGTTCCTAAACTCGTAGTAAGAGCACAAAGTGAAGCTGAGATTGAATTAATAATGAAAACTGCATATCAGATGAATATCCCTGTTACTTTTAGAGCAGCAGGTACATCTTTATCTGGGCAAGCTATTTCAGATTCAGTTTTAGTATTGGCAACCCACGGGTTTCACAGCCACAAAATCTTGGATAATGGGCACAAAATATCGCTGCAACCAGGGATTAGGGGAGCCCACGCTAATAGGTACCTACAAAAATATGGAAGGAAGATTGGTCCTGATCCAGCCTCAATAGATTCTGCTATGATTGGAGGTATTGCGGCGAATAATGCTAGTGGAATGTGTTGTGGAACAAGTGACAATTCATATAAAACCTTAGCAGATATCAAGATTGTTTTAGCAGATGGAACAACGTTAGATACATCTAATAATGAATCAGTTACACAATTTAAGCAATCGCATACAAATCTATTAGAGGGACTTGAGAGTATTGCAAAAAGAATAGATGCAGATACAACACTAAAAGAGAGAATTATACGAAAATATAAGATAAAAAATACAACAGGTTACAGTTTAAATGCCTTTACCGATTATTCTGACGGTATCGAGATTCTAAAACACCTGATGATTGGTTCTGAGGGTACACTTGCATTTATAGCTGGAGTAACATATAATACAGTTGTAGAGCACAAATATAAGTCATTGGCTCTAATTATATACCCTACCATTAAGGAGGCTTGTAGCGCGGTTCAAGTATTAAAAACACAGCCCGTTTCTGCCGTAGAGCTAATTGATAGAGCAAGTATTCGCTCAGTTGAAAATACTAAAGGGTTACCTGAATATATAAAGACTCTTTCAGATGGTGCTTGCGGACTATTGGTAGAGACTAGAAGTGAGAAAATAGAGAGCTTAGAAGAGCAAACTAAACAGATTCTAAGTAGCTTATCACAGTTTACTCCCGAAATACCTTTTGAGTTTACAACAGACCCCAAAGAGCAAGCAATTTTATGGAAAGTTAGAAAGGAGGCACTCCCAACTGTAGCCGGAATGAGAAAATCAGGTACAACCGCGATTATAGAGGATGTTTGCTTCCCGATGAATCAACTTGCAGATGCTGTATTAGATTTAAGAAAATTATTTGATAAAAATGGTTACTCAGATGCAGTAATCTTTGGACACGCGCTTGAGGGAAATCTACACTTTATGTTTAATCAAGATTTTGGAACAGAGAGTGAAGTTGATAGATATGGTAAATTTATGGACGACATAGCTGATCTTGTTGTAACTAAATACGAGGGGTCTCTAAAAGCAGAGCATGGCACAGGACGTAATATGGCACCTTATGTAGAGAAAGAGTGGGGATCGCAGGCATATCAGCTTATGAAGGAGCTAAAACAACTATTTGATCCTAAAGGAATTCTAAACCCTGGCGTTATCCTAAATAGTGACCACAATGCTCATATCTCAAATTTAAAGCCTTGCCCAACTGTAGCTGAGGTTGCAGATAAGTGTATGGAGTGCGGTTTCTGCGAAGGAGTATGCGTTAGCGAAGGTTTAACTCTATCCCCACGCCAAAGGGTTGCTTCATATAGAGAGATGGAGAGATTAAAAACCAGCGGAGAGGCTCCTCATATTGCTGCAGAGATGCAAAAGCAGTATAAATATTGGGCGATGGACACCTGTGCTACAGATAGTCTATGCGCAATGAAGTGCCCTGTAAAAGTTGACTCTGGAAAATTAATCAAAGAGCTTAGAGATTTAGATAATAGCCAAAAGAGTAAAGATATAGCAATAAAAGTTGCATCAAATATGCATAAAGTTACTGCCGGAATGCGCACAGGATTAACATTGGCTTATGGAGCACGTATAGCAGTTGGGAAAAAGAGTTTTGGAGCATTGGCCTCTACGGCTAGATCAATCTCGTTTGGAGCAATCCCTCAATGGAATCAACACTTTCCAAAAGGGGCAACCAGAACTAAATTTGAGAGTATAGCGCCCAAAGAGAGCGTTGGAAAGGTTGTCTATTTTCCATCTTGCATAACCAGAAGTATGGGAGTTAGTAAAGATTATTCTAAAGATCTTGAAATTACCAACTTAACAGAAAAACTACTTTTAAAAGCAGGGTATGAAGTTATTTATCCCGATAATCTTAACAAGCTTTGTTGTGGAATGGCATTCTCTAGCAAGGGGTATGTAGAGGCAGGGAAGAAAGCTTCTGATGAATTAAAAAACGAGCTTTTAAAGGCTTCTGAGGGGGGTAAATATCCAATTCTGTGCGATATGAGCCCTTGCTTATATACTATGTACACCAATATGGCAAATGTGTTAAAGCTTTATGAGCCTGCTGAATTTATAACAAAACATCTACTTAAACACCTTAAAATTACAAAATTACAACGCAAAGTAGCTGTATTTGCCGTTTGTTCTGCAAAAAAACTTGGCGTTGATAATGCACTATATGATCTTGCCAAACTATGTGCTAATGAAGTTGTTGTAATTGATAGCAACTGCTGTGGATTTGCTGGCGATAGAGGTTTTATTCTTCCTAAATTAAATGCTCACGGATTGCGTTTTATTAAGGAACAAGTATCGGGAGTAGAAAAAGATGGAATAAGAACATCTCCTTGCAGCGAGGGATACGCAACTAGTAGAACTTGTGAAATTGGATTATCACAACATAGTGGTATAACTTTCCGTTCAATATTATATTTATTAGACGAAGCGTCTGAATAATTTTTTCAAATCTATTATGTATAAAAATTTAAGAGAATATATTAATTTTTTAGAGAGCAAAAACGAACTAATTAGAGTAAAAGAGTTTGTTGATCCTATTTATGAAATAACAGAATTTACAGATAGAATCAGTAAATTACCTGGAGGTGGAAAGGCGATACTTTTTGAGAACACTGGAACAAATTTTCCTGTTGTTACAAATATAATGGGCTCTGAAAAACGTATCCTCTATACATTAGGAGTAGAAAAATTCGAGGATATTACAGAGAGAATTGACAGGCTAATAAGTGATGCTTTAGGCGAGAAGAGTACTCTTATGAGTAAATTAAAGATGCTGCCAACATTAACTAAGGCTGCTCAATGGCTACCAAAAAGAGCTAAAGGGAAAGCTGCTTGCCAAGAGATTGTAAATCACAATCCTAACCTAGAAGAGATGCCTATTCTCAAGTGCTGGCCTCAAGATGGAGGTAGATTCATTACACTCCCTCTTGTGCATACAAATAGTCCTATTACAGGTCAAAGAAATGTTGGAATGTATCGTATGCAGGTATTTGAAAAGAATCTAACGGGAATGCATTGGCATAGGCACAAGACAGGAGCAAACCACTATGATCAATTTCAAGGAGACAAAATGCCTGTTACGGTTTGTTTAGGTGGGGACCCTATCTATACATACGCTGCAACTGCACCTCTTCCAGAGGGAATAGATGAGTACCTTTTTGCTGGATTCCTCAGAGGAAAAGGCGTTGAATTGACCAAATGTATAACTAATGATATAATGGTTCCTGCCGATTGCGATTTTGTAATTGAGGGCTACGTTGATAAAAAAGAGGCCAAAGTGGTTGAAGGGCCTTTTGGAGACCATACTGGCTTCTACTCTTTAGAGGATCTCTATCCAACTTTTCATATAACCTGTATTACACATAGAAAGGATGCAATATATCCAGCAACAATAGTAGGTGTACCCCCTCAAGAGGATAAATACATAGCTATTGCCACAGAAAAGATTTTTCTTGCCCCTATTAAATTCGTTATTTCTCCAGAAATAGAGGATCTTTATCTCCCAGAAGAGGGAGTTGGGCACAATTTTGCCATTGTTAAGATTAAAAAGAAATACCCTGGCCAAGGTACAAAGGTAGCAAATGCAATGTGGGGTGCTGGTCAGATGATGTTTAATAAAATAATTGTAGTAATTGATTCTGAGGGATTTAGAGATAAAGACATCAGAAATCACACACACCTAGCCGAATACATCAAAGAGAATTTTACACCAAAAAGAGACACATACTTTAGCAAAGGTCCATTAGACGTTTTAGATCACACTAGTTCTGTTTGTGGGTTTGGTGGTAAACTATGCATAGATGCCACAAAAAAACTTCCAGAAGAGACAGGAAATAACTCAATTGAATTTAATTCAACCTATAGTTGGGAAAAATTTATTACCTATATTCATCCCGATACACCTATCCCTACTAACTCTCAAGTTGTAGCAATACTTGATACCGAATTTGATTTAGATGATTCATATCACAATCTTTGGCTACTTGGTGGTAATGCAGATATGGATAGAGACGTGAAACTTACATCACTCATATCTAAAGATGGAGATACGATTGATATTCTCTTAGTTGATGCTCGTAAGAAAATAACTGGCGAAAATGGATTTAGTCGCCCATGGCCAGATATAGTCACCTCATCAGATGAGGTTAAGAAGAAAGTGGATAGGATTAAAATAAATCTCTAGCTCATTACTTACCTTCTAGTCCTCTTATTTTTAAGGGTCAATGAAATAGCCATTAGAAGGAGTAATCCAGTAATAAAACAACTCACTCTTCCGATGATATCGCCATATTTTACAAATGTGGTGATTTTATCGTTTAGATTGAGTTTTCCATTTAGATATCCCCTCTCCCACCAATCAATTCTATCAACAATCTCACCTTTCTGATTTATAAAACAAGATATTCCCGTGTTTGCACTCCTAGCAATACTTCTACGAGTCTCAATCGCTCTTAATGATGCATAAGACAAATGTTGTTTGTGTCCAGGCGTATCTTTCCACCAACCATCATTTGTTATTATTCCCATCACATCTGCACCAGCCAACACATACTCTCTATAGTAATCACCAAAAATGGATTCATAACATATCGCAGTTCCAATCTTTATCCCCTTAGGTGTTGTAAAGAGTGTTACCTCTGGTTGAGTACCAAAATTACCTATCCCCCCTGCAATATCTCCCATTAATTTTTCAACAAATTTAAAAGGCCCCTTTGAAAATGGATTTGACTCCGCTAAAATCACCAATTTAGATTTATGATAATAGTCTATTTTACCACTATTGTCCATATAAATTGAGGCATTAAACTTATCCATCCACATATTTGTACCAACCTTAGTTGCTGTCTCTGTAGGCTCATCTATGGAGTTATATATCTTATGTGTTACAGCCCCTAAAATAAGTGGCGAATTTGAGTTATACACCCACTCTTCAAAGATCATAAAGTTAGGATTTGAACTAACGTGCCCCTCTATTAATCTAGGTGATACCCACCCTACAAATGTCTCAGGTGCCAATATTATTCTCTCCTCTCCTTTGTTAGATTCATTCATAAGATCTATCAAGATTCTGTTCTGTTGATCTTGAGTTAAACCATCAAATTTATCTGTATATGGATCTATATTTGGCTGTAAAACAGTAAATTCAGCAGGATTTTCACTCTCTTGATATCTATTAAATATAATGTAAGATGTTATTATCGGGATAATAATTAAAAGAAGATATGAAATAAGTGAAACTCTTACCTTTTCGCCTCTATTAAACAACAACATTATTCTAAATAACAGCACATTAGAGAGTAAGATCCAAAGTGATCCCCCCAGCGTCCCAGTATATTCATACCACTGAATATTTTTTATTGAAGTGGCAAATGAGTTTCCTAATGTTAGCCAAGTCCAGGAAACCTGCCAAGTAAAATATAGATGCTCCCAAGCTAACCAAGCAAAAATAAAGAATAGATATGGCAATATCCCTTTTGTATAGCGCTTCACCCATCTAAATAGAGTAAAAACAATTGCCATTTGCAAGGAATTTAACAGAAAAGCTGCAGACGCTCCAGCTGGTGTAGCAAACCACACCCAGAACGTTGTAACTAAATTCCACATCAAGAAAGATACGTAATATACAAAAAAGAAACGCTTTATATTATTCTCACTAGCAATATGTTCTGCCACAAAAAGCGGCACAAACGCAACCAATGAGACTATTCCCATATGTGGAGCAATGAATGGTATTGAAAGGAGCAGCGATGTCATTTGAGACAAGATCCAAATTTGATGAATTTTAAATCTCTTATTCTTTAATGTTAATATATTATTACCCATATAATCTACTATTTATTCACGCATAAAGAAACAAAGTTAATCCTATTTTTTATCAATCCTATGGATATTATAGATTAAATATATTTTATAGTTGCCACATATTTTTATGCAATTTTATTATAACTTTGTAAAATTGATATACTCGTGTCAATTTTTATATCAAAGAACAAAATAACTAATTATATCTAACCGTATGTTTAGCAGCTTATTAGAAGGAGTTATCGTGGGACTGGGAGCATCAATACCTTTAGGTCCTTTAGGTATTTTATGCATCCAAAAAACACTTAGCAAAGGGAGAAATGCAGGTTTTATATCTGGTTTAGGGGCCACAGTTGTAGATACAATTTATGCAGCTCTTGCTTTGATGGGACTAGCCTTTATCCAGAATCTGATAAAAGAGAATTTAGAGTACGTTTTAATTGTTGGGGGAATTGCAATCAGTTTAATTGGTATAAAAATCTACCTAACAAATCCTATTAAACAAATAAGACAAAAAAATAACAATAGTAAAAATGTAGAGGATTTTTTTCAAGCACTCTTCATAACATTAAGTAACCCCGGAGCCTTTTTCTTAATACTTGCACTTTTTGCGGCAGTTGGTGTAGATATAAATAATAGAATTCATGAGAATTCTTTAGTCCCAATCTTATGGGGGGTATTTATTGGAAGTTCTTTCTGGTGGTTTGCTCTCTCTACAACTATAAATAGTTTTAGAAAAAAATTTAGAATCAAGCAACTGATGATGCTTAATCGAATTGCTGGAATAATAATTGTGATAATGGGTGTTATAACTTTTTTTGATGGAGTAATTGAACTTATTTTAAAAAAATAGATTTATATACTAAACTTTAAAACAATGAACAACCCATTTATTATAATAATTTTTGGAGCATCGGGAGATTTAACCGAAAGGAAATTAATCCCAGCTCTTTTTGACCTATATAAACTCAATGAGCTTCCAGATAAATTCAAAATATTAGGAACAGGCAGAACACAAATCCAAGATAGCGAGTTTAGAATTAAACAGAAAGGAGAATTAAAAAAGATTTTTTCAGAAAAAGATGAAATTTTTGATCAATTCCTTAATCATCTTTTTTACACAACTGCCAATCCTCAAAATTTAGACTCTTTTAATAATATAAAAGAATCATTAGATTCATTATCAAAAGAATTCGAGTATCGTAACTATCTATTTTACTTTGCCTTACCACCTCAAATATATGGCACAACAGCAGAAAATCTTTATAAATCAGGGCTACTAGCACAAGATAGCGGATGGCGCAGAGTTATTATCGAGAAGCCATTTGGTAGAGATTTAGAGAGCGCCCTAGATTTAAGTCAAACTCTACTAAATTATTTATCTGAAGAGCAAATTTATAGAATTGATCACTATCTAGGAAAAGAGACTGTTCAGAACATATTTGTAACAAGATTCTCTAACACAATTTTTGAACCTTTATGGAATAGAAATTATATTGATTATATAGAAATAACATCATCCGAAGCCTTAAGCGTAGGCTCTCGAGGTGGTTATTATGATCACGCTGGCGCACTTAGAGATATGCTTCAAAACCATCTTCTTCAACTACTTGCGCTAATAGCAATGGAGCCACCAATCAGTTCAGAAGCAAACGCAATTAGAGACGAGACCGTAAAAGTTTTTAAATCTTTAAAAAAAATTAATCAAGAAGAGGTTAAAGATTACGTTGTTAGAGGACAATACACAGCATCAAAGATAAATGGAGAGGAGATTAAAGGCTACTTGCAAGAGAGTGGAATAGCACCAAATTCCACCACTGAAACTTTTATCGCGATGGAGTGCTATATAGATAATTGGAGATGGAATGGAGTACCTTTTTATATAAGGACTGGTAAATCGTTACCAGCTAGAGTTACTGAGGTTGCTATACATTTTAAAGCAACTCCATACAAAATATTAAAATATGAGCATTTTTCAAACGAAAAGGGTAATCAGCTGATTATAAGAATACAACCTGATGATGGTGTTCAATTTAAGATTGGAATGAAACGCCCTGGAGGAGGGTTTACTGTTGAACCAGTAAATATGGATTTCAAGTACGAATCTCTTAAACATTATCGTATCCCAGAGGCTTATGAGAGATTAATTTGTGATTGCATTAATGGTGATGCAACTCTTTATCAAAGAGAGGATGCCGTTAAGGTAACTTGGGAATATGTTCAGCCTATTCTAAATGCTTGGAAGGAGAACTTAGCTCCAATATTTAACTACCCCGCAGGTAGTTGGGGACCAAGTCAAGCCAATCTTTTAACCGAAAAAAATGGGCATACTTGGAGGCAACCCTGTAAGAATTTATCAGGAAGTGATCAATTTTGCGAACTTTAAATATTATTATATCCTTAAAACTCACTACAATGAATAGAAATGTTTTAATTTTTGAGACACCTAATGAGGCTTGCGAATATGTTATTGAAAGATTAAGTATGCTTGATGATAATCAATCTAAATTTGTCGCTCTATCCGGAGGATCAACACCCAAACTACTATTCAACCTTATATACACTCAATATCAACATAGTATCAATAAAAACATTCACTTCTTTTGGGGTGATGAACGATATGTACCACATCAAAGCCCCAATAGCAATTATGGCGAATTTAGCCGACAATTAGTTGAAACAGGTATTATTTCAGAAGACCAAGTGCATCCTATCCCATTTTACATAAATAATACAGATAAGGCTCAAAGAGAGATTGAATCTAAACTTAGATCAATTGTACCATTTGAAAACTCATTGCCAAAATTTGATTTAATTATACTTGGAGTTGGTGAAGATGGCCATATAGCATCTATTTTCCCCGACAACTTAACTTCATTTAGGACCGATAAAATAACTCAAATTGTAAAACACCCTACAACTCGAGAGGAGAGAATTACACTATCGGGAAGCACAATAAATAATGCAAATGAAATTATCATTTTGTGTACGGGGCGAGCTAAAGGCGAAATTCTAAAGAGCGTCATAGATGGTGAATCTTTTGCTTATCCAGCAAAATCCGTTGAACCCTCAAATGGAAATCTCGTTTGGTGCATAGATAGGGCAGCCGCTGCCAAACTTTAATCTTCATAACAATCATTAATTCAAGAATAATCACATGAAAAAAAGCAATATAGGCGTAATCGGACTAGCTGTAATGGGAGAAAATCTGGCTTTAAATATAGAGAGAAATGGATATCAAGTATCTGTTTTTAACCGCAGCTACCAAAGAGTTGATAATTTTATTCACGGCAGAGGTTTTGAAAAGAATTTTTATGGGGCAAGAACCATAGAAGAGTTCTGTAATTCGCTTGAGAGTCCTAAGAAAATTATGCTTATGGTTAAAGCAGGTGATGCCGTCGACGCAACAATTGAGACTCTTCTCCCTTATTTACAAAAAGGAGATATTTTGATAGATGGGGGAAATAGTAATTATCTCGATACTGAGCGTAGGGTAGAAACTCTTAATAATAAAGGGATACTTTTTGTTGGGAGTGGCGTCTCAGGAGGAGAATTTGGTGCTCTACATGGCCCATCAATTATGCCTGGGGGCAATGTTCAAGCTTGGAATGAAATTAAACCAATTTTTGAATCCATCGCAGCCAAGGCAGGAAAAGATAATAATCACTCTTGTACCACGTGGATTGGCAACGGAGGAGCTGGGCACTTTGTAAAAATGGTTCATAACGGAATTGAGTATGGAGACATGCAGATTATTTGTGAAGGATACGACATTGCTCGTAAAATACTTAAAATGAACAATGGACAAATCTCCAAACTTTTCAGAGAGTGGAATAATGAAAGATTAAGTAGTTATCTAATTGAAATTACTGCGGATATTTTAGAATACAAAGAGGGCGAAGAATATATTGTTGATAAAATATTAGATAAAGCTGGTCAAAAAGGGACTGGCAAATGGACATCTACAACTGCATTAGAGTACGACATTCCTCTAAATCTTATTACCGAATCCGTATTTTCTCGACACATATCTGCACTAAAAGAATTTAGGTGCCAACTAAGTAGTAGATATAAAAGTGAAAATAACTCAATAAATAATATTATTAAAATAAGTGAAGATGATATTGAAGGAGCAATATACGCCGCCAAACTAATATCATATGCGCAGGGGTTTGAACTTATTACAACAACTTCTCAGATAAAAAATTGGGGAGTAAATGCAGGAGAACTTGCTCAGATTTGGAGAGGTGGATGTATTATTCGTTCAATATTTCTAGATGACATCACAAATGCATATAGAGATAATAGTATTGAGATTAAAAATTTATTAGAATCCAATTTTTATCAGAGAGAACTTCCAAACGCCATAAATTCTCTACGCAATATTGTTGCAACCGCTGCTCTGAACAAAATTCCAATATCTTGCCTCAGCTCCGCATTAAGTTATTATGATGCAATAACATCTCAACAATTACCTGCAAATCTTTTACAAGCACAAAGGGATTATTTTGGGGCACATACCTATGAAAGGATTGACGCACCTTCGGGCAAATTTTTCCATACAAACTGGAGTGGAGAAGGCGGCGATACAGTTTCAACGGTTTACCAAGAGTAATTAGAATTAGGTAGTATATACATTATCATCCTATTGAGGTGCTAATTTTTGAATATGATATTTTATCTCAGAGGGAGTCATATAGACTCTCTTTTTGTATTTCTTATATTTCTCACTGGCAGTTTTGTTAGTATAAAAAGAGAAATCAGCCCATTCATACAATTGCCATCCTAAACCCCTCTCTATGGTTGCCATATCAATAATATTTTCATATTTTGATTTAGTAAAAAATAGATAGCCAAAACCTAGGCCAACCAATTCAAAAACATTTCGGTTTATATAATCCACAATGTGAGTCAATTCGTGTGCAATTATACCAATCTGAGCTATATATGGAACTGTGCGAAATGGAATTTCCGAATCATTTTCACCATAAAGTACAATATATTCTCGCCTTCCTATAATGGTTTTTGTATTTGGCAAAGCCGCCATAGTTGAATTTAAGCTTTGGGATACTTTAAACTCTATAGGAACATCCGTTAACTCAGGAAAAAAAGAGAGTGCAATAAGCGTAGGTTCAATATATTCTTCCACAAAGATCTTACTATTCCCATAAATCTCTCTTAAAGAATCTATTTGAGTAGAAGACAAATTAAGATTTATGTCTCTATGTTGCACAATATTTTCATTTGATAGCAGTGTCTTCTTAGCTACTCCGCAACCACATAAGCTAAATAATAGTGCACCACAAAGCAACACTTTAGCAATAAAGTTATAATTGAATCTTATGATATGTCCCATTTGTATTATATAAACTCCAACACTTTGTCACCGTTAAATATTATTCGCAAAAATCCAACCAAAATATCGCGATATATACCATTAATCTTCTTTTTCTGAATACCACTCTTTATACTCAAGGTAACCCTGCGCATTTTTCAGTGCTGCCTCACCAATAGCGTCTGAGCCCTCTTTAACCCTCTTAGCTGGCACACCTGCGTATATGCCAGACTCCAAAACAGAATTACTTAAAACGACAGCTCCTGCTGCTATAATTGTATTATCGGGAACAACAACATTATCCATTAAAATTGCTCCCATACCAACAAGGACATTATTACCAACTTTTGCTCCGTGAATAATTGCATTATGACCAACCGAAACATCATTTCCAATCTCACAAACTGATTTTTTATATAGTGTATGTAAAACCGCACCATCTTGAATATTCACTCTATCTCCTATTTTTATAGTGTTTACATCCCCCCTCAAAACTGCACTATACCAAATACTACAATCATCACCCATAGTTACATCTCCAACAAGAACAGCATTATCTGCTAAAAAACAATTTTTACCAATAATCGGTTCTATCCCATTTAATTTCTTAATAATAGCCATATTTATCTTTTTAATTTTACACGCAAAAATACACTAAGTTTTGAATTCTAATGCTTAAATTACTTTAAAAATTGCCCTTTAAGCAAATCTACGCTTTATTCAAAGTATAAATCTACCTAAAGGGCTTAAATCTAGTTTATATTATAATACTCCCGGTCTATTTTGTCTTATTAGGAACATCTAATTTAAGCTGAGGATTATTATCTGACAATTTACTCAAAATATAAGCTACAACAATTGCAACAATCGCCAAGCCAATAAAAATGTACTCCGCATTTACTGCTGCCTTAACATCTGCCAATGCCTTATCTGGTATTGACTTATGAGTATTCTCGATAACTGCTCCAACCACTATTGGCACTGCTAATAATCCCATATTTTGAATCCAAAATATTAAAGAATAAGCCGTTCCTAAATTTTTCTCAGGAACAATTTTTGGAACAGATGGCCACATCGCAGCGGGAACTAGTGAGTAACCTACTCCTAAAATTGCAATACCAATATAACCAAATATATCAACACTTGGCGCAAAAGCGATAATTAAATGAGCTATTAAAACCATCATTGCACCAATAATCATAAAACGTGTAGCTTTTCCTCTTCTATCAACTAGTCCACCAAATATAGGAGTAAATAACATTGTACAGAATGGGATCATTGCAACCATTAAAGATGCGATCTCACTATCAATCTCAAATCTAGGAATAACTATTGAAGTGGCAAATCTTCTAAATGCAATAATACATGAATAAAAGAATACACATAGAAATGATATTAAAATAAAATATCTATTGCCTAATATTTTAAATATATCTGAAAATTTAAATTTATCTTCCTCAACCACAGGTTTATTCTCTTTCTTATCCACTTCCGCTTTTTGTGAATCGAATTTATAATCCATAAAAAGAAATATCGCCCATACTATAAGAGCTACAAACATTAGAATTACTCCAACAACAGCTGGCTTACTAGTCTCTGAATAAGGAACAAAAGATTGATCAATATTAACTATTCTGGGTACAATTATAAGCGCTACCGCTGTACCAAGTCTAGCAAAAGCCAATTGTAATCCCATTGCAAGAGCCATCTCTTTACCTTTAAACCACTTTGCAATAGAGCGAGTCACCGCAACACCTGCAATTTCACTACCTAATCCAAATATAGCACAACCCGCATAAGCAAGTGTTAATGATGGATTATTAAACATTCCTCCTATATTTTTGGCCAAAGAACTATTTGCAAATGTTTCAGATATAGCATATGTTACAATTAATGCCCCTCCTACCATCAATCCAATAAATAACGAACCTGTAACTCTTACACCCCATTTATCTAGCAACATTCCACATATAACAAGACCTCCCCAAACACACAAAAGGGAATAAGCACCACCGTACCATCCGTAATCACTTGAACTCCAAGCGAGATCTAGCATCTCAGGATTTTTGAATATATGTCCAATAGTTGTAAATATATCATCAAAAAAGTATGATGCGAACATTGGCATTGCTAAACACAAAAGCGCTACCCATCTAGCTGTAGGTGAATCCTTTAATAACTGAACAATTTTTGTCATGATTAAATTTTTATTTTAATTAATTAAATATTTTCCTTCGAGAATATTCACAAGTAAATGGGTGGTACTTATCTTTCATCTTTACGCATATAAACCCATTTCTTAACAATACTAAAGAATAAAATTAAACAAAGAAATCAAAAAAACAAAAATTATTTATTTTTTGAATCAGGTAAAATATATTGTAACTTGCGACTGTTTTTAATTCATCTTTAATAATTAAGATAAAAAAAGTGAAAATATTAGATAATATAAATAATCCAAGTGACATTAAAAATCTGAATATAAAAGAATTAAGCACTTTGTGCCAAGAAATAAGAGAGTATATGATTGAGTGCTGTTCGGAGAACCCTGGTCACTTAGGAGCAAGCCTAGGATCGGTGGAAACATCTGTTGCTTTGCACTATGTATTTAACACCCCTACGGACAAAATTGTATGGGATGTTGGCCATCAAGCTTACGCTCACAAAATAATAACTGGCCGCAAAGAAAAATTCAAGTTAAACAGAAAGTACAAAGGGCTAAGTGGATTCCCAAAAATCACTGAGAGTCAATATGATTCATTTGGCGGAGGACATACATCAACATCAGTTTCCGCCGCACTAGGAATGGCCGAAGCAGCTAGAATCAAAAAAGAAGATATAGAAGTGATAGCCATTATTGGAGATGGAGCGATGACTGGAGGTTTAGCTTTTGAAGGTCTTAATAATGCTGGATATCTAAAATCTAACATACTTGTTATATTAAACGATAATCAAATATCTATTGATAAAAATGTTGGAGCATTACATAAGAACTTTGTAAAATTATCTACATCACATACCTACAATAAGATTAAGAATACTATATGGAATGTACTTGGAAATAATTCAATTCGCAAGGTTCTTCAAAAATTCACATTGAGCACAAAACTTGCATTAACAAAAAGAGGTACCATCTTTGAAGGATTAGGATTTAGGTATTTCGGGACTATTGACGGTAATGATATAGGGCAAATGGTAACAACACTCTCCAATCTTAAAGAGATAAAAGGTCCTAAATTACTACACATACGAACAACAAAAGGGAAGGGATACAAACCTGCAGAAGAAGATCCTTCTAAATGGCACGCGCCTGGTAGATTTAATATTGATACCGGCGAAAGAAAAACACCTCTCAATAATAAAGCAAGATATCAAGATGTATTTGGAGATACAATCGTTGAATTAGCAAAAAACAATGAGAAAATCGTAGGAATAACACCCGCAATGGCATCCGGTTGCTCCCTAACAAAGATGCTAACTATTTTTCCCGACAGATCATTTGACGTTGGAATAGCTGAACAACATGCCGTTACATTCTCAGGAGGATTGGCGTCACAAGGGATGCTTCCATATTGTAATATATATTCTACTTTTATGCAACGTGCATTTGACAATATTATTCACGATATTGCTCTACAAAATTTAAAAGTTGTATTTTGCATCGATCGAGGAGGATTAGTCGGCGAAGATGGCGCTACACATCACGGAGCATTTGATTTATCTTATTTTCGATTAATCCCTAATATAACAATTGCCGCTCCTATTAATGAGGTAGAACTAAGAAACATGCTATACTCCGCTTCGCTCCCCAGCTACGGCATAACAACGATCAGATACCCTCGTGGTTATGGCGAAGGTGTAAATTGGATGCAACCATTTCAGAAAATAGAGAACGGAAAAGCTGAACTAATCAGCGATGGTGAAAAGATTGGAATACTCTCAATAGGCACGATAGGAAACAAATGTATAGAGGCAACTAATAAATTAATTAAGGATAACATAACACCTCTACATTACAATATGCGATTCTTAAAACCTATCGACACAGACGCCATTGATAACGCCTGTAAAAAGTGTAAAATACTAATCACTATAGAAGATGGCACTATTATTGGCGGGCTTTATGGCGCCATTTGCGAATATATAGCAAGTACTCATCACCACGTAAAAGTTATTCCAATGGGTATTCCTGACAGATTTATAGATCAAGGATCAATAGATGAACTTATGGATGAATGTGGTTATAGCGCATCCAATATATATTTACGCATAAAAAATGTATGGAACAATACTGCTGAAAAAGAACGCCTTAGTAAATAATCCGTAAAAAAAGAGAGATTTTTTTTCAAAAAAGTTTGGCAGATAAGAACAAAAGACATATCTTTGCAATCCCAAATGAGAAGAACAGCACGCCAACGCTATCTGATCTAAAGGGAAAACATCATGCCGATGTAGCTCAGTTGGCCAGAGCAGCTGATTTGTAATCAGCTGGTCGGGGGTTCGAATCCCTCCATCGGCTCTAGTTTTTTGAATATATGAAATTAATGGGGAGATACCAAAGTGGCCAACTGGGGCAGACTGTAAATCTGCTGGCGTACGCCTTCGTAGGTTCGAATCCTGCTCTCCCCACTTTTTTTGTGTATTTATATTTGCGGAAGTAGCTCAGTCGGTAGAGCATCAGCCTTCCAAGCTGAGGGTCGCGGGTTCGAACCTCGTCTTCCGCTCTTTTAAAAAGCCAGTGTAGCTCAGTGGTAGAGTGCTTCCTTGGTAAGGAAGAGGCCACGGGTTCAATTCCCGTCACCGGCTCAAGAAAGCGAAAGAAGAAAAATAATTCAATTAAATAAAATATTAGTATTATGGCAAAAGAAACTTTTAAGAGGGACAAACCGCACGTTAATATTGGAACTATCGGTCACGTTGACCACGGTAAGACTACATTAACTGCTGCTATTACAACAGTACTAGCAAAGAGAGGTTTATCAGAGCTTCGCTCATTTGATTCAATCGACAACGCTCCTGAGGAGAAAGAGCGTGGTATTACTATTAACACTGCACACGTAGAGTATCAAACAGAGGCACGTCACTATGCACACGTTGACTGTCCTGGTCACGCGGACTACGTTAAGAACATGGTAACTGGTGCTGCTCAAATGGACGGTGCTATTCTTGTTTGTGCTGCTACTGATGGACCTATGCCTCAAACTCGTGAGCACATTCTACTTGCTCGTCAGGTAAACGTTCCTAAAATTGTAGTTTTCTTAAATAAAGTTGATATAGTTGATGATCCTGAGATGATTGACTTAGTTGAGATGGAGGTTCGTGAACTTCTTTCATTCTACAACTTTGACGGAGATAACACTCCTGTTATTCGCGGATCTGCTCTTGGAGCTCTTAACGGTGATTCTAAGTGGGAAGATGAGGTTATGAACCTTATGTCAGCAGTTGACACTTACATTCCACTTCCTCCACGTGATGTTGATAAGCCATTCCTAATGCCAGTAGAGGACGTATTCTCTATCACAGGTCGTGGTACTGTTGCTACAGGTAGAATTGAGACAGGTATCATCAAGGTTGGTGAAGAGATTCAAATTATCGGTTTAGGTGAAGAGCCTAAGAAATCAACTGTTACAGGAGTAGAAATGTTCCGTAAACTTCTTGATACAGGTGAAGCTGGAGATAATGTTGGTCTACTTTTACGTGGTATTGACAAGAAAGAAATTAAGAGAGGTCAAGTTATTGCAAGACCAGGAACAATCACTCCTCACAAAACCTTCAAGGCTGAGATTTATGTATTAAAGAAAGAAGAAGGTGGTCGTCACACTCCTTTCCATAATAAATATCGTCCTCAATTCTTCATCCGTACATTGGATGTAACTGGAGAGATTCTTCTTCCAGAAGGAATTGAAATGGTAATGCCTGGTGATAACGTAAGTATCAATGTAGAGCTAATCTACCCAGTTGCTATCAATGAAGGTCTTCGTTTCGCTATCCGTGAAGGTGGTAGAACAGTAGGAGCAGGTCAGGTGACTGCACTAGTAGACTAATTACTAGATTAAAATATAAAAGCTTCCATCCTTTTGAATGGAAGCTTTATTTAGGGGCATAGTTCAAGGGTAGAATAGCGGTCTCCAAAACCGTTGATGGGCGTTCGAATCGCTCTGCCCCTGCAAACCAAATGTTACGATTTGGTCAGTTTAATCTGATAGTGGTGAAGCTTCCAATTACTATTATCACAATTAAAAAATAATAATGAACAAAATAGCTTTGTATTTCAAAGAATCTTACAAAGAGCTTATCACTAAAGTTACTTGGCCATCTTGGAGCCAACTTCAAAGTTCGGCAATATTAGTGATGATTGCATCTTTAATTTTTGCATTAGTGATTTTTGCAATGGATATTTCATTCAAAAACATTATGACTTTCATTTATAATATGCTTTACTAAGAGAACAATGAGTGAATTAGCGAAAAAATGGTATGTTGTTCGCGCTGCCGGAGGAAAAGAGAAAAAAGCGAAAGAATATATAGATAATGAGATCAAAAGACTTGGTCTTTCAGACTATATATCTCAAGTATTGATTCCAACGGAAAAAATATTTCAGGTTAAGAATGGCAAAAAAGTTAGTATGGATAGAATATTTTATCCAGGATACATTTTAATTGAAGCCGCTCTGACAGGTGAAATCCAGCATATTATACGCAGTTTACCTCATATTTCAGGATTTCTTACAGAAAAACAATCTGGAAAAGAGAAAGAACCTACTCCCCTACGTGAATCAGAAGTTAATCGAATTCTAGGTAGAGTCGATGAACTAATTGATAAGGAGGAAGAGAACATTTCGCCTTTTATTGTTGGAGAAGCTGTCAAGGTAACTGACGGACCTTTCAATGGATTTGATGGAACTGTAGAAGAGGTCTTAGAAGATAAGAGAAAGCTTAAAGTAATGGTAAAGATTTTTGGAAGAAAGACCGTATTAGAGTTAAATTTTGTTCAAGTTGTTAAAGAATAATATATAATTAATTAATTGTTATGGCTAAAGAAATTTCCGCATTTATTAAATTGCAAATAAAAGGCGGAGCTGCAAATCCATCACCTCCAGTAGGACCTGCATTAGGTTCCAAAGGTGTAAACATTATGGATTTCTGCAAACAATTTAATGCTCGTACCCAAGATAAGGCTGGAAAAGTATTACCTGTGATAATCACTGTTTTCACAGATAAATCTTTTACTTTTATAGTAAAACAACCGCCGGTGGCAGTTCAATTAAAGGACGCTGCTAAAATTAAGTCAGGATCTGCTGAACCTAATCGTAAGAAGGTAGCAACAGTAACTTGGGAGCAAGTACGTGCAATTGCTCAGGATAAAATGCCTGATATGAATGCATTTACTTTGGAATCAGCTATGAAAATGGTTGCAGGTACCGCAAGAAGTATGGGTATTAATGTGGAGGGAACATTTCCTGCCGACGTAAATTAAAAATCACACGCAATGAGTAAGCTTACTAAAAATCAAAAAGTAGCATTTGCTAAAGTTGATCCTGATAAACGTTACAAATTATCTGAGGCGTGTCAACTAGTGAAAGAAGTATCTTTTACTAAGTTTGATGCATCTGTAGATGTTGCTGTTCGTTTAGGAGTAGATCCTCGTAAAGCAAATCAAATGGTTCGTGGCGTTGTGACTCTTCCACACGGAACAGGAAAAGAGACCCGCGTACTAGTGTTATGTACACCTGATAAAGAAAATGAAGCTAAAGAGGCTGGAGCAGACTTTGTTGGGTTAGATGAATATATTGATAAAATTAAAGGTGGCTGGACTGATATAGACGTTATCATCTGTACACCTTCAGTAATGGCAAAAATCGGAGCAATAGGAAGAATTTTAGGTCCTAGAGGTTTGATGCCAAATCCTAAAACAGGTACTGTTACTATGGAGGTTGGAAAAGCTGTTTCTGAAGTTAAGGCTGGAAAAATTGACTTTAAAGTTGACAAAAATGGAGTAGTTCATGCAGGTATTGGTAGAGTATCTTTTGAAGCATCTAAACTAGTTGACAACATTACAGAATTCTTAAATACTATAATGAAGTTAAAACCTCAAGCACTTAAAGGTACTTATGTAAAGAGCATCTATATCTCTTCTACAATGAGTCCAGGCATTTGTATTGAATCTAAAAACTTTGGCGCTGCTGAATAAAAATAATTAGTGTTATGAGAAAAGAGGAAAAAGTCCAAATTATTGAAAGTATAGCAGCACAATTAGAGTCAACTCCTAATTTTTATATTACTGATATCAGCGGATTAAACGCTGAAGTAACATCGAAATTACGTCGTGCTTGCTTTGAGAAGCAAATTAAATTAGCTGTTGTTAAAAATACTCTATTCTATAAAGCTCTTGAGCAAAAAGGATTTGAGGATTTAGATCAATACGCTGAAATATTAGCTGGACCAACGGCTATTATGTTTGCACCTGAGGCTGCAAATGTACCAGCAAAACTAATAAAAGAGTTTGGAAAGGAAAATGGTAAACCTGTATTAAAAGGAGCTTATGTTCAAGAATCAATCTACAAAGGAGCTGAAACACTTGAAGCATTAGTTAATATCAAATCTCGTGAAGAACTTATCGGTGATATTATCACATTGTTACAATCACCTGCTAAAAATGTTATCTCTGCACTTACATCGCAAGGTGGTGGCAAATTAGCTGGAATTGTTAAAACATTATCAGAAAAAGAATAAATTAACACATTTAAAATATAAAATCATGGCAGATATCAAAAAATTTGCAGAAGAATTAGTAAATCTTTCAGTGAAAGATGTACAAGAGTTAGCACAGATCCTTAAGGATGAATATGGAATTGAGCCTGCAGCAGCAGCAGCAGTAGTAGCAGCACCAGCAGGTGGTGGAGCTGAAGCAGCAGCTGAGCAAACAGAGTTTGACGTAATTCTAAAATCAGCTGGTCAAGCTAAATTACAAATCGTTAAAGTTGTAAAAGAGCTTACTGGTTTAGGTCTTAAAGAGGCTAAAGAAATAGTTGATGCTGCTCCTAAAGCTGTTAAAGAAAAAGTTTCTAAAGCAGAAGCAGAACAACTTAAAGCACAGCTTGAAGAAGCAGGTGGAGAAGTTGAACTTAAGTAAATTTCTTCTACCCGTAGAACGGGAAAAAATCAGGTTTAGGGCTTAAGATGCCCTAAACCTTTTTGTCGTTTTTTTAGTTTATTTAAAACCAATCTAAAAACAATGTCGCAAAATATTAATAATCAGCGGATTACATTCGCGACTTCTAAATCCCTTCTTGAGTATCCGGATTTTCTGGAAGTGCAATTAAAGTCATTTAAAGACTTTTTTCAATTAGATACAACAGCTGAAAACCGTAGAAGCGAAGGCTTATTTAAGGTTTTTCAGGAAGTTTTTCCTATCACAGATACTCGCAATAATTTCGTTCTGGAATTTATAGACTACTTTATTGACCCACCACGTTACTCTATAGATGAGTGTCTTGATAGAGGCCTAACTTATAGTGTTCCATTAAAAGCTAAGTTAAAATTATACTGTACAGATCCTGAACACGAAGATTTTGATACTGTTATTCAGGACGTATATCTTGGAACGATACCTTATATGACCCCACGAGGAACTTTTGTAATCAATGGTTCTGAACGTATTGTTGTGTCACAACTACACCGTTCACCAGGAGTATTCTTTGGTCAAAGTTTCCACGCAAATGGTACAAAATTATTTTCTGCACGTATAATACCATTTAAGGGTTCATGGATTGAATTTGCTACAGACATAAATAATGTTATGTACGCATATATCGATCGTAAAAAGAAATTACCGGTAACAACTCTACTAAGAGCTATCGGATTTGAGAGTGATAAAGAAATTCTCGATATTTTTGGCCTTGCTAATGAAATAAAAGCAAATAAAACTAATCTAAAAAAATGTATTGGATCAAAACTAGCTGCCCGTGTATTAAAAACATGGAATGAGGATTTTGTTGATGAGGATACAGGAGAGGTAGTTTACATCGAGAGAAATGATATTATCATTGACAGAGAGACTATTTTAGAGGAGGAGCATATAGAAGAAATTCTTGATTCTGGTGTTAGCACAATTCTAGTTCATAGCGAAGATGCTGATGCTAATGACTATGCAATCATTCACAATACCCTTCAAAAAGATCAGTGTAACTCTGAAAAAGAAGCTATCTTTTACACATATAGACAATTACGTAACTCTGAGCCACCTGATGAGGCAACAGCAAGAGATGTTATTGATAAACTTTTCTTCTCAGACAAAAGGTATGATCTAGGAGATGTAGGAAGATATCGCCTGAACAGAAAATTAAATTTAAATACACCTGCCGATGTTAAAGTATTAACAAAAGCAGATATTATTGAGATTATTCGTTATCTAATTCAACTAATAAATGCAAAGGCAATAGTTGATGATATCGACCACTTAAGTAATAGAAGAATTAGAACAGTTGGAGAGCAATTAGCAAATCAGTTTAGTGTTGGTTTAGCTCGTATGGCAAGAACTATTAGAGAGAGAATGAACGTTAGAGATAATGAAGTCTTTACTCCTATAGATCTTATCAACGCAAAGACTCTTTCATCTGTTATCAACTCATTCTTTGGAACAAGCCAGTTATCCCAGTTTATGGATCAAACCAATCCTCTAGCTGAGATGACGCATAAAAGAAGATTATCAGCGTTAGGCCCTGGAGGATTATCTAGAGACAGAGCAGGTTTTGAAGTACGTGACGTACACTACACTCACTATGGTCGTCTATGTCCAATTGAAACTCCAGAAGGACCAAATATCGGACTAATTTCATCCTTATGTGTATATGCTAGAATCAATGAACTAGGCTTTATTGAAACGCCATATCGCAAAGTTGACAATGGCACTGTAGATATGAGCAGCACTGGTTATATCCATATGAGTGCAGAGGAAGAAGAGGATAAGATGGTAGCACAGGCTAACGCAAAATTAGATGGAAACGGTAATCTAACAGACGAAAGAATTAAGTGTCGTTACGAGGCTGATTACCCAGTTGTTGGTAAAGAGGAAGTACATCTAATGGATGTTGCACCAAACCAAATTGCATCGATAGCCGCATCGCTTATTCCTTTCTTGGAACATGATGATGCTAACCGCGCTCTGATGGGATCCAATATGATGCGTCAGGCAGTGCCTGTTATTCGTCCAGAAGCACCAATCGTGGGTACTGGATTAGAAGGAGCTGTTGTTAAAGACTCTAGAACACAAATTACAGCAAGAGATGCCGGTGAAGTTGTTTATGTTGACGCAAGAGAGATTCATATTAAATATCATTTATCTGAAGCTGATAGATTTGTAAGTTTTGAGCCAGAGATCACGGTTTATAAACTGCCTATATATAGAAAAACAAATCAGAGTACATCAATATTCTTAAAACCAATTGTAAAGAAAGGTCAAGAAGTTGAGGCAGGTCAGATTCTTACTGAAGGTTATGGAACTCAGATGGGTGAACTAGCATTAGGTAGAAATCTTAAAGTTGCCTATATGCCTTGGAAAGGTTATAATTTTGAGGATGCAATTGTTTTATCTGAGAGAATTATTCGCGATGATATCTTTACATCTATTCATGTTGATGAATATGTAATGGAAGTTAGAGACACAAAGCGTGGAATGGAAGAGTTAACAGCCGATATTCCAAACGTTAGCGAAGAAGCTACTAAAGATCTTGATGAGAACGGTATTATAAGAATTGGAGCAAACATTGAGCCTGGTGATATTCTTATTGGAAAAATCACTCCTAAAGGTGAAAGTGACCCTTCTCCAGAGGAAAAACTACTAAGAGCAATCTTTGGAGATAAAGCAGGAGATGTTAAAGATGCTTCACTAAAAGCTTCACCTTCACTATCAGGTACTATTATTGACAAGAGATTGTTCACCAGAGTGGGCAAAGAGACAAATAGTAAGAAACTAAAAGCAAATACAAAGGTACAGGTTCAGCAAGCTGAAGATAACTTCAACAGAAAGAGTGCCGTTTTAAGGGATAAGTTCTTAGATAAACTTATGATACTTGTTAGCGATAAAGAGTCGCAAGGTGTTGGAAACTTATATGGCGAAGAGGTTATTGCAAAAGGAACACAATTCTTAAGATCAGATCTAGAAATTATTGATTATGAGAATGTAAATCCTACTAAATGGACTGCAGATAAGAGTACAAATAATATGATTAAGCTATTAATCAATAATTATCTTATCGCTCACAAAGAGTATGATGCTGAACTTAAGAGAGTAAAATATAATATTACTATTGGTGACGAACTTCCAACTGGTATTATGCAACTCGCGAAAGTTTATGTTGCAAAGAAGAGAAAGATTAGAGTTGGTGATAAAATGGCCGGACGCCACGGTAACAAAGGTATTGTGGCTAAAGTTGTTAGAGATGCTGATATGCCGTTCTTAGATGATGGTAGCATTGTTGATATTGTACTTAATCCTCTTGGTGTACCATCACGTATGAACTTAGGTCAAATTTATGAGGCTGTACTAGGATGGGCTGGTAAAGAATTAGGAGTTAAATTTATGTCCCCAATATTTGACGGCGCTACTCTTGATGAGATTACATCATTCACTGATAAGGCTGGAGTACCTCAATATGGTAAGACTTATCTTAATGACGGTGGTACTGGTGAGAAGTTTGACCAACCAGCTACAGTAGGTATTACATATATGATTAAACTTGGTCATATGGTTGATGATAAGATGCATGCTCGTTCAATAGGACCATACTCACTTATTACACAACAGCCACTAGGAGGTAAAGCTCAATTTGGAGGTCAACGTTTTGGAGAGATGGAGGTTTGGGCACTAGAAGCATTTGGTGCATCTAATATACTCCAGGAAATTTTAACAATTAAATCTGATGATGTTGTTGGTAGATCTCGTGCTTATGAGGCAATTGTTAAGGGAGATCCAATGCCCGCTCCAGGAATTCCAGAATCTCTTAATGTATTATTACATGAGTTAAGAGGCTTAGGATTAAGCATCAATTTGGACTAAGTAGATAGTTTTTGATAATTAGTAAATAGAAGAAATATGTCTTTTAAAAAAGAGATTAAGGTTAAAAGCAATTTCAACCGAATAACTATTGGCCTCGCTTCTCCAGAAGAGATTTTAGAGAGGTCTTCTGGCGAAGTTTTAAAGCCAGAAACCGTAAACTACAGAACATATAAACCAGAAAGAGATGGTCTTTTCTGCGAACGTATCTTTGGCCCGTCTAAAGATTACGAATGTCATTGCGGAAAATATAAAAGAATCCGCTACAGAGGTATTATATGTGATCGTTGCGGTGTAGAAGTTACAGAGAAAAAGGTGCGTAGAGAGAGAATGGGTCACATCTCTCTTACTGTACCTGTTGCGCATATTTGGTATTTTCGCTCTACTCCAAATAAAATAGGTTACCTTTTAGGAATACCATCAAAGAAGTTAGATGCAATCATATATTATGAAAGATATATCGTTGTTCAACCAGGTATTATGGCCGAGCACGGTATAAATAAATTAGATTTTTTAACTGAAGAAGAGTATCTAAATATATTAGACAACCTTCCAAAAGATAACCAACTTCTAGAAGATAGCGACCCTAGTAAGTTTATTGCAGGAATGGGAGCTGAAGCCATCCATAAACTGCTTATTAACATAGATTTAGACAACCTATCTTATAGTTTAAGAAATAAAATTGAGACAGAGACATCTCAACAAAGAAAGGCTGATGCATTAAAAAGACTTAGTGTAATTGAGGCTTTCAGAGAATCTGAAGAGTTAAATAATCCAGAGTGGATGGTGTTAAAGGTTATACCTGTTATTCCGCCAGAGCTAAGACCACTTGTACCTCTTGACGGAGGTAGATTTGCAACATCAGATTTAAATGACTTGTATAGAAGAGTTATCATTAGAAATAATCGCTTGAAGAGACTTATCGAGATAAAGGCTCCTGAGGTTATTCTAAGAAACGAGAAGCGTATGCTTCAAGAGGCAGTTGACTCTTTATTTGACAACTCTCGTAAATCAAATGCTGTAAAAACAGAGGCTAACAGAACTCTTAAATCTCTTTCAGATAGCTTGAAAGGTAAGCAAGGACGTTTCCGTCAGAACTTATTGGGTAAACGTGTAGATTACTCTGCTCGTTCTGTAATTGTTGTAGGCCCTGAGCTTATGATGCACGAATGCGGATTACCAAAATTTATGGCTGCAGAATTATTTAAGCCATTTATCATCCGTAAATTAATTGAAAGAGGTATTGTTAAGACAGTAAAATCTGCAAAGAAAATTGTTGATAGAAAAGATCCGGTAATTTGGGATATATTAGAGAATGTAATGAAGGGTCATCCAGTTCTTCTGAACCGTGCCCCTACCCTACACAGACTAGGTATTCAAGCATTCCAACCAAAACTTATTGAGGGTAAAGCTATTCAACTTCATCCACTTGCTTGTACCGCCTTTAACGCGGACTTTGATGGAGACCAAATGGCAGTTCACCTTCCACTAGGTAATGCGGCTATTCTAGAGGCTCAACTACTTATGCTAGGATCTCATAATATATTGAATCCTGCTAACGGAGCTCCTATTACTGTCCCTTCACAAGACATGGTACTTGGTCTATATTATATGACTAAGGCTAGAAAAGGTACAAAAGGCGAAGGTATGAGCTTCTATGGACCAGAAGAGATAATAATTGCTCATAATGAAAAACGCCTTGATTTGCACTCAGTTGTAAGTGTTAGATTACCTAAAGATCCTAGTGATCTTACAAAAGGATTCCATATGGTTGAAACAACCGCTGGTAGAATCTTGATTAATCAAGTTGTTCCTAAGGAGGTTGGATATATTAATGAGATTTTAACTAAGAAATCTCTACGTGATATCATTGGGGGCGTGTTGAAAACAGCAGGAGTTGCAAAGACTTCTAAGTTTCTAGATGATATTAAGAATATTGGATACACAATGGCCTTTAAAGGTGGTTTATCATTTAATCTTGGAGATGTAATTATTCCAAAAGAGAAAGATGAGCTAGTTGAAGAGGGATATAATGCAGTTGAGACTATTCAGTCAAGTTTCAATATGGGTCTTATAACAAATAATGAGCGTTATAACCAGATTATTGATATTTGGACAAATACCAATTCAAGATTAACAAATATTGTAGAGAAACAAATTTCAACAGATAATCAAGGATTTAACCCTGTTTACATGATGCTTCACTCAGGAGCCCGTGGATCTAAAGAGCAGATTCGTCAGCTTTGTGGTATGCGTGGTCTAATGGCTAAGCCTCAGAAATCTGGAGCACAAGGTAATGAAATTATCGAGAATCCTATCCTCTCTAACTTTAAAGAGGGACTATCTGTACTTGAGTATTTTATCTCGACACACGGTGCGCGTAAGGGTCTTGCCGATACGGCGCTTAAAACTGCCGATGCAGGATACCTAACAAGAAGACTTGTAGATGTTTCTCACGATGTAATCATTAATGAAGAGGATTGTGGAACCTTAAGAGGTCTTGTTGCTACTACTATTAAGAATAAAGATAGCGTTGTTGAGACGTTATATGATAGAATACTAGGTAGAACAACTGTTCACGATGTTTACAATCCGCTTACTGGTGAAATTATTGTAGGTGCAGGTGATGAAATTACCGAAGATATTGCAGCTACGATAGAATCACTTCCTATTGAGGCTGTTGAGATTAGATCAGTACTTACTTGTGAATCTAAGAAAGGTGTTTGTGCTAAATGTTACGGACGTAACCTAGCAAGAGGTAAGATGGTTGAGAAAGGAGAGGTAGTAGGAGTTATTGCAGCTCAATCAATTGGAGAGCCTGGTACACAGCTTACTCTTAGAACATTCCACGTGGGAGGTACCGCGTCAAGTAGTGTGACTGAGAATGAGATTGTTACAAAATATGACGGTAAGGTTGAATACGAAGAGCTTAGAACAATTAAGAAGATAACTGATAGTGGCGAAGAGCAAACAATTGTAATGGGCCGTACTGCTGAAATGCGTATCGTTGATACTAATACTGGTATTACATTATCACAGCATAATATTCCATACGGAGCAATTCTATTTAAGGGCCACGGAGATATCGTTGCTAAGGATGACAGAATTTGTGAATGGGATCCATATAATGCCATAACTATTACAGAGACTGCTGGTAAGGTTTCTTACGATGGACTGATTGAAGGTATTACTTACAGAGAAGAGGCTACTGACGAATTCTCTCTACATAAAGAGAAAGTAGTAATTGAATCTAGAGATAAAACTAAGAATGCCACAATTAGGATCTTAGATAAAGATGGTGTTGAGTTGAAACAGTACAACTTACCTGTTGGTGCTCACATTATGGTTGACAATAATAAGAAAGTTAAGGCCGGAGATATCCTAATCAAGATTCCAAGAGCAATTGGAAAATCTGGAGATATCACGGGAGGTCTTCCTCGTGTAACTGAGTTATTTGAGGCTCGTAATCCTTCTAATCCTGCTGTAGTTTCTGCTATTAATGGTGAAGTTCTTATGGGTAAAATCAAGAGAGGTAACCGTGAGATTATTGTTAAATCTAAGACTGGTGAGGAGAAGCGTTATCTAGTTCCACTATCTAAGCAGATCCTAGTACAGGAGAATGATTATGTTAGAGCTGGTATGCCTCTATCTGATGGAGCAATATCCCCAGCTGATATATTAGCAATTCAGGGACCAACACGTGTTCAAGAGTATATTGTTAACGAGGTTCAAGAAGTTTACCGTATGCAGGGTGTGAAGATTAATGATAAACATTTTGAGATTATCGTTCGTCAGATGATGCGTAAAGTGGAGATTATTGATCCAGGTGACACTAAATTCCTACCAGAACAACTTGTTGATAAATGGGAATTTATGCAAGAGAATGATAATATCTGGGATAAGAAGGTTATCTTAGATGCAGGCGATTCTGATACTCTTAAGGCTGGCCAAATTGTTACCTTAAGAAGATTAAGAGACGAGAATTCTATTCTTAAGCGTAAAGATATGAAAACTGTTGAGGCTAGAGATGCCGTTCCAGCAACTTCTAATCAGATACTACAAGGTATTACAAGAGCTGCATTGAGAACTAACAGCTTTATGTCAGCGGCATCATTCCAAGAGACAACTAAAGTATTAAGTGAAGCTGCTATCCACGGAAAAACAGATACACTTGAGGGTCTTAAGGAGAATGTTATTTGTGGGCATCCAATCCCAGCAGGAACTGGTTTAAGAGATTATGAGAAGCTTGTTGTTGCTTCTATGAGCGATTACCAGAGAATGGCTAAAAATAGACAAGCTAAAGAAGAGTAAGAGGATTTTTACTTAAATATAAAAAGAGAGTGCCCAAAATCACAAGATGTGAAGGGCACTCTTTTTTTTGCAAGATTTTTACTTAAATTCCAAAGGGCGTTTCAGAAATATTTGAATCGATTTTAGCTCGCTGAGTACTATATCTTTTTAGTAAATAATTAGATGGATATACAAAACTATGCCTTGTATTTTTTTTTCACAAGAATCCTTGATTTATGCACACTCAATTATTTCTAAATGCATTGAAGAGAAGCTTGTACCAGCTTTCTGATAGTTATTTAACAGTAAAAATTGATGTTTTATAGAGTATCCCTAACGCTTTAATTAAAAATTTTTCTAGATATATCGTGCAATCTCCTTGATCGAATGACGAGGTGTTTGTTTTGGCTCTTCATCTGGATAACCAAAAGTTATTACTGCGGCTACAGTCTCTTCTTTTGGTAAGGTACTATTTATACACTAGAATGCACTACAAAACCAATGAATATCATATGTAAACAAAGCTATGTAACAAAATGTTCGAAATTGCGGTAATAGATATATATAAATCTAGATTTTATAAAGTTAATATTATAGAATGATGTGTTAATAAATTTACAATTTTCATATCGGAGGTTTTTAATTGATAACAGAGGAGAACTATTCTACAGAGTAGATTTTAAGTATTATAAAAAAAAATTACCTCCATTTGTTATGCGTTTGCATAAAATGGAGGTAATAGAAAATTTTAAGAGATATCTAATATTGTATTAGGTAGCTTTTATCTTATAATTGTTTGCTCTCTATCGGGACCTAAAGAGATTATTTTTATTGGGATAGCAAGCTCTTTCTCAATGAATGCGATGTACTCCATGAACTCTGTTGGAAGTTCGCTCTCTGCTCTTACTCCTGTAAGATCCTTTTTCCAGCCTGGGAATGACTTATATACTGGCTCAATATTAGCGTATGTGTCATAAGGAACTTGATCAGTTTCAACTCCATCTACTTTATAAGCTACCGCAATATCTATAGTTTCAAAAGTGTCTAAAACGTCTGCCTTCATCATTATTAGCTCAGTTACGCCATTTAGCATAATTGCATATTTTAATGCTGGAAGATCTAACCAACCAGTTCTACGTGGACGGCCTGTTGTAGCTCCAAATTCAAAACCTTGCTTACGGATTAACTCTCCTACCTCGTTATCTAATTCTGTTGGGAAAGGTCCACTACCAACTCGCGTACAGTATGCTTTGAAGATTCCATAAACATTTCCTATCTTGTTAGGCGCAATTCCCAGACCAGTACACGCACCAGCACAAGTTGTTGTTGAAGATGTTACAAATGGATATGATCCAAAATCTACATCCAATAGAGAACCTTGCGCTCCTTCTGCTAAAACTTTCTTACCTTCTGATAAATAATTATTTACTTCATACTCTCCATCAATAAGCGTGAACGTTTTAAGATACTCTACAGCCTCAAACCACTCAGCCTCTTTCTCTTCTGCATTGTACTCAAAATCATATTGGCTTAATTGCGCTACGTGCTTTGACTTAAGGGCATTGAATCTATCTTTAAAATCTACTGCTAAAGTATCACCGATTCTTAGACCATTTCTACCTGTTTTATCCATATATGTAGGTCCTATTCCCTTAAGAGTAGAGCCAATTTTTGATGCGCCTTTTGATGCCTCTGATGCAGCATCTATAATCTTATGCGTAGGTAGAATTAGGTGCGCTTTCTTTGAAATAAGAACTCTCTCTCTTACAGGTGCTCCCATAGCCTCTATCTCTAAACACTCTTCTCTAAAGATAATAGGGTCTATAACAACTCCATTACCAATAACGTTAGTAGTATTTTCGCGAAATACACCTGATGGGATAGTGTGTAATACAAACTTTTTCCCTTCGAAATGAAGAGAGTGCCCTGCATTAGGACCACCTTGAAAACGACCAATTACAGGATATGAGTTTGCTAATACATCAACAATTTTACCTTTTCCCTCATCACCCCATTGAAGGCCTAAAACTACATCTACTTTCATGATATTTTATATATTATTTAATTAATTGCACATTATTTAGAATGGAAGATCATCTGAATCTTCGCTTGCCATAGCATCTGAAATTGCTGGCTCAGCCTTTGGCGGCTCAACAATTTGTGGTTTTACGGTCTGTTCTACCGAAGGTGTTCCAGCAGCAGGGTTATCACCCTTTTTACCAAGCAATCTTATATTATCTGCTACAATCTCTGTTGTATATCTTTTTTGCCCTGTTTGATCTGCCCAACTGCGAGTTCTAATTTTTCCTTCAATAAACAATTGTGCCCCTTTTGAGATATATTTTTCAGACAATTCTGCAAGATTTCTCCAACATACAATATTATGCCACTCTGTTTGGTCTGATAGTACCCCATTTTTATCTTTATATCTCTCAGTTGTTGCCAATGTAAATGACGCAACTGCTATACCTGATTCTAAATGACGAACTTCTGGGTCTTTACCCACGTTCCCGATTAATATAACTCTGTTGTATGACATTCTTATAAGTTTTTAACGGTTAAAATTACAACATTATTTGAAATTAATCACTAATTTTTTGAGAATATTTAATTCTTAAATTGTGATTAATTAAATAGATTTTATAACACTTCCCACATAGCCTTTTTATCTGGCTCTTGTCCCGAGAATATTTTAAATGCAGGAATAGCTTGGTGAAATAACCACTCTTTTCCCGATATATATTGATACTCATTATTTAAAGGCAGCAATTGAGGATTTGCGTAGTTTGCTTCAAATACAATTTTATTTTTCCATAGCGATAAATCTATCTCTCCTATTTTAAATGAGAGTGTATAACAGATTAAATCAATACTACCTGAAATCTCATTTATTTCACCCAACCTAATTACCTCTATATTCTTACTGTTTACTCTCTTAACAAAGTCAAGTGCCTTCTCTACACTCCTATTTGCTAAGTAAACTTTGTATCCCAAATCTTTTAACGCGAGTACTGCCGCTTTTCCAGCTCCACCTGCTCCAACAACAAGTGCACTCTTTACAGTTTTATCATTTTGGCAAGCTAAATATTCCACTACACTATTTTTAACTCCATAATAATCTGAATTATACGAATATAAGCCATCATCCTTTTTTATAATAACATTCGCACTCCTAACTAAATTTGAAACAGTATCGGGATGAGTAATATAATCCATTATTTGGTCTTTGTAAGGAGAGGTAATATTTGCTCCGGAGTATGCTTGCTCGTTAAACTTTTCCATTGCCACCTCAACAGTTTCGGCCTCTATTAAATCATAAGTCATTGAACTGTTTGGATATGCAGCCTTGAATAGTGCAGGGCTCTTAGAGTGTGTTATTGGATGCCCCATCAATCCAAATTTAAGATAATTATTAATCATAATTGGAGTTATATTGTTATAGTTTGTGAATTGGGTGTAAAATTAGTAATTTGATTTATATATTAGATTATCCCGATAATTAAATATTAATTAGGTACTATAATTGCAAAAGCAAAATAGTACGAAAAAAAAGTTATTTACTGATGGAGAGATTACCCGTATTGCGCAAATGGTTGACAGCAATCATCCTATTCATAGCACTAGCAATCAGCAATTTAAATGCACAAACATTAAAAGGATATACGTATAACAGAGATCTAGAACCTGTTTCCTTAGCCTCAATCTATGTAAAATCTAATCCTATGGTTAGGGCAGCCTCTGGTTCTGATGGCGAATTCTCACTAGATTTCACTGAAAAAGGGGTAAACAATAGAGACATTATCATTATCTCCTGCATTGGTTATAAGACACAAGAGATTGAGTATCGCGATATTGATTTTAATTCTCCTATTAAAATTACTTTGGATCAGCAATCTATTTTACTAGAGGGTGTATCTGTGAGTAAGAAGGTTTCTAAGAAGATTGAGAAGAAGGTTATAGTCAATATTTTAGAGAGATTCAAGGCTCAAATAGAGAGAGATTTTACAGATAATTATATGAATTATAAAGTTGTTTCTGATATTGAAATAGCAAAGGAGGGAACAAATCTTTTTAAAGATAATATGATTGGAGAGTTTCAAGAGGTTAAAGAGGGTTCAAGTGATGGTAAGGATACTTTGATCTTAGCAATTGAGAATAGTAATAATTTTTTACATGAGACTATTGTTGCTGGAATTAATGAAATGGAGAGAATTTACGGCAATGATACTTTAGTTGAGAATAATAAGAGGCGTAAGAAGAAAAAGGATAAGAATATGCTTGATTCCTCTTTTTATAAGATTCTAGATGATGACAGAGAGATAGTTAGAGAGAGAAGTAGTGAGTTACATAGTGCTCTTTGGGGCATTAATAATGACATGAGTGAGGAGTTCAAAAATATAGATATGAATCCTAAAAATTGGACTATTAATTATACCGATAAATATACAATACTTACCTATAGAGAGAAGAATGGATTGCTCGGAATATATAAAGTTGATAGTTATTACCATTTTATCGTAGATCCAAGTACTCTCTCACTTGAGAAAATATCAAGTGAAGCAAGCATTGAGCTGCATATTCCTTTTGGGTATAAGTTACCTCCCGATGCACTTATGCTGTTAAATGTGCTAAATGTGGGTGACGAACCTATGGATAAATATAGGGTTAGGCACCTTTACTTGGATATGAAACAGAATAATATATTTAAAAGAGTTGGAGATTATAAATATCCCGATGAAAAGAATCTAAATATTGATTTTAAAGTTATTGATAACAAGAAACGGGATCTGCCAGGTAAGGCAAAAGCTCTAATTAATGTAATATCATTAAGTGAGAATGAGAACAATTCTAAGCCAGAAAAGGATAATGTACAGATTAACTTAGAATTACAGACTAACTTAGAATAAGTCCTACTCCCAATCCAATAAGTATTACAGACTCACATATTGCTGCTATATAACCAATATTGGGTTTTGATTTTATTATGTGGTTAAATCTACCTGCTAAAAGGGCTATTGTTGAGAAGATTACAAATGCTTGTAACATAAAAAGTAGGCCTAAAATTAGAAATTTTTGTGCTGTGCTCTCATTTGGAGTTACAGATACAAATTGTGGTAGTAAAGCAATAAAAAAGAGCAAGACCTTTGGATTCAATAGATTCATTACTATACCTTTAGTATATGAATTTACAATTTTGGGGCTACTCCCTTGTTGTGATTGTAGTGCCTCCCCTAGCACTGCTTTTTTTCTATTTATAAATGATAAAACACCCAAGAAAGCTAAATAGAGTGCTCCAAAAATTTTTATTATTGTAAAAAGTAGCTCTGATTCTGTTATGATTGTTGCCACTCCAAATGCAACTAATGCAATATGCACTATTAAACCACTACATAAGCCAGCTGTGAATAGAATTCCCGAACGTGCGCCTCTAACTACACTCTGAGTTATAACCATTAGTATATCTGGACCTGGCATTAAGGTTAATAAAATAGCTGAGATTAGAAAGCCTGTAATGTTCATAAATGCGGATTATTTAGCAGATTCTCTTTGCCTTACAGCTTCATAGCACAAAACTGCGGCTGATACTGACACATTTAGGGAGTCTAATTCACCTAGCATTGGTATCTTTACCTTTGCATCTGAAACCTCGCGCCAGAAATTAGATAAGCCCTCTGCTTCACTCCCCATAACAATTGCACAAGATTGAACCATATCTACATTATAGTACCAATTTGAATCTTGTAATTGAGCTGTAAAGATCTTGATATTTTGGCTCTTCAACCACTCGTAAGCCTCTTCATTTGAGCAGACTGCAACCTGTTTTGTAAATATTGCTCCAATACTTGCCCTAATTAGATTTGGATTATATAAATCGGTCAATTGATCACAAACCAGAACTGCATCAACTCCGCAAGCATCAGCTGTTCTTAATAGTGCTCCCAAATTTCCAGGCTTCTCAACACTCTCTACGATTAGAACAAATGGAGATTTGTCGCGATGCAAAACAATATCCTTTAAGGAGTGTGATTTTTGTTTAAATATAGCTATAACACCCTCTGTTGTATCGCGATAAGCAATCTTTGCATAAACGTGGGGGGCAACAGCATAGACACGGGGAAGGTGCGATACGTCTATTCTATCAATTATATCTTCTATTGTCTCTATCGGGGTAATTTTAGGGTTAAAATAGATCTGCTCTATTTGATAGCCCATTTTTATACAGTGAAAGAGCTCTCTGAGCCCTTCCACAATAAATATCTCTTGACTCTTTCTAAGTTTTGATTTTTCACTTAGAGCCAAAACGTTTTTTATCTTTTCGTTTTGAGTAGAGGTTATTTCATTAATATGCAGCATATTGCAATCTAATTTTCTGATTCTTCTGTTTTCGTTTGAGTAGCTTCTGGTCTCATTTGAGGGAAGAAGAGAACATCTTGTATAGTATTTTTACCAGTCATAAACATTGTTAGACGATCTATTCCAATACCCATTCCAGATGTTGGAGGCATTCCATACTCTAGTGCGCGGATAAAGTCCATGTCTATGAACATTGCTTCATCATCACCTTTATCTTTTAATCTCAATTGATCTTGGAATCTCTCCAATTGATCGATTGGATCATTTAACTCACTATATGCATTTGCAAGCTCTTTACCACATACAAATAGTTCAAAACGCTCTGTTAGCTCTGGATTATCTCTATGACGCTTTGTAAGTGGAGATGTTGCTACTGGATAATCTGTAATAAATGTTGGTTGAATAAGGTGCTTCTCGCAATATTCACCAAAAATTGCATCAATTAATTTTCCGACTCCAAAAGATGGATCAACCTCAACGTGTAGCTCTTTACAAACTTGGTGTAACTCCTTCTCTCCCATTCCAGAAACATCTACGCCTGCATACTCTTTGATAGCATCTAACATTGGAAGACGGCGATATTTTCCACCATAATCTACCTCATTACCGTAAACATTTACCTTTGTTGTACCGTTTACTGCCATTGCCACCTCTGCAAGAAGATTCTCTGTAAACTCCATCATCCAGTTATAATCTTTGTAAGCCACATAGATCTCCATTACTGTAAATTCCGGATTATGAGTTCTATCCATTCCCTCATTACGGAAATCTTTTGCAAATTCATAAACTCCACTGT
Organism: uncultured Muribaculaceae bacterium; assembly: GCA_964368585.1. Classification (GTDB taxonomy): domain Bacteria; phylum Bacteroidota; class Bacteroidia; order Bacteroidales; family UBA932; genus Egerieousia. The sequence continues at coordinate 272,137 of CAYJAK010000003.1, forward strand.
ACCCTCCAACAATTAATCTCTTTAGATATAACTCATTTGCAATACGCAGATATAGAGGCATATCCAAGGTATTGTGGTGAGTAATAAATGGACGTGCATTTGCACCCCCTGGAATTGGTTGTAAGATAGGCGTTTCAACCTCTAAATAGCCCTCTTTATCAAAAACACGACGCATTGTAGAGACAATTTTAGATCTTTTAACAAAGGTGTCTCTAACATCTGGGTTAACAATTAAATCTACATAGCGCTGTCTGTATCTTAGTTCTGGATCAGAGAAGGCATCAAACACCTCTCCATCTTTCTCTTTTACAATAGGAAGAACGCGTAGAGACTTACTTAGAACTGTAAGTTCGCTTGCGTGAATTGATTTGTGACCAGTTTGAGTTATGAATGCTCTACCTTTTATCCCGATAATATCTCCAATATCTAAAAGTTTTTTGAAAACTGTATTGTATAGAGTTTTATCTTCGTTTGGACAGATCTCATCTCTTTTTACATAGACTTGGATTCTGCCGTGCTCGTCCATTAGCTCAACAAATGCTGCTGCTCCCATAATACGACGACTCATTATCCTTCCTGCAATGGAAATATCTTGATAGTTATTCTCTTCTGGTGTAAAGTTATCTGCAATCTCTGTTGTAGTTACATTTACCTCATACATTGCTGCTGGATATGGTTCAATTCCAAGTTCTCTCATCTGAACAACGGCATTGCGCCTATTCAGTTCCTGCTCATTTAAATTCAATTCCATCATATTTTGTTATTTTATTTTTCTCTTTTGATAATCTGCAAATATAGTAATTTTTTAAGGAGATTTAACCTATTTTCTCTATTGTTTTAGTTGTTGAATAACCCTCTACAATAGGGATAGTAACTGTCTGTTTTGCAAATTCGCGCCCCACAATATCCTCTATTTTATAGTCGCCTCCTTTTACTAATATATCGGGATGAACAAGCTCAATTAAAGAGAGAGGGGTATCATCCTCAAAAACCACTACAAAATCTATTGCTTTTAAGGCGGCTAGAATGGTGCATCTTGCATCTTGATTATTAATTGGCCTAGATTCTCCCTTTAATCTCTTAACAGAGGCATCTGAGTTTACTCCAACTATTAAAATATCGCCCAATTTCTTGGCCTCCTCTAGATATTGCACGTGCCCTTTGTGAAGAATATCAAAACATCCATTGGTGAAAATTATACTCTTATTTTGCTCTCTAAGCAACTCAACCAACGATTTCACTCTTGATTGGAGTACCACTTTTCCATCTAAATTCCATTTGAATATATTTGATTGTAATTCGTTTAGTAAGATTGGGCTAGTTCCTATCTTTCCAACTACAATACCTGCTGCAATGTTGGCTAGTGAGATACTATTAAGAATTGAGTAGCCTGCCGCCATTGATGCTGCCACTGTTGCTACAACTGTATCTCCTGCACCTGATACATCATAAACCTCTTTTGCCTGTGTAGGGGCATTACTTATTAACGTATCGCTTATATAGGAGATTCCCTTATCTGATCTTGTAACCAAAATAGCAGGCAATTTATACTCTTTTATTATTTTTTCTGCAGCATTTGAGACTGAGATATCATCATTTTTCACATCCTCCCCTACTACATCCGAAAGCTCTTTGATATTTGGCGTTATAAGAGTAGCGTGGCTATATTTAGCCCAATTTTTACCCTTTGGATCAACTATTACACTCTTATTTAATAAGACACATTTTGAGATAATTTCTGTACAAATATTTGTACTGCAGACACCCTTTTGATAGTCTGATATTATCACAACATCTACTTGTGGGATCGCTTTATGTATCTTTTCAATTAGGAATTGCTCTTCTGTTTGTGATATAGTAAATTTCTCCTCTTCAAAATCTATTCTGGCAATCTGTTGATTATTCCCGATAACTCTTGTTTTTGTTATTGTCGAGATATTAGATATGCAGAAATCTGCCTTTATACCCAACTCGCTAACAAGCTGTTCCACCTTTTTACCATTATCATCTGCTCCAATTAAACCTATTATGTGTGATTGGCATCTTAATCCGATTAGGTTTCTTGCTACATTTGCAGCTCCTCCTAAAACACTATATGATTTTGTTACTCTTATTACAGGTACAGGCGCCTCTGGCGAGATACGTTTTACTTCACCAATATAGTAAGTATCCAACATTATATCGCCTACAACCAGTATTTTTTTACCTTTTATAGCATTTAAATCTATATTCATTATCTATCAAATATTTTTTTTACCCAATATAATAGTGAATGAGTTGGAGTAATTAAAAATGAGGTTACCCCAGCCCCTATTCCACTCTCTATGTCTGAAGTTTTATCTCCAAACATATATGATTCATCGGGATTAATATTATACTTTTCTATTGCTTGCTTAATTAGATATGGCGATGGCTTTCTACATTCACAATTTTCATTTGGAGCGTGTGGACAGATATAAAAGTGAGTTATCTCTACATTATCTCTCTTAAGTTGCAGATTTAGAGCATTATTAAACTCCTCTGCTTGCTCAACAGTATAGTATCCCCTTCCAATTCCTGATTGATTAGTTATTACAATGAGTAAAAATCCCTGCTCCTTAAAGATCTTAAGCGCCTCAACTACACCTGGAATCAACTCTAATGATTCAGGTTTAAATAGATATCCCCCATCCTTATTTAAGGTTCCATCCCTATCTAAAAATATCGCTTTATTCATTAAATTATAATGTTTTTTCAACAATTCCGCAAAGAATATGTCCAATTAATATGTGCTGCTCTTGTATTCTAGCAGTTCTGGACGAATTTATAACAAATGAATGGTCGCAATATTGTTTACACGTTCCGCCACTACCTCCTAGTAACCCTATTGTTATGAGCCCCTTCTCTTTTGCTCTCTTTAGGGCGCTCTCTATGTTTTTTGAATTTCCGCTGGTTGTTATCCCGATAAGTATGTCGCCACTATTTCCTAATGCTTGAACCTGACGATCAAAAATGGAATCATAGCCATAGTCATTACCTACGGCCGTTAGAATAGATGAATCTGTTGTAAGTGCTATTGCTGGCAAGCCTGCTCTCTCACACTCAAAACGCCCGATCAACTCTGCCGCAATGTGTTGAGAATCAGCCGCACTGCCACCATTGCCACATAATAAAATCTTTCCTCCACTTTTTAGAGTTTCAGCCATTTTATATGCAGCTATTTGGATATTCTCAAGCATAACCTTATCCTCTAAAAGCGTTTTTTGCAGTTGAATACTGCTCTCTATAGTACTAATTATATAGTCTTGCATAAGCCTTTTACTTTAAAGCAAAGATATGAAATTTTACCCTCTCCGCAACCATCTTAGGGGTGATTTCTACCATACAGCGTTGATATGTAGTTTGCACACACTTTCCATTTCCATCTTTTGTGCAAGGGCGACATTTTAGCTCTATCTCCATAACCTCTGATTTTTCTCCCGATGGATAGCCAAATGCTGTTGGACCAATCAGTGCTATTGATCTAGTATTAAATAGATCTGCTGCGTGTAAGAATCCTGTATCCCCACTCACTACTATATTTGATTTCTGGGTAAGATAGAGTGACTCTAGTAGTGTAGTTTTTCCTGCTAAATTCTCAACTCTATCAGGAGCTACATCTTTTATCTGTTCACAAAAGGTGTCCGATGGACCTGCTAAAATTATAAAGTTGAAGCTTGGCAACTCCTCTATTAATTTTCTCCAATACTCTATTGGCCACCGCTTCATCTCCCAGTTTGCAGATGGAACAAGGGTTATTGTATGAGGATTAATAATATTGATAAACTTCTCCTCCATCTCTACCGGAAATTTCCAATCATTATAATTTGACTCAAAATTAGTTACTCTCCACTTTTTCAATGGCTCCCTGAATGAAACTACACCTCTAAATGGTTTTGGAAACCTATTAATACCAAATTTAAAGAGAAGTATGCGTTTGAATCTCTCTTTTGAACGAGTTACAAGTTTTGGAGTAGCAGAGAGTGTGGATCTTAATCTTCTCTTTACGATATTGGATCTAATATTACTATGCGCATCATAGATGTAATCATATTTCTCTAATTTCAAGAGCTTTACCATCTCTACCAACCCTTTATAACCACTCTTTTTATCAAATGCCCATACTTTATCAATCCTATTATCTATTGAGACAATTTGTGCCATATCTTTACGAGTGATCCAGTGAATTTGCGCGTCAGGAAATCTATTTTTTATTCCCGATACCACTCCCATACATTGGATAATATCGCCGATTGAGCTAAATCTTATAATTAGAATTTTGGGCATAAACTAAAGAATTGATATTTTATTAGGTGCAAAAATAGTCTTTTTATGGTTAAATTCCTTGTTGGAGGGGGAGTTTTAAGGGGAGAATTGCGAGTAAATAGATATAGATTGGATAGGTTAAATCTATTTTCTGGAGACTTGTTGGTCAATTTAGCAAGAATTGAATATTTTTTAAGTTTTTTTAGAGAAAATTATATTTATGATTTTCATCTAGTTAGCTACACGAGGGCGTTTTTATCATTATTTTTTTTACAAAAAAGACGAATTAAATTTTGGAGATAATAAAATCATTCCTATATTTGCAGTCCCAAAACGAACAATTGGTGTGGTAGTTCAGCTGGTTAGAATACCTGCCTGTCACGCAGGGGGTCGCGGGTTCGAGTCCCGTCCATACCGCAAAAAAAGAGAATATCGGAAGATGTTCTCTTTTTTTGGTTTAAAGTTGCATTTACAAATTTAAAAAATCCTGGGATTTACACACTTTTTGGAACACTACCGATATTTGTTATTTAAATCACCAGAGAAATGGTCTAATTCTCAAAAAGAAAGAGTTAAAATATTATTTAATTTATATCCAGATTTATGTGATGCATATTGGCTAGTACATAAGCTTAGAGTTATATACAATAGTTCTACAGACAAGAGGGTTGCCTACAAGAAACTAGCTCTATGGTTTAATTGGAAAAACCGATGAATCTGACCCCCTAAAACCTAAATTTTATTTTTGTTAAAGT
>CAYJAK010000004.1:0-271540 GCA_964368585.1 uncultured Muribaculaceae bacterium
TTTAAAGAAATTGTAAACCATTTTATGAACTATTTCATAACTCATTTGTGTTATAAAATTATTCATTATTAAAGTAGGCAAAAATTATGTGATTATTGGACAGATATAAGCATATAGTTCTTATAAAAATTTGAAAAAATACAATTAAGGACAAAAATTGAATCTGTAAATTCATATTTTAATTGATAAATTCTATACTATATTGTTTCCAAAATTTGACGAATTATATAATAATAAACTAAACACTCAACAGATTGCTCATGATTTTTTTTGAGAAAATAAAATATATTAAATTAAAAGTGCCAAGCAACATCTAATAATATCTCTTTTTTCATCATTATTTTCCTTAATGCATAATTCTTCTAAACATATTTTACAAAGCATCATATTGCTCAAAATAGGATTTAAGTTTGCTTCCGAGGAACAATCTCTATGTTTTATGTAAATTTTTACTAGAAACTGGCTTATAGTTCACTTAGTATTCCTACTTTCTCAAAATGGTTTCGGACATACTCGGATAAAAATGTAATCATTCGCCCTATATAAGATTTAGATTAGCTAGATCTGATTTTCTCGCCTATTTCCTTCAGATTCTTCCTAAATTGGGAGTAATAAAAAAAGCCTCGAACTTAATCGAAGCTTTACCACTTTATGTGGGCCCAACTGGGCTTGAACCAGTGCGCCTGTCGGGTGACAGGCTTAGTTTTATGCTGCGCAGCTGGGTCACTGACTCAAGCGGAAAATGTGGCACAAAAAAAAAGCCTCGAACTTAATCGAAGCTTTACCACTTTATGTGGGCCCAACTGGGCTTGAACCAGTGACCCCCTGATTATGAGTCAGGTGCTACTAACCAACTGAGCTATAGGCCCTATATTTGAGTATATGATTCCCGACAAAAGTAATTATTTATCGGGAACCAAAATTATCAAACTTTAATTTCAACCTCAACTCCGCTAGGAAGCTCTAATTTCATCAAAGCGTCTACTGTTTTAGGTGTAGAGCTATAGATGTCTAATAGGCGGCGGAAAGAGTTTAATTCAAACTGCTCACGTGACTTCTTGTTAACAAAAGTTGAGCGGTTTACAGTAAAAATTTTCTTATCTGTAGGAAGTGGGATAGGACCACTAACAACAGCACCTGTAGCCTTTACTGTCTTTACGATTTTGTCAGCAGATTTATCTACTAACGCATGATCGTAAGATTTTAATTTAATTCTTATTTTTTGGCTCATTGTATAATTCCAATTTATAATTCATTATTATTCGTCATCCTCGCCAAGTCTCTTGTTCCCAGAGTTCTCGATTACATCTTTAGCTAAGTTGCCAGGAAGTTCTGCATAATGAGAGAACGTCATAGTACTTGTTGCTCTACCCGATGAAATTGTTCTTAGGATAGTTACATAACCGAACTGCTCTGCTAGAGGAACTTTAGCGTGAACGATTCTTGCGTTTGATTTAGAGTCCATGCTTGTAATTTGACCTCTACGCTTATTAAGGTCACCGATAACATCTCCCATATAATCTTCTGGAGTTACCACCTCTAACGACATGATAGGTTCCATAATAACAGGAGTTGCTTTAGGTAAAGCCTTACGGAAAGCTTGTCTAGCACAAATCTCAAATGATAATGCATCAGAGTCAACTGCGTGGAATGAACCATCTTTAAGTTTAACTTTCATAGATGTAACTTCATAACCTGCAAGAACTCCGTTTGCCATTGCTGACTTAAATCCTTTTTCAACTGAAGGGATAAATTCTTTTGGAACGTTACCACCTTTTACCTCGTCAATAAACTGAAGTCCTAAAACTCCTTCATCTGCTGGTCCAATCTCAACAATAATATCGGCAAATTTACCTTTACCTCCAGATTGCTTTTTGAATACCTCACGATGTTGAACAGTTGAGCGAATAGCCTCTTTGTAGTTAACCTGAGGAGCACCCTGGTTGATTTCAACACCAAACTCTCTTCTTAAACGGTCAACGATGATATCTAAGTGAAGCTCACCCATACCGCTAATAACAGTTTGGCCTGTCTCTTGATCTGATCTAACTGTAAATGTAGGATCCTCTTCAGCAAGCTTACCAAGTGCTACACCTAATTTATCAAGATCTTTCTGAGTTTTAGGCTCAACTGCTAATCCGATAACTGGATCAGGGAATGTCATAGACTCAAGAACGATTGGACTAGATTCTACACAAATAGTATCGCCTGTTCTTAATTCTTTAAAACCTACAGCAGCACAGATATCTCCTGCCTCAACAAACTCAATAGAGTTTTGCTTGTTTGAGTGCATTTGGAATAGACGTGAAACACGCTCTTTTTTACCTGAACGAGTATTAAGAACATATGTACCAGCATCTAATTTACCTGAATATGCTCTGATGAATGCAAGACGACCTACAAATGGGTCAGTTGCAATCTTGAACACAAGACCACTAAATGGCTCTTTAATATCTGATTTTCTCACCTCTGCCTCTTCTGTGTTAGGATTTACACCTTCAACTGCACCTTTATCAAGTGGAGAAGGTAGATATTTCATAACAGCATCTAGTAAGAATTGAACTCCTTTGTTTTTGAAAGAAGAACCACAACACATAGGTACAATTGCCATATCTATAGTTGCTTTTCTAAGAGCATCTATTAGCTCTTCTTCTGTGATAGTCTCAGGAGCATCAAAGAATTTCTCCATGATAGCTTCATCATACTCAGCAGCAGCTTCGATAAGCTTACCTCTCCACTCGTCACATTCAGCAACTAAATTTTCAGGAATATCTCTAGTCTCATAGTTAACAAGCTCCTTGCTCTCTTGATCATAGAACAAACCCTTCATTGTGATAAGGTCCACAATACCTTGGAATTTATCTTCTGCTCCAATTGGAATACAAATAGGAACTGGATTAGCACCAAGTTTATCTTTAACCTCAGCAACTACAGCTAAAAAGTCTGCACCTACACGGTCCATTTTATTAACATAAGCAATCTTAGGAACTCTGTATTTATCAGCTTGTCTCCAAACTGTTTCAGACTGAGGTTGAACACGTCCAACCGCACAGAATGTAGCCACAGTTCCATCTAAAACACGTAAAGATCTCTCTACCTCAACTGTAAAGTCTACGTGACCTGGAGTATCAATTAGGTTGATTTGATAATCTTTACCATCATAATTCCAGAATGCTGTTGTAGCAGCTGATGTAATAGTGATACCTCTCTCTTGCTCTTGAACCATCCAGTCCATAGTAGCAGCTCCTTCGTGAACCTCACCAATTTTGTGGGTTTTTCCTGTGTAAAACAATATCCTTTCAGATGTTGTAGTTTTACCAGCATCAATGTGAGCCATGATGCCAATGTTTCTTGTAAATCTTAAATCTCTTGCCATGTCTTAATTAAAAACGAAAATGTGCAAACGCTTTATTGGCTTCCGCCATTTTGTGCATGTCTTCTTTTCTTTTGAAGGCAGCGCCCTCATTATTGTATGCAGCTAGTATCTCTGCAGCTAATTTTTCAGCCATTGATCGACCGGATCTTTTGCGAGCATAAAGAACCATATTCTTCATACTTAGAGAGATTTTTCTCTCCGGACGAACCTCTGTTGGAACTTGGAAATTGGCACCACCCACTCTGCGGCTCTTAACCTCAACTTGTGGAGTAATGTTTTCCAAAGCTTTTTTCCAGATCTCGATCGGAGCCTTGTCAGAATCTTTCATCTTCTCGCCAATCATATCGATTGAATCGTAAAAAATAGCATAAGCGATACTCTTCTTCCCCTGCAACATTAAATTGTTAACAAAACGCGTTACTAACACGTCGTTAAATTTTGGATCAGGAAGTAGAATCCTCTTTTTAGGCTTCTGTTTTCTCATTTCTTTGAAAATTTTTAATAATTAATGACTTACTTCTTAGCGGCTTTAGGTCTCTTAGCACCGTAAAGTGAACGTGATTGTTTACGTCCATCTACGCCTGCTGTATCCAATGCCCCTCTAAGAATGTGATAACGTACTCCAGGTAGGTCTTTAACCCTTCCACCTCTAACAAGAACAATCGAGTGCTCTTGTAAGTTGTGTCCTTCTCCTGGGATGTAGGCATTCACCTCTTTTTGATTTGTCAATCTAACACGTGCAACTTTTCTCATTGCAGAGTTAGGTTTCTTAGGAGTTGTTGTGTAAACACGTACACATACTCCACGTCTTTGAGGACAAGCATCCAGTGCGCGAGATTTCGATTTCTCTACTATCACCTCACGACCGTTGCGTACTAACTGTTGAATTGTTGGCATAAATAATTGTTAATCTTAACTTTATATTAATTCCCGAATATAAAACGGGATGCAAAGGTATGATTAATTTCTTTAAATACAAAATAAATAGCCAATTAGAATCCCGATAGGCTCATAAAAATTGTCGGGAGGAGTAAAACAAACCCTATTAAAATCAAAATCAGCACAAAAGGCAGCACCCATTTGAACCATTTATTATAAGGTATACGTGCTATTCCCAAGACTGCAATTAATACTCCCGATGTAGGGGTTATCATATTTGTAAATCCATCTCCAAATTGAAATGCTAATACTGTTGCTTGTCTGCTAACTCCAATTATATCAGCGAAAGGAGCCATAATTGGCATTGTGATTGCGGCTTTTGCACTTGCCGAAGGTATTACCAAATTTATTGTTGTCTGTATCATATACATTAAGCTCAACGACCCAACCTCTCCTGCACCGCCGAGTCCACTTGCCATAGAGTGTAAGATTGTGTCTATAATTTTTCCCTCTTCTAGAATAAAGACAATTCCCGCGGCCAATCCTACAACCAAAGCTGCCCCCAAAATATCTTTTGCACCTGTCATTAATTCATTTACTATTTTATTTCCCGACAGCCCCATTGCTATTCCGCTCAAAATTCCCATCGCCAAGAAGAGCGCAGAGATCTCTCCAATATACCATTGATAGCCTAGCACACCTATAATTAAATATATAATGGTAAACCCAAGTAGCGATAGTATATAAAAGTGAACACTCTTTTTTAGTGCTCGTAGCCCTATACTAACAAATAGGGCTAGCGCCGCAGGGAGTAACCAAGGAGTAAAGTACTCAGATGCACCTATTGTAACATAGCAGGTTGAACTATAAACCAGCGTGAACCCCAATAGAACTAAAGTTGCTAATGTAAATGAGAATTTAGACGCCCTGTTTTTATAATATTCAACACTATCTCCTTGTTGTTCAATATGTTCTCGCCAATAAGAATCTAATTTATACATAGGCGAGCTTTCTGGCCTCCTTTTAACTCGGTTTGCATATAAGAGTACAAAGGTTATCATAATGATATTTAGCACAACCCAGCAGAAGAGTCTATACTCTATACCTGAAAAGAGAGGTAGACCAGCAATATCTTGCGCAATACCTATAGTGAATGGATTTAATATTGCTCCAGAGAACCCAACGTGAGCGGCCACAAAGACTAAACAAACTCCAACAATAGAATCATAACCCATTGAGATGGCTAGTGGCACAATAATCACCACAAATGCAATAGTCTCTTCACTCATTCCAAATATAGCCCCAAAGAGGCTAAACATCAACATTATAAGCACTAAAACAATATTATCTACTCCTAGTTTAGCTAGAATTTTATTGTGCTCTAATTTTTTTGTAAACTTTAAGAATGAGAATATTCCAGCATTGATTGCTTTACTCTCATTGACAATCCAGAACGCCGCACCAATAACTAAGATAAAGACGATTATTCCCGCCTGTTTAGAGAAGCCATTATAAAATGCTGAAAGTACCTGCCAAGATTGCCCTTCTGACGGCACATTTTGAAACACAACTTCACTTCCATCTACCCCATCTACAGTTATATAGTCACCTCCCGGCACCAACCAAGTTGCTAGTGCGCTAATGATTATAATTGCAAAAATTATTACGTATGTATTAGGAAATTCTCTCTTCTTCTTTGTGTTCATAATCGATTATAAGCGTTTAAATTATATTTACACTACAAGATTACAACATTTTTAGAATAGTATCTAAAAAAATCATATTTTTTTGTACATTTGATATAAAATAAACAGCAATATGAATACTAATAATATAACCAATTCAAATACCGCTCAACAATTTATCAATCAAGAAGATAAATATGGAGCACACAACTACCATCCACTTCCAGTGGTTTTATCTGAGGGCAAGGGAGCATTTATATGGGATGTAGATGGAGTTCGCTATTTTGATTTTTTATCTGCATATTCAGCTGTGAATCAAGGACATTGCCACCCAAAAATAGTTGAAGCTCTATGCGAACAAGCGCACACACTTTGCCTAACATCTAGAGCATTTTATAATGACACATTAGGTCCATATCAAGAGTATATTACAAACTATTTTGGATATGATAAGATGCTTCCAATGAACTCTGGAGCTGAGGCGGTTGAGACTGCTCTTAAGCTAGCAAGACGTTGGGGTTATGTAAAAAAGGGAATTCCAGAAAATAGGGCAATTATAATCTGTTGCGATGGGAATTTTCACGGACGCACTATCTCTATAATTTCAATGAGCAACGATCCTGATTCTTATTCACAATATGGCCCTTTTACCCCTGGATTAATCAGAATTCCATATAATAATTCAGAGGCTTTAAAGTCTGTTTTAGAAGAGCAGGGAGAGAATATTGCAGCATTTATCGTAGAACCAATCCAAGGTGAAGCAGGTGTTTTTGTTCCTGATAATGGTTATCTCTCAGAGTGTTCAAAACATTGTAAAGAGCACAATGTTCTTTTTATCGCAGATGAAGTTCAGACAGGTATTGCACGCACAGGGAAAATGCTCTGTTGTGAACACGAGAATATTCGTCCCGATATAATTATCCTTGGCAAGGCTTTATCGGGAGGAGTATTGCCTGTTTCTGCTTGCTTGGCTGACGATGAGATTATGCTTACAATTAAACCTGGTGAGCATGGATCTACATTTGGAGGCTTTCCTTTAGCTGCAAAAGTAGCAATGGCTGCGTTAGAGGTAGTAAAGGAGGAGAATTTAGTTGATAAGGCTGAGAAATTAGGCGAGATCTTTAGAGAGGAGATATGTAAGCTTAGCTCTCCATTTATTGAGTTGGTTAGAGGAAAGGGGCTACTTAACGCAATTGTTATTAAGCCATATAATGGGAAGGAGGCATGGGATGTATGTGTAAAGATGGCTGAGAATGGGTTATTAGCAAAGCCTACTCATAAGCATATAATTAGATTCGCTCCCCCACTTGTAATTACGGAGCTGGAGCTAAGAGAGGCTATCGAGATAATTAAAAAGTCTATAAAGGAGCTGGAGGTATAAAAAGAAGATATAGCTGGAGTATCAGATTAATTCACAAAAGGAAAAGTCTAAATAAAACGTATAACCAAAAAACTAAAACTATGCAGAGCACAAATAGAGTATTAATGGTAAAACCTGTGGCTTTTACCCAGAATCCGCTAACACTTGAGGATAATACATTTCAAGCGGTTTTAAACAATAGTGAAAATTTACAGGAGAGAGCTTTGCAGGAGTTTAACAACTTCACAAAGCAATTACAAGATATTGGAATTGAGGTGATTATCGCAGAGGATACTCCAACACCGCATACACCAGATTCTATCTTTCCAAACAATTGGTTTTCAACACACAGCAGCGGCGAATTAGAGAAGCAAGAGGGTACAATTATTCTTTACCCACTATATGCTACAAATAGACGTGATGAGCGCAATAAAGATGTGCTGAATGTTATTGAAAATAAAGTTGGAGGGTATAAAAACGTCATCGATTTAACCTATCTGGAGAAGGAGAATAAGTTTTTAGAGGGGACCGGCAGCATGATTTTAGATAGAGTTAATAAGATTGCCTACTGCTGCGCATCCAAGAGAACAGATTTAGAAGCTTTGCAAATTTGGGCTGAAAAAACTGATTATGATTATTGTATATTTGACGCAGTAGATGATAGAGATGTTCCTATATATCATACAAATGTTATTATGTCGCTGGGAGAGCAGTTTGCAATTATTTGCTTAGATACGATTGAAGATATTTCTCAAAGAGTTGAACTAATCGAGCTTCTAGAGGAGACTGATAAAGAGATCATTGAGATCACTCTCGAACAAGTTGGCAGCTTTTTGGGTAACACTATTTCTCTAAAAAATAATAGAGGAGAATTTGTTTTAGTCCTCTCTCAAACTGCATATAACTCTCTCTCTGAGGAGCAATTATCTACTCTTTCTAAGTACCATAAACATTTTGTTACTCCCGATATAGAAACTATTGAGAGTGCAGGTGGTGGTGGGGTTAGATGTATGATCGCGGAGCTCTTTTAGAGTGGGGAAATCTTACCGCACAACCACCACATTAGCCACTTTTCGCGCACCTTGGTTATCAAATTTTTTATTATCAGAGGGGTGATTAACTACCCCCTCTAATTTTGTGTACATTGTTGTTGAGCCACCTCCATCTAAACTTAAAACATCGTGAGCTCCTAACCAGCGTAATACGTTTTGTACCTCTATTAATGACATACCTGCAGCCTCTTTTGACCGCCCATCTATTGTTACAAGCAAGACTGTTCCATCTTTCTCTTTTGCAATAACAGTTCTTGGATGGCGTGATTTTACGTGACTAATATCTGCTAGTGGTTCATCTACACCACCAATTCTCAGAAGTGGGCCCGATGTCATAATATCTTCTGCTTCAACACCTCTCTCCCACTCTAAAATTGAGTAATCTTGGGTAGTAGCTGGCTTTAGAATAGAGAGCTTGCCTCTCTTATTAATAACAATTGCACCCTCTTGGTGAAACAACCTAGTACTATCTGCTTTATAAACATTGGGGGCAAGATCTACACCATCAACTCTGATAAAATCAACAGAGTTATAAGGTCTTCTTAACGCAAAGAAAGAGCCATTAATTGCGGCTATAGCATTCGCTTCTTTTGCAAAGTTTGATGTCTCAACCAGCACCTCCTTTGCCAAGATATCAAATCTCACACCTCTCTTTTTCCCGATAATTTTTTTATCAATCTCAATTATCGAGATAAATTGATTAGAATTAAATAGCGAGCTATCTTTAAATTGCATTTGAAGGAGTGAAACCCCTTTTGTTAGCTTTTTATATTTCCAATGACCATTAACTATTAATAATGAATCCATATTAACAACCTCAGTTGATATTTTATTCTGAGAAAATAATGATTCCATACACATCAGTGAAAGAATAGATACAATAATGAATTTAATCTTATCTATAAACCTAATTTTAATGGCCATAACTTTATAAATTTTAATTAATCTTTAACGATTTGTTATCTGTTGTTAGACAAAGATATGCATATTCGTGTTTACTTCTAAAATAGCACTATTTAATTTAACATATTTTATTAATTTTGTTGAAATTTACAATCAGAATGGGGACTAACACAAAATATACTCTTTTATTAATATTTACGCTACTCTTTTGCACTCCTATTTTGGCTCAATATTACTATACTGGAGACTCTCCAGCATCAATAAAGTGGAGACAAATATCGGGAGAAAACTACAAGGTTATATTTCCAGAAGAGATTGATTCGCTTGCAAGAAGATACCTTTGGCTACTAGAAAACAACAGAAACAATGTTATGGCTGGGTTAAATATTAATCCTAAAAAGTTTCCCGTTATTATACATCCACACACGGCTTATAGCAATGGATTGGTAACTTGGGTGCCAAAAAGAATGGAACTTTACTCGCAGCCTACTAATGACACAGACTCGCAAAATTGGGAGAAACAGCTTGTAATACACGAATCTAGGCACGTAGGGCAAATTTCTCATTTTACAAAAGGTATTTATAAAATTATTGGCATCTTGGGTGGTGAGCAGATATATGGGTTAGGTGTTGGAGTCTATGCTTCCCGACAATTTCTTGAAGGTGATGCAGTTGCAACTGAGACTGAATTATCCAATAGCGGTAGAGGTAGAGAGCCATCTTTTTTAGAGTACTATAGAGCAGCACTTCTTGAAGGAGACTACAGAACTAGAGATCAGTGGAGATTTGGTTCATATAAATATTATGCCCCAGATCAATACGCCTATGGATATATTAGACAGAGTGCTATAAAATACAAATATAGTATGTATGACTATCCTGGCAAATATCTTGATTATCACGTTAAAAAGTTCTACAATCCACTTGTATCTAGCGCTGCAAACAAAAAATTCTTAGGAGAGATTGAAGAGAATCATCTAATTCATTTCTCCTTAAATGTGATGGATTCTATTTGGCAAGAAGATCTTTCAAGGAGGGGAAATATATCTGAATCCACACTTTTAAGCCACTCAATGGAGAGCTACTACAATAGTTATTCAAACCCTATAGCCCTATCAAAAGATAGTGTTCTATATATAAATAAATCTCATAATAATCCCACTAGTCTAGTGTTAGTTAGCTCTAATCCAAAATTCCTAAAAGAGAATAGAAATAAAGAGAAAATTCTTAGATTTTTTGCATCTGGTGCCGATGGGTTTGAACTTAGCAAAGATAAAAAACGTCTATATTTTACAGAGATAATACGCGATATAAGATGGCACCTAAAGTCTTACAATAAACTATTCTATTATGATTTAGAGAGTGGTAAAATTGTAAAAGTTTCCGATAGAGGATCATACAACAGTCCATCATTGAGCCCAGATGATCAAAGAGTTGCAGTTGTGGAGTACCCGATAACAGGTGGCTCCGCAATATTTATATTAGATAGTTATTCAGGAGAGAAACTAGGCGAAATCAACGCTCCTTACCAAGGACAACTGACAGAGTGCGCTTGGATTGGAGATTATATCTACTCTTTTGCAATTACGGGAAAAGGGCTAGGACTATTTAGAGCTAATATTACCAATGGGCTTAACAATCCAAATATTGCATGGGAAACACTTATCAATGAGCAAAATGCCTCATTTCACACAATTAGCTCAGTTGGTAATGATATCTATTTTTCATCGGGAGTAGATGGAGTAAATAATATTTATAAATACAATGTTTACACAACAGAATTTACACGCTTGACTAATTCATTAACAGGAGCTCACGAACCTTCTGCTATAGAGGGGAGAATCTTCTTTTCGCAAGTAGATTTAGGGGGAAATAGGCCTGTTTTTGCAAAAGATCAAAGCGTTGAGGGGCTAAGAGTTAGTTTAGAGGAGAAGATTCTTACAACTGAATATGAAAATGTTATTACAAAAAACAACTCAAAATTAGCAGAGGATTTTCTTGGAACTGAAAATTTCAAAGCTAGTTTTGATACAGAAAGAGTTCCTGAAACACCTTCTCAATATAAGGATATAAAATCAGAGAGATTTAATAGATTAACTAATTTAATAAACATTCACTCTTGGGCACCAGTTTATTTTGATGCTGATGAGATTGTTAATGATGGAATTGATGATATATTAAGTGCTGTAAAGCTAGGTGCAGTTGTTATGTCTCAGAATCTTTTAGGCACAGCTACAACATCTTTAGGATACTCTTATTCTAATGGTTATCACGCTGGACACTTAAAATTCAAATATACTGGTTTGTATCCAGTAATTGAGGCTGATGTTGACATCAATCGATCACAACGCTTTGGATATAAGTATTTAAACAGTTTAGATAATAATGGCAGTTGGGGTAACTATTTAACAGCTATGCCGTACGATTCTCCACTTGTTGAGAGTTATGTTAGGAGTTACATCCCTCTTACTTTTAATAGCCACGGGTGGCTTAGAGGATTTACTCCATATATTGAGTGGCAATTTAATAATAATACATTTCATAACCATATTGCTAACAAGTCAACCTTTACAAATCAGTTAGGAGGTACACTTCAATACTATCAACAGCTCCCAACTGCAAAAGGGGCAATATATCCTAAATGGGGAACAGGCTTAACTCTCAGAGGATCCTGGAGGTTAAATAGTGGCGAAAATTTTGGTTCTGTTGCTACCGCATATTGGTATGGATATGCTCCTGGATTATTTGAAAGACAAGGTATTAAACTATTCGCAGGCTATCAGAAGCAATTTATTGATAATAAATTTTACTACACAAGCAATCTACTATCGGGACCAAGAGGACTCTCTTCACCAATATATGACGAGAGTATGTTAAAATTATCATTAGACTATGCAGCCCCTATCTATCTTGGAGACATCAATTTAGGAGGTATTGCCTATCTACAAAGATTACAGTTCATACCTTATGTAGATTATGTAAAAACCTCTGTAGGACAGGTCTCTACAATTGGAGCCGATTTAATATTAGATGCACACTTCATTAGACTTTGGCCTCAATTTAATATTGGAATTAGATACGGACATAATAGTGGAGATTATTCAAATTTGTATAAAAAGAACACTGTACAACTTCTACTAAACATTGCTATTGAATAACCAAGAGTTAATTTTTTAATACTTATGAGACTTTTTAGTACAGCAACCTTAAAACCTTTTGATTGGATTCTGATTTTAGGAATTATTATCTCAAACCTTATCTTCTCATATTTAAATAGCGAACTAGATATTATTGGCTCAATAGCCTCTGTTACAGGTGTTGTTTGCGTTGTTTTAGTTGCTAAGAGGAGCATTTCAAACTACATTTTTGGACTCATTAATGTTTCGCTATATGCATATATATCGTATAAAAGTTCGCTTTATGGAGATTTTGCATTAAACGCATTTTATTATCTCCCAATGCAATTTGTAGGTTGGTATATGTGGATGAAAGAGAGAGGAGATATAAACTCTAAGGGAGAAATTGATACAACCATTGTAAAATCTCATTTGATGAGCTTTAAGCAGAGGATTATTTTAGTTATTCTTTGCATCAGTTCAATTTTAATTACCGGCTATCTTCTCGACACATATACCGCTGATCCGCAACCATACAAAGACTCCGCAACAACCGTATTATCAATTATCGCGATGTTTCTTCTGGCAAGAAAATTTATGGAACAGTGGTACTTATGGAGCATTGTGAATATAATTAGCGTAATTATGTGGGGATATCTTTGGATAAAAGGCGAAAACCATGCTGCCCTAATGGTTCTTATGTATATATTTTATCTTGCAAATTCAATAAATGGAATAATTGTTTGGCAAAGAGCCGCAAAAAAATAGATAGCACAGCTTCAAGCCTACAATCATAATGCTTATTGTCAGCGAATTACAATCCGCATATAAGGTATAAAAAACGGGGTTTGGTGAATTTACCTACTCCGTGGAAAGATTAGTTTTTATACTCATACCCCAGTGAGCAAATATTTTCTTTGCCAATTTTTGACCAACAATAGATGAAACCTCCTCAAATGATGCCAATTTTATGCGTTTAACGCTTTTAAAATGACTTAGTAATTTTTGCTCAGTTGTCTCACCTATCCCCTCTATCTCTCTTAGCGTATGTGTTATTTGTCCTTTTGTTCTCTTTTTTCTATGGTGAGTAATCCCAAATCTGTGAGCCTCATCTCTCATATGCATTAGTAAGCGAAGTGCTGGGGAGTTTTTATTAATATAGAGTGGTGTAGAATCATAGGTTGTAAATACCTCCTCTAGCCTCTTTGCTAAACCTACAATCTCAATTTTACCCTCTATATTAAGCTCTCTTAAGGCTTCATAAGCAAAGGATAATTGTCCCTTTCCCCCATCAATTACAATTAGTTGAGGCAATTGGAGCTCCTCTTTTATCATTCTAGAGTAGCGTCTTATTACAACTTCTCGCATTGATGCAAAGTCATTTGCGCCAACAACCGTTTTTATATTAAAGTGTCTATAGTCCTTTTTACTTGGCTTACCATTTTTAAATACGACACAGGCTGATACAGGATTTGTACCTTGTGTATTTGAGTTATCAAAACACTCTATATGATATGGGATTTTACTCATATTTAGCTCTTTTTGCAGAGCTATTACAGATTTAGCCGCATATTCATCGGGATTCTTAATCTCCTCTTGCTTTACTCTCTGGAACATAAATGCTTTTGCATTTTTTGTGCTTAATTCCAAGAGGCTCTGCTTATCTCCTCTTAATGGTACGTGTATATTGGGGGCAAATGAGAGATCATCGGGAAGAAAAGGCACCAGAATCTCTTTTATATTTTGCTGGCCAAGCACCTTGTAGACCTCCACAATGAATCGAGTTAGTACACTTGACTCCTCTTCTTCTATATTTAATTTAAACTCCAAGTTAATTGTCTGGATTATAGCTCCTTGATTAAGCCTAAAGAAGTTTCCAAATGCATTATATTCCTCAAAAACAATTGAAAAAACATCTAAGTTTGTAATACTTGGGTGTACAATTAGTGATTTACTATAATGTTGATCTAATGCCTCAATCCTATCTTTATACTTTTGCGCCTCTTCAAAATTTAGTTCATCTGCACAGAGCTTCATCTTCTGTTTATAATCTTTGATTAACTCATTTGTATTACCTTTTAAGATATTTTTAATAGCGAGAATTTGCTCATTATACTGTTCTTCTGTTATATTCCCAACACACGGGCCATCGCATTTTTTTATATGTAGGTTTAGACATGGTTTAAATTTCCCTGCAGCAATAGCCTCCTTTGTAAGATTATATTTACAGTTTCTTAGTTTATAGATAGTGCTAATCATATCTAGCAAATCTTTTGCATACGTAACAGAACTATATGGTCCAAAATATAGAGAACCATCTTTAACAAATTTTCTAGTTAAAAATATTTTGGGGAAGCTCTCATTTTTTATACATATCCAAGGGTAACTCTTACCATCCTTTAGCATTATATTGTATCTGGGTTGGAACTGCTTAATAAGATTATTCTCTAAGAGCAGTGCATCCTGTTCATTTTCAACAACAGTATGCTCCAGATCAACAATTTTTGAGACCAAAACTCTAGTTTTTGATGATAGGTTTTCACTATTTACAAAGTACTGCGCTACCCTCTTCTTTAGATTCTTTGCTTTGCCAATATATATAATTACACCCTCATTATTTAAGAATTTATATATACCTGGAGATGTAGGTAGAGATTGTATTTTTGTTTTTATATCCATCATAATACATATAATCACTACAAAAATAACTAATCTAATGGTTCAAAATCAAATAATTCACATTTTATTTACAAATTATATATTTTAATAATGTATATTTACATAGGAAAAAATGAACCGAATTATGGTGAACAATCAATTAATTATAGAGGAAATTTTATTACGGAATGATGATTTGATATATAGCACCGCACAGTATGAATGCTATTTGTTTGAGTACGATAATATTCCAAACATCATATACGAAATAGGTAGGTTGAGAGAGATTACTTTCACTGCTGTAGGAGAAGGGAGTAATAATGTAATTGATCTGGATGAATACGACAAATATTATAAGCACTTAGTTTTGTGGGATAGCCAAGACAAAAAGATTGTTGGTGCATATAGGATAGGATTTGCGGATGAAATTTTGAAAGATAAAGGACTAAGCGGACTATACTCTCACTCTTTATTCAATTATTCAGATGATTTTATATTTGAATTAAATTCATCTATTGAATTAGGTCGCTCTTTTGTGGCAATAGAGTACCAGAAGGAGGCTCTTCCCCTTATGCTTTTACTAAAGGGAATAATGTACGTTGTTATAAATCGCCCTCAAGTGAAATATTTAATAGGACCGGCCAGTATAAGCGCCTGGTATCCCCTCTTTTACCAAAGTTTGATTTGTCATTATATCCAAAAAAATTACTCTTTAGATAAATATCAGCATTATATTGAGCCATCAAACCCTTTTCAACTTAATTTTAATGATATCAATGTTGATGAACTCTTAAATTCAAATATTAATTCCATTGAAAAGTTTGATCGCTTTATTTGCTATATTAGTGATTATCAATACAAACTTCCACCACTCTTAAAAAAATATCTTAAGATTAATGCAAAGATTATCGGCTACAATGTAGATAAAAATTTTAACTATTGCGTTGATGGTCTAATATTTCTCCAATTAAGTGATATTCCCAAAAGAGAGATAGACCTCCTAACAAGAGAGATCAAGGATAAATCTTCTATTTACCAAAGATTTCAGATAGACACATTAGAAACTACAACGTACTAATTTTTAGGACAAACAGAGCATACACCAAGTACGAGAATATTAGAAAAAATAGGAAGTTAGTAGTTTTACACTTTTTGCAACAACTACGGGACTGGATCATACCCGCTCCCACCCCAAGGATGACACCTCAAAACACGCCTAACTGCAAGATAGATTCCTTTTATTGGTCCATGTTTTTTTAGCGCTTCTAGTGCATAGCTTGAGCAAGTTGGGGAAAATCTACAAGTTTTGGGTTTTAAAGGAGAGATGAATATTTGGTAGATTAGAACCAATAGTATAAATGGATAAGAGAGAATTTTCTTTAGAAATTTTAACATAGCATTTATATTTTCTACTGCTCTGAGCTGATTGAGAGTTGCTCTTGATCTATTAGTTTTTTTAATTTAGCTCCTATTTCAATTATATTCTTCTCAATTTTTGAGTACTCTTCTATATCTTTCCCAACATATATGAACATAATATTTGCAAATTTGCCTGGAGAAAAATTGAATCCTTCTTTATTTAATCTATAAGCTTCTCTTATTCTTCGTTTTATAAGATTTCTTTTTACGGCACGTTTGAAGTTTCTTTTAGGTACAGATACAATAATTTTATTAGAATCTATTATTGTTTCTAGTTGTGTATTTTGCTCACAAATTTGGACATAGCGTATTTTGAATGGGTAATAAAAAAAAGAGTCTCCGTTTTTTAGTAGATATTCTATCTCTCTAAAATAACTGAGTCTCTCTTTTTTCTGTAAGGTTGCTCTATGCATTATTTATTCTTCTCAAAATACAATAAAAGTGCTTTTGCTATAGAAGGAGCCTCCGGTGTAGGTGCAATAATTGTAGGGTCAATCTCGGCCGCTTTAAGAGCGTTAGCTGTTGCTGATCCAAATGTTGCAAATTTTACTCCATTAGGAATTGTCTGAGAGAAGTTATCCATTAACGATTTAATATCAGATGGGCTATAGAAGACAACCATCTGGTAATCTGAAAGAGCAACTGAAGATAAATCTGCATTAATAGTTTTTAAGAATGTTGCACTCTCAAATTTTAACTTGGTCTTCATAAACAATTTATGAAGGTCTCCTTGAGTATTATCCGCCGTTGCTAATAAGAATTTTTCGTCTTTATGCTTTGTTCCTATCGTATCAATTATTGAAGCTGTAGATCCATTTCCATAAAAGATTTTTCTTTTTCTAAATACTATATGTTTTTGTAAATAGTGGGCAATTGCCTCTGAGTTACAAAAGTATTTCATTGTCTCTGGAACTACTATTCTAAGCTCTTCGCATATTTTAAAGAATGCATCTATTGAACTTCTTGCAGTAAATACTATCGCAGTAAAATCAAGAATACTAATCTTCTGTGTACGAAACTCTTTTGCACTTAAAGGTTCCATTTTGAAAAACGGTTTGAACTCTATATTCACTCCATATTTTGATATTAATTCTGTATAAGGCGAGCTATTTAATGGAGTAGGTTGGGAAATAAGAATATTTGATATCTTCATGTTCTAGCGTTATATTATATCGAAAAGAAATATTATTGGTAACATTTCAAGGGTGCAAAGATATAAAATATAGAAAAAATATGAAAATCCTTCTGAGATAATTAATAGAGAACTACGTATAATATACCACAAATATGACAAGATTGAAATTGAAAATAATCCAATAAGTGCAACTGTTGTGCTTAGAAGCAACAATTCTCCAATTATTAAATACCATATTAATCCAATTGTAATTCCAATAGAAGTGCTAAAAAGTAATAACTTATATAGTTTTTTAAACAAAGTTGTTACATTTATCCAGTCTAATACTGATGCAATAAGATATCTTATCAAAGAATAACAGAAGATGGCAGTTATGATAACTGCAAAATCGAGAGCAAGTATCCCGCCAGTTATTGTTATTTGATATTCTTTAAGTAAGTTGGCTGCAAATAGAGAAAGTGACAGCGAGCTTAAAAGGTATATTGGGTCAATAGCATATGTATAATCTAAGATAGATTCCTTGGGCTTTAAATCTAGTGACCTACTACTATTAAATAGGTTTCCAAATGATTTAATAATATTGTATATGATAGCTTTATACGTATACAGAAAAAATAGCGATATTATTGATATGATACAAATATTACTTATGATATCCCCAGCACTCAACTTTGCAATCTCAGTACTCTCTACAGATTCATTTACAGCGATAAAGCTTTGAGACCATAAGGTATCTATCTGTTCTATCATAACACTAGTAAATTAATTACCTCTCTTAGCTTTGTACCCTAAGTTTGTAAGAATAGTTACAATTTTATCTCTAAAATCTCCCTGTATTAATATTTCACCATCCTTAGCAGAGCCACCCACACCACATTTGGTCTTTAAAATTTTAGCTAATGACGCCATGTCATCCTGAGAACCAACAAAACCAGTTACAGCTGTTACCTGCTTTCCCGCTCTACCCTTTTTATCTATAGCCACTATCAGTTTTTGTTTATCCGGAGGAAGAGTCTCTTGCTCTTGATTCTGCTCTACTTCATAATTAAAGTCTGGATTTGTAGAGTAAACCATACCCAACCGGCTTTTCCAATCATTATTGCTCATAATATCTTAAAATATCCCTTAAAAACTATTCTCACAAAGGTAGTCATTTTTTTTAATACACTTTAATAATAGCCTCTTAAACTTCATTTGAAATTTCCTTGTTTCACATTTTTATCGTAGTTTTGTGGTTAAACTTTTAAAAGAATTTAATTTAGTTAAATATAATATGAATTCAAAGAAATTTAATTTTATAAGCAATATTATCTCAATTGTTATATTGGTCATTGCTTCATTCACCTATCTATCTACTATTGAGCCAACTACAAGTTTTTGGGACTGCGGAGAGTTCATTGCTTCTTCTTATAAACTAGAAATTGGGCACCCTCCTGGGAATCCCGTTTTTCAGCTTATTGCTAGACTTTTCACAATCTTTTCAAGTCCAGAAAATGCCGCTGTGAGCATTAATGCAATGAGTGCTTTATGTTCTGCCTTTACAATATTTTTTCTATATCTCACGATAGTCCATTTTGGAAAAAGAATCATTGAAAGATCAAAGGAAGAGCTATCTCTAGCAAATGCTATTTCTATTTTTGGAGCTGGAACTGTTGGTGCTTTAGCATATTGCTTCTCTGACACATTCTGGTTCTCTGCTGTTGAGGCTGAGGTATATGCAATGTCCTCTCTGTTTACAGCCATTGTGTTCTGGGCTATGTTAAAATGGGAGGAACAGGCCGGTACCCCTTATGCAAATAGATGGATCGCTTTAATTGCCTTTCTAATGGGTATCTCAATTGGAGTCCATTTATTAAATCTCTTAGCAATTCCAGCAATTGTATTTATATACTACTATAAGAACTATGAGGTTACTAGAAAGAGAACTGCACAAGTTTTAGCTGTATCGGGAGTAATTTTAGCGGCAATTTTATATGGCATTATACCTTGGGTTCCAAAGCTATCTGCTAGCATCGATCTCCTCACAACAAACACATTTGGTTTGCCAATGAATACAGGTGCCACAATATTTGTACTAGCACTTATTGGAGCTGGATTTTGGGGAATATACTACACCTATAAGAAGAAGAAAGTTCTACTCAATACTATAATTTTATGTTCAACACTAATTATGGTTGGATACTCAACATTTGCCGTTGTAGTTATCCGTTCTAGTGCAAATACTCCAACTAATGAGTATCAACCAGATAATCCTCATACGCTAGTTAGGTATATTGGTCGCGAACAATATGGAAAGAACCCTCTTTTATATGGTGAGACTTTTGCCTCTCCTGCTGTTGAAGGTGTTTATAAGGATTATTATAACACTCTTAATGGCAAATATGTTAAGGTTGAAGCACTCTCTGAGTATAAGTATCAGAATGGCTCTTTAATGTTATTCCCAAGAATGTGGAGTGGAGCAAGCGAATCTCACGCTATGGTATACAAATCTTACACAGAGGGGAGAGGAAAAACGATTCCTGGAGGTGAAGATAAAATTCCTTCATTCAAAGATAATCTCTCGTTCTTCTTTGATTATCAAGTAGATTTTATGTATCTCAGATATTTTATGTGGAACTTTGTAGGTCGTCAAAATGATCTTCATTCCCAAATGCCTAATGATTATTTCAAAGGCAATTGGGAGAGTGGTATTGGATTTATTGACAGAGCGAGATTAGGAGATCAGAGCGAAGGCCCTGAATATATAGTTGATTCAAAATCAAAGAATCATTATTATTTCCTACCGCTTATTCTTGGACTGCTTGGCCTATTCTTCCAGTTAAAAAGAGATGGAAAGAATTGGAACATTGTGATGCTTATGTTTATTCTTACAGGTATTGCAATTGTAGTATATCTTAATCAACCGCCTCTTCAGGTGAGAGAGCGAGATTATGCTTACGCTGGCTCTTTCTACTCATTTAGTATCTGGATTGGACTTGCAGTAATGTGGATAGCCAATTTCCTTAAGAAGGCTTCTAAAAATGAAATGATTACAGCATCAGCAGCAACTGTACTATGCTTAGTTGTTCCGTTCCAAATGGCTTCAGAAAACTGGGATGATCACGACAGAAGTAATAGATACACTGTAAGGGATATGGCATACAATTATTTAAACTTCTTAGATCCTAATGCTATTATAGTTCCTCACGGAGATAATGATACATTCCCTCTTTGGTATTCACAAGAGGTTGAAGGTGTTAGAACCGACGTAAGAGTTATGAATACATCTCTATTAGGTATGGATTGGTATATTGATCAAATGCAACAGAAAATGTATGAATCTGAACCAATAAAGCTTTCTATCCCTAAATCTCAATACTTTTATGGCGTAAATGATCACGTTTTCATCAATGAGAGATTCAATAGGCCAATGCCTATAAAGGATATTATCGAGATATTTAAAAATCCTAATATTAAGGCACAACTACAAGGCGGTAGAGAGGTAAACTATATAGCTGCAAAGCAACTTATTGTACCTGTAAATAAAGAGAATGTAAGAAAATATAATATTGTTCCAGAGGAGGATATGCACAAGGTTCAAGACTCTATAATTTTAAATATCTCTTCTAGCTTAATTAGCAAAACAGACCTAATTATACTAGATATGATTGCTAATTATAACTGGGATAGACCGATATATTTCCTACAACAAGCTGGAGATATTAACATAGGTGTAAAAGATTATCTGCAATATGATGGATTTACGTATAAGTTTATCCCGATAAAGAACAGTACAGGTATATCTAACCTTGAAGAGGTAAATACTGACGAGTTATATGAACGAGTAATGAACGGCTACAAATGGGAGAGTCTATCTGACACTACGATAAATATTGATTACCAAAATTTATTGACATTTAACCACCAAAACCCACAAAGAACAATATTCATAAACACAGCTGAAGCTCTCTTTAGAAAAGGAGAAAATGAGAAGGCTGCAAATGTTTTAGATAAGATGCAGGAGGCGATTCCTGCAAAGAACTTCCCATTAACCAATACTGTTATATCTAGCAATCCAAAGGTAGCAACGCTTAAAGCTATTGCACTATATATTGAGTTGGGGCAGGCAAAAAAGGCGGAGAAACTAGCCGACGAGCTAATTGCAGAGACTGTAACTGGTCTTAAGTTATTTACAAAAGAGCATAAAGGGGAGCTTTTATCTTTTGAAGACACCCAAAGTAGCCTATATGATATAGCTGCTGTTAGCCAGATATTTAATGATGGTGGCTTAACTGAGATTGGAAATAAATACTCAGATATTATTGATGAGTACGTAGGAGGTCTAAATAATTAGTAACTAGACGATTTCCTAATAATTTTAAGAGTGTTCCTATAAAATAGGAACACTCTTTTTTTAGGTAAGCCTATTTTAGGAATAAAGAATCTGCAAACAGATTTTATGCATCAAAAAACAAATAGAATTGCTCAATAAAAGCTAACTAGATAAACATAAAACACCTAATCATTAACAATCAACATATTGCACCCTCTAAGCTCGGAATCTTTTATCCTTCCATTGATGCTAAAAAGGCCATTCGAGTAGAGAGTTCCCATATCTTCTGTCTCGATAAATGAGCATGAATATATATTTGCTAAATCTATGATATTAACCCCACCTGTCATTTGAGGTTTATCTATCTGTAAGCCTCCTTTACAGAGATTGTCTCCATTGTGATATACATACGAAAAGGGGTCGTTAAGATCTCTAATTACTATTTTCATCCATGGAGGTGATTGAAAAAGACCATCCTTAATGGAGTATGCTTGCGAAAGAAGCTCCGCCATACCATACTCTGAGTGTACCGATTTAGTTCCAAAGCCTATTGATAATCTACTATGTAACTCATCGCGAGAAAGCTCCTCTCCCCTCCCCTTCATACCACCTGTCTCTATCACAATAAGGCTCTCAAAATCAACTGAATAATTCTGCATAAAATCTAATAGTGCAAAACTAACTCCCAATAACAGCGTTGGTTCATTTCTCTCTTTTAATTGCATAAGTGCACTATGTAATTCATCGTGATTATATAGATAAAAACCACTCTCCTTTTTTCCACTCATTTTTATCAAGTGCTCCGCCATATACACCAACGATGACCCCTTTCTCTCCAAATAGGATGGCAGCAGTGCTAAAATTGTATATTTTTTTACATCACCATAAAACTGATTAAACGCTTTTGTAAAACTATCGCGATAAATATTCAGATCTTTCACATAGTGCTTTGCTGGAACCATACCCGTTGTTGCACTACTAGTAAAAATCTCTTCAGGTTTAAAGTTGCCGCTTTTTACCTCTTTGCTTTTAAAAAATCTAATTGGAAGATATGGTATTTGATCTATAGTTTTTATCTGCAATGGATCTACTTCAATAAGAGAAATATACTTGCTATAAATACTATTTTCTCTTGCTTGGTAATTAAAAACCTCTAGACATAACTCGTTAAATTTAGACTCAGAATCTATATTAAAAAGCTCCTTAACTACACTCTGGTGATTCATAATATTTTATATATTCATTTTAAGACTCACTTGCTCAAGTTCATCAAAGAATTTACTATCAGAGTAAAGGCGAGGTACCTTATTTTGTCCTCCTTTCTTGTTTCTACTCTCCATCCATTTTACAAAAGTTCCCTCTTTAAGAACCGTAAGTTTTAACTGTTCCATAGTATAGTTATTCTTACGCTTTGCCTCATAATCAGAATTTTGTTGCGTTATTGCATAATCTAAATCTGATGTAAACTTATCAATATCTGATGGTGGAGTAATAAATTCTATAGCCCATTTATGGTAACCTTTTGCACTTTGTCCGCTATCAGACAGCTGCATAAAGTGCGGAGCAACAGTAAAATCAGCTACCGTGCAGTTATGTTCCTTGCAGGCTTTGGTTAAAGCTTTTTCTGCGTTTCCAACCATTAACTCCTCCCCAAATGCGTTTATAAAGAGTTTTGTTCTACCAACAATTTTAATCTTATGAGGGAATAACGAAACAAACTCAACACAATCACCTATAGAGTATCTCCATAGCCCACCAACTGTGCTGATTATCATTGCATATTTTACTCCTAATTGAACACTCTCTATGGTTGGAATCTCTTTAATTTCACCACTAATAACCTTTTCATATTCAGACATAGGGATAAATTCATAGAATACCCCACTATTCAAGCATAATAACATACCTGAATCATTAAGATCATCTTGAAAAGCAAAGAAGCCCTCTGAAGCATTATAATTCTCTAAATATCTCATATTAGGGAGAGGAATAATCTTTTTATAGATCTCTCTATATGGATCAAATCCAATTCCTCCGTGCATAAATAACTCCAAGTTAGGCCAAATTTCACCAATATTACCTTTTCCTGTAAACTCCATCAACTTATTAAGCAGCAATAGATTCCAACTGGGAACTCCTGAAAAATTTGTTACGTCGGCTTTGCTAGCTATGT
The DNA here is from genome assembly GCA_964368585.1 of uncultured Muribaculaceae bacterium. Classification (GTDB taxonomy): domain Bacteria; phylum Bacteroidota; class Bacteroidia; order Bacteroidales; family UBA932; genus Egerieousia. Next base: position 24,069 of record CAYJAK010000004.1, read on the forward strand.
TACATATTGCCTCAACTTTTTTATCAAAATCATCTGTTAGAGCAACATCTCTTTTAGGAATCCTAAAGTACTCTACCCAAGCTGGTGTATTTGTAAGTAGAATTGCAGATAAATCTCCCGATAAAATTTTTGAATCTGCTCCATTAGGGAGAACATCTGGCTTAACACTCCCGCCTAAAGTTAGAGCTTTTCCCGCAAATATTTTTGAATCTGGATGAGCTGCTATATAGCTAGATAGCATCCTTTTTGTGGCTCCATAGTGATTATTCTCAAGGGAATCCTCTGTTATCGGGATAAATTTACTCTTATCTGAACTAGTTCCGCTTGATTTTGCAAACCATTTTACAGGTTGGTTCCACAAAATATTTTTTTCACCTCTTTTAATAGCATCTATATATGGAACAAATTGGTCATATTCTCTAATTGGAACAAGCTTTTGATATGTAGAAATATCACTTATTTTCTCAAATTTGTGCTCATTTCCAAATTGAGTCTCTCTTCCACACTTGATTAAGTTTTCAAAACTCCTTAATTGATGGATAAATGGCTCAACTCTTATGCTATCTAACTCTTTTAACATATTAGTTCCATATAGGATATAAGCTCTATTTAAAATTGTTTTTCCCACTCTATAATTGCATTTTTTAATTGAGTATCGTTCCTAAGCATCGACTCCACTTTTCCTTGCACAAAATAATATTTCTGAGCAATCTCCTCCTCTATAATTGGTTTTATTTCTTCTTTTTTTACATCTAGCATCTCTGATTTAGAGATTGAAAGTTTCTTTTCAAGTGCATCAAACTCATTCTTGTTTATTTCATACAGCCCCTCTTCCTTTGCTGTTTTTAGCATCTGATCTATGTAAGTTAGAGCAGAACTTCTACTATCCCACTCGCGCGCAGCAGCATACTTAACAAAATCTGCGTACTCTTGATCTGTTAACTCAAATTTATCTGGTGAGGCAATCTTTAAGTTTTTAGAGTAGTATTGATTTGAATAGTCACCTGTAATATCATTTAGAATCAATGAAACTGCTTGGCGACTATATTTTTTACTCTCGATAATTTTATCGGGAGTAATACCACCTCCATCATAAACAGTTCTCCCATTTTTAGTTTTAAATGCATTTTTCAAAGAGTCAGGAACAGTTCCAACGCTTCCATCCTCATTTCTATTTGAATAATCAATTGCTTGAACGCATCTGCCACTTGGGGTATAATATTTTGATGTAGTAAGTTTAAGCTTGCCTCCATAACCAACTGGTCTAAAGGATTGTACAAGCCCCTTTCCAAATGTTCTTGTTCCCATTATTATACCTCTATCGAGATCTTGAAAAGCTCCTGCAACAATTTCTGAAGCTGATGCTGATCCAGAATTAACCATTACCAAGATTGGCATTAAAGTATCTATTGGCTCTTTATCTGTCTTGTACGTAAAGTTTGCTTCTGGTACACGCCCCTTTGCAGATACCACAACTGATCCTTTAGGAATAAAGAGAGACATAATATTTACAGCCTCCTCCATAATTCCACCACCATTTCCTCTAAAATCTAAGACTAATTTCTTAATCCCTTTTGATCTTAGATCTAGAAATGCGTTTTTAACATCAATCCACCCATTTTGAGTAAATCCGTCAATCTTTATATATCCTATATTATTGGAGAGAAGCCCACTGTATGAGACATCGGGAATATGAATCCTTGCTCTTGTTATAGTAACCTCAACCTCTTTTTGGGTACGAGCTTTTTTTATAAGAAACGTTACATCAGTACCTGGTTGCCCTTTCATCTTTGTACTTGCCTCATCTGCCGTCATTGGTTTAGTATCCTCGCCATTAATCTTTAGAATAATATCACCTGGCTCTAATCCATTCTTTGCTGCAGCAGAATTTAAGTAGGGTTGAGAGATAACAACTCCCAGTGAATCAACTTTTTTAATTAAAGAACCTATTCCGCCATAAGTTGCAGTTCTCATAAGTTCAAATGTTTCATCATTATCCTCCTCTGGAAGATACTCAGTATAAGGATCTAGCGATGAAAGCATTGCATTTATCCCCTTCTCCAAAAGTTTATCAACCTCTATAGAATCTACGTAAGTTGAATTTAGGCTATTTAAGATATTATATTGAATCTCTAAGTTCTTTCCTGTCTTAAAACTCTCTGATTGAGAGTATAGCGCCGTTGTTAAAAATATTGCCACTAGAAGTAGTACAACCTTTGGCAATGAGTGAAATCTTCGCATTCTCTTTTTTATTAATATTTCAAACATACAAAAATAAACTTTTACTACCTTTGTTGCAACAATAAACTAAAAATCATGGAGATAATTTTTGCAACAGGTAATTCACATAAGGCTTTAGAGGCCTCAAAAGTTCTTGGCAACAGATTTACTATAATTATGCCAAAAGAGTTAGGCTTAACAGAGGAGATTCCAGAAACAGGTGACACTCTGGAGGATAACGCTATAGAGAAATGTAAATACTTATGGAATAAATATGGAAAAACCTGTTTTGCAGATGACACAGGCTTGATGGTGGATGCTCTGAATGGAGCACCTGGAGTCTACTCCGCAAGGTATGCAGGACCTGATAAAGGGAGCGAAGAGAATATGAGCAAATTACTTTCTGAATTGGAAAAATGTAGCAATAGCACCAATAGAAAAGCTCGTTTCTGTACTGTTGTGGCTCTAATTATTGAGGGCCAACTACATCTTTTCAGAGGAGTATTAGAGGGGGAGATAACTTATGAAAGAAGTGGCTCAGAGGGATTTGGATATGATCCAATATTTAGACCTTTAGGGTATGATAAAACACTTGCTGAGATCTCTTTAGAGGAGAAGAACAGAATCTCACATAGAGGAATTGCTATTAGAGAATTATCTAATTTCTTAAATAACTCCGCACAATAATGTTATCAAAAGCAAAAATCATTATTCTTCACTCTTTTAAGCATGGTGATTCTGGGCTAATAATTCAGTGCTATTCAAATGTATCGGGAAAATTATCTCTCTATTTAAGGGGTGGCGCAAAACTCAACACAAAAACTGCAAAACTTCACAAATTAAGTATTTTAGATGCAGTTATATATAGTAGTAAAACCTCTTCTATGCCAACATTAAAAGAGTTTACACAACCACACTCTTTTGGCAACATAAGGACTAATATTTATAAGAGCACAATAGCAACTTTCATTAGCGAAATTGTACTCAGAAGCGTAAGAGAGAGTGAGACTAATATACAACTATTTGAATATATATCCACATCAATTGAGATATTGGAGCACTTGGAGCAGGGTATTGCCAACTTCCACCTCTATTTTATGGTACACCTAACATCTCTTCTTGGATTTAAGCCTCTCGATAACTATTCAGAACAGACCCCAATTTTTGATGCCCTCAATGGACGTTTTAAGGAGCCTTTTCTTGTGTTTAATGGGCAAAAGTGTAAGATTGAACACAAAGAGAGCTCTGCATTCTTTAATCCACAACAATCGCAGTTACTTCATAGCTTATTAACTACATCTGTAACACAGTTACAATCTATTAAATGCAATAGTGACATACGTTATTCTTTTGCAAAGAAAATGATTTTTTACACCACTCAACACTTAGGTATTAATCTAGAAATAAAATCATTAGATGTGTTACGAGAAGTGTTTTCATAGATGTTTTTTACCGTTTTGCTAGCACTCTTGATACACATACAACAAATATGAAAAAGAGCCGCCAATTCTTTTCTGAACTGTACGACTCTCTATTATTTGACTAAAATTAAGAGACAGGTTCATTTAAAATCTCTTCATATCTCTTCTCAACCACATCCCAATTAATAATTGTCCATATCTTCTCTAGAAAATCTGCACGAAGATTTCTATAATCAATATAATAAGCGTGCTCCCAAACATCTACGGTTAATATAGGCACTCTTGGTAAAGTAAGAGGGCATCCAGCATTAGACTCTTTTGATAGCGATAGATCACCTGCAAAATCTGACTGTAGCCACATCCAGCCCGATCCAAAAATTGAGGCAGCTTGTTGAGTAAATTCTCTCTTAAACTCCTCGAAACTTCCCCAATTCTTATCAATTCTCTCTCTCAATTTTCCTTTTGGTTCACCTCCACCATTTGGAGATAGTGATAAAAAGAAGAATGTATGATTAAATGTCTGAGCTGCATTATTATAAATACCGCCATCAGAGGTTTTCACAATCTCTTCTAATGTTTGATCTTCAAAAGGGCTCTTTTCTATTAACTTGTTAAGATTATTGATATAACCTTGCAAGTGTTTTCCATAGTGATACTCCATTGTCTCTTTTGAGATTACTGGCTCTAAATCATTTAACGCATAAGGTAGTTCTGGTAATTGATGTTTCATGTTTTGTTTATTTAATTTGATGAAAGAAAAATTGTACAATAAAGTTATAACAAATTTTCTGTTTTTTGGTTTATTTTTTTATTTTTAGAATAACTTTGTAGCGAATAAAAATTAAAAAATCATATATGTATTCAATAGAAGAGATAGATAGCATTGTGGAGAAGGGTATCTCCTTATTAGACTTTAGATTAGAACCTCAAGAGCTATATCAGCCTCTTGAATATATGATCTCTATTGGGGGAAAAAGATTACGTCCAAAAATGTGCCTGCTGGCATATAGCCTATTTGCAGATAAAATAGATAATAGCATAATTCACCCAGCGATGGCATTGGAAGTTTTCCACACATTTACACTTATTCACGATGATATTATGGATAATGCAGATGTAAGGAGAGGACACGCAACTGTGCACAAAAAATGGAGTGATAATGTTGCAATTCTTAGCGGAGATGTTATGAGCATAAAATCTTATGAACTTTTAGGACACGCTCCCGCTCATTTGCTTCCCGATGTATTATCAATTTTCTCAAAAACCGCAGCACAAGTTTGCGAAGGGCAACAGTACGATATGAATTTTGAGAAGATGCCATTTATTGTAGGCGACGATTATATTCAAATGATATCTCTTAAAACTGCTGTTTTAATGGCTTGTTCAATGCAGATAGGTGCACTTATTGGCGGAGCAGGTAAGGAGACCGCGGAGGTCCTTTATCAATTTGGATATGATTTGGGAATAGCATTTCAGATAAAAGATGACTATCTAGATATTTTTGGCACAAGTAGTATTTTTGGCAAAACAGTTGGTGGAGATATTCTAAACAACAAAAAGACTTGGTTGTTAGTTGAAACATTCAAAAGAGCTACTGGTGATGATACTATAGAATTAAATCGACTATTGAACTTAGGGCAAGAGGCGGCAGAGGAGAAGATATCGGGAGTTACAAAACTATATGAAAAGTTAGAGGTAAAAGAGGCGGCAGAAAAAGAGATGGAGTTATATCATTCTCAAGCAATTAAAAAATTAAATGATTTAGAGTTAACCGACGTACAAAAAATGACGTTAAAAGATTTTGCTAACAACCTTATTAACAGAGAGAAATAAAAATTATGGAGAGAAAGATTGAAGTAATGGCTCCTGCAGGTAATTTTGAGGCGCTAAGTGCTGCTATTCAAGGCGGTGCTAATTCTGTCTACTTTGGAGTGGGTAACTTAAATATGAGATCACACTCAGCAAATAACTTTAGTGCAGATGACCTTGAAAAGATTGTAGAGATCTGTAATGAAAATGGAGTACGCTCATACCTTACTCTCAATATTGTAGTTTACAATCAAGATATAGAGGATATGAAAGTTACACTTGATAAGGCTAAGGCCGCTGGTGTAACTGCTGTTATTGCCTCTGATATGGCTGTTATTGCTTATGCTAGAAGTATCAATATAGAGGTTCACATCTCTACACAATTGAATGTATCCAACGTAGATGCAGTTAGGTTTTATGCTCAATTTGCTGACGTAGTGGTTCTTTCAAGAGAGCTTACACTTGTTCAGATCAAAGAGATTAGCCAAGCTATTATTAATGAAGAAATTAAGGGACCAGCGGGAAATCTGGTTGAATTAGAGCTCTTCTGCCACGGCGCTCTATGCATGGCTGTATCGGGAAAATGCTATTTAAGCCTACACCACTACAATGCCTCTGCAAACAGAGGTGCTTGCTACCAATTATGCAGACGTGGGTACGAGGTTACAGATTTAGAGACTGGGGCTTCACTAGAGATTGATAATAAATACATTATGTCACCTAAAGACCTTTGTACAATTGAGTTTTTAGATAAAATTATTGAGGCTGGAGTAACTGTATTAAAGATTGAGGGGAGAGCCAGAAGCGCTGAGTATGTAAAGATGGTCTCTCAGGCGTATAGAACTGCTGCAACTGCCGTTCTTAATGGAGAGTTTAATGAAGAGTTTGCTAGCAAACTTAAAAGTGATGTTGAGCAGGTATTTAATAGAGGATTCTGGGATGGTTACTATCAGGGTGCCAAACTTGGAGAGTGGAGTGAGGTTTATGGAAACAAAGCCACAAAAAAGAAGGTATATGTAGGAAAGGTAACAAATTTCTTCTCAAATATTGGAGTAGCGGAGATTCTAGTTGAAACAGGAGAGATAGAGGTTGGGAATAACTATATTGCTGTTGGTCCATCCACTGGCGTAATAGAGTTTACACCAGAAGAGATTCGAGTAGAACTTGCCCCAGTAGATAAAGCTATTAAAGGAAACTATTGCTCTATATCTATGCCTGCAAAATTACGTAGGTCTGATAAAATTTATCTATTTCAGTAGGCAAGCTCTATCTATACTTTCCATCCTCATCCAACATGCCTAGATAAGAGTAGTATCTCTCCTCCGAAATTTCACCCTCTTCAACGGCCTCTTTTACAGCACAACCTGGTTCGTGTGTGTGTGTACACGGAATAAATTTGCAATTATCTGCAACCTTTAGCATCTCTGGAAAGTAGGTACTCAGATCATCTTTTGAGAAATTTACCAATCCAAAACCCCTTATACCTGGGGTATCAATTATCCATCCTCCCGACACCAAAGGGTGCATTTCGTAGAATGTAGTTGTATGTTTTCCCTGTAAATGGTGATCCGATATCTCTCCAACCTTTAGATTTAGATCAGGAGCCAACGCATTTATAATAGATGACTTACCCACCCCAGATTGCCCTGAAAAGAGGACAATTTTCTCTTTACAAATCTCTTTTAGATCCTCCATTCCTGATTGCTCTTTTGCAGAGACCTCAATAATATTATATCCTGCACCATTATAGATCTCCTTAAAAATCTCAATTCTCTCTAGCTGCTCTTCTTGATAAAGATCCATCTTATTAATAATGACTGTAACCGGCACATTATAAGCCTCGCAAGTAACAAGAAATCTATCTATAAATTGAGCCTTAATCTCTGGAAAATCTATCGTGATAATTAAGAAAACCATATCTAGGTTTGCTGCAATTATATGTGATTGTCTCGATAAATTTGTAGATTTTCTAACAATGCAATTTTTTCTTGGTAAAATATTTTTTATTGTTGCCAGATCTTCTCCATTTCGCTCAAATTCAACAATATCTCCCACTGCAATTGGATTGGTGGAGTTGAAATCTTTTAATCTTAGCTTCCCCTTGATTACAGCCGAAAAGAGCTCCCAGCTTGGTAGTTGGGCTAATTGATAGTGGCTTCCTGTATGTTTTACAACTGTCGCGATATTCTCACTCATATTATTCAAAATTTTGAGGCGTGAAATAATTTATAATAAAAGAGCCACTTGGAGCATCTTTAAAAATCACTTTTTTATCTTTATCTAATAAATATAGACTCGGTATTGCCCTTAATCCATATACTTTATTATCAGCCATATTGGAATCGGGCGTGTGTGTATAGAGCCAATTATCGGGATAACTATCTCTATTATTGCGCCACAAATCTAAATCTTCATCTACATAAACGGTAATAATTTTAAGTTCACCCGTATCTACTCTATCCATAATTTGAGAAGATGATTTTAATTCTGCCAGAATCTCTGAACAGGCAGGGCAATCTGGATTATTAAAAAATAGTAGCGTAAAAGTGGCGCTCTCAGCATAAAGAGATGATTTTCGATAAGAGACCTCCCCACCCTCTCCTTTAATCAATTCTCTAAAATTAAAATTATTAGCCTCTGTTCCTACTCTATTAAGTGATGCCAAATCTAATTGAAATTTATACGGCAATTTCTCTAAAGAATCAAGAGTAGAGGAGCTCATAAATGCCTCCATAACAGGAATATACAACTCTTCATTTAGCAGTGGAGAGGCTGGGCTGTATAGGTATTTTTCAAATAGCTCCAACAATCTAAAATAGAGCGACTTATCACCCTGAACAGCAATTTCATCTGCCCGTTTTATCAACTCTTTTAAATACTCGCTAGCCTCTTGATAAGAGAACAACACAGCATATAAATTAATATATTGAGCATACTCTCCAAATCTCTGTTCAAAAACTAAGCTATCTAGCCCTAAAACTGAGCCTTTTGGCAATTTATCTCTATTTATTAAAACCTGCTCAACTCTTTTATCCTCCAAAAATAGATTCCAATAATTTTTAATCCTATAAATATGCCTCTCATCTTCATTTGCCACTACAGCAGGAGCCTCCACCGCTGGGAAGTAATTTAATTTTACCTCTTCGCTCTTGTATTGCTGCCCTTTAGAGTTCCTTTTTTCATTGGAATTACCGCAAGCTGCTATTATTAATATCCCGATAATAAATAGTATTAAATTTCTGTACATCATCTCTTTATGCTCATTTATTAGGCAATAATGCAAAGATATATATAAATGTTGTTTTTTGGTTTAAAAAACAAAAGGCGATCAACCTAAGTTAATCGCCGAATGTTTATATCCAGTTGAGATACAAGGATTCGAACCTTGACAGACAGAACCAAAATCTGTAGTGCTACCGTTACACCATATCTCAGAACGGGCTGCAAAGATAAGGGTAATTTTTTTTTTATGCAAAATTTTTATGCAAAAAATTAAAAAATATTTAAAAATTCCTCACCAAATCTAACATATAAATAGATCCAAATAGCAAATCTGGCAGCTTTTCCTATCAACATAAAAAAGATGCACTTAAATGCATTTAGTTTATAGAAACCTAACCCTATTGCAAAAATATCACCAACTATCGGGAGCCAACTTAAAAGAGCTAGATATGCTCCAAATTTATCTATTCGTTGCCGCTGCCTCTCCAGGGACTCTCTTTTTATTCTAAACCATCGCTCAATCCACTTCCACTTACCAAGGTAACCCAATGTATATGAGGTTACTCCTCCGAGCCAATTGCCAAGTGTGGCATATATAAAGACTAACATTGGCGAGGCTCCAGTCATTAAGATTCCTGTCACTATAATCTCAGAACTGAATGGAACAACTGTAGCGGCTAAAAATGCTCCAAGAAAAACTCCTAAATATCCTAACTCTTGTAAAAATTCCATCTCTACCTTTTTGATCTAAAAAACTCCGTAACTAGGGCTCCACACTCCTCTGCTAAGACCCCCCCCTCTATTTCTGTTCTAGGGTGCATCAAAGATGGGGAGAAAAGATTATAACCTCTTTTAGGATCTGATGCTCCATACACCACTCTTTTTGTTTGAGACCAAGCTAAAGCTCCTGCACACATAGGGCAAGGCTCTACAGTTACATATAGAGTGCATTTGTCGAGATACTTACCTCCTAAATAAGAGGTTGCCATTGTTATAGCCTGCATCTCTGCGTGTGCTGTGGCATCATTTAATGTCTCTGTTAAATTATATGCTCTCGCAATGATTCGCCCCTCACAAACCACTATTGCCCCAATTGGCACCTCATCTCTCTCTCCCGCCTTAACAGCCTCCTTGATAGCCTCTTGCATATACTTTTGATGCTGCTCAAGTGTATTAATTTCTATATTTTTCAATCCCATTTAACTCTATGATATTGTTTAGATTGCAAAACTACACAAAGTTTTTATTATTGATAAACTGAACCTCTATTTTATTGTTTATATCATCAAGCTTATATTTGTGTCAAATTGACACACCATAGCTTTGGCACCCATTTTGCCACTATTGAGAGCGGAAAATTATTTAACATAAAAATATCAAAACAATGAATGTAAAACCATTATCAGACAGAGTTTTAGTTGAGCCTAAAGAGGCTGAAACAAAAACGGCGGGAGGTCTTTTTATTCCCGATACAGCAAAGGAGAAACCACAAGAGGGTAAAGTTTTAGCAGTTGGTCCTGGTAAAAAGGATGAGCCAATGGAGTTAAAAGCAGGCGACACTGTACTCTATGGAAAATATGCTGGAACAGAGATTTCAGTAGATGGAAAATCGTATATGATTATGCGTCAAAGCGATATTTTAGCAATTATTTAATTAATAGGAGAAGATAGAGATGTCTAAAGAGATAAAATTTAATATGGATGCTCGCTCACTAATGAAAGAGGGAGCTGATGCACTTGCAAATGCAGTTAAGGTAACACTTGGTCCAAAGGGAAGAAATGTTGTTATCGAGAAAAAATTTGGTGCACCTCAAATTACAAAAGATGGTGTTACTGTTGCAAAAGAGATTGAACTTGAAGATAGATTCCAAAATATGGGTGCTCAGATGGTTAAAGAGGTTGCCTCTAAAACTAATGATCAAGCAGGAGATGGTACAACTACAGCTACAGTTCTAGCTCAAGCAATTATTAATGTTGGTATCAAGAATGTAACGGCTGGTGCAAACCCAATGGATCTTAAAAGAGGTATTGACAAGGCGGTTACAGCTATCGTTTCTGAGTTAAGCAATCAGAGCACTCCTGTTGGTGATGACTACTCAAAAATCGAGCAAGTTGGAACTATCTCTGCAAATAACGATGCCTTTATTGGTAAACTTATCGCTGACGCAATGAGCAAAGTTAACAAAGAGGGTGTTATTACAGTTGAAGAGGCTAAGGGAACTGAAACTGAGGTTAAAGTTGTTGAGGGAATGCAGTTTGATAGAGGATATATCTCTCCTTACTTTATGACTAATCCCGATAAAATGGAGGCTGTTTTAGAGCAACCGATGATTCTTATTACAGATAAAAAGGTATCTGCAATGAAAGATCTTCTTCCAATTCTTGAGCCAATTGCCAGAGATGGAAAATCACTTTTAATCATCGCAGAAGATGTTGACGGTGAAGCTCTTACAACTCTAGTAGTTAACCGTTTAAGAGGTACTATTAAAGTTGCTGCTGTTAAGGCTCCAGGTTTTGGCGACAGAAGAAAAGAGATGCTACAAGATATCGCAACACTTACAGGTGGAACAGTTATCTCAGATGAGAGAGGTTTTACTCTAGAGAATATGACTCCAGATATGTTAGGAGTTGCTGAGAAGGTTGCAATTGATAAAGAGAATACAACTATTGTAAATGGCGCTGGCGATAAGGCTGCTATTGATGAGAGAGTTGCTCAAATCAGAAAGCAAATTGAGACTACTACAAGCGATTATGATAGAGAAAAATTACAAGAGAGACTTGCTAAGTTAGCTGGAGGAGTTGCTGTACTTTATGTTGGTGCTGCTTCTGAGGTTGAACTTAAAGAGAAGAAAGATAGAGTAGAAGATGCACTTAGCGCAACAAAAGCGGCTGTAGAAGAGGGTATCGTTGCAGGTGGTGGAGTTGCTTATATTAGAGCAAGCGAAGCACTTAAAGATGTAAAAGGTGAAAATGAAGATGAGCAGACTGGTGTTCAGATTGTAGCTCGCGCCATTGAGGAGCCTTTAAGAATTATCTGTTCAAATGCAGGTGTTGAGGGAAGCGTAGTTATCCAAAAGGTGAAAGAGAGCCAAGGTAATATTGGATACAATGCTCGCACCGATGTTTATGAAGATCTTTTTGCAGCAGGCGTTATTGACCCAACTAAGGTTAGCCGCGTTGCTCTTGAGAACGCAGCATCTGTTGCTGGAATGTTCTTAACAACAGAGTGCGTTATAGCAGACAAACCAGAAGAGAATCCAGCTCCAGCAATGCCTATGGGCGGCGGAATGGGTGGAATGATGTAAAAAATTAAATTCTTATGAAAATCGGCGACAAAGCCCCACACTTTGAGGGCAAAGATCAAAACGGCAATCTAATTAAATTAACTGATTTTGCAGGTAAAAAACTTGTACTATACTTTTACCCTAAAGATAGCACACCTGGCTGCACTGCAGAGGCTTGTGATTTAAGAGATAATTATGAGAGATTTTTAGAAAAGGGCTACGCTATTGTGGGCGTTAGCAAAGATTCTGAAAAATCGCACCAAAAATTTATCGAGAAGCACTCTCTTCCATTTCCTCTTATTGCAGATACAAGCACTGAAATTATGCAGGCTTATGAAAGTTGGGGGTTAAAGAAGTTTATGGGTAGAGAGTATATGGGTACTATTAGAAGAACCTTTGTGATTGATGAGAATGGTGTAATTGAACAAATAATTGACAAAGTGGATACTAAGAATCACTCTGCACAGATATTATAACCAGGCTCATTCGCCAAATTAAAATTAATGAGGCTCTCCCGAATTAAATCGAGAGAGCCTCTATTTTTTTAAGATATACCAGCCGTAAGGCGAGCACTTTTATTTTGTAACCAGTTTATACATCTCATACCCCGCCATAAGAAAGGCACCTGTACCATAAACTTGCCAATTCTCCTCAGTGAATCCTCTAGGATCAATACCCTCCGCCTGAACATTCCCAAAGCGACCATTTTTATTTATATTTGAACAGAGAGTTTTCCACCCCTCTTCTACTTGAGGACGATACTTCTCATCTATCAATCCGTTATTTAATCCCCAAGCTAAGGCATAAACAAAAAAGGCACTTCCGCTCATCTCTGCCTCATCTTGATACGATGAATCTAAAAGACTGACTCTCCAACCACCATCTTTTCCTTGTAGCTTAAGCAACTTTGCAGCCATCTCTTTATACATCTTCTCATATCTACCTCTAGTTGGATAATCCGCAGGCATATGATCCATTATTCTGCTCAAACCAGCTATAACCCAACCATTACCACGCCCCCAAAATACCTTTTTGCCATTCTCCGTGCGTTTTTCAAAATACCTATCATCGCGATACATTAATGAATCAACTGGAGAATAGAGATAATCTGCTGTTATCCAATACATTTTATCCATATAATCTAGGTATTTTTTCTCTCCAGTTGCCTTATACATAGCCGTAAAAGCAGGAGGAGCAACAAAAAGAGCATCACACCAAGTCCACCACTCATCAAAATAGGGGTTGCCATCAAAAGTTACATCTACTTTATATTCACGACGAGTATGTAAGTGCACATCAAGCGCCCATTTGCTAATCTCAATCATCCTAGGATCACCCTCCTTTGCATAGAGCCACGCCCAATTTGAGATTATAGTTATCATATCAACATAAAGAATTTTAGGGCTAGGTTTCCAATCGGCACCATATCCTATATTTATCATCTCTTGTTTATCTCTATCCTCGCCAGTAAGGTCATAAAGCGCCTCTAGTCCAACCAAGAAGGTGCTCCAATGCCAATCTGTTAATCTTCTTAAATCATAGGGGTTTGCAAATTGCCAATCTGTAGTTTGGCGCATTATCTGCTTTATCTGCAATGGATCAAAAACATTTGTAATCTCTGGAGATTGTACGCCTAATTTAATAGCTGTTTGAAAGCGATCTGCCCAATGAAGATCTTTTAATTGAGAATAATTATGAGAATAGTAGTTTGTGTTTGTCATCCACATAATTTGTAATGGATTGCCATCCAAGGCATTCACAACAGCAATTGGTCTAACATTATTCTTCTCAGAACCTTTAGTTATTGGATCTATAACCCAAGTTTTTCCATCATTTTGTGTACTCCATTTTTCTATCTCAAAAATACCACCTCTATTAATCGATAAATAAATTTGATTTACGTTGTCGGGATCAATAGCCATACCTCCTGAATAATCTGGATTTACCTCTTTTTTGCTTTTTATAGCCATTACAAAAGTCCCCCCACTCTCTACAAGTGTTCTATTAATCCATTTTTCATCACTCAGTTTTGCATAGCTGTAATATTGCTCTCCCTCACCTGTTAGATTAACATATCCAATAACTGGATTACCCTTTTTATCTTGAGCTAAGTCATATACAATAGCTTTTCCTTTCTCAGTTTCAGCATTATAAACAATCTCCGAGGTCATATTTTTGCCATTTACTTTATAGTCGAGATAATAAATAGAGCCAGATTCTATTGTTAATGCAAAGTGAATCCTTCTATTATTTTTTAATAGCGCTTTTATCCCGATAACATTGCCTTTTACATCAAAAAATGATTTAGCAGCCCAGCTATCTCCACCATCTCTACTCTCCGCCATTTTCACATCTCCATCTACATTATTCCACGCAATAACTATCTCATCATTAGAGATTAACACTGGAGCAATACTAACGTGGCACATTCCACCAAGATCTTTATTGGCACTAAACTTAATATCATTATTAGCAACAATTACCTCTTTACTCCACTTAGAAATATCCTCTTTATTTAGTGATTTGGCAAAACAGATTGTACTCTCTCCTCCTCTCTCTCTGTTATTTGAAGTATAATAGACGGCCATTATAGATCCATCTTTTCCTATTAAAACAGATGGATTATTTCTATCATCTACCTCAACTCTCTCTTTTATAACCTTAGTTAGAACCTCACCATTACTATGATTATAGCTACCAATAGTTATATTTCCAGAGTTATCCACCCAACCTGCATAGGTTTTTCCATTATAATACTTGGCACTCGGTGAGCTAAACCAACTCCACGAACCATTAAATGTGAATGATTTAAAAGATTCGCTATGTTCCCCACTAGATTTAGTGGATGTCTTAACATTTATTTGAGCACTTAATTGAACAGTTAATATTAGTGCTAGTGAAAGAAGTAAGTTTTTCATTTTTAGCTTTTTGTTTTATTCAGTTCGCTATTTAATTTTCTTGTATCAATCAACCAACCAAGTCATCACGTGGCCATCAAAGAGTTCATATTTTATTTCAAACTCTTCTCTCTCTCCATCGCGATGAATAAAGGCGGCATCTAGCTCCCCCTCCTCTTTGGGGCTAAACTTATCTATCTGCATCTGGTCGGCAAAGTCTACACCTTGCTGCCCCATTCTTTTGTAGAGAGTCTCTTTTGACGACCAAATTATTGCAAGTTGAAGAGATTTATTCTTATTAGACAGATGCTCTTTTTCGCTCTCTGCTAAAGCTCTCTTCTCTACCGCATCAAAGTTTCTGTTTAATGATTCAATATCAATTCCAACATCTTCCGTAGGATGTGTTAGTATCCCCACAAATTTATTTGTGTGAGTAATACTTATATTTATTGTATTATTTTGAATGAATGGGCTGCCATTGTCGTGATGACCTAGATATACTTTATCATTAAAAATTGTATTTAAAAGAGCTCTTACAGCCAATTTTTCTCTTTTATGAGCCTGATTCTTTATCATTAAAATTTCTTCTAGCTCATTGTTTGGGATGGATATTATCTCTAGCAGCTCATCATCACTCTCTGTAATCTCCCATACAGATATCTGCCCCCCGTTTTTTAAGTTCCTTGTAAAATGTAGCCCCATTATTATTTGTAACCGTTTAAATCATTTTTGCTATCCATTTCTCTAGTAGAAATGTTGGATTATTTTGCATCTTGGCCTTCCTAAGACCCTCATCACCAGCATCGTCCTCTCTATTAATATATTTAAACTCGATATCTGATTCTGTTATTGCCTCGTTGTATTTTCCTCCCTCAACTCTCATCTGCTCTTCACATAGCCTATTTAACAGAAAGAGCCTACTTATTGAAGGATAGGCCCCTCTAATATCAGCAAAAGCCTTCTCTACGTGTACGATATATGTCTCTGAATTTAATCTCTCACCTAGGGTATATGCCACCACTTTACCATCTAATCTAAGTAATCCTCCCTGTAAACCTAGTTTATAAAAATTATGCAAACACTCTTTTACAGCATCCGCTTCTTGAGCCATAGATTTATCCCTATTACAGCCATAAATCACACACCACTCATCATTCATCTCTTCACACTCTGCAATATTTTCTAATGTCACACTCTCATAGCTCCAATTGGGCAATTCTATGAATCTTGCTAGATGATTTCTTTTTGATTGAAATTTTTTCCCCTTTAGAGTTATTAAATCTATTGAGTTATAAATATAATCAAAACTATTTCTAATATGCTCATAAGCAAACATATCGGGAAACAACTCCTCTAATTTAGTCTTAGATTCATTTAAAACAGATACTATTTTTAGAGGCGATTCAAAATTCTCTTTTGCATCTTTCTGGTATAGCTCAATAACCTCTTTTAACTCACTATCATTCCCTTTTCCAGCGGGAAAAATATAGTGAGGAGTCTTGCCTGAATTAGATCTAATTAGTAGAAAATCTTTATACCTACAGATTTGAGTTTTATAAACATCTCTCCACGTATAAAGAGTTGTAAAACAGTACTCTGTTCCCATATAGTTTGAGTAACTCAATAGCTGATCTACCCATTCCTTATCTTCTAATCTTACTTCGTTAAAATTTAACATACATTCTTAATAAAATTACAACTCCAGCCACTCTTTAAGGATAGCTATCGCCTCTCTCTTCTCCTCTTCTGGCAACGTTAAGATTCTTGCACTATGGCTTCCTGCAGGATCTACAAAAAGTACCATATTATCTCGTCCTTTACCTTTTAGCTTCAACTCCTCATTCTTTACTGGCGCCTCTGGCATTACTGCACTCCAAGGATCAAATTCTCCATAAATGAACATCATTTTAGAGGTTGTTTTTGCTAAAAACTTCTTAGTATCCTTATATAGAGTCTTATCAAATTTAAATTCCTGACTCTGAGGTAAGAATAAATTTGCTAAATACCCATCTGCATCCTTAATTGTTAACAATCCTTTAAATGGTTTTGTATCATATCCATAATAACCCAACTCTTTTGCAGCCTGCACAAAGAATGGAGCTGTTGTACTACCCTCTGCAAAATAGTCTGGGCCACTAGCACTAACTAGAGCGTCAAACATCTCTTTATCTGTTGCTGTTTTTGGGTCTGGTAATTGAGATACTGGTCTTCCCCACTGCCAAAATGCAAAAGGAAACTCCAATACACAATAGTCATAAACAGCATCCATCGGGATCTTATATGTATAGCCCTTCTCCTCGCTTACCTTCTCAAATAACGGCCTAATACTCTCTCTCCTCTTTAGGAACTCAACTTGGAAAGCATATAAAGCTGCTCTATCCTCTTCTGACCCAACAAATTCTGCCAAAAATGGTTCATGCCTACCATCCTCAACACCATAACAAAGCGGGCCAACGTATGGAACAGAGACATCTATATCATTTGGATAATAAGTTGTATAGAACATTGTTGTTTGCCCCCCTTTACTAATTCCTGTTGCTACCCATTTATTAGGTAATATCTTTTTAAACATTTGATTAATTCTATGTAAATCAGCCGCTTGATTAGTTGCTGTCATATAGTCCCAATTCAATGTTTCCTCTGTAATAGAGGGATCATCCTGCATAAATGGCGTTGACTCCAAAAAGTATCTATGCTCTACAAAAACTATATTTGTATTAAAAAGTTTTGAGATCTCCTCGCGATATCTAGGATTTAGTGCATAAGCAGCTCCGTAACCCTCTGTAACAATTACTGTAGGTGCATTATAATCTGCAATCATAGCAATTACTCTCTGCTTATATGTACCCACAGATGGGTCTGTATGGTCTATTGGCTGCTCTACAAAAAGTACATATTTCTCTTTAAATGGGTTCTCCATTTTGTCACTAACCTCTAACTCTTTTACTCCCGATACAGTTGGAATCTCCTTTTTGTAAAGGCTAGAAAGGCTATCCAATTTCTTTGGTAATTGAGCTTGGACACTATTTGTCCCGATAATAATTAGGGCTAATGCTAATATTCTATTTTTTAACATAATTGTTTAGTTTTAATTTAACTGCAAAGATATAAAATTAGCAGATTCTTGCTAACTTTGCAGATTATATACTTATTTAATTATTACACAACATAGTTCAATGGAAAAAAATTTTGTTAAAGAACTAACTTGGAGAGGTATGATCCATACAATCATGCCAGGAACAGAGGAGCAGTTAATGAAAGAGGAGACCTCTGCATACGTTGGAATTGATCCTACTGCAGATTCATTACATATAGGCCACTTAGTGAGCATAATGATGCTTAAACATTTTCAGAATTGTGGTCACAAACCTTATGCACTAGTTGGAGGAGCCACTGGGATGATTGGTGATCCATCAATGAAAAACGCTGAGAGAAACCTTTTAGATGAGGCTACTCTTCGTCATAATCAAGAGGCTATTAAGAATCAGTTATCAAGATTCTTAGATTTTGATTCGGATAAGCCAAATGCTGCGGTTATGGTAAATAACTACGACTGGATGAAGAGCTTCACATTCTTAGATTTTATCAGAGATATCGGGAAGCACATTACAGTTAATTATATGATGAGCAAAGATTCTGTAAAGAAGAGATTATCTGGCGAGGCTAGAGAGGGTATGTCTTTTACAGAGTTTACATATCAGCTTGTTCAAGGATATGACTACCTATATTTGAATAAAAACAATAATTGTAAGCTTCAAATGGGTGGTAGTGATCAGTGGGGAAATATCACTACTGGAACAGAATTAATCAGAAGAACAACTGGTAATGAGGCTTATGCGCTTGTTTGCCCTCTTATTACAAAGGCTGATGGTGGTAAATTTGGAAAGACAGAGCAGGGTAACGTTTGGTTAGATGCCAATTACACTTCGCCTTATGCTTTCTACCAATTTTGGTTAAATGTAAGTGATGATGACGCTCAGAAATATATCAAGATCTTTACAATGTTAACTCAAGAGGAGATTGAGGGGGCTATTGCAAAACACGCCGAGGCTCCACATATGAGAGAGCTTCAAAAATTGTTGGCAAAAGAGATAACAGTAATGGTTCACGGTGAGCAAGAGTATAATAATGCAGTTGAGGCCTCTAGCATTTTATTTGGGAACTCTACATCTGAAGCTCTTAAGAAGCTAGATGAAGCTACATTCTTATCTGTATTTGATGGTGTACCTCAATTTGAACTTTCAAAAGAGAAATTAGGAGAGAATATTATTGAGCTGTTAGCTGTTGAAACAAATATCTTCCCATCAAAAGGTGAGTGCCGCAAAATGATTCAAGCTAACGGTTTGAGCATTAATAAAGATAAGTTCACAGCAGTAGATGGCACATTAAGTGCAGAACACCTAACAAATGATAAGTATATTTTGGTTCAAAAGGGTAAAAAGAACTACTATATTCTTAAATTTGTTTAAATCGAGAGTCTATTTATTAATTAAAATTGAGAGTTTATGGAAGGCGATAGCACAAGACAACAAAAGGTATCTAAGCAACTTCAAAAAGATCTTGCAGAGATAATTAGAGGTAAAGGGATGGCTATGTTTGGAGGGGCAATGGTTACAGTAAGTGAGGTTAGAATAAGTCCCGATCTCTCATTTGCAAAGGTATATGTTAGCATATTCCCATCAGAGAAGGGAGAAGTGGCACTTAAAGTAATACAAGAGAATTCAAAAGCAATCAGAGGAGATTTAGGTAGAATAGTAGGCAAACAGCTGAGAATTGTGCCAGAACTTGCATTTCTTTTAGATACCTCTCTAGATTATGCAGCACACATAGATGAGTTACTAAAATAGTAGTAAAACTTTACTATATGAAAAACCTACCACTATTTATTGCTTTCAGATATTTGTTTGCAAAGAAGACACATAATGTAATCAATATCATATCAATAATAAGTGCGGTAGGAATATGTATAGGGAGTTTAGCTTTAACAGTTATATTATCGGTATTTAACGGCTTCGATAACCTTATTACAGAGATGTATGAGAGTTACGAGGCCGATTTTATTATCTCCCCTAAAACAGGCAAAACATTTATATTAGAGAGTAATACACTTGATAAAATAGAGTCTATTGAGGGGGTAAAGAGTGTGTTCCCAGTTATTGAGGAGAACATATTCATTAAATATGGGAACTATCAATCGATAGGGCAAATCAAAGGGGTAGATACTAGCTACCATAATTTTGGCTCCTTAGCTAAGAACATTATACAGGGAGAGTTCAAAATTGTTAAAAACGGTGAGCCGCACGCAATTATTGGGCAGCAACTTGCTTATCAACTACAACTTAGAGTAAAGAGTGCATCTCCCCTAGAGCTCTATTTCCCAAAAAGAGATCAACAAATTTCACTCATCAACCCTATGGAGAGTCTCAATAGCAAAGAGGTAAAACCATCGGGAATAATAAGTTTAAATCAAGAAATTGACACAAAGATTGTATTTGTCCCAATAGAGACAGCAGCAGAGCTAATTGATTATCAAAAAGATGAGGCAACATCCGCAGAAATCTACTTAACGGTTTCACCAAAACAGGGGAGATCCGAGATGGGATACAATAGTTTTTACAGCAGAATAGAGAGAGAGCTCACCACCATCTTAGGTGATAATTTTATTGTTAAGGATAGATATATGCAGAATGAGACTGTTTATAAAATGATGAAAGGGGAGAAACTTAGTATCTATATTATTATGTTTTTTGTGATCTTTATTATCGCGATAAATATTTTTAGCTCTCTAGTAATGCTAATTATAGATAAGGCAGATGATATGAGAACATTAACCCACCTAGGGGCATCTAAATCTATGATAAAGAGGATATTTACTCTGCAAGGGACACTTATTTCGGTTATTGGAGGTGGTATCGGGATAATAATTGGTTTAATTATTTGTTACGCCCAAATCTATTTTGAACTTGTTAGAATGCCTGGCAATTTCTTCTCTTTAACCTACCCTATAGATGTTAAATTTATAGATATTGCAACTATTTATGCCCTAGTTATTCTAATTGGGATAGGGATATCTTGGGCGGCAACTACGGCTAGTTCTGGTAGGAGGGGTGATTAATCATTACTCCAATTTTGTTTGTCATTCTCCTCTTCTTTTTTCTTTTTTGCTCTGCTAACTGGAAAGTGTAGCTCTTATTTTTTATTGGATGGGGCAAACTGAAAAGCTCATCAAAAACATAAAAGATGAGCATTATTTTTGTGAGAATAAAAAAAGTATTATAAGTTTGCAGAACTTATAATACTCCTAATCAAAGAGGAGTAAAAGTACTTTTGTGAATTAGTATTCCCCTTGTACGAAGACATATTTTAAGATACAGAATATGACAAATATAATATTAAAAACTAGGTTTTTAGCGGCTATAGGCCTTATCATCTTTTGCAGCTTATCCAAAGCCTCCCTCTATGCGCAGGATTATGAACTACCTAAAGTGTCAATAGAGTCTGCACCTGAAAAAACACCACTCTTTGCCTTAAAGACAAACTTACTATTCGATGCAGCTAGTTTGGTAAATGCTGAGATAGAAGTTCCACTTACCAATTGTTGGAGCGTTGCTGGCGAGTTTATTTTCCCATGGTGGACAATGGATAATGGACAAGCAGACAGTAAGCGTAATCGCCTACATCTCTACAATGCCAACATTGAGGGAAAATACTGGTTTGGTCATAGAGAAAATCATCCGACCATGATGGGATGGTTTGCAGGAGTATATGCTGGTGCGGGTCTTTACGACATAGAGTATAATGCAAAGGGCTATCAAGGGGAGTTCTTTATTATGGGGGGGATGAGTATAGGTTATGCACACACCATAAGCAAGCGTAGTAATTTACGAATGGAGTACTCTTTGGGCATTGGTTATATGCAGACCGATTATTCATATTACGTATCACACTTCGATGATAGCTACGAATCACCTGGGAATCTCGAATCACCTCATTGGCATCCGATACGTCAGAATACGAACCGTTTCATGTGGATAGGCCCTACAAAATTAAAAATCTCTTTGGTATGGATGCTAAATAGGAATCTCAAGAAAGGAGGAATATGATAATGAAAAGAGCATATACATCAATATATAGAACGATTAATCATTTGTCACTATCGGCATTTGCAATTATCAGCGTTATTGGCATTATCTCAGTTGGTTGTCAGCGTCAGATACTCGAAGATCCGCCATCATATTTTGCACAGTTACCAGTTAGCGTCGATTATACCAGTTTGGGTATATCTCCAACAAACACAACACTTCTATTTTACGATAGAGAAGATGGTTCGTTGAAGTACGAGTATTATTATGAGAATAACGATGATGAGATAGAGTATTATGTTCATCCTATAAAAGGCAAGTATGATGTAGTTATATTTAACGAGTTGCGAAGAGATATCCAGAATGTTTCGGTGGTTGGTCATACAAATCTATCTACTCTTCGTTTTGAGGTTAATCCAATCTCTCCTATACGCGTTAGGTCGAGCGATAAGGTCTATATAGCACAGCCAGCTATGTTCGGTGTTAGATTGATAGAGAATTTAGTTGTCACAGATGAACTGGTAGACTATACAAGGAGTAAGTCAAGAACTAAATCGACATCTGCAACTACTAAAAATACATCAAATATGCTGATGAATGTCGTTGTAGATCCAAAGATAAGCACCTTAGAGGTAGTTGCACACATAAAAAATCTGAAATATGCACGTATGCCTGCACTTGCCGATTTGAATGGAATAGCAAGACGATATATCCCACATACAGATAATAACGAAATGGAACCATCGGTTATGCAATTTACTTTGGATAACCCTATATATGATGATGCTTCATCAATGGATGGTATTATCTCTGCAAAGGTGGACCTATTAGGAGTTTTGGGTGATAGAAAAACCATTGCTGACCAACCGGCGAATACTCCTATTGAGCTTGATATATTATTTATGTTAATAGATAAGGAAAAAACTGAGGTTAGTATTAGTCAGGATATAACTCAGTCGATAATCTTCGACACTTCGTTAAAGGGGACAATAAAACTGCTCGTAGAGATCAATTTTACTGAATCACTGCCAGAGGTTATACCTGAGGATAGCGACGGCTCTGGCTTTGGCTCTTCTATTACTGATTGGGGAAAGCCTATTGAAGTACCACTATAAAGAGATATAATACAACATAAAATAAAGCAATCTATGGCTTATGCAATTATTAACAATTAAATGAATTAAAAAATGAAAAGAATCTTTCTTTCAGTAGCAATTCTTGCTACGTTTGCAAGTTGCTCAAAAAATGAGGTTACTTCTGTTATACCTGAAGTTAACCAAGGAATCGGGTTTAACACCCTACGAGATGTGGCTACGCGTGCTGCAAATGATCACACAACTGGCGACATTAGTAACTACTCTGTCTATGCACAGTACAGTACTGCAGCAGCAGGTTGGTACATTACTGATTACGAATTAACAAGTGGTGATATAGCAGTAACACCTGGCGAGAGTTATATTTGGCCACTAGTTGCTACAAATACACTAGATTTTGCTGCTTTTGCACCTGCAGCTACTGTTGCTAGCGAGATAACAATCACAGAAACCCCAACTGTACCAACTGCTGGTACAAAGGGTTCGGTTCAAGTTGCGGCTACGCTTGTTAATGGTAAGGTCGATTTTACAGTGGCTACACCATTAGTTAATAAGCACACACCAGGAGTAGATTTACCATTAGTATTTGAGCATATGACATCAAAGATTACTGTCTCTGCTGCTATTGATGCTGCTCTTACTGGTTATAAGATAGTTGGAACTCCTATAGTTTCATTTACTCCGATTAATAATGTGGTAACAGTTGCTAATATTTTTACTGCGACTCCTGCTGGAGTAGCTTCGTCAAATACTCCTGTTGCTTACACTAACACAGAAGCTGAGTTATTAGCAACTGCAAATGCGGCAAGTACAGCTGGTAGTACTTTTTATATTGCTCCTCATACTGCTACGCAAAATATTTGTACTGTATCAATCACAGGATTAACTCTGCAGAAAAATAATGATACTGCACCACAGGCTCTTACTCTTTCAAAAACTTTTGATGTAGACGCACAATCTTTTGATGCAGGCAAAGCATACAATCTTAAATTTACTGTTGGAAGTAGTACAAGCGTTATTACCTTCACTTCATCTACTTCTACTTGGGGTACTGCTAGCGACATAGCATTGTAATAATTTCAAAAGGCAAAAATATACTTTGCCTTCAGAATAGGCTATAAGAGGGTGATACCTCTTATAGCTACAAAAGAGCGTAATGCTATCAATTAAATATATAATGGCAATAAATATTATGAGAATGAAACGATTATTGATGATTATGAGTATTATTGCGGTGATTATCGGTTGTAATAAATCAGAGTCAACAATAGATACCAAAGGCGAAGCTATTAATTTTTCGCAAGAGTTAACTGCCGATTTTTCTACACGAAGTTTGGAAGATGCACCATCAACCCGAGGCACAATATTAGCCACTCCTGCAGGTATTGAGGTACTCGCACTGAAGAGTTCGGACAACTCGGAGTATATCGGTTGGAAATCTCTGAAAGAGACATCGGAGGGTAGTAATAAGTGGAGCTATGACCCTATAGAACTATATCCATTAGATGGTAGCTCGTTAGATTTTTATAGCTATTCTCCTAAGGGGACTGGGAACACGGGAAATGGAATAGCAGTAACTAGCGTAAATCAATTGCCTCAAATAACCTATACCGTACCAACTACCATAGCCGACCAAACCGATCTATTGGTTACTCAGCCACAAAAAAATAAAAATATAAATAGTGGAGAGGTAGCTCTCGGCTTTAAACACGCACTCGCAAAAGTCTCGTTCTCTGTAAAAGGTGTAAATACCAGAAAGATAAACTCTATCACTATAAAAAATATACAATATATCGGAACCCTAAGTTTTCAAGATGCTGAACCTTTCTTCGCCTGGAGCAATTCAAGTGCAGAAAGAAGCCTTACTCTTTCAACAGCAAATGGAGCAATAGAAGAAGTAATACCTGCTGCAGACGGTACTTCTGTAACACCAGTTACCACTACTACAGGTCATCTTTTTATGCTACCGCAAAACGTAGCTGGCAAAGAGATAGAGCTCTCCATCACTGATGCCTTCGGGTATAATGAAGTGACAGAAACAGTAAACCTTGCAGCGGGATCTGAGTGGACATCAGGCGTACCTATTAATTACATAATAACTCTTGAGCAGAATACAGTAACTATTACAGAAAGCACCATACATGGAAATACGAATAGCACTAACGAAGATATCAATGGGGAGATAAGACCTTTACCTCCCGTTGTACCAGATGTAACACAGTATTTCCACACCTTGTTCCCAAATGTGTCGAACTCATATATCGTCACTAAAGATGCAGGAGAGGTTACTATCCCTATTAGCGAGTATATCTCTTATTTCTGGACTTCGTATGGAGCAGATGAGAGAGAGAAATATTGGGCTACACTTCCTGCACATCAACTAGAGGCAGAGGTTATATGGTCAGAGCAAAACACTGCGATTACTGGTTTTCCGCTTGTCATACCAATTTTCACTGAGACTGGCACTGCTAATAAAACAACACTCAGTGCACCATTAAGTGACTATACAGCCTCAACATCTGCTATGGTGATGAAGTTTACTCTTAACTCAGCCCATACTAATAATAATTTTACCATCGGTGTTCGTCGTAGGGATGCCCCTGCTGGAGAATATCTTTGGAGCTGGCATATATGGGTTACGGATTATAATCCTTATGCTGCTGCGGGTCAAAAGACCGTCACTTATAATGGTATTACAAATGTGTGGATGGATAGACACCTCGGCGCTTATGTAAATACATACACCGCAAATGGTAACGGCATACTTTTCTATCAGTGGGGACGTAAGGACCCATTGCCTTCGGCTAAGACTACAGCAGTTAGCGCAGCCTCCCATATCGCAGCTGTTATAAAGGCTCCTGACAAGTTTTATACTAGTACCACTGGAACGGATAGTGATTTTTGTGGAACTAGCACAGATTGGGATCAAGACAGAGATCATCATTGGCGAGATAAAAAGCTAGCAAGCATAAACTCTTCCCCTAAGTATGACACCCGTAAGTCTATCTTCGACCCTTCTCCTTTGGGGTGGATGGTTCCTGTGCCAAGTCCTAGTGCTACAGCCCATACTAACACCACCTCTCCATTTGCCTTTATGAATAGTAGTTATTGGGGAAATTATGGTAGAACGGGATCAGGTGTTTTCTTCCCTGCTTCTGGCTATCGCGACGATGCCACTGGTGTACTCTCTGATTATAGTAGCAGAGGGTACAGCTGGAGTGCATCAGCATCCTCTAGCGGCAATGCTCACTCCTTTGCTCTAAACGCTTCTTCACAAGGCAAGTATCCATCCAACTCCTATCTTAAATCGCATGGGTTCTCTGTGCGCGCAATTAGAGAAAAGATATAATTGTTCAAAATAAAGAAAATGAAAAAAATAATATATATAGTACTTGCCTTGGCAGCCTTTGTGAGTTGCGATAAGAATGAGATAGGCACTCACCTAGATGAAGAGGTGATGCGTTTCACGGCAAATGCTCCCACTGGCGAAGCAGCTACACGTGTAACAGAGACAGGTCTGGCGTGGGAATTGAACGACCTTATAAATATCTCCAGCGATGGAGGGGCAAACTTCTCTCAGTACAAGATAAGCGATGCAGGCACGGGGGCTATGACACTTGTAGAAGGGCAAGCAGCACTCACAGCGCCAAAAGTTGACGCTACTCCGTTTACAGCGTACTATCCTGTGACACAAGCGAGCAATATTGATCTAAGTGGTCAAGAGTACCTTATCGATCCTCTACTTTGGGCTACTAAATCGGTGAACAGCGTGGATAGAGATATAGTACTAAACTTTACTCATAAATATGTCCGAATAAACTTCACCTTCACTGCAGGTGGTGTAGACGTTCGAGATCTTACTAATGCAAGTATCATCCTATCAAACGCAAAAACACGAGCGACCTTTGACAAAGAGAGTGGCACACTGGCTGTTGAGACTTCAGGACATGGTGCTGTCACTCCAACTCTAGCAGTATCTCCAGACAAAAAAACGGCTACTGCAAGCGTATATGTTCTAGCTGACGGAGGAGCGAACACCAAAACCCTAACTATCATTTCTGGAAGTAAAGAGTTCAAAATCACCATCACCGAAGAATGGCTTGCAGGTAACAAATATGACTATAATATCACGGTGGGAGAGATGCTGCCAGATGTAACGCAATATTTCCACACCTTATTCCCAAATGTCTCGAACTCCTATATCGTAACTAAGGATGCAGGAGTAGTTACTATCCCTATCAGCGAATATATCTCTTACTTCTGGACTTCGTATGGAGCAAATGAGGAAGAGGAAATTTGGGCTACACTTCCTGCGCATCAACTAGAGGCAGAGCTTATATGGACAGAGCAAAGTACTGCGATTATTGGTTCGCCTATTATCAAGCAAATTTACAAGGGAACAGGCACTGTTAATAAAACAACGCTCAGTGCGCCATTAAGTGACTATACAGCTTCAACATCTGCTATGGTGATGAAGTTTACTGTTAACTCAGCCCATACTAATAATAATTTTACCATCGGTGTACGTCGTAGGGATGCCCCTGCTGGAGAATACCTTTGGAGCTGGCATATATGGGTTACGGATTATAATCCTTATGCTGCTGAAGGTCAAAAGACCGTCACTTATGGTGGCGTTACAAATGTGTGGATGGATAGACACCTCGGCGCTTATGTAAATACATACACCGCAAATGGTAACGGCATACTTTTCTATCAGTGGGGACGTAAGGACCCATTGCCTTCGGCTAAGACTACAGCAGTTAGCGCAGCCTCCCATATCGCAGCTGTTATAAAGGCTCCTGACAAGTTTTATACTAGTACCACTGGAACGGATAGTGATTTTTGTGGAACTAGCACAGATTGGGATCAAGACAGAGATCATCATTGGCGAGATAAAAAGCTAGCAAGCATAAACTCTTCCCCTAAGTATGACACCCGTAAGTCTATCTTTGATCCTTCTCCTTTGGGTTGGATGGTTCCTGTGCCAGCTCCCAATGTTTCATACCATGATAACATCACCTCTCCATTTGGCTTTATGGCAAGTAGTTATTGGGGAAGTAATGGAAGAGAGAACAGAGATGTTTTCTTCCCTGCGTCTGGCTACCGCGGCGGAGGGAGCGGTAATATCTCGGATTATGGTAGCAGAGGGTACAGCTGGAGTGCATCAGCTTCCTCTAGCAGCATAGCCCACAGCTTAGCTTTAGGCTCTACCTATGTGTACCCATCCGCCGCCTACAGTAGAGCAAACGGGTTTCCAGTGCGCTCAACTAAGGAAAAGTAATTACGAGCAGTAGTGGTTCAAAAACAATATAATTGTTCAAAATAAAAAAGATGAAAAAAATAATATATATAGCACTTGCCTTGGCAGCCTTAGTGAGTTGCGATAAGAATGAGATAGGCAATTCCCACGATGAAGGAGTGATGCGTTTCACGGCAAATGCTCCCACTAACTATGCAGCTACACGTGTAACAGAGACTGGTCTGGCGTGGGAATTAAACGACCTTGTAAATATCTCCAGCGATGGAGGTACAAACTTCTCTCAACACAAAATAGATAATACTAGCTCAGGTGCTATGAGCCTTGTCGTGGGACAAACAGCACTACTAATACCAAGCGTTGCTACTACTTTCACAGCCTATTACCCAGCGTCACAAGCGACCGACATAGATCTAAGTGGTCAAGCAAGCCTTGCAGACCCCTTACTTTGGGCAGAAAAAGACGTAACAGCAGGTACAACAGAATTGACATTAGATTTTTATCACAGATATGTTCGCATAAACTTCACACTTGTAGCTGGAGGATACGGTGTTAGCAGCGTCACAGGAGCTACCCTGAGCCTTACAAATGCTAAGACTTCAGGAACATTTTCCCCTGCAACAGGAGTAGTAACAATCGAAGGCGATGGACATCACGGCGACATCACTCCAACACTCTCATCTGGAGATAATAACAGAACTGCTAGTGCATACGTACTAGCAGATGGAGGAGCGAACATAAAAACAGTAATGGTTACACTTGACGGCAAAATCTACACAGCATATATAACAACAGAGTGGCTACCACTACACGATTATAACTATACTATAACAGCTACAGGAAATGAATTAATGATCGAAGAGAGTAACATCGCATGGGGCAATCCAGGCGACCCAGCAGACGACCTAACTGCAGATTTGATAGTACCGCCACCTGTGGTTGGCGATTATTACTTCAGTGATGGCACGTGGTCTAGCTCGTTAGATGATGAAACAGAATTCAACCCAATTATCGGTGTGGTCTTTTGGGTAGGTAATCCTGCTAACCCTTCAGCAAATGAGTCAGGACTAACGTTCAGTGGTGATGGAACCCTGGGAGCCGACCATCCGAATTGTGTCAATGGACTTGTGGTGGCATTAAATGATGTTGGAACATCTGCTTGGCAAAATGAAACTGCATACGTAAGTGTAGAGAATTGGAGACAAACTTCGGCTCTCAATAGTAGCACTTTTGCTGTCTCAACCAATGGAGCAACATCTGGCGAAACTCTTAATCGTATAGGAGGTTATAATAACAGCAAGGTAATCAAAGCTTTTAATGCTGATCCTGCAAATAGTTCAAATAAAGTATTAGCTTACGAGCATATAGAGGCTTACGAAGCATCAAACCCTTCCCCAGGAAAAAGTAGCGGCTGGTATTTACCTTCGATAAAGGAGTTGGCTCTGCTTTGCCAGCCAGCAGACATAAATGCAAATATCTATGGAGAACTTCCCGGTAGTGATGGTTTTGCATATTCTATAATAAATGAAAAATTGCAGCATAAATTTCCAGAGGCTTCGACAATCATGAATGAATATCATTGGTCTTCCACTGAATACGGCGATGGCCAAACGTGCGATATTGTTTTTCCATTGGGGAACCCTTCTATGGCACAATTTTTCGACAAGCACCTCAATGAATATGTGCGAGCTATCCTTGCTTTTTAAATATTTATACTACATAGAAATTTACCATTTCTTAAGATATAAAGCATTACTCTTGAATAGGGCGAACAGGCAACCCAGCTGTGCGATAATAGTTCGCCTCAGCATTCATAAATGATGTGTACATTCCCAAGGAAGGAACTTCTGAAGATTATCAGATTTATTCCTATGATATGGTAGCTGAGATAAAATATCGTTAAGATATTCTCTAACGTTTATTCTCTGTTCTTTGGGTCTAATAGCATTCTCTGCTCTATTATTATCTATTAATAGTGAGCTGCTATTAACGTATTCAGAAGATATTATCGAGAGTTTCTTGTAAATCTTATATAATTAGTTCCAGAATGTCAACAGCCCTTATTTACCTAACTTAGATCTCAATAATACTCCTTTTTTTGTTAAGCGATATTTCTGCTTACTACTTGTTGGTTTATCGGGAATTGTAAGTTCAACATATTCGCTTTCCACTGCTGGATAAAGATATTTCTTCATAAAGTAATCATTATGTGAAATTCCTAATAGATTTTGCAAATCGCCTCTATTCATCTCTCCCTCTAAAATAGAAATAAGCTTTGTAACTTGGTCACGAACTTGGTCACTAGCCTGATTCACAGAACTATCTTTTCGCCAAATAACAACTCTGAAAATATCATAATGAGCCTAATAAGTCAAACCAAATGTCCATAGAGGTATTATGTTGTTATAGCCATACTCTATATCATCCTTAATAATATAGGCATTCTTAACGCCCTCTATCTGTTTCTGTCCTTTGGATTTGCCACCAACCTCAAATGTGTAATCTCCTATTGAAAAATCAGCAACAGACGAGCTTGTCACCTCCTTTATAGTGCGCATCAGTGTATAAAATACACTCTCCCTAATATTTCCAATATTGGGTTCATCTTCAGAGAGGCAGTAGGCAATATTCGTATTATTCAGGTAGATTTTATCAACCTTCCCCAATAATCTAATGCCCTTTGTGTCATCTCGCAATTGATTGATTATCCCTGCTTTTTCAAGATAGAAAATTAGCTCTGGAATGGAGTTGCGATTTATATCTAAGTCTCTCGATAATTTAGAGAAGTTAGGCTTAAATGGCACACACTGAGCTATGATGTAAAGTAGTTTCTTAAGCTTTTGCACGGTAGCTACATTCATCTGAGCAAAGTTAGGAATATCATTTTCCAGAGTTTGATAAATTACATTTCTTAGACGCAGGAGATATCCCTCTTCCTTAAAAAAGGGATAGTATCCCGTTTGGAGATACTCTTTAAAGAGCTGTAGTGGTCTATGCTCTTTGTACGGAAACTCTATTTTATTTGCAAGAATATCCTCAATTGAGTGAACGGGTAGATCTATATCTCTGCTAATCTTCAAGAACTCCCTAAAAGACAACCCTTCCAATTTATACTCAAGTTTTCTGCGGCTCAGATCTGCGCCGCCTTTTTCCAAATCCAAGATTGACGAACCAGTATAAACCACCTTCAATCCTGGCAGTAGATCATAGATATTTTTAATCTCTGTAGACCAACCTCTATATTTATGAATCTCATCTATATATAGCTTCTTGCCACCATTTTGATAGAACTCTTCGGCAAGCTCTACAAGCGAGTGTGTTGTGAAGTATAGATCATCAGCTGTAACAAACAGAGATTCTCCTATATTATCGTACAGTTTAATATGCTGCAGAATAAGAGTTGTTTTTCCAACTCCTCTAGCTCCCAAAATTGCGATAAGCTTACTATCCCAATTTATCTCATTGTGTAGGTAGCGTGTAAATTTCACATCTGTATTCTCCAACAACAGACGATATGAGCGATTTAATTTTTCCATAACTATCTTCCTTTACAAGTAATTACAGCACAAAGATAATAAAACTGCACGATAAAATAAGCAGTTTTTAGCAAATATTGCACACTTCACTGTGCAGATATTATCGAGAGTTTCTTGTAAATCTTTGTAGCGAGAGGACAGGTATATTGTTTATGATAGATTTATGGCGATATGGCTTAGGCAGCAACAGTTTTAGTAGTTAGTTCTCCACTATTTTTACTAACTTTGAATCACTATGCGTAATGGGTTAATTATACTAGTATTTATACTTTGTAGCTCTATTTCACTTTGGGCTCAGGATAATATGCGTATAGGTGGCCATCTTGGTTGGAAAGGCGGATATTTTCACGACAAATCTTACTCGCCTCTAGATTATCAAAAATCTGCTGCAACCCTCTCTTTAGATTTTATATCCACATTTAAAACTGATTCTCGCATAAAAGCTAGCTTTAGGGGAGATGTTGGAACGCTAAAAACCAATGTATCAAGTGAGTTTACTAATAATTCTTATCTTGTAGAGCTCTCAGCAGCTTACCAACATAGGGTTTGGCACCCCTCTAATGAGTTCTCTTTATGGATAGGTGGTGGACTAAGAAACTCTGTTGAGAGTAATTTCTATCCTGAGAGTAGTAACTTTAGCTTTATAGCATCCCACACACTACGTCCAGAGATAGATTTTGAATGGAGATCTAAAAAACATAGCATTGAGGGCTCTCTATCACTCCCATTTATAAGTTTTATCTCTCGCCCATCATACACTATTTTATCTTACTATGACGAATACCATAGAAGCAGACTCTACATTACACTGCAGAATATCAGCAAAGTAGATTTACTGTTTTGGGATAAATATATTGATATAGACTCTAGAATAGCCTATTACTATCGTATAAAAAATAATATAGATATTGGGGCAGGATATAATTTTGCCTTTAAGTACTGTACCATTCAGGAGCCTATTTCTATTATTGATAATAGCATAATCTTAAAAATTAGATTCAAAATATGAGATACTTAATAGCTATACTTCTTCTCTCTTTTGGTCTAGTTGGATGTCAAAAAGAGGTTCGTAACACACCTGTAGAAGTGTTTGAAACCTTATGGCACGACTTCAACAACCATTACCCAATCTTTAAAGAGAGGGGAATTGATTGGGATCAGCTCTATAATATTTATCGCCCCCAGGTGAGTAACGATATTAGCCAAGATAGTCTTTGGAATATTCTGAGTAATTTATTGTTTCATACTCGCGATGGGCACGTGGTTCTAAATAACCCCCACCAAAATGGATTAAACTCCTTAATAGCAGGAAATTACAAAAATGATTATCCCATTAATTTTTACAATCCATCCGCAGTAAATGCAACACTGCCAACTCCCACTAAAAATATTAATGAGTACTTATCGTGGGGAGCAATACCTGAATACTCAATTGGATATATCCACATAAAAAGCTTCCATTACAACCATTACAATATTCAAGATCTCGATAAATTAGTGGAGAAGGTAGCAGAGTATAATGCCATAATTATTGACATAAGAGATAATTTGGGTGGTCATCGAGACTATTGTTTTAGGCTCTCATCTTGGTTTACTTCTCAAAATAATCTAGTATTTTCTGCTCAAGAAAAGAGCGGCACCAGCAGAGATGATTTTTCTCCTCTCACCCCTTTTCACAACTATATGCAACCCAATAATTATCCCGATAAACAGATTGCAATACTAACAAACCACAAAACAGTTAGCACCGCTGAGATATTTACATTAGCTGCAAAAGGGTTTAGCTCTCAAATTCAAATTGGAGGAACTACAGGAGGATTTCTATCTGTAATTGGAAATTGGCGATTCTTACCTAACGGATGGAGATATTACTACCCCGTTGAACGTGTTTTATTACCAGATGGGAGCTGCTTGGAGGGTGTTGGATGCGCTCCTGATATTCATATTGTAAATAGTGATTTTACAGAGTCTCAATACAAAGATAATGTACTAGATGGTGCTATTGACTACTTGATAAAATTGCAAAATAGTGAAAACCGCTAAACTCCATTTCGCATATTTTCCTACTTCTCAAAGACCCCAAACATAGAGCTTCCGCTTCCGCTCATTGAGGCATATATTGCTCCTCTACTATAAAGCTCCTCTTTATACCCTTTTAGTTGAGGGAATTTCTTAAAAACAGTGAGTTCAAAATCATTTTCAATTACATTTTTCCACTCAGTAACAGGTAGCTGAAGCAACTCTGTAAGAGGTGTTTTAATTAACTCTTCTCCATTTGCCTCTCTTTTATCTCTAGGCACAATACCACTATAAGCATCTGGTGTTGAGACAAATATTGGTGGAGAAACTAACTCTATTCTATAATTTTCTAATGCAGGAATTGAGATAGGTGATAGTATCTCTCCTTTCTGCGTTCCTAACATAGGAGTATTTAAGATAAAGAATGGGCAATCACTTCCAAGTTTTGCAGCATATACAACAAGTTGTTCTTGGGTGAGTTGTAATTGAAATATTTTATTGAGTGATTTTAATGTAAAGGCCGCATCAGCAGAACCTCCGCCTAGACCCGCCCCTACTGGGATCTTTTTATATAGATGAATTTCAACTGGTGGTAATTTATAATCTTGAGCTAACAGCCTATATGCTCTCATACAGAGATTATCATCTGCATTGCCATCATACTCAATGCCATACAGATACATTTTATTCTCTTTTGCTTCAAGAACCTCTAAAATATCACAGTGTGGGATAGGATAAAAAACCGTCTCTATATTATGAAAGCCATCCGAGCGTTTCTCTAACACTCGGAGGCCTAAATTTATTTTTGCATTTGGATATGTTACATCGTGCGTACAAAGTACCATAACTATTATTTTAGCCGCACTTAGAGTAGCCGCAATTCATACACGTTAAACAACCCTCTTGGTAAACTAAATCATTAGATTCACACTTCATACACTTTTTACCAGAGTGATCTTTTGTTCCATCTGGAATATATGGCTTAAGAGCTCTCTCAACTCCATTCTTCCAAGTATTAATTGTTTCACTATCTAATTCAAGTCCATTTACAAGGTTTATAACATCCACAATTGGCATACCATGTCTTAAGACTCCAGATATTAGTTTTGCGTAGTTCCAATACTCTTTGTTGAACATATGAGAGATACCTCCAACAATATTTGTATATCCGTATTTATCAACAAATTGGAAATCGTATCGAGATACTCCATTGATATCTTTCTCCTTTACAATATTACCTTTTGTAACCGATTTTGGGATATTACGGCTATCCTCGTCAACAAGACCTGTGAATACTTCATAAGGAATACCATTTACTTTTCCGATAAGTGCAATCCATTGCTCCTTACCATTTAAGAACCTCATAACATCTGCCTCAAGTGACTTTGGACGCTTCTTCTGCTTTATAACATCGCCCTCTTTTTTATCATCCTTAGCTGCAACTAGCACCCCTGCACGAGATCCATCGCGATAAACAGTAACTCCTTTACAACCAACCTCCCAAGCTGTTTTATATACCTCAGCGACTAGCTCTTCTGTTACATTGTTTGGCAGATTTACAGTCACACTTATTGAGTGGTCAACCCACTTTTGAATACTACCCTGCATCTTAACCTTTGCAACCCAGTCTATATCTGCCGATGTTGCTTTGTTATATGGAGATTCTGAAACAAGTTTCTCTACCTCTTTAACTGATAATGCTTTAACATCTTCTTGGCTATAACCTTTTGTACCACACCAAGTTAAGAATTTATGGTGGAATACATAGTACTCCTCCCAACAATCGCCTACCTCATCTTTGAAAGTGATAACAACATTTTTATCATTAGGATTAACTTTTCTTCTTCTAATATAGAATGGTAAGAAGACTGGTTCAATTCCAGATGTTGTTTGAGTCATTAAACTTGTTGTTCCTGTTGGAGCAATTGTTAATAGAGAGATATTTCTTCTACCATTTGCTACCATATCTTTATAAAGAGCAGCATCTGCTGATTTTATTCTATCAATCATTGGATTATCCATCTCCCTCTGAGCATCATAGATAGGGAAAGCACCTCTCTCTCCTGCCATTATTGTAGAAGAGCGATAAGCCTCAATTGCTAGAGTTTTTTGCACAGAGACTGCAAAGTCGATAGCTTTATCCGAACCATATTGTAGACCCAATGCTGCTAGCATATCTCCCTCTGCTGTAATACCTAACCCTGTTCTTCTTCCGCCAAGTGATTTATCCCTAATTTTAGCCCACAATTCTAACTCCGTACGCTTAATATCTTCACTCTCTGGATCACTATCTATCTTTCCAATAATAGCATCAATCTTCTCCATCTCTAAATCAATCAAGTCATCCATTAGACGCATTGCCTTAACTGTATGCTCTTTAAATAGCTGCATATTGAACTTTGCCTGTGGAGTAAATGGATTATCTACATAAGAATACAGGTTTAAAGCTATTAATCTACAAGAGTCATAAGGGCATAAAGGAATCTCTCCGCACGGGTTTGTACTAACTGTTTTGTACCCTAAATCTGCATAACAATCTGCAACAGATTCTCTTATTATTGTATCCCAGAATAATACACCTGGCTCTGCTGATTTCCACGCATTATGTATTATCTTTTTCCACAACGCTTGAGCATTTACACTCTTAACTGTTGTTGGGTTTGCTGAATCAACAGGGTACTGCTGGTTAAACTGCTCGCCACTTAATGCCGCTTTCATGAAATCATCATTTAGCTTCACCGATACATTCGCTCCTGTCACTTTACCCTGTTCCATCTTAGCATTGATAAAGCCCTCGCTATCGGGATGCTTAATAGAGATAGATAACATTAAGGCTCCTCTTCTGCCATCTTGCGCAACCTCTCTCGTTGAGTTTGAGTAGCGCTCCATAAAAGGAACCACTCCCGTAGAGGTTAATGCACTATTTAAAACAGCACTTCCATTTGGTCTTATATGAGAAAGATCGTGGCCAACACCTCCACGTCTCTTCATTAATTGAACCTGCTCCTCATCTATCTTGAGAATTCCGCCATAGGAGTCAGCTTCTGAATTATGGCCAACTACAAAGCAATTTGACAATGATGCTATCTGATAATCATTTCCAATACCTGTCATTGGCCCACCTTGCGGAACAATAAATTTAAATCTATCTAAAAGATCGAAAATCTCGTCCTCGCTCATTGGGTTTGGATACTTGTTTTCTATTCTCGCAAATTCACGAGCAAGCCTACGATGCATATCTTCAGGCGATTTCTCGTAAAGGTTTCCATAAGAATCTTTAACCGCATACTTGTTTATCCATACCGAGGCAGCTAACTCATCGCCGCCAAAATACCTAATACTCTCACTGAGAGCATCTTCATACGTGTAAGTCTGTTTCATAATGTGTGGAAATTTTGTGCAAGTTATATATATTTTACAACTTGAAACAATTTCATTTTGATTACTTTTCAACAGCGTAATTAACAATTGCGCTCAAGTCTCTGTAACCAAATATTTAGCAATTTTTATTATTTTTTAACAACAATGTGTGGTGCAATTTGAGTTACAATTAAACTCTCCTCTAAGCCTTCTCTCTACTAAAGAGTGTAACCTCTCCCTTAACCCCTCATTTGAAATTTTTTCTAATACAGCGTAGGCAAATGCCTGTTTCTGTAACAACTTTGCTTCATCTAATGCTATACCCCTTGATCGCATATAATAAAGCTCCTGTTCATTTAAACTACCAACTGTAGCACCGTGTGAGCACTTAACATCATCTGCATATATCTCTAAATGTGGCTCTGTATAAACCTTTGCTTTTTTACTTGCTAGAAGATTATTATTAGCTTGATATGCTTGTGTCTTTTGCGCATCTTTTGCAACATATATAACGCCATTGAAACGAGTTATAGACTCTCCTTCTAAAACACCTTTGAAAAGCTGTGAACTGAAGCATTCTGCTACTTTGTGATTAACATTCACGCTTGTATTTATCCTCTGGGTTCCATCTGCCAAGTATAATCCGTTTAATAGAGCCTCCCCTCCTTTTCCATTTAGGTGTACCTCTATATCATTCTCTATTTCACCTCCGTGCAGAGTTACAATATTAAGATTAAATTTTGCATTTTGCTCTATATCAATAACATATCTTACTTTATGAATAGATAAGTTATGCTCATTCTGCATAACTACCATATTTAAGATACCCCCCTGTTCAACTTTAATTTGAATATGCTCTTCTGTTACAAAAGGGATAGATTGTAAGGTGTGTGAACACAAAAGAACATTTGCTATACTATTCCTCCCGATACTAAATTGATTTGTCATACAAATCTCCTTAGCTTCGCTACTATTTCTAATATTAATAATCTGAAATAATGAGTCTAAAACAGCCTTATCTTTTGCTACAAAGCTATACCCATTATCAGTCATTGATATTGGAGTACCCTCTAGAGACTCTTCAATATTGCCATCAACAACAAATGTTTGCAGAGTATCTTTTAAAGGCACTCTACACTTAAATATATTGTTGCTTTTATCCTCTTGATTGCACTCTGGTGTATATATATAATTCTCTGCCATCTATTATCTCCCTTTTATTCAGAAATAAGCCAATCATAACCACGAGTCTCTACCTCTAAAGCCAACTCTTTTCCTGCGGTCTTTATAATTTTACCTTTGTACAATACGTGTACTACATCGGGAACAATATAATCTAAAAGTCTTTGATAATGGGTAATTACTATTGTTGCATTATCTGGTCTCTTTAATTTTGTAACACCAGATGCAACCACTCTCAAAGCATCCACATCTAATCCACTATCTGTTTCATCTAATATTGCAAGCTTTGGCTCTAACATAGCCATCTGAAATATCTCATTTCTCTTCTTCTCTCCCCCTGAGAATCCTACATTTACACCTCTTGATGAGAACGATGGATCCATCTCTACAATAGCCATCTTCTCCCTCATTAGCTTAAGATACTCAGCTGCCGTTAGTGGGTTAAGCCCCTTGAACTTTCTATGCTCATTAATGGCTGTCTTCATAAAGTTCACATTTGTTACTCCAGGAATCTCCACTGGATATTGAAAACCTAAAAATAGGCCAGCCCACGCTCTCTCCTCTATTGGCATTGACAATAAATCTTTACCTAAAAACTCAACGCTGCCCTTTGTAACCTCAAAATTCTCTTTTCCCGACAACACAGAGGCTAATGTACTTTTACCTGAGCCATTAGGACCCATTATAGCGTGAACTTCACCCTCTTTAACAGTTAGATTTATTCCTTTAAGTATCTTTTTATCACCCACTTGTGCGTGAAGATCTTTTATATCTATTAAAACACTCATATCTTTTATTTTTTCTCTCTTAATTATTCTTCTTTCATCTTTTTGCGCCACATAGCAAAGCCAAAGAATGCAAGAATTAAATATGTAGCACTTACTAAAGGCATAAATTTAAGCCCAGCCACAATGTATAATGTTATATTCGTTATGTTAACTACTAACCACGCCCCCCAGCAATCAAGTTTTTTCTGAGCTGATAAGTATTGAGCTAGTAGAATAAATCCTGTAACAAAAGAGTCTAAATAGGGAGCTCTTGCTTTAGGAAAGATCTCCCACCAAGTATGTA
Source organism: uncultured Muribaculaceae bacterium (assembly GCA_964368585.1). GTDB lineage: Bacteria > Bacteroidota > Bacteroidia > Bacteroidales > UBA932 > Egerieousia. The sequence goes on from CAYJAK010000004.1 coordinate 63,523, forward strand.
CATTGCTCAAAAACATACCCCACAATAATGTGAATATCAGTACAATTCCCAAGTAAAAAACTCTCTCCTTATTAGTAAGTAGCGTCACCTTAAGTTGATCTTTTTTATCCTTCTCATTGGCTTTTGGTTTTGTCCATCTATAGTGCCCAAATATGTTAATTATAATTGAAACTGGCTGCAGCAGCATATTTGAGTATAGATGCTTTTGCATAAACATAAAAAATAGCATAAAGTTATATGCATAACCAAACCAGAAGTTTAGCACTTTACCTCTTGTTGCAAAAAACACACAAGTTAATCCCAGAAAAACAGCTGTAAATTCTAAATAGCTGATAGCTTGCCCAGCAATACTAAAGAGGATATTATCTAGACTAAAAAAATTCGTCATCCTATATTTTATTTATTTTTATTTAACCAACGCTTCCCTCTAATGATACTTGAAGTAACTTTTGAGCCTCAACTGCAAACTCCATCGGGAGCTGATTAAGTACCTCCTTTGCATATCCATTTACAATTAGTCCTATTGCATCCTCCTCATTAATACCTCTTTGCCTACAATAGAATAATTGATCCTCTCCAATCTTTGAGGTTGTAGCCTCATGCTCTACTATTGCACTATCATTTACATTATCTATATATGGAAATGTATGAGCTCCGCATTTATCCCCTAACAAAAGGCTATCGCATTGAGAGAAATTTCTAGCATTATCTGCATTTGATAAAATCTTTACAAGCCCACGATAGCTATTTTGGCTATACCCAGATGAAATCCCTTTGCTTACAATTCTGCTACTTGTGTTCTTCCCGATATGTATCATCTTTGTACCTGTATCTGCCTGCTGATAATTATTTGTTACCGCAACAGAGTAGAATTCAGAAACTGAATTATCACCCTTTAAGATAGTACTTGGATATTTCCACGTAATTGCGGAGCCCGTCTCCACTTGCGCCCAGAAGAGCCTACTATTATCACCTTTACAGACACCTCGCTTTGTTACAAAGTTATATATTCCACCTCTGCCATTTTTATCTCCTGGATACCAGTTTTGCACCGTAGAGTATTTAACCTCAGCATCTCTCATAACAACAATCTCAACAACAGCAGCGTGTAGTTGATTCTCATCTCTCTGAGGCGCTGTACATCCCTCTAAATAGCTAACATAAGACCCTTCGTCTGCAACAATTAATGTACGTTCAAATTGACCAGTACCCTTAGCATTTATTCTAAAGTAGCTAGATAACTCCATTGGACATCTAACTCCTTTTGGAATATAACAAAATGAGCCATCACTAAAGACAGCTGAATTTAATGCAGCAAAAAAATTGTCTCCAACAGGAACAACAGATGCCAAATATTTCTTTATCAAATCTGGATAATCTCTCACGGCCTCGGAGAATGAACAGAATATTACTCCTTTCTCCGCCAAGCTCTCTCTAAATGTTGTTTTAACTGACACTGAGTCAAATACAGCATCTACCGCAACACCTGCTAACACGTTTCGCTCGTGAAGCGGAATTCCCAATTTGTTAAAGGTCTCTTCTAATTCTGGATCTATCTCTGTAACCTCTTTTTTGGGTTTTGGTGCTGCATAATAAATTATATCCTGATAATCTATATCGGGAATATTCAGATGTGCCCACTTAGGCATCTCCATTGTTTGCCACTTTGCAAAGGCTTTTAGCCTAAAATCAAGCATCCACTCTGGCTCCTCTTTTTTTGAAGAGATCAGGCGTATGGTATCCTCCGTTAGCCCCTTTGGAATAAATTCCTGAGAGATATTTGACTCAAAACCATGCTGATACTCTGCATTGGCAATATCTTCTATTATATTATTATTTTTACTCATATTCATTTTAGTAGCACAAAAATAGTTCTTTTTAAACGAAAGTTAAGTGATTTTAGATATTTTTGCATAAAATTGTAGTATCATGGAGAACAAATCAACAAGCAATAAGTTAGATAATTCTGATAAATCTAATAGTAAAAGAACTCCTATTGAGGAGGTTGGAAAATTTGCCTTATTAGAGAACCTATTTAAAGGGAGCAGTTATAAGAATCAAGAAACTTTTATATACTCTAAATCCACTAAAACTTATGTAGCAAATTCAAAATTAATGCTAGAGGGTGTTGATTTTGATTTAACATATACACCCTTAAAGCATCTAGGGTATAAATCTGCACTTTTTGCTATTGGGAATATATATGCCTCCTCTTTTAATCCTAAAGGGTTATCATATAATCTTGGGCTATCAGCACGTTTTTGTGTAGAGGATATTCAAGAGTTTTGGAGAGGTGTTCTAGCAGCTGCTGAACTGCACAAGATTGAGAACTTATCATTGGAACTAGGAGCCTCTATGACTGGCTTTACAATTAGTATGAGCGCCATTGGAGAGCAAGACTCTAAAGTTGTTAAAAACTTTCCTGCTGTTGAAAAGAACAGCCTCCTTTGTATAACAGGGAACCTTGGTGCGGCATATATGGGGTTACACGTTTTGGAGAGAGAGAAGGTTGCGTTTAATAAAATACCTGCAGCTGAGGCCGCAAATTACAAACAGCCAGATTTGAGCAAATATAGATATGTTTTAAGCCAATATTTGAGTCCCGATATTAACCCAAAAACCGTAGATCAATTTAAAGAGGTTAAACTTTACCCATCCTCTGGAGTATTTATTACCAAGGGTTTAGCTGCTGCCGTAAAACAGATATGTGCAGAGTATGGTACAGGTGCAAAGATCTTTTTAGATAAGATTCCTGTTGCTAAACAAACTTTTGATATGGCTGAGGAGCTAAATATGGATGCAATAACTGCTGCTTTGAATGGAGGTGATGATTATAAATTTTTATTTACTGTGCCTCTTGAGGTTCACGAGAAGTTTCATCAAGAGTTCCCAAATATTGATATAATTGGGCATCTATGTTCAGAAGATGTAGGGCAACTATTAATCACACCAGAAGGGGCTGGTATTGAGTTGAAGAGTTTGTAACTGGGGTTTTCAGTTCAAATCCATTGCTTTTTAGGATTATTTTATCTGGCAAGATAGCCTTTTAAATACAAAAAAACACTTCAATCATCTAATAATCACACAGATAATTGAAGTGTTTTTTATTTTGCAAATCAGCCTATTTACCTCTCGCGTCCAAAATTAAATATTTCAGATTCAGTACGAGATTTTTTAATAAAGGCCTCAATTTTTGCTACAATCTTTGGGTTCTCTGCAGCAACATTATTTTTCTCTTGAACATCATCTTTAAGATTGTAAAGTTCCATTGGAGCATCAGGAGATTTTCCGTAGTTGTATTTTACACCTTTCCAGTCTCCATATCTAACAGCAACTCTCCCGCCATACTCGTGAAATTCCCAATAAAGATACTTATGCTCTTTCTGTTTCTTACCAATTAAAGTTGGATAAAAAGATACACCGTCGCCCTCAATCTTTGTCTTCTGCCCAACAATATCACTTAAAGTTGGCATCATATCCCACATTGCAGAGACGTGATCTGTAGTGGCACCCTCTTTAATATGTTTTGGCCACTGTACAATAAGAGGGACACGAATTCCACCTTCGTATAAATCTCTCTTGTTACCTCTTAGCCCTCCAGAACTATTAAAGAATGCTGGATTATGCCCACCCTCTCTATGTGAGCCATTATCACTTGCAAACATTACTATTGTATTATCCGCAATTCCCAACTCTTCTAATAGATCTAAAACTTGACCTACATACATATCTAAACGGGCAACCATTGCTGCAAAATTTGCGTGAGGATCCTCAACATATCCGTATGCATTTATTTTGAAACCTTTACTATCTGCAGCTCTCTTTGGCCCATTATATGGTTTGCCTGGCTCAAGCTTTCCTTTATACATAGCAAGGATATCATCATCGGGAACTAAAAGCTCCGCATGAGGCAAAAGATATGGAATATAGGCGAAAAACTTATTGTCTTTATTACTCTCGATAAATTTCAGCGCCTCCCCCTGAATCATATCTTGGGCATATTGAGTTTGATTATCACCAGTGTTTCCTGGTAACATAACCTTCTGATCATTATGCCAAATATAATATGGGTAGTAGTTATGTGATATTCTTTGACAATTATAACCATAGAACTCATCAAAACCTAGTTTGCTTGGCTCACTAGCAGAGCCAGGATAACCTAAGCCCCATTTGCCAAACGCACCTGTCTCATAACCAGCATCTTTAAGAAAATGCACAAAGGTATAAGTATTGGCTGGCATAGCCTCTTGACCCTCTGGGTAAACCTCTTGATTACCTCTAATAGGAGTGTGTCCCGTGTGAAGCCCAGTTAAAAGTGACGACCTTGATGGCGCAGAGACCGTAGAGCCAGAATAGTGCTGAGTAAATCTCAACCCCTGCTTAGCCATTCTATCTATGTTTGGAGTCTTAATGATCTCCTGACCATAGCAGCCTAAATCTCCATAACCTAAATCATCTGCCAAAATATAGATGATATTTGGAGACTCCTTCTCTTGAGAGAAAGATGATAGGGGCAGTGCGGCTATAGATGCCGCAGTTACCCCTACATATTTAATGATATTTTTATTTCTCATTGTTTATAGGAATTATAAAATCAGTTAAAGGTACCTCTTTTTCTGTTCCAGGCAAAATACATCTAATAATAAGCTTATTGCCAATATTCTGATTAAAATAATTCATTAACAGATCTTGTTCCCCCTTCTCTAGATCAATCTCTATCTCGTGCTTCTCTTTTCCTTCCGCAGTAGTTACAGCCTCGTTATCACCAAATTTAAGAGATACAACCGCTCTATTTATATCAATTATAAATTTATATTTTCCCGATACGGGTAGGTTTACTTTAGATTTCATCTCTAATCCAAAGGCATTTGTAATCTGATATGGACGAGTATCAATGAATCCATCCATATTATACTTTACAAAATATATTCTCCCCACATCTTTTAATCTTGCCTCATCAGCCTCTCCAAATACACCTTTACGAAGAACTGGTAGAGTGTCAAAATCTGGCATCTCTTTCCAGCCTTTTCTTGGAGCGCCACCGTAACAAGTGTACTCTATGATTGGGTCAATTTTGTAGTATCTTTTTTGTCTTGGATAACCAACCATATTACCCTCATTATCAAATAGTGCTGCAGTTACAATTTTGCTCTCGTTAATAACTACTGGAGAGTTGTAATCTAACCATTTATCGGGAGTTAAAATCCAATCAAAATCTGATAAGAAATATTTGATATTGCCTTTAAGATCTGTATTAAACTCTATTGAAAGTTTATTTTCAAATACAATGTCATTCTCATATATTAAACCTTCTGGATTAAATTCAACAGGATTAATTACTTTATCTAATTTTGCAAATACCTTATTGTAAACCTTTTCGTACTCTTTAAAAGGTGTTTTATCTTCATAATTCCACCAACGAGTTGCACTTGCAGGTAATCTATTCTCAATAATATCGTATGTCCAATCATAATTTTGCTCCCAGAAACACATTTGCGCACCAATTACAGTATTCTCTTTTGGAAGAGTCATATCTTGAATATATGGCTGCCAGTGGTGATACTCATTATAAACCCAATTATATCCCATCTCTGCACTTGGAGCAAAGGACATTCCGCCGCACATATAGAATGGGAACCACATTGAGTGAATAACATCATATCCGTGTTGGAATAATTTTACAGGTGAGTTATAGTGTGTATTCCAAGCAATTATAGGAATATCATTAGGAATCTCTATACCACCTTGTCCATTATCTGGGAAGCCCTCCCAAAGAATTGTTTTCTTACCATATTTACGAATAATATCATCTATTCTCTTAAGGAAATAAACGTATAGATCGTTTGGCTTATCAGCTCTAAGATTGTTCTTCTCGCAAAATTCTTTAAAGTCTGGGATTTTTGAGATATTCCCCATCCATACCTCATCACCACCTAGATGAAAATATGGAGATGTGGAGAATACCTCAATTACTTCAGATATTATCACCTCCAGTGCCGCATAACATCTTTCGCTTGCCATATTAACTGTAGAGAGACCAACCGCTTTACCTGTTTCAGGATCTACGTATCCAAAGATAGATGGAAGTTTCTTCCACATATTTCCAGAGTGACCTGGTAAATCTATCTCAGGAATAATTGTTACCCCTCTTACTCTTGCATACTCAACAAGCTTTTTTAACTCCTCTTTTGTGTAGTATCTTCTCTCACCATCAGCTGTTTTACTTACTATCTGTGGAAAGGCCTCCGTTCCAAACACAAACAACTGATCATCTGACAGATGCAAGTGCATATACTTAACCTTATAGAAGTGAAGATAATCTACAATCTTCTCAAGACTCTCATAAGGGTGCCACTTTCTTGCTAAGTCAATCATAACATTACGCCATTCGTATGAAGGGTAATCTTTGATTGTTAGCTTAGGCAATGTTACACCTCTCTTCTGAACCTCTAATAATTGTACTATTGTACTCGTTGCTAATGAAAGTGTTTGAAAATCTTTAGCTTTAAGCTCAACGTTTTTATTTATTGTTAGAGTATACTCCTCTCCTTCTAGAGTAGGATCAAGGGCTAAAATTATACTGCCATCTTTCTGATTAGCAGATATTTTCATATCAATTCCAGATGCCTTATATATATCTTTTGATAGCATCTTGGCAATAGGTTCCACTGATTCATCGAGATAAATAATCTCAAAACTTGAATCTAATTTTAAGCTCCCTTTCTTTGGAGAATACTCCTTAACAAAAGGGATAACATCTACTCTTTTTTTAGAGTTTGCAACTGCTACGTTAAAACATAACATAGCAGCTACAATTATCCATATACTCTTCATTGCTCTTTTTCTGTTTATATTATTCTGTATCTAATAACATCCAATTACCATTCACTAATCCATCTAGGATGTTCCAGATACATAGGTTCCAGCTGATGAATCCTATGATATTACCATCCTCATCTACATAGCTATGATCTGGAGCAAGTGGAGCTCCTGTATCTGCGTGGTAGTTCTCGTGCATTGTACCATATTTTGCAATATCTGCTAACAATAATTCTCCTAGTGTTCCCGCTTGCCACTTTAATTCCTCCTCAAAGCCATATTTTTTTAAGCCTATAGAGTAGATATAGTTTGCAATTGGCCAAACAGGACCTTGCCAGTTTGAAAATGGTACAATAATGTTTTTGTTGTTATAATCTGGGTCTTGAAGCGATAGTGTTCTATAACCAAATTTTGCCTTCATATGATCTGCACTTATAAGATACTTTGAGATCATTGCCTTACCGTTCTCTTGTGATAATGTTCCTGCAATTAGTGGAACAAAGTTAGAGTAAGAGATTCTCTTGTAGTGCTCACCAGTCTCTCTATCAACATTATAGTACGTTTTGTCTGTATCATTCCATAGATACTTATTGATAGCAACTTTTAGCGCCTCTGCCTTTTGTGTATAGAGCTTCTCATCCTCTACATTTCCTAATCTCTTTGCAATTGCTGCCTGCGCAACATACTCTTTTAATTGGAAACCACTTGCATCACATGATAAGAAACTACGTGTGTCTTCTGTTGGGAAGTAGTTCATTGCCACATTGTTATCAGCACCACTCTGCATTGCATTTTGCCAGAAGAATAGGCCAGTCTCTTTATCTTGTTGTGTCTGCTCTCTATAGTTTATTACTCTCTTTAGTAGATCATAATTCTCTTTTACCCATACAAAATCATCTAACGCTACCGCTGATGAGTAGACTCCTTGAGATAGGAATGGCTTCATAGAGAAATCGCCAAAAATTGGACGAGGCCCTTTTACTGTTGCACATCCCGATACATATCCTTTCTCATCTACACCTTCTAATAGATTAAGTGCCCAATATTTTAGATATTGTGGCTCACCTACTGATAAAAAGTGATTACCCATAAAGAATGCATCCCAGTCCCACATTTGTTTATAGAATCCCGCTGGGATAAGATAAGGGTAATTAAAATAACCCTCAGCTGGCATTACTACCTTAGGGCGTAATTTTTCATACTCCTCTCCCATCTTCTTATGCAAAGTTGCTAACTCTGCATCTGAATACTCCTTAAAAATCTCAGTAGAACCCGTATTGGTATCTTGGTTCTGACCTACATTACTGTTACAACTTGTACTCATAATGATAACTGTTAGAAATAATAAAATCGTTCTCATATATTAATTGTTTTTAAATTAGTTAGTCATAGTATATTCTAGTTTTCCTCCATTCATTATATCTGAATGTTTTATATATGGAAGAAGATACTCTTCTCCATTAAGTTTTATGGTTTTTATATAAATATTCTCTTTTGATTGATTATGCGCTATAATCTGGAACTTTTTTCCATTTGGTAAATTTATTGTTGCACTTTGCATTTTAGGAGAACCAAACCAATAGAGACTAGAGGCTCCATTCACAGGATAAAATCCCATTGATGAGAATAGATACCAAGCAGACATCTGCCCACAATCTTCGTTTCCAATAATTCCTTCGGGTTTCGCTAGATAAAACTCGTCCATAACTTGTCTCACTAATTTAGATGTTTTATCACGCTCTCCTAAAACAGAGTAAAGGTAAAGTGTTGAGTGGGATGGCTCGTTTCCGTGTGCATACTGCCCTATTAAACCTGTCACATCTACAGAAACATATCCTTTTGGTGATGAAGAGGTAACAAAAAGAGAGTCTAGTCTGCTTATAAATTCCTCTTTTGAGCCAAACAATTCAGCTAGCCCCTCTACATCGTGAGGAACCATCCAAGTATATTGCCACGAGTTACCCTCAATAAAGCCATCTTGTTTTCTTGGGTCAAAAGGCTCCTTCCACGTTCCATCTGACATTTTTGGTCTCATAAATTTTAACTCTTTATCAAAATAGTTTTGGTAATACTTAGCCCTTGTCTCAAAAAGTTTAATATCCTCATCATATTTATTAGAGCCACTCTCTCTCTTTAACTCTTTAGCAAACTCTGCCACACTCCAATCTGCAATTGCATACTCTAATGCTCTCGATACAGATCCAAATACTTTATCTGCTGGAACAAAATCTAATGTTAATAGATTATTGCTACCATACGATCCTTTATGAAGTGCAGTAGCTTTACAAGCCTCATAAGCTAAATCCACATCAAAATCTCTAAAGCCTTTTAAATAAGCATCTACTAAAACAATTATTCCAGGATACCCAGTCATTGCCCAAGTCTCATTTCCAACTAGATGCCACTTAGGAAGATACCCTTGCTGCTCATAAATTGTTAGAAAAGTCTTAATAAAATCATTCACTCTCTCTGGATTCACAATAGTATACCAAGGGTGAGCGCTTCTGTATGTATCCCATAGAGAGAATACTGAGTAAGATGTGAACTCATTTGAGTTATAAACTTTTTGATCCGCACCTAAATAGTCTCCATTTACATCAGAGAAAATTGTTGGAGCAAACATACTGTGATAGAGGGCTGTATAGAATATTTTCATATCATCTAGCTCCTCTGCAATATAATCTACTTTTGATAACTCTTTGTTCCATTTATCTTTTGCAGTTGCTCTTATCTCCTCAAATCCCCAGCTAGGAGTCTCTACCTTTAGATTCTCTTTTGCAGCCTCCACACTAGTATATGATATTGCAACTTTTACATCAACAGTATTGCTACTGTTTGGGGCAAAATCAAAAGAGGCATAAAGAGTGCTATCATTTGAGAACTTAGTAACTGATTCCGAAAATTCACCTGCAAAATAGATCTTGTTTTTTCTCGCCCAACCTTTAGACTCTCTAAAGCCCTCAAAGGTTCTCTCTCCCGTCATTTTCACCGATCCATCCACCACGTTATCTGCAATTCCTCTATTCAAATCCATTAAGATTCGCATATCAGATTTTGGATATGTATATTTATGATAACCTACTCTATCCGTAGCAGTTAGCTCAGCTTTTATTTGTGTAGGCACTATCACTACTGAATAGTATCCAGGCTCAACTATCTCTTGATTATGATTATAATATGCAAGATATGGCCCCGCAGGAGTCTCACTAAAAGTTGGCACTAATAGAATATCCCCTAAATCGCCACTACCTGTACCACTTAAATGGGTATGCGCAAATCCAACAAGCGTTGAATCTGAATAGTGGTAACCAGAACACCAATCCCACCCCTCAGTTATATTTGTAGGGCCAAGCTGTACCATTCCAAAAGGGGTTGAGGCACCTACGAACACGTGTCCGTGGTACCCACTCCCTATGTATGGATCTACATATTGTGTATAATCCTTCTCTTTAACGCTACAACTAATGTTAAATAGGATAAATACAACTGTTAATAGATATATGATCTGCTTTTTATGCATAATTATTACTTTTTAGTAAAAACCTCTTCATAATCGGTCCATACTCTTTTTGCAACCTCAACGATATTTCCTACTGGTTTATCGGGATAAGAATTATTTTTAAGAGTCCACTGGTAATCAATTTTTCTAACTGCTTTATCAAATGCTTTTCTATCAAACTCTTTGTTTTCACTTAAAGATTTCTCTAGCATAGAGATAAACAGCTCCCATCTTGGTTTGTAATACTCTCTCATCATACCATTCCAGTCTCTTCCTGCATAGTCTCTAAGGTATCCGTGCTCCCAAGGTTGCCAGATTGTAACGATTGTTCTTGCATTTGTATTATAGTAATCTTTCTCCTCTTGCGTCTCGCCCCACTTCATTGCATCATTTAACCATTTACCAGCCATAAAGTGCTCATTACAACCAGTGATATCATCCATATCATCAAATAGTTTTAGCATCTGTTTTTTTGCTACTTCCAAAGCCTTAGTATCTTTATTATAGAATGCTGTAGATAGCTCATCTATATATTTATGAGTTAAACAGTATAATAATTCTCTCGACATATTTGTAAGGTCAAACTGATATGCAGGAGAGTCTTTAAGTTCACTTGAAGCGGCTAACATATAGTTGAATGATTTTGCAAAATCATATACATCAACATCCCACGCAAATGGATCCTCCTCAGTAATTTCAAAACCAACACGTACGTGTCTTATATCCTCTTTTTCTCCGCTAAATCTAATTAATTGTGGAGTAGTAATAAGTGGCGACCACATAGTTCTTGTTCTGCCATATACATTATTAAGCATTGAACTCCAAGCTTTTATAGCATCTTTGTTTTGAGTTCCATATCTGCGCATTGCATACTTTTCTAACCACTCATTTATATCTGTCTCTATTGGGTTCCAAGCCTTTCCAAATATAAAATCTTGTACTACCATATTGTATCCAATACCTTCAGGAATTACTCCAATTCCTTTCAATCCTTTATCTCCTTCTGAGTTATAAGCTCTACTTAGCTGCTCTTGCATAGCCTTTAGATCTCCACTCATATTTACTTTTTGGTCTTCATTACAGATTACATTCCAGATCCAATCTTGACCAAAGAATGCATCAGTTTTATCCCACGTTGGATTTTTTTCGCCATAAAGGTCTAATACTATAGCACTGCCTTTAGGGACACCTGCAAAAAATGCCTCTCCTTGTTCTTTTTGCCAGAACTCTTGTCTAAAGAAGAAGAACCACCCTTGAATAACCCATTTTGCTTCTGGGTCAACTTTTGCCATTGAATTGTACACAGCCGCACCAGTCTCTTTTAGAAACTCAGGATCGCTTGAAGGTGGATCCACCTCAATAAAACAATCTGCACTGTATAAATGGTCTGTACCAAACATCTCTGTTTGTTTCTCGATAAATTTAGATCCAATTTGCGTAAATAGTGAATCACCAGAATCTAGAAAGTATGTTCCTGGTATTCCTGCCCACGGATCTAATTTCATTATTTTAGAGTCTGGAAACTTCTCTTTAAATACCTCTGGTACGTGTCCAGTAAATGCAGGTAAAACAGGTTTCATTCCCAATTCTCTTGCTCTTTCTAAAATTTTCTTTTGTAGCTCAACTCGCTGCTCAATCCAAGAATCTGGAAGAGGACCAGCTACGCCATCAATATTACCCATCCATCCCCAAGGTAGATGAGCAGGTCCCACAAAGAAATCATCAATATCTTGTTCAGATAGGCCCATATCGGTGAAGACCTCTTTCCAAACACCCTCTTGTCCAACTATTGCCAATGGCATATTAACACCTTTAAGTGCCATATAATCAATTATCTCTTCCCATCTTTCCCAATCCCACCAAGGCATTGTATATCCAAATGTACAATAATTAAAGAAGTATCTATAATCAAAAGGGGTCTCTACTTTAGTCTTTTCTGGTAAAGGTAATTTATCGGGAAGATTCAATTGATTATAATGAATTGAAACTTGAGCATTACAATAATTCTCTAAATAATAATTTAATCCTGCCGCCTTTGAGACACCATTATTTCCTCTGATAACAACTTTTTTACCTTGTTTATCAAGTTCAAATACATCCTTTCCGCTCTCAGAGTCCATTGTTTCAAAAATAAACTCTTTTGCTCTCTCTTTTAGCACTCTCTCTGCTAATTTAGCAGTGGGATCATCACTTTTAGTCTGTGTAGAGCAAGATACAAGAATTGTAATCAACAATAAAAGTACTCCCTTTCTTAGATCATAGAATAATTTCATTTTAAATAAGTTTTAGTTTTTTGTATTTTGATATTAGTTTTTAAAGAAATGAGGCTGCATTGATTTAATTCAAGACAGCCTCATCGCTATCTTTAGCTCTATTTTATAGCCAATTGCTATTTTGAGTAATCAAACCATTCTTGTCAGCATCTACCTCAGCTTGAGGTATTGGCCAAATATGGTATTTAGTTCCAACTATTTTTCTAGCTTCAGCACCAATTACTTCTAAAACAAAGTTTTCGTTTGTTACATTTCCATTATCATCAAAAACTCTGTACTCAATACCTTCAACAGGTGCACTACAAACCTCCTCATAGATTCCCCAACGACGAATATCATAAGGTCTCTGTCCTTCAAAAGCTAACTCTACTCTACGCTCATTACGAATCATTTCAATCATATTACCACCATAGAATTGTGCTAATGCTACACTAACTGGAATATCATTTCCACCTCTAGCTCTAACCTCTGTTAGTAACGCCTCTATCTCTGATAAGCTACCACCAGTTTCAGCAAGAGCCTCTGCTCTTAATAACATAAATTCTGCTTTTCTTAATAGAATATAACTTACATCATTAGTTTCAATGATAATATCTCTTTGATATTTCTTGAATGAGAAACCTGTACGAGAGATGTTCCAAGAAGATACTCCTGGGTGATTCTCTCCTAATACATCACCTGTATTAATAGGAAGATCATTAAATTTAGCATAATCTTGGTTAGACGCAAAGTACCAAGTTCCGCTACCTACTTCTCTCTCCTCAATGTTGTGAGGGATTGAGTTGAAGTATCTATATCCACCACCTTGAGTCTTTGCAAAGATCTTACTACCTGGCGCATAGATTGATGCATAGAAACGAGGATCTTTATTTGTATATGGAAGATTTGTCTCTGATTTATATGTACCATTACCATCTAAATCCATATACTCATAAGAGTCTACTAATGCTTTTGTAGGAGTAATTACATTAAATCCACCTTGAGATTGAGGAATCCACTCACCGATATGTGTCTTCATTTGTACCTCATCATATTGGCGAACAAAGATTGATTCATTTGAATTCTCACCGATATAGAATAACTCTGTATAATCTGGATGTAGAGAGTATCCTGCCTCTAATACAATATTAGTTGCAGTTAGAACATCTTGCCAGTACTTATCATCGTTTGTATAACCTGCTAATAAAGAGGCTGTACGTGCTAAGTAAGCATATCCAGCAGCTCTGCTCAATGTTGTTTTCTGAGTATTAGGGTTCTCTTTTAGATCATCTACACAACTCTTCATCTCTGTTAAAGCAAACTCAAAAGCCTCCACTGCACTCTCTGCTTGAGTAGCAGCTGAGAATACATTATCAGAAGTTGGAGTCTCCGTAATAATCATAGGTCTATCAAAGTACACAGCAAGATCTGTAAAATAGATTGCGCGCATCATCTTTGCCTCTGCTATTACATTTAATCTCTCCTCTTCAGATGACCACTCAATTTTATCAATATTCTGTAAAATTGTGTTACATCTCTGAATTACATCATATTTTGCATTCCATTTTCCAGATGCATATCTATCAGAAGTATTTGCTGTACCTTGTCCTAATTGGTAGGACATATTCCAAGAGTGAGTAGTAATAGCATTATCAGTTGTAGCTTCTATCCACATCTCTGTACCAGTAGGATAACCTTCGTGAGCATTAAATCCAGTATACGCTCCATTCAGAGCCAATCTAAAGTCATTCTCATTTGCGAAAAACGACTCATTTGTGATAATAGCGTCTGATTGAAGGTCTATATTCTTTGAACAAGATAGACAAAGAGTCGCTATTACAGCATATATTAATAATATATTTTTTCTCATAATTTTATCTGTATTTTACTTATAACTAATTAGAATTTAATATTTGCACCAATAGAAATTACACTAATAGGAGGATATCCACTTCCACCTGGATTCTCTGGATCAAAACCTTGCGGCATATGCTTAGATTTTAGTGTAAATAGGTTTGTTCCGCTTACGTACAATCTAATGCTTTGAATTTTAGATTTTTTCATAGGGAAGTTATATCCTAGTTGAGCATTCTTTAAGCGTAAGTAGTTATTAGATCTAATATAGAAATCAGAACCTGCACCAGCATTAATGTTATTATCTGCAAGACGTAAACGTGGTACTAATGCATCTGGATTTTCATTCTCTTTTGTCCATCTATCTAAGTAGTCAACAGAAGTAAAGTTCTCAAATGAAGGTCCTTCATATAGGTTACCACCTAACCACACATTACCACCTGCAGTACCTTGGAAGAATAGAGATAGATCCCAGTTTCTGTAAGAGAAGTTTCCAGTAAGTCCAAAGTAGTAAACAGGAATGTTTGCGTGAACAAGTGTTCTGTCTCCATCAGGAGTAATTCTTCCGTCACCGTTAATATCTTTTAATTTAATATCACCAGGCATTAAATTGGTATTACCTCTAGGATCTTCAATTGCCTCATTGTAAGCTGCTAAATCATCTTCATTAGCGAAAAGTCCATCAGATTCATAAACATAGTAAGAGTTAAGAGGTGATCCTAATTGGTTGATTGTTGATCCACTAATATTTATATCATCACCATTACGATCTACCCACTCATTTTTGTTATAAGAGAAGTTTCCAGAGATATCATATCTAAGATCACCTGATTTTCCTTTATAACCTAAGATAGCCTCAAAACCACTATTCTTAATAATACCTGCATTAATTACAGATGGATTAAGTCCTGTATAATCAGGAATAGGAAGAGTCATTAAGATATCTTTTGTCTGTTTAGAATAGTAGTCTAAATCTCCGTAGAATCTATCTTCGAATAGACCAAAGCTAATTCCTATATCTGTTGACTCTATAGTTTCCCAAGAGATATTAGGGTTTGAGATTGCACTTTGATAGATTGTAGTGTTAGGGCCACCATTTATAATAGTTGTTCCGTTAGATAAAGTTGTAAGATATTGGAATGAACCAATTCTCTCATTACCCATTTGTCCCCAAGATGCTCTAAGCTTAAGACTACTTACAAAGTCTACATTTTTCATAAAGTCCTCTTGTGAGATTCTCCACGCTGCAGAGAACGAAGGGAATGTTCCCCATTTGTTACCAGCTGCAAAGTTTCCTGAACCGTCTCTACGTACATTTGCTTCAAAAATATACTTTTCTTTATAGTTGTAGTTAATTCTTGCAAAGAATGAATTTAATCCCGACATACCATTGCTACCATAAGCAAATTGGTTTCCATCTGCTGAGCTACCTAAACTTACAACAGGAAGATCTGTCGAGATTAAGTTAGTTCTTGCTGCAGAGTTCCAATAGTTACGACCTGTTAATTGCTCAACACCCGCTAAAGCTGATATTTTGTGATCACCCCAACTCTTATCATAGCTAGCTAAAGCTCTAAGAGTTGTGTTATATGATGAGCTGAACGCCTCTGTTACTCTACTATCTTTGTTCCAAATTACACCTGTTGTATTCCCCGTTGGGCCAAAGAATTCAGCCTCTTTTGAGAATGTGTATGTTCTTCCAAAACCCCCATTTACACTTGCAAATCCTGAGAATTTAAGACCAAAATCTGTAGCATACTCAGCTGTTAATGCTGCATAATATGAATCTGAAATAACTCTTTGGTTTCCAGTGAAACTAGCATCTGCACTTGCAATTGGGTTAGTGTTTCTATCATCTAGAGTATAGTATCCATTGTCATATCTGATAGGAACAGTTGGTTGTTGCCCCCAAGCAAGTCTTAATGCCTCACTAAAATCTTCTGATTGATCTCTTTCGCTATGCTTAATCTGAACATCTGCAGATACTTTAAAATCATCAGTTATTTGGAAATCTGTATTCATTCTTATTGAGTATCTTCTGTAGTAAGAGTCCATTACCATACCTGGTTGATCCAATAGGTTTAATGACAATAGATATCTATTCTTCTCAGAACCACCGCTAACTCCAACTGTATGGTCATTTATTATTGCAGGGTTATAGATCTCATCTAAGTAGTTTACATATGGTAGCTCACCAGCTATTGTCTTAGCAATCACCTCATCAGAGAAATACTGATTAGTATTACCAACATTATAGTTAGCCTCATTTACCATCTGCATATACTGCTCTGCTGTTACCATCTCTGGTACCATTGTACGCATTTGTAAACCAGCATTACCACTATATGATACTGTCATTTTACCCTCTTGAGCACGCTTAGTTGTTACTAAGATCACCCCGTGACCTGCTCTAGCTCCGTAGATTGCAGCAGAAGCCGCATCTTTTAATACCGAGATATTCGCAATTTCAGTTGAAGGAACATCTGATAATGACATCTCAACACCATCAACCAAGATTAGTGGGTTTGTATTACCTGTAGTACCAATACCTCTAATAAAGATAGAGTAATCATCTGCACCAGGAGCACCACCTCTGTCTATGACTGTTAGACCAGGAGCTAAACCTTGTAGTGCTTTTGTTGTATTAGGAACTTGCATCTTTTGAACAGCTTCACCATCTACTGTTGCCACAGATGCTGTAAGACTTGCTTTCTTTTGAACGCTGTAACCAACCACAACTAGTTCATCCATCTCCAACACTTCCTCTTCTAGAATAACATTTAGTACTGCTCTACCGTTAATAGGTAAAACTTGTGTTTTATATCCTAACATCTCTATAGTTACCTCTCCACTAGAAGGTAGCCCTCTTAGTACTACACTTCCGCTTTCGCTGGTAATTCCATATTTACTTGTATTATTAGCTAAATAAACCGAAGAACCAATTACTGGTACACCTTTTGAATCTTTGACATTTATCGTAACGTCAATTGTCGATTGACTTTCTACTTGATAATTTGCTTTTTCACTTGCAAAAACATTGTGAGGGCACTGCGATGCAGTAAAGGTTAGTAAACCTATGAGCCCTTTCAATAAAAAGAGTTTCTTCATATAAATTAATTTTAATTAAAAGGAATATCCTTTGTTATAACGGCAAAATTAACGATGGGGTAATTTTGTTGAGAGTAATTTTGTCTCCAAATAGGGTAAAATTTGTTCACTTTATGCATAATTTGCATACCTTTGTCAATATTTGTAATACAACCCAACTATGACTTTTCAAAATATAACAAAGTGGCTTTTAGCTGCTATTTTTCTGTTTTGCAACACATTATCTGCTCAGTCTGTTAAATTTCAAGCTCTGAGCAACCTAAACAATCAGGTCTCCTCTGGAGTTAACTGTTTTACGCAAGACAAGAATGATTTTATTTGGATTGGTTATGAGTTTGGCTTCTCTAGATATGATGGCTATAAGTTTATAACATATAATATTGAGAACTTAGAGCAACTGCCTACTAACTCTATAAAATGTATTGCAACAGAAGAGTCTGGAAATATTTTACTCGGTACACCAATAGGATTACTATCTTTCAATCCTCAATTAAGAAAGGTTCAAAAAATAGATTTAGACTCAGATTATCCCCTCTTTATAAACGATATTTTAGTTAATGATACTACAACATACGTTGCATCAGAGATTGGAATACATAAACTATCGGGAGATAACTCATCTAAGAGCATCAGAAGCTACACCTATAACAACAGTACTTACCAATTAGAGGGTGTTCAGAATTTAGCCAACGACCCCAATGGGAATATCTATTTAACTGATAATAATGGCATTTATATACTCCAAAAGAATCAAGAGAGCCCTAAGCTTATTTATGAGCTTCCCGATATATCTGCAATTGAGTACAAAGATAAAAGCATTATAGTATCTAATAGCAGAGAGACATACTCTATAAAATTGGATAATGACTATAATCCAATAAATACTAAATCTATACTCTTTAATAATAAATCTATTATTGATGTATCTGTAATTAAACAAGATTCAAATGATAATATCTGGCTTGGAACCTCTGGAAATGGAGTATACCTCCTAGCTCCGAATGGAGAAATCTCTGAACATAAGAATCTTACTCACGATGTTAATTCTATAAATAACAACTTTATAAAGGATATATTTATAGATAATAATGGTAATATTTGGTTTGGGTCGGATGCCGGAATTAACATAGTTCAACCATCTACGGTATTTAAAGAGTTATCAATAATTAATGACAAAAAGATTGAAAATGTACACTCAATATATCGAGATGATTCTGGAATTCTATTAATAGGCACAAAGGGAGGAGGGTTATTCATTCTAAACGAAAAGACTCAAGATGCAAAAATTATTGACAATAAGCTCCTTCACACAGTAAGGTGCTTTCTCAAGTGTAAGAATGGGGATTTTTATATAGGTACAGGTGGCAGCGGACTATTAAAGGCTAGTTTAGATCCCGATAATCTAGAACTAAATATATTAGAACATTTTACTCACTCCAATAGCGATGAAAACTCTATCAGCAGCGATTATATCTATTCCCTAAAAGAGGATAGCTTTCAAAGCGTTTGGGTTGGAACAGAAAATGGATTGGGTAGGTTATTAAAAATGGAGAGAGATGGAGGAACTAATAGATTTCTAAACTATTACAACGATAAAAACAGTTCTAACTCTATTAAAAGCAATCTTGTTTACTCCCTATTTTTAGATTCACAAGATAATCTATGGTATGGAACCCTTTATAGGGGCTTTGGAAAGATTTTAAACAAAAAAATTAGATCTATTGATAATTTTGACACATTAAAAAACACCTCTTTAATCTTCCTAAATTTTGATACAAAGATGTACAGTGAGAGCATATCTTTATCGGGATATACATTTGCTGAGGATAAAAATAAAAATATGTGGATTGGCACCGACAATGGCCTAATTCTAAAAAAATATAATAGTGCGGAGTTTGATTATTACACAGTTAAGGATGGGTTATCAAACAATTCCATATATGCTTTAGCTATTGATAATTACGATAGAATCTGGCTAACAACTTC
Source organism: uncultured Muribaculaceae bacterium (assembly GCA_964368585.1). GTDB lineage: Bacteria > Bacteroidota > Bacteroidia > Bacteroidales > UBA932 > Egerieousia. The sequence goes on from CAYJAK010000004.1 coordinate 83,041, forward strand.
GGCAGGAATCAACAGTATTGATTTAAATACTTTTCTAATAAATAGATTCTCAAAAGAGGATGGGCTTCAATCAAATGAGTTTAATGGCAATGCCTTTTTTATAACTAGGGATGGTGCACTCTACCTAGGTGGAAAAAATGGTGTTAATATTGTCAATACTAGCCAATCAAAGGTTTCAAAAAAGAATGAAAGAATTAATATATCGGGAATAAGTATCAATAATAATTATTTATCAGCATTAGATTCTAATATTATAAGTAAAGAGGTGGCATATTTAGATACTATAATATTAAATCATAAAGATAACAGCATTAATATAGATCTAACTTCATTAAATTACACAAACCCAAACAAAACATTATATAGATATAAGTTAATTGGACGAAATGATAAATGGATTGAGAATGGAAATAACAACAACCTTTTTTTCAACAACTTACCCTCAGGAAAATACACACTTATAGTAAACTGTACTAGTTCAAACGGTGAATGGAGTGAATCTGAGAAATCATTATATATTGTTATAAAACCACCTTTTTATTCAAGTACTGTTGCTATTATACTCTATATTCTACTATTCATAGCCATTATTTTTTATACAGTTAGGGAGTATAGAAAAAGGGTGCAACTAACTAATATGGTTATTCAGTCAAAAGTGGGTAAAGAGCAGGTTGAAGAGAATCTTGTCTTCTTTACAAATATTTTACACGAACTAAAGTCCTCTTTATCTCTAATTATCAACCCACTAGAGAGTTTGTTAAAAGTTGGATCACTAAGCTATAACCATCAAAAGAAGCTCTCTTTAACTTATAGAAATAGTAAGAAGTTGAGTAATCTTATAGAGGAGATGTTATATGTTAGAAAACTAAACAAACAATCTCTTTCTCTAAATGTAGAGAGAGTTGAACTTGTTTCATTTGTTAAATCTATATCCTCTTCATTTGCAGATTATGCTCAAAATAAATCTATAGACTTTTCATTCCTTTCTGATATAGATAATTTAGAGTGTTGGATAGACCCATCTAAATTAGATAAAGTAATCTGTAATTTAATCTCCAACTCTATTAAATTTACAAATAATGGAGGAGAGGTTATTATAGCACTCACAACAGAGGTGGAGAATAATTTAGAGTACTTTTTATTATCGGTAAAAGATAATGGGATTGGTATTAAAAATGAGGATATCCCTAAGCTTTGTGATAGATTTTACCAAGTGACTAAAGATAACGGAGGTATGGGAATTGGTCTCCATTTAACAAAGTATTTCACAGATCTGCACAAAGGAGAGCTACTTATCGAGAGTGAAATTAATGAAGGTAGTATATTCACGATAAGAATCCCTACGCAGGTTAATAGATCTCTTTACAAACCTTCTGATAATAATGTCGGTTCAAGTATTCTTGAACAGTACGAATTACAATCATTAGTAAAGGATCATAAAAAACCAAAAATTCTCTCTAAAGGTGAAAAGCATACTATTTTAATTGTAGAAGATAATTTAGAGCTACAAAATTACATTGCAGAGAGTTTAAACAATTCATACAATATTATATGCACAGACAATGGCAAAGATGGACTATATTTAGCTATAAAGCACAAACCACATATTATTGTTACTGATATAGTTATGCCGGGAATAAGTGGAATAGAGTTATGTAGACAAGTTAGAGAGAATGCATCAGTAGCAAATACTCATATAATTGTTCTAAGTGCTGTAGATTCTGAGCCTGAACGCTTAAAAGCCATTAATGCTGGGGGAAATATATTTATTAGCAAGCCTTTTAATGTAGAGTATTTAAACTCAGTTATAGATCTATTTATTGAGAAGAATGAGTATAATAACCAGACAATTTCAAATGATAGTCATCTCGTTCAAGATAATAAGATTACATCTATCTCAAATGAGATTGCGGCTACATCTGCTGAGAAGAAGTTTATAGATAAGTTCAACTCTTACATTAAAGAGAATATAATGAATGAAGATCTATCTGTTGAGCAATTTGCTGAATCTATGGGAATGAGTAGAAGTAATTTTTACAGAAAGATAAAAAAGATAACCAATAAGAGTCCTAATGAGATTATTCTCTGGACAAGGATGGCTATTGCCGCAGATCTTTTAGTTTTAAATACATTGTCTGTATCAGAGGTCTCTTATAAGGTGGGTTTTTCGGATCCTAAATATTTTGCAAAAGTATTTAAGAAGCACTACGAAAAGAGCCCCTCTGAGTATGCACACCAGTTTGAGAAAAAGAACGATTAGCAAAGCTGCAGGCAAGATAAAAAAATAGGCACATAATTATATTTGCAACAAACAAGCCCCACAATTGCATCAAAAATGCCCTACTGGGGTATTTGCAACTCATATATTTGCGTTTGTTCAAAAAAATATAAAAATATAAATATTGCCTATGAAAAAATTAAACAGTCTCTGTATTGGACTATTCTTAGTTTTTGTGTGCAGCTTATTATCAAGTAGCGTCTATGCACAACAAAACTCAATACAGGTAAACGGAAAAATTATTGATGCTTCAGAACTACCCCTTGCAGGTGTAACAGTAAGTATTCAAGGTACTACAAAAACAGTAAGTAGTGATGCGGATGGAAATTACTCAATTGAGGTTCCTAATGAAAAAACTGTTCTAGTTTTCAACTACATTGGATTTAAAACGCAAGAAATTATTGTTGGAAAAAGAACCCTTATCAACGTAACTTTAGAGGAAGATGTTCTTTTATTAGATGAGTTGGTAGTGGTTGGATATGGTTCTATCAAGAAATCTGATATGACAGGAGCCGTTACAAGTGCTAAAATTGAGGATTTTAAGGATTCTCCAAACATTAGTATCTTAGAATCATTGCAAGGAACAGTTCCTGGCGTGATGGTTGGTGCTTCAACTGGAGCTGGTGGATCTCCTTCTATTCAAATTAGAGGTAAGAATACACTATCTGGTTCAACTTCCCCTCTTATAGTTCTTGATGGAGTAGTTTATAGAGGAAGCATTATAGATATAAATATTAATGATGTTCAGTCAATTGATATCCTAAAAGATGCTAGTTCTAAAGCTATTTATGGATCTCAAGCAGCAAATGGTGTTATGATTATCACTACAATAGATGGTAAGAGAGAGAGTAAGCCTACTTTCAATTTCTCAAGCTACTACTCTGCATCTGAGCCAGTCAATGCATATGTACCACTTGACAGAGATGGCTATATTGCAAAAATGAGTGATATTTATTGGGATGAGGCTTATGCTGGTCCAGACTACCTAACTCCAGTAGATAGCTTTGATCCAACTAAATATTGGGACGATAGAGTTACTCAAGGTTACTTAAATGGAACTGATACAGATTGGTTAGATTTAGTGACTCAAACTCCATTTATTTATAATGTAAATGCAAGTATGAGAGGTAATACTAACAAACTTTCATATTTCCTCTCTGCAGGCTATGTAGAAGAGAAGGCTTATGCAAAGAATGATGATTACACTAAGATTAACTTAAGAGGTAACTTTGACAACAAAGTAACTGACTGGTTAACAGTTGGAATGCAAACTTTTGTATCTAGCTCAGACTATTCAGGATCAGCAGCAAGTCTTAGAGATGCTTACATTACACCTCCGCTAGTTAGCCCATATAACGAGGATGGTTCTTTAAACTTAAATCCATTTAGTAATGACCCAAATCCATTAATCAGCATCGCAGCTGATAATGAAGATGTGCGCTTAAACTTAATGGGAACATTCTATGCAGATGTTAAGATCCCTTTTATCAAAGGATTATCATACAAAGCAACATACTCTGTTAACTACAGATCATCGCGATACGCATATTTCAGCCCATACGGATTAAATAATACTGGTAGCGCATCTAAAAGTAACTCATCTACACAAGACCAATCATTTGACAATATCTTAACTTATGCTAGAGAGTTTAATGACAAACATAGTGTAAATGCTACATTTGTATATGGTTACGAAGAGCGTGGTGGAGAAGACACTGGCGCAAGTACTGGAGATTTCACAAATCCTACTTTAGGATACAATAGTCTTGAGTCTGGAAACGTAGAGCAACATAGAGTAACATCTGGTGCTTGGGACGAGTATAGTCTATATCAAATGTTACGTTTGAATTATAGCTACAATAGCAAATATATGGCTACTGTAACAGTTCGTAGAGATGGTTTCTCAGGTTTTGGTTCAGAGAAGAAATTTGGTATCTTCCCTTCTGCTGCTTTAGCGTGGGTTGCTAGTAATGAGGCTTTCCTTAAAGATGTAAAATGGCTAGATTACTTAAAATTAAGACTATCTTATGGAGCATCTGGAAATAGAACAGCAGGCCGTTATTCAACTCTTGCAACTGTATCTGGTGGATATGGATATCTTTTTGGAGATGGTTCAGCATCTTCATACGTTCAAAGCATTAGCAAGCTAGCTAACAACGAATTAGGCTGGGAAACAACAGTAGGAACTAACATTGGATTGGATTTCACTCTATTCAATAACAGACTTAGCGGAAGTGTAGATTACTATCAAAATAATACTCACGACATCTTATACAACGTATCTATCCCAAGTATGACAGGCTTTAGCTCTGTTACTTCTAATATTGGTAAAGTTGCAAATAATGGTCTTGAGATATCATTAACTTCTGTAAATATCGACAAAAAAGATTTTAAATGGACTACAACTGTTAACTATGCTAGAAATAGAAATGAGATTGTATCTATCTTAGGTCTTGATGATGATGGTGATGGTGTTGAGGACGATCTAATTTCAAGTGGCCTATTCATTGGAGAGCCTATTGGAACAGTATATAACTATAGAGTAGAGGGTTTATATCAAATTGGAGACGAGATTCCTAGCGGTTACTACCCTGGAAACTATATTTTAGCAGACCTAAATGGTGATGGCCAAATTAAATCTGCAGACGATAGAGAGATCTTAGGTTATACAGATCCTGCATATACAATTAGTATTCAAAATAACTTAAGCTACAAAAATTGGGATCTTAGCTTCTTTATCAACTCTATTCAAGGTGGAGATAATATGTATTTAGGTTCTAATAATGCAAAATGGAGTGAATATGGATGGCATCCTGGCACAGCTGTTAACTTTAACTTTGTAGAGGGATTTGACTACTGGACACCTTCTAATCCTGATGCAACTAACTCTGGGTTAAGATATGCTGATCCTATAGATGGTCAATATTTATATCAAGATAGAAGCTTTATTAGATTACAAGATGTTAGCCTTTCATACAATGTACCATCAAAATGGTTGAAGAAAATGAATATTAGCAACTTAAGAGTATATGCTTCTGGTAAAAACCTACTTACAATCACTGATTGGGAAGGAATGGATCCAGAACTTGGTGTTGGTTTCTCTTTAGGATCTTATCCTCTTATGAGAAGTTATACATTTGGTGTAAACCTTACATTTTAATTAGAAAGATTTATTAATTCAATTATTAAAATTACATCGTATGAAAATGATAAAATATATATTAATTTGCTTTACATTCTTGCAAATTACTTCGTGTAGCGAAGATATCCTTAACGAGAAACCACTAGATTTTCTAGGTCCAGAAAACTCTTATGTAAAACCATCAGATTTTCAGAGTGCTATCAATCAACTTTACGCACAAACAAGAACTCTAAATGATGGAAAATATTGGACAACAACTTACCTACAGTTTGGAACAGATATAGCAATGTATCCTACCTCAAGATCTGCTACTTCTTATTTTAATAACTACACTACAGGACTAACAGAGATGTCTAACCCTGGTAGTTTTTGGGATAAATATTATAAATTGATCTTTAACTCAAATGTAATTCTTAGCAGAATTGAAGCTGTTACTTATAGCGATGAGGCTGAAAAGACTCTTCATATTGCTGAAGCTAGATTCTTTAGAGGTTACGCTTACAGATGTCTAACGCATCTATATGGAGGAGTTCCTATTATAGAGGAGGAGATTACCTCTCCACGTCGTGATTTTGTTAGAGCGACTAAAGAAGAGAGCTATGCATTTGCTATAGCTGACTTAACTTTTGCAGCAGAGAATCTTCCTGATATTGCAGCAGTAGTGGATGGAAAAACAAATTCTGCAGCAGCTAAACACTTTTTGTCTGAGCTTTACTTAGCAACTGGAGATTTTGATAATGCTATTAAATTCTCTTCTGAGGTAATCGACAACCCTGCAACAGGTCTAATGACAACACGTTTTGGATCAAGAGCAAGTGAGGAGGGTGATCCATTTTGGGATCTATTCCAAATTGATAATCAAAATAGAGCATCTGGAAACAAAGAGGGACTCTTTGTAATTCAAGTAGATTTCTCAACTCTTGGTGGTGGTGCTGAGAACAGTATGAACTACAATAATGGTAATGCTCTAAGTTATGAGAGAAACTATGGCCCAGCATACTGGACACTAAAGTGCCCTGATGGAAAGAACGTTGGCCCTTATGCAACTACTCAAGCAGGTGGCCGCCCTGTAGGTTTTGTTACTCCAACTTATCATCAAGCAAATGGTGTATGGAAGAGCGATTGGAATACAGATATTCGTAATAACCCTCGTAATATCCAACGCGAATGGACAGTTTATAACACTGATTCTGAGTGGTATGGAAAATCTACAGCAGATTTCCCTCAAGAGTGGCGTGATAATCTAGCAAACATTGATACTATGGAGAGATATACACCATACTTTACCAAGGTAACAACTATGGGAACTCACCCAGATTATATCTTATTAAACCAAACAACAGGTGAGATGTCTTCTGTTGGAGGTATCACTTATCACGATTGGTATCTTATCCGTCTTGCAGAAACATACCTAATTAGAGCAGAAGCCTACTTAGGTAAAGGAGATAAAACTAATGCAGCTAAAGATATAAATGTAGTTAGAGAGCGCGCACAAGCAACACCAGCAACTGCAGATGAAATAGATATTGATTACATTCTTGATGAAAGAATGAGAGAGCTAAACTGGGAAGAGCCTAGACGTATGACTCTAAGCCGCCTAGGAAAAGATATCTTCTTAAGACGTGTTAGAGAGCACAACCTTTACTCAGGAGCAACAATTGAGGATAAGCACGTTTTATTCCCGATACCTTACAGTGAAATTGAGAAGAATACAGCCGCTGAATTAACACAGAATCCTGGTTATTAATAGGCAGTATTGTAAATAAATAGTAAAACATTATATCCGACACTAAAAATTAGTCAATAAAAAGTAATATTGCTCTTTTGATTAATCTTAGTGTCGGATTTATATTAAAAAACATCAAATAAATAATGGTAAATTTTTCATTAAGCGGTAAGATTGCACTTGTAACAGGTGCCTCTTATGGTATAGGATATGCAATGGCAAAAGCACTAGCAGAGGCTGGTGCACAAATAGTGTTTAACGATATCAAACCAGAACTTGTTGAGCAAGGTGTTGCTGCATATAAAGCAGATAATATTGATGCAAAAGGTTATGTTTGCGATGTTACAGATCAAGATGCTGTCGAGAGTATGATTAAGCAAATTGAGAGCGAAGTTGGAGTTATAGATATACTTATAAACAATGCTGGTATTATCAAGCGAATTCCAATGCACGAAATGTCTGCAAGTGAGTTTAGACAAGTAATTGATGTTAATTTAAATGCTCCATTTATTATGGCAAAGGCTGTAATTCCATCTATGATAAAGAAGGGAGCGGGAAAGATTATTAATATCTGTTCAATGATGTCAGAGCTAGGTAGAGAGACCGTAAGTGCATACGCAGCCGCAAAAGGTGGATTAAAGATGTTAACTCGTAATATCGCTTCTGAATATGGTGAATATAATATTCAATGTAACGGAATTGGGCCTGGTTATATTGCAACTCCACAAACTGCTCCACTTAGAGAGCCACAAGCCGACGGAAGTCGCCACCCATTTGATAGCTTTATTATAGCTAAAACACCTGCTGCACGTTGGGGTGATCCTGCAGATTTAGCTGGCCCAGCAGTATTCCTAGCATCTGAGGCATCAAACTTTGTAAACGGTCACGTACTATATGTAGATGGAGGTATTCTTGCCTACATAGGAAAACAGCCTAAATAGTTAAATTATGGAGTTTTTCAACTATATCATACAGCTAGGTGCAAGTGTAATGATGCCTATAATTTTTACAATTCTAGGGATATTTTTACTTATAAAACCTGGCAAAGCACTACACTCTGGATTACTGGTAGGTGTAGGTTTTGTAGGACTATCCATAATTACAGCACTACTTACAACAACACTTGGCCCTGTATTGGGTGAGATTGTAACTAATTTTAGGTTGGAATTAGAGATTTTTGATATGGGGTGGCCTGCCGCCGCCGCTGTGGCATATAACGCTCCCGTAGTTGGAGCACTTATTATTCCCACTTGCCTACTCGTAAATGTTTTAATGCTAATTACAAAGACTACTCGCACAGTAAATATAGATCTTTGGAACTACTGGCACTTTGCTTTTATTGGAGCAATCATATATTTCGCTACCGATAGCCTATTTTGGGCATTTTTTGCCGCAATTATTTGTTATATTATCACGATGGTTATGGCAGATCTAACCGCTCCAAAATTTCAGAAATATTATGAAGGAATGGAGGGAATATCTGTGCCTCAACCATTTGTACAAGGTTTTGTTCCATTTGCATATATTATTAATAAAGCTCTCGACAAAATACCTGGATTTGAAAAGCTTAACATAGATGCAGAGGGGTTAAAAAACCGATTTGGAGTACTTGGAGAGCCCCTGTTTCTTGGAGTTATCGTTGGTTGTGGAATAGCTGCTTTTGCAGAGTTTGGCCCAGCAGCAGAGGGGACAACTATCGCCGATAAAATTAAAAACATACTGGTAGTTGGTATAAAAATGGGAGCTGTAATGGAGTTAATCCCACGTATAACACGCCTATTTATTGAGGGATTAATGCCAATCTCAAATGCAACTAAAGAGCTAATTGCCAAGAAATTCAAGAACACAAAAGGATTAAATATCGGGATGAGCCCAGCACTAGTTATTGGTCACCCTACAACACTTGTTGCCTCTCTCCTTTTAATCCCGATAATTCTATTCTTAGCAGTAATTTTACCTGGCAATAAATTTTTACCACTTGCCTCACTCGCGGGAATGTTCTACGTATTTCCAATGATTCTTCCTATTACAAAAGGTAATGTATTAAAGACTCTAATTACAGGGTTAGTGGCCCTTGTCATTGGGCTATACTTTGTAACAAGTTTAGCACCATCATTTAGTGTGGCCGCAGAGAGTGTCTACAACGCAACACAAGATGCAACCGTAAAGATTCCTTCACAATTTAGTCAAGGTGCAGCTCTTGATTTTGCATCAAGTATTTTTACGTGGATAATATACCACCTTACCCATACATTTAAGGTATTTGGGCCAGTAATATTAATTGGTATAACTCTTTTCTTAATGATAATGAATAGAAAACAGATACTCAAAAGTGAAAAAGAGTTAAAGTAAAAAGATAAATATATAAATAAATTTTAAATACAATGAGAAGATTAATTTTAACTATTGCCTCATTCATAGTAATAGGCTCTGCAATGGCGCAGAAAACAAACTATGAGGTTCGCTACGCAGCCAATCCAACAGATTTTAAGACATACGACACAGAACGTATTCGTAAAGATTTTCTAATTCAAGACCTATTTAAAAAGAATGAAGTTAATATGGTCTACACAATGTATGATCGCTTTATTGCGGGGGGTGCTATCCCTGTTGACAAAACAATCAAACTAGAGACTATAGATCCATTAAAAGCTAATTACTTTCTTGAGCGCAGAGAGATTGGTATTATTAACATTGGAGGAAAAGGAGTAGTTACAGTAGATGGAAAAAAATACAAATTAGATTACAAGGAGGCAATCTATATTGGAAAAGGGAAAAAAGAGATAACATTTACATCAGAGAGTTCTTCTAAGCCTGCACTTTTCTATTTTAACTCTGCTACAGCTCACAAAGAGTATCCAACAAAGTTAATAACAAAGAAAGATGCCAAATACATACACGCTGGATCTGCTGAGGAATCTAACGCACGCAGCATTATTCAACTAATTGTGAATCAAACTGTAGAGACTTGCCAATTACAGATGGGAATCACCGAGTTAAAGAGCGGCAGTGTTTGGAACACTATGCCTACTCACGCACATGATCGTCGCATGGAGATCTACCTATATTTTGAGCTCCCAGAAAATCAAGCAGTTTGCCACTTTATGGGTAGACCAGAAGAGACACGTCATATTTGGTTACATAACTTAGAGGCAGTTATCTCACCAGAATGGTCAATCCATAGCGGCGCTGGTACTAGCAACTACACTTTTATCTGGGGAATGGCAGGTGAGAATCTTGATTACGGAGATGTTGATAAATTTACACAAACTGATTTAAAATAATATGTTATATTGAGTAACAGATGTAAAAATAGGCTGTTTCGATTCAATTCGAAGCAGCCTATTTCTCAATTAACCCAAACTTAAGATTGCCATTTGATTCACATCAAGAGCATTAACAAATTAACCTATCACAATCAAATTGTGAATATTGAAAAAAACTATATAATATTATTTACCATAATATTCGTGCTGTTTAGGGATATCATCACCATCCCATACTCTTTTTTGGAACCATTTTCCAGCAGGCTCCGTCCAGAACGGATCATCTGCAGGTAACCCTAGCTGAGTAAGTCCCATTGTACACATATAAAGTGCACCTGTTACCGTATAGATATCTCTTGAGTTTATTTGACTTCCCACAACTCCTGGTACTAACCATCCATCCTCATCATAAACTCCTGGTGCATCCATCATATTTTTAGTAACTGCCACTAATGCAGCGCGTGTTGCTCCTAGCTCTATTGTTGGGAAAAGCATCTTACGATAAGCCATATAACCCAAATGCTGAAATGCTCCAATACGGTAATTATTTGAACGCCCAATAATAGGAAAAGTTCCCTCTGGCGATATTAAATGTTCTTGAATCTCAGCATAACGCTGTGCACGCCCCTTCTCAATAGGGTAAAACTCTTTAAGTTTATGATCCTTCTCAACGCATACTTTAAGAACCTCCATTAGAAGTGGGTGAATTACATAACTATTGTAGTAATCCCAATGGTGAGAAGCTCCATCGCCATACATTCCATCCCCTAAGTACCAGCCTTTGAAAGCCTCTACTCCAGCTTCTAATTTTTCCATATCACACTCACCTGTAAGTTTCCAAATTGTAGCCTCAATTAAAGATGAAAAAAGAATCCAGTTATTATTAAATGGTTTATATTCTCTGTGAGTTTTTAACGCATTAATAACATTCTCCTTTTGTTGCGCTGTAAGAGGTTCCCATAATTGCTCAGGGGCAATAAGTAAAGGGTAAGCTACATAAGCATTATGAACAATTCTCTCATACGTCTCTGTCTCTTTTTGAAACTGATAATCAGCAGAATTAGGATCCGTAATATTTATTAGAGCAACTCTAGACATCTCTATATATTTTGCTCTTATTTGCCCCTCTGGTGTATCATCAACACCCAAAGATAACCAAGGAGATAATCCCGATATAGATCTACCAACCGCCTGTAAAACAGTTGTTCTAAGATCACATCTATCATTCTTAACCTCCCAATCTTTACGAGGGAAGACTTTATCTAAATTTTGATCTTGTATTGGAATAAGAACAGGATCAACAATCTTTCTCATTACATTCACACAGTACTCTCTATCTTGAGCACCAGTTGATACTTTAGCCACCTCTTCTTTTGGCTTTACTGAGCAACTAAGGCAAGCTAATAACACAAAAAGTGTAGATACTTTAAATAATTTAATCATAGTTATATTTTTTATTCTCTTTACTTAGACATTTTATAAATTTCGCTACCTGCTAAAAGGAACGCGCCAACACCATAAACTGCAGTAGATTCGTAATTAACTGCTTCAGGTGCGTCACCAGGAGCTTGTACATAACCTAATTTTCCATCAGCATGCACCGCTGAGACTAAAGAAGACCAAGCCTTTTTTAAGGCAGGCATATGACGATAGCTTATAACACCGTTTCTAATTCCCCACGCAATACCATAGCAAAAGAATGCAGATGCACTATTTTCGGGATTCTTATGACTCTTAGGATCCAAAAGACTAGCTCTCCAGCTACCATCTTTCATTTGTAGCTCAATGATTCTCTCAGCCATCTCTCTAAAAAGATCTATATAAAAGACTCTATCGGGAGAATTATAAGGTAAGTTCTCGATAACTAAAGGAAGACCGCCAAAAACCCAGCCATTTCCTCTACCCCAGAACTGCTTTGCTCCATTCTTCTCTTTTAAAGGCTTTCTAAAAATATCGCGATAAAATAGCTTCTCTTCTTTATCATAAAGTGAATCTAGAGAGGCTTTATACTCATTATTCAAATAATCTAAAAACACCTTATCTCCAGTCTCTTTATATAGAGCAGCATATACAGGAGGAGCCATAAAAAGGGCATCACACCAAGACCAACGCTCAAGAGCTAAAGGGTGCGTTCTATCAACTGGAACCTCTGACGGGTGAGTTGCAACATAGTATCCTTTCTCTAAAACAGCTTGAATTGTTCTACGCTCTTTTGTTTTACGATAAATTTCAATATATGATTGCGCTATACAGATATCATCTGCGTGGTAAGTAGTATATTTATTCCAAGTTCCCCAATCGTGTTTAGCACCAATCTTATAAACAAACTCAAAGGCTCCACTCTTTGGATTAACTTTATCCCACTCCATCATTCCTCTGTAAAGAGTAGCACCAAGCCAATCTAACTCGTGATGCTCATTTATCTCACTGAAATGTTCAATTTGCCAATCCACAACTTTATCACAAACCTCCAACACATCACTCTTTTTAAAATCTGATGAGTATTTCTGAGCAAATAAAGGTGTTACAAACGTTAGAATAATTGCTAAAAATAATGATACTTGTCTCTTCATGTTAGGTAATTAGTTAAATAGTTTCTGCCACAAAAGTACACCTCCATTATAATGTATAGGTAGAATATTGTTGCCAAAATGGTGTAAAAATGTAGAAAAAGAGGATTTTTTTAACAAATATCCTCTTTTTTCACTCCTTTATTGTTTAGAAAGTTTAAAGATTGTTTCAGATAGTGCAAAATTATTTTTCTGCAACTCCAACAAAGCTATTTCAGCATCAATTGAGAATAGCTCACATAATATTCTTTGAGCTCGTTTCTGAAGCTTAACATTTGTACACTCTAAACCTACCATATAATATTTATAAACTAAGCCCAACTGGATCATTGTTGCAGTTGAAATAAAATTTATAACCTTTTTTGTAGATGTGCCTGCTTTCATTCTAGTAGATCCCGATATTACTTCTGAACCCGAATATAACCCCACAACATCATTACAGAATGATAACTCATCCTCCTCTTTTTCTTGAATCATAACACTATATGCGCCCATCTCTTTCGCATATGCCAGAGCTGATTGTACATAATATGCAGAACCGCTAACACTTATCCCTATAACAACATCATTTTTATTTAATCCAGTAGAGATAATATCCGGAACGCAGCTAGCATCCTCCTCAAAATTAGACTCGATATCAATAGCGGCATCCGCAACACCACCTGAAATAAGCGTTAAAACACGTTCCCTTGGAAAACCAAATGTACAGCCAATTTCAACAGTATCAATCGCAGCCAACCTACCACTAGTTCCAGCTCCAACATAAATGATTCGTCCGCCATTTTTCAATCTATCCACTACATTATCAACAACTTTACTAATTTTAGGAAGTGACTGCTTTAATGCTAAACTCGATTCTTGTTCTGCACCCCAAAGCGTCTCTATTATCTTTGTAGATTCATATTCGTGCAGCATAAGCGACTCATCATAAGGCCTTTCAGTAACTTTTGAAACCTTTACACAACTCAATCTCTGAGCAATAATCTCTGCATGAGCTAACAGCCCAGCCCCTAATATTGCCAGTTGATTCCCCTCCTTAGGAACACGCACACGCTGAATAACACCTCCCAAAAGAGGTTCCTGCTCAAGACGCTTATTAATAACTATCTCCAAAGGGAATTGAATACTCTCTGCAAAATCGGCCAAACCGCCACCTAAAAGAATATCTGTTGTATGATACAGGTAATAAGAAGATTGAATAATTCTAGCCAGATTATCAATATATGAATTCACCTCATCCTTATATTTAAGATCATAGAAAAGTTCTCTAGATGTTACCCCAGAGTTCCTCTTTAACAATCCAACAACACTCGCCAACTCATCATACGTGCCGCAGGGAGTACTAACTGTACCCAAAAGTGTATAACTAAAATTTGGAGACCATCTTCTGCCATTTCTCAACACACAAAAACCCAATCCTGTTCCAACAGGCATAATTCCGTATGTTTTTTCTCCCGATAAATAACCTAACCTTGCAGCCGCCAACATCACAGAGTCTGCATCATTTATAATTATTACAGGAACACTAAATCTCTGTTCTAAATGTCTTATCCACTCTTGGCTTGTAACCGTTTTAAGATGAGGAGCTGTAACTAACACCTTTGTTCCTGCATAATTTACAACTCCTGCAGTAGAGACTCCAATTCCAACAACTCTATCTCCCGGAGTAATTAGAAGCGGTAATAGATCTTCAATTGCCTCAATAAAATCTGAACAAGGGGCAACCTCAGAGAGACGGCTCTCTGTTTTTGCACTCTTTACAACCGAAAATGGCTCCCCTCCTCTTGCAAAATTATCAATCTGAGAATACTCTACTAAGGCACCTTTTAGCCAGGTGCCTCCAATATCTAATAAAATAACCTTATCCATTCTTCTCTAGTTTTTTCAAGCCCATATTGTAGCCTCTAAATGCATAGAAAACCATAAATAAATATATCGGGATAAGTATAGCATAAGCATTTTGCATTGAACCTACACTATCTTTAAGCACGCCAAAAGCTAATGGAAGAACAGCTCCTCCTACAATTGCCATAACTAGTAATGCAGAACCTTTATTTGTAAATCTACCTAAATTACTAATAGCCAGAGGCCAAGTTGCGCTCCAGATTAGAGAGTGTCCAAATCCTAAAAGTGCAATTAAATATATCGCGATACTAGCTGGTAATATTAAAACTAATATAGAGTTGATTGCGCAAAATAATACACAGAATCTAAGCGCCGTTAATTGCGAAATAAATTTTGGAATAAGTATAATACCGCAAATGTAACCTGCAACCATACACCCTACAACAAGTGAAGTATACACCTGAGGATTAGCCATTTGTAAATAAGAGGCAAAATCTACAATAGAGGCAAGCGTTATTGTCTCTACACCAACATATCCAAACAATACGCCAACACCCAACAAAAGGTGAGGAAAATCAAAAATACTCTTTTTAGTTGCTAAAAATGCCTTTAGCTTAGGATCAATCTCATCACTACTCTCATCTTGTCCCTCAGCCTTAATCTCTGGCAACGATACAAAGAAGAGCAACATAGCTAAAGCAATAAATATCATCACTATAATATAGAATGGATGGCTAAGTTCCGATAAATTTAAGGTTTCTGCCTTTATATCAATAAACAATGATAAGAATATAGGCGCTACCGCCCATCCAGCTTTGTTTAGGATTCCCATTATACAGATCCTTGTTGCAGCAGACTCCCTATCTCCATATAGTGTTACATATGGGTTTACAACCGCCTGTAATAGTGTATTTGCAGCTCCACTCATAAATGATGCAACTAAGAAGAGAGTATAACTAGTACTCTTTGCAGATGGAATAAAAAGATAGAGACCACACGCAAAAAGTAAAAATGATAGCAGCATACTCTTTTTATATCCAATTTTTGCTACAACCAACCCTGCTGGGTAACCCAAAATTGCAAAAGCTCCAAAAGTTGCCGCTAGTACCCCATAAGATTGAGTACTACTTAAATTTAATCCCCCCTGTAAAAATGGGATTAATAACCCGTTTAATCCTAATGCAAATCCCAACACAAAGAATAGGAATGCTAATAGAGATAAGATTTTGTTCATAATGTCTAAGATGTTTTTTAAATTAAATTCTTAGACAAAACTATCTATTAGTATCTATTTTAAAGGAGAATTTTGTTGCCGATGGGGTGTAAAATTTATTCAGAATTATTAATCTTTAATCATCAAGACTAAAAATTAACACTTATATCCACCTTATAATTGATCCCTTTTCCATTCAAATAGTCAATTAATCTATTATTAATATCAACTTTATATTTTTTAGAAAAGAACTCTACTGAGATCTGATTCTCGTAATCCAAAACGTTAAGGCAGAGAAGCGAATTCCCTTTATACTCTTTTAAGCTATCAATAAGTTCACTTCTAAAGGATTTATCTATTGCATTAATTGGAAGGTTGAGAGTAAATGATTTCACAAAATCATCTTTAGTATTGGCCAGTAGCGCCATACGTATAATCTTTAGATCGTGTTCAATCTGCTCTACCTTTTTCTCCTCACCTTTAGGTTTTGGTCCAAAACCAAATTTTGGTCTAATTGCACACTTTAAAAAGAGAGCGTGACCATCTTTGATAAAAGGTAAAAACGCCTCATAATCTTTACCAAAAAGAGCAAATTCTCTACTACCCTTCAAATCCTCCATCTCAAAGGTGACAAAAGGGCGACCATTTTTGCTTGTTCTAAAGTTAACCTTTGTAACAATACCTGCTAAATAGACCTCTTTATCGCGATGAGTCTTCTCGCTAAAAGCACTCTGAATCATCTCGTGAACCTCAGGAAAAGAGTGTTTTACAAAATGCTCCATCTCAAAAGAGTAGACATCTAAAGGGTGGGCAGACAAATACATTCCAACATACTCTTTCTCTTTTTTAAGAAATTCACTTGCATCAAACTCACCAGGAGCAGGAATCTCAGGTGGAACAGGTTTAAATCCCTCATCAGTAGCTCCAAACAGAGAATTTCCAGCCCTCAACACATCTGATTGATATTTTGAACCATATCTACAAAGAGCATCAATATAAGTCTCCTCTTTACCAGACAATCTAAAGAATTGATCTCTTCTTATCTCTGGAAATGAATCAAATGCACCAGAGTAGGCAAGAGATTCAGTAATCTTCTTATTAAAAGTTCCCAATTCAACAACGCGCTCAATAAAATCTACAATTCCACTAAATGGCTTATCTCCTCTAACTTGAACTATATTATCTACGATTCCACTTCCAACACCCTTAATACCAGCCAATCCAAATCGTATATTTCCTTGATCATTCACTGTAAAAGTATTGCGACTCTCATTTACACAAGGGCTTAACACCAAGATTCTCATTCTTTTACACTCATCCATTAACTTTGTAATCTCCTCAATATTATTAAGGTTTTTACTTAAGTTGGCTGCCATAAATTCCGCAGGATAGTTTGCCTTCATATAGCCAGTTTGATAGGCAACCCAAGCATAACAAGTTGAGTGAGATTTATTAAAGGCATATTGAGCAAAAGCTGTCCAGTCTGTCCAAATTTTCTCTAAAACACTCTCTGGGTGCCCATTTGCTGTTCCTCCCGATATAAACTTCTCTTTTAAGGCCATCATCTGATCAATGAGCTTCTTTCCCATAGCCTTACGCAGACCATCAGCCTCACCTTTTGTAAAGTTAGCTAGCCTCTGAGATAGTAACATCACCTGCTCTTGATAAACTGTAATACCATAAGTATCAGCAAGTGTTCCCTCCATTTGAGGTAGATCATACTCAATCTTCTCATTTCCGTGCTTACGCGCAACAAAAGATGGAATATAATCCATTGGACCAGGGCGGTATAGAGCATTCATCGCGATAAGATCCTCAAATCTATTTGGTCTAAGCTCCCTCAACCATTTCTGCATTCCAGGTGATTCAAACTGAAACACTCCAACAGTATCGCCTCTACCAAATAGGTCAAAAGTGTTCTTATCATCAATTGGAATCCCCTCAATATCAATATCTATTCCTCTAGCCTTCTTAACATTTGCAACAGCCTCCTTTAAAATTGAAAGTGTTCTCAACCCAAGAAAGTCCATCTTAAGCATCCCCACATCCTCAATGAAACTTCCCTCATACTGAGAGACCCACATATCATCACCACTCTCCTTATCCTTTGCAATTGAGATTGGAATATGCTCTGTTAAATTATCTCTCCCGATAAGGATTGCACAAGCGTGCACACCAGTATTCCTAACTGTACCCTCAAGTCTTTTTGCATACTCAAGTGTCTCCTTTACACCAGGTGTAGTTGAATTCTCATAAGCATCCTGCATCTCAGGTACAAACTTAATACAGTTGGCTACGTTTACTTTGTTCTTTATCTTTTTCTCTGTAATAGTACCATCTTCACCCTTCTCCTTTATGGTAGTCTCCGGTAAACTATCGGGAATAAGCTTAGTTAAACGGTCACTCTCTTGCAGAGTCACATTTTGGATCCTTGCAACATCCTTTATGGCACTCTTTGTAGCCATTGTACCAAAGGTAATTACGTGAGAGACGTGATCTTTCCCATACTTATCCTCTACATATTTTAGAACTCTACCACGTCCATCATCATCAAAATCAATATCAATATCGGGCATTGAGATTCTATCGGGATTAAGAAAACGCTCAAAAAGGAGATCATATTTAACTGGGTCTAGATTTGTAATTCCCAAACAATATGCAACTACGCTACCTGCAGCAGAGCCCCTACCTGGGCCTACCCACACTCCTATCCTTCTTGCCTCCGCTATAAAATCCTGAACAATAAGGAAATAATCGGGATAACCCATCCTTTTTATTGTAGCCAGTTCAAAGTCTATTCTCTCTACAAGCGCATCATTAATTTCATCATATTTTTTCTCTGCACCTTGATAAACTAAATATCGTAAATAATCATTACTATCTTGATAATCAGCAGGAATAGGAAAAACAGGTAGAATAGGATCACGAGTAATTTTGTAATTCTCAACCTTTGCTACAATCTCATTTGTATTCTCGATAATCTCTGGATGGTCTGGAAAAAGAGCCAACATCTCCGCCTCGGTTTTGAGATACTCTTGTTGAGTATAACGCAACCTCTTAACATCATCAAAATTGGCATTAGTTGTTAGGCAGATAAGTCTGTCGTGAGCAGGTCCATCCTCTTTACTTGCAAAGTGGACATCATTTGTCGCGACACATTTAATCCCTAATTTTTTTCCTAACTCAAAGATTTTTTCATTTACTTCTGATTGAATCTTATAAAGGTTCTCATTATATCCTGGCAGCTCACTCTTATGAAGCTGTGTCTCAAAATAATAATCCTCCCCAAATAGATTCTTATACCACAAAGCCACCTCCTCTGCCTTTGCATCGTTGTTCCCTATAAAAGCTTGGGGAACCTCTCCTCCTATACAAGCAGAGAGACAGATGAGGTCCTCGTGATACTTTTCTATAATCTCTCTATCAACCTTCGGTTTATAATAGTAACCTTCGGTATATCCAATAGAGACAATTTTTACTAAGTTGTAATACCCTTTAAGGCTCTTTGCCAATAAAATTAGATGGTAAGCTCCTTGATCTTCTTTTCCTCTTTTATTGAATCGCCCATCTGGATTTACATACAATTCACAACCTACAATTGGCTTAATATCAGGATAATTCTTGGCAGTTTTTAAAAATTCTACAACACCAAACATATTACCATGATCCGTAATTGCTAAGGCTGGTTGCTTATTCTCCTTTGCCTTTTCAAACAGATTCTTAATGCTCCCCGCCCCGTCTAAAACTGAGTAATATGTATGTACGTGTAAATGTGAAAATGCCATTTTTTTAGCGACAAAAATAGGTCTTTTTTCTGAGGTATCAAACCTCTTTTATTATTATATCCCCCAATCTGAGGCCTTACTCTGTGTCTCAACCTCTGTAGCCACACTCTCGCTCAACATTGAGAAGAAATCAAAGCCCGTCATCTTCTCTATCTCATCAACTGATGTAATAATTGAGTCATCAATTGCATATCCACCATAGCTTCTATGCTCTACCCAGAATCCAATAGCAATTATCTCATTTGCTGATAATTCTGTGATTTTCTTACCCGTTTTTCCACTCTTAGATCTCAATAGAACTTTATAGTAGTGAGATGGAAGTGGTACAACATTCCCAGCATCATCTCTTGTTGTTCCTATATCTTCTCCAAAGTGAGTACCTGTTACAACATAAAGGGTATCAGAGCAGTTGTTATCTCTAATCTCGTTCTCTAATGTAGCCCACATATCTTGGTTCAATCTATTAATTTGAGGCGTAATATTACTCATATAGAATGTCTGCTGATTTAATTCAACACTACCAGTTCTATCTGCCGACGGCAGCTGATGTCCTCTATCATAATCCCCATCATAAGAACCTCTTGTGCAATCAGGTTGAGCCGATCTTAAAACATGTGGATCAAATGCCCAATCATCCGTTCTCTCTGTACCTCCTATATAGATATCGTGTAGAGGGTATGCAACCCAAAGAGCAGCATTATTCTTCTCATCAAAACAGATAGAGTAGTTCCTAACAGTCTTTGATCCTACTTTAGCGTGGTGAGCCACATAAACATAATCTTCGTTCTCTTTATGCTGTGGCAGCTCCGCCCAATAGCCAAATTTAGGATCATTATCAATAATAAGAGCCGCCTGTTTAATTGTTATAACAGTAGAAGTTTCGCCCTCAAATTGAACTGTAATCTTAGCCTCTCTCTCTTTTCCCGATGTATTTTCTGATAGATAAACAATTATCTTTCCCTCTCCACCAATCAAAGCCCCCTCTTTAGCCAATAGACCATTTGAAAAATCGCACCAATCTCCACCAGAAGAGATATTTGCACTCCAATCAATACCATTTTCACCTGTAAAATTGATAGTTACAGAGGTTGCTCCATATCCAATTATTGAATCATTATTCCATTCAATTTCATTTGGAACCTTAATCTTCTCATCCTCCGTACAAGAAGTGACCCAAAGTAGGGCCACAACTAGTACGGCAGAGAGTTTTAAAAAACTTTTCTTTGCCATTTTTTACTCTTTTATCTATTTCTTAACATAAGATACCTTAATCTGTTGGATTTGAGTTGTTCCATTTGGCACAAATGTAACCTCTTGTGCGCTACCAGTCCAAATCTTATCTGCTAACCCATCCATCGCATTTATCTTAAAATCTCTAGTAACAAACTCAATCTTAACAATTGTAGCATCCTCACCACAAGAGATTATTAGATTACTATTGTTATAGATTCTAACCTCTGGGTCTTCCTCTGTAGAGAAAACTCTGTAATAATATTTAGCTTCATTACTTGATGATGCTTTCTCGTAATCTATTAAAATACCCCCAGCCAAAGTTGTATCTTTTACCGCAACAGCATACTCAAAATTAGCATCATCTGCAGCAACATAACTAGAAACAAGAGTCTCTACATCGCTCTTTTTAAGCACCTTAACCGGCACCTCTATACTATTTCCATTTGCAATTGCCACTGTTAAAGTTTGACTCACCTCCTCACCAGCATTCTCTGTTGCCTTTACAGTTACCGTTGTTCCCGATACTGTAGCGCTTAAGATTCCTGATAATCCCGATACAGAAATTGCATTCTCTCCCTGATTTGCAACTGATAACTCAACTTCAACCTCGCCACCTGCTGCCTCAAAAGTTACAGCTGTTGGGTTAACCGCAGAAATTGTTGGTTCACTACTTACAAATGCCGCCACATCATCTAGATTACGAGGAGATAGTTGAGCATTTCCAGAGTAGATAGTTGCCATACCGCTAATAGTACCTGTAGTTGCCTTATAAACACCATCAGTAAATACAGCTCCAGAGTTTATTCTAATAGCAAATTCTGCACCCGATACATTAAAAGTGTGGTCTCCACCATTTGCATCACTCCTCCAAACGTCTGATTTTGTAGAGGTTGCATTTTCAATTGTTACAGGCATTGCAACAAACTCTTTTAATTTATCAACCGTAATAACAATAGGAGTAACCTCAACTGTTCCAAGCTTTTTAATATCAGAACCCTTCACATTCTTAATCTGCTTTGTATCTTGATAAACATCAATCTCAGCCTCATCCTTTTTAAGAGTTACCTCAACTTTATCGCCCATAGCAAAATCAGTTGTGATTAAATCGCTAGAGTTATTATAGATCACGATACCATTACCTGCAGTAGTAGCCCCCTCAGTCATAAGGTAAAGTGTACCTTTTGAGAAGTTTCCACCTGTAGGATCACCAGTTATAACCGCAGTTAAAACCATATCTTGCTCAGTAGAGACTTTTGCACCATCCTCCATCGCGATAAGGTTAGGAATAGTGATAGTATTACCTGCTTTCTCTCTAATGATTTTGAAATCTTCGTCATCATCATCATCTCCCACAGGATTGATAACTCTAACATTATACTCAAAAGTAGCCTCACCACCAGCTGCAACTGCAACTGTAATTGTTGCATTACCGTTTCCACTCTCTCTTGATAACGAAACTTGGTTAGACGCAGCTCCTTCAGCCTCAATAATCCAATCACTATTTGATTCAATTTGAATTGTACTACCTGCAACTGGAGTTCCATCTGCATTAAATTTTAGCTCATCTGGTGTTACCTCCAAAGTTGTATCCACAAGTTTCTCCTCTGGATCACACGAGGTAAAAAGTGTTGTTAAAGCAACAACAGCACTCAATGCGAGTGATAAAAATCTTAGTTTCTTCATTTTTTATTCTTTTTAGTTTTCTTGCCCACTTGAGGGCTAGTTTATCTATTTTTGTGACTCTAAAACTGCCTTAACTTTATCGGGAGTAACAATACCACCCTCTCCAACATTCCAGCCTCTTGTTGTAAAACGATTAACAATCTCAGTAATTGTTTCATCTCCAATTTGGTACTCACTCAGCTTAGTCTTAACACCTAATGAATTGAAGAACTGTTCTGTCTTCTCAATTGTAAGATTGATTCTCTCTTGCTCACTTCCCTCTTTAACGCCCCAAACACGCTCTCCATACTGTAGCAACTTACCTTTTTTGTTCTCTGTCATTACTCTAAATACACCAGGCCCAACAATTGCAAGGGTAACACCGTGATCTAGTCCGTGAAGAGCCGTTAACTCGTGCCCAATCATATGTGTAGCCCAGTCTTGATCTACGCCCATCGCGATAAATCCATTCAATCCCATTGTTGCAGCCAACATAAAGTTTGCTGAGACCTCATAATTTTGCTCGTCGCTCATTAAAGTTGGAGCAAGCTCTACTAACGTGCTTAACACACCCTCAGCCCATCTATCCATAACTAAAGTATTATTCATAGTTGTTAGATATTGCTCTGTTACGTGCACAAAAGTATCAATGATGCCATTTGCAACTTGTTTTTTTGGAAGCGAATAGATAGTTGTAGGATCTAATATTGAGAAGGTTGGATACCCTTTAGGATTATGGAACGCAAACTTTTCATTTGTCTCTCTTCTAGAGATTACAGCCCCATTATTCATTTCAGAAGCTGTTGCTGGCAGTGTTAAAACCGATGCAAAAGGTAGCGCAGCAGGAACCTTCTTAGGATCCATCATAAATTCCCAAGGATCACCCTCATAATTAACCCCGGCAGCAATAAATTTAGTTCCATCAATAATAGAACCGCCACCCACTGCAAGTAGCATCTGAACTCCCTCTTTTTTACATATCTCAATGGCCTTTACTAAGGTTGCGTAGTCTGGATTTGGCTCAATTCCTCCAAACTCAATTACATCATATCCATTTAAAGCCTCCTTTACTTGATCATAAACTCCATTTTTAAAGATTGAACCACCTCCATAAGTGATCATTACCTTTGTTCCTTTTGCTATTTCACTACTCAAAGTAGCAATCTGACCCTTACCAAAAATTAGTTTTACAGGGTTTTGAAAAATAAAATTGTGCATAATTTTTATGTTTAAAATTTGTTATTTTTTACTCCATATTTCGTTCCAAACAAAAATAGTTCTAAATCTCCTGCAAATTACTATTTTTCACAAAAATTAATAAAATTTTCACAAAACTTTTGGATTTATAAAATTTATTCATACCTTTGCATCCGCTTTTAAGCAAATCGGGGTGTGGCGCAGTTGGTTAGCGCACCTGCTTTGGGAGCAGGGGGTCCTCCGTTCGAGTCGGAGTACCCCGACAAAAAAAGGCTGTTAGAATTGTTTCTGACAGCCTTTTTTTAATTCTAAAAATCTTTAAAATAAAAATAACAATATTTACATAATTTTAGATTAAAATAGCTAAATTTACATTGACTTATACTATATTAAAAATAGTTATTAACTTAAAAACTTAGCTTATGATTCTAAAAAACAAAAGTGCTGCATTACGCAGTTTATCTATTGTTGCACTTGTTTTTACTATCTGGTTTTCATCGGGAGGTAATACTTATGCAACCGAATCTGTCTTTTCCAAAGAGAGAACTCTTCAAAACGAAAGAGCTATATCTGGAATCATTAAAGACAACTCTGGCGCACCTATTATTGGGGCAACAATCGTAGAAGATGGCACTAAAAACTTTGCCTCTTCCGATTTAGATGGTAAATTCACCCTAAAAGTTAAACCCAATGCATTTATTACAATTACTTGTATTGGATACGAAACACTCCAAATTAAATCCACTGACAACATGTCAATTATTCTACAAGAAGATAGCAAATTATTATCAGAAGTTGTAGTTGTGGGATACGGTTCTCAAAAGAAAGCTAATTTGACAGGCGCCGTTGCGAGTGTTGATGTAAATAAGACTTTAGATAGCCGCCCTATTGCTGATATAGGCAGAGGACTACAAGGCTCTGTTGCTGGCGTTAACATCACCATACCCACTGGTGAGGTTGGTTCAGACCCTTTAATCAAGATTAGAGGACAGATTGGATCTATAATGGGAAACAATGCACCGCTAATCCTTTTAGACAATGTTGAGATTCCTAGTATTCAAATTGTCAATCCAAATGATGTCGCTTCAATTTCCGTTCTTAAAGATGCCGCATCGTCATCTATTTATGGTTCAAAAGCTGCATTTGGTGTTATCTTAATCACCACAAAATCTGGCGCTCAATCTGACAAGTTTGAGATTAGCTACTCTAATAACTTTTCTTGGCAAAACCCATCTAAGGAGATAAATATGGGAGGCATAGAGGCACTTCAATATACTCTTGACGCTCAAAAAAATAGACAAGCACCACTTCCTGCAGGAGGATTTTGGAGAATTAATGATGAGAGTCTTGCAAAAGCTATTGAGTGGCAAAATTTATATGGCAACACCGTAAAATACAATGATCCAGTATTATATGGCAGAGATTGGTATTATGATGGTACAGATAAGTATGGGTATAGGCTCTATGATGGCACTCAGGCTATGATTAGAGAGTGGGCTCCAACTCTTACTCATAATGTTTCAATAAACGGAAAGAGCGGAAAAACTTCATACAACATTGGATTGGGATACCTGAGTCAAAACGGTATGTCCAAAACAGCTAAGATTGATGACTACACTAGATACAATGCCTCAATAAGCTTAACATCTGAAATTAACAAGTTCTTAACTGTTAGAGGTAGCGCAATGTACTCTGATAGAAATAAAAGATATCCTGGTGTAGGTACAACAACTGCGGACCCTTGGTTATATTTATATAGATGGAGCCCACTTATTCCTATAGGCGTTGAAGAGCATGGCTCACCACTAAGAGAACCATCATATGAAATGGGCTTTGCAAATACAGATAATCTTCAATATAAATATTTTAATATAAATTTAGGCGCAACCCTAAATATAACTAAGAACTGGGATGCAAAGATTGATTACACCTATGATAGACAATCTACAGATAAGAATTCATCTGTAAAAGAGTATACAGCTGGTCAAACTTGGTATTCCCCTGAAAAATGGATTGACGATAACGGTAGTCAAGTATATGTTGATGAGTTAGGAAATCCAGTAACTACTGGAGGTATGCCAGCATATAGATTTCCTATACAAGATTACTTTTCAAATAATACTGTTAGTTACGTACAAAACTACAATCAAGCAGTTGACAACAACACAATAAATGCCTATACAACTTACAATTTAGCCCTAGGAGAGCAACTCAACCACAATTTTAAGTTTATGGCAGGAACAAATGTCGTTACTAAGAAATGGAGCTCATACACTGGTAGAAAGACAAATCTTATTGATCCCGAGAATCCACAATTCCCATTGGCATCAGGAGAACAATTTATTGATGGCAACAGAAACTGGGAATCACAACTTGGTTTTTTTGGACGTCTGAATTATTCCTTTGATAATAAATACTTCATAGAGGCAAACATTAGAAGAGATGGTTCATCTAAATTCCCTAAAGATCTTAAATGGAAATGGTTTCCATCATTCTCTGCGGGTTGGATCTTTACTGGAGAATCTTTTATGAGTCCACTTACAAAAATTTTAAGTTTTGGTAAACTTAGAGCATCTTGGGGAAGTATAGGAGATCAATCTGTATCTAATACGCTATACCAAAGCATTCTAGCCGATGGAGAATCTTCTTGGCTAGGGGCTTCTAATAATAAATATCCAATTTATGGCACCCCTTCTCTTATTGACAACAATATCAGTTGGCAAACTATTGAAACTCTTAACATTGGTGCAGATTTACGTTTCTTTGACAATAAATTCGGAGTCACTTTTGATTGGTATATAAGAGATACAAAAGATATGATTATACCGGGAGAGAGCCTTCCTGTAACTCTTGGTACAGAGGCTCCCGATGGAAATTACGGAAGTTTAAGAACCAAGGGATGGGAATTATCATTTGATTTCAATCACAGATTTGAGAATGGATTAGGCCTTAGCGCAACTGCAACTCTACACGACGCCACAACTGTTATCACAAGAGGTGCAGATTATTTAACTTCGTGGGAAGATAGATCTCTTGGAAATGGTTTCTCTACTGGTAGAACTTATGGTGATATTTATGGGTATGTTACAGATAGATTATTCCAAAAAGAGGACTTTGTATATGATGCAAATGGCAATATCCAAATGGTTAACGTTATCTATAATGGAACCATTCGCCCAACACATCAACAAGCTACAGATTACCCTGTTTATCAGGTTCATTATGAGAATGGAGATAAATTAATATTCTCCCCTGGAGATGTTAAGTTTGTAGATATTAATCAAGATGGATATATCTCCCCTGGTTCAAGCACAAATGGAGATCCTGGTGATAGAACAGTTATTGGTAACTCTACTCCAAGATACGAGTACAGTTTAAGATTGAATTTAGACTATAAAGGTATTGACTTCTCAATATTCTTTCAAGGTGTTGGAAAACGTGAAATATGGGGTAGTGGTCAGTTAGCTATTCCTGGATATAGCGCAAAAGAGGGTGCTTTACCTAAGACATTTACTACTGATTATTGGACTGAGACTAACACAGATGCTTTTTATCCTAGAGCATGGGATTTAGGAGGTAGTAACACTGGTTTTGGAATGCAAGTTCAGAGTCAATACCTTCTTGACATGTCTTATTTAAGAATTAAGAATATAACATTGGGTTACTCTTTACCTAGCAAATTGCTGTCTAAAATGCATATTTCAGGATTAAGAGCATACGTTTCTGCCGAAAACTTCTTTACTTTTGATAATCTACGAGGTCTGCCTATAGATCCAGAGGTTATATCGGGATACTCAATGTTTAGCAGCAGTTATAATCTTGGAAGAACTGGAACTGGAACACCTGTTTTCAAGAGCATATCATGTGGACTTCAATTAACTTTCTAAAACAAGATTTATTATGAAATTAAAATTATATACCATTATATTTTGTATCGCGATACTTTTTCCTAGTTGTGAAAAAATTCTTGACCGACCATCTCTTACAACTGCTGAGGATCAAGCATATTGGACAAGTGAAGAGAAAGTTCGTTTATATGCAAACTCTTTCTATTCATACTTTTTTGTAGGTTATGGAACAGGATACAGCTCGGCATATACCCCAAATGCGAATTTCACGTTTAATGACGATGCCGTACTATTAGGCACTCAATCACAATTCTCTAGAACTGTTCCAACTTCTAAAGGGAGTACATCTCTAAGCGTTCTTTGGGAGAGTCAATTTACTGGCCCTTCATGGAATTTTGCGTGGATTAGAAAATCTAATATTATGATTGATAGAATAACTACAAGAATGGGGGATATTCTATCCGAAGATGCTTATAACCATTGGTTGGGTCTTGGAAAATTCTTTAGAGGATTAGAGTACGCACGTTTAGTTAACGTTTTTGGTGATATTCAGTATTATGATAAAGAGGTTAGCAATACTGACCTTGATGAATTATACAAGGATAGAACCAATAGAGATATAGTTATGGATTCAGTTTATAACGACTTTAAGTTTGCATTAGATAATGTTAGATTAAACGATGGAACTCAAAACGTAAATAGATATATTGTTGCATCACTAGTAGCTAGATGGGCTCTATATGAGGCTAGCTGGCAGAAATATCATTACAACAACAGCGAGAGAGCGATCAAGTTCTACAATCTTGCTATTGAAGCATCTGAAAAGGTTATCGAAAGTGGTAAATATGATATTGTAACCGATTTTAGAACACTGTTTGGCTCAAAAGATTTAACTGCAAATAAGGATTGCATCTTATACAGAAAATATGATGCAAGTATGGGAGTAACTCACTCAGTAGCATCTGGATGTAATATGAACTCTCCTACAGACGTTGGACCAAATCTAGATTTAATTAAGGCATTTATTTGTACTGATGGAAAAGATTGGCAAACTTCTACTTTAGATAATGCCGATGATTTCTCTATGGAGAATATGATTAAGACTAGAGACTCTAGATTTGAAGCTAGTTTTTATAATAACCCAACACCTATGGCAAAGAGTTCTTATCTATATGTTACAAAGTTTATCCCTAGATCTGCATTAGAACACCTAAAGACAAATGGCACTCCTGCACCTGATTTCCAAGGAGATAAAAACACAACTGGGTACCCTATTCTAAGGTATGCTGAGGTTTTATTAAATTGGATTGAGGCTAAAGCTGAATTAGAGACATTAGGCGGTGCTCCTGTTTCACAAGCTGATATAGATCTATCTATCAATAAGATTCGCAACAGACCATTAGCAGATGAAGCTATTGCTCAAGGGGTTAAAAAGACTTCACCAATGAACATAGCTGATTTACCAGAAGATCCTAGTAGAGATCAATCTGTATCTACTCTAATTTGGGAGATTAGAAGAGAGAGAAGAATGGAATTCGCTTTTGAGTTCTCTCGTATTATTGATTTGAGAAGATGGAAGAAGCTCGAGTACATGGAGACAGAGTCTAATAATGACCTACTTATGGGAACATGGGTAAACTTTGAATCTGATGCAGCAGATCAATTAAAAAGTGATAATAACGGTAAACTTAGAGTTGTTAATAGCAAGGGAGAGTCCATTGTTTATGATGGAACAAACGGTAGTAAGATGAATGGATTCTTCTATCCAGTTCAAAATGATCATAGACTTCCTTTCTTAGATATTCCAAACATCAACCCATATTTATCACCAATTGGAACAAATCAAATCACAACATACAAGAATAAGGGCTATACTTTAACACAAACTCAAGGTTGGCCAAGTAGTATTGAATAATTTTTAAGTCATATGAAAATAAGCATAAAATATATTAGAGCTATAATAGCTATGGTGTCTCTTGCATTGGTATCTTGTCAAGAGAAACTTCCTCAAAGTGTAGTCACGCCATACCCTACAGATTTAATATCTATAAAGATTATTAATGCTGGAGCTAATGGAAGTACTGTTTTAGATGGGATTATTGACGAATACAATAAAAGCATTGATTTTCCAAGATTAGATGTAGAGTCTAATTTCTCTGAGATTAAGGTTGAAGCTGAACTATCAGAGGGTGCAACTCTTGAGAGCTATACTTTTGATTTCTCTATGGAAGATGAGGTATCTAATAAAACCTTAATTCTTAGAGTAAAAAATCAAAATAGATACAAAGATTACTTTATAAAAGTTAGAAAAAGAATCCCTGTTTTTGGAGCTGATTTTCAGAAACCAACTGTATATAACTTCTCTGGAGATAATGTTTATCCCGATTTCGCCTCTTTGTTAACTAGATCAGCATCTTTTGACGGCGAGCACGTTCTAGTTGTTAGTAGAAAATCTGGACCACATCTATTAAAATTCTCTGATTTAAAAGAGAATAATATAGCTCCTATTAAATTAGATATAACAGGAGTATCGGGAGGCACATTTGCATATAATATGGGAGCAATTGTAAACGGGAAAGTATATATTGCCTCACTATCGGGCTCAAAAGCATCCCCTCTTAAGATTTATTATTGGGACACACCTAATTCTGCACCTGAAAATATTGCTAATATTAATGTTGGTTCAATTCCTGATGCTGGAAATAGACATGGAGATAATATATCGGTGAGTATAGATAAGAGTGGTAATGGCTATATTTTCTTTGGAGATAACGCTTCTACTGCAATTCTTAGATTAAGAGTAACTAATTATAAAACAATTGATAATCCTACTGTATTAAAATCATCTTCTAGTGCAACCGCTTTCTCAAATATCTTTAGAATAGAGGATTCTGATGACTACTTATGGAGTGGTGTAAGATTGCCTATAACACTTACTGATGTCTCTGCATCTCCACGCTATGCAATGAATGCAGCTAATATACCTAAAGAGAGTATCGCTGCAAAAATGTTTACATTTAATAGTGAGCGTTACTTAATTAGTTGCACAGCTGGATTTGGTAGTGCTTCAACGGCAACTCCTGCTTTATCAGTGCACAATGTTACATTGGGTAGTAATCCAGAAGAGGCGCTTAAGAGATATGATAGTGGCGAGAATCACACTCCTGATTATTCATTTATTCTAGGAGGGCAAGGGAATGGTGCACCGAGTGCACAAACCGACTATTTTATTGAAAAAGATGAGAATGGTAAAGATAGTAAACTCTATATTTTTGCAGCTAGATCTGATTCTGGATTTGTGATTTGTGAGTTTCCTATTAAACAAGAAGAAGATTAACTTTTAACTTATAATTTATATGATAAGAATTTTAAAATATGCTTTATATATTAGCTGTTTAATCTTTATACTGCACTCGTGTAATGGCAGCCAGATAGAGAAAGAAAAGGAGGTTGATTACAAACCAAATCTTCCTAAGAAAGAGTTACGCGGAGTATGGATTGCAACAGTTTGGGGACTTGATTGGCCAATGGCAAAGTATGATGAAGAGTCTCAAAAACAGTTATATATTCAATATCTAGATCTGCTTGTAGAGATGAATATGAATGCCGTATTCTTTCAGATAAGAGGTATGGCTGATGCATTTTATGAATCTCAATATGAACCTTGGAGTAAAAACATTACAGGTGTGGCTGGCCAAAAACCGAGCTATGATGTTATGAAATTTATTATAGATGAGGCTCATAAACGAGATATAGAGTTTCACGCTTGGCTGAATCCATTTAGAATAGCTACTAGAACTAATGCAAGCTCCTCTTTTCCCGAGTTGGATCCTATGATTCCATCTAATTGGGTGAAAGATTATAACACAATTAGAGTTTATAATCCAGCCCTTCCTGAGGTACATCAAAGAATTGTTGATATTGTCACTGAGATTATCACAAAATATGATGTAGATGGTATCCACATGGATGACTACTTTTATCCATCTATAGGAACAGAAAGTATGAATGATGCTACTGAGTACGGAATTTATGGAAAAGAGTTTAGTTCAATTGAAGAGTTTAGACGAAATAATGTAAATACAGTTGTCAAGTCAATTCAAAGTGCAATTATTCAGAAGAAGCCTGAGGTTGTATTCTCGATAAGTCCTGCAGCTAGTAATACTTATAATTATGATGTTCTATTTGCTGATGTTGCCAAATGGAGTCAAGAGGGATGGGTCGATCTAATGATTCCGCAAATATATTTTGCAACTGGAACAAGCGAGAGTGGCTTTAATAGAAGATTAGATTGGTGGTCTCAATTTACCTATAAGAGTCATCTTGCAATAGGTTATGGCATCTATAAGTTTGGGGACCCTTCTGCTGGTTCTCAATTTCAAAACTCTGGTGATATATTTAACCAATTTAACTATGCTGCAACAAAAGAGAAGGTTCAAGGCAGTCTCTTATATAGTGCAAAGTATCTATTTGAGAACAAAGTAGGAATTACTGATGCTCTTAAAAACATATATTCCAACAAGGTTCTTATGCCATATTTGGGAAGATCTCAACAAGAGCTCCCTCCTTCTCCAAAAAATATTCGCATAGAGGGTAGTAAATTAATCTGGGACAAAGTAGAGGGGACTAAGTATGCTTTATATAAGGATAATGGAAATGGAGAGATCGCAACTCTTATAAAGATTGTAACGACTCCTGAGTATATACTTAAAGATAATGGTAAATATTTTACTACTGCTATTAGTAGTGTAAACTCCGAAAGCGAACCAAGTAAGGTTGTAACCTACTAATTGGTAGATTTGTAATAATTCTTTAGGCTGTCTTTTTAATTCGAGGCAGCCTATTTTACTTTAACGAACAATGAAACATTTTTGTATGATGCAAATTTGTTACATGAAGAAGTCGTGAATCACAAATAAAACTCCCCTGTTAATCCCTTATACTCCTGCGTGTACTCTCCTCCCTCCGTAATCACCAACTCACTACTCTCCAAATGAACCTCTGCATCTGCACAAGCTGCAATCAACTCAATCAAGATTCTCTTTGCAATTTTCTTCTGAGTTGTCTTAACTCGGCACGTTCTAGAAATGTGAAAAACAATCTCTTCTGCTCCAACAACTCCTCCTCTTTGCTCAAGAGCACACCTCTTAACAAAGTTTATTTTCTCCATAAAAGCCATCCCCTCCTCTAGTGGCAGAATCAATGAAAAGCGTCCTCCCTCTTTAATTAATCTTAACGTATGCTTAATTAAATCCGCCTGAGATAACGTATCTGTATGACGCGCATTTGAACGAGACTCTTCATCCGCCTTTAATGAATTAACAAAATATGGAGGATTTGAAAAGATCAGATCATACTTTCCGCCATTAAAATTTTGTACTGACTCCAAAAAAACCTCTAACAGAACACCCTGACCTAACCCCCAAGGCGAATCAGCAAAATTTCTCTTTGCGTCCTCATAAGCTCCCGCATCAATTTCCAGAGCATCAATTCTTATTTTTTTATCGGGATAAAAATTTGAATCAAAGAGCCTTTGCGCCGCCATTAATGCAATAACACCTGTTCCAGTCCCAATATCTAGCGCCTTGAAAACCTCGCCATTACTTAAATCGCTATGTCGCGAGATCTGCATCCAAGCACCTAACAGAACCCCATCTGTATTAACTTTCATTGCCGTATTTGGCTGATTAACAGAAAATTTCTTAAATCTAAAATCTGCCATTGCTAAACCTCATTAAAGAGACCATCTTTTATTTCGATAGATCTATCACACATCTGAGCAAGCTCTTTTTCGTGAGTAACAATAACTATCGTTTGATTATATTTATCCCTAAGCTCAAAGAAAAGATTATGTAGCTCCTCTTTATTTTTACTATCTAAATTTCCCGATGGCTCATCAGCAAATAGAACAGTTGGTTTATTCATAAGTGCTCGCGCAACTGCAACTCGTTGCTGCTCGCCACCGCTCAACTGAGCTGGCTTATGCTCTAACCTCTCACCCAAACCAAGCTCCGAAAGCAGACCTTTCGCTCTCTCTTTTATTTGAGATTGGCTACTCTTCTCTACAACCTCGCCATCAAAAAGCTTCACTTTTATACTCTGTTGAGCAATTAAGGCTGGTATCATAACATTCTCTAATGCAGTAAATTCTGGTAATAAATGGTGAAACTGAAATACAAAGCCAATCTTTCTGTTTCTAAATACAGACAACTGCTCTGGATTAAGAGATGATATATTTATATTGTCAATAAAAACAGCTCCATTATCGGGAGGTAAAAGAGAGCCTAAAATTTGCAGCAGTGTTGTTTTTCCTGCTCCACTTGCCCCTACAATACAGACGACTTCCCCCTTAGAGATCTGCAAATCAATCCCTTTAAGCACTTGCAACTGCCCAAAAGATTTTGTTATATGTTTACATTCAATCATAAAACCTTTGTTAATTGAGCCAAAGTTAGTGATTTTTTTAATTAGAATTTAATGTGATAATTACTATAAAAGAGAGTAGGCTGCCTTGATTCAATTCAAAACAGCCTATTTCTTAAAATTTTATATCAAAATCAACTATTACTCATCCTTCTCTTCTGCCTCGTAAGCCTTAAGAAGCTTATCTTGAACATCAGAAGGAACTTGTTGATAATCTGCATAAGTCATTGTAAATGTAGCACGTCCGCTAGTTAACGAACTTAAAGATGTTGAATATTTATACAACTCAGCTAGAGGAACTCTTGCCTTTAATACCTCAAACCCTTTCTCACTATTCATACCCTCAATCATTGCTCTACGATTTTGTAAATCACTCATTACATCACCCATACAATCACTTGGAACAAAAACCTCTACATTATAGATAGGCTCCATAATCTTAGGACCAGCCTTTTTGAAAGCCTCTTTAAATGCATTTCTTCCAGCAAGTTTAAATGCCAACTCATTTGAATCAACTGGGTGCATCTTTCCATCATAAACAAATACTCTAATATCGCGAGCATAAGATCCTGTAAGAGGCCCCTCCGTCATCTTCTCCATAACACCTTTTAAGATTGCAGGCATAAAGCGCGCATCAATTGAACCACCAACAATACAGTTGTAATACTCTAATTTACCACCCCAATCTAATTGATGCTCCTCTTTTCCTTTTACATTAAGTACCATATCTTGGCCATCAACTTTAAACTTATTGTTCATAGGTGCCCCATCAACAAATGGCTCAATCAAAAGGTGTACCTCACCAAATTGACCTGCTCCACCAGACTGTTTTTTATGTCTATAATCAGCAACTGAAACCTTTGTAATTGTCTCTCTATAAGGAATCTTAGGAGAGAATAACTCAATATCAATCTTATTTACATTATTGATATGCCACTTAAGAATATTGATATGGTGCTCACCTTGTCCACTTAAAATTGTCTGCTTTAACTCTTTTGAGTACTCAACAATTATTGTAGGATCCTCGGCGCTTGCACGGTTTAGAATTTCACTTAACTTCTCCTCATCTTTCTCCGTTACAGCCTTGATAGCCGTTCTAAATTTAGATTGAGGGAATTTAGTTGGGTTAAATACATACTCACAGCTAGCCTCATTAAGAGTTTGACCCGTTTTTACAGATTTTAATTTAACAGTACAAACTATATCACCAGCTAAGGCCTCAGTAATCTTCTCTCTCTTTTTACCTGCAGTTGCATAAATAGCTGAGATTCTCTCTTTTGCACCCGTCTCTGGGTTAACCAAATCCATACCCTCTGTTACTTTTCCCGACATAACTTTAAAGTATGAAACCTCGCCAAGATGCTGTTCAACAGCTGTTTTATAAACAAAAATAGATGCTGGACCATTTGAATCCACCTTAACCATTGTTCCATCAGTTAGTTTGTTCTCAACTTTATCGGGAGAAACACAAGTATTAATAGCAAACTCCATTAAACGCTTTACCCCTATATCTTTCTTTGCAGATAGGCAGAATACAGGCATTATATCACCCACTTGCATACCTATTTTTAATCCTGCTCTAATTTCATCCTCTGTAAGAACGCCTTTATCAAAGAAGGTCTCCATAAGACTCTCATCATTCTCTGCACTCATTTCTACTAACTGTTGGTGTAGCTCTTGTGCCTCATCAATATACTCAGCAGGAATATCTAATGCTTCACGAGTACCATTTTCATCTTTAAATCTATACATCTTCATTTTAAGAACATCTATAAATGTATTAAATTCGGTACCTGGATTTACTGGAAACTGTACAAGAACAACTTTATTTCCAAAAGCCTGTTTTAAGCTATCCAATGTAGCTTGCCAATCTTGCTTTTCGTGATCTAACTGATTAACACCAATAATCAATGGTTTATTATGCTTAGCAGCGTGACGTGCAAAAATCTCTGTTCCTACCTCAACTCCTTGCGCGGCATTAACAAGAAGAATTCCATTCTCTGCAACCGAAAATGCAGAATATACTCCACCCACAAAATCATCTGAACCAGGAGTATCTATAATATTAAATTTGTTCTCTAAGAATTCAGTATATAATAGAGTTGAATAGATTGAACGCTGATATATTTGTTCGATTTCTGTGTTATCGCTTATAGTATTTTTTGCCTCTACTGTTCCACGACGATCAATTACCTTTCCCTCAAACATCATTGTCTCTGCAAGGGTTGTTTTACCCGATTTTGTACTACCTAAAAGCACAAAGTTCCTTACGTTATTAGTGTTATAAGCTTTCATATTATGCGTTTTTGCTTTTAATTGTTTAATTATTAAATAGTTAAGATCCAATTCTCATCAGATTCTCAAAATTAAAAAATATTTTAGATAAAAACAACACTATCCATAAAATAACAACTTTTAGTTACCAATATGACAACTTATTATGTTGTATACCCAATTAAAATATGTAATAATTTTGCATATATGAACGACAAAGAGATAAAAGAGAGGATTTTTGATATCAGACGAGCTAAAGGTTATTCCCAAGAGTATATGGCAAACACTCTTGGAATCTCTCTTAATTCTTATCGAAAATTAGAAAAAGGCAACACTAAGATCATTAATGAGAAGGTGGAGCAAATTGCTGACATTCTAAAGATTAGCTGCGAAGATTTATTAACAGATCACGCTATAGACAACGCCCTATACATTAGACAAACTGATGAAAACAATAAGCTTTTAATAGAAATTGAGAGATATAAATCTAATATTATACACTTAGAGAAGCTGGTTGAACTTCAAGCTGAAAAGATTAGAGATCTAACTCAAATATTAGGTAAGAAGAAATAATATCGAGATAATTCTTAATAAAAGGCTATTTTTGCTTGAATAAAAGCAAGCATATGAAAATGAGCACTTCCTTACTCCCCTATATGGATAAAAATTTAACCGAAGCTGGCTGCGATGAGGCGGGCAGAGGTTGCTTGGCAGGTCCAGTTTATGCCGCAGCAGTGATACTTCCAAAAGATTTTTACCACCCCTTACTAAATGATTCAAAGAAACTCAGCGAGAAACATAGAGAGATTTTGCGCCCAATAATTGAAAAAGAGGCAATCTCCTGGGGCGTTTGTGCCGTTTTACCGCAAGAGATAGATAAAATCAATATACTGCAAGCATCAATAACAGGAATGCACAGAGCACTGGATATGCTCAATATTACTCCCGATACAATCTTAGTTGATGGAAACAAATTTCGCAAATACAAAGAGGTACCCCATCACTGTATAATAAAAGGAGATGGAAAATTTGCCTCAATTGCAGCAGCCTCTGTTTTAGCAAAGACTCATCGCGATGAATATATGAGAAAAATTGCAGCTGAGTTCCCTGAATATAATTGGGAAAGGAATATGGCCTACCCAACAAAGCAACACAGAGAGGCCATTGCAAAGTTTGGAATCACACCTCACCACAGATTAAGTTACAAACTTTTAAAAGATGAACCAACTCTCTGGGATCTATAAAGCTCTACAATTAATATTTTTTGCTTTTGTTGGTTCATTTTCTTAATTTTGAGAAATTGTTTATCCGTAAAAACACATAATCATTTAATACTCAAAATAGAAATGAAAAAATTTAGTTTATTAGTTATTTTAACTATGCTTTTAGGTTCTACTGGCTTAAGAGCAGATGAGGGAATGTGGTTACTCCCTATGTTAGAGAAGTTTAACATAAACACAATGCAAGATAAAGGGTTAAAATTATCTGCAGAGCAAATATATAGCATCAATAACTCAAGTATAAAAGATGCTATTGCCCATTTTGGTGGTGGATGTACCTCAGAGATTGTCTCTAGCAAAGGTTTACTTCTAACTAATCACCATTGCGGTTACGGTGCGATTCAAAGATTAAGTAGTGTTGAGCACGATTACTTAGCAGATGGTTTCTGGGCGATGAACTTATCACAAGAACTTCCAGCTCAAGGGTTATCTGTTACATTTATAGATAAATTTGTAGATGTTACTGCTGAGATAGAGAAGGCCACTAAAAAGGCTAAAAATGACCAAGATAGAGAGAAAAAATATAGCGCTATTGCTAAAAAACTTGTAGAGAAGGCTGAAAAGGCGGACAAAACATTAAACGCACGTATTGTTAGCTTCTACAACGGAAATCAGTATTTCTTAATAACAAGCCGCACTTATAGAGATGTTCGTTTAGTTGGAACACCTCCTTCTGCAATTGGTAAATTTGGTGCAGATACAGATAACTGGATGTGGCCACGTCACACTGGAGATTTCTCTGTATTTAGAGTTTATGCAGATAAAGATAATAATCCTGCTGAATACTCTCCTGAGAATGTTCCTTACACTCCAAAACAATCATTAAAGGTGTCTCTTGCTGGAGTTAAGCAAAATGATTTTACAATGATTATGGGATTTCCAGGAAGAACAACTCGTTTTATGACATCTGAGGAGGCTAAAGAGACTCAAGATATCAACAATGCAATTAGTATCTATGTTAGAGGCGTTAAGCAAGATATCTGGATGGCAGATATGGAGGCTGACCCAAAAATTCGTCTTCAATACTCTAGCAAATATGCAGGATCTTCAAACGGATGGAAAAAGTGGATTGGAATGGATGAGACTTTTGATAAATTAAAAGTTATTGATAGACGTGCCGCAGATGAGGCTAAATTTATGGATTGGGTTAAGCAAGATCCAGAAAGAGTAGAGAAGTATGGTGAGGCTCTTAACAAAATTAATACTGCTGTTAAGAATAGAGCAAATGCAACTTACAATCTTAGATATATCTCTGAGACTCTAAATAGCATTGAGCTTCCAAGAATGTCGTCTAGAAGATATGCAAGTAACCCTGAATCCTTCTACAAAGATTACTCAATGCCTACAGATAAAAAATTAGCTAAGGCAATGTTAAAAATTTATAGAGAGAAGGTTGATAAAGAGTATTTACCATCTATTTATGCAGAGATTGACTCAAAGTTTGGTGGAGATATAGATAAATACGTTGATAACCTTTACAATACTTCTAACTTTATATCTTTAGAGAAATATAAGACTATTGCAGGTAATCAAAAGGCTATTGAGAATGATCCAGCTGCTCTTCTTGCAAAATCAATTGGCGAGGCTACTGTAAAGATTTTACCAGAGGCTAGAAAAGATAATAAAATGTACAACGACGGTAAAAAAGAGTATCTTGCAGGAGTTCTTGAGATGAACGGAACAGCTCCAATGTATCCAGATGCAAACTCTACTCTACGTTTCACTTATGGAGAGGTTCTTCCATATTCACCTAGAGATGCTGTTGAATATGATTATATCACAACTTTAGATGGTGTTATGCAGAAAGAAGATCCTAATAATTGGGAATTTGTAGTTCCTGCTAAATTAACAGAGCTTTACAAGGCTGAAGATTACGTTAATGCTAAATATGGCAGCTATGCTTTAGAGAATGGTAAAATGCCAGTTGCATTTATTTCAAACAATGATATAACAGGAGGTAACTCTGGTAGCCCAATCCTTAATGCAAAAGGTGAGCTTCTTGGTTTAGCATTTGATGGAAACTGGGAGTCTATGAGTAGTGATGTTATTTTTGAACCAGAACTTCAAAGATGTATTAACGTGGATATCAGATATGTACTATTCATTATAGACAAATTTGGTGGAGCAGGTTATCTTTTAGATGAAATGGAAATTGTAAGATAAATTATGATTAAAAAGATTGAAAATTTGCTTGCGCAAGTTATTCATCCAGCTCATGACAAAAACTTATTTGAGTTGGGAATGATTGAGGATATTAAGATAGAGGAGCAGGCAAAAAAGATAAAATTTAAGATGGTATTTAAGGCTCCCGATGCATTATCGGGGGCTCTTAAAAAATCTTGTGAAGAGCTCTTAAAAGGGGCTTTTCCTGATTATAAAGTTTTAATTATAGAGCTAGTTAGAGAGGGTGAGAGAGCTAAAAAGAGAATTGGATTAGCTCTAGGGCAGAGTCAGCTAGAGAGTGTGGGTAAAATAATTGCAATTGCATCGGGAAAAGGTGGAGTTGGCAAATCTACTGTATCTGTAAACCTTGCCGTTGCTCTTGCAAAACTAGGTTACAAAGTGGGGCTAGCTGATGCAGATGTCTATGGTCCATCTATCCCTAAGATGACTGCAACCGAGGGGGAGATGCCGCAAGTTGAAGTTGTTGAAAATCCTGCAGATGGAGAACCAGCTGAACTAATTATACCAATTGAGAAGTATGGCGTTAAATGGATGTCTATAGGATATTTTGTTGCGCCAGAGCAGGCTCTAATCTGGAGAGGACCAATGGCTTGCAATGCTCTTAAACAGATGGTATTACAAGTTAAATGGCAAGAACTAGATTATCTTTTAATAGATCTTCCTCCAGGTACAGGCGACATTCACATTAGTATGGTTCACGACATTCCATTGTCGGGAGCAATAATTGTAACCACTCCACAGGCCGTTGCACTTGCTGATGTTGAGAAGGGTATAAATATGTTTCAGAACAAGGATGTTAACAAGCCTATTTTAGGATTAGTTGAGAATATGGCTTGGTTTACACCAGAGGAGCTACCAAATAATAAGTATTATATCTTTGGAAAAGACGGCGGAAAAGAGATGGCCGAAAAATACAATATCTCTCTTTTAGGACAAATACCTATTGTACAAGGAATTAGAGAGAGAGGAGACAGTGGAGAACCTGCAGCATTAAGTAGTGGGATTGAAAGTGATGCATTTAAAGAAATTGCAAATAAGTTATAAATTATAACTTTGCTATATATCTGCATATGGCGCTGCCAGTAAAGGATTTCTCATCAGATTCAGTAAATTATACTGGGTCTGATTTTTTTTATAGTAATAATTTTACATATCTTTGCCAACTTGTAAATATTTTTATTTGCAAAGTAAACTAACTTAAAAAATTATTATTACAAATGATGGAAAAATTATTTCGTTACACAATTCTGCTTGTAATATTCTTAAGTGCCTCTATCTATGGATATGCACAACAGAATCAAGTAGAAGGTATTGTAAAAGATCAGAAAGGAGAAACTCTACCTGGCATTTATGTTATTAACGTAAGCAATGCTAAAGGAACCTTTACTGATTCTGATGGTAAGTTCTCTTTAGCTGCAAAAGAGGGAGAGAAAATTTCATTTACTTTTCTTGGATTTAAAGCCTACACGTTGGTTGTTGACAGCAAATCTTTCTACAACATTGTTCTTGAAGAGGATTCTCAAGAGTTAGAGGCAGCAGTTGTTGTCGGCTACGGCACAATGAAAAAGAAGCATTTAACTGGTGCGCTAGAAGTTGTTAATAGTAAACAACTTACAGAACAAGCAGTCACTCGTTTAGATGAGGCTATTATTGGCCAAACTGCCGGCGTATTTGGAGAGATGACCTCGGGAGATCCTACTTCACTTGGTGAGTACAAAATTAGAGTTAGGGGTACAAAAGGAGATAACGGAGCACCTCTTTTGGTTATTGATGGAGTTCCACGTTTTGGAACACTGGTTGGAGATGGAGAGATGCGCTTATCAGATATTAATACAAATGATGTTGAGAGCATAACTATCCTTAAAGATGCTGCCGCCGCTGCTGTTTATGGAGCTCGTGCTGCAAATGGTGTTATCCTTGTTACAACTAAGCGTGGTAAAACAAATAGAAAATTGAGCGTTAATTATAGTGGTAGAGCAAATTTCCAACAAGCTACACAGATGCCTAATTTTGTGAATGCTTATGACTTTGCAAACCTATATAATACAGCTATTGAGAATACCCCTGGAGCAAAACAAGAGCCTTTCACAGCCGAGCAGCTAGAAGATATTAAAAATGGATCTCAACCTGATCTATATTCTACTATTCCTCTTGAGGATTACTTAAGCACTTGGGGTTGGGCTACATCACATCACATTTCGGCATCTGGTGGCTCTGATAAAATTAGCTACTATGTATCGGGAAACTACTCAACAACAACTGGTTTATATAGCGGTGTTAAAAATGACAGATTTGGCTATAATGTTCGTTTAGATGCAGAGCTAGTAAAGGGGTTACAGCTATCTATTGATATTAATGGCAACAATAATAACAACAAAAACCCCAGCTATTTAACAATCTCATCTTTATATAGTTACAACCCACTACAACCTCTAACTTGGTCTGATGGATCTTGGGTAAGTATTGGAGGTTCAAACCCATTAGAGAGTATTCACGGCCTAGGTGGTTATAACCTAACAAAGAGCTCATACAATACAACCACAGCGCAATTATCTTATGATTTAACACCTGTTACAAAGGGTCTTAAGATTTATGCAAAAGGGTCATTTGATAATAATATTTTAGAGACTAGGGATTTTGATACTCCAACTAAACTTTACCTTAGACAAGTTGACGTTGTTGATGGCAGAGAGCAAGTATCTTATGTTGTAGATAATAGTACTATCTACCCAACTGCAAAATCTAGCATTCGTCAAACCATGAATAATGCAAACAATACACTAATAGAGGCGGGTCTTAATTATAATAGAACATTTAATGACAAGCACTCTGTATCAGGAATGTTAGTTACTAACTATCAAGAGAATAAATGGACTCTTTTAACTGTTGAAAATACTGCAATGCAATCTCCATATCCAGAATTTGCTGGTAATATGGGTGATATAGGAAGAGGTATAGATTATAAAAGCCAAAGAGCCTCGCTAGTGGGTAGATTAAACTACTCATTCGAAGACAGATATGTAATTGAGGGGAGTTTTAGATATGATGGATCAACTAAGTTTCATCCCGATAATAGATGGGGCTTCTTTCCAACTGCCTCATTTGCTTGGAACGTTATCAATGAAGAGTTCTTTAAGAGTATGAATGCCGATTTTATATCTAATTTAAGAGTAAGAGCCTCTACTGGTATCCTTGGAAACGACGGCGCTATAGATAACTTCTCTTACCTAAATAGATATATGCTAGGAAACCAGTCATACCAAATTGGAACAGTGTTAGAAGATGCTGGGCTTATGGTACAAACTGGTCAAGTTCCGAATCCAGTATTAGAGTGGGGAAAGAGTACAGATTATAATATAGGTGTTGATTTAGGTCTATTTGATGGTAGATTTAATGCAAACTTTGAGTATTACTGGAGATATCGAACTAATGATATTAGACAAACTCCTGCCTATCTATTCCCGCCATCAATTGGAACTGGAACAGCAAGACCTTATCAAAATTTTGGTAAAACAAAGACTTGGGGATATGATCTATCTCTAGGATGGAATGATAATATCGGTAGAGACTTCTCATATAATATTGATTTAATGATGTCTCAAAGTTATGACATTGTATTAGATGCTGGTGACGAATCAGATCTATCTGAATCACAAAGATTAGCAGGAAAACCTGTAAACTCTACTTGGATGTATAAATCTGATGGATTATTTGCTTCACAAGAGGAGATTGACAACTATCCAGTTGATTTAGATGGTAGAGATAACGCAACAATTATACCTGGAGATATTAAATATTTAGATTTAAATGGAGATGGCGAGTTAGGAAAAGAAGACGAATACGCAGTAGAGTATTTAAGTATTCCTGATTTTGCGGCAAACCTTAGATTAGGTGTTAGATACAAAGGATTCTTTGTAAACGCT
The DNA here is from genome assembly GCA_964368585.1 of uncultured Muribaculaceae bacterium. Classification (GTDB taxonomy): domain Bacteria; phylum Bacteroidota; class Bacteroidia; order Bacteroidales; family UBA932; genus Egerieousia. The sequence continues at coordinate 126,890 of CAYJAK010000004.1, forward strand.
CTATTCCAAGGAATGTTTGACTATTTAGTAGATGTTTCTGATAGCTACACACTAGAGAGTAGCTCTTTACCTCGTTTCCAAGATTATCACCTTACAGACTCTTGGACTCCTGACAACCTAGATGCTGAGTACCCTGTTATCAAATTTGCTAGCTCTAGTGATAACAATAGAGAGACTTCTGACTTCTGGTACAGAAACACATCTTATGTTAGATTAAAGACTCTTAGCGCTGGTTATACTTTCTCTTCTAACATAGCAAGAAAGTTACATATCAACTCTCTATCTCTTGCATTCCAAGCTGGTAATGTATTTACTATTTGCTCATTAAAAGGAATTGACCCAGAGGTTGGAAGAGGATATCCTGTTCAACGTACTTACGGTTTATCGTTAAACATTGGATTCTAATAAGATATTAACATATAAACGAAATTTACGAGATGAAAAAAATAAAATTTTTAACACTTATATTACTTCTAAGCACTGCTTGGGGTTGTAACAGTTTATTCGATGATCAGCCAATAGATGAGATCACAGAGGAGACTATCTGGACCGAACCATCACTAATGGATGCCTACCTTTTACCAATCTACAGAAATATGCATACAGGATATAATACCTCTATCTCTACAGGTTGGTTAAAAGCTCTATCTAAAAATTATCTTGTTTGGTACACAGACCAATTAAGCGTTGGAAACTCAAGAGCATATACAAGTAGCACATACGGCGAGGTTCTAAAAGGATTAGCAAGTAGAATTTCTTATGATAATATCACATTATCTAGAACTTGTTACCAATATATTAGATCTGTAAACCTTATACTTGAATCGCAAGATAAGATTGAGAATGCCAATAAAGATAGAATTTTAGGAGAGGCCTACTTTATGAGAGGTTGGTACTACTACAGAATGTTCACTAGAATGGGTGGCGTTATGCTAATTGAATCTGTTCTAAATCCACTAGAGGGAGATGTAAAACATCCACGCGCCTCTTTTGAGCAGATGGTTGAGTTTATTGTTAATGATGCCGATATTGCATCAGGTAAACTACTTGGAACATATGGTGCTGATAATGCTGGTAGAATCAGAAAAGGAGCTGCTATAATGCTAAAGGCAAAGACTTACTATTGGGCTGCATCTGAGCGCTTCCAAAATGCCAAAGAGGATTATTTAGGTTTTCCCGATGATAGATCTCAAGAGATGCTACAGAAATGTGCCGAGGCTTATGAGGAACTATTCGCACTCCCTGACCACGAATTAGTTAGCATTGTAGGTACAAATAGAGAGGATATTGTTAAAGAGTATAGACAAATCTTTTTAACTAAGCACGGTAAAGAGGGTGTATTTGAATTCAACCACAATAACGAAGGATCTGGAGATGGCAACAAGAGCTTTAACAACATAGATGCAATGGCTAGAACTCCTGTAGATGGAGGTACTACAACAGCATTTAATCCTACTCAAAACCACGTTAATGAGTATAGAATGAGTAATGGCTTACCTATCTCTAATCCTGCTTCTGGCTATGATGCTCAAAACCCTTATATAGATAGAGATGTTCGTTTCTACGCCAATGTACTCTATGATGGCGCAGAGTTTAGAGGCAGAGAGATAGAAATCAAATCTACTTGGGCAGAAGAGAGTGAAAAATATGTACCAGGTGCTGATATGACTCTAGCGAGCGGCTTTGGAGCAAGCGTCTCAAATACAGGATATTATATGGCCAAGCTTTTAGATGAGACCTTTACATTTGAAAGTGGTCAATATAGTACTCAAAACTGTATTATCTGGAGATACGCAGAGGCATACCTAGATTATGCACACGTGAAGTTCTTACTTGGAGATGCAAACACTGCAAAAGAGTATGTAAACTATATTAGAACTCGTGTAAAGGAGAAAGAGCTTTCTGCTGTCACTCTAGAGGATATTATGAATGAGAGAAAAGTAGAACTTGCTTTTGAAGAGACCACATATTGGGATATTATCAGAAGTAATGAAGCAAAATCTATCCTAAGTGGATCTACAAATCCAATCTATGGCGTTGAAATTACAGAGAAAGATGGAGTTATAACATACACATACCCAGTTGTAAATGGAGATGATGATACATCGCGATACTTTGATCAAAGACAATACTTCTTACCTCTTAGCTGGGATGATATTAGATATCACGATGTTCCACAAAATCCTGATTGGATAGAGTATTAGTCTAAAAACACCTAAAGTTTGTGCAACAATCTATACCTTGGCATATCACTTGTTGCACAAATTTTCAACTGACAAAAAAGGTAGCTCTGCTGCCTCCACAAAACTTAAAAAATAATTAATAAAATGAGAAAAGTTAAAATTGCTTTGCTCTCTTTGTTATCAATCTCTATGCTAGTTATTGGAACTCAAGATCTAATGGCTGCTCAAGATAGAAAAGATAGAAAGAAGAAGAAAACAGAAACAGAGGCGGTTGTTAAGCCAAAAACTCCAGAAGAAAAAGAAAAAGAGAAGTATGACAAACTTATCAAAGGTGCAAAAACTTCTGATGGTATGTTTAAAACACATCTTACTCCTGCAGGAAAATTATACTTTGAAATAAATCCAAACATAGAGGAGAGAGTGATGTTAATCTCTAACAGAATGGCTACAACAACTGACACTCGTGATTTTGTTGCTGGTCAAATGATTACAACACCTTTTATGGTTAGAATGAGCGTAGACACGGCAAGAGTTGTGCTTTATGCTATTAACGAGAGATATATCATTGATGATAATGATCCTATCAAGTTGTCTTATGATAAAAATCTATCTGATCCAATCATCAAAACATTTAAGCCTGTAGCTAAAAATGGTGAGAATGTAGTTATTGATGTAACCGCATTCTTCTCTACAAATGAGAAATCAATCTCGCCACTAAAACCTGCAAATCCACTAGCTGCTCTATTTGGTGGAAGATCTCCTATCAAGGGAAGTTTCTCAAAAGATGATTCATACATTACAGGTGTTAAATCTTTTCCTGAGAACGTAGAGATTAAATCAATAATGAACTTTACAAGAGATGCTAGCCAACCTAACTACACTGTAAACGTTCACCGTTCAATTGTTCTACTTCCAAAAGAGCCAATGCAGGTAAGATACCAAGATAATAGAGTGGGTTACTTTAGCAACTACTATACAGAGTTTTCATCTGAATTAGATGGAACAAGAGATGTACAGTATATCAACCGTTGGAGATTAGAGCCTAAAGAGGAAGATATGGCCAAATATTTTGCAGGTGAATTAGTAGAGCCTAAAAAACCAATCATTTTCTATGTAGATCCAGCCTTCCCAGAGAAGTGGAGAGCAACTGTACTTCAAGGTATTGAGGATTGGAAAATAGCTTTTGAAGCAGCTGGTTTCAAAAATGCAATCCAAGGTAGAATGTATCCAACAAAAGAGGAAGATCCTAATTTTGATCCCGATGATATGAGATACAGCTGTATTAAATATGCTACAACTAAAATTGCAAATGCAATGGGACCAAGCTATGTTGACCCAAGAAGTGGAGAGATTCTAGTTGGAGATGTTATTTGGTATCACGATGTAGTTTCACTTGTACACAATTGGAGATTTGTTCAAACGGCAGCTGTTGACCCAAGCGTTAGAAAAACAGTTTTTGACAACGAAACAATGAACGAATCATTAAGATATGTTACTTCTCACGAGATAGGACACACTTTAGGTCTTATGCACAACATGGGAGCAAGTTATTCATACCCTGTAGATTCACTAAGAAGCGCAACCTTTACACAAGAGTATGGAACTACTCCTAGTATTATGGACTACGCTAGAAATAACTACGTTGCTCAACCTGGAGATTTAGAGAAAGGTGTACGTATGACACCTCCAATCATTGGAGTATATGATGTTCACGCCATTAACTGGGGTTACAGATTATTTAAAAACACAACTCCTGAGAGCGAGAAAAAGAACCTTAATGCAATTTTAGCAGAAAAGGAAGGAGATGATATGTACCGTTTTGGTGCTCAACAAATCTTTGGTAATGTGGACTATACAGACTTAACTGAAGATTTAGGTGATGACCACGTAAAGGCTAGTGATTACTGTATCAGCAACCTAAAGATTATTTTAGATAATTTAGAAGAGTGGCATAAAGAGGATGGCACACCATATTCAGAACTAGTAAAGGTATATAACCAAGTTCTTCAACAATATGTTAGAGTTGCACTTCACGTAGCAACAGACATAGGAGGAATGGAGCACAAGGTTGTATTACAAGGAGAGCCTGCTGCAAATAAAGCTATCGAGTTCCCTACAAAAGCGTTCCAAAAAAGATCTATGCTGTGGATGTTAAATCAAGCTAGAACTTGTACAGATTGGCTTACACCTCAATACGTTATAGACCGTTTCCCATCAGATGAGATTCTTCCTAACGTGAACGATAAGCTTCCAATGGCATTCACAAGCTTATTATTTAGCCACACAGCTATTGGGCGTATGTATGTAAACTCTACTAGATTGGGTAATAAAGATGGATACACTGTAGAAGGCTACTATGATGATCTTGTAAACGAAATATTCAAAGAAACAGTTAAGGGTAGAAACTTAGATGCTGTTGAAATGGATATGCAATCAGTAGCATTAGATCAACTAATTAATCTATCAGGAATCATCCACCCAAGTGAAGTAAACAAAGGTGGTAAATCTTTAGCAGAAGAGAGTGAAATATTCATAAACAACTACGCAAAAGAGATTGCAAAATCATCTATAGCTTGTAGTAGAGCTCACGTTCCTGAAACACACGTTCACTCTGCTGATTGTGACCATTCACACACTTCTAGCTGCGACCACTCTCACTCAGTAGATAACTCGTTCGCACGTATCAATATGAACCAAACTATTGCTCCTCAAGTTTTAACTAAGCCTATTGCTTTCTCAAAAATCAAATGGATCAAGAGTCAATACCAAAGAAGATTAGCTAATGCAAACAGAGCTACTAAAGCATTCTACGAACTTCAATTAGCTAAAATAGATGTGTTACTATCAGAAGGTGTAGTATTTAGAAAATAGTAAATCCCAAACTCTAACAATGGATAAAAGTAAAACCATTGATTAGAAAAGTCTAAAATAAAAAAGGTTGTCTAAAGAGTGTAACTCAAATAGACAACCTTTTTCTTCTTTTTATTCTTCTGTTCTATTTATTCCTACCCTCTATTTATTCTCCGATATTCTCGCGGCGATATACCAACTCCTCTAACAAAAAACTGTCTAAGCGTAGATTGATCTGCAAATTCTAACGTCTCTGCTATTTGTTGAATATTAAGTGATGTTGTAAGAAGTAGCTTCTTTATTGTTCCAATAACGTATCCATCTATCACCTGCTTAGGAGTCTGTTTTATAGAGGCTTGGGTAATATTATAAAGGTGTCTATGCGAAACATGAAGTTTGTTTGCATAGAATTGGATATTTCTCTCCTTTAAATGGAATTGATTACATAGGTAAAAAAACCTATCTATAATACTACTTGTATGAGAGGAGAGCACATCATCATTAATCTCTTCTGAATCAACATGCAAAAGTAAAATATTATAAAGAATCAATATGTAATTTATCATAGTATGAAGAGCAAGTTGCTCCTTCATTTGCATAGTATCAACCTTATCAATTATTAAAAGCTGCCCAAAAATGTCATTCAACATCTCCAACTCACTAGATTTGTATATATCGGGAATGCTATAATAAAGTATTTCCCAAACCTTATTACTTAAATATGGGTCAAGATCCGAAGCCAAAGATGGAGTAATCTTGCAATGAACTGCTTCAAAATCATCACTCCAACTATTAAAATCTAAGGATACAGTTTCAAAAAGAAAAATATGCGAATTCCTCTTAAAATCACTTCTTTTACCATTTTTAATAACCACCGCGCTTCCTCTTGTACATTTAAATATAGATATTGTACTAGAGAAAAATGCATTCTCCATTAAGCCTTTAGAATCTATATTTATTATATCATATCCTATTTTACTCATAATGATATTTTTCACAAAATTAACTTCATTTCTTAAATTACACAATACTACACCAATTTTAACTTCAATTAAGAAAACATAAGAGTATATCTTTGCAACCGTTTTAAAAATAATAGTATGGCACAAGTTGAAATAAAAGATAATAGAGATAATATAGATTGGGGAAGAATGAATATTGGAAAATTATATCTAAAGATACTAATACCCACATTACTAGGTATGATCTCTACAATTATAGTAACTATCACAGATGGATATTTTGTTGGGCAATATGCAGGAAGTGATGCATTAGCAGCTGTGAACATAGCAGCACCTCTATTTCTAATATCTACAGCATTTGCTCTAATGTTTGGCGTAGGAAGCTCCATAGTTGCATCTGTGCACCTTTCGCAAGGCAAAATAAAGGCAGCAAATATAAATATAACTCAAGCAATCATAGTTTCTGAACTTCTATTTACAACCCTATCCTTATTTGTTTTTTTTAATAGCGAACAGGTCTCTATGTGGCTTGGTAGCACAGAAAGACTCTTACCATTAGTGGATATTTATATCAAAACAATATCTTTAGGGTTGATATTCTTTATGTTAGAGAACATTGGGCTTTTTCTAATACGTTTAGATGGATCGCCAAAATTTGCGATGATGTGCTCAGTTATACCTGCCGTTATAAATATTATTGCAGATTATATCTTAATTGCAATATATGATATGGGTATTAAGGGTGCAGTTATTGCCACCGCTGGGAGCTTTACCATAGGTGGGATAATGGCTCTTACGTACCTTCTTTTCTTCTCAAAAACGCTGAAACTTTATAGAATAAAACTCACAATCACAAGCTTAAAACTAACTCTACGCAATATCAGCTATATGGTTAGACTTGGATTTGCCGCATTCTTAGGAGAGGGAGCAATAGCTTTAATGATGCTTGTAGGAAATGCCGTTTTTTTAGAGTATTATGGAGAAGATGGTATTGCAGCATATAGTATTGTATGTTATTATTTCCCCATAATATTTATGATCAACAATGCCATATCTCAATCTGCACAACCGATTATTAGCTATAATTATGGAGCAGCTTCTGGAGATAGAGTAAAGCAAGCGTTTCGCCTAACGCTCATCTATGCTATTAGTTTTGCACTGCTCATAACTATTGGAGTGTTTCTTTTTGCACCAAATATGGTAGCCCTTTTCTTAGACAGCAGCTATCCAGCATATAAACTGGCCTCCGAGGGTATGCCATATTTTGCAGTTGGATATATTTTCTTTGCCCTTAATATGATGTATATGGGTTTTTATCAATCCATCGAGAATTATAAACGAGCAAACTACATTTCACTATTTAGGGGCTATTTATTGCTTATTATCTGCTTTTTCACCCTACCTACCTTAATTGGAGAAAAGGGGGTTTGGTTAGCTGTTCCATTAGCAGAGATAATAACATTTATCCTACTAGTAATCTTCTTAAAATTTAAAAATGGCTCCCGAGCATAGCTCCAGATCTTACCTTTTCAGAAAAAATTGAGACACCTTTTCTAATTGCAGAGAATTCATCATCTTTCAAACCATCAATTCTTTCACTTATCTCCAATAGTGAATTCACTGCAAAACCTAAATGGTTTTCTAGGACGAAATCTTTTAATGCAGCCCCTTCCCAAACTATAATAGGCTTGTTACACGCTATATATAATGATGCTTTATGCGAACTATTAATTTTTAAATACTCCCCATACACTCCTACGCAAGACTCTACAGAATCACCATCCCAAACTAACCCCCAATCTCCCTCTATATTTTCTATATCCTCTGGCAAAAACACCCCCTTATAAACAACATTCTCCTGCTGCAAAGAGACTGATGATTCAAGACCATAAACAACAAAATTTACATCGCGACACTTATTTGCATCACCCAAAAAAGAGCTTTTATTTAAATTCCCCGCAAAAAGTATTGATTTTCCATACTCAGACGGCTTTTTACTGCCATTTTTAACAAGGTAATCAAACAGATACAGAATTTCTACCTTATGCTCAGCTACTCCAAAGTCTACCAATAGTTGTTTCATTTTTGGAGTGTGAACTATCACCCTTCTAGCTCTTTTCAACAGAGAAATTTCAACCTCTCTATTTCTTTGCATTCCTCTTAATGAATTAACGTCGTGAACTAGAATATCTATAGAGATCCCCTTAATTGATAATAGATATCTATATAAATATTTTGCGAAATAAAAGTAAAACGGGATCTGTATAAAGAGTTCGTCACCTTTTCTTAAAGTAAAAAATAATCTTAAAAAAGCGTGCACAACACCAAATATACCACTCAGTTTTTTTTCAAAGCTGTAAATTGGTATAGACTTATAATCATTACTTTCTAGTATTTGATTAACATCGTCTACTGCTTTATTAGCTGCATTATAATAAAAAGCAAAACTTATCTTTTTTAAGTAATATTTTTCACTCATTGTAATACAATTAAAAATTAAAGCTTAACACTTTCTCAATTATTGGAGCCATATCGTAATATTTATATTCCGCTAGTCGTCCTCCAAAAAATACATTATTCTCCTGCAGTGCAAGTTCTCTATACATATTTGCCAAAATACTGTTCGCATTATTTTCAATGGGATAGTACGGCTCAAACCCTTCATCCCACTCTAAAGGATATTCTCTTGAAATTACTGTTTTGGGAATAGAATCAACATCTTTTCCAAAAGATTCAAAATGTTTATGTTCAATTATTCTAGTAAATGGTGTTTTAGGATCCACAAAGTTTACAACGGCGTTACCTTGATAGTTTGCAACATCTAGCACCTCCTCTTTGAACTTTAACGCTCTATACTCTAATTTTCCATATCTATAATCAAAGTATTCATCCAGTTTTCCAGTAAAAACCACTTTTTCCGCTAAAGAATTCCATGCAACTCTATTCTCAAAATAATCAACGTTACACTTTGTTTCTATACCATTTAAAAGCCCATCTATTAATTTATTATACCCCCCTTTTGGAACACCCTGGTACACATCATTAAAATAGTTATTATCATATACAAATCTAACTGGTACTCTATTGATTATAAATGCTGGCAATTCTGTGCATTTTCTACCCCACTGCTTCTCGGTATATCCTTTTATTAGCGTAGTATATATATCTTCTCCTACACAAACTAATGCCTGCTCTTCTAAGTTGCGAGGCTTAGATACACCATCTTTTTTCATCCTCTCTATAGCATCTCTACACTGCTCTTCTAATTTTATCTTTGCTTGTTCTGGCGTTGTTACCCCCCATATTTGATAGAACGTGTTCATATTAAATGGTAAATTATATAGTTTACCATTATAATTTGCAATTGGAGAATTCCTATATTGATTAAACTCAACTATTGAGTTTACAAAATCCCAAACCTCTTTGTTTGATGTGTGAAAAATATGCGCTCCATATTTATGAACATTTATCCCCTCAATATTCTCACAATATAGATTTCCTCCTAAGTTTGAGCGTTTTTCAATAACCAATGAACGTTTACCATTCATTTTTGCCCTATATGCAAACACAGCTCCAAATAATCCAGAGCCAACTATTAGATAATCATAATTCCCCATTAATTCTATTTAATTATACAACAAAAATAATAAAGATTTTATGAAGAAGGTTATATAAAAAATTCACCCACATTACCTCTTCTATCAAAAGGGGTAAAGGGGTGAGTTTTAAGATACTTTTAAGAGTTGCTAATTATTTTTCATTGTCCGATCTCTTTCTTAACTGACGTATAAGATGTGATCTAAATTTCTCTTCTGCATATAAGATTTTAGCAGCTTTTTCTACTGGAAGAATCTCCTTAACCTTTTCATAAGTCTCTCTAACCAATTGACTCTCTTTTTCTAAAGTTCCAAGATAACTTTCAACTAATTTCTCTATCTCTTTCTCAGATTTCTCAACGCCATCTTTTTGTGACTCTAAAAACTTATTCAGTTTATTTAGGCTCTGCATAGTATTTCTTCTTGCTTCGCGCCTTTCATCCCACGACTTATTATAAATTGGCCAAAATTGCTCCGCTTCTTGAGCAGTTAATTCTAATTCATTTGTAATGAATGCAACCTGCTCCGCACTCATTTCATCCCTTGTGTGCTTATGGCCTTGCTCTCTATGTTGTTGCGCAAATGCACTAAAACTCATCAAAGTTGATAATAATATGATAATAAAAGTTCTCATAATATTTATAATTAATTTGTTATTCTAATTCTGCGTATGCTAGTATTGACAAAGTTGTATTATACTCATTTATTAAATAATCCTCAATAGCCTCTTGCTCTAAAGTTGGTTCAACCACTTCAATCTCATCATCTAAAAGTTCGCTATCATAACCAAAATATGATCCGATATATGTAGAGAATTCATCGTCTGTTATTGGTTCTCCGTAATCTTCTAGCTGTGAATCTGATATAGTCTCATTACCTACCCCATCAACGGTGTTGGTTAGAGTCATAACTCCATAACCCAATCCAAAAATTAGCGCAAACATAGCCGCCATTCCTGCAAGTGATTTAAAGTGATGTAAGAATGTGACAGGTTTTCTATTTTTCTCAGAAAAAATCTTCTCAAACTCCCTCTTTTCTTCTCTTATCTCCTTAACCTCTAAATTAGCCTCATCTTTTATCCGAGCACTAATTTTCTCCTCTAAAGAAGAGAAGTATCCTTCGGGCAGCTTAAAAGGGTTCTCCTTTAAGTGCGGAGAGCTTAATATATCATCTCTATTAATGCTCTCATTATTATCAAATTCTCTTTTCATTATACTCTTTTTTCTTTTAGACTTAAATTTACACAAAAGGATTAATCTATTCTCATTTTTTTATTCAAATTCTGCTTGAATTTGCGTTTTTATCTTCTGATATGCGTGATGATATGATGCTTTTAAAGAGCCCACTGATGTCTCCATCACCTCTGATATCTCTTCATATTTCATCTCCTGAAAATATCTCATATTAAAGACAGCACGCTGCTTGTCGGGAAGCTTTAAAATTGCTTTATGAAGTGCCATCTGCAATTTATCACCATTAAAACTTGAATCCGAAACTAGACTATTCTCCAAGTACGAATCATAATCACTCAATGACAAGGCAGCCTTTGCGCGTTTTTTTTGCAAAAAGGTTAATGCCTCATTTGTGGCAATTCTATAAATCCAAGTATATAATTTTGATTCCTCTCTAAAATCTGGCAGATATTTCCAAATTTTAACAAAGGTGTTTTGTAAAAGATCGTCTGTATCCTCGTGAGAAGAGGCTAATTTTCTTATGTGCCAATAGAGGCGCTCCTTATATTTGACAATAAGGAGATTAAAAGCATACTCTTGCCTATTAGCTTCTCTGTATATCTTTAAAATCTCCTTATCATCCATATTGTTTAGTCAATGTTTTTTATTTTGACTCTTTTTATCTCGATAAGTTTAAAACTATTTTCTAGAAATTGCTTTTTTACAAGCTGAAACGATATTTTCAGCATCTAAGCCATAAGCCTTCATTAATTGATCTGGCGTACCACTCTGACCAAATTTATCATTTATTGCAACGTGCTCTACAGGTGCAGGTCTATTTTGACAAAGCACCCCAGCGATTAACTCGCCCAATCCACCTGCAATAAAATGTTCCTCTGCAACTACAACTGCTCCTGTTTTAGCAGCAGATTTAATAATCGCCTCAACATCAAGAGGTTTAATTGTGTGAATATTAATTAACTCCGCCATAATTCCCTCTTTTTCAAGAGCCTCAACAGCTTGAGTAGCCTCCCAAACTAAGTGACCTGTTGCAAAGATTGTAACATCTGTACCCTCAGCTAGAGTTAGAGCTTTTCCTATCTCAAATTTTTGATCTTCTGGTGTAAAGTTAGGAACTGCAGGGCGACCAAATCTAAGGTAAACTGGGCCAACATACTCACCTACAGCTATTGTCGCAGCTTTTGTTTGGTTGTAATCACATGGATTAATCACCACCATATTTGGCAACATTCTCATTAAGCCTAAATCCTCTAAGATTTGGTGAGTTGCACCATCCTCTCCTAAAGTAATTCCAGCGTGAGATGCAGCAATCTTTACATTAGTATTTGAATATGCTACACTCTGGCGAATTTGATCATAAACTCTACCAGTAGCAAACGCTGCAAAAGAGCCTACAAAAGGAATCTTTCCATTAAGAGCCATTCCTGCACCCACTCCTATCATATTAGCCTCTGCGATTCCTGCTTGAAAGAATCTATCTGGATGCTCCTTCTCAAATGCATCCATTTTTAGAGAACCTGTAAGGTCTGCACACATTGCAACTACATTCTCATTCTTCTTGCCTAAAAAAGACAAACCGGCACCAAAGCCACTTCTAGTGTCTTTGCTACCGGTATTTGTATATTTTTCTCTTTTCATTTATAGTATTTTAAGTAGCATTTTTAATTTTATGGTGCAAATTTAATAAATAGCAAGGTAAAGACCTATATTAAAATAGAGAGAACTTCTATTTTTTATATGAATATCTCCAAATGCACTCTCATTTGTGCTCCAATTATACCCAAAAGTGACATTTGCTCCATAATTTTTTCTGCTACCAAAGGGGATCAACGCTCCAATCTCTGGAGATAGTAAGAATCCCCACGAGTTATACCACGAATCTATATCTTGTACAATTATATGCTCTCCTGCACTTAGCGCTCCTATTCCAACTCCAATGTAGGGTTTTATACATCTGTCGGGATTATAAAAATATTTCACTTGCGCTTTAATTGGAAAAACTTGTGTATATCTATACTGAGCTGCATTTATAGCCGTATAATCATTTGGGCGATATATGCTTTTTGAGAACTTCTCATGATAATTATTATATGTCACATCAAAACCCACAGTTATGTTATGAGTAACAAAATATGCCCAATTTAAGTTAACCCCTTCAAAACTCATCTTTGAAATAAAATCCCTAGAATCACCTAATGGTGTACTCATTTGATAATTAACCGAATATATCTGTTTTATATAACTATCATACCCATAAGTTTGCGCATGTACTTTGCCTACAAAACTAAGTCCTATTGCTAAAATAAATAAAAACTTTCTCATATTACATCTATATTAATTATTTTGGAGGCAAGATTGTAAACACCTCATTAATAGATAACAAAATCTCCTCTTCAGCTGGATTATAATTTAGAATACTTCTGATTAACCCGTGCCATACAATAGGAACACTAGATTCTCTCTGTACATTAACCATATCAACTATCTCAACAATTATACTCCCCGTAGTATAAGAAGAGACTACAGTTGGCATATAAAATGGATAATATGGGTACCAACCACTCCAAGGATAGTCATAATAGTACCACCACGCATCCCAATCATTCCAAAATCCAGGATATAAAGATGTGCTCGTATTCTCTATATAACTCACATCTACAATAAGATCCGCAGCTTCATCTGTTGAGATCCACGAATAACCATTTTTATTCATGTTTTCAACAACTTGCGCAATTATCATATCTGTTGTATCACTCTTAACACGATACTTCTTTCCATTATCTACAACGGAGAGCGAATCAACAATTGCATAGGTTTTAAATCTTGAGAAATTAGTTGTGTCAGATTTGTAGGCTACAGTCAGAATTTGCTCTTGAGTCTCATCTAAGTCGCTTGGTCCCCACGAGCAAGAGGCAACCAGAATAGCTGCACATAGAGATAAGATTAATTTAAACTTCATACATACGCTTATTAAAAATTACATCTAATAACGTATGGGGTGGGGAGTTGTTCAAAATAAAAAAAATAGCACCCCTTAAAAAAGAGATGCTAGTATATTTATTAAATAAGTTTTATCGCGATAAATAAACTCTCCTAATAATCACCCAGACTCTCTTCTAGTTGAGCAAGAGCCTTTTGAGCAAGTTCTGCATTAGGAGCTTTTCCGTGCCATTCGCAAGTTCCCGACATAAAATCTACCCCTTTGCCCATCACAGTTTTCATTAATATTATCACAGGTGAACTCTTAGATTTTCCTAGCTCTTTTGCTTGGTTAAATGAGTTTAAGATCTCGTCAAAATTGTGGCCATCTGCAACAATTACCTCCCAACCAAATGCTCTCCATTTTGCCTCAAGATCTCCTAAACCAGCAACAGCCTCAACTGTTCCGTCAATCTGCTGCCCATTCCAATCTACTATTGCAATTAGATTATCTATTTTATTATGGTTTGCAAACATTGCAGCCTCCCAAATTTGACCCTCTTCGCACTCACCATCTCCTAATAACACATATATATTATTAGTATCTCCGCTAAGTTTTTTTCCTAGAGCAGCACCAGCAGCTACCGACAATCCTTGCCCTAACGAACCTGCAGCCTCATAAACACCTGGCAGACATTTCTCTACACACGGATGCCCTTGTAAACGAGATCCATACTCTCTAAATGTAGCAAGTTCACTTACTGGATAGTAACCGCTTCTTGCAAGCACACTATAAAATACTGGGCTAATATGGCCTGCAGATAGAAAGAACATATCATTACCCTCTCCTGTTCTAGACCAGTTCTCTGGGGAGTGTTTCATTTCATTAAAAAAAAGCGCAGTCATAATGTCTGCACTACTAAGGCTACCGCCTGGATGGCCACTATTTGCTGATGTAACCATTCTTATAATATCTCTTCTTACTTGAGATGATATTTTTGTAAGTTCCCCGATACTTTTCATAACTGCAATATATTTTCGCGCAAAATTAGCGCATTCTTTATAAAGAAACAAATCAAGTAACTACAACTTTGTAGTATCAATAGTTCAATTTGTTTATTATCCTAAACGGGTGTATATTTGCAAGTTGATATTTTGTATGTAACGCATACGTAATTACTTGCTTATTTGTGAAAATGAGCATAAATTTTTTAATCGAATGAAAAATATAAGAAACTTTTGCATAATAGCTCATATCGACCACGGTAAAAGCACGCTTGCAGATAGACTACTAGAGGCCACTAACACACTAACTGCTAGGGAGATGGAGAATCAAGTGTTAGATTCAATGGATTTGGAGAAAGAGAAAGGGATCACCATTAAGAGCCACGCTATCCAAATGGAGTATGCAAAAGAGGGAGAAAAATATACTTTAAATCTAATTGACACTCCTGGTCACGTAGATTTTTCTTACGAGGTTTCTCGTGCAATTGCCTCTTGTGAAGGGGCTCTACTAATTGTAGATGCAACGCAAGGGATTCAAGCTCAAACAATTTCAAATTTATACTTAGCATTAAATCACGACCTAGAAATTATCCCTGTGATAAATAAGATTGATATGGATGCCGCAATGATTGATGTGGTAAAGGAGCAGATTATTGATCTAATTGGATGTGATGATGAAGATATTTTATTAGCTAGTGGTAAGACTGGGCAAGGCGTTCCAGAGATTTTAGAAGCTATTGTAAAAAGAGTTCCTGCTCCAAAAGGCAATGCTGATGCTCCGCTTCAAGCACTTATCTTTGACTCTGTATTTAACTCATTTAGAGGGATTATCGCATATTTCAAAGTTGAGAATGGATCAATTAAGAAGGGAGATAAAGTTAAATTCTTTAATACAGGAAAAGAGTACACCGCAGATGAAGTTGGAGTGTTAAGAATGAAAATGTGCCCAACTGATGGAGTCTCAACTGGAGATGTGGGATATATTATATCGGGAATAAAAAGTGCTGTAGAGGTAAAGGTGGGAGATACTATTACCCATCGCGATAACCCTTGTAGCACAGCAATTGCTGGATTTGAAGAGGTAAAACCAATGGTCTTTGCAGGTATCTATCCTATTGAATCTGATGAATATGAAGATTTGAGAACTTCGCTAGAGAAGCTACAGTTAAATGATGCCTCATTAGTTTTTGAACCAGAGAGCTCTTTGGCTCTTGGATTTGGTTTCCGCTGTGGATTCCTAGGTTTACTTCACTTAGAGATTGTACAAGAGCGTCTATTTAGAGAGTTTGATATGGATTGTATCACAACTGTTCCTAACGTTTCTTATAAAGTATATACTACAAAAGATGAGATTCTAGATGTACATAATCCATCTGGCTTACCTCCAGTTACATTAATTCACCATATTGAAGAGCCATACATCAAGGCACAAGTTATCTCTAAAAGCGATTTCTTTGGCTCAATTATGAAGCTTTGCCTAGATAAAAGGGGTGTCTTGACTAGCCAACATTTCCTTACAAGTGATAGAGTTGAGCTGAACTTTGATATGCCTCTTGCCGAGATTGTATTTGATTTTTATGATAAATTAAAGTCTATCTCAAAGGGTTATGCCTCGTTTGACTACCACATTACAGGATATAGAAATGCAGATCTAGTAAAATTAGATATTCTACTAAATGGAGAACCTGTTGATGCTCTATCTAGCCTAATTCACAGAGATCACTCTTATGATTTTGGTAGAAAGATGTGTGAAAAACTAAAGGAACTTATCCCTCGCCAACAGTTTGATATTGCAATCCAAGCAGCCATTGGGGCAAAAATCATTGCTCGCGAAACAGTTAAGGCCGTTAGAAAGGATGTTACTGCAAAATGTTATGGAGGAGATATCACTAGAAAGAGAAAGCTTCTTGAGAAACAAAAGAAAGGTAAGCGCAGAATGAGACAAGTTGGTAACGTAGAGGTACCTCAAAGTGCATTTATGGCGGTTCTTAAGTTAGACTAATAGGCTAAGACACTATTATACCGGATTTATTGAATTAAGATACTCTGCATCTTGCGGAGTATCAACTGCATAAGAGTCTGAGAATGTCTCTTTAACTTTTATTTTAAGCCCATTCTCTAACCATCTTAATTGCTCCAATTTCTCTGTTTTTTCTAAAAAACTTGGTTCAAGTTCACATATTTTATGTAGAGCACTGCGCCTATACCCATAAAGACCTATGTGTTTAAAGAGTTTTGTAGATTTAACATAGGCATCCGCAACCTCAACATCCCTAGGAAAAGGAATTGGAGATCTACTAAAATAGAGAGCGTAACCATCTTTATCAACTACCACCTTTGGAGTATTATGATTAAAGAGCTCTTTTGAATCAGAAATACGCTTAACCAGAGTTGCTAACTCTACGTTTGGATTTTCAAAACACTCTTTCAGTTCATTTAACTGCTCTGTTTTTATATAAGGTTCATCGCCTTGAATATTAATAACCACATCAAACTTTAAACCACTCTCCTCTTCGCACTTTACAAGCGCCTCTCTACATCTATCTGTTCCGCTACTATGCTCACCAGTCATAACTACCTCCCCTCCAAAATTTATAACAGCATCATAGATTTTTTGATCATCTGTAGCAACACAAACATAGTCAAAAACAGTAGAGGCTCTCTCATAAACTCTTTGAATCATGCTCTTTCCATTAATCATTGTAAGTGGTTTTCCAGGAAATCTTGTAGATGCGTATCGCGATGGGATAAGTGCTAAAAACTTCATAATATGCTCAGTTTTTTGTTAATCGGTTCAACAAAAATAGTAAAAAATAGATTATAGTATAGAAAATTTTTAACTTTGCAGATTATGAGTATACAGAGTATAAAACAGCGATTTGATATTATTGGCGACGACCCTGTTCTTAATAGGGCTATCGATATTGCCATACAAGTGGCAAACACAGACCTGTCTGTACTTGTTACAGGAGAGAGTGGTGTTGGAAAAGAGGTAATTCCACAAATCATACATACTAATAGCGCTAGAAAGCACGGAGCATATATTGCCGTAAATTGCGGAGCAATTCCAGAAGGAACCATTGATTCTGAACTATTTGGCCACGAAAAAGGGGCATTCACAGGGGCTCACGACACTCGTAAAGGATACTTTGAGACAGCAAATGGAGGTACAATATTTTTAGATGAGGTTGCAGAACTCCCTCTAACTACGCAAGTTAGGCTGCTTAGAGTCCTACAAACTGGTGAATTTATGAAGGTTGGCTCCTCAAAGAGTCAAAAAACAAACGTTCGTGTTGTTGCTGCCACAAATATAAACTTACCACACGCAATTAATACTGGCAGATTTAGAGAGGACCTATATTATAGATTGAATACCGTTCCAATAACTCTTCCTCCACTCAGGGAGCGAACAAATGATATACATCTGCTTTTCAGAAAGTTTGTACTGGATTTTGCAGACAAGTATAAGATGCCATCAATCAGGTTAAATCCAGCAGCACAAGATCTTTTAACTCAATACAGATGGCCAGGAAACGTCCGCCAACTAAAAAATGTTGCAGAGCAGATGTCTGTTCTTGAGAGAGAGCGAATGATTGAACCATCTATCCTACAAAAATATTTACCTACAGATAGTGCCACACAATTGCCCGTATTAAACACTCAATCAACAAGTTCTAATTCAGATTTCATGTCTGAAAGAGATCTATTTTACAAGGTGATTTTACAGCTTAGACAAGAGGTTGCTCAGCTAAAAGAGCAGGTAAATCAGATGGTAAACGGTAACATATCTCCATCTATACTCCCACACCCTGTTCAAAGCAGTGCAATGATTCATCGCGATACAGAACTACCTAACATTGAGACTATTGATGCAGATTACAGCTATGCAGATGAAGATACAGATGATCTTATGCTGTCTATCCCAGATGTAAGCGCCAATCTAATTAAAAGGGCATTAGAAAAGCATAACGGCAAGAGAAAGGCGGCTGCAAAGGAGTTGGGAATTTCGGAGCGAACTTTGTATAGAAAAATTAAAGAATTAAACATTGATTAGTTACAAAATATGAAAACAAGCATAAAATATCTTTTACTGATTTTAATCACTTTTGCGTTGAATGGGTGCGGAATTTACTCTTTCTCTGGAACCTCCATCTCACCAGAAGTTGAGAGTATCACAGTTTACCCTTTTGAGAACAAGGCCCAAATGATAAATCCATCTTTAAGCAACACTCTTACTACAGAGATGCAGGATAAGTATTTAAGATTGACTAAATTAGAACTTACAGATGATCTAGGTCATCTTATGGTTGAGGGTACTATTACAAGCTATGAGATAACCCCTACCTCTGTAACATCAGACGAGGTTGCAGCTCAAAACCGCTTAACCATTACAGTAAAGGTTAAATTTACTAATCAAATTACTCCAGAAGAGGATTTTGACAAAAATTTTGTAGCCTTTGCCGATTACGATTCCACATTATCGCTTGATCAAGTTGAAGCGAACCTTATAGATGAAATTGTAGAGATCTTAGTTGAGGATATTTTTAATGCAACTGTTGCTAATTGGTAGATTATGTTGAGTGTTAATCAAAACATAGAGAGTTTAGGTATAATTGAATTAGAGAAAATTATAGAGCAATACCCTTGGTACTCCGGGGCAAGAGTGCACCTTTTATATAAACTCTCAGAGATGGGTGAGGAGTGCTTTAATCAGAAATTTAGAGATAGCGCAGCATTTATTCCAAACCGAAGCCTAATCTATAGAGAGGCCCGAGAAATCTTTAGTAGAATCAAGGTGACTAGTAGTTCTCTCGACACAGAAGAGTTCACTACTCCCTCTGAGCCTATTGAGCCCCAAAAACCATACGTTAGAAAAGTGCATATTATTGGTGGTGATTACTTTAGCAAACAAGATTTTGACGATTTTAACAAAAATAGTCAAGAGGAACCTCAAATAAATAAAAAAACCAGAACTGGTCAGACACCTCCGCCAAAATACACCTCTCAAGGCCACACAATGGAGGAAGAGGACTTTAATTCACCTGGATTCTTGACAGAAACTTGGGCTCAGATTTTAGCAGATCAAGATTATAACGAACAAGCAATTGAGATATATTCAAAACTAATTTTGTTATATCCAGAAAAAAGTGCTTACTTTGCGGGTCTTGCAGAACAAGTAAAATTAAAAAAATAATTATATGTACACATTTATTGCAATATTAATTGTTATCGCGAGTGTATTTTTAACACTTGTAGTATTAGTTCAAAATTCAAAAGGAGGCGGATTAGCTGCTAACTTTGCATCTGGAAATCAAACATTTGGCGTTAGACAAACTGCCGATGTATTAGAGAAATCAACGTGGGCACTTGCTATCGTAATCATTGTATTATGTGTTGCAGCTACAGCTTTTGTATCTTCAAGAGCGAGCGAAAACAAATCTGACCTATTAAATCAGATTGAGAACACAGCTCCAGTTGCTCAACCTCAGTTCCCTACTCAACAAGCAGATCCAGCTGTTGAATCTACAACAACGATCAACACAACACCTGCTACAGAGGAGACTCCTGAGAACTAATTAGGAAACAAAACTGTTATAAAAAATAAGAACTCTAGGCAAAGCGTCTTTGGGTTCTTTTTTTTATTTACAACCCAAACAATCAGCCTGTTACAACGCCTCACAACCTTTAAAACATCTCTTATTTAATGATAAATTTAAGAGCTTTTTTTATTTTTTAGGTATTATGTGATACAAGGTAGTAAAATAAATCCATATATTTGCATTACCAAAAACAATGTTATAACAGATATTGTGCAACTAAAAATATTATAAAAAATAGAGAAGATGAAAAAAGTAGTTAATGTTGGCATCGGTGGAAAATCTTTTACCATAGATGAAGATGCCTATCAAAAATTAAAAAAGTATTTAAAGCAGTTTAGAAACCACACAAAGATGGGGATTCAAACTAAAGAGGTTATGAACGATTTAGAAGAGAGAATCGCAGAGCTCTTTATAGAAAAGAGATCCACATTTAAGGATGTTGTTAGTATTGAGATTGTAAATGCAGTTATTGCTCAGCTTGGTATGCCAGATGGCTCACCATTTATAGAGGATGATAGTGATAACTTCTTTAGCAATGCTCAAGATACTTTTCAAGAGTTTGTAGATAGGGCTACCCCTACTCAAAGAAAGCTATTTAGAGATCCAGCTCAAAAAGCTATTGGTGGAGTTGCCTCTGGATTAGCTCACTATTTTGGAGCTGATATTCTTTTAATTAGAGTCCTTTTTGTACTAGCATTTATTATGGGGCTAAGTGCTGGTTTCTGGATCTATATTATACTATGGATAGCTGTTCCATTAGCAGATACGCCTGCTCGTAAATGTCAAATGTTTGGCCTTCCAGTTACGGCGGAGAATTTAAGAAGGTTTACAAATGAAAGATAAAGGAGGTTATTATGAATGATTTAAATGTAGATAACATAAAATCTCAGATGAGAAAGGGTGTTTTAGAGTATTGTATTTTGAGTCTATTGAGAAAAAATGATGCTTATGCTTCGTCGCTAATAGCTGAATTAAAGGAGGCTCAGATGATTGTAGTTGAGGGAACTTTGTATCCTCTCCTTACAAGACAAAAGAATCAAGGATTATTAAATTATAGATGGGAGGAGAGCACTCAAGGCCCACCAAGAAAATATTACTCTTTAACCCAAAAGGGAAAAGATGTTCTAGCCGAGATGGATAGCGCTTGGCAAGAGGTTGTTGAGTCTATAAACTTTATAAAAACTAAATAAACTATGAAAGAGGTTGAAAAAATAAGCATCGCATCCGTTTCATTTACAGTTGAAAAGGAGGCTCAATCCATTCTAAAAAACTACTTAGATAAATTAAATTCTTATTACGAGAATGAATCTGGTAAAGATGAGATAATATCCGATATAGAAGAGAGGATTGTAGAGCTCTTAATAGAGAGAGTTGGTAGAGAGAATGTTGTCTCTATTGATGCCATTAATTCTATTATAGATCTATTAGGTAGACCATATTTAGATGATGAAGTGTACAACAAATCTCAAAACAGTTCACATAAAGCTACAAAGAAGATTTATCGCGATATAGATAATAAAATTCTTGGTGGTGTTTGTAGTGGGCTTGCAGCATATTTTAATATAGATGTTGTACTGATAAGAGTTGCCTATATTCTGCTATTTGTATTGGCATTTTTTGCTGGGAACCACTTTTCATTCTATTTTAATAATACTGGATTTGTGATTCCTATCTCATTTTTTGCTTATATCGTTTTATGTATAATTATTCCAGCAGCAAGAACTGTTGAGCAGAAGTGCGCTATGAGAGGTATTTCACCTAGCGTTGATCAGATAAGCAGCCGAGTTAAAAATGAGACTAGAGATAGCTATAGATATAGGAGAGATTCCACAGCTAGCGAGGCGGGAACTCTTATTGGAAAGTTTATAAAGATAATTGTTGGTGTTCTACTTGTTGTGATTGGTTTAAGCAGCATTGTTTCTGGATGGATGGCATTTATTGGAATAGAGATATTTGATAAATTCTTCTTGCCTTCACACTCTTTACAGTTCTTTGAGATTAATACAAATATTGTTTGGTTAAAGATATCGGGAGCATTATGTTATTTCATACCATTTATTGCTATGCTTTACGCTGGTATTATGTTATTAGGAGGATATAAGAGCCCTAAATGGAGACCTGGTTTGGTTATGTTCTTATTGTGGATAGTGTCAATTTTTACATTTATAACTTTATCCATAGCTGGTGCAGGACACTACATTAAGAGAGATCGATTCCACCACAATATGCTCATAAATAAGAGCTATGATACTATTTATGTAAAATATAATAAGGTGCACGGAGATAATCTTTTAAGCAACATTGAAGCTGACGAGAACTCTTTTGAGATGAGCAGCATTATGGATGGCAGTGACAACTTTGAGGTTATATCTTATCCCGACCTACGAATTATAAGAGAGGAGGAGAGAGATCAGGCGCTAATTAATTACGCAGGACACATTTTTCCATTTGCTCACAATGGCATAGCTTCATATAGTCTTAATTATGAGCACAATAACATTATCACTATTCAAGATTCATTAATAACAGTTAAACCAACTATTATTTCTCACAATAACAAATATCAGGGAATTACTGAAAAGATTCGCCTATATGTTCCAGAAAACACAACTGTTATAATGCTAGAGCCTATAAATCACACATTTGAAGAGATAGGTGGTAAAGTAAACGAGATAGAGATTAAAGAACACACTTTTGAGATATTTAACTAATTATTAAAAAAATTGATTTTTCACACAAATATTGTAACAAAAAAATAGCCTAGTCGTCTTACTATTGAACAATGACAGAAAGAGAATTTAATATAACCATTACAAAGATTAGGGGCTCCCTAGTACGATTTGCGGCAGGCTTTTCCGTAGAGGGTGCGCTAACACCAGAAGATATGGTGCAAGAGTCTATCGCAAGGATATGGAGATTAAATTGTGAGGGGATGGAGTTCAATAGTACGGAGGCTATTTCTAAAAAGATAATTAAGAATGTTTGCTTAGACTATATCAAGTTAAAAAAGAACAATAACAAGAGTATAGAAGAGAGAGATAGTATAAATGTTCAACACGAACAGACTCCAGAAAAAATTTTAGAGAGAAAAGAGTCTTTTAATATGATAGTTGGGTATATCTCAAAATTGACTCCAGAGCAACAGGTAGTCATTAGACTTAGAGATGTAATGGGATATGAATTAGATGAGATTGCCCAAATAGTAGGAGCCACAGAGGGAAATACCAGAGTGTTACTCTCCAGAGCCAGAAAAAAATTAAGAGATTTATTATTAAATGAAATTTAAATTTTAATATAGTTATGAAACAGTTTAATCCCGACAAATTATTAGAGCTCTACTTTAATGGAGAGAGTACTGTTGAGCAGGAGAAACAGTTGCGAGACTATTTTGCGTCTGGAATCGTTGAAGATAAACATTTAAAATATGCTCCACTATTTGAATATTTTATTACTGAGCAAGAGTCTGTAACCCAAGTTAAGAGAAGCAAAAGAGGGATAATAAGGAGAATAATATATAGCTCAAGTGCCGCTGCTGCTGTTATCGCTTTTGTATTTCTAGGATTTAACTACTACAATAGTAATTCTCAAAATGAAGGATATGCATACGTTACTGTAGATGGTAAGACTATCCAAAACGTAGATCTAGCTACAGAATCTGCACAAAGAAGTTTAGATAAAATTGCAGAGCTTATTGGAGGAGCACAGAGACACACCTCTGATATCCTTGAAAGGGTTGAACAAAAGAGTACTATAAAAAAAGTTGAAGAACATATTTCAGTTATAAATAATAAAAATAAGAACAATGAATAGTCTAAAAACAAAACTTGTGCTCATAACAAGCGCTATATTTATCCTGTTTTTTAGCTCTAATCTTTATGCTCAGAACAGTGATTTAGAAGATATTCTCGACAAATACTCAAATATTGACGGCTTTGAGAGCGTAGAGATATCGGGAGGATTATTAAAAGCTTTTTCAAAATCTTCTACAACAGATGATTTAGTTAATGGATTGGCTAGCATTAGAGTTTTGTCTATTAATAAAGCATCTACTCAAGATGAGATTAATTACAAAAGTTTGATGGCAGAGATCTCTAAAATTATAAAAAGAGATGAATACGAGAAGGTTATGGGTGTAAAATCTAGTGGAGATAATGTAGAAATCTACCTCTCTTCTGATAACAGTAAATCTGGCTCCAAACAGACAGACGGAATAGGTGCACTTCTAATAGTTGCCGACGAGAACAAATCCTTTGCAATTGTGTATATAAAAGGAAAGATAACACAACAGGTTGTTGATGGGGTTATTAAGGGAGATATCCAAATAATGTAGAGCAGTTCAAACACTTAATTATCGAGATTATGAAAAAATTTATATTAATATTAGCAGTTATTTTATTCTCCAGCAACCTTTTTGCTCAGAGACGATTAAAAATAGGGGATACAGAGTATATTATTAGTTTCCCGATAAAGGCAGTAGAGGTTACAGATGAATACACCTATACACCTGTGGGTGAGGAGATTCCTAAAAAATACAGATATCCACGTATTACCGAAGATCTATATATTGGAGTGCACTTCTTAACCCCATCAGGTAGCGGACCAACTCTTCCAGTTCATTATGGAGACTCTAAAGGAATTGATATTGGCTTCAAAACATTTCACCGATTAGGTAGACTGTTTGCGTTTGGTTATGATGCGCACTACTCTTTCTATAATTACAAACTAGATCACAATGGTGTAGATATTCTGGATATGGATGTTGCTACAACAAATGGACATCACTATTTTAGAACAGATAACCTAGGTGCATCTATACTTGGCAGGTTGTATCTAACTAGAAATAAGGTCTACATTGAATATGGAATTTGGGGAGACTTCTCTTACAGTAAAAGATTAAAGATAAAGGATTATTCTAGTGGACACAAAGAGAAATATAAATATAGAGATGGAAATAAGTTTAATCCTCTACATTATGGAGTACAAGGCGGTATAGGATTTGGTGATCTATTCTTCTTTGCAAGATATAAATGTTCAGACAGTTTTAGGCCAAACACTGTTTCTACATACGAACCTGACAAATTATCTATTGGGCTACAAATAACGGTTTCTGATTAATATATGGTTAAATTTTTGAGTAAGGTTAAATGATTTACTATTAACAGCTAGTTTCATATATGCAGCCCCAAAGAGTTCGGTATTTTTACTGAGCTCTTTTTTATTGAGACCATATCTATTTATTGCTACATAGAGAACTATTGCCTATATTTGGTCTAAATACGTTAAACCAAATCTTATTTTATGAAACACATAAAAATTAAACTAATAACTCTCTGCTCATTGTTAATACTTTTTGGTTGTTCTCCTATAACTCAAGAGAGAACTATTTTTACTGATTTTGAAAGCTTTAATGAATTAGAATTAATA
Source organism: uncultured Muribaculaceae bacterium (assembly GCA_964368585.1). Taxonomy (GTDB): domain Bacteria; phylum Bacteroidota; class Bacteroidia; order Bacteroidales; family UBA932; genus Egerieousia. The sequence continues at coordinate 152,622 of CAYJAK010000004.1, forward strand.
GAGTCAATAAAACTAAATGAAGATGTATTTGCGGTTGGACAAATGCAAATGTTTAAAGATTGGCTAGTCTTAACAACTTATGGTGGCGACACCTTCCTCTATGCTTATAATATTAAAACAGGTAAAGATGTAAAGTGGTTATATAATGGAAGATCTGGCATAGAGACAACCAATATTAGAGTTATCTCCAAAATAAATGACTCAACTCTATGGGCAGATTTGGATAATGAAGTGGTATATGTTTATAACCTGAATAACCTAGATTCAGAAGATATGGTTCCTATAGAGAGTTATAAATTAAATTTACCTCAATTTAATAACTCTATTCTTGCTAATAATCAGATTGTATATGCCACACAGAATATGGATAATAATACAACACTCTACTATTGTCAGAGTATAGATGGTAGTGAATCTAAACACTTTGGAGAGTATCCAAGTGAAGATAAAGGGCTAGCAGAGATCCCAACACACCGTTATGGTAGGATAATGGCTTACCAAGGAGAAATGTTCAAACATCCAAATAAAGATTTAGCCTATTTTTCTCCCGATGATGCTGTTGGATTTGATATTATCGATACTAAAAAAATGGAGATTGATTTTAGACTATACTATAAATACCCCGTTATGGAGATAACAGATAGTGAGCACGGTTATATGGTCTGGCCAGATTCTGATAGTAAAATTGGATTTAATGAAACTAATTTTACAGAAGATTATATCTACTTCCTCTATTCGGACAGAAAACACTCTGAAAAATCAAGTGAGCACCCAATCTATTTATTAAGTTATAATTGGAGGGGCAAACCAATGAATGGATTTAAGCTTGATAGAGATATAGATTACTTTTCTGTATCTGATGACAATAAAGTTTTATACGCAATATATGAGGATGAGTCTGATTCTGATAGAATGGTACTGAATTTATATAAGCTTAACTAGCATATTTCTCTAACTAAAAACAGTCTCAAACAAAAAACAATTTGAGACTGTCTATTTTTACCATTATCTCTTTTTTTAGAGTTTATGATTAAATTACCCCTAATTCCTTACCAATTTTAGTAAATGCTGCAATAGCCTTATCTAAATGTTCTTTTTCATGACCTGCAGAGATCTGAACTCTAATACGAGCCTGCTCTTTAGGTACAACAGGGTAGTAGAATCCAACAACATAAATACCCTCTTCTAATAATTTCTCAGACATCTGTTGAGATAATTTTGCATCATATAGCATAACTGCACAAATAGCAGATTGAGTAGGTTTAATATCAAAACCAGCCTCTTTCATTTGCGCAACAAAGTAATCTGTATTTGCGTGTAGCTTATCTTGCAACTCATTTGTACGAGCCATCATATCAAACATCGCACTCCCTGCTGCAGCTACCATTGGAGGAATTGAATTTGAGAATAGATATGGTCTTGAGCGCTGTCTAAGAATATCAATAATCTCCTTCTTACCTGTTGTAAAACCACCAATTGCTCCGCCAAAGGCTTTACCTAAAGTTCCAGTAATTATCTCTATTTTTCCTCTTAAGTCAAATTGTTCTGTTGTTCCTCTACCTGTTTTTCCAACAACTCCAGCAGAGTGAGATTCATCTACCATAATCATAGCGTTGTACTTCTCTGCCAATTCATATATTTTGTCTAGTGGACACACATTTCCGTCCATAGAGAAGACCCCATCAGTAACAATAATTCTATGTCGTTGAGCCTGTGCTAATTTTAAACAATTCTCTAGTTCAGTCATATCTGCATTGGCATATCTATAGCGTTTTGCTTTACAAAGGCGTACACCATCAATGATTGACGCGTGATTTAATGAGTCTGAAATAATTGCATCTTCTTCTCCTAATAGCGGCTCAAATACGCCACCGTTAGCATCAAAACAAGCTGCATATAAAATGGTATCCTCTGTTCCAAAGAACTCTGCTATCTTTTGTTCAAGCTCTTTGTGCAAATCTTGCGTTCCACAGATAAATCTAACACTAGACATCCCAAAACCCCTCTCATCAAGTGCCTTTTTTGAAGCCTCTATAAGCTCCTTATTATCAGATAGTCCTAAATAGTTATTAGCGCAGAAATTTAAAACTTCTTGCCCAGATGAAACTTTAATTGCCGCCTTTTGTGGTGAAACAATAATTCTTTCGTTTTTGTATAAACCTGCCTCTTCTATAGACTTTAGTTCATTTTGTAGATGTGATTGAAACTCTTTGTACATAATATTTGTTAAATTAGACTATTACAAATATATATAAAATTTGTAATTATTTTATATGGATTTATATTTGTACCTTTATAATTGTTACTATTTTTTTTAATAACAATAGCAAAGAGATGGAGAGTATAAAAGAGATTTTCAAGATAGGAAAAGGGCCTTCTAGTAGCCACACGCTCGCTCCTAGGAAAGCTGCATTAATTTTTAAAGAAAAAAATCCTAATGCAGCATCATTCACAGTTAGCTTATATGGTAGTTTAGCGGCAACTGGAGTAGGACATATGACAGATGTTGCAATCTACGAGGTACTAGGATCCACCTGTAATATAGAGTGGTATCCCGATATATTTTTACCTCAACACCCAAATGGTATGATATTCAAGGCGTACAATAGCGCAGGAGAGCTACTTGACACCTATACAACATTTAGTATTGGAGGGGGAGATATAAGTGATAACGGGATAAGAGAGACAAAAGACAAAGTATATCCTCACAGAAATATGGATGATATTCTTACTTGGTGTAAAGAGAATGGAACAACTTTTTGGGAGTATGTTATGCAGCACGAAGATCCTGATATTGAAGATTTTCTCTTTGAAATATGGACAGTTATGAAAGACTCTATTGAGAGAGGTTTAGAAAATGAGGGCGTACTGCCTGGCGGATTGAAACTTGCAAGAAAGGCCTCCTCTTTTTATATGAGAGCTAAAGGTTTCCAAGGATCTATGCAGAGGAGAGCTATGGCCTTCTGCTTTGCTCTAGCAGTATCTGAGGAGAACGCCGGGGGTGGAATAATTGTTACCGCTCCTACGTGCGGATCTTGCGGAGTTGTTCCAGCTGTTTTTCATTTAAATCAAAAATTCTACAACTTCACCGACAAGAAAATTATTAGAGCACTAGCAACTGCAGGGCTTATCGGGAATCTAATAAAAACTAATGCCTCTATTTCTGGTGCAGAGGTTGGGTGTCAAGGTGAGATTGGATCTGCTTGTAGTATGGCAGCAGGAGCATCTGTTCAGTTATTTGGCGGAACACCTGCACAAGTTGAATATGCTGCAGCTATGGGTATGGAGCACTTTTTAGGACTAACTTGTGATCCAATTTGTGGACTAGTTCAAGTCCCTTGTATTGAAAGAAATGCATTTGCTGCCACTAGGGCCGTAGATGCAAATGTGTACTCTTTAATGTCGGATGGCACGCATTTGGTAAGCTTTGACAAGGTTGTAAAGGTAATGAAACGCACAGGACACGATCTGCCAAGTCTATATAAGGAGACATCAGAAGGTGGCTTAGCATATATTATGAACAAAAGTAAATAGTGCTATTTTAAGTAGATTTTTGTTTAAAAAATGAAAAAAATAACTTAAATTAGCGTTCTAAATTATATATTAAAAACAAAAAGTATTATGGCTTTAGCGGTAAACGATTCAAATTTTAAGGAAGTTATTAATGGCGAAATGCCTGTATTAGTTGATTTTTGGGCAGAATGGTGTGGCCCTTGTAGAGCTATCTCTCCAATAGTTGAAGAGCTATCAACTGAGTTTGAAGGTAAAGCAGTTATTGCAAAATGCAATGTTGACGAGGCTGGAGATGTTACAGTAGAGTATGGTATTAGAAATATCCCTACTTTAATTTTCTTTAAAGGTGGCCAAGCAGTTGATAAGATTGTAGGAGCTACAAATAAAGCAGCTATTGCAGAGAAATTAAACGCTCTAATTTAAGTTCAACTATATAGAGACTTTGTAGACAGTTTAACAAGCATAATTAATAACATCCTAAATAAATAGGTGATTATTAATTATGCTTAATCATATAGTACTAACACAAAATATCAAGACAATGAAAAAGAACCTACTATTTTTAATCATACTCCTTTTTACAAGCACAGCAATTAGTGCCCAGGATGGTTTTGGAGTAAAAGGAGGGCTAATCTTGAATACAGCAAATGATAACTCTATTAAGGATCTTAGTATTAGTAATAAGACTGGTTATCAAATTGGAATGGTTTATAATCTAGATTTAATTCTTGGTTTCTCTATCCAACCAGAGTTGGTATTTGCTCAGCAAACTCACTTTGCAAACTATCTAGGTAGTTCTGGAGATATTAAAATGAGCTATCTTCAAGTTCCTTTCAATATTCAATGGGGGATAGATTTGCTCCTTCTTAGACCATACGTTTTTGTATCACCATTTGTAAATTATGTTATTGATACAAAGAGTTCATTCATTAACCACTCGTATGATAGACTTCAAGGAGGAATAGGTCTTGGTGCAGGTTTAGATATCTGGAAGCTACAAATCAGTGGAAAATACTCTTGGAACAGAGGATCTTTAGGTACAATAATTAATGAACTAGAGGAGTCGCACGACCATAGTTCCATAGATTTAGGTAATAATAGATCTTTTGAACTTTCAGTGGCATTTATATTCTAAGTGGCAGATATTAATCTAATAAAGAGAGAATTAAGTAACGCTTGGGGTGGTTATAAAACTGCTCTAAGCGATACTCTTATATGTAATAATCAACTCCTAGAACAGATTAACAACTATTTGCTTAATAATTCTGGAAAAGAGCTAAGACCTCTATTATCTCTACTTGCAGCATCAGCTTGCGGAGTAGTAAATGAAAAGAATTACTATTGCGCTGCATCTGCAGAGATTGTTCATACAGCAACACTTCTACACGACGATGTTGCTGATAAAGCCTCAACAAGAAGGGGATCACCAACTGTAAAATCAATCTTTGGAGAGGCCGCATCTGTTTTAACAGGAGACTTCTGGCTCTCAAAAGCTATGTGGGCGCTAATAAATAAGTGTAATACACAAACTTTAGAAATATATAGTATAGCCCTAACACAACTTTCAGAAGGGGAACTTATACAGATGAATAAAGCTGATGAGCTCACAACTACTAAAGAGGATTATTATCAAATTATTCACTACAAAACCTCATCTCTCTTTATTGCTGCAATGAAAGGAGCCGTCCTTTGTCTCGATAATTTAAATGATGATGAAAGAGAAGTCTCTCTAAAATCTATCGAGAGCTACGCCTACTATCTAGGACTAGCATTTCAAATACGTGATGACATCTTTGACTACTCTCCACATATCAATTCTGGTAAAGATGTTGGCTCTGATATTAGAGAGAGAAAGATAACATTACCTCTTTTATGCGCAATGGAAATAGCTCCAAAAGAGGAGAGTAATAGTATCAGAGAGGCAATAAAAGAGATTGAACCAATTGGTTCTAATGAACAAATTTCAAGTAAAAACTCTGCAATTATCGTTAAAGTTAATGATTTTGTACTTAAATATAAAGGGATGCAACTAGCTCAAAATGAACTGGATGAATGTATCTCAAAGGCAATTAGCTCCATTGACACTCTAAATAACTCTATTTATAAAGATAGACTCCGCGAGATTGCTGAATATGTGGGAATTAGGAAGGAGTAATTCTACCTTCCGTCATACATATCCTCATAATACTTAATGTAATCTCCAGAGGTAATATCATCCATCCACTCTTGATTCTCTAAGTACCATTTAACGGTCTCCTCAATACCCTCTTCAAATTGTAGTGATGGTTCCCAACCAAGCTCATTTTTCAGCTTATTTGAATCTATTGCATATCGTAGATCATGACCAGCTCTATCTGTTACATAAGTTATTAAGTCTAACGAAGCTCCCTCGGGATTACCTAATAATCTATCTACAGTTGCTATAATAACTTTTATTAAATCAATATTTTGCCACTCATTAAAGCCTCCAATATTGTATGTGTCTCCACTTTTACCACTATGATAAATTATATCAATCGCTCTAGCGTGGTCTATAACATATAACCAATCACGAACGTTCTCTCCCTTTCCATAAACTGGTAACGGCTTTCTATTACGTATATTATTTATAAATAGAGGTATTAGTTTTTCTGGGAATTGATATGGACCATAATTATTTGAACAGTTAGTAACCACACACGGCATTCCGTAAGTATCTTGAAAGGCTCTCACAAAATGGTCTGAACTAGCCTTTGATGCAGAATATGGACTATGTGGATCATAACTTGTTTGCTCAGTAAAAAGTGTATCATCAAATCCTAAAGAGCCATAAACTTCATCTGTAGAGATGTGGTAAAAACGCTTACCCTCATAATTACCATTCCAATGGTGCTTTGCCGCCTGTAAAAGCGAGAGTGTACCCATCACATTTGTTCTTGCAAAAGTGAATGGATCTTTAATACTTCTATCTACGTGGCTCTCTGCTGCTAAATGAATTACTCCATCTACATTATATTGAGCAAATACCTCTAACATTTTATCAAAATCACAAATATCGGCCTTTATAAATGTATAGTTTGGCGCACTCTCTATATCTTTAATATTGGCAAGGTTTCCTGCATAGGTAAGTTTATCGAGATTAATAATTTTATAATCTGGATATTTATTCACAAATAATCTTACCACGTGTGAGCCAATAAAACCTGCTCCGCCTGTTATTAATATTGTTTTCATTCGATTAAAATTTTTGATTCTCTGATAACTATGTTGTTTTAGTAAAGAATTGTTTTAGTGACTCCTTCCAATAGGGAATCTCAATATCAAATATCTTTTTAAATTTTGTCTTATCCAATACGGAGTAGTGAGGTCTAGTCACTTTACTTGGATATTCCCACGAGTGAATTGGCTTTATATCACAACTATTACCACTCAACTCTGAAATCTCTTTTGCAAAATCAAACCAAGAGCAAACTCCCTCATTACTAAAATGATAAACTCCTGTTTTGTCTATTTTCTCACCCTTTATTATCGCCACAATTGCCTCTGCTAAATCTAAAGCATAAGTTGGTGTTCCTATCTGATCAAAAATCACATTTAAGTTATCTCTCTCCAATGTAAGTTTTTGCATCGTTTTTACAAAATTGTTCCCCCACGCAGAGTATAACCAAGAGGTGCGTATAATAATGCTATTGCATCCACTCTCCAGAATATTCTCCTCCCCTTCCAACTTAGATTTTCCATAAACTCCTATTGGAGATGTTTTACTATCTTCTAAATATGGGGTGCAGCTAGTGCCATCAAAAACATAATCTGTTGAGATATGAATAAGGGTTGCACCATTATCGCGACACACATTTGCCAAATTCTTAGCAGCAACACCGTTTAACTGATAGGCTAAATCAACCTCATCTTCCGCCTTATCTACATTTGTATATGCAGCACAGTTAATTATTATATCTATCTTATTATCAGCAACTATTTTTTGAATAGCCTCTTCATTAGTAATATCTAATTGAGCAATATCGGTGAATAGATAGTTATTTTCACTATCATTTTGTGTTACGCGATTAATCTCACGCCCCAATTGACCATTGGCCCCAGTTATTAAAACATTTTTACTCATCTATAACTTTTAGCAGATATTGACCATATTGATTTTTTATCATTGGTTGAGCGATCTCTCTCATTTTTTCCTTAGTAATCCAACCATTTCTATATGCAATCCCCTCTAGGCAGGCTATTTTAAGACCTTGACGCTTCTCTATAACCTCTACAAAAGTTGAAGCTTCACTCAATGAGTCGTGCGTGCCCGTATCTAGCCAAGCAAAACCACGCCCTAAAGTTTGCACTCTTAGCTCACCATCACTTAAAAAATTCTGGTTTACTGTAGTTATCTCTAACTCCCCACGTGCAGACGGTTTAATATTTTTTGCCACACTTACCACCTTGTTGGGATAAAAATAGAGCCCCACAACTGCATAATTCGATTTTGGTTTTGCAGGCTTCTCCTCTATAGACAAGCATTTTCCATCTTTATCAAATTCAGCAACACCATATCTTTCTGGATCATTTACCCTGTAACCAAAAACCGTTGCTAAGCTCTCATTTTCAGCCTTTTTAACAGCCTCTTTTAACATTCCTGTAAAGCCTGAGCCATAAAATATATTATCCCCTAGTACTAAGCAGGCAGAATCATCCCCTATAAACTCTTCTCCTATAATAAATGCTTGTGCTAAACCATCAGGAGATGGCTGCTCTGCATACTCAAATTTAACTCCATAATCTGTCCCATCTCCTAGCAATCTTCTAAAGCCTGGTAGATCTTGTGGCGTTGAGATTATTAATATTTCACGAATTCCAGCTAGCATTAATACCGACACTGGATAATAAACCATTGGCTTATCATAAATAGGGAGCAATTGCTTACTTACCCCTTTAGTTATAGGATACAATCTTGTTCCAGATCCTCCAGCTAATACTATTCCTTTCATTTTTCAAGTCTATTTTGATTAAAATTATCCCTTATTTGCAGGTATCCCCTCTCTACCTTTCATCTCTTCATTTAACCAACTCTCCTCATCCCATTCAGGCTCAACAATTTTTTCTGTATGATTCAAATTAAAGGCCATATATGTTATCTCCAAGCCTCTTTTAATATAGTGAGCCTCATAAAAAGTTTTAATAGAGAGAATTTCATCTGCTCTTCCACTTCCGTAAATATCATTATTAGCCTCTATTAAATTAAACTTATTAGCCTCAACGCTAGCTCTTGTATAGGCGTGCAAAAATTTACTATCTGTTTTAAGATGAACAACTCCATCTTGTTTTAAAAACCCTCTATACCTTTCTAAAAACATTGAGCCCGTAAGTCTCTTTCTTGCCTTATTTAATTGAGGATCAGCAAATGTTATCCAAATTTCTGATATCTCTCCATTAGCAAAAAGGGAGGTAATAAACTCAATTCTCGCACGAATAAATGCCACATTTTTTAAATTATTTTCATGAGCATATTTTGCCCCTTTCCATAATCTAGCCCCCTTTATATCTATCCCGATATAGTTTTTATCGGGAAATTTTTCTGCCAAAGCAATAGTATACTCTCCTTTTCCACAACCCAATTCTAAAACAATAGGCTTGTCATTTCCAAAAACCTTCTCTCCCCAAGAGCCTTTGAATACGTGATTTTTACCCAATAATTCATCTGTATTGGGTTGAAAAAGAGTATTTACAAACGTTTCGTTCTCTCTAAATTTTCTTAATTTATCCTTTCCGCTCATTATCTATTTTTTTACTTCTTACTCCTATCCCGATAATATTTTCATATACATCTAAGATGCCATCTTGCGATACATTTACGCTCCATAATAATCCGTCGCGATTAACAATATTTTTTATTATTATCCACTCTATTTCAACTGCATCACCAGATTCAATATATTTCCCCCTATCTTTGACTACATTTAAGGGAAGCTCTATCTTATAATCCCTATGTTTTCCACTCCTTGAGCTAAATGTAACTATAACTGGCACAGAACTCTCTACAGGATTAATATAGCTGCTCTTAATTTTGGCTGTTAAATAGATCTCTGAAACCCCAGTGGTATCAATCTCTATCTCAAAATTAAAACTATCTCCTATCTCCCAACCTTTTGTTGGATCAACCCCTGCATAGCCATAGTTTTTAGGAGGATACTCACTACACGCTGCAAGAATTAATCCACACAACAACATAATGATGGCTCTCAAAGTACCTCTTTTCATCCTAAATTATTATTTTGTTCCTCTTTCTTCTCTTTGCCCCTTTGGTTCTCTTGGCTCTCTATGCTCTTTTGATTCTCTAGGAGCTCTCTGATCTCTCTGCTCCTTTGGTCCTCTTGGTTCTTTAGATTCTCTTACTCCTCTTGGTTCTTTAGGTTCTCTTTGCCCTCTCTGATCCTTTTGGTCTCTTCTCTCACTAGATTCCCTCGGTTTTCTAGGCTCCCTGTTTCCCCTATGTTCACGATCCATCGGCTCTCTTTGATCTCTCGAACCTCTTTGATCTCTCTGCCCCCTTGGCTCTCTTGGTTCCCTATGTTCTCTAGGCTCTCTAGGTTCCCTCGAATCATCACCCTCTCTATTATCTCTTGGCTCTCTTCTTCTATCTCTATCGCCTCTTCTATTGTCATCTCTGTTTTTTCTTCCACTAGATCCTTTCTTTCTCTTTAGATCATTGTCAAAACGCGAGATACTCTCCTCACCAGTTGCGCTCATAAACTCCAGTGATTTATTTTGTTTTTCATCAAATAGTGATTTCGCCTTGCCTCCTCTACGATTTATCGAGATTATCTCTCTTACATTTTTTGATGATAACTGCACCATATTTGCCATACTATTTGGATCGTATGAGAACCACATAATACCCCTTAGAATATCTGTTTTCATTAAATGCGCTTCGCCGTCCTCTAACTGCAGAGGTTCCTTTACAAAAGGCATTTTACTCTGAGCATCAATATATACAGACGCCTCATAATTTATACAACATTTTAGTTTGCCACACTGTCCTGTAAGCTTCTGTGGGTTAAGCGATAAATCTTGCGATCTTGCCGCTTGAGTTGTAATAGAGTGAAAATTATTCATATATCTAGAGCAGCAAAGAGCCTGACCGCACACACCTAGCCCTCCTATCAATCCAGCCTCTTGTCTAGCTCCAATCTGTTTCATCTCAATTCTAACTCTAAACTCTTCTGCAAAATCTTTGATTAGCTGCCTAAAATCAACTCTCTCATCTGCAATATAGTAGAAGATAGCTTTTGATCCATCTCCTTGAAACTCTACATCTCCAATCTTCATATTTAGTTGAAGACTAGCAGCCATTTGTCGCGAGCGAATCATCGTTTTATGCTCTCTTGCAATGGCATTTTGCCACTTTTCAATATCAGCACCTCTCGCTATTCTATATATACGTTTATATTCAAGCGGTCTTGTCGAACTCTCATTTCTCTTAATTTGTGTAGCTAAAGCACACCCAGAAAGAGAAACAATTCCAACATCGTGACCTGTCTGAGCCTCAACAACCACAATATCTCCTATTTTATATGAAGCCTCTGGTTCGCTCTTGAATATACTCTTTCTAGTATTCTTAAACCTCACCTCATAAAAATCATTATACTCTGATTGCTCAAGCCCGTCTAACCAATCAAAAACACTCAATTTACAACATTGTCTATTATATTTAAACGTCTTCTCACTAGTTTCACTATTTGTAATAACCTCACAACCTCTCAAACAGTCGTGTTCTCTATTATCTCGTTTCATATATTAAATATTATAATAAAAGCGATTACATAAATCGCAAAAAATAAATTTTGGATTAACATTGCTCTCTATATGCTCTGTAGCACTATTAAGCAAGTTATACCCCTTTTCATAAAAATTAGTTTTAATGCTCTTTGCAAAAGCATTCAATTGCGCCCTCTCTTTTATTGACGAATATGATATCTCCTCTAATCCTAAACTTAAAACATATAACTTTCTCAGAATCTGCATTCCCTCTCTACAAAACTCCCTTTGAGAATCTTTTCCCCAAGATGCTAAACTCTCCCAAATATCTGTCATTTTTACTAGATCTTTATTTATAGCCCCCCCTAAAAGATCTATAAAAAGTTCATAGGTACTCGATCTTTCACTATCTGAACTTATCAATTTTACCGCGCCTCCATAGCTTCCTGCAGAACAGTGAGCCCAGAAATCTGCATCCTCAACAGAAAAATCAAACCTTTTTTGTAGGCTGTCCCTCAATATATCTCTATCAATTGGAGGCAATTCTACCCTTCTGCATCTCGATAAAATTGTTGTTATAATTTTATCGGGATTATGAGAGATTAGAAAGTAATATGTATCTGGCATCGGCTCCTCTAATGACTTGAGTAGTTTATTAGCTGTCTCTGTATTCATTCGCTCTGGGAACATAATCAGCATCACCTTTGCCCCTCCCTCATAAGAGCTAAGACTCAATTTTCTAATAATAGAATTTGCATCTAAAACAGCGATTGTTCCTAATCTGTTCTCTAGGCCGAGCGCGTTATACAATTCTTGTTCAGCAAAATAGGGATTTTTTTCAACTATTTTTCTCCATAGTGGATAAAAGGTATCAACCTCATCTTTTTTATCTTTTTTACCAACTAGAGTTGAAATATTTGTAGGAAATGAAAAATGAAAATCAGGATGACTCAATTTTGAAATTTTCACACAACTTGGACAGACCCCACAAGAGTCGCCACTAATTTTATTTTTGCAAAATAGATACTGAATAGCAGCAAGAACAATAGTAAGAGCTCCAAATCCCTCTTTTTCTGTAAAAAGGAGTGCGTGGGGAACTCTATTTTGATCAATCATCTTTGAAATTTGATTGATAACATCTCCTTGCCCTATTACATTAGAAAATTGCATAATTGTTCTTTATTAAAATCAGGTAAAATTAAGATTTTTTATCCAATTATAAGCATTTCACACTTAGAGCAATCAAATAAAAGTTCTAATTTATTATTCCCGTTAACTAAATAGAGTTTTTTATTAAAATTTGAACCCTCTTTTGGGCAAAATCCAAACTCATATTTTAAGCAATATTTTGTTCGCATCAATTCTGCTCTAGAGACTGGTACAAGTTCATACGCAGAAGATATCTCTCTATACCCCAACTCTTTATAAACCTGTTTAGAGAAATCATTTGAAGCATTAGCAAGATAAGTTAAATTCTTGTTAATTAATCTTTTATCTTCAACTATCTCTTCTCTATTTACATCACTTCTATCTTCACTTACTTCACATAGATTCTGCTCTTGTTCAGCACTCTTCTTTCTCATCTCTTCTAATCTCTGTGATAGTAAACTTGCAATATCTCTTCTTATACCATTTAAGACAGATGTTGGATAAAATGGGGTACTTTCCCCCTTAAACTCTCTAAAACGAAATGAAAATCTCTCTACTCTCTTAGATAGTTGAGCCTCCATACTCTTTTTAGCAAGTTCTAAATTTGCTGCCTCTTGAATAGGAAATTCTATATTGTATTTAAAATCTATCCCTTCTACACAATTCACTAATATTGAGCAATTATCACCATCTCTCATAAATGTTAAATCTACATAGATTAACCTTTCAGGCATACTATTTTGCAGCTCCTTCTCAAAAGCAACATTAAAATTCCTATATATTTTTGAGCCTATCGGGATATTTAATCTCTCCAATAAATTAATCTTTGAACCCTCACAAGAGTTTGCTCTAGCCCCTATAATATCTCCTTTGGGGGTAACAAAGCAGAGTCCATCACCATTTACAACCCTTCTCTGCTTTAGTTTAGATTTGTATATAAAATTAGTTGCACCACCGCTTTGAACAGAGCTCTTTTCTACATTCCCGATATATTCTCCTAGATATTTAGCTCCATCCTCACTAAGCCATTTGCCTCTCTTCTCATTTATAAATAGTTCCGTATAGCCTCTATTGAATGTTAAATTTGGATCACTTATAAACCCTTTTTCTATACTCCCCCACGATGCTCTGCAGTACTCTTTATTATTCGATATTATCCTATCCAACTCTCTTCTATAGTGCAACACAATATTTTTTATATAGGAGTCGTTCTTAAGTCTCCCCTCTATCTTAAATGAAGTGACACCTGCTTTAACCAGATCTTCAACCCTATCACTCAAATTAAGATCCTTTAAAGAGAGTAGCGACCTATTCTTTACAATAACCTTCCCATTCTCATCCACCAAATCATAATTAGATCTGCAGGGCTGCGCACAAGCTCCCCTATTTGCACTTCTTTTAGTAAGTTTCTGACTCAAATAACATTGGCCACTATAACTTACGCAGAGAGCCCCATGTATAAATGTTTCAACATCAACATTTACGCTGTTTTTAATCTCTTTTATCTGTTTTAAGCTTAACTCTCTAGCTAGTATCAATCTCTTAAAACCTAATGATTCAAGCAGCTTAGCCTGCTCAACATCTCTTATATTTGTTTGAGTAGATGCAAAGAGTTTGATTGGTGGAAGATCCATTTTGAGCAGAGAGAGATCCTGTACAATAATAGCATCACAACCTATCTTATATGCCTCCCAAATAACACTCTTAACATCTTCTAATTCCTGTTCATATATAATTGTATTTACTACCATATATACCTTAGCACCAAACTTATGAGCATAGTCTACCAACTCGGCAATATCTTCTATAGCATTGCCAGCACTCTCTCTTGCTCCAAACTTTGGTCCTGCAATATATACAGCATCGGCACCACAGTCGATTGCTGTGATGCCGATACTTTTATTTTTTGCTGGAGCTAATAACTCAAGCTCTATTGACATTTTAATTGAGGCATTAAATCTGCTACCGTCTTCTTATATTTAGATTCATTTTGAATCTTCTTTAATTCAACGCACGCCGCAGGATAATCTTTCTTCTTTACATAAGCCATAGCCATAATGTAAGTTGCACCCGAATTTTCACCTATAGCGATACAATCTTTTGCTGCCTTAATTGCTTCATCAAACTTCTCTGCTTTAAACGCAGCTTGAGCCTTTTGAAGATGTAAATTTGACACTTGCTTCTCTGCTTGAGATTTTTGACCAAATTCACTTGCTTTTGCAAATGCTGCAAGAGCACCAGCTTCATCATTTAATCTTGCTTTAGCCATACCTAATCTAACGTAAGCTAGACCATTTTTAGGATTATCAGCAACAATCTCTTCATATTTTGCAGCAGCTTCTGCATATTTCTTTCCGCTTAATAGAGCATTTCCGTAAGCCATATTCATTTGAGGCTTTAATTTTTTAGCCTCTGCAACAACCTCTGTAACTCCATACTCTGTAGCAGCTACGCTTGCTTCTCCTAATTTTGCTAATGCAGCAGTATAATTTTTCTTTTGCATCTCACCTTTAGCAATTTGAACTAAAATTTGAGGAATAACATTCTTACTATCATTTGCGATATCAGTTCCCTCTGCACCTAATGCCTCTGCCATAGTTAAAGCAGATTTAAAGCCCGCAAGAGCTTCTGCATGATTCCCAGCATTTAACGCTGTTGCAGCATTATTAAACGTTTCGGTTGCTTGACCAAGGTCTTGCGCTTTAGCTGCAATACTCAATGAGAGCATACAAAGTGTCATTACAAGAATTTTTCCAAATCTTTTCATAATTATGTAGTATTATTAAATTATTGTGTTTACTTCACTCCTCCCTACTTGTTGTGAGGAGCACAAAAATAAAAAAATATATATTCAAACAAAAATTATTCTAAATAAAGTTTTTATTTTTGCGTGATATTAAAAGTGAGTTACTTATAACATAACAATACTTATTCCAGAATCTATTATGAAACTAATAATTAAATGCATATTTCTTTTCTCTTTTCTATTTTGTGCTTCAAATTTACTTTTTGCACAAGATGTTGGAGCTCTACCCAATGATCCTAGGGTCAAAACGGGCAAACTACCTAACGGTTTAACATACTATGTAGTAAAAAATAGTGCAATAAAAGGTCAGGCCGATTTTTGCATTGTTCAAAAGGTTGGAACAACTCTAGAAGAGCCTCAACAAGAGGGTATGTTTAAGATGTTAGAATTATTAGCAACAAAGGGGACTCGTAACTTTATTGGCTCATCTATGACTCAATACCTCAATTCAATAGGAATAGATAATAATGAACTACAGTTTAAAACTGAAAAAGAGGATCTAAATTATCTTATAAAGAATGTTCCCGTATCGCGAGCAAACGTACTAGATTCAACACTTCTTATCCTATATAACTGGCTTGGATCTATCAATATTGATGAAGAGGATATCGTCAATACTATGCCTACATTCAGAAACGCTATTGCCGATCAATGGAATGCTCAAAAGAGGGTTGAATCTGCTTTACTCAGAGATCTCTATCCCCAAAGCAACTACGGAAAAGAGCTTAAGCCAGATATGTTGGCAAGAATGCAAACTTACTCTTCAAAGGATCTAAGAACATTCTATTATAAATGGTGTCGCCCAGATCTACAAGCGGTATTTGTAGTTGGCGATGTAGATTTAGTAGCTGTAGAGAATAAGATAAAATCTGTCTTTTCAATTATCCCAAAACCACCGCAAAATGTTGATCGTAAATATTTTAATCCCGATAAATTTGAAGGAATTAAAGTGATTATAGAGAAAGATATTGAGTATAACAAAACCAATGTCTCTATAAATTTATTAAAGACTCCATTATTAGCAAAATATAGAAATACAACTATACCTTATATTCAAGAGTATTTTAGCAACGCACTAACGTCATTACTCCTTAGTAGATTACAAACTGGATCTCTATCCGAAAATTTGCCTATTACTAACATAACTATTACATCTGGCAACTTTATGGGAGTCAATAATCAAGATGCTTTCTCTATAAATTTTGAGACCCGTCCACAAGCGTTGACTTCATCTGTTGCTTTTGTTAGTCAAGAGATTGGCAGGCTTGCTAAATATGGATTCAACCACCAAGAATTTACAAATTCAAGAGATAAATTTTATCGTGAGTTAGAGTATATTTATGACAATAGAACAAATCTGAATAATGATATTTTCCTAAATAGAGCTCTAAATAATTATATGTACGGCTACACATTGGCTAGTATTGAGATGAATTTTCAAGTAATGAAAGATATCTTATTTTCTCTTTCATTAAAAGATATCAACTCTTACACCTCTTCGGTTTTAGGTCAAAAGGATAATATTCTTATCTCTTGTTTTGCACCACAGACTAGAAGAGATAATTTAGTAGCAGAAGATGTTATAAAAAAATCATTTACAGATGGATACAATCAAGCCTCTTCTGGAACGCATTATGTTGAGCCTAATCTTATTAATTGGCCAAACTTTGCTCAAACAGGAACACAATCTACAATTACATCTCAAATCTCTGATCCAATCTTTGGCACAGAGGTCATTACTCTATCTAATGGTGCCACTGTGGTATTAAAAACTACAGATACAACAAGCAATAATGTATCATTCATGGGTGTAAGTAAGGGAGGAATCTCACAAATGGGAGATATTGAGATTGGTAATAGAGCGTATTTAAATGAGATAATTAATCTTGGTGGTTTAGGGAACATCTCTCTCCCTCTTTTAGAGAAGATGTTATCATATTCAAACATAGATTTCAAGAGCTCTATATCTCGTAACACAGAACAGATGACAGGTAGTTCAGATGCTGAAAATGCTGAAAAACTATTTCACTTAATAAATTTGAGCATGACAAGTAGAAGAGCGGACGAGGTGGCATTTGATGTTTTCAAAGAGAGTAAAATCAGTGAAGCTCAGTTCTATAACCTGTCGCCTAGAAATATTTTTGAAGATACTGTTATGTTTTATAATAGAAGTAATCGAGCATTCTCTGAAGCAAAATCCGTTGAAGCAATTCAAAAGTTAGAGTATCCTCAGCTTTTATTCTCTTCCAGAGAGAGATTTGCAAATGCTGGAGATTTTGTATTTATTTTTGTCGGCGACATTAATAAAGAGAGGTTTGTTGAGTATGCTAAAAAATATATCGGCTCTATCCCTGGTAACGGAGAGAACAAAGAGAGCTGGATGGTTTTACCAAACTACCTAACAAAAGGCAAGTATGAGCATAGATTCCTATATCAAATGGTTATCCCACGCTCTTATATTAGCATAAACCTTTCGCATAGCGCAGATTTCAATGTAAAAACAGATGTTTTATCTAAGCTTACAACCGCCTACCTTGATAATGTTTATAATAATGGTTCTATCAAAAATTTATCATCTAGTAGCTCTATTGAATCTTCTTTAAAGTATTATCCAGAAGAGGTTGTTCTATATGAGTCTCTTTTTGATACTGATAGTATTGGAATCAACTCTATATTAAATATTTTTGATCAAACTCTAAAAGATCTATCAAATAATAGAATGGATACTACACTTTTTAACAATATCAAGAAAGGGCTAAAGGATAGTTTCACATTGAATGAAAAGAGTACTGATTATTGGCTCTCAATTTTAGAGAATAGATATGTTACAGGAGAAGATTTCTACTCTGAGTTTAACCAAACGTTAGATAATATTACACCTTTAGTCTTTAGCCAATATATTAAAGAGCTCTATGAAAAAGGGAATAAAGTTACCGTTATTATGGAGGGTACTACAGAGAACACTAGAACTCGCAACCTACTAAAAGGCAATGATTTTATCCGAAATTATTTTGAATAACAATGAATAGACCATTTATTTTTGAGATTGATAAATATTTAGTTTCATCAGATATCTTAACTGAGCAATTTGCGTGTGATTTTGATGCCTGTAAAGGAGCTTGCTGCATCATTGGTGACAGTGGAGCACCTGTAGAGCCTAATGAAAAACTAGAGATTGAATGTGAGTATGACAACTACAAAGAGTATCTCGCGCCGGAGAATAAAAAGGCTGTTCAACAGCAAGGATTCACAGTTATTGATTGTGATGGAGATCTAGTAACGCCTCTAATTAAAAATCAAGAGTGCGCTTATACCTATTTTACTCCCGATGAATACTGCTTATGTGCCATAGAAAAAGCATATTTTGAAAAGAAGTGCAGTTTTAAAAAACCAATATCTTGCTGGCTCTACCCAATTAGAGTTTCGGAATTCTCAAATGGATCTATTGCCCTTAATCTTCACCGATGGAATCTCTGTAAAGATGCCTTTAAAAAAGGGAAGAGAGAGGGGATACCTGTATATAAATTTTTAAAAGAGCCTATCATTTTTAAATTTGGAGAGGAGTTTTATAATGCATTAGAAGAGGCTGCACAACAGTTACCAAATATGCAAGAGTAAACTACACAGGAAAATTCGCAAATTAACCTACGCAAACAGCTCTCTTATAATAAGATCCGATATAAATAACCGCTCTTTAGGGACTCTAATTACATCGTTCTCCATAATTAGATTTCCTTTAGATATCTCTCTATTTATCTCTGGTAAAATACTTTTATACATTACAGGATCCAATTCATTAACTTTCAACCCATTTACCGTTCTAAGAGATAGCATTATTTTCTCATTAAAAATATCGGTATCTGTTAGATGTTCCACATCAATAATTTCCTGTTCATTGGAGTTATTATCAGATAGATAGTAGACACAATATTTTTTAATACTTGCCGTATTCCAACATCTCTCCTTATCTTTAAATGAGTGTGCAGCTGGTCCAAGCCCAATATAAGGCACTCTTCTCCAGTATGAACTATTATGTTTTGCCTCAAACCCCTCTTTGCAAAAGTTTGAGACTTCATATTGTTTATATCCCGATAAAGCCAATTCCTTTTGCAGGGTGTTATACTGAATTTCAGATTGTGTGTCGGGAAGTAAATTATATTCACCTCTCTTTACCATTGCAGATAACTTACTCCCAGGTTCAACACTCATTTGATAGGCAGAGATGTGCTCTGGAGATAACTTTATCATAGCTTTTATGTCATCTAACCACTCTTGTTGAGTTAGCTGTGAGTATCCGAATATGAGATCTAAGCTAATATTTGTAAAACCAGCATCTCTTAATTGTTCATAGGCTTTTATGGCTGTATCTTTAGTATGGCGACGATTCATCCACTGTAAGTACGCATCGCTAAATGTTTGTATTCCCATACTCACACGATTGAAACCTATTTGTTTTAAAGATCTAGCAAAATCAAGGGTAATATCATCTGGATTAACTTCAATTGTAGCTTCAATTATTTTTCCATTAACCAATTGTTTTGTAGAGCTAAAAATTTCCTCTATTTGACTGATATCTAACGTAGAAGGAGTTCCTCCACCCATGTAAATAGTTGAATCTTCTTTAATTAATATGTCTTTGTATCGCTTCTCAATCTCTCCCTTTATTGCCTTTACAAATTGAGCTTTATATTGCTCTCCTTTAACAGAATAGAAGTTACAGTATGTACAAAATTGTGAACAAAAAGGGATATGTAAGTAGATTCCAGCCAAAATTACGTTTAATTAAATGTTCGTTACTATTTACAGACAAAAGTAGTAAATAAGTTCTATTTTTATTACTTTTGCAATAGTATAATATATTTAATTTATTTGAAATGAAGAATTTAGTTGTGGCCGTTGATATAGGTAAGATAAATACCGCCTACGCTCTTGTAGATGAGTTTGGGAAAATTTATGCTTCTGACGAGTTTCAGACTAGTGATTATGCTGAATTTGAAGATTTTATATTAAAAATAAGAGATGGTATAAAAGATCTATCTTTCTCGTTAGATGAGCCTCATACTGTAGATGCTATTGGTATCGGTGCCCCAAATGGTAACTACTATACAGGAGAGATTGAGAATGCGCCAAACCTATCGTGGCAAGGTAAATTACCAATTGTAAAACAGCTAAATATACTTTTTAATAATATCCCGATAATTGTTACCAATAATGCCAATGCAGCAGCTATAGGAGAGTTAATGTATGGTGGCGGAAAGGATATGAAGAATTTTAGTATGATTAAGCTTGATACAGGTTTAGGTAGTGGGGTTATTGTTAATGGAAATATTATGTATGGTCACGACGGACACGCAGGTGAGTTAGGGCATACAACAATAAGATCAAATGGAAGAGAGTGTGGATGTGGAAAGAGAGGCTGCTTAGAGAGATACGCTTCATCAACGGGGCTTAAACTTAATCTTATTGAACTTTTAGCGGCATCACCAGAGAATGATAGTCACTTAAAAGAGATTCCTTTTAATAAATTAGATACTACAGAGATTATTGAGGCTGCTAAAAAGGGCGACGAAATTGCTAAGAAAGCAATTGAATTAACTGCCAATTATTTAGGAGCAGGAATTGCAGATTTAGTGGCAATAACCGCACCTGAGGCTGTCTTTATCTATGGTTCACTATCAAAAGCACAAGATTTAATACTAAAGCCCATTATTAAATCATTTGAAGAGAATGTGATGCCTATTTGGAGAGATAAAGTCCAAATTAGTATCTCTAGCCTATATGCCGAGAGCGCCCCTATTTTAGGAGCTGCAGCCCTAGCTATTCAAGAGCTAAGAAAGAGAAGTAAAGTTGTTGCAAAACGTAGAGTTGTATAATTTTGTATATCTTTTTTATAAATTATTAACCTTTCAGAAAAATTTTTTAATCGTATGAAATATTTAATTAGATCAATCAAGTACCTAGTTTTTATAGTAATAATGTTCACACTTACAATTACTATATTTTTCTATCTATCCCCTAATAAACAAGAGGATCTTACAATCTTGGATATGTTCCAACATAATTCAAATCAGCTAGTAATCTTCTTTGTTGCGTTCTCTGCAATATATCCACTAATTGGGTATGGCAAGAAACAAATCTTTGTTAGCAATTTTGTTCAAAATAAAGAGGCTATTATCGAGATATTTACCAATGCAAACTTTGTGATAGATAAACAAACAGATACTTTATTGGTTTTTAAACTTAAAAATCCTCTTATGAGATTATTGAGAACTTTTGAAGATAGAGTTACTATTGATTTCTCAGAGAATCCTGTTTTAATTGAGGGGTTAAGAAAAGATGTATTCCGTTTCTCAAGAGGCATTGAATATGCTTGTAGAGAGGTTGAAAATGAGTAATTTTAGAATCGTATGAAACTAGTAAAGAGATACACTAGTGCATTTAGCGCAAATTTAGCAAAGGGTATGCTTGAGAACGAAGGCATACCCGCTGCTGTTCTTAATCAGAATGTAAACTATTCCGTTGGGCCTGTAAATACAGATCTGCTTAGTGTTGAGCTAGTTGTAATTAACAATGAGGATTACCAAAAGGCCTTGGAATTAATTGAGCAACTAGAGGCTGAATAGATGTAGGTCTATTACAATCTCACCATAGTTGCCCCAAATCCATACTCTTTGAATGATGCATCTTGCCAAGATGTACCACTATATTTTGTTTTTAGTTCGCTTACTAAAGCATTTCTCAAAACGCCATCCCCTTTTCCGTGGATAAATACAATCTTAGTACCTCGATCTTTTATATGCGCTTTCATAACTTTATTAAAGGTCTCTAACTGGTACCTTAGAATTGCACCATTATCCATACCTACCTTTGTTTCAAGCAGTTGATCTGCGTGCAAATCTACCTCTAAAACACCTTGTGTATTAACCTTTACCAAAGGATCATCTCCCTCGTATAGAGTTGGATCAGACCCCATAAAACTCTTATAGCTTCTCGGTTTTTTGCTCTTTATATCCTCCTCTTTATTGGGTATCTCCAGAGAAAATTTCTCATAAAGCTCTCTTTTATACTGAGTTAATTCATCGTGATTTAAATCACCCTCCTTTATTAGCTTTATAACATATCCTCTTCCCGATAAATATTCATTCTCTTTAAATGAACCCTCTTTCAAAAGATTAACAGGATCTAAAACAAACTCTTTCTCAATAGAATCCTTTGCAGACCAAGATTTTTTTGTCTCAAATCCTTTAAAAATGTTATACTCTCCCTCATTTAGGTATCCCGATGAAGTGTTACCATCTCCTCGCTTAAAAAATATCCCTGATACCTGCACCTTCTTAGAGCCATCACTAAGAGCCTCTTTGCCAAAAGAGAAGAGCACTTTCTTTTGAAAAGGGAGAACTTCGCCTGCATATACAAGCTGCTTTACACCTCTAGAGAGTGCACAATATGAGAACATTAAATTATAATTTGATTCATTTACGAGTGTACATAAGTAGGTTTGAGCCCCTGCATAAGGCTCCTTGCTTTTTGTATATACCAACGCAATGTTTAAACTATCTCCGTCGCGAGTCTGAATATATTTTTGCTCTGTAACTGTACTCTTTTTACCTACAACACTCTCCTCTACTACTACGCACTCTTTTTTAGGCATAGGCACCTCAAATCCATCTTCATCCTCCACTAGAGCCCACCCTTTTGCATCAAAGCCTACAATTATACCACCTCCTACATCGCTTAGAAATCTTACTTTATCACCTATATTCATAACACCTTTTTTTTGAAAATGTAAACAAAAAATAAATTATAAAATGAGGCTACCTTTAATAAGAGATATTGCCAATTTGGTTAAAATCTTATTAGAGATAGCCTCATTTTTATTTTTATGAGATTCAACTATAATCTCTCTATCTACTTATAGAAGCTTTTTTACTATTGCTGAGATAACTCTTCCATCTGCTTTTCCTGCAAGTTGCTTAGTAGCAGCTCCCATAACCTTACCCATATCTTGAGGGCCCGCTGCGCCAACCTCAGCAATTATCTTCTTAACCTCAACCTCAATCTCCTCTTCTGATAATTGTTTTGGAAGGAAAACCTCCATTGCTGTTGCTTCAATTATCTCATTTTCTGCAAGTTCTTCTCTGCCTTGCTCTTTATATATAAGAGCACTCTCTTTACGTTGTTTAACTAATTTCTGGATAATCTTTATAATTGCCTCATCAGAAATAGTCTCTGAACCATCAGAAGTTTTAGCTAATAGAATTGCAGATTTGATAGCACGCAATGCCTCTAGTTTAACCTTCTCTTTGGCTAACATTGCCTGCTTAATATCTTGTTGAATTTGTGTCTCTAAACTCATAATCTTTAATTTTTACTCCTCTCTTGGAGCTGTTGATTTTAAGAATAATTCATCCATTTGAGCATCATCTACATAAGATGGAGCATCAAGCATTACGTCTCTACCATTATTATTCTTAGGGAATGCAATAAAGTCTCTGATTGTCTCTTGACCTCCAAATAGAGAACAGAATCTATCAAAACCAAATGCAATACCGCCGTGAGGTGGAGCACCATACTTGAATGCGTTGATAATGAATCCAAAACGATAATCAGCATCCTCTTTTGAGAAACCTAATACCTCAAACATTCTCTCCTGAATTTTAGAATCGAATATTCTTATTGAACCTCCGCCAACTTCTGTTCCATTGATTACAAAGTCATAAGCATTTGCATCTACACTCTCTAAATCCTCTTGTTTATCGCTAAAGAATTTATCCATATCTGCTGGCTTAGGAGATGTAAACGGATGGTGCATTGCATAAAAACGTTGTGTCTCTTCATCCCACTCTAGTAGAGGGAAATCACAAACCCATAGAGGAGCAAAAACAGTATTGTCTCTTAAACCTAATCTGTTACCCATCTCTAATCTTAATGTTCCCAACATTCCTCTTGTCTTCTTCTTAGCTCCCGACATAACAAGGATTAAATCACCCTCTTTTGCACCTACCTTCTCAACGATAGTTTGTAGTTGCTCTGGTGTATAGAACTTATCGATAGAAGATTTAACTCCATCTGCTGCTACCTTTATATAAACAAGGCCTTGCGCACCAATTTGAGGACGCTTAACCCAATTTGTTAATTCATCTAATTGTTTACGTGTGTACTCAGCACATCCTTCTGCTACAATTGCTCCTATATATTCTGCTTGATCAAATACTGAGAAGTTATTTCCTTGAACCAAAGATGTTATCTCATTGATTTTCATCTCAAAGCGAATATCTGGTTTATCTGATCCATAAAACTCCATTGCATCTGCATAAGACATTTTAGGGAACTCCTCTGTAAACTCAATATCTAATACATTTTTGAAAAGAGATTTTGCAAGCCCTTCAAAAGCATTTAGAACATCATCTCTCTCTACAAATGCCATTTCACAATCTATCTGTGTAAATTCTGGCTGACGATCTGCACGTAGATCCTCATCTCTAAAACATCTTACAATTTGGAAATATTTATCATATCCCGCCACCATTAAAAGTTGCTTAAATGTTTGAGGACTCTGAGGAAGAGCGTAGAATTGACCTGAGTTCATACGGCTAGGAACAATAAAGTCTCTTGCACCCTCTGGAGTTGATTTAATTAAGAAAGGAGTCTCAATCTCTAAGAAACCTACACTACTTAAGTATTTTCTTGTCTCTTGAGCCATCTCGTGTCTAAGAATAAGTGCATTCTTAAGTGGGTTTCTACGTAAATCTAAATAACGATACTGAGCACGAATATCCTCACCACCATCTGTATTATCTTCAATAGTAAATGGAGGAGTCTCAGCTGCATTAAGAACTTTAACCTCTTTTAATTTTACCTCAATATCACCAGTCTCTATCTTTGAATTTTTGCTTTGACGCTCACAAACAACACCAACTGCTTGAATAACATACTCTCTACCAAGTTTCTCTACAAGATCATTTACCTCTTTACTCTCATTCTCATCCGCAACTAATTGTGTAATACCATATCTATCACGTAGATCGATAAAGTTAAGGCTACCCATTTTTCTAACCCTCTGAACCCATCCGGCCAAGGTTACCTCTTGGGCAACATTTGATAAGCGTAATTCTCCGCAAGTGTGTGTTCTATACATAATATGTTTTATTAAATTCTTAAACTGCGCAAAGTTAGCAAAAAAATCAATGTAAAGCACACCTTAATTTACTATCTTTGTCCATTATGATGCAGGTAAAAGCAAAAAAGGCGTTAGGGCAACATTTCCTTAAAGATGAGGGGATAGCCCAAAGAATTGTGGAGGCTCTTATTCTTCCCGATAACTCTACTTTAAATGTGCTGGAGATAGGGCCAGGAACAGGTGTTTTAACAAAATACCTACTGGAGAATCCTCAGATTAAATTAGAGCTAGCAGAGGTTGATACAGAGTCTATTGAGTATCTACGTAGCACCTATAATCAGCTACTCTATACTTTGGAGCAGAGAGATTTTTTAAGAATGGATCTTGATAATCTTTTTAAAGATGAATTTGCAGTTATCGGGAACTTCCCATATAACATTTCATCTCAAATATTTTTTAAAGTTCTAGACCATTTAGAGAGAGTTCCACAAGTTGTATGTATGCTACAGAAAGAGGTTGCAGAGCGACTAGCAAGCCCTCCTGGAAACAAATCTTATGGCATTCTTTCTGTGCTTTTACAAGCTTGGTACAATATAGAGTATCTCTTTACAGTACACGAAAATGTATTTAATCCTCCCCCAAAAGTTAAGTCGGGAGTAATAAGATTGACCAGAAATGAACGTTCATCGCTTGGTTGTGACCCAGCCCTTTTTAAGCTAATTATCAAGAGCTGTTTTAATCAAAGACGCAAAACAATTCGTAATTCAATAAAACCCGTTTTAGCAAGCAGGGGCGTACCTCCATTAGATAGCAAATTAATGGATATGAGACCTGAACAGCTATCGGTTGAGCAATTTATAGAATTAACACTATTGGTTGAAGGGAGGTAAAATAAAACCATTCAAAAACTTAAACTGTTCCACTATGAAAACCTTTTTACTTACACTATCCATTTTCTTCTCGTTAGTTGCCTATTCACAAAGTAACTCAGCATCCTCTCCTCTTACATCAGAAGAGCAGGTAAAAGAGTGGCTCTACAATAATGTGGAGTACCCAGAAAAAGCTGCTGAAAAAAAGATGTATCGCGACAATATAAAACTTACCATTCATTTTGATAAATTAGGAGATTTTGAAGAGGTTAAATTTAAAGATCATCAAAATGGCTGTCTCTTTCAAAGCGCTATTATTAAAGCTGCAGACTCACTTATGCCCCCTGTTGAATTAAAGAAAAAGAGGCTAAGTATTGAATATAGTTTTAGTGAAATGATTCCTAAAGACAAGAGAAGTCAATACATTCCAGTTGATTTTTCCAAGAGGACAAGCCCTAAATTTCTAGGAAATAGTGAACCTTCATCTCCATTTAATTTTTGGATCTATAACAACCTTAAATATCCTCCAAAAGCTATCAAGAACAGAATAGAAGGGGAAGTAATGCTCTCATTTATAATAAGCAAGACAGGATGGATATCAAAAGTAATCCTTGTCTCTTCTCCCCACGATCTTCTATCAGAAGAGGCAATAAGAGTAGTAGTTGCATCTAGCCCACACTGGTCACCTGGAATTAATGAATATGGAGACAAAGTAAACGTGAAATATGATTTTCCTATAATATTTAAACTTGAGGAGAGGAGATATCCCTAATTAGCACTTATAGCCTCAACCGGATTGAGATTAGCTGCAGACCAAGCTGGGGTGATTCCAGAAATTAACCCAATAACCGATGCAATCAGTACTCCACTCAAAATATTTCCAGCGGTTAGTGTGAGTTGGAATGTGGATGCACTTGACGAAACAAGGTTAATTAGGAGAGCTGCTATGGCTATACCCACAATACTGCCCATTATTGATAAAACAACTGCCTCTGTTAAGAATTGAGTCAAAATCATATATTTTTTGGCTCCAAGTGCCTTTTGTATCCCGATAATATTTGTTCTCTCCTTTACTGAAACGAACATAATATTTGCTATCCCAAAACCACCAATTAGTAGAGAGAAACCTGCTATCAACCAGCCTACAGAATTGATTGTCACAAATATACCATCAATTTGCTTTAAGATAAAAGACATACTAGAAATAGAGAAATCATCCTTCTCTACTGGTGTTAATCTTCTGTGTGCTCTAAGTAATAATTTTATCTCATTTTTAAACTCATCGTTACCTACTCCAGCTTTTGGTAAAGCCATAATTTGATTATTTGCAGATCTAATACTCAGAAAGTTACGAGTAAAATTTATCGGGATAACAATAGAGTTATCCGTATCATTTACATTCACCATACTCTCTCCCAACTTCTTTAATACCCCCACAATTGTAACTGTGTATCCCCTAATTTTTATCTTTTTACCAATTGGATCAACCTCTTTAAATAGCTCTTTTGCAAGCTCTGCCCCAATAACTCCTACAGCCGTTCCAAATCTATCCTCTTCAAGACTAATATATCTCCCCCTATCAACTTCCGATTTGTTAATAGCCTCAATCTCTTTGGTATTTGTTCCTAATATTAGTGCTCCCGATACAGATTCTCTTTTATATTTTACAGTTGTTCTAAATTGAGAAACATAAGCAATAGCCTCTGACAATTCTGAGTTTGCTTTAATATACTCATACTCATCATAGGTAGTATTTGGCCTATTTATATAATCCCACCATCTAAATACGCCACTATTCTCAACTACCTCCTCTGCTCCTGGCCATTTAGAGATAAAAATTGTCTCAGAGGAGATAGATTCTAACCCCTCACTTACATTTTTATTTAATCCATCAATCGCAGAAAAGACAGTCACAATAGAGAAAATTCCAATACTTACGCCCAGTAGAGACAAGAATGTTCTTAACCAATCTCCCTTAAGTTGAGATATAGCCATAATAACACTCTCATTCAATAGTTTCGCAAAGATTGTAATCTTCTTGAGTATCCTTTTCATACGATTAAAAATATTTTGATTCTCTAAGAACCGTTTTACTTTCTAAAAAGTTAAATAATTTACCCTTTTACTCCAATCTGTTTTTTAAGAGATCTAATAGCATCAAAAGCATCTAACGGAGACATGGAGTTTAAATCCATTGCCTTTAACTTATCTCTTAAATCGCACAATAGTGGATCCTCTAGCTGATAAAAAGATAACTGTAACGACTCCTGCTCTGCTGCCCCACAAGATCCCCTCTTTTTAGTTGGTTTACTTACCACATTTTCAGGAGCTACCCCCTCTCTCATACTCTCTAATCTCTTTAATGTTCTCTCCGCACTCTCAACAACTAAATTGGGCATCCCCGCCATTCTTGCTACGTGAATACCAAAGCTATGTGCAACTCCTCCTGGCTTTAATTTACGCAAGAAGATAACCTTATTATCAACCTCCTTAACTGAGATATGATAATTTTTCACTCGATCATATATCTCTTCTAGCTCATTAAGTTCGTGATAGTGGGTAGCAAATAGCGTTTTGGGATTAAATCCACTTTGATGAATATACTCCACTATAGCCCAAGCAATAGACATTCCGTCAAACGTACTCGTACCTCTTCCTATCTCATCTAATAAAATTAATGAACGTTCAGAAAGGTTGTGCAGAATAGTAGAGGTCTCAATCATCTCAACCATAAAAGTAGACTCCCCTCTAGATATATTATCAGATGCCCCTACCCTTGTAAATATCTTATCTGTAATAGGAATAACTGCCTCTTTTGCAGGAACAAATGAACCAACTTGAGCCAAAAGAACAATTAAAGCGACTTGCCTTAAAAGTGCACTTTTTCCCGACATATTTGGCCCTGTTAGTATTATAACCTGCTGATCCTCATTGTTTAAATAGATATCATTTGCAACATACTCCTCTCCAAACTCCATTAGAGTCTCAATTACCGGATGACGCCCCTGTTTTATATCCAGAGCCAACCCCTCACTCATTTGAGGTTTACAATATTTATTAGTAACAGCTAAAGTTGCAAATCCACATAAACAATCTAATCTTGCTATTAAATTACTATTCATCTGAATCTGTGCAATCTCTTTTTGAACTGCCAAAACAACCTCTAGATAGATCTGTTGCTCCAATTTTAATATCTTCTCCTGTGCCCCCAAAATCTTCTCTTCATACTCCTTTAGTTCAGGTGTAATATAACGCTCCGCACTCACAAGAGTCTGTTTTCTGATCCACTCATCGGGAACCTTATCTTTATGTGTATTTCTAACCTCTAAATAGTATCCAAACACATTATTATAGCTTATTTTTAATGATGGGATACCTGTTCTATCACTCTCTCGCTGCTGTAAATTAACCAGATACTCTTTTCCATTTTTTGCTATATCTCTCAATGAATCAAGCTCTTCACTCACCCTACTTGCAATTACATCGCCCTTTCCAATTGCCGCAGCAGGCTCCTCAGTAATTTTTTTATTAATCTCCCGATATAGTTCATTCAAAACAGTAATTTTATCAGAGATCTCCGCCGATGCCGCCTTTGCCAACTCCTTGATTGGCTCCATCTGTTCCAAACCTCTCTTTAGCTGCATTAATTCTCGTGGAGATATTTTTCCAGCTGCTGCCTTTGAGGTAATTCTCTCTAAATCTCCTATTTGCGATACTCTATCTGTTATCTGCTCTCGTATTTCATTATTGTTTACAAAATATTCAACAATATTGTGCCTCTTCTCTATCTCTCCTCTATTTTTCTCTGGCATAGCTACCCAGTTTCTGAGCAATCTAGCCCCCATTGGAGAGGAGCATTTATCTATAATCTGAATTAAAGATGTTCCCTCTTCTCCTCCCGATGATTGGAATATCTCTAAATTTCTAAATGTAAATCTATCCATCCAGACAAATTCATCTCTCTCTATACGCGAGATAGAACAGAGGTGAGCCACTCCATTATTATGATTTTGTTCTAAATAAAATAGGATTGAACCTGCCGCCGTGAGAGCCAATGAGAGAGACTCTACTCCAAAGCCTTTGAGAGAATTCAATCCAAATTGTCTCTTTAATTTATCTATGCAACTATCCTCAACAAAAGCCCACTCATCCATAGCAGAAATATAAAAATTTCCACCAAACCTCTCTCTAACTCCCTGTTGATATCCCTTTTGAACAAGAACCTCTTTAGGATTAAAATTGGATATTAGAACCTCAATATAATCTAATGAGCCCTCGGCCACCTTAAATGTACCAGTTGAAATATCTAAGAATGCCACTCCTCCCCTATCTTTATAAAAACTGAGTGCACATAAAAAGTTATTCTCCTTATGGTTAAGCAGTTGATCATTATATGCCACACCTGGTGTAACAAGCTCTGTAACTCCTCTTTTTACTATTTTTTTTGTAAGTTTTGGATCCTCTAATTGATCACAAACAGCAACTTTATAGCCACTCTTTACTAACTTTGGCAGATAAGTTTCAATAGAGTGGTGTGGGAATCCAGCCAACTCAACGTGTTGCGCTGCTCCATTCGCTCTCTTTGTTAAAACAATACCTAGCACCTTACTTGCAACTATGGCATCATCTCCAAATGTTTCATAAAAATCTCCTACCCTAAAAAGTAATAATGCATCGGGATGCTTACTTTTTACCTCAAAATATTGCTTCATTAGAGGCGTTTCCGCTATTTTTTTCTTCTCGCTCATAAGCTACAAATTTATGTATTTATGTTAAATTACACAAGGGATTATTTTTCTCTATTAAAAAAGATTATTTTTGTAGAATTAACACATATAAACCTACTCACGTTATGAATATAAAAAGATCTTTGGGGTACTTTACAGCACTACTTTTTGCCGTTATTACGCTATTTGCTTGTAACAATATGGGCTCTAAAAAGAGCAAATTAAATGAAGAAATAAAACAGACAATGTCCAAATATGAGGCGATTGGTTTAGCTGTTGTAGCTGTTAAGGATGGAGAGATTATCTACAACAAAAATTTTGGATATAAAGATCTAGAGAATAAAGTTGAGTTAGCTGAAAATGACCTTTTTAGAATCGCTTCAATTTCAAAATCATTTACATCAATTGGAATTATGCAACTTGTGGAGCAGGGAAAAATTAAATTAGATGATAAAGTTTCTGATTATGTGGGATTTGATGTTGTAAATCCTAAATATCCTAACACACCTATCACTATCAAAATGCTGTTATCTCACACCTCTAGTTTAAATGATTCAGAGGGGTATTTTACATTAGATGTTATTGATCCAAAGGCTTCATCTACTTATGCAAAAGCCTATAATAACTATGAACCAGGAACTAATTATGAGTATTGCAATTTAGGCTACAATACTTTGGGCACAATCTTAGAAAGAGTTAGTGGTGTACGTTTTGATAAATATATTATAGAGAACATCTTAACTCCTCTTGGTGCCTATGGTGGATATGAAAATGCAAGTCTAGATTCAACTAAATTTGTTAAACTATATTCATACAACAATGGAGAATTTAAGCACTCACCAGCTGCCTATGCCTTAAGATCAGAGGAGATCAATAACTATAAATTTGGACTCTCTACACCTATCTTCTCTCCTACTGGTGGATTAAAAATATCAGCTGAGGATCTTGCTAAAGTTATGAATATGCATATGAATTTAGGAGTTGGTAAGAATTTTGAAAATGGCACCGAGGTGAAGATTCTAGATAAAAGTAGTGCAGAGGCTATGCAGAGTATTATTGCTCCAAAAACCGATGAGGGAGATGCTTATGGTTTAGCACTTAGAATCTCTAAACAATTTATTGATGGTAAAACAATGATTGGTCATACAGGTTCTGCTTATGGAGTATTTACAAGTATGTTTTGGGATAGTGAACATAATTTTGGAATTATCACTATGACAAATGGTTGTAGACCAGATAGAGAGAGCAATTTTATGGCAATTAGTAGAGAGGTTTCAAATCAAGTATATAATAACCTTATAAAGGAATAAAATTTTTATAATGAACAGAATAACAGAACTTTTTGGAATAAAACACCCAATTATATCGGGAGGAATGGTATGGTGTAGCGGTTGGAAATTGGCCTCTGCTGTGAGTAAATGTGGCGGTTTAGGACTTTTAGGGGCAGGCAGTATGCATCCCGATAATCTTAGGCACCATATTAGAGCGTGTAGAGCCGCTCTTGTAATTAATGGTGATGGCACAATTGGAGTGCCTTATAATGAAGGAGATGCACCTATTTCAATTGATACACCTCATCTACCCTTTGGTGTAAATGTTCCGCTTTTATATCCTCAGATTGATGAATTAATGCAAATTTTAATTGATGAGGGGGTTAAAATTGTCTTTACATCTGCAGGTAGCCCTAAGAAGTGGACTCCATTTCTTAAAGAGCACGGAGTAACAGTTTGTCACGTTGTTTCAAGTAGCGTTTTTGCTAAAAAATGTGAAGAGGCTGGCGTTGATGCAATTGTTGCAGAGGGCTTTGAGGCTGGTGGTCACAATGGACGCGAGGAGACTACAACATTCTGTTTGATTCCTGCTGTGCGCGAGGCTACAACTCTGCCATTAATTGCTGCAGGGGGTGTTGCCTTAAAGTGCCAAATCAAGGCTGCAGAAGCATTGGGAGCCGAGGGTGTTCAGATTGGTAGTCGCTTTGCATTGAGTACCGAGAGTTCTGCTCACCAAGATTTTAAGAGCCACTGCTTAGGGCTACCGGAAGGGGCTACAAAGTTGTTACTTAAAAAATTAGCCCCTACACGTCTTGCTACTGGTAACTTTAAAAGCGTAGTTGAAGAGATGGAGAGCAATGGAGCATCAAAAGAAGAACTCTCTGAATATTTAGGAAAGGGCCGCGCTAAAAAGGGTATCTTTGAAGGTGATTTAAGTGAAGGTGAATTAGAGATAGGACAAATTGCAAATATGGTTCGTAAGATAGAAAGTATTGAGGAGATATTTGCCGATTTACTCTAATGAACTAGATTTTTAGCCAATTTTCAATTATTCTAGAGCCACAATTACACATAATTGATTCTGGATGAAATTGAAGACCAAATATTGGAAGCTCCTTATGAGTAATAGCCATTATGTTTCCATCGGGATCAAATGCTGTTGCGATTAAGGAGCTCTGCTTTTTAAAACTCTCTAAATCTAAGACCCACGAGTGATACCTACCTATTTTAATTGGGTGATGAATATTTGATAATATCGGGTCTGCTTCTGATACATTAACCAATTCCGATTGATACCCGTGTTTTGGTAAAGGTAAATTGGTTAAATTAACTCCAAATTTCCCTGCAACAGCTTGATAACCAAGACAGATTCCTAATATAGAGTGTGTTTTATAACAGTGCTCTATAATTTGCATAAGCTGCCCCGCTTCACTTGGTAAACCCGGACCAGGAGAGAGTAGGATTGAGTCATAGTTACTTAGTATTTCAAAATCTAATTCATCACAATTTATAATTGTATAATTACAAAGATTACTCTCTCGCAGCAACTGTACAAGGTTGTAAACAAATGAATCATAATTATTTATAACTAAAACTCTCTTCATAAATATCAATCAAAAGGGGTGCAAAAGTAATACAAAATAGAGATATTTACTCCAAAAGGGCTATTTTTGCATAGAATAAAATTGGTTAAAATGAATATTCAAGAGCTACGTAAACAAATGAATCAATGCGGAAAAGAGAGAGAGCCTTTTCTGTTTTTGGTTGATTTTGAGATGAAAAAGCCTCTCTTTTATATAAATCCCTTAGAAAATACTCAACTCTTTTTTGATTTTAAAGGAATGGGAAATTCTAATAAATTAACAAATCTTTATCGCGATAAATCTATAATTTTTGAGAGCTCTCCCATATCAAAAGAGGAGTATCGTAAAAAATTTGACACTATTTATAAATCTCTCCTAAGGGGTGACTCTTTTCTAGCAAATTTAACAGTCAAGAGTAAGATAGAGTGTAACTTAACCCTTGAGGAGATATTTCTAAAATCTAAAGCAAAATATAAAATTTATCTTCCCGATAACTTTGTATGCTTTTCACCCGAAACTTTTGTAGAGATAAAAGATGGAAAAATAAACTCATACCCAATGAAAGGCACAATTGACGCCTCTATTCCAGATGCTGAACAGGTTATTTTAAATAGCGCCAAAGAGAGTATGGAACACAATACAATAGTAGATTTAATTAGAAACGACCTGAATCAAATTGCTAATAATGTGAATGTTGAAAGATTTAGATATGTAGAGAAGATTCAATCTAATAAGGGTGAAATTTTGCAAGTAAGTAGTAAGATAACTGGATCGTTTGACAACGATTATCTCTCTCACCTAGGTGATATTGTTATCCCAATGCTCCCTGCAGGAAGCATAAGTGGTGCACCCAAAAGGGCAACTATAGAGGCTATAACTAGTGCTGAGAATCAAGAGAGGGGGTACTATACTGGTATAGCAGGCTA
Source organism: uncultured Muribaculaceae bacterium (assembly GCA_964368585.1). Taxonomy (GTDB): domain Bacteria; phylum Bacteroidota; class Bacteroidia; order Bacteroidales; family UBA932; genus Egerieousia. Next base: position 187,323 of record CAYJAK010000004.1, read on the forward strand.
CTTTAATGGAGAAGAGTTTAGTAGTGCTGTTTTAATAAGATATATTGAGGAAGAAGAGGGCTGTTTATATTTTAGAAGTGGCGGAGGAATTACAACAAATTCTTGCGTGGAGGAGGAATATAGAGAGATTATAACAAAAATTTATTTACCACTATGAGTTTAACATTTATAGAGACAATAAGAGTTGAAGATAATAAAATAGAACTTTTTGAACTGCATAAAAAGAGGGTTGAACTGACTTGTGCTACACATAATTTTCCACAAATAGCTCTATCACTAGAGGAAATTGTTACTAATAACTCTATCTTAACTGGCGTTGTTAAGTACAGATTTGAATATGGGTGCAATGGAATAATTACAAGTAGCTATACCCAATACACTCCACGAGAGATTAAATCTCTAAAATTAATTTCTGATAATGAGATTGAATATCCATTTAAAAGTAGCTCACGAAAAATATTTGAAACTCTTTTTAGCCATCGAGAAAATGATGATGATGTGATAATTATTAAGAATGGTTATATAACAGACACATCTTTCTCAAATGTTGTTTTATCTCGTAATAGCGAGTTTTTCACACCAAATACATACTTACTAAATGGAGTAAGGAGGCAAAGCCTCCTTACTTCTGGTTATATTATCGAGATACCTATAACTGTAAATGATCTAGATAAATACGACTCTATATACTTAATAAACGGTATGTTAAGATTAGGAGATCTTAAATTAAACCTCCAATCAAAATAATCCCTATTACCAATGGTGCAATATACCTTAAAGAGAAGAATGTAAAATTAACAAAATGCTTATTTAGTTTTAACGTTCCTCCATTTGTAAGTTCATCTACAAAGTTTGATTTACCTAGCTTATATCCAGCAAAGATTGCTACTAATAATCCACTTAAAGGCATTAGAATATTTGCTGAGGCTTTATCAAACATATCAAAGAAATTCAAGCCAAACACCTTAACATCTGATAGTTCTCCTTGAGATAAAGATGATAGTATTCCTAAGCCAAATAAAAATACTAAACTTGATATAGCAGCAGTCTTTCTCTTAATCTTAAACTCTTCTGAAAGATATGCTACAATCACCTCTAATATAGATATTGAAGATGTAATAGCTGCAATAAATAGTATAAAGAAGAACATTATTGCTAAAACTCCTCCGAATGGAATCTGTGCAAATATTCTAGGTAAAGTTACAAATACAAGTCCTGGACCCTCTGATGGAGAGATTCCAAATGAGAATACAGCTGGCATAATAGCTAAGCCTGCAATAATTGCAAATGATAAATCTGTAACTGAGGTAAATATTGATGTTTTTACAATATTCTCATCCTTTTTAACATAAGATCCATAAGTTATAATTGTTGCACAACCTAAACTTAGAGAGAAAAATGCCTGACCTAGTGCATCATATAATGTTTTAAGTGTTATCTCCGAGAAATCTGGCTTAAACATAAATATAACCCCCTCCATTGCATTAGGCAGTGTTAATGAACGTATCGCGATAATTATAACTAATAGAAAAAGTATTGGCATCATTATCTTTGCATATCGCTCTATACCGTTTTTCACACCTGCTATTACTATATAACCCGTAGCAGCTAAAAATACTCCAGTATATATTATTGGCCTATATACAGATGACACACTCTCTGTGAACATACCTTTCAATGCGGTCTCATCAGCAACTGTAAATTTAAATTGTACGGCCTTAATAATATAATCTATTGTCCAACCTCCCACTACACTATAAAATGCAAGAATTGCCACACAACCCAATACAGATAGTATTCCAATTATACTCCATCTATTACTTCCAGGGGCCAATATCTTAAATGTTCTAAAGGCATTTGCGCCACTTCTACGCCCTAATAAGAACTCTGAGTACATTACTGGTATACATAGTAAAAATATAAATACTAGATATAGAATAATAAATGCAGCTCCCCCGTTTGTTCCAACTAGGTATGGGAATCTCCATAGGTTTCCAAGTCCTACTGCAGAGCCTGCCATAGCGACTAATACTCCAAATCTACTTCCGAAATTTTCTCTTGCCATAGTTTATCTTTTTTTATAAGTTAAGAATTTAAAATCAATATTATTTTTGGTATCATTCATCATTTCACCCTCATTTTCAATCTCCCAAATCTCCTCTGAGATTGATGGAAAAAAAGTATCAGCATCTTGAGCCTCTGCAAAGATTTTTGTAATATAAAGTTTATCAGCCATCTCTATTGTTTGACGGTAAATCTCTCCTCCTCCTATTACAAAGAACTCCTGTTCTCCCCTTGTATTTTCTAGTGCTTTCTCTATAGAATTTACTGATAATAAAGATGTTGTATCGGGATTAAGAATATCTCCCTCAATATTCTCTTGCCTAGTAATTACTATATTTTCTCTATTTGGAAGTGGTTTGCCTATAGATTCATAGGTTTTTCTTCCCATAATCACAGAGTGACCCGAAGTGACATTTTTAAAATATTTCAAATCTTCAGAAATATGCCAAAGCAGACCATTTTTTCTCCCGATGGCATTTCCCTCTGCCATTGCTACTATTATTGATAACATCTTTTCGTTTTAATTATTATTTGCTTTAAACTGCTATTGGAGCCTTAATTAGAGGATGTGGATCATAATTAATCAGCTCAAAATCTTCATATTTAAAATCAAATATAGATTTTTGATCTCCGTGAATTAGCATTTTTGGTAACTCTCTAGTATCGCGAGCAAGCTGCGTTTGCACCTGTTCAAAATGGTTTGAATAGATGTGAGCATCTCCTAACGTATGAACAAAATCACCTAATTCATATCCGCAAACCTTAGCGATCATCATTGTAAATAGTGCATAAGATGCAATATTGAATGGTACGCCAAGAAATACATCTGCACTCCTTTGGTATAATTGGCATGATAACTTGTTATCTGCTACATAAAATTGAAAAAGTGAATGACAAGGTGGAAGTGCCATATTATCTACATCCGAAACATTCCACGCCGAGATTATATGTCTACGAGAATCTGGATTCTTAACAAGCTGCTCCATTAAGTTTGAAAGTTGATCTATCACCTCTCCCGTATGAGTTTTCCAACGCCTCCACTGTGCTCCATATACTGGACCTAGCTCTCCTTTTTCGTCAGCCCACTCATCCCAAATTGTTACTCCGTTATCATTTAAATACTTAATATTTGTATCTCCATTAATAAACCAAAGTAGTTCATAGATTATAGATTTTAAGTGTACTTTTTTGGTTGTTAAAAGAGGAAAACCTTCATTTAGATTAAATCTCATTTGGTAGCCAAAGATGCTTTTTGTACCTGTACCTGTTCTATCCGTTTTCACAGAACCGCTATCTATAATACTCTGTAATAGGTCAATATATTGTTTCATCTCGTTTTTTCTATTATTCTACTTAGAAAATCAAACACAAAAATACTTATTTATAATTACCTACCAACAATTTTATTCATCTGTTTTTATTTTTAACAAAATCCTTTATATCTAAATTTTAACAAAATTTACTTACGATTTGTAACCTCTACTCTATTTCAACTCCATAAATCCTTAAAATTATTGGTAAATGATCGCTGATTCCTCCTAAATATCTAGGACCAGAATAGGTTCTTTTGAGTTTTACCCCAAGGTACACTTTATCTTGCTCAAGTAAGAAAGGGTTTGTAAAATTTTTCATACTCTCTTCTTTACAATAGAGCCATTGCTGCTGGAACTCTTTATCTACATTATTACTTTGCCCCTCTTTTGTGTTACTAATCTTTTGTGGGCTCATTGATGGAGAGATGAAAAAATGGTCTATTTGTTCCCAATTTTGTTTATATTTTAATGTTCCTTTTATTAGTTTATTTGGTGGTAGGTTATTGCTCATATTAGTAAATCTACTCAAAGGTTGAAGCGTTTTAGCTTGTTGAGTATCATTAAAATCTCCCATTAGAATAATATTCGCCTTGGGTGTACTAGATAGTATTGAGTCGGTTTTTTGGTTCAAAAAATTTGCAACACATTCTCTTTTATAATTGCTCTTTTTTGCTCCTCCTAATTTAGATGGAAAATGGGTTACAAAGAGATGGAGTGTATCTAACTCATTAACAACCCCTTTTGCATATAAAATCAGACGAGTATTTGGAATATCTGTTTCAAAAAAATCATTACTTATAAGTTCAAAATCATCTGATTTATACAGCATTGCAACATCAATTCCTCTATTGTCGGGAGATTCTTTGTGTAATATTTTATACCTTTCCCTTGCCAGTGGTGTCTGCTCTACCAATTGTTTTAGCACATAATAACTCTCCACTTCACACAAACCTATTACTGCGGGAAATATTCCCTGCTCCTCTTTTACCAAAAAGATAGTCTTGGCCAAATCATCTCTCTTTTTTTCAAACTTCTTCCAACTCCAGAATTTTTCTCCCGTTGGGGTAAAAGAGTCATCATCTTTATCGGGATTATTAAAGGGGTCAAAATAATTCTCTACATTCCAAAACATTGCTAATAATACTAAAACTTCTTTTGCTTTATGTAACACTATTTTATATTTTAATTAATTTTTGCCTCAAATTTACTTTTATACCTCTCATATCAACTGACAAAAAGTAAAATTTATACATTTATCATACTCTCCTATAAAACTTTGTGTATCTTTGTCGCTCAAAAATTAAAAAATTAGAAGATGGCATTAAGATGTGGTATTGTTGGATTACCTAACGTAGGAAAATCAACACTATTTAATTGTATTAGTTCTGGAAAAGCGCAATCTGCAAACTTTCCATTTTGTACTATCGAACCAAATATTGGATCTACTATCGTTCCTGATGATAGATTGGAGGAGCTTGAGAAGATTGTAAAACCAAATAGAGTTGTTCCTGCTACGGTTGAGATTGTAGATATTGCAGGTCTCGTTAAGGGTGCTAGCAAAGGTGAAGGACTTGGAAATCAATTCTTAGCAAATATTAGAGAAACAGATGCAATTTTACACGTTTTAAGATGTTTTGATGATCCTAATATTGTGCACGTAGATGGAGATGTTAATCCAGTTAGGGATAAAGAGATTATAGATACAGAGCTTCAACTTAAAGATCTTGAAACAATTGAATCAAGAATTGTTAAGGTTCAGAAACAAGCTCAAAGTGGTGGAGATAAAACTGCTAAAAGAATGTATGATATTCTTATTCAATACAAAGAGGCTCTTTTACAGGGTAAATCTGCTAGAACTGTTGAACTTGATAATACTGAGGATCAAAAACTTGCAGAGGAATTCTTTTTACTTACAAATAAGCCTGTTATGTATGTTTGTAATGTAGATGAAAATAGTGCAAAGGATGGAAACAAGTATGTGGAGCAGGTTAAAGAGGCCGTTAAAGATGAGAATGCACAAATCTTAATTATAGCAGCTAGAATTGAATCTGAGATAGCAGAACTTGAGAGTTATGAAGAGCGTCAAATGTTCTTAGAAGAGATTGGGTTAGAGAGATCTGGAGTGGTAAGATTAATTAGATCTGCCTATGCACTTCTTAATCTTGAGACATACTTTACTGCTGGTGTACAAGAAGTTAGAGCGTGGACTTACAATAAAGGCGACAAAGCACCGCAAGCAGCAGCTGTTATTCATACAGATTTTGAAAAAGGTTTTATCCGTGCAGAGGTTATTAAATACCAAGATTACCTTCAATACAAATCAGAGGCAAACTGTAGAGCAGCTGGAAAATTAAGCGTTGAGGGTAAAGAGTACGTTGTGCAAGATGGTGATATTATGCACTTCTTGTTTAACGTATAATTTTATTTGATAAAAAACTTACGTTTGAGTAAAAATTAACTCAGAAGTATCAAATCCAAACTGCTCAGCCATCTCTATTAATGTTTTGAGCTTAGTTTTTGGCAGAGTAGCTGTTCTGGATAATATCCACAAATAATCTGTTTTGCCTCCCGATACAATAGCAGTTGTATATTTTTTATCAATATAGAGAACACAATAATCCCCACTTGTTAGTGGGAAAAATGACACTTTAATATGGTTAGGGGTTTCAGTCTGTTTAGCACGGGCTTTTGCCTCTTTCCATTTTTTTTTATCGAGAGAATAACCTCTGTTCACAACCTTAACCACACCATTATTCTTTAGCATATAGTTCGCTGTTACATTCACCATTCCCTCTTGAAACCTATTCTCCAATCTAGCAATTTCATACCATTTACCCATATATTTATTCAAATCAAAATCGGGTATTGGTGTTATATACAATCTTTTAGATTCACAACCGAGTAATGTTATAAAAATCATTAGAAATAATATTTTTCTCATAAACGTCCCTTTAGTAGAACCTCAACTACAGTATTAAAATATAACAGAAAAATTATTGTTTTGTTCAAAAGATCTATTGAGTTTTACTTTTATTTTTATTATTTTTGATATTTAAACATTAAAAACAACATTTTATTAAAATGGAAGGATTCTCTGAGAATCGAAAATCTTTATAAATCATTAACCCATTAGAAAAACTTTAGAGTCATATGAAAAAATCTATTCTGTTCTCAATAATGCTTCTGATACTCCCATTTGCGGTAGTTGCACAGAGCGCATCAGACGTTGTTATTCCACGTCCAAATAGTGTTACCTTAACTCAAGGGAAAGATGTACATGTACTGCATAAATCTTTTAGAATTAAATCAAAAAGTGCATCTGAGCTTGTTGGATATACAGAAAAAGAGCTTCAAAAAGAGTTTGGAGATATTTTGGGAAAAAGAAAGGCTACTCCAATAAATATCATTGTTCAAAATGGAGGTAATCCAAAGTCCGAAGCATATCAATTATTGGTAGATCTAAAAGAGATAACTATAACAGCTGAATCGCAAGCAGGTGCTTTTTATGGTGTTCAGACTCTAATTCAACTACTTAGAGCCGGAAAAATTAATGACGGATTCATACTAAGTTGTCAAGATATAAAAGATGAACCAAGGTTTCAATGGCGTTCATATATGCTTGATGAATCTCGATATTTTTTAGGGGAGCCAGAGATTTATAATATAATTGATGCTATGGCAGAGATTAAATTAAATACTCTACATTGGCACCTTACAGATGATGCTGGATGGCGTATCGAGATAAAACAATATCCAAAGTTAACAGAGATTGGTAGTAAACGTGTTGATACAGAGATTGAAACTTGGGGGAGTGGCAAAACTTCTGGAGAGCCACATGAAGGTTACTACACGCAGGAGCAAATAAAAAAGATTGTAGCCTATGCTAAAGAGCGTCATATTAAAATTATCCCAGAGATTGAAATGCCTGGTCACGCAAGTGCAGCTATAGCAGCATACCCTTGGCTTGGAACAAAAAATATGAAGATAGATGTACCCGTTAAATTTGGAAAACATTATCACATATTTGATGTTATTGATCCTAAAGTTGAAGAGTTTTTACAAAATGTTGTTAGTGAGGTGATAGATCTGTTTGAAACAGATATTATTCATATTGGAGGTGATGAAGTTAGATTTAATCATTGGGAAGAGGATCCTGATATGGTTGCATATAAAGAGAAAAAAGGATTCACATCATTTATGGATATCCAAATTGAGTTTACAAATAAAATGTCTCATTTTATTGAAAATAAGGGGTGTAGTATGATGGGATGGAATGAGATATTAGGTACTAATCTTCACGCAGATGACAATATTTCTTTTTCAGAAACGTCAACAGATGTTGCTAAGAATGTGATCGTACAATTCTGGAAAGGTGATATCAATGAGTTAGTTAAGGCTGCTAAAGGTGGATATAAGTTAGTTAATTCATACCATATTTATACATATTTAGATTATTCGCACGGCTCTATTCCGTTAAAGAAAGCTTATGAATTTGACCCTATTCCTAACAACCTACCAAAAGAGTATGAGAAGAATATCGTTGGATTTGGAACTCAAATGTGGAGAGAATGGGCTCCAAGTAAAGAGAGGCTTCACACACAAACTTTCCCTCGTATAGCAGCTTATTCTGAGGTTGGTTGGACTAATCTATCAAACAAAGATTATACAAATTTTGTTAATCGAGTTAAGAAACTCGCTAAACATTGGGAAAATCATAGAAATATTAAAGGTTATGTATATGATGAACTAAAATAAATCATAACTTTTTTATTACAAGAGTAATAAAAAATTGACTTAAATTTAAAATGAAATACCCTTAGTTAGCACGTATGCTACTAAGGGTATTTTTATATTATTAAGAGATAATTAATCTTTTAATTTAGCACAAAGAAATTCTCTATTTAATCTAGCAATATGTGCGATTGAAATCTGCTTAGGACACTCCATTTCACAAGCACGAGTGTTTGTACAAGCACCAAATCCTAATTCATCCATCTTTGCAACCATATTTTTAGCTCTTCTTGCACCCTCAATCTTACCTTGAGGTAATAAAGCTAATGAACTAACTCTTGCCGCTACGAACAACATAGCAGAACCATTTTTACAAGTTGCAACACACGCTCCACAACCTACACAAGATGCTGCGTCCATACTTTCATCTGCATCTTTCTTAGGAATAGGAATAGCATTTCCGTCAGGAATACCACCAGTATTTACAGAAACATAACCTCCAGCTTGAAGAATTGATTCAAAAGCTCCTCTATTTACAACTAAATCTTTAATAACAGGGAATCCCGCGCTTCTCCAAGGTTCAATTGTAATAGTCTCGCCATCTTTAAACTTACGCATATGTAGCTGGCAAGTAGTAATCTCATTATCTGGGCCATGAGCACGACCATTTATGTATAATGAACAAGCACCACAAATACCCTCTCTACAATCATGGTCAAAGCTAATTGGTCCACTATTTTTACACCCTTTGTTTACAGCAACAGGGTCTATATTTTCACTTATCAACTGCTCATTTAAGATATCCATCATCTCTAAAAATGAACTATCTGGAGAAATATTTTTAACCTTATAAGTCTCTAAGTGTCCTTTCTCTTTAGCGTTTTTTTGACGCCAAACTTTCAATGTTAAATCCATGTTTATAATCTCCTTTATTAGTCTTTATAATTTCTGGTAGCAACCTTAATGTTTTCGTATTTTAACTCTTCTTTATGAAGCGAAGGCTCTTTGTCCTCACCATTATATTCCCAAGCTGATACATACATATAGTTTTCATCATCACGTTTAGTTTCTCCCTCTTCTGTCTGCATCTCCTCTCTAAAGTGACCTCCACAAGATTCATTTCTATTAAGGGCGTCACGAGCCATAAGTTCACCTATCTCTAAGAAATCTGCTAATCTTAACGCCTTTTCTAACTCTTGATTGAATTCAGCATTTTCACCAGCTACATAAACATTACTCCAAAACTCCTTTTTAATCTCAGCAATCTTTTTGATAGCTCCCTCTAAACCAGCTTTGTTTCTTGCCATTCCAACAAAATCCCACATAACAAAACCTAGCTCTTTATGAAGCGTATCAACCGATTTCTTACCCTTTATCGAGATTAATTTATTTATTCTTTCATTAAGCTCTTTCTCTGCCTGATCAAACGCCTTGTGATTTGTATCTGTTTTTGGTTCTTGGATTTTACCTGCTAGGTAATCACCAATTGTATAAGGAAGAATAAAGTATCCATCTGCTAAACCTTGCATAAGTGCAGATGCACCTAAACGGTTTCCTCCATGATCACTAAAGTTAGCCTCACCAATTGCATATAAACCTGGAATTGTAGTTTGAAGATTATAGTCTACCCAAATTCCACCCATTGTGTAGTGAATAGCAGGATAGATCATCATTGGTTCTTTGTATGGATTTACATCTGTAATCTTCTCATACATCTGGAATAAGTTTCCATAACGTTCTGCTATGACATTTTCACCTAAACGATTAATTGCTGTTGAAAAGTCAAGATATACAGCTAAACCTGTTTCATTTACACCAAAGCCCGCATCACATCTCTCTTTTGCTGCTCTTGATGCAACATCACGAGGTACTAAGTTTCCAAATGCAGGATATCTTCTCTCTAAGTAGTAATCTCTATCCTCTTCTGGAATTTGAGATGCTTTTATCTTATTTTCACGTAGTTTAATTACATCCTCTTTCTTTTTAGGCACCCAAATTCTACCATCATTTCTTAATGATTCACTCATTAGAGTTAATTTAGATTGCTGAGTTCCGTGAACTGGAATACAAGTTGGGTGAATCTGAGCAAAACAAGGGTTAGCAAAGAATGCCCCTTTTTTGTAACATTGCCAAGCCGCAGAACCATTACTGTTCATTGCATTTGTAGAGAGGAAAAATACATTTCCGTATCCTCCCGATGCAATAACAACTGCATGCGCCCCAAATCTTTCTACTTTACCTGTTTCAAGGTTTCTTGCAAGGATACCTTTTGCTGCGCCATCTATCACAACTAAATCCAACATCTCATATCTAGGATAAGATTTAACAGATCCCTTTGCTACAGCTCTATTAAGTGCAGCATATGCTCCTAATAAAAGTTGTTGCCCAGTTTGACCTCTTGCATAGAATGTACGGCTAACTTGAGCTCCACCAAATGAACGATTATCTAGTAACCCACCATACTCTCTTGCGAATGGAACACCTTGTGCAACACATTGATCAATAATGTCATTACTAACCTCTGCAAGACGATATACGTTTGCTTCACGGCTTCTGTAATCTCCACCTTTGATTGTGTCATAGAATAAACGATAGATTGAGTCATTATCGTTCTGATAGTTTTTAGCTGCATTAATACCTCCTTGCGCTGCAATTGAGTGAGCACGTCTTGGAGAGTCGCTAATACAAAAAACTTTTACATTGTATCCTAATTCGCCTAACGAAGCTGCTGCTGCTGCTCCACCTAAGCCGGTACCGATTACAATTACTTCTAACTTTCGCTTATTAGCTGGGCTAACAACGCGAATTTGAGCTTTATGCTTTGTCCATTTTTCTGACAAAGATCCCTCAGGAATTTGTGATATTAATTTGTCGGCCATTTATTAATTATTTATATAGAAATTTTGCGCAATTTTACTCACTTTTTATCAAATATACAATTATTCCGTGATAAATACGGCATAAATTTTTCTATATTTACATATTATTAATTTAAAATTGATAAAAAACATGAAACAGATTTTTTTTGTAATCTTAGCAACCTTAACTTTTATAAACTTCACACCAACTTTTGCACAAGAAAAAACAGAGAAAAAAAAGGTATCGAGAGCCAAATTAAAAGCAGAGAGAAAAGCTCAGGAAAAAACTTTTGTATTAAATTCTATTAAAAATGATGATTTTAAGATTATTATAAATCGTATTTTTCCAACTGAATCACAAAATATCCCTGGTAATAACTCTATTAACAGAAATACGTCAGACGGCTATTATGTAGAGTTACAAAGAGATACATTCTCGTGTTATCTTCCATATATTGGGGTATCTAGAACTGCTATTATTGGAGGTCAAGACATCTCATTAAAAGCAGATAATCAAAAAGTTACTATCTCTAAAGATAGAGATAAAAAAAATGAGAGTAATTTATATATGTTTAGGTTTAAAAATGAAAATACTAGTGAAAGATGGAGAGCAACATTTGAAATATTTGATGATGGTACAGCTGCTATTCGTATGGATGAGAGTAACAGAGATCCAATATCTTATAGAGGAGAGATGGTAGTAAATTTGGAAATAGATAAGAAATAGATAAAAATGAAAAGACTTAAAAAATTTATTACGGCAATTTTATGCCTTTTACCAATGATGTCATATGCACAAAATCAGGTAAATTTAATCCCTAAGCCACAAAAGTTGGTTATAAATCAGGGCTCTTTTTTAATTAATGAAAATAGTGTTATTATTACTCCCGATAAATTTGCTGGAGAGTATTTGCAACAGAGAATAAATAGTGCTACAGGATACAATATTCCAGTATTAAAATCTGGATCTCAACAAGAAAATTATATTAAGTTTGATATATCAGAAAATAAAGAGATTCCTAAAGAGGGGTATAAACTAAGTGTAACAAGCACTGGTATATTAGTAGAAGCCTCGCATAAAGCAGGTGCATTTTATGCTGTTCAAACAATTCTACAACTCCTCCCTACCACAATATATGGTAATACTAATGGTTTTGAAGAGTGGAAAATTCAAGCAGTAACTATTGAGGATTATCCTAGATTTTCTTATAGAGGTATGATGTTAGATGTATCTAGAACATTTTTTGATAAAGATTTTATTTACAAATACATAGAGTGGTTAGCTTATCACAAATTAAATACTTTTCACTGGCACCTTACGGATGATAATGGTTGGAGAATTGAGATAAAAAAATACCCTCTTTTAACTAAAAAAGGTGCCTGGAGAGGACCAAATGAAGTTCTTCCGCAAGCTTATGGTTCTGGAGATAAAAGATATGGTGGTTTTTATTCTCAAAAAGAGATTAGAGAGATTATAAAATTTGCTGCAGATAGAAATATTGAGATTATACCAGAAATTGATATGCCGGGGCATAGTAAAGCTGTTGTTTATACATATCCTCAAATTGGATGTAAAGTTACCGATAAACATATTAGTGCTAACGGGGAATTTGGAAATATTTGGTGTGTAGGACGAGAGGAAAATTACAAAATGTTAGATGATATAATCAAAGAGGTTGCTGCACTATTTCCTAGTGATTATATCCACATTGGTGGAGATGAGGCTCAGATGAAAAATTGGGAAGTTTGCCCCGTGTGTCAAGAATTTATGAAAGAAGAAGGGATGAAAGAGGAGATTCAATTATTAAATTATTTTGTTCGAGAGCTTGAAGAGATTGTTACAAAATATGGAAAGAAAATGGCAGGTTGGGATGAAATTTTAGATGGAGGAGAGCTTGATGAGAATACGCTTATTTATGCCTGGAGAGGAATAGAGGCTGGTGAGAAGGCTATGAAAATAGGTCAACCAACTGTTATGCAAATTAGCGAATACTGTTATTTTGATATGAAACATTCACTTATAGAAAGGGGGCATAATTGGGCTGGTATAATACCTTTAGAGAAGGTTTATTCATTTGATCCAATTGGTTCATTTGAAAATGCTACCGATGAGCAGAAAAAATTTATTATTGGGGTTCAGGGAGCACTTTGGACAGAATTACTTAATAAACCTGCCCGCTTTGTTGAGTATCAAAACTATCCTCGCACAGTGGCTATGGCCGAGGTTGGTTGGACAAACCAAGAGTATCGAGATTATGAAGATTTTTATAAAAGATTAACTGAAACCCATTTTGAGCGTCTATATAATATGGATATAGCATTTAGAGTTCCCTATCCTACTGTTAATTATGTAAATAATACACTTAAAATTGAGTTACCTTATCAATCTGCTGTGGTTAGATACACCACAGATGGGAGCGAGCCAACATATAGTTCAGAAATTTATAAAGGTGATATTGTGACTTATGAACCAGAGAGATTTAAGTTTGCTACTTTTTATAACAATTCATTAAAAAGTATTACTGTCCAAGCAGACAACCTTCCTGAACCAAATTATTTAACTCCTCAGGTTGAAATTGAGAGTTCACTTGGACACCTAGATAGATTCCCAATAAAAAATGTTACTGACTATAATTTTAAAACATATTGGAGAACAGATAGAACAGGGAGAGCTGGTGATTATATTACTTATAAATTTAAAGAACCTGTAAAATGTAGTACTATCATAGTTGATAGTGGTATTCCTAATATAGCCTTTTACGGGGTTACAATGGGGTATGTTGAGTATAGCTATGATGGAAAAAATTGGATTAAAGGAGAACAATTTAAGGATGATAAAGCTACTATAAACCCTAAAGAGAGTGTAAAAGCTGTAAAAATAGTTTTAACAGGAGAGAATGATGCATTTACAATTGCAGTACAAGATTTAAAAATATTTTAATGTAATGCAGTATTTTTTATAATTTACGTTTATAGTTTGTAAATTAGTTGATAGCATTAAGGCTAGATAAATGGTGAATTAGGGTATCACTTTTTATCTAGCCTTAATCAGTTATATTTAGATTTTATATCAAATTTTATAGATTTATTTGTTTTGATATATATCCATATAGGTTATTTAATTTTTCTCTATTAAATCCAGTTTTATTAAAGCTATCAATAATAGCTTTACTCTCTTGAAATATTACATCTTCAATCATTATAGCTTTTTGCATATAACCACTATTATCCTCATTATAAAGAAGTTTAAAATTCAGATATTTATCACCGTTACCTCTCTCTATTCCAAAGATTTTCCTCTTTTTTTCAAGAACCCAATCACACATTTCTGCATTTGTAGAATTATTTGATTTTAACATAAAATCAGGTTGTTCTTCACCTGCTGCAATAAACAAAGGAACAGCTATCCCAACGGGCGGGTACCCTAAAATTGTCCACATTATTGTATTATCGGGATTCTCCCCTAATTTAACACCTTGAATAACAATAGATGCTGATGAAGATTTACGAGGTATAAAATCTTGATCTATAAACCAACCATTTCCCCTTTTAATTAAATCATAATCTTTAACTAAGTCTAAACCTAAAACTGAGTTATAAAAGCTACGAGATAGATCTTTAAATATCCATTGTGGTGTTATTTTTTCACCTTGAGCAATCTTTTTATTTATTAATTCCGTAGCCGTTGTATATCTAACATATCCCATTCCCTCATTAAATCTACCTGTGTAGGAAAAATTTGTATAACATACATACCCTTGAGGGGCCATTTTAGGGTCATTCACATCTATTTTTGTCCAACTATCATTATTTACCTCATAGTAGGCAGCGCCACCTTGAGCATCTATAACACCAAAGTTAGCCTCAACTCCCATAGGTCTCGGATATTTATTTAAAAATTTTTCAAAATCTTTTAGTGTTTTACAAATAGATAAAGCTCTGTACATTAATATACCCTCCTTATCCATTTTATCTACAGAAATATTATCATCTTTAAGGTTATATGACGCTGTATTCATAATAGAAAAACCTACTTCATTAACACCAGTCCAAGCATCTTTGGTTATATCGGGAGAATTAACCAAGGCAAAGAAGTCGTACTTTTCACCGGTAAAGTACTCTACTCGGTTATTCTCCTCACCAGTGTCCCTATGTTTCCACATTAAAGGTTTACCATCTAGTGTTAGCTTTCCTGATATAATCGCTGATGTACAGGCAATAATATCACTATTTCCAAGCAATATCACAAAAACTAGTGATATAATAAATTTTACTACTCTCATATTCTATTTTTTTAGTTATTCATCAAATAGAGTACCCTCTTTTGTATTTGTATATTTAGAAATCCCTAAATGTTTATAGGCTAAATCGGTAACTTCTCTTCCTCTTTGAGTTCGTTGAATAAACCCTTCTTTTATTAAAAATGGCTCATAAACCTCTTCTAATGTGCCAATATCCTCTCCAACAGCTGTAGCAATAGTTCCAACTCCAACTGGACCACCTTTAAATTTACTTATTATAGTTGTTAAAATCTTATTATCCATTAAATCCAATCCTCTCTTGTCAATATTAAGAGAATCAAGAGCATATTTTGTTATCTCTAAATCTATTATACCACTCCCTTCTACTTGCGCAAAATCTCTAACTCTTCTTAATAGCGCATTTGCAATACGGGGAGTTCCTCTACTTCTTAATGCTATTTCTTGGGCAGCATCAGGTACAATTTCTATATTTAATATTTTTGAACTTCTTACTATAATTCTAGTTAAAACTTTTGCATCATAGTATTCCAAATGGGCTTGTATTCCAAAACGAGCTCTTAGTGGTGATGTTAAAAGACCGCTCCTAGTTGTTGCTCCAACTAATGTAAATGGATTTAATGAGATTTGTACAGATCTAGCTCCTGGTCCCTTGTCAATCATTATATCAATTCTATAATCTTCCATAGCTGAATATAGATATTCTTCAACTATAGGTGATAAACGGTGGATTTCATCAATAAACAAAACATCACCCTCATCTAAACTAGTTAATAAACCTGCTAAATCTCCTGGTTTATCTAATATTGGACCAGAAGTGATTTTCATAGAGACCTCTAGCTCATTAGCTATAATATTAGCTAAAGTTGTTTTACCTAAACCGGGAGGCCCGTGTAATAAAACATGGTCTAACGATTCCCCTCTTTGTTTTGCTGCTTTTACAAATACTTTTAAATTTTTAAGTATTTTTTCTTGACCAGAAAAATCTTCAAACTCTTGTGGTCTAATTATCCCCTCCATATCAGAATCTGACTGACGAACCACCTCTCTTGGATCAAAATTATTATCCTCTGTTACCATATATTTTAAATAAAATTTTAGCTAAAAATCTACAATACAAAATTAAATAAACTTTATACATTTGCTAAAAAATAGAGACATTTTTTTCAACCCTAAAAAAATAACACACACAAATAATAATTATATATTTATTTCTTTTTAAATTTATTATTTATATATGCTTGTTAATATGTTGATAAATAAATTTACTAACACATCTGTTAATAACATATCTGTTTTTCAACAGTAAAAATATGTTCTTATTTATTGATTTATAAATAAATAATTATAATTGTTAACAATTGTTAATAAAGATTAAATGTAATATTAACACTAAATTATTGTTAGTAAACGTCGGGATAATTTTGTATAAAATAAATAGTTTTCCTATTGTTTTTTATTCTTACTTCAGTATATATAAAATTTTACAAAAAAAATATTATTTACTTTTTATTAGTTATAAACAGAGTTGTTAATATGTTTTCAACAACTTTTTTTGTCTATTGTTAAAAACTTATTTTACTTTGCAGGTTACAATGGAAAATGATATTTTATTAAAACTTCTTAATAAAGAAGATTCTTATAAACAATTAGTTACACTACTTGAAAAGAAAAATAATTTTAAGATTGAACTAAATGGACTCTTTGGCTCTGCTAAATCATATGCTTTTAGTTTAGCTATAAATAGAGGTATTCATATATTAATAATGAATACAAAAGAGGAAGCTCAATTTATATGTAATGACCTATACTCAATTTTAGGTGATGAAAAAGTCTATTTTTTTCCCACTTCTAGTACTAGTGTATCAAGAGTTAGTACAGTAAGAGAATCTACATTAAGGGTTCAGAGGAGTGCTGCAATAAGCGCCTTGAATAATTTTATAGAGAGAGATTCTTTATCAGGCTTTATAATACTAGTTACCTATCCTGAGGCTATTAATGAGAAAATATTGAATAGTGTTGAGTTAAAAAAATCACTATTAAAAATCTCTAAAGGAGATACTTTAAGTCACGAATTTATAAAAGAAACACTTTTTGAGTATAATTTTAATAAAGTAGATTTTGTTAGTGAACCAGGTCAGTTTTCTCTTAGAGGGGGAATAATAGACCTCTTTTCATATTCATCAGATAAACCTTTTCGTGTAGATTTTTTTGGAAATCAGATTGATAGTATTAGAGAGTTTGATATTAATACTCAGAGATCTATTAAAGAGTTAGATGAAATTGAAATATTTCCAAATATTTATGATAATTCTCTAGTTGAAGAAAATAATACAATATCGCTTTTACAATATACAAATCAAAATAAGCCTACAATTTGGGTAGATGATTACTCATTTATATCAACTGAAGATTATATAGAGTTAACTGATCAAATATTACAAAATAAAAATATATTTTTTTCACATACTGGATTAGAGTTAAATAATAGTTATAAGATTGATTTTAAGGTATCTCCTCAGCCTGCTTTTAATAAAAAATTTGAGTTATTAATTAATAATCTGAGTGATAAAATTAATGAGGGATATAAAGTTTTTATAAGTAGCGACAATCAAAAACAATTAGATAGATTAAAAAGTATTTTTAGCGAAAATAAAGCGGATAAAAATATATCCTTCATACAATTAAATTATACTATCCACCAAGGGTTTATAGATGAAAAGGCAAAAGTTTGCCTCTATACAGACCATCAAATTTTTGACAGATATCATCGTGTTAAGATAAGAAGAGAGGTAGCAACAAGTGAAAGATTAACGCTCAATGAACTCAACGCATTTAAAGTTGGTGACTATATTGTTCATATTGATCACGGTATTGGAATATTTGGAGGATTGGTAAAAACAACTATGAATGGCAAGAGGCAAGAGGTTGTTAAGTTAATTTATAAAGATAATGATGTAATTTTTGTCTCGATACACTCTCTACACCGTATTTCAAGATATAAAAGTAAAGAAGCGTCTGCACCTAAAATATATAAATTAGGAACGGGTGCCTGGGAAAAATTAAAGAGTCAGACTAAGAAGAAAGTAAAGGATATTGCAAAAGATTTAATAAAATTATATGCAGAGAGGAGACAATCAGAAGGTTTCGCTTTTTCTCACGACACATATCTTCAATATGAATTAGAGGCCTCTTTTATGTATGAAGACACCCCAGATCAATTAAAAGCGACTAAGGCTATAAAAGAAGATATGGAGAGGAGTTACCCTATGGATAGATTAGTGTGTGGAGACGTAGGGTTTGGTAAAACAGAAATTGCAATAAGAGCTGCATTTAAAGCTGTTGCTGACAGTAAACAAGTTGCCGTTTTGGTACCTACAACAATATTAGCATTGCAGCACTATAAAACATTTTTAGGTAGACTAAAAGAGTTTCCTTGTAATATTGCATATATAAGTAGATTAAAAACCAATAAAGAGATTAAGCAGATTGCAGATGATCTTAAAAATGGTAAAATAGATATAATTATCGGGACACATAGATTATTAAATAAAGAGATAAAATTTAGTGATTTAGGACTCTTAATAATTGATGAAGAGCAAAAATTTGGTGTTGCTGCAAAAGAGAGATTAAAGCAGATAAAATTGGCTGTTGATACCTTAACGCTTACTGCTACCCCAATCCCAAGAACACTCCAGTTTTCATTACTAGGTGCTCGCGACTTGTCAATAATAAATACGCCACCACCTAATAGATTACCCATTCATACAGAGATAATTGACTTTGATCAAGATTTAGTTAAAGAGATAATAAATAACGAATTAGAGAGGGGTGGGCAAATATATTTTATACATAATAAGGTAGAGGATATTTTATCAATAGAGAATATAATAAATAGACTTTGTCCCGATGCTAAAACCTGTGTAGGGCACGGTCAAATGGATCCCAAAGAGCTTGAAGGAAAGATTTTAGATTTTATAGCAGGTGATTATGATATTTTAGTGGCTACAACAATTGTTGAGAATGGAATTGATGTTTCAAATGCAAATACCATTATTATAAATCAAGCACAAAATTTTGGACTAAGCGATCTACATCAATTAAGGGGTAGGGTAGGGCGTTCAAATCAAAAGGCTTTTTGTTACCTAATTGCTCCACCAATGGTTTCAATGACAGATGATGCAAGAAGAAGATTACGAGCGATTGAGGCATTTTCTGATTTAGGAAGTGGATTTAATATCGCGATGCAGGATTTAGATATTAGAGGAGCTGGAAATTTACTAGGAGGTGAGCAGAGTGGATTTATTGCAGATATGGGTTTTGAAACCTACCAAAGGATTCTATCTGAAGCATTTATCGAGATAAAACAAGAAGAAGGCATGTTGTCTCATGATGAGGAAAAAAATCTGAAAAAAGAGGTAATAAAAGAGATTAAGAGGGGAGGATTAACTTCACAAAAGGGGCAAGTAAATAAAGATGAATTTAAGGCAGCTACAGAATCTAGTATAAAAATTGAGCAATATATTACCGATTGTTTTGTAGATACAGATTTAGAGATTCTTATTCCCGATACATATATCTCTCAAAGTGCAGAGAAGATTAGGGTTTATAAAAAATTAGATGGACTTGCTAATGAAGATGAATTAGATAAGTTTATAGAGGAGCTTATAGATAGATTTGGTCAAATACCACACCAATTAGAACAATTAATTTTTATCGTTAGATTGAGGTGGCTATCAATAAATTTAGGTTTTGAAAAAATTATTGTAAAAAATAATAACGCGCTACTATATTTTGTTAATAATCAGCAATCTCCATATTATAAGAGTAATATTTTTGAGAAGATAATAGAGTATATCTCTCTTAACCCTAAAATGTTTAGAATTAAGGAGCAAAATAATAAATTATTACTCAAAATAGAGGGAATTTCAAATATAGAGAGTGTTTTCAATATAATATCCAGTATAAGAGATAGTATTTGGTAGTAACAAATGTAATTAAGTATTAAATAATTATTATATTTGCACCCTTATAAAAAGTAGTGACGTGGAGAACTTTTTAATTGATATAGGAAACTCAAATTGCAAAAGTGTTTTTCATAAAGATGGAGAACTTTATGACTTAGTGAAAAGCTCTGAGAAGGAGCTTACAGAGCATCTTATATCGTTGTTGAAAGGTAGGGAGGTTAATATCATTGTATTATCAACAGTTAGAGAGAATAATCCTGAGATGGAGAAAATCTTATCAGAAAACTGTAACAAATTGATAGTTTTAAATGATAAAACAAAATTGCCTATCAATTTAAAATATAATTTTCCTGATCACACTCTCGGAGCAGATAGAAGGGCTGGAGCACTTGCTGTAGCAATGATGTTTCCAGAAAAAAATTGTATAAAATTTGATTTTGGAACAGCATTAACTATAGATTTTATAAATTGTGATTCAGTCTATTATAATGGTCATATTTCACTTGGAATGCAGAGTAGGTTTAGAGCTTTGAGTGAGTTTACAAAAAGATTACCTATGATTGATACAAGTTTAGGTATACCAGAATTTACTAAAACAACAGAGGGTGCAATGGTAGCCGGAGTTGTTTTAGGCCTAAAATTTGAAGTTGAGGGGTATATAAATAATAACCCAGATAATATTATTGTTTTTACGGGCGGAGATGCAGATTATTTTGCTGAAAAAATAGAAAGTAATATTTTTGTCGTGAAAAACTTAGTGTTGATGGGTTTAGCACAAATTGCCGATTATTATGCATAATGTAACAAAATTTAAAAAAACATTATTACTATTAACACTTCTAGTGTTTGGTTCACAGTTCTTAAATGCTCAGACAAGTGATGCTTTAGGTACTTATACCCCGTACTCACTTTTTGGACTCGGAGAGATTGAAAAAGGCGGAACCTCTATAAACAGAGGTCTGGGTGGAATAGGTACGGGTTTAAGAGATAAAAGATATATAAATTATATGAATCCTGCCTCTATTACAGAGAGGGATACGTTATCATTTATGTTTGATTTTGGAATGAATCAAAAAAACTTCTATAATTCAGATGGGGATGCATCTTCCGCATATAACTCATTTAATATGAATAATATAGTTATTACAGCTCCTATCTATAAAAAATCAGCGTTAATATTAGGTATTTCACCTTATAGTAATATAGGATATGAATTTGAAAGTATAGAGACAGATCCATATTTAGTTGCAAATTATGGTGATATAAGATATCAGCAATATGGTGAGGGGAGCATTAATAAATTTTTTATTGGTGCTGCCATGAACTTATTTAAAAACTTTTCTTTAGGAGCAGAGTTCATTTATTACTTTGGTGCACTTAATAGAAATAGTGAAATATTACTCACAACACAGTCAAATGCGAGAGCTATTACTTCTGGTTGGGATTACTCTTTAGGGGCTAGCTCAGCAACAATTGGATTACAATATTTTACAGATATAAAAGATAGATATCACTTAACACTAGGAGCCACTTACGGATTATCAACTACGCTTCAAGGGCACCAAACAGATTTTGTATACGCTTCTAGTAGTACTATTGTTGATACTATTGCCCACAATGAATTAGATGATGCAGAAATTATCATTCCAGAAAAAATATCATTAGGTTTTACATTTTCTGAAAAAGATAGATGGCTACTAGGTTTTGATTATACAAGACAAGATTGGTCAAAAACAAAGTTTAGTGACGTAGCTGGAAGTGGAACATATACTCCAAGTGTATCATCTGAGTTTAAATTAGGATTTGAGTTTATACCAAATAAATATGATGTACGTTACTATCTAAAGAGAGCTACATATAGGGTAGGGGCTTATTATGATAAAACATATATAAGTGTAGGAGATAAACAGATTAATGCAGGAGGATTTACTCTTGGTATGGCATTACCAATTTCAAAGTGGAATAACGCTATAAATTGGTCTGTGGACTTTGGGCAAAGAGGTACATTGCAAGATTCAAATGTTAGAGAAAGATATATCCAGTTTACATTTAATATAAGTATTCACGATATATGGTTTAGAAAGCATAGATACGACTAATTAACATTAATTTTTAAATAAAATGAGAAAAAACTTTATTCTAATCAGTATGTTGGCTATAAGTCTATTAGTCACTTCTGGGTTATTTGCGCAAGGAAGATTTGGAAAAGATAGCGCGGAATGCGTTAGTGCTTTGAATTTTTACAGAGATTACTACAATCAAAAGAACTATCGCGATGCGGCTGAGCAGTGGAGAAAGGCTTATAAATATTGTCCACCTCAAGCAAGTCAGAATATTTTTGTTCACGGTAGAACAATTATGAGTTACCTTATTATGAATCATAGGGGAGATGCTAAAGTAAAAGAGGGAATGATTGATACTCTGTTAGAAATAGGAAGAATTAGAGCTCAGGCGTATCCAAAATATGCAATGACTGCAGAGAATAATAGAGTTTTTGATATGATTAAATATAGAGGTGATGATCACCAAGCTATCTATAATGAGATTCTTGCTTTAACTAGCAAATTTGAATCAAAAGTTGATAAAGGTATCTATTTAACTCTAATGCAGCAAGCTGTTGAATTATACCAAGAGGGAGTACTTGATACAGATAAAATCTTAGAACTTTATACAAAATACTCTCCAGTACTAGCAAAGAATGCTGCAGATAATCCAACTGAAAAGAATGTTGCAATTAATGCTGATTTTGATAACACGTTTATAAGTAGTGGTGTTGCAAATTGTGATAACCTTGTTAAGGTATTTACGCCAAGATTTGAGGCAGACCCAACAAATGTAGATCAACTTAAAATGATTGTTGGACTATTGTCTGGTAATAATTGTCTTGATACAGATCTATTCTTTAATACGGTTACTGAATTATATAAAGTTGAGCCATCACAATCATCTGCATATTTCCTTTACAAATTAAATAGTAGTAGAGATAATCACGTAGAAGCTCTTAAATACTTAGATGAGTCAATTGCAAGTGTAGATTCAGATAGTGCTAAGGATGGTGAATTGTTATTAGAAAAAGCTACATACTACTATACTATTATAGATGATCAAGTAAATGCTATTAAAACGGCAAAAGAAGCTATAAAAAAGAGCCCTGCAGTTAGCGCAAAAGCAAATCTGTTAATTGGAACAATTTGGACTGCTCAAAAATGTAGTGGTGATGATATTGCACAAAGAGCTAAATTCTGGGTTGCAGTTGATTATTTTAACAAAGCAAAGAATGATCCAGAAGTTGGATCTGAAGCTAAAAAACAAATTGCTGAGTGTTCAAAATATTTCCCTAAAGTTGAAGATGCTTTCATGCATGATTTAACTGATGGAAAGGCTTACACAGTTAAATGTGGTGGACTAAGCGAAAATACTACAGTGAGAACTACAAAATAGAGATGATTCAAAGGTATCTATATAGTAATAAAATAGGAATGGTAGCAATTATATTTATGATTGCTACCTTTCTTATATCTTGTAAGGAACAAGAAGTTAATGAAAAATTAGACTTAAATGAGATACCTAGGCAGATAGTAAAAAATATGAGTGCCGTACAGACCAATAATGCTGATATACAGATGAGATTAGAAGCAAATCTAATGGAAATTTATAAGAATGATACAACATCATTTGAACTATTCCCCAATGGATTTAATGTGTACGGTTATAATAGTGATGGACTCCTAGAGACACATATATATTCAGATGAAGCTAAGCATACAACCATGAAAGAAAAAGAGAAATGGGAGGCTTATGGTAATGTTGTTATAAAGAACTTTGTTAAAGGGGAGAGAATTGAGACTGATACAATCTATTGGGATAGACAAAATGGGAGAATTTTTACTCACGATTTTGTAAAACTACACTCTCCAAATGGATTTATGCAGGGTTTTGGTATGGAGAGTGATGAAATGGCTCGCAACGCAATCATTTTAAGACCATTTGATAGTTACGGAATTATAACTGATTCCACTAAGATTGGATATATTGATACTGTTAACTTTATAGGGCCAATATTAAAATCTGAGAAGGGTAGATTTTGATAATCTTCCTCAAAACCTTATCCTATATAATCAAAAATTATTATAGCATATTTACCTTAAAATTACTATCTTCGCAACTTGCAATGAAAAAAAATTATTAAATATTATAAAAATGGCAGCACTAGAGAAGATTCGCGTTAAAATGGGCGCTTTTATTACAGCCCTTATAGCTATTGCTTTATTATCCTTTATTATTAACCCTGATACACTTCAACAAACATTATCAATGTTCTCTTCAAAATATGATGTAGGAGAGATAAATGGAAAAGGTATTCCATACCAAGAGTTTCAGAAGAAAGTTGATGAATATACAAAAGTATTCCAATTAACATCTAGCAGAGATATAAACACAGAGGAGTCGCGTGAGGTTATTAATCAAATTGCTTGGCAAAGTGAAATAACAAATGAAGTTATAGTTCCAACAATTATAAAATCAGGTATCACAGTTGGAAGTGATGAAATGTATGATTTAACACAAGGAGAAAATATTTCTCCAGTTTTAATGGGTGAGGCAACTTTTAGAGATCCAAATACAGGACAATTTAGCAAAGAGAGTTTATCTCAGTTTATAAATTTTATGCTTATGAATGATGGTAATGGCGATTTTACATCGTATTGGAACTATCTAGAGTCTAATATTTATAACGATCAAATGTTTGCTAAGTATTTATTGTTATTAGAGAAAAGTCATATTCTTAATCCTATTGAATTAAGAGATGCTATAACAGAGAATAATACAATGTATGATGTTGATTTTGTATTAAGCCCAGTAGGTTTCTCAATTGATAGTTCTATAAATGTATCTCAACAAGAAATTGCTGATTATTATCAAAAACATAAACATAACTTTAAGCAAAAAGAGAGTAGAGATATCGAATATGCAGTTTTTGAAGTAGTTCCATCATCTGATGATATTAACTATGCAGAGAATCAAATTAACAATGTATATGGAGAGTTTACTTCTGCTGAGAATCAAAAAACATTTCTTGCAAGAAACTCAGATGTTCAATTCAATCCATATTACTTTAAAATAGAGGAGTTAGAGAGTTTCTCACCAGTATTAGCTGATTTTGCGAAAGATGCAAAAGTAGGTGATTTATTACCTCCATTTAATGATGAGTATATTTTTACAGCTGCAAAAGTATTAGATGTTAAGAGATTACCAGACTCTGTTTTTGTTAAGCATATTCTTTTACAAGGTGAATTAATGAGTAAAGCGGATTCCTTGATGAATGTACTTGAAAAAGGTGGTGATTTTACTGAAATTGCAACACAATACTCTGCGGATAAAAATACTAATGTAGAGGAAGTTGGTGATTTAGGATGGATTACGCAGCAAGCGTCTATTCCAGGTTTTGAATCAGCTCTTTTTGCAAAGAAAGGAGATTTACTAAAGTTAGAAACTCAATATGGAACACACCTAGTTAAGATTAAAGATGTTACAAAGCAAATAGAGAAGAGACAATTAGCTATTCTTGTTAAAGAGGCGGTAGCTAGTGAGCAAACATACTCAAATTTTTATGCTAAGGCTAATGATCTTGTAACAAAAGCAGGTGGGGATATCAATAAGTTTAATGATGCTGCTCGTGAGTTGAATGTGCCAATTTATCCTTCATACAAAATGTTACCAAATGCTCGTACTTTATCAAGTTATCAGAATACACGTGAAATATCGAGATGGGCTACCGAAAATGAGGTAGGTAGTGTTTCTCCTATTATAACAGTTGATAATAAATATTTCTTTGTAGTTGGCTTAACAGCTAAGCACGAAGAGGGTGAGATTCCTTTGAGTGATATCTCTGAGCAGATAAAAAGCTTAATCTACTTTGATAAGAGTGGGGAAAAGTTAGCTCAAGAATTAAGCTCTAAAGTAGGAGGGGCTTCAAATATTAATGATGTAGCTGAAAAATTAGGTTTAACGGTTAGTTCACAAAATGGAATTACTTTCTCATCATTAGCTTCTCAGCAAACAGATCCTAAATTTATTGGCGCTGTAGCTGCGGCTCAACCATCGGTTTTAGTTGGTCCAGTAGTTGGTGATATAGGAGTATATTATTTCACTATTAAAGAGAAAAGTTCTGGAGCTTTTTATACAGAAGATGATGCTAAGAAGAGAGAGTTTCAAATGTTCTCTCAAATGGTTAGTTTAATTCCTGATCAGATGATGGATAAGGCGGAAGTTGTTGATCAAAGATATAAATTCTATTAATAGATTTTAATTCAAGGCAATATATGGGCTGATGATGTAATTTTTATTACAAATCGGCCCATTTTTTATTTTAAATAGTTTGATAATAATAAAGATTATGTAAATTTGGAAAAATTTTTCATATGGAGTTTTTTGCTATTTCTAACGGAATTCCCGTACATATACTAGATACAAAGTCAGGAGATAAAGTAATTGTTTTATTACACGGTTATTTAGAGACTTTATACATATATACTGAGTTTATAGAGCTTCTAAAGACCAAATATAGAGTAATTGCTATTGATTTGCCAGGTCACGGTTTAACAGGTTCGCATAAAGATGTAAATACAATGGATTTTTGTGCTACAGTAGTTAGCGAAGTTTTGAATGTTTGTAAAATTGAAAATCAAGAGATATACATAATTGGCCACTCAATGGGTGGTTATGTAGCACAGGCTTGTATTCGTTTATATCCCGATAAATTTTCAGGATTGGTTATGCTTAACTCTATCCCATATGAGGATGCTCCAGAAAAGATAAAAGATAGGGAGAGAGAGATAGAGTTAGTTAATAGTGCAAAGTTATCTACAATAGTATCCATTAGTGTTCCCACAATGTATGCTCAAGAAAATTTAAGGAGACTTGACGATAAAATTATAGAGACAATTGAAATTGCTGATACGCACGACCCGCAAGGGATTGTTGCGTGTATAAAAGGTTTAATGAGTAGAGAGAATAGCGTTAACACCCTAAAATCCCTCTCAAAATTGCTTATAATATTCGGAGATAAGGATAAGTTTGTTACAGAAGAAAAACGCGCTCAAATAGAGCAAGATTTGCCTAATGCAATAACTTTTACTATTCCAAATACGGGTCATAACTCATTTGTAGAGAATCCAGAAAAAACACTTGAAATTATTGAAAATTTTATCGGTTAGTTTTTACCATAAGAAATTATCAAATGGATATCTTCCGGCGTGAATCTCTGCTACCATTTTGTAGAGATCGTTCCTAAGTTTATCTATACTAAGTTTCTCTCTAGCAGAGATAAATATAGCTGGTGAATTCTCTTTATACATCCAAGAATTCTTCAACTCTTCTAGGGTGAAGTTCTCTTTTTTCTTCTCTTCTAAATCAAATTCATCTTGCTCAATGTGCTTGTAGGCGTCAATTTTATTAAATACCATAAATGTAGGTTTGTCACCTGCACCAATCTCTCTTAATGTCTCTTTTACAATCTTGATTTGCTCTTCAAAATTTGGGTGAGAAATATCTACTACGTGCATTAATATGTCAGACTCTCTAACTTCGTCTAATGTACTTTTGAATGATTCAACAAGTTGGTGTGGTAATTTACGTATAAAACCAACGGTGTCACTTAATAAGAAAGGAACATTTTCAATAACAACTTTTCTTACCGTAGTATCTAAAGTTGCAAATAGTTTATTCTCTGCAAAAACTTCACTTTTTGCCAATAAATTCATTATAGTGCTCTTTCCTACGTTGGTGTACCCAACAAGCGAAATTCTTACCATATTTCCTCTATTTCCGCGCTGTGAGGCCATTTGTTTATCAATCTTTTTAAGTTGATCTTTTAGCCTACTTATTTTATCGAGAATAATACGTCTGTCTGTTTCTATCTGAGTCTCACCAGGGCCTCTCATTCCAATGCCCCCTCGCTGTCTCTCTAAGTGTGTCCACATTCTTGTAAGACGTGGTAAAAGATATTGATATTGAGCTAGTTCTACTTGGGTTTTAGCATATGCAGTTTTAGCTCTTTGAGCAAAAATATCAAGGATTAGATTAGTTCTATCAAGAATCTTACACTCTAGTTCCCTCTCAACATTTCTTAGTTGTGAAGGAGTTAGTTCGTCGTCAAAGATTACAAGGCGTATATCATTCTCTATAATGTAGGTTTTTATTTCCTCCATTTTTCCGCTCCCGATATAGGTTTTTGAGTGTGGTCTATCTAGTTTCTGAGTAAAACGTTTATCGCCTTTAACTCCTGCTGTTTCCGACAAGAATTGAAGTTCATCTAGATACTCAACAACTTGCTCTTCTGTATTAGAAGAGGTAATTACACTTACAAATACTGCTCTTTCAGTAGCTTCCATAATAAATATATTTTTAGCAAAAATAGTGTTTTAAAAGAATATAAAAAAAGTGTTCGGCAAATAATACCGAACACTATTAATTTTCTGTTATAATTTAACCTTAGTTATTATCTTAATTGGAAGATAATAGGAAAGTCATATCTAACTTTTACAGGCTTACCTCTTTGTTTTCCAGGTTTCCATTTTGGAGAGCTTGATACAACTCTAATAGCCTCTTTGTCTAGAGATGAATCTACACCTCTTAAAATTCTAACATCAGACACTGATCCATCTTTGTTGATAATGAATGTAAGAGTTACTCTACCAGAAATACCATTCTCTTTTGCAATTTCTGGGTAAACTAGTTCTGAGTAAACCCAATCTTGGAATGTTTGACCTCTTTTCTTTCCTTGGAATTCAGGTTGCTCTTCAATTACAGCTAAAGGGATAATCTCCTCTTCAATAACCTCTTCAACTACCTCTTCTGGAACGTACTCCTTAATTTCAACTCCAACATTTTCGTCATCTTCTGTTGACCAGTCAAAATCTTCTTCAATTGTTACCTCGTTATCTACAATGTCAATAATATCTGAAAGTTGAGGCTCTTTTGGTGGCTCTGGTGGAGGGGGAGGGGTCTCTTGTGTAATAGGTACCATCTCCTCTTCTTCAATTACAGTAGTTTGAGCATCAGCAAAAGTTTCTGCTTTTTCAGTTGTACTCCATTCGAAAGCGAAATATACGATAGCTAACGTAACAATTAAACCTATCTCTCTGAACAATAACTTCTTGCTCTCAAGATTTGCTTTGGGTGATTTTTTTATTTCCATAACTTTTTAATATCTGTAGTATCTAAGCGAGCGTAAAAATAGTAAAATATTTGTTTAAAATGCAAAATCTTGTTTAAAATTGATTAGACTATTTTATAACATATTGAAAACCAGCAATTCAATTGTTGTTAAATTCATCATTATTTTTACAAATTCAATAATTATGCCTATTGGTATGTCAAGTTTATATATATAATAAGCCTGTTTATTCGAGTTGAATCTTACACATTTGAGTATCTATCTATAAATTTATAATATATATATGTGTAAAGCTCTCTTAAACAGGCTTTTTGCTATTTTAAAGAATGAAATATCTAGTTATTATAGAATATTCATTTCATAAAGAAGATCGTTAGTCTTTCTTGTAGCGTCTGCGCTCTTTTGGAATAACTCTTTCTCTTGATCATTAAGTTCTAGTTCTACGATTTTTTCGCAGCCATTTTTTCCTATAATTACAGGAACTCCAATACAGATATCATTTTGTCCATATTCGCCATCTAATGCAACGCAACAAGGGAACATTCTTTTCTCATCTAGGATGATTGATTTAACAAGAACTGCACCAGCTGCTCCAGGTGCATACCAAGCTGATGTTCCAAGAAGTTTTGTAAGAGTTGCTCCACCTACCATAGTGTCAGCTGCAACTTTCTCACATTCCTCTTTTGAAAGAAGGTTCTCAACAGGAATACCTCTGTAGTTAGCAAATCTAGTTAGAGGAATCATTGTAGTATCTCCGTGACCACCAATAACCATTCCTTCTACGTCGCTTGCAGATGCGTTAAGAGCTTTGCTTAAATAACACTGGAATCTGCTGCTATCTAAGATTCCACCCATTCCTACAACCTTGTTTTTAGGAAGACCAGTCTTCTTTAATGTAAGATAAGTCATTGGGTCCATAGGGTTAGAGATTATAATAACAATAGCCTCAGGAGAGTGCTCAAGTACACTTTTTGTTACTGTATTAACAATATCAGCATTAACTCCAATTAACTCCTCACGTGTCATACCAGGTTTTCTAGGCATACCTGAAGTAACAACAACAACATCTGAATTAGCTGTAGCTGCATAGTCATTAGTTACTCCTGTAACTTTAGTTTTGAACTGATAAAGGTTTGCTGTTTGCATCATATCAAGAGCTTTACCCTCAGCGAATCCCTCTTTGATATCTAATAGAATGATCTCTGAACAGAATTCCATGTGTAACATTGCGTTTGCACAAGTTGCGCCTACATTTCCTGCGCCAATAACACTTACTTTTGCCATATTATTTTATTTTTATTAAAAGTTTGTTTTGTATTAAATATTTAGTCGTAGCTTTGCAATAATTGCACCACAAAAATAATAAAATATATTAATTATAAAATATGTCAAATTGTTATTTTTTACTTATAATATATACTAAATAGTTATTATGATAAATTTTTATACACAAGAGGTTGGGTTCGTATTAAAAAATAAGAGAATTTTAAAAAATTGGCTTAAATCCATTATTTCTGAGCATAATTTAAAGTGTGGTGATATTAATGTAATATTCTGTTCTGATCCTTATCTCTTGGATATAAATAGGCAATATCTAAATCACGACTATTTTACAGATATTATTACATTTAATTTTTGTGAAGGTAAAATTGTATCGGGAGAATTATATATAAGTATAGATACGGTTAAAATCAACGCTCAGTCCTACGATCAAATCTTTGAAAATGAGCTATATAGAGTGATTGTGCACGGTGTTTTACATTTAATTGGCTACGATGATATTACACCAAAAGATTCAGAAAAAATGACAAATGCAGAAAATCTTGCATTGTCTAAGCTAGTCTTTTAGAACTTGTTATAAATACTAATATTGTGTATTTTTGCGCAAATTTTTTCTAAATATTTTGATTAACATTTTATTATCTCGATAAATGAATAACTCTTTTGACATTATTGTAATAGGCGCAGGGCATGCTGGATGTGAGGCTGCAGTGGCTGCGGCAAAAATGGGATCTTCTGTTTTGCTGATAACGATGGATATGAATAAAATTGCACAGATGTCGTGTAATCCATCAATGGGTGGAATTGCAAAAGGGCAAATTGTGAGAGAGGTTGATGCATTGGGTGGATGTTCTGGTTTGGTAACTGATGCCAGTACTTTGCAATTTAGAATGTTGAACAGATCTAAGGGACCTGCTATGTGGAGTCCGCGTGCTCAGTGTGATCGCGTCTATTTTTCATATAATTGGAGATATATTGTAGAAAATACTAAAAATCTCTCTATTTGGCAAGATGTGGTAAATGAGATATTTATTGAAAATGAGAAAGTTACTGGAGTTTCGACGATTTTAGGTGCAATATTTAAATGTTCACGGGTAATTGTAACCGCAGGGACGTTTCTAAACGGCTCATTATTCATAGGAAAAGAGAGTACAACTGGAGGTAGAGTAGGGGAGTTGTCTTCTTTTGGCGTAACTGAAAAATTAGCAGAACATGGAGTTGTTGTTGGTAGAATGAAAACTGGTACTCCTCCACGAATTGATGTTCGCTCTATTGATTTATCAAAGTTGGAGATTCAATATGGAGATACTGATCCATCTAGATTCTCCTATATGAATATTCCATCTCCTATACAAAATAGGGTTAAACAGATGTGTTGTTATATGGTGCATACTAACGAGACTGTTCACGATGTTTTAAGAGATGGCTTTAAAGACTCTCCTCTATTTTCTGGAAAAATCCATGGGATAGGTCCTAGGTATTGTCCTAGTATTGAAGATAAGCTAAGAACATTTGCGGGTAAAAGCTCTCATCAATTATATTTAGAACCTGAAGGGTGGAGTACAAATGAGTACTATTTACAAGGATTCTCCTCTTCTTTGCCGCTTGCAACTCAAATTTCAGCATTACGTAATATTAAAGGATTGGAAAATGTTCAGATATTTAAACCAGCATATGCTGTCGAGTATGATTATTTTGATCCAACGCAGCTTCAGCATACGCTAGAAACAAAATACATTAGTGGTTTATATTTTGCTGGACAAGTAAATGGGACAACTGGATACGAGGAGGCAGCTGCGCAAGGGCTTATGGCTGGTATTAATGCATCTTTAGCTCAACAGGGGATGGAGCCTCTTATTTTAAAGAGAGATCAAGCCTATATAGGAGTTTTAATTGATGATTTAGTGACTAAGGGTGTTGATGAACCATATAGGATGTTTACTTCTAGGGCTGAGTATAGAATCTTGTTAAGGCAAGATAATGCTGATGCAAGATTGACAAAAATGGGCTATGATATTGGTCTGGCAACAGAAGATAGATATAGAATAATGATGAGTAAATATGGGGCAGTAAATAATATTCAAAACTATTGCGATGAAACCTCTGTTGAGCCATCAAATGTAAATACATATTTGGAGGCGATTGGTACCTCTGTTATTAATCAAAAGAGAAAGATATCGGATATAATTTCTCGTCCGCAAGTTAAAATAAATCAGTATTTAGACGATGTTCCACGTGGAACATTTGTGAATGATGAATTAAATAATCTCGATAGCTGTGCTATCTTGACGGATGGAGAAGCGCAAATGATAGAGTACAATTTGCCATATACACAGGGATTATCTCTTGTTGGATCGTCTGAAGAGAGATCTGTTGAGACAATTTCCCTGAAGAATGAAGTACTTGAAAGTGTTGAAATAGCTATAAA
This sequence comes from uncultured Muribaculaceae bacterium, assembly GCA_964368585.1. Classification (GTDB taxonomy): domain Bacteria; phylum Bacteroidota; class Bacteroidia; order Bacteroidales; family UBA932; genus Egerieousia. The sequence goes on from CAYJAK010000004.1 coordinate 220,399, forward strand.
GTATAAAGGTTATATTGAGAGAGAGAGAAGATTGGCAGATAAAATTCTAAAACTTGAAAATCTACCTATACCAGAAGGTTTCGATTTTTCTAATGTAACTTCTCTTTCCATAGAAAGTAGGCAAAAGTTGATTAAGCATCAGCCTAAAACTATAGCGCAAGCATCTAGAATCCCTGGTGTATCACCTGCAGATATATCTGTTCTTCTTGTCTTTTTTGGAAGATAGATGCGTTTGTAAATAAATGGTTAAACCTTTTGCCTCCTATATAACCCTTTTATTAGTGAGATATATTCTCTAATTTAATTAGTTTTTTTGCTCATCTATTGCGAATGGTTTCATGAAAAATATTAAAAATAAGTACTTTTTCTTGAAACGCATAGGTGGGAGAGGGGTGTTATTTTCTTTCTAATATACTCACTAGAATTGTCTCTTATTTAACGAATAAACTCCGCTCTCTTTAGATTCGCATTTTGGTTTAACTATTTACTTTTTAAGTATAAGGTGTAATTTTGTTATTGAAGGATAGTTTAAAGTTAAATCAAGAAAATTGCTACTTTTTGATAATTGCACTAATGCTTGATTTTTCTGTTTTTAATACTTCTAGATATTATAGCTGTGCGCTCAAGAATAAATGTAATAGTAGATTTACTATCTTATCTTTTATATTAAATTTATTCCATTGGAAAATTAAAGAAAGAATTTAAGTATATGTTTTCATCTAAAATATTATCTTTTAGTTCCCTTACTAATGCAAAAATCTCATTTGATTTCTCTTTATCTTCTTGGGTTTGATCTGAGAAAAATTGATGAAATTCTCCTAATGTAAACATGTACTCCAGCATATCTGTATTCCATTCAAATCTGTTTTTATATAAATCTTTGATAAGATTATATAGTTGTTCAGCAAAGACTCTTTCGTCTATAAACCCCTGTAAATGATATGGTATAGCAATGGTTCCACGTGGAACATGTGAGATGAATTTTTGAGCTCTATAGAACTCAACTAGGCTAGGGGTGGCTGGTCTTGTGATTAAAAAATCTATTTCGTTTGAATCAACTGAGAACTGTATGGCTTCCTCTAATAATTGTCTGGAGTATCCTTTTCCTCTTGCAGTAGATTTAGTACACACTCCATATAGATATTTACCATCGCGAATAATGTTATTGCCATCTTTGCCAATATATATATGTTTAATATTAATCAAAAATAAACTAGAGAGTATCTCTCCGTTAATGCTATAAACATAAATATCACAATTAGGAAAAAGCTTAGTGAAAACATTTGTTAGATAATTTGTGTCTGTAGTGAAGCACTCTTTCCATAATGCAATTAGTTGTTTTATATCTTTCTCTGTAGCCTTATAACTTATTCCACTCATATCTCAGATTAATTGTATATATTGTCGATTACCTCTTTATATTTCTTTGTTATATTGTTTCTTTTTAATTTGAGAGTTTGAGAGAGCATTCCATTGGCTACACTCCATTCATCATTTATTAAAACTTCTCTTTTAATTTGTTCAAAAGCAGCTAGAGTCTTATTTATCTCATTTATCTCTTTATTGATTTTATTTATCACCATCTTGTTTTGAATAAGCTCATCATTGGATGTTATATTCAATTTGTTTTTGGTTGCCCATATTTTCATTTTTTCAAAATTAGGAATAATTAATGCTGTGGCAAACTTTTGATTTGCGCCAACAACTATGCAGTTTTCAATATAAAGAGTCTCTTTAAGTTTATTCTCGATAACTTGTGGAGATATGTATTTTCCAAGAGATAGCTTAAAAATCTCCTTCTTTCTGTCTGTTATTTTTAGATATTTTCCATCAACCATAACTCCAATATCCCCCGTGTGTAGCCATCCATCTTTGTCAATAATCTCATTGGTATGTTCTGGATCTTTATAGTAGCCTTTCATAATGTGTGGGCCACGAGTTAAAATCTCTCCATCATCAGCAATCATTAGCTCTGTTCCATCCATAGGTTTTCCAACAGTGCCAATAACATTTATTCCACCAGCTGGATCATTTACTGCAATAACAGGGGAGGCTTCAGTCATTCCGTATCCCTCAAAGATATATAGTTTAGCTGCGTTAAAAAGCTTTATGATCTCTGCTCTAATAGCTGAACCTCCAGAAACAACTAACATCTCTTTCCCTCCCAATTTTGCTCTCCATTTAGAATAAATTAATTTATCAGCAATGTCTCTTTTGAATTTATAAAAAGAATTTTTATTCTGATTATCGTAATTTCTACCAAAATTAAAGGCCCAACTATATATTAATCTCTTTACTCCCGATAACTCTTTTCCTGCACTTTCTAACCTAGAGAACATCTGTTCTAGTACCCTAGGAACTGCGCAAAAACCGTCGGCCTTACACGAATTTAAATCAGCTGCAATAGTTGATAAACTCTCAGCGTAGTATGTGCTTATTCCTAAATATTGATAATCATAATTCATACTCCTTTCGTAGATATGACATAGAGGTAAGAAGCTAAGCATTCTGCAAGTATGATCTTTTATCTGCTTTCTTGCGTGTCCTATTGCGTTGAATAATAGATTCTTATGAGTGAGCATCACCCCTTTAGGAGTACCTGTTGTTCCCGAAGTGTATATTATTGTACACACCTCACTTTCGTGTATTAGCTCTTTGTTTTTATCTATTGTCTTCACATTTCTGTTATAACTACTTATGCCTGTTTGCAATAACTCTTCAAAAGATATGAGATCTTTAAATTTCTCCTTCTGCTCAGGAGTTAAATTATCGTGAATAATAACAAGTTTTGGCTTTGTTTCTAGACTTAAGTAAGCATCCTCAATCTTATTTAGTATTGAAGAGTTTCCAACGCATATAACATTTGCATCACTATGATTAAATATAAACTTAAATTCATCTGTACTCAAAGTTGAGTAAATTGGTACAAATATAAGGTTCGCTAAACAGCACCCCATATCCAGCATATTCCATTCTGGACAATTATTAGTAACGGCAATGATTTTATCTTGAGGTTTAAGCCCTGTTTCGATAAGAGCTGATGCTAAAGTATGAGATTTTTCTTTATACTCTTGCGTGCTTACACCTTCCCATTTTCCATTTACCTTTTTACTAAAAATATCATCTTTAGGATAGTTCTTACATAGTATATCCAAAATATCAAAAATGCGCTTAGGTTCCATAATTTAAGTTTTAGTTTAATGTTTATTTTTTTTGCAACCTATTTAAAGTGGCAATTATTATTCTTAAAGAAAACGTTTTATATCACTTACAAACGCATCAATATCCTCTTTTGTTGTTGAGTAGGAGCAAACCCATCTAACCTCATTAACCTCCTCGTTCCAAACATAAAAGTAGTGATTCTCTAGTAGTTTATCTGTTAAATCTCTAGGAATAATAGCAAATACGGCATTACTCTCTACGGGTTGCGTAAGTTTTATTTGAGAGATGTCTTTCAGTTGATCTGCAAGATATTGTGCCATTCCGTTCGATTGATTAGCTAGTTTCAAATATAGATTATCCTCTAAGAAGCAATCAAATTGAGCCGCAATGAATCTACTTTTAGAGAGCAGTTGTGTAGCCTGTTTTCTGATATATGGGATTAACTCTTCTCCGTTGGTTTTATTATTAAAAACTACAACAGCCTCGCCCATCATCATCCCATTCTTTGTTCCTCCAAAAGATAGAACATCTACTCCGCAGTCTGCTGTGAATTCCTTTATCGGAATATTTAGAAAGGCAGCAGCATTTGAAATTCTAGAGCCATCAATATGTAAATATCCGTTGTGAGAGTGCATTAAATCAGCTAATTCCTTAATTTCTTGTGGAGTATATACTGTTCCTAGTTCTGTAGGTTGTGAAATTGATAATATCTTTGGTTGAGAGTGGTGTTGAAAGCCAAAACCTGTTAATGATTCTTTTACTGTGTTAGGGGTGACTTTACCGTGAATGGCATTTAAAGGCACTATTTTGCATCCCGATAATTTTTCTGGAGCTCCGCATTCATCCACATTGATATGCGCTGTAGATGGAGCTAAAATTGAATTATAGCTATTCAAGAATGCCGATAAGGCAATAACGTTGGCACCAGTGCCGTTAATAACAAAAAAAGCGGAACAATTTCCTCCTAAAAGGTTTTCAAGTTTTTGTAAAACCTCTTTTGAGTAATTGTCCTCGCCATATGCAATTTTGTAATTATTATTCTCTTTTACTATCGCCTCCATTATTAGGGGGTGAACCCCTGAGTGGTTATCACTGCCGAAACTATGCTTCATTATTCTTAAAATTTTTAAACTAGTTCCGCTAAGATAGTAAAAAGATTAATTACCTTACAACTTTAGATGCTAGATTTATACGTCTTTTAAATGTTTGGTTTCCTTTGTAATAAAATAGTGCAACAGAGGCTCCTCTCTCAAAATAGATTGTGCTAATATACGCCTCAGTCTTCTTATTTTTAACCTGCGGTTCACACCAAACTAAGTAATATTGATTTCTAGCTTTATTACGAGCCACTAGAAGTGTATTATCTCTTGTGTCAAATTTTGCAATATCCCACTCTGCGCCACTCTCTATTTTCTGCTTTTTATAAAGGGTAACAAGTGGATGATCTGTCTCAAGTGAACCAAATTTTAGAGTTTTAGCCCCTTTTTTATTGTTTTTGTACCACCACTCAATAGATGAATCTGTAACAAACTTCTCTTTTGAAACAGGCTTAAAGAACTCATTTCCATTAAAGCCATTCACTAGAAAAACATTTGCAGCCACAGCAGATGGTCCAGTTGGGGCTGAATCGTAACAAGTTCCCTCTATAAAGCTCTCTCCTCCCTCTGTTTCTAATTTGCCGCCATACATTGCGTTAAAAACAATCAAGCTGTTTATATCAATAAGGGATGAAATATACTCGATCTCCTTTTTGTTTTTATTGATATATCCAAATCTAATATATCGTCCATCTTTTAGAGTTATCTCACTAGGTGATATCACCTCGCCTTTATCAAAACTAAAGCTTGTTGCTTTATCAAAATTGGTGTAAATTGACTCATTAAAAGAGTTATCAGTTGTCCAATTCTCAGGTTTAAGCAGGTCATTTGAATTAGTAGATTTAATTATTGAGATTGTGTACTCCTTGCTATTTCCTGATGGCAGCACAATTAAAATATACTCTGTGCCAGATAGTTTGTATGGGTATGCGATAAAATTATCGGGATTATTATTTGTAAAACTTTTTGCAATTGTAATTGCTTGATCTGGAGTTATCACTGTTGTGTTTAAAAATTTTATCTCTCCTTTAGCAGTGGTAGCGTAGTAAGAGTTTGGATTGTTAATAAGAAACTCCTCTAATGCAGCAATATCTTTAGAATTAACTGCAAAGTAGATGATAGAGTCTCTTAGTTGGGTCACCTTAGGGGAGTATGTTGATTGAGGGTACTTTTCTAAAAATTTGTCGAGACTTTTTAGATCTCCTTTAGCGATTGATTTTTCATATAGTTTAGTCTCTTTCTTTGTTTGTGCAAACGTTACAGATAGAGTTGAAAATACGAATAAAGTTATTAGTAAGATGTGTTTCATTATTTTGATTTTTAGTTCTACGAAATCAAGCATACAAAAAGTGTGCACAGTTTGGCACAAAGCATCACGTGTGTGCTGTATGCTTAAGTTTATACTCATTAAGAGGTGCCAAAACGGAATTTTGATGCGAAGCTTAAATAAAATAGACTGTCTCGAATAAATTTTAAGACAGCCTATTTATGTTTTAGGTTCTTAATTAAGAAAAATTAGTGGAACCTATTATTTTGTTAGAGACTATTTGCAAATCTCTTGGTATTGCTCTGCGTTAAGAAGATTTTCAACTTCTGAAGGATTGCTCATCTCTATTTTGATCATCCATCCAGCCTCATAAGGATCTGAGTTTACAGTTTCTGGAGCATCTTCTAGCTCTGTGTTAACCTCAATTACTTTACCAGAAACCGGCATAATAGCGTCTGCTACCGTTTTTACAGCCTCAATAGCTCCAAAAACTTCTCCCTCAGAAAGCTCTTCGCCTTCTGTTTGGATATCAACAAAAACTACATCACCTAATTGGCTCTGAGCATAATCAGTTACACCTACTGTTGCAATATTACCCTCAACTTTTACCCACTCGTGGTCATTTGAATACTTTAAATTTGCAGGAATGTTCATTTTCTTTTTATTTTAATAATGATTAATAACTTTATGTATTGCAAAAATAGCTAAAAAATATCTACACTTATCAATTTTTTATAAATTTTTAAGAGAGAATTTTATCAACTCTTCTACAGTATAATTGGGGTTCGCATTTGCTATCGCGCGAACCACTTTGTCGGCAACTGTTTTGTTGAATCCTAGCATAATAAGAGCAGAGAGAGCTTCATCGAGATTAGCATTAGATTCTCCTCCAATAAGTAGGTCAGAGGCAGCTGTGCTCTTTCCAAATTTGTCTTTAAGTTCAATAATAACCTTTTGAGCAGTTTTTAACCCTATCCCTTTTATACTCTTGATTCTGTTTACATCACCACTGATAATTGCAGTTTTAATCTCGGTAGTTGTTAAAGATGAGAGCATCATTCTAGCTGTATTAGGACCTATTCCCGACACCTCTATTAACGATGTAAAGATTGAGCGCTCTTCTTTGCTTCTGAATCCATACCAAATCTGAATATCCTCTCTAACGTGATGATAAATAAATAGTTTAACCTCTTTACTAGATTGAATCTCTGTAAAGGTTTGGAGTGAAATCTGTAATTTGTACCCTATTCCATAACTCTCTACAACAGCCTCTGTGGGGTTTATCTCTGTAAGGGAACCTTTTATATAATCGTACATAGCTTTATAATTAAAATGATGGAGCAAAATTATACAAAAATTTTCCTTAAAAGAAAGAAAATAGCTAATTTAGCCAGCGTAAAATTTTAAATCAAATATGAACACAATTTCCCAGTTAAGAGATACTTTTCCAACATTAAAAAGAGAGTTTTATGGAAAGCCTTTAGTCTATTTAGATAGTGCGGCTACTTCTCAAAAACCACAAGCGGTAATAGATCTTGTGAATGATATGAATACTGGGGTAAATGCTAATGTTCATAGAGCTATGTATTCACTTGCAGATGAGGCTACTGTTATATATGAAGGGGCCAGAGATACGGTAAAAGAATTTATTAATTCCCCTCAGAGAGAGAGCATTATTTTTACATCGGGAACTACTGCAGCAATAAATTTAGTGGCAAGTAGTTTCTGTTCAGCTTTTGTAAAGGAGGATGATGTTATTATAGTATCTGAGGATTCTCACCACTCAAATATTGTTCCTTGGCAGCTTGCTTGTAGTAAGGTAGGGGGGGCGTTAAGAGTTTTGCCAGTAAAGGAGAGTGGCGAGTGGGATTTAGATATTTTACAGAGCTTGATAGATTCTAAAGTGAAATTAATTGCTGTTCCACATATCTCAAATGTGTTGGGAATTATTAACCCAATAGAGAGTGTGATAAAGATAGCAAAGGAGAGGGGTGTTGCTACCTTAATAGATGGTGCTCAAGGGATTGTGCATTGCAATGTGGATGTTCAGGCTTTAGATTGTGATTTTTATGTCTTTTCTGCTCATAAAATCTTTGGAGCAACAGGTGTAGGGGTTTTGTATGGTAAACAGGATATTCTCGATAAAATTCCTCCATATATGGGAGGGGGTGATATGGTTGATACTGTCACATTTGAGCAGACAACTTATGCACCATTGCCACTTAAATTTGAGGCTGGAACCCCAAACTTTATTGGTGCAGGCTCATTAACACCTGCTCTAAATTTGGCAAAAGAGCTCAAAATTGGTGAGATAGGGGAGGAGATTAAGCAAGAGGAGGAGAGAATTGTTGAGTATATGGTAAAAGAGCTTAAAGAGATTGAAGGTGTTCAGCTTTTTGGTCTACCGGCAGATCTATCTAAAAAGATTCCACTATTCTCAATATCGGTAGATGGGTGTAATCCAGGCGATATTGCACAAATTTTAGATAAGATGGGGATTGCGGTTAGATCTGGAATGATGTGCGCTGAGCCCTTAATGAGAAGATTTGGTGTAACGGCAATGTTGAGAATTTCATTTGCCCCATATAATACATTGGCTGAGGCTGAATATTTTATTAAATGTTTAAAAAGAGCTGTCGCGATGCTAAAATAAATAGTTGTCGGGAGCTAAAAAAGTATAGAAAAATGACAATACAAGAGATTGAAAATGAGATAGTAGAAGAGTTTGCGATTTTTACAGATTGGCTTGATAAATATGAGTATATAATTGAGTTGGGTAAAAGTGTTCCTCCAATAGAAGAGAGTGCAAAAACAGATGAGAATCTAATTAAAGGGTGTCAGAGTAGAGTTTGGTTAAGTTGCTCAATGAGTGATGGTAAGCTCTTTTTTGCAGCGGATAGTGATGCAATTATTACAAAAGGAATAATTTCGCTTTTGATTAGAGTCTATAATGGTCAAAGTGCAGAGGATATTCTAAATAATGAGCTAACTTTTATTTCAAAAATAGGTTTGCAAGAGAATCTCTCTCCTACAAGAGCAAATGGATTGGTATCAATGTTAAAACAGATAAAACTCTATGCGGTTGCTATGGGTGGAGCTAAAAATTAATTGTTATGAATGTAGAACGTGATATAGTTAGGGCTTTGCGTCAAGTTTATGACCCAGAGATTCCTGTTAATGTGTATGATTTGGGTTTGATTTATGAGGTTAAAGTTGATGATGATCAAAAGGCACACATTAAAATGACATTAACGGCTCCAAATTGTCCAATGGCTGATCAGTTAATTGAAGATGTCTATGAGGCGGTTAAGGATACGCCAGGGGTGATGGATGCCTCAGTTGAGTTAACCTTTGATCCTCCTTGGGATAAGAGTAGAATGAGTGAAGAGGCTCTTTTAGAGTTGGGAATGTTGTAAATGAGTTATAAAAATATCTTAATGGAAGAGAATAAATATAAAGTATATCTGTTGCTTGGAGCAAATTTAGGAGATAGAGAGGGCACTATTCAAGAGGCTGTGATTGAATTGATTGATCGTTTGCTTCCCGATTATTTAGTGGCAGAATCACTTGAAGATGTTGCAAATACATCGCAAGTGTATGAGAGTGAACCGTGGGGATTTGACTCTTCTGATAAATTCTTGAATCAGGCATTTAGTTGTGTTACCAACTATGAGCCGCAACAGGTTCTGGAGATCTGTTTAGAGATTGAGAAAGAGTTAGGTAGAGAGAGAGAGGAGGTGGAGTTTAATGAGAAAGGGGAGAGAATATATAAATCGAGAGTGATAGATATAGATATTTTGTTGATTGAGCAATGGGGTGAAAAAGGGTGGAACGAGATTAAGGTTAATACAAAAAACTTAGTTGTTCCGCATGCAAAGTTGTATGAGAGGGAGTTTGCTTTAAAGCCACTAAGAGAAATAAAGAGAGGGATATAAACTAAACATCATAAAATTAATTTATTAAACATTTTACAATCAGGAATTTATGAGAAAAATTCTAATCTTGGCAATTTTTACAATTGCATCAACTGCGCTCTATTGTCAAACTAAAGTCATAGCCCATAGGGGTTATTGGAAAACAGAGGGATCTGCGCAGAATTCACTAACAGCTTTTAAAAAGGCAGCATCTATTGGGGTGTTTGCTTCAGAGGTCGATGTTTGGTTTACGGGTGATAATAATCTTGTTGCTAATCACGACAGAATTTACAAAGGTGTAGATATTGAGAAGGCTTCAACTAAGGAGATCACAAAATTAGAACTACCAAATAAGGTGGAGACAATTCCAACATTTGAGGAGTATTTAAAAGTTGTAGTTGCTAATCCTAATATTAGATTAGTTTTAGAGATGAAACCATTAACTGATCTTAAAAGAGAGGATATGGCGGCAGAGAAGGCTGTGAAATTGTTAAAAAAATATGATTTAGTAGATAGAACTGATGTTATTTCATTCTCGATAAACTTCTGTCTAGCCTTTAAAAAGCTGCTTCCTGACACAAAAATTTACTATCTAAATGGCGATCTTGCTCCAAGATCTATTGCAAAATTGGGGTTAGCTGGGATTGATTACTCAATGAGAGCATATAGAAGCAATCCTACTTGGATAAAGGAGTCTAAAAAGCTTGGTTTAGAGGTGAATGTGTGGACTGTAAATAAAGAAGAAGATATGAGATATTTTATAAATGAGGGGGTAGATTATATCACTACAGATGAGCCAGAATTGCTTCAGAAGTTATTGAAGTAGGGTTTAGAGGTTATATTTTTACCACTCTGGGTAGAATATAACCTTTTTGATGTATCTTTGTATCAGAATATAGTAAGAACAAAATAATAATTTTAGATATGACACAAGAGGATCTTTTTAAGAATTTGATTGCTCATACAAAAGAGTATGGGTTTGTATTTCAATCTAGTGAAATTTATGATGGATTAAGCGCAGTTTACGATTATGGACAACTAGGATCTGAGCTTAAAAATAATATCAAGAAGTATTGGTGGGACTCAATGGTTCGATTGAATGAGAATATTGTAGGTTTAGATACAGCAATCTTTATGCATCCAAAAATCTGGGAGGCTTCTGGTCACGTTGGTGCATTTAATGATCCATTGATTGATAACAAAGATTCAAAAAAGAGATATCGTGCAGATGTACTTTTAGAGGAGTATATTGCTAAACTGGAGGATAAGATTAATAAGGATGTAGAGAAGGGAAAGAAAAAATTTGGAGAGAGCTTTGATGTGGCTCAATTTAAGGCTACAAATCCTAATGTTCTTAGAAATCAGACAAAAATTGATGCTTGTAGAGAGAGAATGGTTGCAGCACTTAATGATAGTGACCTAGCTGCTTTAAAGCAACTTATTATAGATTGTGAGATTGCTTGCCCTGTATCGGGAAGCAGAAACTGGACAGATGTAAGACAGTTTAATCTTATGTTTAGCACTCAATTAGGTAGTGTGGCTGATGATAGCGGGGTGATTTATCTGCGCCCAGAGACGGCACAAGGTATTTTTGTTAACTATCTTAATGTACAGAAAACAGGTAGAATGAAGGTTCCTTTTGGAATTGCTCAAATAGGTAAAGCGTTTAGAAATGAGATTGTTGCTAGGCAATTTATCTTTAGAATGAGAGAGTTTGAGCAGATGGAGATGCAATTCTTTGTAAGACCTGGAGAGGAGTTAGAATGGTTTGCTAAGTGGAAAGAGATACGTTTAAAATGGCACAAAGCATTAGGAATGGGAGAGGAGAATTATCGTTATCACGATCACGATAAACTTGCTCACTATGCAAATGCTGCTACAGATATCGAGTTTAATTTCCCATTTGGATTCAAAGAGTTAGAGGGTATTCACTCTAGAACAGACTTTGATTTAGGTAGACACCAAGAGTTCTCTGGTAGAAAGCTACAATATTTTGATCCTGAGACAAATGAAAGTTATGTTCCTTATGTTATTGAGACATCTATAGGTTTAGATAGAACAATTTTGGCAACACTATCTGCTGCTTATAAAGAGGAGAAATTAGAGAATGGAGAGGAGCGCGTTGTAATGAAGTTCCACCCAGCTTTAGCTCCAGTAAAAGTGGCGATTCTTCCACTTGTTAAAAAGGATGGCCTACCAGAATTGGCTCGTGAGCTAATGGCTAAATTAAAGTTAGATCATAATTGCCAATATGACGAGAAAGATAGTATTGGAAAGAGATATAGAAGACAAGATGCTATTGGAACACCTTTATGCGTAACTATAGACCACCAAAGTTTAGAGGATAATTGTGTAACTTTAAGAGATAGAGACACAATGGAGCAGGTTAGAATACCTATCTCAGAACTTGAAGCTCGTGTTAATGAGAAGGTTAGCATGAAGAGCCTATTGTCTCAACTAGTTTAATAATAACTGTTATGGTAAATTTACAAACGGAATATCTAGGGTTAAAACTTAAGAACCCATTTATCATTGGAAGTAGCGGATTAACCGCAAAAATTGAGAATATTGTTGCCTATGAGAGGGCAGGAGCCTCTGCGATTATCCTTAAATCTCTATTTGAGGAGCAGATGGATAACGAGGCGGCTTTCTTGAATGAGCAGAGTGCGCTCTATCCAGAGAATATGGACTATCTCTACAGCTATACAAAGCAATACTCTCTAACCAATTATATGGAGCTAATAAAGGAGGCTAAAGCTAAGGTCTCTATCCCGATAATTGCAAGTGTAAATTGTTATACAAATGGGAGTTGGTTATCTACAGCTAAGCTTATGCAAGAGGCTGGTGCTGATGCACTTGAAGTAAATCTTTACACACTTGCATTAGATAAAGAGAAATCTGCAAATGAGATTGAAGAGGAGTACTTAAAGATTGTAGGTGAACTAACAAAAGGGTTAGCAATTCCTGTATCGGTTAAGATAGGGCAGAACTTTACCTCTTTACCAGCATTTGTGGAGAAATTGAAAGGATATGGAGCAAAAGGCGCTGTTATGTTTAATAGATTTTATCGTCCCGATATAGATCTTAAAACACTTAAAATCACCTCAGCAACTCCATTTTCTGATGAGAATGAGTGTTTGATTGAACTACGTTGGATAGCAATTGTCTCTTCGTTAGTGCGCCAATTTGATCTATGTGCCTCAACAGGTATTCATAAGCCAGAGGATGCAATAAAGATGATTTTATCGGGAGCTAAAGGGGTACAATTGTGTTCTACTGTTTATAAAAATGGAGCAGATGTAATCTCAAAAATGGTAGAGGAGTTAGAGAAATTTATGCAGGAGAAGGGCTTTGAGACTATTGCCGATTTTAATGGAAAGCTAAACTATTCTAATATTGAATCTCCTCAAAAATATGAGAGAGTTCAATTTATGAAGACATTTGGTGCAGAATAGACTACTTACGCCGCCTACAACTTTTAAAACAATTTTATGCGATTTTCAATACTTATTCCTACGTGGAATAATTTAAAATATCTACAACTTTGTGTAGAGAGCATTCGAGAGCACTCCGCATTTGACCACCAAATTTTGGTACACGTTAATGATGGGAGCGATGGAACTCTTGAGTGGGTGCAGCAGCAAGGTGATATAAAATTTACACACTCTCGTTCAAACACGGGGGTGTGTTGGCCTTTAAATGGCCTTAGACCATTGGTAGAGACAGATTATGTAGTTTTTGCCAATGATGATATGTATTTACTCCCCGATTGGGATGTTGAATTGGCTCGTGAAGTTAATAGAATTGGGCATAAAATGTTCTTTCTCTCATCAACACTAATACAGCCTCGTCCCTTCTTTTGCCCATCGGTTATTGCTCCAGCAAACTATGGAGAGAGTGTTGAGGCGTTTGAAAAAGAGAGGCTTCTAAAAGAGTATCGAGAATTAAAACATTTTGATTGGGCAGGCTCTACTTGGCCAGTTAATATTGTACATCGCGATGTTTGGGATCTTGTTGGAGGGTATAGTATTGAATATTCGCCTGGTCTCTATTCTGATCCCGATTTTTCTGCAAAACTTTATATGGCAGGGGTGAGAATTTTTAAGGGAATCTCTGCTAGTAGGGCGTACCATTTTGAGGCACGTAGTACAGGACGTGTTGTTAAAAATAAGGGCTCAAGACAATTTTTGGCAAAATGGGGAATTACCTCATCAACATTTACAAAGGCAATTTTACGTAGGGGGGAGCCATATACTCAAGAGCCAATGCCAGTGAATATAAAACTGCTAAAAAGTAAGCTATTTGGCTCTAAAATGAAGCAAATTTTTATGGCATATAAAGAGAACGGCGCGGCTCGTAAACTCTGGGAATAGAGAATTGTTTACTATATTCATTAAAGATATACACTATGAGAACAAAATTTACTATTTTACTTCTTCTTATAAGCTCACTAATGTTTGGGCAAGGGGCTAATTATGTGTGGCCTATCTCTGGAGCTAAGACTGGTTCTGATTTGCTCTATACACCTCAATCTTATGTAGATACAGAGCTTAATTTTGATGGACTCTATATTGCAGCTCCTTATGGTACAGAGGTGGTTTCTCCAGTTGATGGAGAGATACAAGACTTATTTGTTGAATATAAAACGAGATTAGATTACACTTCAATGACAGACGTAGGGAGAGGCCTCTCGTTTAATGAAGCTTTGAAGAGTAGACGCAAAAACGCATCATCTAGATTTAATACAATATATATTTGTGGTACTATCTCTATTTTAACTAAGAGTGGAGAGGTGATTCATATAACAGGTTTAGAGGGTGATCTAAAATTTAAAACAGGAGAAAAGATTAAGGCAGGGGAGCCTTTGGGAACAGTTGGCTACTCTTACCATAAGATAGCAGAACCGTCTATAGGTCTCTTCATTCTAAAAAATAAAAAACCATCTGATCCTATGAGCCCATTTGGGTTAAGAACATCATTTATTCCCCCAAAAGAGAGTGTTGTGCTTGACTCTATAACTAAAGAGCAGGCTCATAAAGATTTAGATATTCTTTTTGGAGCAACAGAAGAGTTGTTGCCTAGTCTATATAAAATAGTGACACAAGAGGAGTATGCTCAACTAAAAGTAGATATGCTTGCAAAAATAGATGCTATTAAAACCAATAAAATTAGCACATATCAATTTAGAAGATTTGTAACTCATATATTTAATAATAAAATTCACGACAGTCATATCTCTGTTTACCCGTACAGTTGGGTTAAAAATGGTATTCCAGATGCACAACCAGGTGTATTTATAGGGTGGGAAGATGGAGTGTTAAAATTATATTTGACCAGTGAGGAGTATGGAGAAAATGTTGGTAAAGAGATAGTTGAAGTTAATGGAGTAAGTGCCGATTCTGCTATGGTGTTAGCAATGAGTGGAATTAACTCTTATGATGCAGATGTACGCTCAATGGTAGATTATAGATTGGCTTATAACGCTTTTGGTGCTCTCGCAAAGTTTGATAAAGATGATAATCTTGTTTTTGATATGTCATTTAAGTTTGCTGATGGGTCTTCTGTAGATATTCCTCAAGTAACTGATGGGTTAAAGGAGACATATAAACTTCACAAATATATCTTAACAAATAAGAGTGATAGAGGCTTTGATACAAAGATGATAAATAGCTCTACTGCCTATTTAGGTATCTCTACATTTAGTTTAAGTGATGCTGCAGTAGATGAGATTGGTTTGTTTGTAGATAGTGTCTCAAAAGCGCGAATTCCTAATTTTATAGTTGATGTTAGAAATAATCCAGGTGGAGCTGTTGATAAATTAGAGAGAATATTCTCATATTTTACAATGGATACTGTTGAGGTTTCAAGCTATAGTAGAGTGAATAAAGTGGCAAATTTTGACTATTTAGATTACACTATGAATTATGCTGGGGAGGATACTCTATTCCACGGATTTGCTTTAAAGGATGGAGAAGAGGGCTACTTTGGTAATTTTTCTAAAAATGTAATGGAGCCAGATTCATTAATAAATTATAGAGGGAGACTTTATGTGTTAACAAACGAGAACTCTGGCTCAGCAGCTACAGTATTTCCAGCAATGGTAGTTCGTAGCCATAGAGGTATGGTTGTTGGGCGTGAAACCCAATCGGCCTATCACTATATTACTGCAGTAAAGTTTGCAGATCTAAGACTTCCAAACTCAACACTTACTATTCGATTGCCATTAGTTGAAGAGTGGTTTGATACTGTTGTAAATGAGAGAGTTCCTTTTGGTAGAGGGGTTGTTCCAGATTATGAAATTCCTATTACGCATTCTGAGCTCTTATCAGAAAATGGTGACGTCATACTAAATAAAACTTTAGAATTGATAGATAAAGGTGTTTATATAGATGAAAATAACCCTTTTGATATGGGTGAAAATAGCTCTTTTGATGCCGTTGCTGAGATTAAAGATAATATGATAATCACGTTATCTCTTTTGGCCATATCTGCGCTACTACTAGGGTTTCTACTCGGAAATAGAAAGAGGAGGAGAAGGAGATAGGTTTTGAGTATGGTTATACAATTGAGTTGATTCAATAATAACAGAGACTATTTCGATTTCAAATTTTGATATAGACTGCAGAGATGGCCGCATTGAGCAGAGAGGAACAATTAAATTATATAAAAGTTATGCGCACGGAGAATGATATAATAAATCAGATAGACTTTGCTAGGAGCGAAGGGGAACGTGTTGGGATGGAAAAGGGGGTAGAGAAAGGAATTGAAAAGGGAAGAATAGAAGTAGCATTGTCCCTTAAACAAAATGGAGTTGCTATAGAAATTATTGCTAATTGTACGGGTTTATCTATTGATGAGATTAATAATCTTTAAGGAGATATTTCTTTAGAAAATTTAAACGAAAAACCTCCACTATTGAGTTATGTGCAATAGTGGAGGTTTTTCAATGATTAATATAACTCATAGCAGAGCCATATTAATATATTCTTATATTGCTCCGCAACATCCGTTAGCAACTAAATGAGCCTTAACAGCTACAGCAACAAATACTAAACAAAGGATTGTTGAGATAATAATTCCTGCTGTTTTTAGGCGGCAATACCATACATTGTTGTTTAATCCTAATGTGTGGAAAGCACTCCAAAATCCGTGGTTTACGTGAAACCATAGAGCTACAAACCAAAGAATGTAAACGATTACTACCCAAAGTGGTGTGAAAGTTTGGTAAAGAAGATCTGAACCAACTTCTGCGTGCTGACCTAAAATCTCAGGAAGTTGCATCTTAGCCCAGAAATGAGAAAGATGGAAACCAAGAACTCCTAAAACGATAATACCTAGAACTAACATATTAGCCGAAGCCCAATCATCAGTTTTAGCTCTGTTTGCAACAGCATATCTTTGTTTACCTCTAGCTTTATAGTTAATCATATTTAACACAAATGCATAGACAATGTGGATAACAAAACCTGCAGCAAGTACAGGAACCATAATTGTTACAAAAGGAAGTGCCATGAATTCACAACCTGCGTTAAAAGCCTCGTCGCTAATTAAAGATAATCCGTTAATTAAAGCGTGAATAAATAGAAAAAGGATAAGGAATAGACCACTTATACTCATGATAAGTTTTTTCCCAATTGATGATGAAAAGATATTTGCCATATCGTTATAATTAAATTTTATTTTGTTTCAAAATGAATTCCATCGTTTGGGGCACAAAGATATATTGTTAGTTGCAATTATCATAATATTTGGCTACTTTTGTTTGATTTTTAAAGCTAAAAAAATATAAAAATGAAGTATAAAAGAGTACTACTAAAATTAAGTGGTGAGAGTTTAGGCGGAGATAAAGGGGTAGGATTAGATGTTCCGGTTATGAATCGCTATGCAAAGGAGATTGCAGAGGTGGCAAAATCTGGCGTGCAGGTGGGAATTGTAATTGGTGGTGGAAATATATTTAGAGGGGTATCGGGAGTAGGAAAAGGTTTCAGTAGAGTAAAAGGAGATCAGATGGGAATGTTGGCTACTGTAATTAATAGCATTGGACTCTCTATGTGTATTAAATCAGAGGGTGTTGAGGCGGATGTTTTTACATCTACACCAATGGAACCCATGGCTCGTTACTATGCAAAAGAGAAGGCAGTTGAACTAATGGAGAATGGAGGTGTCGCGATAATTGCTGGTGGAACTGGTAATCCTTTCTTTACAACAGACTCTGCATCGGCACTTAGAGCTTGCGAAATTGAGGCAGAAGCGCTTCTAAAGGGTACTAGGGTAGATGGTGTTTATACAGCAGATCCAGAGAAAGATCCATCGGCGACAAAGTATAAAACATTAACTTTTGATAAGGCTTTGGCAGATAATTTAAGAATTATGGATCAAACAGCCTTTGCATTATGTAAAGAGAATAATATGCCAATTTTGGTATTTGATATGAATAAAGAGGGGAATTTAAAGTCTCTTCTAGAGGGAGAAGATGTTGGAACGATTGTTTCATTATAATAAGTAAATAATTTTTAATATATTGATATTATGGAAATTAGTGTATCAAAAGAGTGTATAGCTCAAGGAAAAGAGAAAATGCAAAAGACATTGTTGCATTTAGAAGATGAACTAAGAAATTTTAAGGCTGGAAAGGCAAATCCTGCAATTTTTAACCCAGTTATGGTTGATTATTATGGATCTCCAACACCTATTCCGCAAGTTGCGAGTGTTAATACTCCCGATGCTAAAACTGTTATTATTCAACCGTGGGAGAAGACTCTTATCAACGCTATTGAGAAGGCTATTATCGATGCAAACTTAGGTTTTACTCCATCTAATAATGGCGAACAAATTAGAATCAATATTCCTGCACTTACTGAGGAGCGTAGAAAGGAGCTTGTTAAGCAGGCTAAATCTGCTGGAGAGAATGCAAAGATTAGCATTAGAAATGCGCGTAGAGATGTTGTTGATGCTCACAAGAAGTTTCAGAAGGATGGATTACCTGAGGATGTTTGTAAAGATGCTGAGGCTGCTATCCAGAAAGAGACTGATGCTTTTAATAAGAAAGTAGATGAGGCTATCGTAGCCAAAGAGAAAGAGATAATGACAGTGTAATTGCTGTAGAAAACTCTAAAAAATATGGCTGTTTTGAATTAATTCATTAACAGCCTATTTTTTTTTGTTTATTGTAAATGATTCTCTTACTTTAAAAAATTCTGGAACAAACTAGACGATTCTAATAATTCTGGTAACCAGATAATTGCATATATTATGGCAGTAATAAGAAGAGATATCGAGATTATTCTAAATACAGTTGATTTAGTTCTGTTTTTTAATAAAAAAATAAGAGAACAAAATATAAATATCAGATTAAGGATTAAATCTTTACAAAAATTTCTACTTTCAGGGAAATCTCCAACTATCTTTAGGTATATTGAAAATATTACTAAAAACGTTAAAATAACTATAAAAGATCTGAGAAAAATTTTGAAAAGAGTTGATGATTTAAAATTTTTCATATTACCATTAAATTAAAATAGCGTCCTCTTGATGGATTTCTACTTCTCAAGAGGACGCTCTGTTATGAGATCTGTCTCAAATTTGAATCAAAACAGCCTCTATTATTAGAGTATTGTCTCAAAATAGTTTTTGAGAGAAACTCTTTTCTATACTATTCACGAATAGCTTTAATACCAGGAAGTTCAATGCCCTCTAAGTACTCAAGCATTGCTCCACCACCAGTGGAAACGTAGCTAACTTTCTTTGCATATCCCATTTGAGTTACAGCAGCAACTGAATCGCCACCGCCAACAAGAGTAAATGCGCCTTTCTCAGTAGCTGCAGCTAAGATACCTGCAAGACGGTTAGTTGCAACAGCAAATTTAGGTAGTTCAAATACTCCTACAGGACCATTCCAAAGGATAGTTTTAGACTCTAATAAAAGTTTTTCCCACTCATCAACTGACTCAGGAGATGCATCAAGACCACTCCATCCGTCAGGAATTTCATTGTCAGGAACTATTTGAGTTTCAGCATCATTTGAGAATTTATCTGCAATAACTACTGTAGGAGGGAAAAGTAATTTAACTCCCTTCTCCTCAGCTTTTTTCATTGTATCTAAAGCTAACTGCATTTGGTCATCTTCACATAGAGACGAGCCAATCTTTCCACCTTTTGCTTTAACAAAAGTAAATGCCATAGCACCTCCAATGATCATATTATCAACAACATCAAAAAGTTTCTCAACAATTGTGATTTTAGATGAAATTTTTGATCCACCAATGATTGCTGTTACTGGGTGATTTGCTCCGTGAAGAACTGTATCTATTGCTTTGATCTCTCCCTCCATAATGTAACCGAACATTTTATCGTTAGGGAAATAAGGCGCGATTAAAGCTGTAGAACCGTGAGCACGGTGAGCTGTTCCAAAAGCATCGTTAATGTAGCAATCTGCGTAAGAAGCTAATGTTTTAACAAACTCTTTTTGGCTCTCTTTTACCTTTGCTTTAGCCTCTTTCTTCTCCTGGTCGGTTGCATCTTCTGCTAACCCACGAGCTTTACCCTCTTCTTCTGCATAGAAACGTAGGTTCTCTAAAAGCAGAACCTCACCTGGTTTAAGATTCTTTGCTTGCTCAGCAGCTTGCATACAGTCATCTGCAAAAATGATAGATGCACCTAAAAGCTCTTCTACGCGAGACATAATATGTTTAAGAGAGAACTTCTCAGTTACCCCTTTTGGTCTACCTAGGTGAGACATTAAAATAAGAGATCCACCACCCTCTAAAACTTTTTTTAGTGTAGGGATTGCAGCTCTAATACGAGTGTCGTCAGTGATTTGAAATTCCGCATTAAGTGGAACATTAAAGTCAACTCTAACAATGGCTCTCTTGCCACTAAAGTTGTAATTGTCAATACTTTGTTGCATGATTTTAATAATTAAAATGTAAATATTTATTATTTTGAAATATTCTTTTTGCAAAAATAATCTTTTTTAGGAGAAAAGTTTAAAAAGGTTTATTTTTCACTTAAAATACCATAAAAGAGATAAAGTTTGCCTATCTTTGAGGGTATTTTAAATTATAAAGAGTATGCTTTTAGAATCACCACAGAATTGGAAAGATTATGAGTTAATTGATAGCGGAGATTTTGAAAAATTAGAGAGATTTGGCTCCTTCATTATGGCGCGCCCAGAACCTAAGGCTTTATGGAGAAAATCACTCTCTAATAATGAGTGGAATAAATTGGCTCATACAAGATTTACAACTGGTGCTGGATTTGGAAAATCGGGCAAAGAGGATAGTGGAACGTGGAATATGATTAAGAAGATGCCAGAACAATGGAATATTAGATATTCACAAGGCGATCTAAATTTTAAGTTACGTTTAGGTTTAACCTCTTTTAAGCACGTAGGTGTATTTCCAGAGCAGTCTCCTAATTGGAATTTTATTTATGATCAATCTAGTAGAATTGTTCAGGAGTATAGAGAGAGGGGAGAGGCAAATAGACCAAAGGTTCTAAATCTTTTTGCATATACTGGGGCAGCCTCACTAGCGGCAAAGTGTTCAGGTGCAGATACTACCCATCTAGATTCTGTTCGTCAGGTAGTTACTTGGGCAAAAGGAAATATGGAATTGAGTGGGTTAGACAACATTAGATGGGTTGTAGAGGATGCACTTAAATTTGTAAAGAGAGAGGCAAAGAGGGGAAATCTGTATAATGGATTGATTTTAGACCCGCCAGCTTATGGTCATGGTCCAGATGGTGAAAAGTGGAAATTAGATGAATTATTATATGAGTTACTAACTGGGTGTTCACAAATTTTAGCCCCTAAGGATGCTTTTATGGTGCTTAATCTCTACTCAAATGGCTATTCAGCTATGTTAGCAGATACGGCAGTAAAGAGTGCATTTAACATTTTGCCAGGTGGAGGGAAAGATGTGTCGAGAAACAAAACAACATTTGGCGAGTTGGTGCTAAGAGATGGTTTTGGCAAGGCGATACCATTGAGTGTTTTTTCTAGATTAGTAAGGTAATATCAGTTATATTATGAATTTATTAGCAATAAATTGGGATGTAAGTCCTATCATTTTTGAGTTAGGCCCTTTAAGATTGGGCTACTACGGAGTTCTTTTTGTTACAGGCTTTATTTTGGGCTACAGAATGTTTATGTGGTTCTTTAAGAGAGAGAATTTGCCTTTAGATCTTCTCGATAATCTACTCTTTTTATTGGGAATCTGCACCATCGTTGGGTCTCGTTTAGGACACGTTATCTTCTATCAACCAGACTACTATTTGGCAAACCCTATCGAGATATTTAAAGTTTGGGAAGGGGGACTAGCTAGTCACGGAGGAACAATTGCTATTCTGATTGGAATCTGGTGGTTTGTAAAGAAATATGGCAGAAAATACAATTTTGATTATCTCTGGTTGTTAGATAGATTGGCAGTTGCAACGGCATTTGCATCTATGTTTATTAGATTGGGTAACTTTATGAATTCTGAGATTTACGGAGTTGAAACGAGCTTACCTTGGGGGGTTATTTTCGAGCAGAGAGGAGAGGTTGTACCAAAGCATCCAACACAGCTTTATGAGGCATTGAGCTACTTTTTAACAGGTGTTATTCTAACGTTGCTATACAAATTTGCACTAGAAAAGGTGAAAAGAGGTCTATTCTTAGGAATCTTCTTTATAGGTATTTTTGGCTCTCGATTTTTAATTGAATTTATTAAGGAGGATCAGGTAGGTTTTGAGCAGGGAATGACACTTAATATGGGACAATGGTTGAGTATTCCTTTTGTTTTAGCAGGCATCTTCCTTATTGTGAGAAGCTTTATTGTTGCAACACCTTCAATGATTCCTGTTGAGCAGCGAGGAGGTAAAAAGAGATAAACTTTAGATATAAGTGTATGAAATCAAAATCCCTTTTTACACTACTACTAGCAATTTCTGCTAGTGCGCTATTTGCGCAGACACCCAATAAATATGTTAATCCAATGATTGGGACAAGAAATATGGGCCACACTTTTCCTGGTGCTTGTGCTCCATTTGGTATTGTTCAGTTGAGTCCCGATACAGATACCGTTCCTCATAATATTGATGGTAAATATGTAAAGGATGTTTATAAATATTGTGCTGGTTATCAGTATGATGATTTAACGATAGTTGGGTTTAGCCATACTCATTTTAGTGGCACTGGGCACTCTGATCTGGGCGATATATTAATTATGCCAACTACTGGTGAAATAAAATTGAATCCTGGAGTAGAGAGCGACCCTAATAGCGGTTATAGATCAAGATTCTCTCACTCAACCGAGAAGGCGCAGCCAGGTTATTACGAGGTGATGCTTGATGACTATGGTGTAAAAGCGCAATTAACAGCTACAGAGCGAGTTGGTGTTCATAAATATACCTTTGAAGAGGGAGATAATCAGCAGATCATTCTAGATTTAATTCACGGTATCTATAATTATGATGGTAAAGTACTCTGGGCAAATCTTAGAGTAGAAAATGAGAGGTTGCTTACTGGGTATAGAATTACCAATGGATGGGCTCGTACCAATTATACGTACTTTGCAATCGAGTTCTCTAAGCCAATTGTAGATTTTGGTTATGAAGATAAAGAGGAGGCAAAATATAAGGGATTTTGGCGTAAATTCGACAATGTAAAGAGGTTTCCTGAGATGGGCGGACGTAAGATTGTTAGCTATTTTTGTTTTGAGAGTGATGATAAGCCATTAGAGATAAAAGTTGCTCTGTCGGGAGTAAGTACAAATGGAGCCGTAGCAAACCTAAATGCTGAAACAAAAGGTAAAGATTTTGATGCAATACATAAAGAGGCAATTGTAAAGTGGAGTAAAGAGTTGAATGTGATTGAAGCGCAAGGGGAAAATTCTCAACTAAATATGCTCTATACCTCTTTGTATCACACAATGATTAATCCATCAATTTATATGGATGTAGATGGTAATTATCGTGGAATAGATCACCAGATACATAAAGCAGAGGATTTTACAAACTATACGGTTTTTTCTGTGTGGGATACCTATCGTGCGCAACACCCTCTTCTAAACATTCTAAAACCAGAGCGCAACAAAGATATGGTTAGATCTATGTTGGCACACCAATCTCAAAGTGTTCACAAAGCGCTTCCTGTTTGGTCTCATATGGGAAATGAAAATTGGTGTATGATTGGTTACCATAGTGTTTCAGTTGTTGGAGATGCTTTAGTTAGAGATCTAGTAGATGATAAAAAGGCTGCCCTTGATGCAATGGATAAGAGTGCAAATGTGCTGTATTATGATAATATCGGTGATTATATTGATTATGGTTATGTTCCAATGGATAAGAATGGAAATGGAGCCTCAATAACTTTAGAATATGCCTATGATGATTGGGTGATATATAATGCCGCATTAAATTGTGGAGATAGTACCTTAGCTGAAAAATATAAGAAGAGAGCTCAGAATTATCGTAATATCTTTGATCCGCGTAGCAACTTTGCTATGGGCAGATACTCTAATGGGAAATTTAAGGACAATCCAGATCTTCTAAATACTCACGGAGAGGGTTTTATAGAGGGGAATGCTTGGAACTACTCTTTTTATGTTCCTCACGATGTATCAGGATTAATAGAGCTAATGGGGGGAGATAGGGTCTTTATTTCTCGATTAGATTCGCTCTTTACAATGCATCTTCCCGATGAATTTTTTGCTCATACTGAGGATGTTACCCGAGAAGGTTTGCTTGGTAATTATGTGCACGGAAATGAGCCGAGTCACCATATACCATATCTTTATATGTGGAGTTCACAGCCGTGGAAAACTCAATATTGGGTGCGTGAGATAATGAATAATATGTATAAAGATAATATTGATGGTCTTTGTGGAAATGATGATTGTGGACAGATGTCTGCGTGGTATATCTTTACAGCTATGGGATTCTATCCTGTTTGCCCTGGTACAGATCAATATGTTTTAGGTGCTCCATATTTACCATATATGAAGATAGATGTTGGAAATGGTAAATTTTTAGAGATAAAGGCTCCTAAGGTGAGTGATAAAAACCGTTATGTACACTCTGTCAAGCTAAATGGGGAGCCATATAAAAAGGGCTACATCACATATGATGATATTATATCGGGAGGAGAACTTCTATTTGAAATGGGATCGAAACCTAATAAGAGGAGAAAATTTGAGGGGGAGAATAGGCCATATTCTATGTAGGTTTATTTGCTAAATTCCGCCTTGTTGCTAGTGAGTAATTGGTAACTAAATAAAGGAGGTCGTCTATTAGAGTCTAAAACTCTTTAAGACGACCTCCTAATTTTATAGGGTATTATCTCATTTACTCAGTACTCTCATCCTCTGCAATCTCAATATTGAAAGTGTAAGGATCAACTGGTGTGAACTCATCTATACAGTACTCATCTGGTTTACAAATAGTCTCTAAGTCACAAGCTTTAGTTATATCAATATCAACTATATAAGCATTGTACTCATCTCTAGGAACAGTTACTGTTGCAATCTCTCCAGAAGTTGTTGTGTAAGTGATAACACTCTCAACTACGTATGAAGATGGCTCATCAAGATTAATCTTAATACACTCAACAGAGTCTGTCTCTGGGTAGATAGTCTTCTCTGTACCAAGTACTCTTCTATGCTCTAATCCACTAATGTAATACTCTCCATAAGATGTTGAGAATCCACTAGATACTAGCGATTTGTTGCCATGCTTATCAACAGTATAAGTGCTGAATGTGTATGACTTCTCTGGAAGATTTGATATGATTGTACTATCATTAAACTCTTCAGCTCCTGGAGAAACAGGGATCACTAACGAATCAGCATTGTTATCCCAAAATACCATTATTTTCTCAACGTGAGGTGCATAGTTAAACCAATATACAAAATCTATTCTACCGTTTCCTGAGTGGAAAGCAAGAGAATCTAATTTTGGGGCATAAACAGTCTCCCCATCTTTGATGTACTCTTGGTGTACATCCATCATATCGGCGCACGAAAACAGTGCAAATACCGATGCGATTGCTATAATTATGTTATATCTAAGTTTCATAAATTTATCTCTTTTCACTTGTTTATAAATTATGTACATCTATTATTCTATAATTTGTCCATATACTTGGAATCCGCAAGGGTGAACAAATGATGTATTTCCCCAAGTTTTGTTAAATACAAATCTTAAGTATCTAAATGGAGGTACATCTAAAGGAATATTGTAGTTGTGACCTGCTATTGCTAATGCCTGATCCTCTTCACTACCTACACCAACACCACCTTGTCCAGAAGGTCTCTCAACAATATAATCGCCAAGTTTTGTCCATCCTTCAAAAGTTCCATTAGGGTTTGGAGTCTCAGTAGCGTACCACATCTCAAACTCTTTTACAGAACCCCACCAGTAGTATGACCAGTCAGCTCCACTGTGGTGCCATAGAATAATACGGCTAGCCTTAAATGTTGTTCCATAATCAATACCATAAGATCCATTAGGAATAGTAACGTGGTTTGAGTGTCCACCAGTTGTGATATCATCATCTAACCAGCCCTCTTCTGTACCACCAAAGAATCCTAAATCTAAATCTCCATCTAAGTATAGAGGACCCATATTATCTTTTGGAATAACTTGCTCAAATAGAGGTGTAACCTTACCGCCAGTAGGAGCGATAGTATCTGTAACATTACCATAAGCATCAGAAATAATAACTCCAACCTGAATAGGTTCTGGATCATATCCTCTTAATGAAATAGTTGCTGTGTCTGCATCAGTAGATAGAAGTCTCATAGTAGTATAACTTCCTAGTGAATCTGGTGCAAGGAACTCCATAACAAGAGGTGTCTTCTCTTCGTTAAGCCAGTTAAATGTAACCCCACCAAAGTCTCCAATTATATCTAAACTTTCAGCAACTGCGTTTAGTGGAGATTTTAATGGCGTAAACTCAACCTCTACCCCCTCAGATTTTACTTGCGCTCTATTGATTGAGTATAGAGTAACTTTCTTAGGTGTTTCATCTACATATCCTAAAATCTTGATTAAGTTATCAAAGTAAGATACACGTGTAGTCATCTCTTTTCCATTTGAGAGAGTATATTTTGCCTCAATATATAGAAGATCTTCATTGTCTGGAACAGAGTAAGTTATCTCTGCTCCTCCCGATACTGGTGTAACTTCAATATTAGTTATTTTGTCGGGAGTACCCATACTTCCAGAAATAGGTGCTAGTTCTTTTGACTCTTTACAAGCAAAAAGCGCTAGTAAAGCAATTATAAGTAAACTATATTTTTTCATACGAATAATATTTTTTCAAATTTATAAATTATTTATAAAAATTTTGGTTACCAACCTGGATTCTGAATAAGTTGTGGATTCTTAATAATATCATACTCAGGTATAGGTGCTAAATAATCTTTTAGAGTATAATCTCTTTTGTATAGAGTAGAAACAACCCAATAGTCAGCAGGTTTCTCTTCTAGAACATTCCACATCTTAATCTCTCTACTTAGCTCTTTTGTTCCTTTTTTCCATCTAATTAAGTCCCATAATCTGTGACCCTCAAATGCTAATTCAATGGCTCTCTCTTGGTGAATGATCTCTCTCATTCCATCCTTATTTGATGGTTTAGTTGCAGCTCTTGAATATTTAGCCCAGCTATCAACAACGCCCTCTAAGCCTGCACGCTCTCTAACCTCATCTATAGGAGCATAAACCTCTGCATCAGGAGCACTTTTTACCTCATTTAATACCTCTGCATACATAAGTAGAAGATCTGCATATCTCATCTCAGGGAAAGGGTAGTTCTCCCAGCTGAATGAAGCAGGTGCTGTAAACATTGTGTTTGTAGAGACTAACTTCTTAACAAAGTAACCTGTAGCATTACACTCACCAGGTTGAGCTTGAGAAGATGCCTCTCCTAGGTAGTTTAATGGACAAAGTGCATCTAAATCAGTATCAGCTGATTGCTTGTAAGTGTTACCATACCATAAACCTCTATTAAATCCAATAGAAGAGTAGAATCTAGGCTCTCTATTAAAGTTTAATTTAGCATTAATCTCACCAACTTTTATATAGTACTTGTGTTGGTCATCTCCATTCTGAGTTAGATATCTATTCTCATAATCAAAATTAATATCTTCGCTGATAGGAACTCCATTACCTGAATAGAACTTCTCTACTAAATCAAAAGTAGCACTCAATCTAGCTGTTGGATATGAATATGTAGATTGCTCAAAACGTGTTAAACAAAGCTCTTGTAGTGTTTGTGTAACAAGAGATCTACTTTGACCAAATACTAACTCAGGATTCCATCTTTCAGTAATAGAGCTTCTAAGAGTTTGAACAAGTAGTGTAGTATCAGACATTTTTGCTCCACCAACTTTATAATCATCTTTTTGATATAATCTTATACCAGCATCTTTACAAAGAGCGATAGCGTTCTCAATAGCAGTTTGTGCATTTACCCATCTTTGAGGATCTGGAGTCTGGTTAAAGAAGTGCTCTCCATTATGATCAAAGAATGTGTTATAATCTGTATTACCATTATAGAATGGACTAGCCCAAGTTAATAACACTTTTGCTTTTAACATTGCTAATGCAGGAGATGTAAATCTACCCAATTCAGTAGCAGTAGTTGTAATTATTGTAGGTAGTGCGTCAGACTCTTCAACCTCATTTAATAGCTCAAGAATATACTCAAAAACTGTATCTACCTTCTCTCTATATACCCTAACGCCTTGAGTCTCTTCTCCTACAGGTATGTTAACCTTTAACATAGGAATAGGTCCATAGAATTTAAGTAGATAAAAATGGATGTAAGCCTTAATAATCTTAACCTCACCTGTCCATCTAGCCTTTTCAGAAGCTGTTAGATCTGGAACTTTATCAATATTCTCTAAGAATATATTACAATCATTAATAGAGTTGTAAGCCCAACCCCAAATATCAATATAGTTTGATGTAACAGTAGAGAAACCTAAAGCATATAGCATACCATTGTTATTTTGGTTCTCTTCATTCATAGTTGTCTCTAATCCACCTAAAATAGCTGGATTATCGCCTATTGTTGCAAGTTGAGGCATACCACTGTAGCACTGTGCAAGAAATTTCTCTGCATTGTATCTATCAGTAAAAGCATTATCTAAAGTTGCAATGTTATCTGGAACAACATCCAAAAAATTACAAGACCCTATTCCAACTGCAAATAGAATCATTAATGCATATTTATATATTATTTTTTTCGCTTTCATATTAATTAAAATCCTAATGTTAAACCAATATTTATAACTCTTTGTACAGGATATCCTAAACCATTTCCTGCCATCTCTGGATCCCATAACTTAAATTTACTCCAAGTTAAAAGGTTAGTTCCACTTACGTAGAATCTTAAGTTGCTTAATCTTATCTTTCTTAATGCTTTATCAGGAATAGAGTATCCAATCTCAGCACTCTTTAATCTTAGGAAAGATGCATCTTGCATAAACCAAGTAGATGGTTGAGTGTTATTAGAGTTATAAGATGTAGATAAACGTGGCCACATAGCATATAAATCTGGGTTAGACTCAGACCAGTAACTATCAGCTATAGATTGTAATACGGCATTATTACCAATCTTTCCATCATCAGCATTTGTGTCAGCAAATGGAGATATCATTCCTAAATCTAACCAGAAGGATTGATTTCCAGAGCCTTGGAAGAATACGGAAAAGTCAAAACCTTTATATCCTGCAGAGAAACCAAAACCATAGTTTATCTCTGGAGTAGTAGGTAGGCCAATAGGAACTTTATCTAGTTCAGTAATTCTACCATCACCATTTACATCTGTATATTTAATATCACCAGGTAATACTTCTCCAAATTGAGTTGGAGAGTTTGCAATCTCATACTCATCTACAAAGAGTCTCTCTGCAATATATCCATAGCTTTGGCCAATAGAGTTTCCAACCTTAGATAACCAAGGAGTGCTGCTATAATCTGGCTCCTCCCACTCTAATATTTCACTACGAGCAAATGTAAATGTTCCCATTGCTTGTACCCATAGGCCGCTATTAAAGAATTTTTGATAATTAAGTTCTGCGTCAAAACCTTTACTTGCTGCTTTACCAAGGTTAGCATCAACATCTTGAGCTATACCCATTGTTGTAGGAAGTACCCTGCTTAAAAGGATATTTTCACGAGTCTCTGTAAAGTATTCTAAATTACCTGTTAATCCACCTTTAGTTTCAAACTCAATACCCGCATTTAATTTATATGCAATCTCCCATCCAATATCATTATTAGCATATCTATCAATAGTTACTCCACCTGGGTTATAAGATGCTTGAGTACCCCAGTTTACGCCGGCAGCACTGCCAATGGTAACTTTAGATAGATAATAGAATCTGTCATTTGCACTACCAATAGCATCATTACCTACCATACCGTAAGTAGCTTTAAGTTTAAGAGTATTTAAGAATCTATCTAAACCGCTAAGAGCCTCTTCGTTAGTAAGAATCCAAGCACCTCCAATAGAAGGGAAGAAGCCCCATCTCTTATCTTCTGAGAATCTTTCAGAACCATTGTAACCAAAGTTACCCTCAATAAAGTATCTAGAGTCGTAGTTATAAGCAATCCTTCCAGAGAGACCTAAGTTTCTATTAGGAAGAGATGTTTGTAGATCTGAAGCAGACCCCACTTTGTATTGTCTTGCAGTACCTACAAGTAGAACGTTTAAGTTGTGTTTATCATTAAATGTTCTGTTATAATCTGCAGTTGCCTCACCATATATAGATGAATCTACAAATGGCGAACTTTGGTTATAATCTATCCACTCTGCTCCTTCAGTTGGGTTAAGAAGGTCTAGGCTATAAGTATTATCTAAAAGGTTATAATTGTTCAACTCATAATAGAAAGGCTTATAAGATCTTGTTACCTCGTATGTAGAGTATCTATCAAAGTTAACCATTGCTCTAAATTTTAAACCCTCAATCCAAGGATCCATATCTTGCTCTAATTGTAACTGTACAATAGTCTTGTTAATACTGTAATCTTTGTAACCATAAAGAGACTCTGCATAAGGGTTCATATAGTCTCCACCACCGTAGTTACCAAACATAATATGATTAACATGTTGGTACTCCTCAGTTGGTTCATAGTATGGCTGGAAGAATACAGGGTTAGCTTGAATAACATTATTATACATTGCTGTACCACTGCTAATAGGGCCAGTGTAGTTATCAAAATTACTTGTCATTCTGAATGATAACTCCGTAGTCTTAGATAGATTAATATTGATGTTAGATCTAAAGTTGATCTTCTGTAGATTGATATTAGAGTTAAAGTCATTTCTATCATCTACAACCATATTACCATTATCTTGAGTAAAGTTAGCAGCAACATAGTATCTTACAACACCACCACCACCACTGATGCTAAGGTTAGCTCTTTGGTTTGAGATAACATCCTTAAACATAGCGTCTTGCCAATCTACAGCAGGGAAGATAACAGGATTAGTACCTCTCTCTGTCATAAATATTTTCTCTTGTGAATAATAAGGAAGAGCTAGAGGATTTCTAGTTTTAAGTGCCTCATTATGCATTCTCATATAAGTGATAGGATCAGCTAGATCTACCTCACTTACAGCAGAAGAGAAAGAGTTCTCTAAACGAACAGAAACCTTTGCAGATCCCTCAATACCCTCTTTTGTAGTAACAGAGATAACACCATTTGCTCCACGTGCTCCATAAAGAGCAGTTGCAGTTGCATCTTTAAAAATAGAGAAACTAGCAATGTCGTCTGTATTCAAACGTGCTAGATCAGATGTGCTTAACTCAATACCATCAATTAGGATTAGTGGGTCTTTCTTTGCCTCTGCTCCAAAAGTTGTGATACCCCTAATGAAGAAACTTGCGTTATCTTGACCCGGCTCACCACTTCTTTGGTATGAGATAAGACCAGCCACTCTACCAGAGAATGATGTTGTTAAGTTACTACTTGGAACCTTTAATTCAGCAGGTTTTACAGTAGTGATTGATCCTAAGACACTCTCTTTCTTTTGAGTAGAGAAGGCTACAACAGATACTCCCTCTAGTTCTGATGCCTTTTCTTTTAGAATAATGTTTAAATTTGCTTGCCCCTCATAAATAAATTCATTGTCTTCAAATCCAATACAGGTAGCTTTCAAATTATCTCCTTGTTTTACTTTAATTGTGAAGACTCCATCAATATCAGTGATGGCAGCTGTTGTTGTTCCTACAATCTGGATAACTACACCTGGTAATGTCTCCCCATTTTCATCTCGCACTACACCTTTCACCTCTTTCTCATTCTGCATTAGGTTTGCAGTTGAAGTAGTGACTTTTGTGTTGGCACTTGTTTCGGTAGCAAATGTTGCAAACAGCAACATTGCACTAAGAAATAAGATTTTTTTCATAAGTCGTTCTCTTAGTTTTAATTAATAATTATTTTATAGGTTCTTTTATATATATATTAAATGATGTTATACTTCTTTAATAGAGAGTTCATTTCTGCATCATTTAGTGGGATTCTATACTCTTGATAAAGAGGAGCTAACTTGCCTCCAGCACATTTGTTTAATACTGATAGTGCTAATAGTACTCTCTCTTCTCCTCTTGGGTGCTCCATTTTAGACTCTTTAGATAACTTCACATATGTAGCATAGAATTTTTTCATTACATTCCAGCCTTTATCTCTAATAACTGTGTGGAAAAGAGAGTGATAGTCGTCGCTAGACATTTTAGTCCAAGGTTTGTCGCTAGCAAGATACTTTTTAGAGAATGGACCAAAGAACTCATCATTGAACTCTTTTCCATTAAGAGGAGTGGCTCTATCTACCCAAGATTTAATCTTTAACTTAGATTTTCCTTTGCACATTCTCTCAACTACGTATGAAAGTTTAATATTTGCCTGAAATTCAGTGAATGTACCGTAGTTATACCAATGACCAATAACATCGTCAAAATCGTGCCCCATCTCGTGCACCCATCCAAAATCAACTAGATCATTATCAAATGCTTGTGCTGAGCCAAATGCAAATCTTGTGTTTAATACAATTGGGTTGCCAGCGTAGGCAAAATATGGATTCTCAGGGCACTCCTTAATAACCATTAAATCTCCATTATAAGGGGTGTTGCCTGTTAGCTCTACCATATATTTATATGTTTCATCAACATATTTTACAATTTTATCGGGATTATTTAATTTAGCCCAAGTACTCTCTTGCAGCTCTACACCTGCATATTTTCCACTCTCTAGTCTTAAAGGTGATGGGAGCACTGCAATAGCAACGGGAAGTCTGTATCCAGCCCCCTTTTTAATTGCTTTAGTATCTGATGTGTAGTAGTTTATAACTCCGCTGATGTATGGAGTCTCGCCATTAGCAAGCTTCTCGGTTTTAGGAGGCATCCAAGTGATTACATTAGCCTTTGCCTCTTTGCCAGGCTCAATGGTTATCCCCTTTTTCTCGCTCCAATTGTTGTAATTTTCGCCACCTGCATTCCATCCTCCCGATATATTTTCTATTGTAATGGTAGAATTGGTATTATTTTTGAATGTGTAGCTGATAGATCCCCAGCCGTTAATCATAATTCCTCCATTATTTTGAGGAACCTTAGCGTCAATCAAAAGTTCGTTGCTTTGTCCGAAGCAAAAAATAGTCGAACAAATAACTACAAGTAGAATAATAGATATTCTTTTCATAAGTTTAAAATATATTTAGTTTAGCTGTTGGCAAATGTATTTTTTAAACTTATGTTGCAAGTGTTATTTTGTTGCAAAAGTGGGGTATATTTGTTCCAAAGGGTTGTTTTATGCTTGTATTTGAGTTGTCTTCATACTCAAATCTTAACCACTAACTAAATAATATTATGAAGAACAACGGAATACTTTACTCAGGAATAATTTTGCTTGCATTAGGAGCTGTAGTCGCAATTTTGCTAGAATTCTTTTTTGGGACATTAATCTTTGCCGTAGGACTGATGTTTATTGTTAGCCTATTTGTAAAAAACAGAATTGTTTTAAGTGTAATAGGCGTTATGATTCTAGCGTTGATTTCAAGTGTATTTCTTTTTTTAATGCCTTTTTAGAAAAAGCCCTCCGCAACGGCTGGCAAAAATGCACCTTAAATGCCTTGAATAGGCATTTAACGAGTGAGACAATCTAAGCTAAAACTTAGTATTGCGTAATATGAGAGTGAGTTTCTATAGTGTGAGTTTCTATTGAGTGAGTTGTTATAGAGTAATGTCCAATTGTCTCATATAAAACACCACCAAAATCATTCGATGCAATAGCCATTGATTTATATTTTTCTCCTTTATATTCCCACTCTAACTCCAATATGTCAAAACCAACTTGGATATTATCTTTTAAATTTTGTTTTACAATATAGATATGGTCTTCATTAGATATTACTTTTGTATTAACATTTTTAAGAGATATAATCTGGTGATGATCTCCACTATTACCCAAGCAAATAAAATATTTATCGGAGAAGATCTCATCTACAATTTTAGGTATTTCAGTTTTAGATTTAACTTTTCCCAAATAGGTATAGCTATGTAAGGTTAAACTCCCTTTTCCTTTTTTTGCGTATTCTAGCTGCTCTTGCCAAGTCTTTGGATTGGAAGTGTTTTGTTGAGATTTATAGCTAGACGAGTTGTAAAGAGAGATACTAGAAATTAAAGCTACATTGAGCATTAAAATAAATAAAAGATTCTTCATAATAGTTTGAGTTTGTTTAGTTTAGTTATAGCAAATATACTCTTTATACTATTAGAAAAGGTGTACTTTTGTCTCCTAAATAGGGTATTTTTATTTCGTAAATGGGGTACTTTTGTTGAGTTGAGCCAACTAGTAGCCACCACGAGCCATATCTCGTCTTACATCCTTCTCTTTGATTGAGTTACGCTTGTCGTACTCTTTTTTTCCTTTAGAGAGTGAGATGTTTAATTTTGCGTAGCCATTCTGTGCAATAAAGAGTCTTGTCGCGATAATTGTAAGCCCCTTCTCTTTTGTTGCGCGTTGCAATTTGCGAAGCTCTTTCTTATTTAGAAGCAATTTTCTATCCCTGCGAGGGTCGTGAGTGTTGTAGCTTCCCCACCAATAGTCGGCAACGTGCATATTTTTTACATAGAGTTCATTATTAGCAAAATAGCAATAACTATCTACCAAAGAGGCTTTACCTGCTCTAATAGATTTTATCTCTGTTCCCGATAAAACAATGCCTGCCGTGTAAGAATCAATGAAAAGGTAATCAAAGCTTGCACGTCTATTTTTTATCTCTATTTTACTCTTTGCTCTTGGCATAAAATTACGTTTTGCACTTATTAAACAAACAATGGGGTACAAAAGTAATAAACTTTCCGTAATTTTGCCCTCAAAATCAGATTATAATAGAATGATAAACTTTAATCAATATCAAAATGATTGGGATGCGATATGTGTTTTAGGTCCAACAGCAAGTGGAAAGACACGTTATGCCGTAGATCTGGCAATAAGCGCAGGTAGTTGGAGTGGCGGTGAGTTTTTCCACAGAGCAGAGATTCTATCTGCAGACTCTCGACAAGTCTACAAAGGTATGGATATTGGAACAGGAAAAGATCTATGTGATTACAAAGTTGAGGTTACAAATCCCCAGAGCGGAGAAAAAACCATAATTGAGATACCTTACCACCTAATTGATATTGTTGAGGCTGGTGAAAAATATAACATTTTTGAGTACCAGAAAGATTTTGCAAATGCCTATGCAGATGTTTTAAGTAGGGGTAGAATCCCGATAATTTGCGGTGGAAGTGGGCTCTATATTGAGGCAGCTACAAAGGGGTATGAACTCAAAGAGGTTGCCCCAGATGAAGAATTGAGGGGTAATTTAGAGCAGAAAAGTTTAGAGGAGCTTGTGGCGCTTTCGCGTGAGTTAAAGCAAAAGAGGGGCTTAAAACCGCATAATGAGTCTGATTTTGACTCAAAGAAGAGAGTAATTAGGAGCATTGAGATTGATCTTGCCTATTTAGATGGGGGAGAGGTTGCTACATCGGGAGGGTTATTATTGCCTCAAAGATGTAAATATATCGGGATAAATGTGAGTAGGGAGGTGAGGAATAGCAGAATTGATGCTAGGCTAGAGGCCAGATTGCAAGAGGGGATGATTGATGAGGTAAAAAGGCTATTGGAAAATGGCGTACCAGCAGAGAATCTAATTTATTATGGGCTTGAATATAAGTTTGTTACCCAGTATTTAATGGGGGAGCTTACTTATGAACAAATGAAGAGTGGTTTAGCTGTTGCAATTCATCAATTTGCAAAGAGGCAAATGACTTGGTTTAGGGGAATGGAGCGTAAAGGGTGCATAATAGAGTGGGTTTAGAGAGAGATAAAACAAATAAATTAATTTTAATGGAGAATCAGATAGGGAACCCTCAAGCTAGAGAGAGGGTGTTAAGTAGATTAAAAGAGTGGGGAATAGAGTATAATATGTATGAGCATCCGCCACTTTTTACAATAGAGGAGGGGTTAGAGTATTGGAAAAATATAAAAGAGGATGCAACTCATTGCAAAAATCTATTCTTTAGAAATCATAAAGGGAATAGACACTATTTGGTGGTATTAGATTGCAGGCAGCAGATGGCAATAAGAGATATTGAACAGATGCTTAAACAGGGTAAATTAAGCTTTGCATCTGAGCAGAGGATGGAGAAGTATTTAGGACTTAAACCTGGCTCTGTCTCCCCTTTTGGATTGATAAATGATGTTAATAAAGAGGTGAAGCTTTTTTTAGACAAAAATCTTAAAGATTCTCCTTTTTTAAGCTTTCACCCCAATGATAATACGGCAAGTTTGGTTATTAAGAACCAAGATCTTATGAGGTTGCTTGAGTGCTGGGGTGGTGAGTGGGAATTTACAGAATTATACTAGAACCTTGTCTCAAAAACATTTTTGTCACTTCCTAATCCACACAAATCCTCACGTACTCTAGTACGCTCCGGTTTATGCTCGTTACGAAGCCACAAAACTGAATTTTGATACAAAGTTCCATAAAATAGGAGTGCCAAGAATTGACACTTTTTATACTAACCCTTATGTAGCATATGAATAATTCCGTCAGCTAATCCAATCTTTGGAACAATAATATCATTTATTTTACACTGCTTAGCAATTGTTAGAAAGATTTTAGAGGCTGGCATAATAACGTCAGCTCTATAAGTGTTAAGTCCTAAATTGCTAATCCTCTCGTCAAAACTCATATTTTTGAGAAGTTCATAAAGTGTCTTTAGCTCAACATATTTAAGAGGTTCGCGCTCCTTCTTTAACAGCTTGTGAATCTTATTAATATTTCCTCCAGAACCAATGATTGCTTGAGGGTTATGAGGCATAGCCTTTTTCTTGAGCCAATCCTTAAATGCTTTCATCTGAGCCTCATCCACGGCATCGCTAATCATACGAACAGTACCTAGCGGAAATGACTCAGAATCAACTCTTTTGTAATTGTTGTAGATTGTAATCTCAGTGCTACCACCTCCCACATCTACATACAAATAACATTGATCGCTCTCCATTAAACCAGCAAGTCCTCCTGCCTCAAAAATGGTTTTTGCCTCTTCTAATCCCGATATAATCTCTACGTTTATACCACTCTTCTCTCTAATGCAATCTACAATCTCCTCTCTGTTAGTTGCTTCGCGCATAGCACTGGTAGCACACGCCCTATACTTCTTCACATTAAAGGTCTTAATTAGATGCGAGAAGGCCATCATAGCTTCGCATAACCTCTCTTTCTTCTCTGGAGAAACATCTCCACGCGTAAACACATCCTCTCCTAAACGGATAGGAACTCTAATAAATGCAGCTTTCTTAAAATCAACTTTTCCATGCTCCTCAACGTAATTGATTAGCAACCTTATAGCATTTGATCCTATATCAATAGCTGCTAAAGTCTCTCTATTCATACGACTTTTCTTTAAAATAGTTGTAAAGTTCATTCTGGCTTCTGTACCCCTCTGGTGCCTCGGTCACTTTTACATATTTATTCTCAAAAGGAGGTGTAATAAGTCTAGCCTTAACATTATCATTCCACTGTATATTGAAATAATCTACAATAGTTTGATGAATCTTATCATCAAGAATTGGAGTTCCAACCTCTACTCTTCTATCTAAGTTACGAGTCATTAAGTCGGCACTCATAATGTAGCTCTGGGGCTTGCCACCGTTGCAACAAATTATTAAGCGGGCATGCTCCAAATACTTATCAACAATACTTCTGATCTCTATATTGTCACTAAAATCTTTTATACCAGTCTTCAAACAACAAGCACCTCTCACCATCAATTTAATTTTTACCCCATTTTGGGAAGCTTTGTAAAGAAGCTCAATCATTTTAATATCTGTAAGGGAATTAAACTTGCCATAAAAATAGGCCTTTTTACCCTTTTTTGCATTTTTTATTTCAATCTCGATAAGCTCCTCTATATAATCTCTCATATGGTAAGGAGATACGAGTAATTTCTTGAAATTGTGATGTTTATGGGTTCTTTGCAGATAGTCAAAAACTTTTCGTGCATCCTCTGATATTTGCTTATTAGTAGTAAATAGTCCAAAGTCGCTATAGATGTCTGCGGTGCTCTCATTAAAGTTTCCAGTTCCCACATATACATAGCCTGTTAGGCCTACTCTTTGATCTATACGTTCTACTAAAACCAATTTGCTATGCACTTTAAGCTCTTCAAAAGTATGAATAACCTTTACTCCACCTCTTTGAAGTAACTCAATGCTATCAATATTTCTCTCCTCATCAAACCTAGCCTTAATCTCAACTAATGCTGTTACCTCCTTGCCATTCTTTACGGCATTAAGTAGGGCATTTATAACCTTTGAGTTAGATGCTGTTCTGTATAATGTTATATAGATAGATTGCACACGTTGATCTACAGCAGCTTCACGTAAGAAATCAATAAAATGCTTAAATGTATGATAAGGGTATGAGAGAAGAATATCTTGCTTCTTAATTACCTTTAGGATACTATCTAGTGGATCAATTAATGGATGCAATAGGGGTGATGGGTTCTTATTTTCTAACTCAGGCTTTACCTTTGGAAACTTCATTAAGTCCCTCAAAAGGTGATATTTGCCACCAGATTCTAATTGCTGTGTATCTTTAAATCCAAGTTTTTTATAGATGGTCTCAAGTAGATCTAAAGGCATCTCGCTATCATAAATTAATCTAACCGGTTTCCCTTTTTCTCTATTTGTAATACCCTCAAACATTCTCTCAGAGAAACTCTTAGAGACATCTTCATCAAAGGTAAGCTCTGCATCTCTAACAATCTTAAATGTATGTGCAGAGATACTCTCATAGGTAAACATAAAGAAGATATCATCTAAAAATAGGCGAATTATATCATCTATGAAGATAACATCTATTCTCCCCTCTTGTGATGGAAGCTTAACAAATCGTGGACAAGCATCACTCACTGGCATCTGTACAATTGCATACTTTGTTCCAGCGGTCGAACTCATTTTAACTGCTAAATATGATTGGCCATCGGGAAGAAAAGGAATATCAACCATTTTTCTTAAAATTAGTGGAACTAACCTTACGCTAATAACCGATATGAAGTAGTTTTTACAGTAATCAAATTGCTCCTGCGATAGCTCTTTTTCATTAACAACATACACTCCGTGCCCCTCCATCTCTGTCAAGATATCTTCATAAGTTCTACG
Organism: uncultured Muribaculaceae bacterium; assembly: GCA_964368585.1. Classification (GTDB taxonomy): domain Bacteria; phylum Bacteroidota; class Bacteroidia; order Bacteroidales; family UBA932; genus Egerieousia. The sequence continues at coordinate 259,536 of CAYJAK010000004.1, forward strand.
GAAAATATTTTGGGTAAACTCAATCTGCTCATTAATTTTTGGGAGAAGCTCGGCAGCAGTATAGCCGCCTGTCATCTTCACGACACGCTTTCCCTTATATTTGGAGTATCTAATGAGATTGGCTACCCTTACCTTCATAAACTCGTCTTGATTATTGGAAAAAATACCCAAGAATCTTAGTCTTTGCATTAAGGGGACGCTCTCATCTTGAGCCTCTTGTAATACTCTGGCGTTAAACTGAAGCCAACTCAGTTCTCTATTATATATCTCATCCATAGGGGCAAACTATAATTAATTAGGACAACTGCACACTAAATTTCTATCACCGTACCCATTATCTATACGAGAAACAGATGGCCAGAATTTATTCTCTTTAATCCACTCTAATGGATAAACAGCCTCTGTACGTGTATACTTGTGGTTCCACTCATCTGAACATGCTTCGTGGGCAGGGTGTGGTGAGTTTTTAATAGGATTATCATCTTTATCATACTCTCCAGATTTAATCTTTTCACACTCAACCTTAATCTGCTTCATTGCTTGAATGAAACGATCTACCTCTGTTTTAGATTCACTCTCTGTTGGTTCAACCATAAGTGTTTCATAGACAGGGAATGATAGAGTAGGTGCGTGGAAACCATAATCCATTAGACGTTTTGCAATATCTGTTGCATCAACACCAAACTCACTCTTGAAGTGTCTAAGATCAATAATACATTCGTGACCCACTCTTCCTGTAGCTCCCTTAAATAGCGCATTGTACTCTGGAGAGAAAGCGTCAGCCATATAGTTTGCACTTAAGATTGCAACTTGAGATGATTTTTTAAGCCCCTCTGCTCCTAATAATTTAATATAAGCGTGTGTTATCGGGAGTAATAGTGGGTTACCATATGCACCAGAACTTACTGCATAAATATCTTTTTTCTCTGACTCATTTGCAAATGGGTGACCAGGTAAATATGGTGCTAATGCTTTTGTACAGCAGATAGGGCCAACTCCAGGGCCACCTCCACCGTGAGGCATAGCAAATGTTTTATGTAGATTTAAGTGGCAAACATCTGCTCCAATGTATCCAGGACTAGTAATTCCAACCTGTGCATTCATATTTGCACCATCCATAAATACAAGTCCGCCATTTTGGTGAATAATATTTGTAATCTCTTTAATTTCTACCTCAAATATTCCATAAGTAGAAGGGTATGTTATCATTAAACCTCCAAGGTTCTCTTTGTGTTGCTCGGCCTTTTGACGTAGCTCATCTACAATAATGTTTCCATTCTCGTCGCAACCAACAAGAACAATCTCAAAGCCAGCCATAATTGCCGAAGCTGGGTTGGTTCCGTGTGCCGATGTAGGGATAATCATAATGTTTCTATGAGCGCCTCCATTAGCTTTAAGCCACTCCTTAATTGTAAGGAGACCAGCGTACTCCCCAGAAGCACCTGAATTTGGCTGAAGAGAACTCGCTTCAAAACCAGTTATCACAGCTAAATCGCGTTCAACCTCTCTAACAATTTGCATATAACCCTCAACTTGATCTGCTGGCGCAAGTGGGTGAACATTTGTAAGTTCGCTCCAACTTAAAGGTAGCATCTCAACAGCTGCATTTAATTTCATTGTACAAGATCCAAGAGGAATCATTGATTGAGTTAAGGAGATATCCCTCTTCTCTAAAGATTTAATGTATCTCATCATCTCAGTCTCAGAGTGGTATGTATTAAACACCTTCTCGGTTAAATACTCACTCTCGCGAACCATAAAGTTGTTAACCTCTAGTTTGCCACAACCACACTCTTGAATATTGATCTCAAATATATCAAGCACCTTTTGTGCCTCTATGCAATCTGTTAATTCGTCAAAACTGATTCTAACTCTGTCGGGAGCTGGATAAAAGAAGTTGACACCAGCAGCCTCTGCTCTCTCTTTAATTTTTGCGCTTTCAACTCCAACAACTTCAATTGTGTCAAAGAATTTATCTGTAGCTAGTTTGTATCCTTTCTCAGTTAAAAATGCTGCTATAGCGTGTGAATATTTAGATGTTCTCTCTGCAATAGCCTTAATTCCATCGGGACCATTATAAACGGCATACATTCCACTCATAATTGCCATTAGAGCAGTTGCTGTACAGATGTTTGAAGTTGCTTTCTCTCTCTTAATGTGTTGCTCGCGCGTTTGAAGGGCAAGTCTATAACCTTGATTTCCTAATCTATCAACTGAGATCCCGATAATTCTTCCTGGAAGTTGTCTCTTGTAAGCCTCTTTTGTTGCCATAAAACCAGCAGTAGGGCCACCAAATCCCATAGGAAGACCAAATCTTTGTGATGTTCCAACGGCGCAATCTGCTCCCCACGCTGCAGGCTCCTTAAGTAAAGCAAGCGATAGAAGGTCGCAATGAGCAGTAACTAAACCGCCTGCTGCATGTACTTTTTCACAAAACTCTGAATAATCTCTTACCTCACCATTTGCCGCAGGGTATTGAACAATTGCTCCATATAATTTTTCATTAAGTGTATATGTTCTAAAATCTCCAACCTCTACCACTATGCCAAATCCCTCTGCGCGTGTTTTTAATACTGATAAAACTTGTGGGAAAATATTTTCATCTACAAAAACTACATTTTTGCCAGCCTTAACAGCATCTCTACTTCTTACCTCATACATCATTCTAAGCGCCTCCCCAGCAGCTTGTGCATCATCTAACATAGAGCAGTTAGAGAGAGGGAATCCAGTTAAACTGCTAATCATTGTTTGAAAAACCAAAAGAGCCTCTAATCTGCCTTGAGAGATCTCAGCTTGGTAAGGAGTATATGATGTGTACCAACTAGGGTTCTCAAAAATGTTTCTCAAAATTACTGGAGGTACATTAGCTCCATAATTTCCCATTCCAATTAAAGATCTAAAGCTCTTATTCTTAGATGCAATCGCTTTAATATATTTTAGATAATCACCTTCACTCATTGGAGCTGAAAGATCTAACTCCTTAGGAGATAATACATTTGCAGGAACAGCTTGTTGAATAAGCTCCTCTAGAGAACTTACGTTAAGAGTACAAAGCATTTCTTTAATTTCGCTCTCTCTTACACCAATGTGTCTGTCTTTAAAAGTTTTATACATAACAGTTATTTATTTTAAAATTTTACATAAAATCTGAACTATATTTACATATACGTAGTAAAAAGGCAAAAATAGTGATTTTTTAGACACGCGCGCACATTACTTATGATTAAATATTCTATTATTTTATTGTAAATATTTTAATTAGATTAAATGTAAATATTCTCTATTTTTTTTATAGTATCTCGATAATTATTCTATTTTTGCAAGTTGAAACCGATATATTTAAAAATATGAGTTTATTAAGTAAAAAGATCTCGGAACTACAAGAGAGAACGGCAAAAGCGGTTCAAGGTGGTGGAGATAAGGCAATTGCAAAACAAATTGCAATGGGAAAACTTCCTGCAAGGGAGAGAATTAATAAATTAATTGATCCAGGTTCCTTTTATGAATATGACCTTTTCATTGAGCACGATGTACGTGAGTTTGGAATGGAGAAGAAAAGCCTAGCTGGAGACGGTGTGGTTATAGGAACAGGAAATATTAATGGGAAACCAGTTGCAATATATGCACAAGATTTTACAGTGGCTGGAGGGTCACTAGGATCTATGCACGCGAGAAAAATTACCAAAATTATGGACTATGCTCTTAGAATGAGAATTCCTCTAATTGGAATTAATGATTCAGGTGGAGCACGTATTCAAGAGGGGGTAAACTCTCTTGCTGGATATGGTGAGATATTCTTTAGAAATACTCTAGCTAGTGGAGTTATTCCTCAGATCTCTGTTATTTTAGGTCCATGTGCTGGGGGTGCAGTATATTCACCGGCTCTAACAGATTATGTATTTGTAGTAGATAAAATTTCAAAAATGTTCATTACAGGTCCAGAGGTGATAAAATCTGTACTTGGTGAAGAGATTGATATGGAGTCTTTAGGTGGAGCAAGGGTACACTGTGAGACTACAGGTAATGCTCACTTCTTTGCAGAGAGCGAGGAGGAGTGTTTCAGCCAAATTAAGAATCTTTTATCATACTTACCTGCTCATAATCAGGAGAAACAAGAGCCAGCAAAATCTGTTGAGCCTCTTAAAAAACATAAGATTGACAAAATTGTACCAGCTGATCCAACTACCCCTTATGATGTTAAAGATGTTATAAGAGCAATCACTGACCACTCAGAATTTATTGAAGTTCAAGAGTTATGGGCTCCAAATATCGTAATAGGATATGGTAGAATTAATGGAAGAACTGTTGGCTTTGTTGCTAATCAGCCTCTATACCTAGCAGGAGTTCTTGATTGTGACTCTTCAGATAAAGCGGCAAGATTTATTCGTTTCTGTGACGCATTCGAGATTCCAATTGTAACACTCGAGGATATGCCAGGTTATCTACCAGGTGTAGATCAAGAGCACGCAGGAGTTATTCGTCACGGTGCAAAACTTTTATATGCATATTCAGAGGCAACTGTTCCAAAGGTTACAATTATCTTAAGAAAAGCTTATGGTGGTGGATATATCGCGATGAACTCAAGACACTTACGTGCCGACTTTGTTTTTGCTTGGCCAATGGCAGAGATTGCGGTAATGGGTCCTGAGGGGGCAGCTAATATTATCTTTAGAAAAGAGATTACAGAGGCTGAGAATCCAGAGGAGATGAGAAAACAGAAGGTACAAGAGTATAAAGATAAATTTGCAAATCCTTATGTTGCAGCATCAAAAGGTTATATTGACTCAGTGATTACACCTACAGAGACACGTAAATTTATTATCCACTCGTTAGAAATATCTGGAAATAAAGTATTAAAGCGTCCAGGTAAGAAGCACGGAGTTCCACCATTTTAATAGCAGAAATTATGGATACAAATAACGAAAAGGATATACAAATAATGAATAGCGAGGTGATGGACTCGGCAGTAATGCCAGAAGGAGTTGCTGAGCTTGGCCAAAACATTCAAGTTTATACAGAGGGTCGAGTATATAAAACCAACTATACAAAAAAGTTCTTAAATCGTAAGAACTGGGTAGCTCCCAATCAAAATGAGGTTTTATCTATTCTACCAGGTGTAGTAAATACTATAATTGTAAAGAGAGGTGATAAAGTAAAGAAAGGAGAGAAACTTCTTATTTATGAGGCAATGAAAATGAAGAATATCATTACCGCTCCATTTGATGCAGTTGTTGTTAGAATAAATGTAAAAGAGGGGGATAAATTACCTAAAGGGCATCTGTTAGTTCTATTGAAACAAACCGTGACAAAATAAATGTAATTTTAAAATACTTAAGAACCGTTACTGAGAGGAGACTCAAAGTGACGGTTTTTTTATTTTTTTGAAGAAAAGTTAAAAAGAAGAATAAATATATATTTGCGTGTCACAAATTATTGTAAATTTGTTTGTAAATCGCGATAGTAAAGAGGATGGTAGATAGAGGGAAAATAGGAAGAAAGGGAGAAGATCTGGCTTGTAATTTGCTTTTGGAGATGGGGTGGAAAATCTTGGCAAGAAATTGGCGAGTTGGCAGGTATGAAATAGATATTGTAGCAGAGTGTGAACAATTTATTAGATTTGTTGAGGTGAGAACGCTTTCGTATCCATCAATAATGGAGCCGTTTGAGACAATAAAAGAGGAGAAGCGAAGGAGAATAATAAAGAGCGCAAATAGCTACGTAAAAAGGTTTAATATAAGCAAAGAGGTGAGATTTGATATAGTCTCAATCTTAGTTAATGGGGAGAACCATAAGATAGAATTAATTGAAAATGCATTTACACCATTGTGGTGATATATATAAAATAAAGATTATGAATAGAGAAGATAAATATTGTATAATTATGGCTGGGGGCGGAGGAAGCAGGTTCTGGCCTATCAGCAGAAATACAATGCCAAAGCAATTTTTGGATATTTTAGGAACAGGTAGGTCTTTTCTGCAAGAGACTTTTGATAGATTTAGTAAAATAGTACCAGTTGAGAATATTTTAATTGTAACGTCTCATATTTACCAAGATCTTGTTAAAGAGCAACTCCCGCAGCTGTTAGATGAGAATATACTCTTAGAGACTAAAAGAAAGAATACTGCACCCTGTATTGCCTATGCAACATATAAATTAAATAAAAAGAACCCTAATGCAACGGTTGTTGTAGCTCCATCAGACCATTTAATCTTAAATGAAGAGCACTTTGTAGATATAATTGACAATGCGTTAAATTATGCTTCAGAGAATAACAACCTATTTACATTGGGAATTAAGCCTACTCGTCCAGAGACAGGGTATGGCTATATTCAAACAAACAAAGCAAACACACAGGATGTAAATGGATATATTACCCTTGAGGTTAAAACATTTACGGAAAAGCCAAATAAAGAGATGGCAAAGGTGTTTATTGAGAGTGGCGAATTTCTATGGAACTCAGGTATCTTTATTTGGAATTTAGCCACAATAAAGGAGGAGCTAGAGAAGTATCTTCCCGATATTTCTTTTCAATTTAAAGAAGGTGGGCCTTTCTACTATACAGATAAAGAGCAAGAGTTTATCTCATCAGTCTATGACACTTGTACGAGTATTTCAATCGATTATGGCGTTATGGAGAAGACCAAGATGAGCTGGGTTTTTGAGGCAACATTTGGTTGGAGCGACCTTGGTACTTGGGACTCTTTCTATCTTCATAGCGAAAAAGATAGCGATGGAAATATGATCCAGGCGGCGGAGAGCATAATTGAGAATGTTGAGAATACAATAGTAGTAAATAAAAATAGTGAGAAATTAGTTGTAGTTAAGAATCTAAAAGATTTTATGGTTGTAGATACAGATGATGTTCTTATGATCTGCCCAAGGGACGAAAAGTCAATCAAAGATGTAATTACAGACTTAGCTGCTAATGAATTAACTAGCTATCAATAAAATATTTTGTATGGGATTACGTTTAGATGTACAGAGCGAGATTGGTAAATTAGAGGGAGTTATACTTCACACACCTGGCGCAGAAGTAGAAAATATGACTCCCGATACAGCACAAAGAGCGCTTTATAGTGATATTCTTAATTTGTCAATTGCTAAGAAAGAGTATGAACAAATAAGCGGAGTATTAAACAAATGTTCGCAGACATTCCAGATTTATGATATGCTTTCGGCTGTTTTAGATGATATGGTGCAAAGAGAGTCACTCATTGGGAAGATCTGCATATCGGAGGGTGTAACAGGGTATTTTGATATGCTTATGGATATGAGCTCTCCTAAATTAGCTAAGGCTTTAATAGAGGGTGTGCCAGCACGAATAGATACTTTAACAGCCTATCTCAAAGATGAATATTATGCATTATATCCACTCTATAACTTCTATTTTACAAGAGATGCAGCGGTAACAATTGGTAACGATGCGCTTATTTGCAGAATGGCTAATAAGGTGAGAATGAGAGAGTCCTTGATTATGGATGCAATATTTAAGTGGTCGAATACTTTTGAGTGTTCTGTTGTGAATGCCTTAGATTTTAGCCCAGGAAATCATAATGTATTTATGGAGGGGGGAGATATATTGGTAGCGAGAGAGGATATATTATTGATAGGAAATGGCTCAAGAACTAGTACGCAGGGGATTGATCTATTAATCTCTAAGTTTTGCAAAGAGAAGGGGGAGGGGAAAAAGCATATTATTGTTCAGCAATTACCCTCTACTCCAGAATCTTTCATCCATCTAGATATGATTTTTACCCTTTTGGATAGAGACAGATGTATGATCTTTGAACCTATAATTATGGGAAATAATCAATATCAAACGGTTCATATTACAGTGGAGAATGGAAAGGTTACAAAGATAAAATCAGTTTCAAATATAATATCTGTACTAAGACGCTTAGGAATGGATTTAGAGCCAATAATTTGCGGAGGTTCAGATGAGTGGAATCAAGAGAGGGAGCAGTGGCATAGTGGTGCAAATTTCTTTGCTATTGAACCAGGGAAAGTTATCTCTTATGCTAGAAATATACTCACTCTGGAGGCTTTGAATAAGGATGGATTTGAAATTATATCTGCTTGGGATTATATATCGGGAAGAAAAGAGATAGATAATTACAAAAAATGTGTAGTTACCATTGAGGGGAGTGAGTTGCCAAGAGGTGGAGGCGGCGCAAGATGTATGACAATGCCAATAAAAAGGGCAAATGTTTAGTTTTGACTCCCGATATAATATTGTTAATAAATAATAATTTGCATAACTTTGTGCCCCTAAAATACTAATAATATGAGGCAAAAAATAGAGGATTTACTCCAAATTATAGAGCAGCTTGATGCGCAAAAAATTCAAGAGGTTGAAGAGCTAAGAATTAAATATCTTGGAAAGAAGGGTGAGATTACTAAGCTAATGGAGGAATTTAGAAGTGTTCCGGCTGATCAAAAAAGAGAGATTGGGCAGCTAATAAATGTGCTTAAAACTAAGGCTGCAGAGAGAATAGAACTGCTAAAAGAGAAAATAGAGGAGGGAGGAGATGCTTCTTTTGCAAGTTTTGATTTAACAAAGCCTGGTGATAAATTAGATTTAGGAACTCGTCACCCAATATCAGTTACAAAAGAGGAGATAATCTCCATATTTTCTAAATTTGGATATGCCGTTGTTGAGGGGCCAGAGATTGAGGATGATTGGCACGTGTTTGGAGCTCTTAATTTTCCACCTGAGCATCCAGCAAGAGATATGCAAGATACATTCTTTATTACGTCGGGAGAGAACCCAGTATTGTTGAGAACACATACAAGTTCTGTTCAGGTGCGCGCAATGGAGAAAATGCCTTTACCAATTAGAGTTTTATGCCCAGGTAGAGTATTTAGAAATGAGGCAATTTCGGCAAGAGCACACTGTATCTTCCACCAAGTAGAGGGATTATATATTGATAAGAATGTCTCTTTTGCAGATATGAAACAGGCAATATTGCTTTTTGCTAAGGAGATGTTTGGAGAGCAATCTAAAATAAGAATGAGACCTTCGTATTTCCCATTTACAGAGCCTAGTGCTGAGGTAGATGTTAGCTGCAACATTTGTAAAGGAGAGGGATGTAATATCTGTAAAGGAACTGGCTGGTTAGAGATTATGGGTTGTGGTATGGTTGACCCGAATGTTCTAGAAGCTTCAGGAATAGACTCAAAGATATATTCAGGTTTTGCTTTTGGTATGGGAGTAGAGAGAATCGCAATGTTAAAGTGGCAAGTTAAGGATTTACGTCACTATTTTGAGAACGATGTTAGATTCTTAAGAGAGTTTGAGACGGTTGTTTAATCGTTTCGTCTTTTGAGTAAAAAAGGACTTTAAGTCAGAAAATGACTAAAATTTAGTCAAAAAGTTTTGGAGAATTGAAAAAAGTGTATATCTTTGCAATCCCAAAAGAGACAATTTTGGGAAAAGTTCTTTTGAAAATGCGGAAATAGCTCAGTTGGTAGAGCATAACCTTGCCAAGGTTAGGGTCGCGAGTTCGAGTCTCGTTTTCCGCTCAAAGTTTGATCAAAGAGACTCTCGTAACAGAGAGTTTTTTTTGGTTTTATTTCATGGCCGCTCGGGTGGTGGAATAGGTAGACACGCAGGACTTAAAATCCTGTGGGCAGAAATGCCCGTACGGGTTCGATTCCCGTCCCGAGCACCAGAAATAAAAATGCCTCTTAATCGTTTGATTAGGGGGCTTTTTTATTGTACGCCCCAGCAAAGGTGTAAAAACAAAAACCGCCCCTAATAGAATTTTATTCTACAGGAGCGGACTCTGCCACCACAATATGTTGTTTTATTTTGTTGTCGGGCTCTCTAGAAGATAAATACTCCAGCCTTTTCGCACTCTTCTAGCATCTCTTTTGGCCATAATCCTGATTGAACCTCTCCGATATGACACTTTTGTAGAAGTAGCATACAAAGACGAGATTGTCCAATACCACCTCCAATTGTTTGAGGTAGGCTTCCATCTAAAAGTAGTGAGTGGAAGTACAATTGTCTTCTTTTTTGCTCTCCTCTTAACTCTAATTGATTAGTTAGAGCTATTGGATCTACGCGTATTCCCATAGATGATATCTCAAAAGAGTCCTCTAATACTGGGTTCCATACAAGAATATCTCCGTTTAATCCGCAAAGAGCGCTAATACTATCTTTTGTCTGCTCTACTGAGCATTTCTTGTAAAGCTCGCAGCCTTTATCCTCTACTAGAGGTGTAGACCAATCGTCGTAGTCAGGTGAGCGATCATCGTGAATCTTACCATCACCTAGTTCTCCTCCAATTCCAATAATAAATACGGCTCCATACTCTTTTGTAATCATACGCTCTCTCTCTTTAGAAGTAAGTGTTGGATATAGAGCTCTAAGCTCTTCTGTATGGATAAAATGGATATCTTCTGGTAGGAACGGCTTTAATTGTGGATACCTTTCACTGAGTAAAAATTCAGTCTTTTTTAATGATTGATATATTCCTTGAACTGTTTTGTAAAGATATGATGGAGTGCGCTCTCCTGCTCCCATTACCTTTTCCCAATCCCACTGATCTACATATACTGAGTGTATGTTATCGGGAGTCTCGTGAGGTCTAATTGCGTTCATATCTGTATATATTCCAATGCCTGGCTCAATTTTATGTCTCCAAAGTGCATAGCGCTTCCATTTTGCTAAAGACTGTACAATCTCTGCATTCTCTCCATCTAAGGCAACAACAGGAAATGTAACAGGGGTCTCAACTCCACTTAGGTTATCATTTAGTCCTTTTCCTGATTGTACTGCTATTGGTGCAGTAATTCTTCTTAGTTGTAGGCTAGCAGCGAGCTGAAGTTGAAAAGTGTCCTTTACAAATTTAATAGCGTGCTCTGTTTCCCATACGTCAAGTTTAGATGTGTAGTCTTTTGGTAAAAATAAATGTTTCATAGTGTTATTTAATTATAAAAAAAGCCCTCCCAATTTTGGGAAGGCTTCGTAGTTAATTTTATATTTCTTGTTTAACTTTTGATAATAACCATCCCATTGCAATAAATATTATTACAATTATTATTCTGATTATTATTATTGTTAAGGAATCTCATGATTAATGTGCTTCTTTCTTTATTCTTTTATTTAGATATCCGTTTTTGAATATCACTTGTGCAAAAGTAGTAATAATTTGTAAGCATCCAAATTTATTTTGCATAATCTGTATAAATAATTCCTTGTAGGTGGTCTGCTTCATGCTGAAATATTACAGATGTAAAGCCTCCAATCTCCTCTTTATGAGTAGATAATGTTGTTGGATTGAGGTACTCAATAGTTATAGAATCGCTCCTTAAAACTTTATCAGAGAAGTTAGGAACAGACAAACAACCCTCTCTTCCATCCCTCTTTTTGCCAAAATATCTTACAATCTGTAAGTTGGGATATATTTCAAAAGGTTCTCCCGGTTTGTCAAATCTTTGAACAATTATTATTCTCTTGTTTATTCCAATTTGCGGAGCAGCTATTCCAACGCCACCAACGGTACTATCTTGTACTGTTTTTAACATCCTTTGAGTTAAAATCTTATAATAATTGGAATTTATATCCTTAATATAAATATTCTCCGATTTAGCCCTTAGAACAACACTATCGCTAGGATTTGTTATTTGATAAATGTATAGGAGGTCATCGGGATCACCTGAATTAATTATCTCGATATCTTTTTGTGAGAAATGAGACCTATTACCGCCGCAACTCCATAATATTAATGTTGCGCAAATTATAAACACCCAATTTTTTTTCATAAAAGCAAAAATAAAAAAAATAGAGATAGCACAAATCTCTTTTGCAGAAATAAAAAAAATAATTACATTTGTACTCCCAAATTCACAACAAACAGTGATAGGGCCCATAGCTCAGTTGGTTAGTAGCACCTGACTCATAATCAGGGGGTCACTGGTTCAAGCCCAGTTGGGCCCACAAAAAGAGGAAGCTTCGATAAAGATCGAGGCTTTTTTTGTGCACCTAAGTTTCCCCTTG
>CAYJAK010000005.1:0-255460 GCA_964368585.1 uncultured Muribaculaceae bacterium
CAAAAATAGCATTTCTACTATTTTTCACCAAACTTTTATACTCATTTTTTGAGTACTCCAAGCTAACTATCCTATTATCTTCATCATCAATTATTACATTAAGTAGCTCTATTAGCAACTCTTCGCTTAATTCACTACCAAAGATCTTCTTAAATCCCCAATCCGATAACGGATCTATGTAACGTCCTAGTTTCTTTACCTCTGATTGTAACTCCTCTTCTGTAAGTATTAACCCATCTTCTACTAAATGCCCTCTCCTCATTTTGTTATAATTTTTATTTTACGTCAATATTGACACTGCGAAAATAGAGACTACAAAACCAAATCTTTGACACAATTAACAAAATTAAAGGCATCAAGAAGCTCTTTTTACGATTCAAAAATCGTAAAAAATATTTAAACGTTTAAATATTATCTGCTATCGTAAAATTACAACAACTTCTCTCTTCGTTGCAGATTATTCAGAGCCATCAAGAGAAAACCAAAACTTGCCACAACTAAAAACAATCTATTATTTGTTATAACTTGTTGCCATACATCGGGATGAATATAAGTGCTCTCTTTAAATGGATTAATTAAGACATTCCACATACTATTTTCAAAGGCTTGGCCAATTATCGCGATAACAGCATATAAAAATACTAAAACTACAGCTGTGCCGTTTCCGCTTTTAACTGCTGTAGATAAGAAGAATGCTAATGATCCAAAGAAAAATACTATAAACATTACCTGAGAACTCATTTTTATGATCTCAACAGGGCAAAGGAGCAGATGAGCAACATAACTAAAAAATAGAGTAATAAAGAATGTCCCTACAAATACAAATAGCAATCTTACTAACCAGACCTTATACATATAGTTTGGTATACAAAATAGTATCTCTAAGATTTTACTCTCTTCATCTTTCTGCAATCCATATACTGTTGGATAGAAGATTAATAAAAGAGCAGGTAGTAAAATATTTGAGTAAACTGCAGTTTCATTAAGTTCGTTTCCATAATAGGCGGAATTAAACATAAAGTAGATAAAAAGTAACAGAGATATTATTACAAATACTAGATATTTTCCTCCAAAAATAATTTTTAGATTATATCTCGACAATAAATATATTGTTTTAAGGACATTCATTTCATTCTAAGTTTTTTGTTTTAGATTCCTTTTAATAAACATAAGTATGCATCTTCTAATGAAGGTGTAACTTGTACTGCATTTGGTAGTGGTTGTTCTTTTGAGATATATCTAACCTTTATTGCTCCACTACCCTCTTTCATATGGTTGGCAACCAATGAATTGTCGATATTCTTAAACTCTTCTTCTGATATTGTAAAGTTCCAAACTTTATCTTTAGCAAAATGGAGCATATCTGTTGGTTCGCCAAAGTATTTTAGGTCACCTTTATTAATCACTGCAACTTGGTTACACGAACTTGCAATATCTTCAATAATATGTGTTGAGAAGATAACAACTCTCTCTCTACTTAACTCAACTAAGAGATTTCTAAATCTAATCCTCTCTCTTGGGTCTAATCCAGCGGTTGGTTCATCTACTACCAAGATTCTTGGCAAGTTTAGTAATATTAGGGCAATACCTATACGCTGCTTCATTCCACCTGAGAATGATCCTATTAGCGCATCTTTCTTCTCTAACATATGAACAGCATTTAATACATACTCAACACGTTTCGTTCTAACCTCTTTATTGGTTATCCCTTTTAATATAGCTTGATAATCTAGGAACTTCCAAGCACTCATAAATTCGTAGGTTCCAAACTCTTGTGGCAAGAATCCTATTAAACTTTGTAGCTCCTCTCTATATTTCTTTGTATCCATACCATTGATGGTAATAGTACCATAACTCTGTTCATAGATACCCGTTACAATACGCATAAAGGTAGATTTACCAGCACCATTAGGTCCTAGAAGTCCAAACATTCCATTCTTGATTGTAAATGATACTCCTTTTAAGGCAGCAAATGGCTTTCGCTTTCTACCTATTATTGGAATTGATAACGCAATATTATATATTCCTGCTTTAAGAGGTGCGTAACGCCCTTTTAGCCTATGTATATTAATCTTCTTAGACTCAACTCTACGTGCCAATCTATACATAATATAACCTATTATTAGAATGAAAGTATAGAATAGGGTCGCACCAGCATTATCGCTACTTACGGCAAAAACCATAAGTGCAACAACTGCTATCACATAATTGAATAAAAAATTAAATCTCTTTACCAATTTAGATGGTTCTCCATTAGTTCTATTGAGATGATATTTATATAATGATCTCCATATAGAGATAGTAAGAGTTACCCATATTATTATCATTACTGCTATCCAAAGGGCCTTCTCAAAATAGAGAGTAGACCCCATAAAGAAGAGAACAGCTAGTACTCCTTTCCATAAAAGCTCTTTTAGATCTGATAATTTCTCATATTTATTATCTAAACCTAGTGATGTCCTTACTCTTTTTGAGCCAATAATATCTCTTTGGAATTTATTTGGTCTATCATATATCTTAACTAAGTTTCTCGCCTCAATTACAATAGGTTCATCTTTAGAGATAATATTGCTATCTGCTATTCTAATAGAGTTTCTAATCAGGTACGTAACTGCTGGAATTAAGATAATTACAAAAATATAGTAGACAATCTTTACATAAGTTCCACTTACACTTGTAAAAATATATGTTGATGCTAATACCAATATTGCAGAGTGCACAACATAGATCCATTTAGGTAGACCTCTATACCATTTCAACCCCTCTTCCATAGAGAGATATAGTGTTGGTATTAAGATTAATGTAAGTACAGATGAAAATGCTAAGCCTCCAATAACTGTAATAGCAAAAGGCGCTCCTATTGCCCCAGCATACTGAGTATCACCCAGCGCCATTGGCAATAATGCTACAATCGTGGTGATTGCTGTAATCATAATTGGGCGTAAACGAGAGGTTCCACTCATAAGAATTGCCCTATTTCTATTATACCTATTCTTTCGCAGAATATTTATATAATCAATTAGGATAATTCCCCCATTTACAACAATTCCTATTAGAATCATAAAACCTGTTAAAGCATTTATACTTGTTAAGCTATTTCCCGATAATATCAAAGCAACCAAAGAGCCTATAGCCGCCAGAGGTATAGCTAAGATAAGAATAAATGGAGTTGCAAAAGATTCAAATACTGCTGCTAAAATCATAAAGATTAGAATTACCGCTGCTAGAATCAAGAACTTGAAATCATCCATGAGGTCCTCCACTTCTAACCTTTCAACAGCTATTCCACTAGGCATTGGATACTCTCCAATAAGCTCATCAATCTCTTTGTTATAATTGGATATAATATCCTCTGGTAGGTCTTGTTGTGTAAATGAGTAGTACAACTTTAGTTCCCGGCTTCTATCAACTCGTTGTATATTCCCTTTTCCTCTACCTTTCTCTACATAAGCAATATTTGACAGATCGTAAAATCCTCCATTAGTGCTTTTTATCTGTAACTGCCTTAGTTGATCGATGCTCTTTAATTTAGCATCATCCAACAGAGTATCTTTTTGGGCCATAGTAATAACTATGTCCACTAGATCATCGCCAAATTTAATTGAAGAGCCACTGCTTTGTTCATTTGATAATCCCGATAAACCTTCGGACAGAGCTGCTCTTGTCACACCTAGTTCATTAACAGTATATTGATCGAGATACAACTTAACCTCATTTGCACCTCTTTGAACAGAAACATTTACATTTCCAACATAATCTAGCTCCGATAAGATAGTTCTAAGATCCTCTCCAACTTCAACCATTTGGTCATAATCTGCCCCTTTAATAAGCATTTGGGTCTCTCTTTCACCTATTCCAAATGTGGATAACATAGAGCCTATTCCACTCATTCCTCCACTAGCTCCACTCTGCCCAGCATTTGAATTACTACTCGTAACTCTAATCCCAATACTCTCTTTTATAGGATTAATTCTACTCCATACATCATCTATAATAACACCCACATTTCTATCTGCTATCTTCTCGTAATCCTCTTTTAGTTGAAGGGTAATATTCGCACTCTCTTCATTAACTGTGCAACTAATCTCTTTACACTCTGCAATGCCTTTTAACTGCTCTTCAAATAGAGACACCTTCTTGTCATTTGATTCAATTGTGCTACCAGTTGGCATTGTTAATTGTATCGAGATCCTATCACTCTCAATCCTCTGCATAGAGTTATCTTGTCTGCTAAATGCCCATACAAATGAGATAAATAGCACTAATAAAGTGGATATAAGAAATACTGCTGGCCTCCTAATTACACTCTTTAGCAACACTAAGTACATTTGGGTAGACTTCTCGTGTATAGAGACCTCGCCACTAAATACACTGGACCTTCCCCTTCTACCCTTTAAGATCACATAGGTAAGCATCGGGATTAATAAAAGAGCTACAAATAATGAGAACATTAGTGTTGATATAATTGAGACACCTAGATTCTTTCCCATTAAAGAGATGTATAGATTATCAGTAAAAATGAATGGCAAAAATACAGTAATTGTTGTAAGCGTTGCCGCAATTATAGATCTCCACACCTGCTTTGTACCCTTTAAAACAGCATCTTCTGCACTGTTTCCATTAGAGTATAACCTATAGATATTCTCTAACACAACAATACTATTATCCAATAACATTCCTATTGCTAAAGCTATACCTATCAACGTTAATGAATTAATTGTTATTCCAAATGCATAGAAAAGATTAAAAGCAGAGAATACTGAGATAGGGATTGCTATTGCTATACATATTACCAATCTTAGATTGTGTAAAAAGAACCAAAGAATTACCGTTGCTAATAGAGCTCCCAATACACCTAATATCCCTATCTGGTTAATATTCTTCTCCATATCATCCGCAGTACAATCTACAATAACAATATTAACTCCCTGAGACTCTATAGCTTTATTTATTTCAGAGATCTCCTCTCTAGCTCTACGTGAAAGCTCTATTAGGTTCTCACCACTCTCGTTGGAGATAGATACAGTTATTGTTCTCTGCCCATCTAGCCTACTGATTGTAGTTGGCTCTTTTATGTCACTCTTTATGGTAGCAACATCTTTTAGATAGATTGGACCAGGTGCAACTACAACATTACCAATCATATCCACATTAGTAAACCCTCCGTCAACAAAGATGCTACTATTGTCTGAATCATCTCCAGCAAAGCCAACAAAACTACGCTCATTTCCAGCACTATTCAAACTACTCGTAATTGTGGCAGGCGTAATTGATAAGGCCTCACAAAGCTCTGGTATTAACTCAACCTCAACACTTCTCTCTTGTCCTCCAAAGATTTCAACATTTACAATCCCCTCAATATTGGCCAATTTATCTTGTATATCTCGCTCTGTGATGGTCCTTATCTCATTTACGTCATAATCACCTCTCACCCTTAAAGTCATAAAGTTGCCTTGCAACCCTTGCCCAATATCAGCGTTTACAACAGATACATTAAAGCCAGTAGGGAGTTTTGAGGAGTGCTCATTTACAAGCTCATTCAACTTAATTGAAGCACTCTTCATGTTGGTACTAGGATTGAACTCTATGGTAATCCCTCCTCCTCTACTATTAATATTTGAGGTCATCTTCTGAACACCACTACACTGCGCTACAACACCCTCTAATGGCACTATCACCTCAGCCTCAATATAAGTTGGGTCATACTCACTACTACCATACACCTGTACACTGCTAACAGGTGGCTCAACCGATGGTAGAAGCTCCATTTGTAACTGTTTGTATGAGATATAGCCTAAAAAAGTTAAGGCTATAAAGATCATACTAATTGTTACTCTCCTATTTATTAGAAATTTCATAGCTAATTACCTTTTTCTTTTTAGGAATAAACCTTTAAACTCCTCAAGTGCATAATACAAACAAGGTATTATGGTTAAACTCTGAATAGTAGAGATTAACAATCCTCCAATCACAGCAATAGCCATAGGCCTCTGGAATTCAGAACCTTCGCCAAACGAAAGTGCCATAGGAAGAAGAGCTAATATTGTAGTTATACTTGTCATTAGAATTGGTCTTATTCTCTGCTGTGCCGCTCCAATTATTGCATCGGAAAGCGCTAATCCCTCTTTTCTCAATTGACCTATCCTATCTACTAAAAGAATTGAACTATTTACCGATATCCCTACTAACATTATTATTCCAATTGCAGCCATTATATTCATACTTATTCCAGTAATAATAAATAGTGCAAGTGCGCCAGCAACAGCAACGGGAACCGTTAATAGTATAGTAAATGGGTGTAATAAAGATTCAAATTGAGATGCCATAACCATATATACCAATACAATTGATAGTAAAAGGGCAAAGAGCATAGCGGTAAATGACTCCTTTCTCTCCTTTTCAGACCCCTCAATACTAATAGAGTAGTCATCGGGAGTATTAATATTTACTATCCTCTCTCTAATACTATCAGCAACTTTACTTAATGCTACATCGGGAGTACAATTAACAGCAACCTGCATCACCCTTCTCTGCCCAATACGCATAATCTCACTAGGAGCTCTCTGGTAATTTATCTCTGCAATCTCTTTTAATAGTATCTTCTGTTCAGCTTGAACTATCTCAATATTTCCAATCTGCTCAACACCTATCTTTGGAACCTTAACCACAATATTACTCATCTCTCCCAAATACTCCATCTGCCCTGCATCAGCCCCATTAAGTTGCTCTTGAACCTGACCAATTACACTTTGTAAGCTAACTCCGTGCACACTTGCCGCCACTTTATCAATAGAGATTGTAACCTCCTGTTCCCCATTATTATTTTGGAAAGAGAGTGATGATATTCCCGATAAATCTTTAATCGACTCCAAAACAACATCTTGTAGCTTTGCCAGCTCATCTAACTCTTTACCCGTTATCTCAACAATTATATCAGCGCCAGAACTTTCAAAAAGAGAAGAGAGAGCCCCTGCTGAATCTCCAAAAACGGCCTCTAACCCCTCTATCTCAGAGAGATAAGATTGCAACTGTGATGTTAATTGTTGAGGATTAAGATTAGACTCTTCGCCTATAATAATATTCATCTGAGCCAAATTACCCAAAGGAGTATTTCCTCCATTTTTACTTGGCACACCACAATGAGAATACACAATCACATCCTCCCCTGCAATCTGCTCAATAACACTCTCTATACTTCTAACTGCCCCCCTTGTGCTCTCTAATGTTGTACCTCCTGTTAATTCCAAATCTAACGAGATACTTCTAGAGCTAGCACTAGGCATAAATTCACTACCAATATTTGTAGCTACAATATAGATAGATCCAACAAGAACAGCAGTAATAATAATTGCAATATATCTCATAGAGAGTACTCGCGACAACATCTTATTATATCCTTTATCCACTTTTATTGATTTAGCTACAACACCAGACTTATCACCCGCCTTTTTATTAAACAGCTTACTATATATAACTGGTATAGCTACAATCGCTACAAAAAGTGATGATAGTAGTGCAAAAGTAACACTCCATGCCTGATCCTTAAATAGTTCGCCCGATTGCCCATGTAGATATACAATTGGTAAGAATACAACAATAGTAGTTAATGTAGAGGCAATGATTGCGCTCCCAACTTGAGTTGTCCCCTCTACAATAGCCTCTTTTAAAGAGACACCCTCCTCTTGTTTTCTAAAAATACTCTCAATAACCACAATGGCATTATCAACTAGCATTCCAGCTCCCAAGGCCAAGCCTCCAAGAGTCATAATATTAAGAGTTAACCCACCAAAATAGAACATATTAAATGTAGCAACTATCGAGATAGGTATAGCCAAAGCAATTACAATTGTAGTTCCAACTCTTCTTAAGAATACAAAGAGCACAACAACCGCCAAAAGCATACCCAATATAGCACTATCTTTTACCTCGCAGATAGATTGATCTATAAATTCTCCCTGATTATTTACCACCACAATCTCATACTGAGGCATAGCCTTTCTCAACACCTCAACCTCTTTCATCACCTCATTAGTTGCCTTTAAAGTATTAAAATCTCGCTCTTTATAGATCTCAATCCCAATACACTCCTCACCAGCCAATCTCACTATACTCTCTGCCTTTTTATCTGCAATATAAACATCTGCAACATCTTTAAGATAGATTGCCTTTCCCTCTAAATAGCCTACAATTATGGAGTTAAACTCCTCCACACTCAATAATAGATTAGATCCATTTACAATATATCTAACTCCCATTTCCTCAACTCTACCTCCCGCAACTCTATAGTTGTTATCCTGAATTTTCTGCGCTAATCCGCTAGAAGTTAAATTAAATGCAGCTAGTTTATATGGTGTTGTTTCAACCACAACCTCAACTTGTTGCTCTCCAACAAATTCAACATCCGCCACACCATCTATACTCAAAATTTGCGATTTAACATAGCTATTAGCAATTCTTGTTAGATCTACAACACTCATATTATTATGCGACAGGGCCAATTTCATTATGGGCTCAGAACTTGGATCCCTCTCCGAAACAGTAATTTCAGAAATATCTTTATTAGTCCCAAATGGAGATATAGCTCTCTGCAACTCCAAGAAAGAGGTCTCCATATCTCTACCCCACTGATACTCAACCGTAATTAAAGCTCCACTTGCTCTAACAACAGAAGTTACTTTTTTAGCCCCTTTTGTACGAATAGCACTAGCTTCTATATTTTCAACAATTTGTTTCTCAACCTCTGTAGGTGGTTTTTCTGTGGTAGATAATTCAATATATAGTTTAGGTGAAGATAGAGATGGAAGAAGATCTACACCCAAGCGATCATATGAAATTTTACCAAGAAGTAATATTGCCAATATTACCATTGCTATAGTAACAGGGTAATTTACAGCAAAATTTACAATTTTTCTCATACGATTAACTATTTTTGAATTTGAATCTTGATTTTATCTCTAAGTGTCTCATACCCCTCTGTAATAAGCTTATCTCCAACCGATAAGCCTCTCACAACCTCTATATAATTATCATTCTCCACCCCTGTAGAGATATCTTTTCTAACTGCAGTTGTACCATCCGCAACAAAAACAAAAGTTCTTCCCCCCTGCTTCTTAACAACATCCTTTGAGATAACAATTGAACTATCAACACTATTAATGACAATATCAGTCTTAACAAACATACCTGGCTTTAATTTAAGATCTCTATTATTCACCGATATTACCCCCTTATATGTTCTAGTTTTAGCATCAATCGCAGGAGATAATTGCTCTACTTTTGCATTAACCGTATCTCTAGGCATAGAGTAGTGAGTTATATATACTGGTTGCCCAATAGTAACACTATTCATAGAGCTCTCAGATAAAGATATATCTAGTAACATTGTAGAGTAATCCATAACAGTCATAACTTCTGTACCCTGCGCCACACTAACACCAGGGGTAAAATGTACTAGATTCACAATTACCCCACTGATTGGAGCAACAATTTTCATCTTCTCTAACGACAACTTTGCATTCTCATAATCCGTAGCTGTAGTAGATACTTTAACCTCGGCATTTCTAATATCTGTCTGAGTAGCACCTCCCTTCTTTTCTAAAGCCACATACTTCTCGTACTCTCCCTTAGCAATCTCTGCATTAATTCTCTTTATATCTATCGAGATACTATTTACATACTCTTGATCATCTAGTATCGCGATAACCTCTCCCTTCTCAACCAAATCTCCAATTTTATAAAATTTCTTTGTTTTAGGATTGGTTTGTGGTATATATTTTCCCGATGCGAGTGTGCTAACTAATGCATTTCCATAAGGCACTAATGTTCCATTAGTTGTATTAAATTTCTCCATACCACCTTTGGTAATCTCAGTAACAGAGACAGGAATAGCAATCTCAGGTCTATTATTTGAATTATTATTGTTATTACAAGCAGTAAAAAGCAAAGCTGCCACAGCTGCATAAAGTGTTATCTTTTTCATCTTTGTAAGGTTATTTTATTATTTTGTTTTCTTAGATTTCTTATACTTCTGATACTCAACCATTGAGTCAATTCCATACATTAACATTGGAGAGATGGGTTTATCACTCTCAAAATCATACAATGAGAGCACTTTTAGATTCAACAACTCAATCTTATAATCAATCATCCTTTGAGTTAAAGAGATCTTCTGACTAGATAATTGAGATTGGAACTGATTCATCTCCATACCTGTAATCTCTCCAGCTCTATATTTTTCTACATTAAGATCATAAGTTTGTTGAGCATTTTCCACACTCTGTTTAGCAATCTCTATCTGCATTACCAAGTTATTTAAACTTCTGCAAGTTTTCACCACATTTATCTCAATATCAATAAGTTCTTGCTCTTGATCAATCATCTCCATCTCCATAAGAATCTCTTGAGCCTTAATTCTATCTCTTCTTGCTCCCCAATCAAAAATTGGAACAGAGAAGCTAATTCCAATACTTGGACTACTCGTTGGAGATTGATATACATATCTAAGATCTTGATTGTCTCCCATAATACCTACAGATAATGATAAATTACCTTGGAACTTACCATTATCTTTAACTTGAATTAATGAGAATTCAGACATTTTATTTGTAATCTCCCTCTGTCTAAGCTCCAACCTATTTGTAAGTGCGTGATCTATTGCTAACCCTTGATTAACCAATACAGAGTTCTCCTCTAATTGAGCTGTAGTAGCAATATCCTCCTCTAGTGGAAGACCTAAGATAATCTTTAGCTCATCCTTTGCAGATTCTAAACTCACGATACTATTCTCTAGCGAAGATTTAGAGGTAGATAGATTTAGTTCCGCTTGAAACAGCTCAGATCTAGGGACTAAATCTAGCTCAACTTTATGTTTAATAATATCATAATTTTGCTGCGCATTATCTAACTCCTCTTTTGCAATAATGAGGTTATTTTGAGACATATACACACTATAAAATTGAGAGGTAATTCTTTGCTCCAACTGTAAACGAGTCAAAGCATAAGAGATAAGAGCATTCTCATAATCCATCTCTATAGACTCAAGCTCCACTTTCATTCTATTATATGTAAACAAAGGCTGATCTAATCTAAGATATAGCGAGTTAGAGAAGGCCTGATTGGTTGTTTGACCACTCCCATCTATAGTTGAATTATTATTTTGCCAGCCAAATTTATTATTTAATGATATAGTTGTATTTGACCAGGCAATTGGCTGCATAATAGAGAAAGTTCCCGATGAAGAGATAGATTCATTTGTGTACCACTCAGATAAACGAGAATCAAAATAGCGGCTATTACTATACTCAAAAGGGTTCACATCCAATGAGAATTGAGATTTCAATGAAGCCCTCTGGGCATTTAATAGTTTCTGATATCTCTCTAAATTTAGAGCCGATTTCTTAAGATCTGGACTTTGTGTTACACTTATCTCAATAGCTTGCTCCATTGAGAGTACTCTTTGGGCATAAACACTTCCACACATAAATAGTAGCACAGCCCCTGTTAATATACCTTTTATTCTCATATATTATAAAGTTTATTGTTTCTAATCTAATTTAACCGCTTTAACGGCATCTGCATTTATAGTATATAGGTTACTTTTATTGGAAAGACTTATCGCAATTGTATCCGTAGTAGCTGTAAAATCTCCTAGCCACTCCCACGAATAGGCAGCAGTTCGCCTCATATTTCTAAAATCATAAGTAACATTCTCTACTTTATCTCCTAAATCAATAGTAAAATCATAAGTAAACTGATTGCGTCCAACTCCACCTCTGCCACCTCTGCCGCCACCTCTATTCATATCTTGAGGAAAAACTGTTGCAAATTGCAAAGAGTATTTACTACCACTACTAACTGGAATTTTCCAAGTTACAAACTGGCTTCCATCCCCTTTCTTAATGAATAATCCCGATAAAACATCTGTTCCATAGTATTTATTTCCCGACACCAATGTCCATTTATAAGGGGCACGTCCCGACATTCCTTTATATTTAACATCATTAGCTCCACTCTTGTATATCCAAGAGTTAAGATAACCCGATTTTGGAGGAGCCGATACTGAGAAGAGTTCACTATCCTCATTATCTACAATTATCTCATTCTCTTCCAATAAACTATAATCATCCAATATATACTCACCCTCAGGAACAAGCTCAACATCGGTAGCTCTTGATCTAGGTCTTCTTTGCGGAGCATTCGCACCACCCATTACAAGCATAGCTACCGCTCCCCCTGACATAGATGGATATATCAGATGAGGAATATTAGAACTATTCATAGTATTGGCAATAACTCTATTAGGCCTAGATGCTAAGTGCTTGACAACTCTCTTTGTTTGATTCCCTTCTAATTCAATTATATACTTAGAAATAGACCCACCTAGATTAAAAGATAGATCAATATAACCTTTATTATCCGACACATTACTAATTATCACCTCTGCGCTATATGTAGTCTCACCATCAACTACTCCTTGTGTAATCTTAACTGAACCAACATTAAATGCAGATAACTTAATTGGCTTATTTATAAACTCTATATTCTTAGAGACATCACAATTTGACTTCACACTAATTGAATCAAAAATAGTCTTGATATTAATATTTTTATAGAGACTTGAATCAACCAACCTTTTTAATAGATCCATAAACTCTTCAGCCCCCATCTTACTCATAGATTCAGCAAATAACCTATTTCCTTGGGCAAGTATTATCTCATTTACAAAACTAGAGTACTCTGCATTGCCAAAATATTCACCATAACCATTATCTTTTAATAGTAGCAGAACCTGCTCCATATCAGACATTCCATTAACATTCCTCTTTCCAGCATCTTTTTGAATAAGATTATCATAACTAGTATAATAGAACTCTATCAATTGATTTCCCCAAGAGAGTGAATCCGATATAATATTATACTTACTATTAAATAGAACCGAGGATAAACTATGTGGATTAGACTTCTCATTCATTTTGTAACCACCACCACCTATAAATGAATAGTCTGTAGTAATATCTTTAGTGGCAAAATGATATGCAATTCTAAATAATATATCTGCCATTAACGCATTATCTGATTTTACTTGCGTCCATCCATTTTTCATATAAAACTTCTCACTCTCAATATTAGCCCCAAAATTGAATGACTCTATAGTTGTACCACCACCTGGTATAAATAGTATCTCTGGCTGAGCGAGCTCCTGTGTTGTACTCCAAACTCTAGGGTAACTATGTAGCTGCGTTGGCGCATCTACTAATGTAAATCTAGGCAAATCATATTTAATCCCACTACTTCGTTCAAAATAACCCTTCATATTTCTAATAATACTAGGAATGGTATCCTTTAACGAATCTAGCATAGATATCTTGTGCAAATTACCCTTGTTTATATAAACTGCATAATCTATTGAATCTACATCAATTGAGTATCTCTTATAATCACTAATTGCCAATGAGATAGCTCTTAGAGGCTCATTTGGTGTAAAATTATATGTTAAAGAGTCTGCCAGCATTGTAGGCTGCCCCTGCGTTACAGGCAGCATCCCAGATAATGGCTTTATATCTACTGAATAGTTACTAAAATAGTCTGTTCGCCAATTTGGTGTAGCATCTGTATATGTAACACCAGCCTTAACATACCAATTACTTTCAGGTGTAAGAAGCACCCATTCTGGCTCAATAAAAGCACTCTTTTTATCCATAAAGAAGAGTCCCCGTTGAGCACGATTCTTCTCTTTTCTTAGATCATCAGCAATATCTGCATATAGCTCATTTTCATTAATATAACCACTATATTTAAAATTTAGTGCTAAACTATCTCCACCTTGCAATGTCTCGCCAAGTTCAACTATCACCAGATGTTTCTCTCTCTTAAAATTCAAAGGCAAAGAGTCTATAGTTGTAACTGAATTCACATTCATTCCGCTATTGAGTGTAAAAATGAGCTCATTAGCATCTTTTGATACTGTTCCAACCACCTTTACATTAGAAGATAGGCTATACGGATGCTGCTCAATATCTAGATAGTAATTATCAATCAACAATCTAGGGTAATCAACATATTTACTATTTAAAGATATAACACTCTCCCTCTCCTTTTCAGAATTTGCAACATTCCCACAATACCCAATAATAAAGAAGATTGAAGAGATAAATATCGCGATACTAAATCCCATCCAACCCAACTCAGCCTTTTTAGAGCCTGCTAATCTTTTAAATAATGATATCGAGAGTATAATTGCACCAATCCCAACCAACAAGTATATCACCCTCTGATTCAGAACTGTATCTAAATTTGAAAAACCCATTATTGGAGAGTTATAGAGTGGGATATCTAATATGAATACATCAAATATACCTCCAAAGTACTCCCCAATATACATAATTGACAATATAACAAAACCAAGCAATACCAAATAGCTGATAGCCTGATTACCAACAAGAAGTGTTACTGCCGTAGATAATCCAATAAAGAATAAAAGAGATGGTAATACAACTATTAAATAATAGTTTATAAAATTTATAATAGAACAATCTATTTTTAGAACAAAATTTGATAGCCCCCAGATGAGTGCTAGTAGTACTATATTTAGATTGAGAAAAGGTCTTATAGTACCACACATTTTACCTATGAGATAGTCAGAATTACTTAATGGCTTAACATAAAAAACCTCAGATGTATCCAACTGTTTGTCTCGTTTTAGATAGTCCGCCGACAAGAATATCAGAACTACGGATTGCCCAATATTTAAATATAATATAAGATAATAGGGAATTAATGATGGGGCATCTTTTAATATATTTATCAATGTAAAATTGCCATTACTAGACATAGCCGCAAAAAGAATAAGCGATACAGCAAAGATTATAAAGGCAAAAATCTTAAAGAACCAGCTCCTAACCAGTAGTTTTGATTCATATTTAGCAACTGATCTTATATTTTTTATTTTTTGTAATATCATAGCATTATAGTTTAGTCGTTAGTCCAGAGATTTAGATTCTTCTCCATATAATAAACATACGCATGCTCCAGATTGGGTGCAATATTATTTGCCTTAAACTCAGTTATCTCGTCTGCAACTACATCTATTATCCATCTATTACAAACACTATCTCCATTACTAGAGACAGGAACCATAGATACAACTGGATATTTTGAACTTAAAATATTATACATCTCTATATCAGCTTCTAATTGCCACACCTTATCATTAGCACTCTCTAACATCTGAGTTGGTGATCCTTTAAATGATATTTCACCTCTATTTAAAAGCACCATATCTGAACAACTACTTGAGATATCTCCAACGATATGGGTGGAGAGAATTATTGTAGTATCTTCACTACTAATATTTGAGAGCAAATTTCTAAACCTTATACGCTCTTCTGGATCTAACCCCGTTGTAGGCTCGTCTACTACAATAAGCTTTGGAGAGTGAATAAGCGCCTGCGCTATCCCCAATCTTCTCTTCATTCCTCCCGATAATTTAGAGGCATATCTCTCTCTTACCTCAAAAAGCCCCACCTTATCAAGCATTCTTTCAACAGCATCTCTCCTCTTTCTTTTATTATTCATTCCAGAAAGGCGAGCTGAATAATCAAGAAACTCTGCAACTCTATACTTTGCAAAGAATCTAAAATCTTGAGGCAGATAACCTAGAATTTCTCGAACCTTTGTTCTCTCTTTTCTAAAATCATAGCCATAAATCTCTATTTCGCCAGAAGTGGGCTCCATTAAGGCCACTAAAATTCTCATAAGAGTACTCTTCCCTGCTCCATTTGGACCTAACAGTCCAAACATGCCTCCATTAATCTCTAGGTTAAGGTTTTTTAGAGCGTGATTGCCATTAGGATAAAATTTATTTAGATCTTTAATAATTATAGACATTTTAAGTTTTGGTTTTAATCATACAAGCGCGTACAGTGTCACAAATGTAGTAAAATTTATATTCATATTTATGTAATAAAACTACTCCTATATTAAGACGTAGAATATTAAAATTTGTTACAATAATTTATATAAATATTTATCACATCGAGTGTTCTACTAAACTAATACACTACAAATATATGAATAGATTTTTATAATACAATGCATTTGCGTAAAATTTTCAACTCCAAAACATCTTTTTATCTTTGTGCAACAAAAAAGAAATTATATGAGAGGGATTAAAGTAATTGCATTTGATGCCGATGACACACTTTGGATAAACGAAACATATTTTAGAGAGGCAGAAGAGAGATTCTCCTCACTCCTTATAAGGTTTGGAGATAAAGAGAAGATATGTAAACGCCTATTTGATATTGAAATGGATAATTTGAACATCTACGGCTATGGCGCAAAGGCATTTACACTCTCTTTACTAGAGTGCGCCATAAAACTCAGCAAAGAGAACACTCACCTCCCTCAACTCTCAACAGAAGAGACAGAAGAGATTATCAAAATTGGCACTAAACCTATAAGCATACCTATTACAATTTTAGATGGGGTAGAGAAAACATTAGACTGTTTATCAGATAAATACATTTTAGCTATAGCAACTAAAGGCGACCTATTAGATCAACAAGCAAAACTTGAAAGATCTGGACTAAAAAGATACTTTAAACACGTTGAGATAATGAGTAATAAAAAAGAGTCTGACTATTTAAGAATGATAAATCTACTAGGGATTGAGCCAAACGAACTGCTTATGGTTGGCAACTCTTTAAAATCAGATATACTTCCTGTTCTAAATATAGGTGGCCACGGAGTACATATCCCCTTCCACACAACCTGGTTACACGAGGAGGTAGAAGGGGAGATAATTCATCCAAATTTTTATGTTATTAGTCAGATGGATGAGCTTCTAGAGATTTTATAGATTCTATTTTTTCAATGAATACTCAAAGTATTTACCTATTTCAGAAATGTATCGGGAAGCCCTTCTGTGTTTTTCTTTGTTTTTGAAATCTCTTTTATCATCTCATACTCATACCAATACGCCACACTCATTCTAGGATCATATTTCAGGATCTCCTTTACTTTTATATTATATTCGTACCCCTCTTTATAATCAAAACCATCAATACTATAATTAAAAGGCTCCCACTTTGTTTCACCCTCTTTTTTAATTACTAGCTCCTCGGAAACAAAGTCAATTCCAGTGCAGGAGTCATAAAATATTGCCTCCATCCTCTCACTTGCAATAGTTATGGTAAATTTTTCTGTCTCTTTAACCTTAGGGTAATTATCATCACGCAATTTTGAGCACGATGTAGCAAAAATCAGAGCCACCATACAAAAAATAATATGTTTCATATTTTTATCTTTTAAGAGATTATTAATACCTATCGGATTCTAATTATTTAATAATTGTAAATCCACTATCAACTCGCTTGTTATTTAGATAGTAATCTGTTTCAGAGTCTGGATAACCATTATTCTTCCATCTAAACTTATGAATAACCCTAATGGTATCCTTTGTGCCATCACCCCAATCCACAACTAAAATAATATCTTGAGATTTTGCTCCATCAATCTCGCCAAACTTTAGATAGTGATCATTTCCAAATTTATCTATTGAAAGCCCCCTCATTATAGGCATATAGGCTCTTGTCTTAGCATCATCTCCACGATCAACTTCACTCATATCTACATTTAATGGGTACTCTTCACCATTATATAGTACCTTTATTTTATTATTAAGAATATTCTCTTCATAAGAAGGGCTTAGCAGATCCCTCCCATCATAATCTTTCACATAAAATGAGATTCTAACTGGAGCAATATCCCACACCATATTGTGACCATTACTAAAGATATTATCCTCGCAACTTGAAAATGAGAACAAAGCCACAAATAAGCATAATACTACAATTTTTAGATTTTTTAGATTTTTCATACGTACAATTTTTAGTTAGATAAGTTCTACTCTATTTTGATCTTTCTAACTAAACGAGAATAAAGATTATATACTGCACAAACAATCTACCTTACGCAAAAAAAACGCCTAAAGCTTATAACCCCTTAGCTCTTTTGAGAATTGAGCCTCCTTGCCACCACATATTTCATCTACTAATTTATGAAATTTATCACCATGATTAGGATATATCAAGTGACACAATTCGTGAATTATCACAAAATCAACTAGATGATTAGGCAAATTTACTAGATGCATATTTAAATTGATATTCCGTCTTGCAGAACAACTTCCCCAATTAGATCTATTATTTTTTATAGATAATCTATTGTATGCAAAAGGGTTACTCTTTTTAACCCCAAACATATTCTTAATAATTACAGTCGCATTTAACTTTGCTGACCAAAATTGCAATTTCTCGGGTAATATCCTATGCGCCTCCATCCTTATTTGCTTTAGTTCAATTTCAGAAAGAGATAATTTATCGCGATACAAATTTTCTCTATGTTTTTGCCGTTCTAGTGCTACCCTTATCTTCTCAATATTTAGCTCTACAAATTTCTCGGCTTCAGTAAACGAGACTCCGTAAGGCAAAGAGACTTTTACACCTCTGCTTCCTACAGAAATTTTTATACTTTTACTCTGTTTACGCTTTGTGTAAACTACAGCATTTATCTCTTTGTACTCTACTATCTTCTGCATAATTTGAATGCAAAATTAAAAAAATTTGTCAAATAATAATTTATACCTATATTTGCACTCCCAATTTTGGGGTAAAACTAATTAATCCTTAGCAAAATGGCTGAATATTTAGAATCAGACAAAAAGCAAGAGATTTTCGGCAAATACGGAAAGTCTAATACAGACACCGGCTCACCTGAGAGTCAAGTTGCTCTATTTTCCTACCGTATCGCTCATTTAACAGAGCACTTAAAGGTAAACAAGAAAGATTACAGTACTCAAAGATCTCTTTTGAGACTTGTAGGTAAAAGACGTAAACTTCTTGATTATTTAAAGAGAACTGATATTGAGAGATACAGAAGCTTAATCAAAGCATTAGGTCTTCGTAAATAATACAGGAAAAAATCAAAAGCCTGCTCAACTATATGTTTGGCAGGCATTTTTTATATCCCCAAACCTCCGCAATATAAAAACAGGCTGCCTCAATCAAGATGACAGCCCTATATTTTTCATTAGGAACAATAAATCTACAAGTTCAAATCCTTAAATTGATACTCCCACCAAGCAGGTTTACCCTTTAGATACTTAGCAAAATATGAAAGAATTGTATTATTCCAGATAATTCTCTGCTTATAATCTACAACAGTATGATCTGCTCCATTCACAAAGACTAATTCTGCATCTTTTCCTAGAATCTTAAGAGCAGTATAAAATTGAATACTCTCTCCAACTGGCACATTTACATCGTGAGTACCATGTATTAGCATAATAGGAACCTTAACCATATCTGCGCTAAAAAGTGGGCTCTGATCCACATATATATCTTTACGATTCCAAGGGTACGAGTGGGCTGTAGCATTTGTACTATATTGATATCCCCAATTACCTTCTCCCCAATAGCTTGTAATATCCGAGATTCCTGCGTGAGAAATTGCACAAGCAAAAATATCTGTTTGAGTAGTCAAATACTCCGTAGTAAATCCACCATAAGAGGCTCCCATACAGCCAATACTATTTGCATCAATAAAACTATGAGACTTTACAAAGGCTTTTGTAGAGGCAATAATTTCATCCCCTGTTATTTTAGCCCAATTATTTTGGTGTCGTGCAGAGAACTCTTGACCATACCCTATTGCTCCCGACGGCTGCATCACATAAACCACATAACCATTAGCTGCATATAAATTAAAAGGCCAACGCCCACCAAAACTACGCTCTACAGGCGTTGTACCACCATAATAATACACAATTAGTGGGTACTTTTTAGATGGATCAAAATTGGCAGGAAGATAATATCTACCATCTATAAGTGTCTTCTTATTATACTGATAATCCCAATCTTTCAATTCACCAAAAACTATATTATTATACTGCTTCTTTGCTGGATCCATCCAAAGATTAGACTCTTCATTTGATAAATCGAGGCTATAAACCCTAGCTGGATAATCACTCTCTGATGCACTATAAATTAGATTATTTCCATTCTCAGAAAAACTTGTATTTAAAACAATATCTCCATTCACCTCAATTTTTTCAAATTTCCCATCGCGATATTTATACAAACTCACAAAGTCTGCCTCATTTGCAGTGATATAGACATATCCATTCTTATGCCAAGTAGCAGCAGCAACTGTAGGATCAAAAAATTTAGTTATTGCCTCAATTTTTTTTGTTACTATATCATATATAAACAACTGATTATCATATTGATTAGCAATCTGTTTCTTTCCAATATTTTCGCCAATCTCTCCAAAAGCAGATGGACCTCCTGTAATTAAGAGCTTTTTATTGTCGGGAGAAAAACTACAGCTAATACCTAATGATCTATCTTTCCATAACGTATCTAACTCCATTGAGTTAACATCCATCACATAAATACTCTGCTTTGAAAAAGGGTACTCATTATCTTGTGGATAAGAGGTTGAGAACAAAATTTTAGAGCCATCACTACTTATATCCATAAGCGATGTACTCAAATTGCCCCAAGTTAAACGAGAGTGCAAACCTGTTGCAAAATCATATTTGCAAAGGAAAGATCTATAACGATAGTGGGCGTGTCTATCTTGAATCCCATCTAACTTTCTAAGCTCCCAGCTCTTATGAGAATAATCCTCAGTATCACTATAAATTAGATAAGAGCAATCTGGCGCCCAAGTATAATGGCTAATCTTTTTATCCTCCTCTATTAAACACTCTTGGTTTTGTGCCTGAATATCATACTTATACATAGACATCCCCTCGCCATCGGGAAGAAGATAAGAGACCTGATCCTCCCCTGGAATCCATTGCAGATCTCTTACATTGCTCTGAAGAAATGAATATATTATTCTCTTATCTGCAACCCTATAGATATGTGTGTTTGTATTTGATTTTCCTCCCGATATATTATTTATTCCCACTATCGCATATTTCCCGGATGGAGATAAATCTACCCTGCTCACTCTCTCTCCATTTAATATATCATAAATATTCTTTCCTCTTTTTGGCGAAATAGTAAATGTAACCAATTCATTTTCAAAATCTTTTTCAGCTTCAAAATCTAAAGAGATCACCTTACCCCCATTTGATATAGATTTTACAATGATTGAGTGCTTACCTGGGATCCAATCCCCCACAATACTATGATCACTTTTCTTATCATCTTGCGATGTTATCCTCTTAACGCCATCTATATAAACCTCTGCTCTACCAAAAAGTTGCACCTTAAAAGCTCCCTTAACAAATTCATCATTAGAAAAGTATGTTGCAAAGTAGTTTACAGTTAATTCTTTCTGTTCCATTCCTGTAATCAGAGTATCTTGCTCCATCTGAGTTTTGCTCCATCTCAACTCTTCAAAACCTTTGATTAATCCATTTTCAGAAGGTTCAAAGTTTTGAATATTAATACCATTATAATCTAGAAGCATAGAGTTAGAGAAGGTTTTATCTTCTACATTTTTCACACTACTGAATAGTGGTTTTTCAATTTTGATTGGAGTTAGGCTAAGCCACTCTTTTGCCGGTTGTGATTGTAAAGTTAATGATCCCAATAAAAAAATGGGAAGTAAAAATCGTTTCATCGAGTCCTTTTTTTTAACAAAGATAAGTAATTTAATTAATGGTAGGCACTATAAAAATGAGAGCGTGTCTCAAAATTTAATTCTGAGACACGCCTTTATCAAAATATCTTAATCTTATATTAAAATAGACTAGCTTCTTCTACCGCCATCATTTCCATAAGGTTTTCTGTCGCGGTCACCACCTCTGCGATCACCACCTCTACGATCATCTCTACCGCCTCTACGGTCATCTCTACCACCTTCTGGACGTGGACGACGTACTGGTTCAACATAGCCTTCTGGTTTCTCTAATAAAGCCTTACGAGAAAGTCTCATCTTTCCACTCTTAGGATCAACTTCAAGTAGCTTAACTTCAACCTCATCTCCTACTGTAAACACATCTTCAACCTTTTCAACCTTAGTCCAATCGATCTCCGAAATATGAAGTAATCCCTCTTTACCAGGAAGAATCTCAACAAACGCTCCAAAATCAAGAATAGAGACAACTTTTCCATTGTACACTGTATCTACCTCAGGAACAGTAGTGATACCCTTAATTCTAGCTAAAGCAGCATCCATATTATCTTTATTATCACCAAAGATATCTACAACGCCTACTGTATTACCATTCTCATCTTTCTTTTCAGAGATTGTAACAGTAGTTTGAGTAGTCTTTTGGATATCTTGGATAACCTCTCCTCCTTTACCAATAACAGCACCGATAAATTCACCAGGAATGACAACCTGAATAATTCTAGGAGCATAAGGTTTAAGATCTTCACGAGGCTCACTAAGAGCTTTCGTCATCTCACCCATAATATGAAGACGACCCATTCTAGCTTGCTCTAAAGCCTTCTCAAGAACCTCATAAGATAGACCATCTACCTTAATATCCATTTGAGTAGCAGTGATGCCATCAACTGTTCCTGTAACCTTAAAGTCCATATCTCCTAAGTGATCCTCGTCACCTAAAATATCTGAAAGAACTGCATATTTACCTGTTTTAGAGTCTGATATAAGACCCATTGCTATTCCTGACACTGGCTTCTTAATCTTAATACCAGCATCCATTAGAGCTAATGTACCCGCACAAACTGTGGCCATAGATGACGAACCATTAGATTCAAGTATATCCGACACAACACGTACTGCATAAGGGTTATCTGCTCCTGTTGGAACCATAGGCTTTAACGCTCTAAAAGCTAAGTTACCGTGTCCAACCTCTCTTCTACCAACTCCACGCTGAGGTCTAGCATCACCTGTTGAGAATGGAGGGAAATTATAATGTAATACAAATGGCTCTGTTGATTGGATTAACACCTCATCCATCTCCTTCATATCCATCTTTGTACCTAAGGTTACAGTTGTAAGAGATTGAGTTTCTCCTCTTGTGAATACAGCCGAACCGTGAGCACAAGGTAAATAATCAACCTCACACCAGATAGGGCGAATTTGAGTAGTATCTCTACCATCAAGTCTAATTCCCTCATCTAGTATCATATTACGCATTGCTTTTTTCTCAACATCGTGAAAATATCTACCAACTAGTGATGCTTTAGCCTCTTGATCCTCCTCTGAAAGAGTCAATAAAAACTCCTCTTTAAGAGCATCAAAAGCATCTAAACGCTCGTGTTTTGCGCTTCTTGATTTTGCAATTGCATAACATTTATCATAACAATAGGCTTGACAAGCCTCTCTTAATTCTTCATCGTGAACCTCGTGACAATACTCTCTCTTAACTGTTTTGCCAACAGCCTCCATTAAATCTAACTGAGCTTGACACTGCTTCTTTATCTCTTCGTGAGCAAATTTGATTGCGCCTAGCATATCTGCCTCGCTAACCTCTTTCATCTCACCTTCAACCATCATAATGTTATCTAAAGTTGCAGCTACCATAATATCTAAGTCTGCGCTTGCCAACTCCGTAAAGGTTGGATTAATACAGTACTCTCCATTAATTCTAGCCACTCTAACCTCTGATATAGGACCATTGAAAGGAATATCACTTACAGCTAAAGCTGCAGATGCAGCCAAACCAGCCAACGCATCAGGCATAATATCTTTATCTGCCGATATTAAATTAACTGTAACAAATACCTCTGCGTGAAAATCATCTGGGAATAGAGGACGTAATGCTCTATCGATTAATCTAGATATTAGAATCTCATAATCAGAGGCTCTACCCTCTCTTTTCATAAATCCGCCAGGGAATCTTCCTGCTGCGGCAAATTTCTCTTTGTACTCAACTTGTAGAGGCATAAAATCAATATCCTCTTTTGCGTCTTTAGCACAAGTAACAGCTGCAAGTAACATTGTGTTACCCATTTTTAAAATTACGGAACCATCAGCTTGTTTCGCTAATTTTCCTGTTTCGATTTCAATCGTCCTGCCATCATTCAGTGTGATGACTTTTTTAACTACATTCATTAAATAATTTCATTTAGCTCGCCTCTCCCTATGAGAGTTATATTAAACCTAACAGCACAAACCTGATTGTCGCGAGCTATTTCTTTAACAACCAAAGTTTTATATCCTACCAATTATTAAGTGGTCTACCATTCATTAATTGACGCGCAGCAGATTTAACCTCTGCATACGTCTGTTCATCATCAACATTATTAAGAACTTTATCAACCATCTCTACGATTAACACCATCTCTTTCTCTGTTAAACCTCTTGAGGTTACAGCAGCAGTCCCTACTCTAATTCCAGAAGTTTGAAATGGAGAGCGACTATCAAATGGAACCATATTCTTATTTACAGTAATATCAGCTTGAACAAGTGCTTTTTCAGCAACTTTACCTGTTAAATCTGGGAATTTAGTTCTTAAGTCAATTAACATCATATGGTTATCTGTACCTCCAGATACTACGTGGTAGCCTCTTGCAATAAACGCCTCTGCCATTGCAGCTGCATTTTTTATCACTTGAGTCTGATACTCTTTAAATTCTGGTTGAAGAGCCTCGTAAAACGACACTGCTTTTGCAGCAATACAATGTTCTAGTGGTCCTCCCTGTATCCCAGGGAATACGCTAGAGTTTAGCACCGCTGACATCTTTTTAATCTCTCCTTTTGGAGTTTTAATACCAAATGGATTATCAAAATCTTTACCCATTAGAATTATACCCCCTCTTGGGCCTCTTAGTGTCTTATGAGTTGTTGATGTAACAACGTGAGCATACTTAACAGGGTTCTCTAGTAACCCCGCCGCTATAAGCCCAGCTGGATGAGCCATATCAACCCATAATAGAGCACCTACTTTATCTGCTATTTCACGCATTTTAGCCCAATCCCATTCTCTTGAATATGCAGATGCACCACCAATGATTAACCTTGGCTTATGCTCTAAAGCTTTCTGCTCCATATCCGCATAATCTATAACTCCAGTCTCTTTATTTAATCCGTAAGCAACAGCATTATATAATATTCCCGATACATTAACTGGCGATCCGTGAGTTAGGTGCCCTCCGTGTGCTAAATCTAGCCCCATAAAAGTTTCACCTGGCTTAATACAAGCCATCATAACAGCCATATTCGCTTGAGCTCCTGAATGAGGTTGCACATTTGCATACTCGGCACCAAATAGTTCACATAGGCGCTCTATTGCCAATTGCTCAATTTGATCAACTACTTCACACCCACCGTAATATCTCGCTCCAGGATATCCTTCTGCATATTTATTTGTACATACAGAACCTAGTGCTTCAAGCACTTGTTCAGACACAAAGTTTTCAGAGGCAATTAACTCTAAACCATTAAGTTGTCTACTAGTTTCTTTTTTTATTAACTCAGATATTTGAAGATCATTTTTCATTACCTAAAATTTTTATTTCATTTATGAATATCACGCAAAGATAAATAAAGTTTGCCACTTTTAAAGTAATAGCATACAAAATAAATAATATCTTTGCATCAAATTAAATAATCCCGTAATTAACAAATGTTTAGAAAACTCCAAAACGATGAATTAGAGAGAATTTCCACTGAAGAATTTAAGGTTATTCCTAAATTAAAACTCTCTATAATTTTAGATAATGTAAGAAGCCAACATAACATAGGTTCAACATTCAGAACTGCTGATTCTTTCTTAATTGACAAGATAATTCTGTGTGGAATTTGCGCAACACCACCAACCCCAGAGATTCATAAAGCTGCATTAGGTGCAGAGTTTTCTGTAGATTGGGAGTACGAGAAAGAGACTCTCGATGCTGTACGTAAATTAAAGGATGAAGGCTATACAATAATAAGTGTTGAGCAGGCTGAAAAGGCAACCTTTCTTAATGAGATTAGTAGTGCCCTTGGGGAAGATAATCTACCATTTTTGTCGGGAGAAAAGAAGTATGCTTTAATATTTGGCAATGAGGTGAAAGGGGTATCACAAGAGGTGGTAAATATTAGCGATTATGTACTTGAAATACCACAATTTGGAACAAAACACTCACTCAACATATCAGTATCAGTGGGAATTGTTTTATGGGAATTTTGCAAGGGGCTCAAAATTTCAAAATAATTACTAACTTAGTAGAAAATTACCTTTAAATTCTATTAAGTATGTTAAAACTAAAAGTTATCATTTACAGTGCTCTTGTCATTATGGCTGGCAATAATATTTGCCTTGCTCAATCAGCAAAGAGCAGCAAAAAGGATCCACAAGAAAAGGAGCAAACATCTGAATCTAAAAAGGGTACAGATGATAAAAAAGAGAAAGAAATTCCTACTATCGAGAAGTTTATAACTCCTCAAGCCTCCATCAAAAAGGGTATGACAACCGTTTATGAAAAAGATGGAAAATACTACATCAACATCAACGATTCATTGATTGGTAGAGATATAAGAATGGTGAGTAGAATATCAAAAGCAGCAGAGGGGCTAAGAAATGGTTTTAGTGGATATGCTGGTGATCAAATTAACTCAGCAATGCTCCGTTTTGAGAAGATACCTGGAGACAAAATTGTTCTTAGAAGTCTCCAATTCAGAGAGAGATCAGAGGTAGTTATGCCAGAGAATGTTAAAAATTCAAATGTCTCTGCAATTGTATCAACATTTGAGATTAAGGCACAATCTCCAGATAAAAAAGATAATCTTATTGATGTGACTAGTTTTTTAATGTCGGGATCTGAATATATTTTCTTTAGCTCTTTTTCAAAAAACTCTTTTAAACTAGCTGGGTTACAAAAAGATAATTCATACATAAAAGAGATTAAAACATTCCCGATAAACACAGAATTTAAGGTTGTATATACCTATGCACTTAAATCAGGAAGACCTAGCGCAACATTTGAACTAAACAGCTCTTTTGTTCTACTTCCAAAGGTTCCTATGACTCCTCGTTATGCAGATGATAGAGTTGGATATTTTACAGTTAGATATACCGATTTTGACAGAAATCCGCAAAGAGTTGAGACTACAACTATGATTACTCGTTGGAGACTTGAGCCTAAACCAGAGGATATTGAAAAGTATAAGAGAGGCGAATTAGTGGAACCTGCTAAGCCAATTGTATTTTACATAGACCCTGCTACTCCTAAGGAGTGGGTACCATATCTTATCCAAGGTGTTGATGATTGGCAAAAAGTATTTGAAAAGGCTGGCTTTAAGAATGCTATCTTTGGCAAGGTTGCCCCTACATTTGAAGAGGATTCAACTTGGAGCCTAGATGATGCCAGATACTCCGCTATCGTATATAAACCATCAGATATTCCTAACGCAAGCGGGCCACACGTAAACGATCCAAGATCTGGAGAGATTATCGAGAGTCATATAAATTGGTACCATAATGTAATGCTACTTTTAAGAAATTGGTACTTCATTCAAGCAGCTCCAGCAGATCCAGCTGCCCGCAATATGACTTTTGATCAGGAACTTATGGGGCAACTTGTAAGATTTGTTTCTTCACACGAGGTTGGACATACTTTAGGATTAAGACACAATTTTGGAGGAACATCTCATTTTACAGTAAAACAACTTAGAGATCCTGAGCATTTGAGAAAATATGGCCATACAACATCAATTATGGATTATTCTCGTTTCAACTATGTAGCTCAACCAAACGACAATATTCCTCAAGAGCTTCTTTTCCCTCGCTTATCAACTTATGACGATTGGGTAATAGAGTGGGGTTATCGTAGATTCCCAGATATTGATGATCCAGAAAAAGAGTTACCAAAGATTAATCAATGGATTATAGAGAAGACTAAAGATCCACTATACCAATTTGGTCCAGAATCTAATCCAAATGATCCTCGTTTCCAAGCAGAAGATTTAGGTTCAAATCAAATGGAGGCAAACACTTATGGCGTTCTGAATCTTAAATACGTTATGAAAAATCTCATAACTTGGACTTCTGAACCAAATAAAGATTACTCAAATTTACAAGTAATGTATGGAGAGGTTTTAACACAATACAAACGCTATATGAATCACGTTGCCAAGTGGATTGGTGGCGTTTACAGAGAGGATAAAACTATAGAACAACCAGGAGCTCGCTTCACCCACGTAGAAAAGGCTAAACAACAAGAGGCAATAAAATTCTTGGACATGTTTCTATTTGAACCTCAGTTGTGGTTAGTTCCCGATGAAATTTTAAATAAAATTGTAAGTAGAGCTGATATCACAATTGAAGGAACGTATAAATCTACTTTAGCTAATATTCTAAGCAAAAGAGTTATGCTAAATCTCATTAATGATGAACTAGTTAATGGAAAAGAGGCATATACTATGCAGGATCTATATAAAGATTTAGACAAAATCATTTTTGCAAAGTTTTCAAGCGATAAAACAAAAGCTACTTATCAACGAATCTTACAAAAATGTTATGTTGAGGCACTTGTTAATCTTTACAAAGGAAGCGGAGCTACTGTAGGACGCTTTGCTCAAGCTTCGTCTAGCAACCAGAAGAGCATAGACAAATCAGATATTACGGCTGCTGCATACTATCAACTAAAATCATTAAAACAAGATGTGAGAGGCAGATATAACTCTAATCAAACAGAGACTGCTCACTATATGTACATCGTAGATGAGATTGAGAAGATTCTAGATGAGAACAGGTAGAATAATATAGAGCAAATATCAAAAACGTTTTATCTCTTCTCAATTTGAAGCGCCAAAACGGAATTTTGATACAAATAAAATAGAGGCTGTTTTGATTCAACTCAAGACAGCCTCAATATTTTAACTATGTTCCAATCTTTACTATCCCTAGTCTCTTAAGGATTTAACATATCATTATTCCTAAAATTAAGAATCTCGTAGATAGATTCAATTGCAGTTGCTGCTGGCCCTTTAGGATCAATCATCTTAGCTTTATTATAAGCATTAATCGCCTCTCCCCACAACTGCTGCCTACGATATATTCCACCTAGTAGATACCAAGCATACGCATTTTGAGGCTCTCTCTCTAATAACTTTATTAAACTTGTATATGCCTTCTCTAAATCACCCTCTCTTAATAGCGCCTCAATTTCTAAAGAGGTAAGTATCTGCGATATTCTACCTTTTTTATCCATATTCACTCCCTCCTTAAAATTACACTAATCCCGAGAATCCCATAAATGCCATTGCTAATATACCAGCCGTAATTAGAGCGATTGGAACCCCTTTAAATGCCTTTGGAACAGATGCTAAGTCTAATTGCTCTCTTAAGCCTGCAAAAAGAATCATAGCTAAACCAAATCCCATCGCATTTGCAATTGCATATACAACCGCCTCAATTAAGTTTAACATTGCTGGATCTCCACCAAATGCAAACTCCTTTGAAACAACAATAATAGCAACTCCTAAAACAGCACAATTTGTTGTAATCAACGGCAAAAAGATACCTAAAGCCTGATATAGCGATGGGCTTATCTTTTTAAGTATAATCTCCACCATCTGAACTAAAGAAGCAATAACCAAGATGAAGGTTATAGTCTGCATAAATTCTATCTCAAATGGCATTAAAACATATTTTTGAATAAGATATGTAACTATTGTAGCAATAGCCATTACAAAACATACAGCTCCCGACATACCAGCAGCTGTTGAGACTTTATTTGAAACACCCAAAAATGGACAAACTCCTAAAAACTGAGCCAATACAATATTATTGACAAAAACAGCTGAAATGATAATTAATATATACTCCATAATCTCTTTTTTTGGGGGTTACTTCTTAGTTACTCTATTAAATAATACAATTAGATATCCTAAAGCAATAAAGGCTCCTGGAGCCAATACAAAGGCTAACATTCCGTCTGTTTGAGAAAATTTATAGCCAAAAGCAGAATAGCTTCCAAAGATCTCTCTAACTAAACCTAATAAACCTAAGGCTAGCGTAAAACCTAATCCTATTCCAATTCCATCTAATGCAGAATTTACCACACCATTCTTAGATGCAAATGCTTCTGCTCTTCCTAGAACAACGCAGTTAACCACAATTAGAGGAATAAACAATCCTAGGGTCTCATAAAGAGCAGGAACATACGCCTGCATAATTAATTGTAATATTGTAACTAAACTCGCGATAACAACAATATAACTAGGAATTTTAACTTTTGCAGGAATTATTGGTGCAATTAAAGAGATGATTATATTAGATAAAATCAATACAAACATTGTTGCTACTCCCATCCCTATACCATTTATTGCAGATGTTGTTGTTCCTAACGTAGGACACATACCCAATACCAATATAAACACTGGGTTATCTCTAAAA
The DNA here is from genome assembly GCA_964368585.1 of uncultured Muribaculaceae bacterium. Lineage (GTDB taxonomy): Bacteria > Bacteroidota > Bacteroidia > Bacteroidales > UBA932 > Egerieousia. Next base: position 30,311 of record CAYJAK010000005.1, read on the forward strand.
ATTCCTCTTGAAATAATATTTAATTTGCTCATAATTGTCTCCTCTATTTTGAAACCTCTAAAAAGGCATTATACGCATTCATAATTGCATCACAAAATGCTACAGATGTGATTGTTGATGCAGTTATAGCATCAACATCTCCCCCCTCTTTCTTAACTGCAAACTTAAAGTTTGGATCAGCTGGGTTCTTGCCTTGAAACTGAGCAACAAAAGGCGAATTAGCTTCACTAATCTTAGCTCCTAAACCTGGAGTCTCAGCGTGTGATATTACTGCAATATCTTTTATAGTTCCATCGGGAATAAAACCAACCATAATTGTAATCTTTCCACTAAAACCTTTTCCTGTTGAGGCTTCAATTGCGTATCCTACAATCTCTTCGTCAGCCTTAGCTGGGTAGATAACTGCTCTTGTACTCCCCTCTCCTACGCTATATTTTTCTTCTGATGGATCATTGTCAAATTGAGGAACAACTCCACCTATAGCATTATTTATTTTTGTCGCTTGAGCTAATGCAATAGGCTCTTTTGTTAGCGCATACACCCCACCAAGTAACGCAGCCGCAACTAAACACACCACAGAGAGTGTAAATGTCATATTTATAAATGAAGATTCTCTAGCCATTATTTTGCCTCCTTGCCAAATCTTTTAGGTTTAAAGTACATATTTAATAGAGGAACAACAGCATTCATAATAAGAATTGCAAAAGAGATTCCCTCTGGATATGCACCAAATTGTCTGATTAATATTGTTAAAACACCGATACCTGCTCCATATATTATCATCCCCTTCTCACTCATTGGAGATGTAACATAATCTGTTGCCATAAAAATAGCTCCAAGTAAAATACCACCTGTTAGTATATTAAAAACAGGATCAGTAAAATGCTCACTATCAACTAACCATAATATTCCCGACAAAATAAAGATTGAGCCAAAAATTGCCAAAGGAATATGAGGACGTATAACTCTCTTTATCAAGAGATATACAAAACCCAACAGAAGAGCAAATGATGAGATCTCCCCTGCAGAACCTAATCTAGTAAAGAGCATCTCAAAATATGAAAAATTATTTGCCTCATAAATCTCCGAAAGTGTCAATCCTTTTGCTAACCCCTCTTTTACAATACCAAGTGGCGTAGCTCCCGATACAGCATCAATCTCTCCACCTAAAAATGAACTAGGAATATGCCAATCAGTCATTATTACCGGAAACGATATCAGCAAAAACACACGCCCAACCAGCGCTGGATTAAATATATTCTGTCCTAAACCACCAAAGGTCATTTTTGTTATCCCGATAGCTACAATAGCACCAATAACCATTATCCACCAAGGTGCACTAGGTGGCACATTTAAGGCAAGTAAAATACCCGTAATTACCGCAGAATAATCAGAAATAGTAACTTTAGTCTTCATTAAATGCTTCTGTATGAAAAACTCTACAGCAATACAAGAGGTAACTCCAACCAAAACTAACTGAATAGCCGAGAGACCAAAATAGTAAAGTGAAACCCCCAATGCAGGAAGTAGTGCTATTACTACATCTCTCATAAGATTTTTAGTATTCTCCTTTCCGTGAATATGTGGAGAAGGGGATACAAGTAATTTTTTCATATATAGTTCTTTTTTATCTCGTGTTAATATCTCAATTATTAATTTTTAGGGCGGCTTCTCATTATTCTAATAATATTACCCTTTGCTAATCTTATTGTATCTAATAGAGGAATATGCGCAGGACAAGTATATTGACAACATCCGCACTCAATACAGTCATAAACTTTCTCGTTCTCTAACTCCTCCATTCTCTGCACTCTGCCTAACTTATTTAGTAGATACGGCTCTAATCCCATAGGACACGCCTCAACACATTTTGCACATCTAATACAATTCTGCTCTTCACTACGCTTAGTCTGAGCCTTTGTTAAAAATAGCACAGATGATGACCCTTTTAGTGTAGGAGCATCTATATTAGAGATTGCTTTACCCATCATAGGACCTCCACTTACAATCTTAGCCGTTCCTTTAGGGATTCCACCTACTGCATCAATTATCATACTCAATGGCGTACCAACTCTATGCTTATAGTTCTTCTGAACACCGCTAATTTCACCCGTTACAGTCAAAATACCATCAACTAGGGGCCTATTCTTTTGTACTGCATCATAAACAGCCAAAGCTGTAGCAACATTTTGAACAACTGCTCCAACATCTATTGGTAACCCCATAGATGGCACTTGACGCTTAATTACAGCATCAATCAGCTGTTTCTCACCACCTTGAGGATATTTCTTTGCTAATGGAACAATTTTAATCTGCGGATAACTAGCACTATACTTCTCTAAAACTTTAATTGCTTCAGGTTTATTCACTTCAATACCAACATAACCTCTAGTAACCCCCAGTGCCTTCATCATAATTTGTGCTCCAATTAGCATCTGTTCTGGCATCTCCATCATTACACGATAATCACTTGTTAGGTATGGCTCACACTCTGCTGCATTTATAATTAAACATTCAGCCTTTTTGCCAGGAGGAGGTGACAGTTTCACGTTGGTAGGAAATGTAGCACCACCTAAACCAACAATACCACACTCTTGTATCTTAGTAATTATCTCTTTAGAATCTTTCGTTATCTCTCTAACAATCGTTTCTGATCTATCAATCTCATCTAACCACTCATCTCCCTCAACATTTATCACCACTGTCTTGCACATATTGCCCGAAATGTCTTTTACCATTTCAATACCCTTTACAGTTCCCGATACACTTGAGTGAACTGGCGCCGAAATAAAGCCACTTGCCTTAGCAATCAATTGCCCAACCTTAACAGTATCTTTAGCAGCTACAATTGGTTCTGCAGGAGCGCCAAGATGCTGAGACATTGATATATAAGCAACCTCTGGAATCGGAAAATTTTCAATTACAGCATCTGCCGACAATTTACTATCTTTAGGATGAACTCCCCCTATTGAAAATGTTTTCATATATATAGTCGATTATTTTTCTGAATTATTTGATTCTGTAACTGGCTCAACAGCTTTTGGCTCAACTGGTTTAGACTCAACTGGCTTTGGCTCAACCTTCTTTGGTGGCCTCGGAGGGAAGTTCACTGCTTGGATAGCACCAGTTGGGCACTCTGCCACACACTTAGTACACAGTTTACATTTGTTAAAATCTATATAAGCTAAACTGTTCTCAATTGTAATTGCCTCAAAAGGACAAACTTTTGCACATTTAGTACAACCAATACAAGCCACAGAGCAAGCCTTCTTAGCAGCTGCCCCCTTATCTTTATTGATACAACTTACAAATATTCTTCTCCCTTTATTGCCTTTATTTCTTATCTCAATAATTGCTTTTGGACAAGCCTTTACACAAGCTCCACAGGCAGTACATTTCTGCTCATCAACCTCGGGCAAATTTGTATCGGGATTTATAAAAATAGCATCAAAATTACACACGACAGCACAATCGCCTTGTCCTAAGCATCCATATTTACAGGCAGTATCCCCTGAATAAAGGGCACTCATTGCGGCACAAGAGGCAACTCCATCATACGTATTAATCTTATCTCTATTATCACAAGAGCCATTACATCTCACAACTGCAATTGTTGGCGCCTTCTCTTTAACCTCAAACCCTAAGTTATCAGCTATCAGCTTCATTGTATCATTTCCGCCAACAGGACAATTGAGTGAATCTAGTTCAGATGCCTTAACGCAAGCCTCTGCAAAAGCCCTACAACCGGCAAAACCACACCCTCCGCAATTTGCTCCAGGTAAAGCTCCCTCAACAATGTCAATTCGAGGATCCTCTTCAACCTTAAATTTTTGTGCAACAAAATAGAGAATAGTGGCTAACAAAAGCCCTAGAAGGCCTAACACCGCCACCGTAACAATAATAGTAGTACTCATTATTAAAATTTTTTAGCTAGCTTAAATCTAAAACTATTGGCTATCTTATCTCTGAATATATAGATTACAATATAATAAAGAGAGACTCCAAGCAAAGATAAAGCACCTATCAGTAATTCATTCTTATAAAATTGCGACAAAAATAGTAAAAAAACCAACAAAATTACCATCGGTATAACATAAGAGATCCAAACAGCCTTAAAGCCCATTGATTTTTCCATAACCACACTCACTTCTTCGCCAACAACAAGCTCATTATCACCAAAATACATCACATCAATAACTTTTTCTTTTGAATCACCCAGTGCACAAACAGACTTTGCGTGACACCCTGCACACATCGATTTATTTAAAATCTCAACCTTTATTTTATGATTTTCTATCGCGATAATCTTCCCGCTATGCTCTACTAAACCTTTTTTAGACATCTTATTTAATTTTACTTGCCAAAGGATATTTTAACCCACTAAATTTACTTAATCTTCCCGACACATCTCCAACACTAATTGGAGATTCAAACAATAGAGGAATTTTATTAGCATCATCTGTTACCCAAATATTCATCTCTTCCTCGCCAGAGAATACAGTACCTGCAACTAATCTAACGCTAAACATCAAAGTATTAAAGGTTCCCAACTTTGGAATTTTCTTTACAGATTTTCCTTTATATATGAAATAAAAATTGTAAATATCATCATCTATAGCAAATGAAATTGGCTGCTTCGCCCCTATCATAGAGTCTACAAACACAAAATTTCTCATTTTATAAAATAGAGAGACAATATCATATGTATTTACTGTTCCACTCAGCAATGTATCGTGAACAGGATTCTCATATCTTTGAATTGCTGCTTTTATTTTGTACGTAGAATTATCAAAATGGTATGTGTTCCTCATCCTATACTTCCCCTCTTGAGAATCCCTATAGAAATATTGAGGTCTCATATCTGCTGTAAATTTAGTTTCAAAATGCTCCCTAACTCTAAAAAAGATATCGTAAAACTTGTAAGTTCGCCCTTTAATAACACAATGAAACAGATTATCATTTAGCTCTAAATTAGTAACAGCCTCTCCTACGTCAGTATTTACGGCACCCCACTTATAATTCATAATATAAGTTAGTGACTCCCCCCCCTTGTATGGGAGGTTGCTATTTTGTGCAACAAGTATATTGCTACATAAACAAAATAAAATAATCAAAAAACTTTTCATCTTAAAAATCGGTATTTGATCCAAATTCATCATTCCCATAGCCTCCCGACGAAATATCATCTATATTCATTTTAGATTCTACAGATATAGCCCCTTCACTATCGTTAGGCATATCTAATGCAAAATCTGTAACATCAACAAATCTAACCTCTGAAGCTCTAAATCTCATATTAACATCACAAACTGCGCCATTTCTATGTTTTGCGATAATTATCTCAGTCATACCTACTTGAGAAGGATCATCAGTCATTCCATAGTAATCTTGTCTATGAATAAACATTACTATATCAGCATCTTGCTCTATTGCACCAGACTCTCTTAGGTCACTTAGCTGAGGCCTCTTTCCTCCACCTCTTGTCTCAACAGCTCTACTCAATTGAGATAGTGCAATTATCGGGATATTTAACTCCTTTGCAATTGCTTTTAATGAACGTGAGATTGACGAAACCTCTTGCTCTCTCATTCCTTTCAATTCTGGTGGCCCTGTCATAAGCTGTAAGTAGTCAATTATTATCATTTTGACTCCTGCAGATGCAACTAATCTTCTCGCCTTTGATCTAAATTCATATATCGAGAGTGAAGGAGTATCATCAATATATAATGGAGCTTGTGACAATGAGTTCAACCTATCATTTATCTGTACCCACTCGTGTTCTACTAATTTTTTACCTCCTCGTATCTTTTCAGAAGAGAGACCAGTTTCACTAACCATAAGACGCTTCACTAACTGTACAGCAGACATCTCCAAAGAAAACACTGCTATAGGCACCTTATGTTCTACTGTCATATTTCTAGCCATTGTTAAGACAAATGCCGTCTTTCCCATTGCTGGACGCGCAGCAATAATGATTAAATCTGAAGGTTGCCATCCATACGTAACTCTATCAATTCCGGTATATCCACTTGGCACACCACTCAAACCATCTGTTCTATTCTGCACTGATTGCAATTCTTCAATTGCCTCATTTATAATATCCTGAACAACTTGAGTCTCTCGCTTCATATTTCTATCAGCAAGATTAAAGATCTTTTGTTGAGTAGAATCTAATAAATCATCTACAGAGAGAGTATCATCAAACGAATCTCTCTGAACCTCATAACTAATAGATATTAACTCACGCTGTATATACTTCTGAAGTAGTACCTTTGTATGGTAATCTATATGAGCAGCGGCACCAATTCTCAAACTTAATTGGCTCAAGTATGCAGGTCCTCCAACCTCATCTAAATCATCTGTCTTTTTAAGCTCTTGGGCAACAGTAAAAATATCAATAGGATCGTGTCTAGAGGCTAATGCGGATATACATTTAAAAATCTTTCTATTAGATTCTTTATAAAATGATTCTGGTGGCAGCATATCAACTACATCCGCCACTGCATTCTGCTCTAGCAAAAGCGCACCCAACACAGCTTCTTCAATATCAATTGCTTGAGGCGGTTTACGTCCACTATCTAAACCAATTAATTCTAAATTTTTCATATGTGCAGAGCTTTGCCCTCCACTCCTATTAGTATTTTTTGCCATCTTATTTTATCTATAATTTATCCAATGCGCGTTTTATTGCCTCAATTGTTAGCATAATTTCTTGTTCGCTAATACATAATGGAGGTGCTATTCTAAAAGAAGTCGGTTGAAACAGAAACCAATCTGTAATAACATCCTCTTTCAGGAGTAAATATAGTATATCATATGCTTTTTTGCAATCTTTTAAATCTACCGCAATTAAAAGCCCAGCCTCACGAATCTCTTTTACTTGAGGATGAGCGCTTAACTCACCAGTGAATAGTTTTGCTTTTTTATCAACATCATTTACCCAATTCTCTCTTAACAAGATCTTAAGTGCAGCTAAAGCAGCGGCGCAAGAGATTGGATGCCCACCAAATGTTGTGATATGCCCTAGAACTGGGTTAGACTGCCACTTCTCCATAAGCTCTTTAGATGCAACAAGAGCACCTAATGGCATTCCTCCTCCTAGAGCCTTTGCTAAAGTTAAGATATCGGGAGCCACTCCATATCTCTCAAAAGCAAACATTTTACCAGTTCTACCAAAACCTGTTTGAATCTCATCAAATATCAATAGAGCGCCTGTTTGGTCGCACTTTTGGCGAAGAGCAATCATAAATTCTTGAGTTGCAATTTGCACTCCCCCCTCGCCCTGCACCGGCTCTATAAGTACCGCTGCTGTTTTATCGCTGATTAGCTCAAGTGATTCAATATTATTAAATTCAATATGATTAACTAGCGGAAGTAGCGGTCTAAATGAGTTCTTAAATGTTTCGCTACTCATCATACTTAGCACTCCGTGTGTACTTCCGTGGTAGGCATTCTTTGCGCTAATCAATTCTCTACGCCCTGTAACTCTTTTTGCCAATTTAAGGGCAGCCTCATTTGCTTCACTTCCAGAGTTTACATAATAAACACTGTTTAAATTATCGGGAAGAATAGAGGTTAATAATTGCGCGTGAAGAACCTGTGGCGACTGAATAAATTCCCCATAAACCATTAAATGTGAATAGTTTTCAACTTGGTTCTTTATTGCATCAATAACCTCTCTATTAGCGTGCCCCACGTTGCTTACTGATACTCCAGATATTAAGTCTACATATCTTCTTTCCTTTAAGGTCTCATAATCTTTTGAATATAAAAAAACACCCTCAGCTCTATCTATGGATATTCCCAAAGGAGAGGAGGATGTTTGTGCTATATGCTTAAAGAAGAGATCCCTTAGAATATAAGGTTTCTGTTCCATAAATTCTTATGCTTCTTGTTCAAATTCAGAACTAACTAAAATTCTTCCGCAATATTCGCAAACGATAATTTTCTTACTCATAACAATATCCATCTGTCTTTGAGGTGGAATCTTATTGAAACATCCCCCACAAGCATCTCTTTTTACCGTTACAACAGCCATTCTATTACGAGCATTCTCGCGTACTTTCTTGTAAGCGTTCAACATTCTTATATCAATTTTCGCTTGTATAGCCTCTGACTTTGCAATGAGCTCTTCTTCTTCTTTCTGAGTCTCTTGAACAATAACTTCAAGCTCTTGTCTCTTATTAGCAAGATCCTCTTCTCTACCTTTAAGTGATTGATTTGCATTCTCTAGAGCCTCTTTTTTCTCTATAAGACTTTTAGCGCCATCATTAATTTTCTTTTCTGATAGCTGAATCTCTAATCCTTGAAACTCAATCTCTTTTGATAACGAGTCATACTCTCTGTTATTCTTAACATTATTTCTTTGACCTTCATATTTCTCAATAAGAGATTTACTTGTAACAATATCTTGTTTCTTTTGAGAAACAAAAGTATCTTGCTCTTTTATCTCTTTCTTAAGATTCTCAACTCTTGTCTGAAGACCTAAAATATCATCCTCTAAATCTTGAACCTCTAAAGGAAGTTCTCCTCTTAATAAGTGAATTTTATCTATCTGAGTATCTGTAGTTTGAAGATCATATAGCAAATGGAGTTTCTCCTCCATTGTAATATCTGAATCTATTCCTTTTGCTATCTGTAGAGATGCAAATGTTTCCCCCTCAACTATAGGAGGAACTACTGTTTGACTTTTTTTACTTGTAGGCATAACTTAGCTTTAATAGTAATATATTGGATTATTATTATTTTTACTTATTGAAACCGCAAATGTAGGAATTTTTTTGGAAATTATTTTTGAAAATAACCCAACAACGTCATATTCACTTCCATAATGACCAATATCCATTATCATAAATCCTCTCTCGCAATAGAACTCATGGTAAGATATATCACCTGTAATATACACTTGAGCCCCTTTTTGCATAGCATTATTAATAAACGAGTGGCCACTTCCTCCACATACTGCAATTTTATCAATTTTATCTTTTAATAATTCGGATGTTCTTATATTATCCAAATTAAACAACTCTTTCATTCTATTTATAAGAGTCTTGCTGTCAATAGACTCATCTAATTTTCCAACCAGACCAAAACCCTCCTCTGTTAAAGGTTCACACTCCTTCATATTTAATTTTTCAGCCATCAAGCCACTCACGCCTCCAGCTGCTTTATCTATATTTGTATGAGCAGAATACACTATTATATCGTGCTTTATACATCTCTCAATAATTCTGCCAGTATAATTATCGGGAGCTATCTTTTTTACCCCCTTAAAAATTAACGGATGGTGAGTGATTATCATATCGTATCCTCCCAATACCGCCTCATCTACAACCTCTTCTGTACAATCTAACGCAAGCAGCGCAGATTTTACCTCTCTCTTTTTATTCCCGATAATAAAGCCTGAATTATCCCAAGCCTCTTGATTATATATTGGAGCAAACTCCTCTATAGCTTTTACTACCTCTTCTGCTATCATACTATTTCCTCCTCAATCTCTATTGATGCAGCCACAATTTGCAACTGCTCTTTTATTGCATTTAATTTATTTATAACCTCAACTCTCATATCAACACCTGTAAGATTATCTTTCATCTTTTTTGAAGCACCTTCAAGTGTCATCCCTTGCTCTTTAACTAGAAAATGTATAATCTTAAAATTCTCTAGATCTTTTACAGAAAAGAGTCTGTTACCTTTCTTATTTCTTGCAGGTTTAATAAATTCTGGGAATTTTTCTGCCCAAAAACGGATCAGAGATTTATTCTCAGCAAATATTTCTGAAACTTCGCCAACTGTGTAGTAAAGTTTCTCTACTTTCTTCTCTTTGTACGGCATAGCAAGATATTTTAATCAAGTGATTGTCCTGTATTAGATGCAGTAATCACCATTTCTTTAAACAATTCTGGATTAAGATCTGAGAAAAAATAATTAACTGGATCTACTTTTTTCTCATTAAATACCACCTCATAGTGCAAATGAGGAGCAAATGTTATTCCTGACATACCTACTTTACCTATCAATTCCCCCTTCTTAACACGCTTGCCACCTCTAACTAAAATATCTCCAAGGTGAGTATATCTCGTAATATAACCATTTCCGTGATTTATCTCCACTATACTCCCCTCTTCTCTTCCAGCTCTAGAAACCTTCTGTATCCTTCCTGCTGCAGTTGCAATTATATCGGCCCCCTCTGGGGCAATTAAATCTACACCATAATGCATAGTGCTTGTCTTATAGAAAGGGTTTATCTTCTCTCCCACAGATGCACCTATCTGCCCTACAGAAAACTTTTTTATCGGCACTATAGAAGGTACATAAATAAACTCATCTTTTGATTGTTCAAATCTCTTCAACACATCTTCAAAGCCCTTTGCGACCTCATCAGCTTCGCTACTTGCCTCTCGCAGATTGTCCGATGTTACCATTAAAATTTCATCGGGATAAGCATCACTATTACTCTGCAGAAATTGATATACATCATTTATGCTCTCTTTTACCATAGGAAGCTCGGCATTATATATCTCATTATAAATTTGCCTCTCCTTATATTGTAAGTTTTTTATAGTATTCTCAAGCACTTCACTCTCTTGGGTTAACTCTTGATAAGCCTGAGCCATAACACTATTCTCATATCTTATTTTCTTCTCTTCATTTGTATCAACCAATAGTGTATAAATGAAGTAATTACAAACAGCAAGAACTAAAACAAGAGTTACATATTTGAGGAATTTAATAAAAAGACTCTCGCCTCTCTTTTTTTCTTCAAAGTTCAGATTACCCTCATTATACTTGTAATTAGCCATTTGTGTTTACTGCTTTTTTATTTCTATTTGCCACTATTTGTTGAAATGCCTCCTCTTTGATATTTTTATTATAATAGTTTACAGGATTTACTCTTTTATTCATATAGATCACTTCATAGTGTAAATGGTCGCTTGTAGATTTACCCGTACTTCCCATATCACCTATCTGATCTCCTCTCGACACAATATCTCCTTTCTTAACATTAATTTTACTCAAGTGAGCGTAACGCGTCTTATAACCAAAACCGTGATCAACAACAATATTGTGACCATAATCTGTAAAGCTAAAAGAGACCCTTACAACCTTTCCATCTCCAGTAGCATATATAGGTTCACCTTTCTTTCCAGAAAAATCTATACCACTATGCATTGTAGGAACCTTCTCAAATGGATCATTTCTCACACCATATCCACTAGAGAATCTTGTATTTTTTAAAGATACAGGAGGGATTGCAGGCACACATCTAGATATCTTCTCTGCGTGCTCAGATAAAATTGATATCTCATCATAAGATTTAGATTGAATAAATGCTTTTTTATACAGCACATCCATCTTATGCTCTACATTCAACAGTGTTGATAAGTCCCCTTTACCATACAAATGAGAATACCTATCAACACCTCCAAAGCCACCATTTCTCATATCAGCAGAGAGCTCTTCCATCCCAAATATTGGGCGGTAAAGATTATTGTCTCTCATTTGTAGTTGATTTAATTGAGCGTTATTCTCATCTAATTTAAAACTCAAAAACTCTAATTTTGATTTAATATCTAAATTATCTAGTTTGAGTTTTGATGTTTTATATGTATCAAAATCAAGATATTGCGTAGAAATAATATAATACGCAGAAAATAAAACAAGACTCACAAGGAACAATAGGCAACTTTTGATAATCTTTTTCAAAAGCGACTCTTTTTGCACCTCGTAAGACAAGTTTTCAAAATTAAACTTGTACTTCATTCCTTTATGTATTGAACAAAAAAGTATTTTACACCGCAAATATAAGAATATTAAAATTAAAACCTTATTTTTGTGCTCAAAAACTTTTTGTATTCTACAATTTAACACATTGCATATGACCTCGAACGAAATAAGAAAATGCTTTTTAGATTACTTTGCGTCTAAAGATCATACAATAGTACAATCAGCGCCTATGGTTGTTAAGAACGACCCTACATTAATGTTTACTAATGCAGGAATGAATCAGTTTAAAGATTGGTTCTTAGGTAACACAGTTGTTAAGCACAAAAGGGTTGCTGACACTCAAAAATGTCTGAGAGTAAGTGGCAAGCACAATGACTTAGAAGAGGTTGGTCACGACACCTACCACCACACTATGTTTGAGATGTTAGGGAATTGGAGCTTTGGAGATTATTTTAAGACAGAGGCAATCAAATGGGCTTGGGAACTTCTAACTGAGGTTTATAAACTTGACAAAGATAGACTCTATGTAACTATATTTGAAGGAAGCCCAGTAGATGGTGTTGAATTGGATCACGAGGCAAAAAGCACTTGGCTACAGTATATACCAGAAGATAGAATAATTCTAGGGAATAAAAAGGACAACTTCTGGGAGATGGGAGACACTGGACCTTGTGGCCCTTGTAGTGAGATTCACATTGATTTAAGAAGCACTCAAGAGAGAGAACAAGTTTCTGGAGCAGAGTTAGTAAATAAAGATCACCATTTAGTTATCGAGGTTTGGAATCTTGTATTTATTCAATATAACAGAAAGGCTAATGGATCTCTCGATTCATTACCTCAAAAACATGTTGATACAGGAATGGGGCTAGAGAGACTCTGTATGGCTCTTCAAGGCAAGCAAAGTAATTATGATACCGACATTTTTCAATCTTTAATCCAAAAGATTGCACAGATTACGGGGATTGTATATGGTTCAAATGAGAAGAGTGATATTGCAATGAGAGTTATCTCAGACCACTTAAGGGCAATTAGTTTCTCAATAGCAGACGGTCAATTACCATCCAATGTTAAAGCTGGATACGTCATCAGAAGAATTCTAAGAAGAGCTGTTAGATATGCATACACGTTCCTAAACATGAAGGAACCTCTTCTATATAAACTTTTACCAACTCTTACTGAACAGATGGGAGATGCTTTCCCTGAATTGAAATCACAAAAGGTATTAATTGAAAAGGTTATAAAAGAGGAAGAAGATGCATTTTTAAGAACCCTAGAAAAAGGCATCAAATTAATGGATGCACTTTTATCCAAATATCAGGAGACAAAAATCATATCAGGGGCAGATGCCTTTATACTTTATGACACTTTTGGCTTCCCGATAGATTTAACTGCTTTAATCGCCAAAGAAAATGGATATATTATTGATTTTGAAGCATTTGAAACCGAACTAGAGCAACAAAAAAATAGGAGTAGAAACGCTACAACAAAAGAAGAGGGTGACTGGATTAATGTAAATCCATATTCAGAAACAGTTTTTACTGGATATGACCACACAGAGCAGTCTCAAATAAATATACTAAGATATAGAAGTGTAAAAAGTAAAAACAAAGAGGTTTTTCATTTAGTCTTTGACAAGAGTCCTTTTTACGCAGAGAGTGGCGGACAAATTGGAGATAGTGGCTATATCCAAGCTTCATCGGGAGCTAAAATTGAAATTCTAAATACAATAAAAGAGAATGGTCTCCCAATACATATTTGTGAGAGATTGCCAATAGACCCTAGTGGTTCTTTCTCCGCTACAGTTGATAGTGGTAAGAGAGAGAATATTACAAATAACCATACTGCAACCCACCTATTACATTTTGCATTAAGAAATATATTAGGCACACATATTGAGCAAAAGGGATCTTACGTAAATTCAAATTATTTCAGATTTGATTTCTCACATTTTGAAAAGGTCAGCCCAAGCACTCTAAGGGAGGTTGAGAGAATGGTAAATAGTATGATACGTAAAAACATTCAAAAATCCGAGTTTAGAGACATATCTATTGAAGAGGCTAATGAAAGGGGAGCAATGGCGTTGTTCGGTGAAAAGTATGGCGACACAGTTAGAGCTATTCAATTTGGAAACTCTATTGAGCTTTGTGGAGGAACGCACGTACAAGCAACTGGTCAAATTGGACTTTTTAAGATTATAAGTGAATCTGCTGTAGCTGCAGGAGTTAGACGAATTGAAGCTACTACTGGACAACACGCTGAGGCAATAGTTGAAAATATAGAGGACACTTTAGCTGTATTAAGAACCACATTTAATAACACTCCAGATATTATTAGTAGTCTTGGCAAACTTATTGAAGAGAATGATACTACTAAAAAGCATTTAGAAGAGGCCTATAAAGAGCGAGCAATGTCAGTTAAAGAGACTGTATTGCAAAATAGTCAAGTTATAAATGGAATTAATGTTCTCTCACTAAGAGGTGTATACAGAGCCGACATTGTTAAATCAGTTGCTTTTATGCTTAAAGCAGAGACATCAAATACCATTTTTATTGGAGCAACGAGTCAAGATAACAAGCCAACTCTTACACTAATGTACTCTGATGATTTAGTTGAACAGGGTGCTAATGCAGGAAAGGATATTAAAGAGGCGGCAAAGTTTATACAAGGTGGCGGAGGCGGACAAGCCTCATTAGCAACTGCCGGAGGTAAAAATATTGATGGCTTACCTAATGCTTTTAATCACATATCCGAAAACGTTATAACAACTATATAGTAAGCAGTTTATAAAAAGAAAAAATTGAAAAAATTAGATTTATTCACGATAAGATCTTTCTTAGCTCCATTTATAATGACATTCTTAATTGTATTGTTTGTATTAATAATGCAATTTTTATGGATGTATATAGATGAGCTTGTTGGAAAAGGGTTGGGTTTCTTTGTAATCCTTGAATTCCTTGGATGGGGAAGTGCTACTCTTTTCCCATTGGCATTGCCGTTGGCCACACTCTTGGCATCTATTATGACAATGGGAGATTTTGGAGAGCACAACGAGTTACTCGCAATGAAAGCAGCAGGCATCTCTCTTACCAGAATTATGGCACCACTCGTTGTTGTTGCCGTTATTATAAGTATTGGAGCATTCCTTGCTTCGGACTACCTTCTACCTGTCGCATACAAAAAGATATTTACTTTAAGGGATGATATTACAAAAACTAAAGAAGAGATAAAGATTCCTGACGGAATTTTTTACAATGGAATAGATGGCTATTCGCTTAGGGTAAAAACAACGAATCCTGAAACAAATATGATGCACGATGTTATCGTATACGACCACTCTGCAAAAAAGGGAAATATCAGTGTAATCGTTGCTGATAGTGGGCTTATTAAAATTTCTCCCGATAAATCTAATCTAATATTTACTCTATACAACGGAACCAGTTTTGACGAAGACAATGTGTATAACATAAACGATACCCTACTTAAACTCAATAGAGTCAATTTTATTGAACAAGAGGTTGTTATTGAGCTGAATAACTATGCATTTGAAAAGTCTGACGATAACAGATACGCATCAGAAACTAGAACAAAAAGCTTAAAAACGCTAAAAGGAGATAGAGACTCTTTAGAAAGGATAAACAACAATATGATTGGATCTCAAGTTCAAAGAGTATTAGCAAATAGAAGTCTATCTCATAGTGGGCAGCTATCCGATTCTATCTCAAGAGCTTCACTTGTTGGAAATGTCCCGTACGACACACTTTTTAAGTGGGAAATTAAGGAGAACCAACTTAGAGCATATAATGTAGCAAAGAATAATATTAACAATCAGATATCAAATATAGATTATTATAATAGTGAATTAAATTCAACAGCTTTCCCTCTAAGAAGAAATATTATTGAGAGTTTCCGTAAATACACTGTTTCCTTTGCCTGTTTACTATTTTTCTTTATTGGTGCCCCAATTGGGGCAATCATCAGAAAAGGCGGTCTAGGAACACCTGTTATAATATCAATGTTCTTCTTTATGATTTATTGGGTAATTGATATCAGTGGAAAAAAATTAGCCGATAATGGAGAGATTTCTCCATTTGTTGGAACATTTATATCGTCTTTTGTATTACTTCCTTTAGGAGCTTTCTTAACTTGGAAATCTACAAAAGATTCAACATTATTCAATATAACCGCATATTTGGACTTCTTTAAAAAATTATTTACAAGATTTAATAAAAAAAAGAAATGGGAGCAAGAATAGTATATATGGGAACACCTGAGTTTGCTGTTGCACCTTTAGCAAAACTAGCAAAGAGCGAGCATAGAATTGTAGGAGTTGTTACTGTTCCCGACAAACCTAGCGGTCGCGGATTAAAGTTGAATGAGAGTGATGTAAAAAAATTCCACAGTTCTACTTTAGCAGATAAAGGTATTCCACTATTCCAGCCAACTTCATTAAAAGATCCTCAATTTATATCTGACTTAGAGGCATTAAATGCAGATATCTTTATTGTTGTTGCATTTAGGATGCTACCTAAAATTGTTTGGGACATGCCAAAATATGGAACATTCAATCTACACGGCTCCTTGCTCCCAGCTTACAGAGGCGCTGCCCCTATTAATTGGGCTATAATTAATGGAGAGAAGAGCAGTGGCGTTACAACATTTTTAATTGACGAACAGATTGATACTGGAAATATTTTACTACAAGAGAGTATCCTGCTTGATTCAAGAGAGACTGTAGGGACACTTTACCATAAGCTTATGGGTATTGGAGCAGATTTAGTAACAGAAACTGTCAATAAGCTTTTATCGGGAATAACTCCTAAACCTCAGCAAGGAGAGGTTAAAGAGGCTCCAAAATTAAATAAGGAGATATGTAGAATTAAATGGGATTCAAAAGTGAATAATGAAGATAACTGTGCTACATCCATTGATAGATTTGTTCGTGGACTATCACCATATCCTTGTGCAACCTCTACCATCACTAATGGAGAAAAAAGCATAGACTTTAAAATATTCCACACTCTTCCATTAGACGATTATGCTACTAACAAAGATTGTGGTACTATAATTTCCGATAATAAAACATTCATCCATTTTGTATGCGCAGATGGCTCTCTACTTGCTATAGAGGAGTTGCAAATTGCTGGCAAAAAGAGAATGTCCTCAAAAGAGTTTCTTATGGGCTTTAGAAATATTACTGACTATCGAGTAATTTAAGCTATAATCATACCTACCATACACGCTGATATTAGGGCTACAAATGTTGCTCCAATAAGTGCTCTTACACCATAAGTAGATAGTATCGCTCTCTTATTGGGTGCAATTCCACCTACTCCACCAATTTGTATTCCTATTGATGCAAAATTAGCAAACCCACATAAGATATAAGTAGCCATAATAACAGATTTAGGCGAAGAAAACACACCTTCTTGAATCATATTTGCTAAACTTTGATACCCTACAAACTCTGTAAGAATTAATTTCTCTCCCAGAAGGCGACCCAATAATGGAATATCATCTGGCGCCACGCCTGTTATCCAAATTAAAGGATAAAATAGATAGGATAAGATAAACTCTAAAGATAAATCATTATACCTACCTCCTGTAATTGAGGCAATTCCATCATCAATAGCATTAAAACTTAGTGCGCTAAAGATTGCATTTACACCAGCTATCAAAGCATAAAAAACTAACAACATTGCGCCTATATTAGCTGCTAACTTCAATCCCTCCGTTGTTCCTACTGAGATAGAATCTAGTACATTCTTGCCAACCTTATCCTTAGACACATCTAATTTATCGTCGAATTGTTCCGTCTCAGGTACAAGTATCTTAGCCATCGCAATTGCTCCTGGCGCAGCCATTACAGAGGCTGATAAAAGATGTTTTGCAAACTCTAACTCTAAGAGCCTATCTCCACCACCAAGCATCCCAATATATGCCGCCAAAACACCACCCGCCATAGTTGCCATCCCAGATGTCATTATCAACATTAATTCACTTTTAGTCATATTTGGAATATAGGCTTTAACCATCAAAGGAGCCTCCGTTTGCCCTAAAAATACATTCCCAGCGCAAGAAAGAGATTCCGCTCCCGATATTTTCATAAACTTTGTTAATACCCATCCCATCCCAAAAACTATTTTCTGAAGAATCCCAAGATAGAAAAAGAGGCTCGTTAATGCCGAGAAAAACACTATTGTCGGCAAAATTTGCAAAGCAAATATAAAACCGAAATTACTTGTATCTAATAGTCCCCCAAATAGGAACTCTGAACCAGCCTTTGTCCAATCAAGCACCGCTACAAAACCTCGTCCAAACACTTCGAAAATAGATTGTACTGCTGGGAATAACAGCAATGACAATGCAATTAAGAATTGTAATCCAAGAGCCTTACCAACTGTCCCCCAATTAATTCTTTTTCTATCAATGCTAAACAGCCAAGCAACACCTACCAAAACAGCAATTCCTAAAACTCCTCTAAGAATAGAGACAATATTAAAAGAAAATGTTTTCTCTGCTAATAAAATTTCATAAGGATTCACCTCCCCTTGAGCAAATAATACCCCTCCAAACAGTAGAACCGGGACTAAAAATAATAACTTCTTCATCTATTTAATTTTTTCTTATCTACATTATACCGACTAATCTCTTCACTAATAATTGCTGCTCTCTCATAATCCTCTACTTTTATTGCCTCTTGAAGTTGTACTTTTAGATTACTAATACGAGTCTCTTTTTTTACATTCTTCTCTATAATTGAATCTATACTAACAGAATATTTTTTCATTAATGATTCATCAATATATATAGGCGCACCAAAACTTTTTGAAAGAATTACACCGTCAACAAAAGAGGCCTCTAAAAGCTCCTCTTCTACTCCGTTATAAAACATCAAATTTGATGCAAATTCCTTATTATCTGCTCTTCTAACAATCATTACATCTAGTAACTCAATATTATAAGTTGATAAAACTGAGTATAAAAGTGTTTGGGTAGAGATAGCATCTTCTTTTATTTTTTTAAAATTTGATAAGATGCTATGCATTTCTGCAGGAGTTAAATTAGCTGATATACCTTTTTTTAACTCATTGCAATAGAGGAAGAAATAAAAACTATCCTCTCTTTCCGAATTCGCGGAGATGGCGCCAACATCTAATCTAACTCTTTTCATAATTTTTAGTTTTAAATTAACGGATTCATCTGTGCAATTCACCATAAAGTTAACTATTTTTCTATAACTACAAAAAAAATATAAAGTTATATTATAAACTATTTTTACTAATTTTGTTTTTTTATTTAAGGGAATATGATTTTTGAGAGAATAGCGCAAGATCCAAACTCATCAGCAAGGTGCGGAATTTTACATACCGACCACGGCATCATCGAGACACCTATATTTATGCCAGTGGGAACAATTGGCTCTGTAAAAGGAGTTTACCATCGAGATTTAGAAAATGACATTAATGCCCAAATAATTCTTGGCAACACTTATCATTTATATCTCAGACCTGGATTAGATATAATAAACAAGGCGGGGGGATTACATAAATTCATCTCTTGGGATAAGCCTATCCTAACTGATAGTGGAGGATTTCAAGTCTTCTCTCTAGCAGAGAATCGTAAACTTACCGAGGAGGGATGTACATTTCGATCGCACATAGATGGTTCAAAACATACTTTCACTCCCGAAAACAATGTTGATACGCAAAGAATTATAGGAGCTGACATCATAATGGCATTAGATGAATGCACCCCTGGAGATGCACCTCATAAATATGCTCTTAACTCTCTAAAACTAACACAACGATGGTTAGACAGGTGTATTCAAAGATTTGATACAACTGAACCTCTATATGGATACAAACAAGCTTTCTTCCCAATAGTACAAGGATGTGTTTATCCAGATTTAAGAAGAATGGCTGCCGAACACGTGGTTTCTCTAGATAGAGAAGGATATGCCGTAGGTGGTTTATCAGTTGGAGAGCCCACCGAAAAAATGTATGAAATGCTAGAGGTTGTATGTCCTATTTTACCAATAGATAAACCACGTTACTTAATGGGCGTTGGAACTCCTGCAAACTTACTTGAGGGTATATCTAGAGGTATTGATATGTTTGACTGTGTTATGCCAACCAGAAATGGAAGAAACGGAATGTTATTCACGTGGGAAGGAGTGATTAATATTAGAAACAAAAAATGGGCTGATGATTTCTCTTTATTAGATCCTAATGGCACCTCTTTTGTTGACAAAACATATACAAAAGCCTATCTTAGACATTTATTTGTTGCTGGCGAGATGTTGGCAGCTCAAATTGCAAGTGAACACAATCTTGCATTTTATTTAGATGTCGTAAGAGAAGCTCGTAAACATATTATTGCAGGAGATTTTGAATCATGGAAACGCGATGTCGTTAAAAGATTAGAGACTAAAATATAAGAAAGCAGACTAGCAAATGAAATATAACTTTAAAATTACAACTCTTGATAAATACATTATTAAAAAGTTCATAGGCACATTTGCATTTGCACTTTTAATCATTATCGCCATTGTTATCATTTTTGACATTAGCGAGAAGATTGATAATTTTGTAGAGGAAGAGGCCCCTCTACAAGAGATTGCTTTTAGGTACTATGCTAATTTTATTCCATATTTCTTAAATACATTTAGTCCACTCTTTGTATTTATTACAGTAATATTCTTCACCTCAAAGTTAGCTGCAGATAGTGAAATTGTAGCAATTTTGGCTGGAGGAATCAGTTTTAAAAGGCTAATGTATCCATATTTTATTTCTGCTGCTATTATAGCCGTATTTAGTCTTCTATTAAATTTGTTTGTTATACCCCCTGCAAATAAAGGGAGGCTCAGTTTTGAAGCTCAATACTTAAAGAAAAGATTTGAGAATAGTAACAGAAATATCCATTATCAGTTAGATTCTAGTACTTTTATGTATGCTGAATCTTTTAGTACTTGGAACAATACTGCTTACAAATTTACACTAGAAAGCATTGATGGGCGTAATTTAAAATCAAAATTAAGCGCAGAGAGTGCAAAGTGGGATACAACAATAAATGCGTGGAAATTAAATAGATATTTCCACAGAAAGTATGATGCAAACTCCAATGAGAATATAACGTTTGGTCGTAATCTTGATACAGTTATCAACATTACCGTAGACGATTTCTATCGCAAAGAGAATAGTGTTATGTCTCTTAACTACTACGAACTAAATAATCTTATTGCCACACAAAGACTCAGGGGTGACAAGATGATTAAGTACTCTCTATACGAGAAGCATACAAGATATGCCGTTCCCTTCTCTGCATTTGTGCTAACCCTAATAGGCGTCTCCCTATCTTCTAAAAAAAGAAGAGGAGGAATCGGACTAAACATTGGGATTGGGATTGCCCTTAGTTTCTCTTATGTCCTATTTCTCCGCTTTAGTCAAATGTTTGTCTATACAGACACGCTACCACCAGCATTGGCTCTGTGGCTACCAAACGTGCTCTACGGAATTATAGCCGTATATTTATACAGAATCGCCCCTAAATAGGAGCGATTCACTATAATGACTCAATATTAATACTCCCCATTTTCAAGTTTTCTACGGCATGCGGCTAGCATATCGTCAACCATCTCTTGTAGCCCCCATTTAGGATTCCATCCCCACTCTTCACGCGCACAACTATCATCCATAGAATTGGGCCAAGAGGCCGCTATCTTCTTCTTTATTGGATCAATATTGTATTCCCACGTAAATTCAGGGATACGCTTCTTTATCTCCACAAATAGCTCTTCTGGAGTAAAGTGCATTCCTGTAATATTAAAACTATTTCTATGTATTAGCTTTGATGGATCCGCTTCCATTAGAAGTGACGCCGCCTCAAGAGCATCTGGCATATATAACATATCTAGGCAAGCATCAGCCGGCAATTCACATGTATACTTACCATATTTCACCGCGTGATAAAATACCTCTACAGCATAATCTGTTGTACCACCCCCAGGCAAAGCGCCATTAGAGATAATACCTGGATATCTAACACTTCTTGTATCTACACCAAAACGAGAGAAATAGTAATCACTTAATAACTCCCCAGATACTTTACATACACCGTAAATTGTATCAGGACGCATTACTGTATCTTGAGGAGTATCATTTAAGGGTGTTGATAATCCAAAAGCACCGATTGAACTTGGAGTAAAAAGAGCACAATTATACTCTTTTGCTATATTCAGCGAGTTTAACAGCGCGCCCATATTTATATTCCAAGCTAATAATGGATCTCTTTCACCTGTTGCAGAGAGCAATGCAACTAGGTTATAAATAGCATCAATATTATTATCTTTCACTATATCTGTAAAAGCTTTAATATCTAGAGCATCCAAAGATATAACCCTACAAAAGTGTGATAATTTCTCTATTATTTGAGGCTTAATATCCGCAGCTATTACATTTTCATAGCCATATTTTTCTTGAAGATGAGGTATAAGTTCTGTACCAATCTGGCCACCAGCTCCAACAATTAGTATTTTTTTCATTTTATTATAATATATAATTTTATTTGATTCTTATTATAGCAAATGTAGTATAATTATTTCAAATTGCGATAATCATTAACCTAAATAATACAAAAATTTCTATACTCCTAAAACTTTATTTAGCTTTGCAATATGATAGTTTCTAATCTAAATATTATTACTCTTATTGATTCTCTCTCTAAGGAGCATGGGTTCGTAGATTGGGGATATACACATGTAGAACATCTACAATGCCAAGAGGCCACGTATATGCACTCTATGCATCAAGATTACTTTGCTCAAATGGAGTATTTAAAAAGAAATTTAGATAAACGTTTCAATCCACAGTTACTAGTAGAGGGGGCAAAAACAATTATTATGTTCTTGGCTCCATACGGCTGCACTGCAAAAAAAGGAGTAGCTTCATATGCCTTGGGTGATGACTACCATATGGTGATAAAAGATAAGTTAAAAAAAATATTCAACACTCTAATTGAAACGACAAATGAGATTGATAAATCTCAACCAATTACTGGCAGGTTTTTTACTGATTCTGCCCCGATACTTGAGAGAGCTTGGGCTGTTAAATCAGGTCTGGGATTCATTGGCAAAAACGGGCTTTTAATTAGCAAAAAAGTTGGCATAAGAACACTCATCGGAAGTATCATCTGCAATATTGAGCTTCCAAAACAGAGTGTTGAAGATCAAAAAAATCATTGTGGAAATTGCACAAAATGCTTAGATGCTTGCCCAACTGGCGCACTCTGCAAACCATACATTCTTGACTCTAGAAAATGTATATCATATAACACAATAGAGGCTAAATATCCCGATAAATTTCTAAATTATAATAAATGGTACTACGGATGCGACGAATGCATTAACGCCTGCCCTTGGAATAGTAAAAACAGAAAGGGATGGGAACAATTTGAAGTTAATCGAGAAATTATCGAGAATGCAAATCCTGAGTGGTGGCGTACATTAACTAAAGAGGAGTTTAATAAACTCTTCAAAAGCTCTCCTCTAAAAAGAGGTGGGTTAAATAATATATTAGAAGTTCTTCAGCATACTAATAATTGAAACTATATGGATTTAATCACAAAAATTGAAATATCACCGCTAGAACATAAGTTGAAATATCAAAATAAGATACTCTTTATTGGCTCTTGCTTCTCCGAAAATATTGAGAAAATAATGTCTGACTATAGATTTAATACATTTTCAAATCCATTTGGAGTTTTGTACAACCCCTGTTCAATCGCAAACTCTATTAGTAGGCTTGTTAATCTCAAGGAGTTTACTATAAATGATGTAGTAAAATCTAGCGGAATATATACATCATTTTTTCATCATAGTTCAATTTACGGCAATACGCCTGGTGAATTCATCAATAGAGCTAACTCAGAACTTCTCGAATACTCTAACCGCTTAAAATCGTGCGATACAATTATTATAACACTTGGCACCGCTTGGATCTACAAACATATCAAGAGAGAAGTAATAGTTTCAAATTGCCATAAAATAAAAGCTTCTGAATTTGAACGAAACTTGCTTTCTTTATCTGAATGTAAATATGAGTTATCAAAAATTATTAATCTACTTCCCGACAAAAATATCATCTTTACAGTAAGCCCAATAAGACATTTAAAAGATAGTGCAAATGGAAATCAGATTAGTAAATCAACTTTACTACTAGCTATAAACGAGATTATTAAAGAATCCTCTACTAGTAAAGATATTAGCTATTTTCCAGCATACGAGATTATGATGGATGAATTACGTGATTATAGGTTCTATTCAAGAGATATGGTACACCCATCCGAGGTGGCAATAGAGTATATTTTTGGGCGGTTTAAAGAAACATTTATCGACGAAGAGGCCTATGCATTAATGAAGGAGGGTCTACGTTTAACTAAAGCTCTAAATCACAAACCGCTTTTTCCTGATTCAAATGAATACCAGAAATTCAAATCAAAAACACTTGTGGATTTAGAAAAATTTAATGACAAAATTGCTCATTAACAAATAGAAAGAGAGCGTCTGTCCGAACAAAAGTTCTTAAAGACGCTCTCTTTATTTTAATATAGTCTTACTATACTATTACTCTTTAACAGGAGTCTCTTCTGCTGGTGCTTCTTCTACAACAGGAGCAGCTTCTACTGGAGCAACCTCTTTTGCAGGAGCTTCTACTTTCTTAGCACGACTTCTACGAGTGGTAGCTTTCTTTGTCTCTTTCTTAGGAGAAGACGCTAAAGCAGCCTCATTAAAATCGACTAACTCAATGATTGCCATATCTGCAGCATCTCCTAAACGGAAGCCTGTTTTAAGAACGCGTGTATATCCACCTGGACGATCCGCTATCTTAGGTGCAATCACTCTAAAAAGCTCAGTAACAGCCTCTTTTTGCTTCAAATAGCTAAAAACAGTACGTCTAGAGTGAGTACTATCTACTTTTGATTTGGTAATAAGCGGCTCAACATACACTCTAAGAGCTTTTGCTTTAGCCACAGTTGTCTCAATACGCTTGTGAAGCAATAGAGACGATGCCATATTAGCAAGCATTGCTTTACGGTGTCCGCTTTTTCTACTCAAATGGTTAAATGACTTATTATGTCTCATTTTATATTACTTTTTATCAATATTATACTTAGTAACATCCATGCCAAACGAAAGTTTTAATCTCTCAATTAACATATCTATCTCTGTTAATGACTTCTTACCAAAGTTTCTGAATTTCATTAATTCTGCACGTTGGTGAGAAACCAAATCAGCAAATGTTTCAATCTCTGCCGCCTTCAAGCAATTCAATGCTCTAACAGAAAGCTCCATATCTGACAGCTTTGTTAAAAGCAAGTGACGCATACGTAAAGATTCTTCATCCAACTCATTGCTCACTACTTCTGGAGTAGTCTCTAATGTTATTTTCTCATCTGAGAATAACATAAAGTGGTGAATTAGAATCTTAGCAGCCTCTTTTAGTGCATCTTTCGGATGGATAGATCCATCTGTAGTGATCTCTAAATTTAGCTTTTCGTAATCAGTCTTTTGCTCTACACGCCAATTCTCAACACTATACTTCACATTCTTAATAGGAGTATGAATAGAGTCAATTGGAATTGTTCCAAAAGGAGCTCCTTCAACCTTATTTTCCTCTGCTGGAATATATCCTCTTCCCTTACCTATCTTCATTTCAATAGAAAGCTTAACGGATGGCTCCATCGCGCAAATATGAAGTTCAGGATTAAGAACTGTAAAAGATGATAATTGCTTAGAGATATCCTCTGCAGTAAAGTTCTCTTTACCACCAACTGTTACGGTAACCACTTCGCTATCTTCGCCTTCAATCATTCTCTTAAAACGCACTTGTTTTAGATTAAGAATAATTTCAACGACACCTTCAATAACACCAGGAATTGTTGCAAATTCATGATCAACTCCCTCTATTTTTATTGAAGTAATAGCAAAACCCTCTAGTGAAGATAATAATATACGACGTAAAGCGTTACCAATGGTGATACCATAGTCTGGCTCTAAAGGTCTAAACTCAAATCTACCAAAAGTTTCAGTAGAGTCAAGCATTATTACCTTATCCGGTTTTTGAAATGCTAAAATTGCCATTTTAATTTAATTTTATAGTGTTACGCAAAATCAGCCTATTTACTATTTAGAGTATAACTCTACGATAAGCTGCTCATTAATAGTTTCTGGAATCTCAGTTCTGTCGGGATAATTCATAAACTTACCTGACACAGTAGCTCCATCCCACTCTAACCACGAATATCTACTTGCAGATACTAAGCTATTTTGAACTACTTCTAAACTCTTAGATCTTTCACGAACACCAATAACATCACCTGGTTTAACCAAAGTAGAAGGAATGCTACAAAGTGACCCATTCAATACTATATGACGGTGATTAACCAACTGTCTTGCTGCTGCACGAGTAGGCGCTATACCTAATCTGTAGACAATATTATCAATACGAGACTCTAAAAGGAATAATAGATTCTCACCTTTCTTACCCTTCATCTTAGCTCCTTTCTCATATAGATTACGGAACTGTCTCTCTAATAAGCCGTATGTGTACTTTACTTTTTGTTTCTCTTTAAGCTGAATACCATATTCAGAAGTCTTCTTTCTCTTCTTTGCTAATCCGTGTTGTCCCGGAGGGTAATTCTTGCGCTCAAAATATTTATCGGGACCAAAAATTGGTTCTCCAAATTTGCGGGCTATTTTAGTTGTAGGCCCGGTATATCTTGCCATATTAAATCAATTTTAAATTATTAAAAATTATACTCTACGGCGACCTTTTGGGCGACAACCGTTATGAGGAAGTGGAGTAACGTCAACAATTTCAGTTACCTCAATCCCTGCACCATGAATAGTACGAATTGCAGACTCACGACCAGCTCCTGGACCCTTTACATAAGCCTTAACTTTACGTAGCCCTAAATCAAAAGCTACCTTTGCACAATCAGCAGCAGCAACTTGAGCAGCATATGGAGTATTCTTTTTAGAACCTCTAAAGCCCATTTTACCTGCAGAAGACCAACTTATAACCTGACCTAAATTATTGGTTAAAGTTACAATCACGTTGTTAAATGTTGAAGAAATATGAGCCTCGCCATACGCCTCAACTTTAACAACTCTTTTTTTATTAGATACTGTTTTCTTTGCCATATTCTTAGGTTCTATTTAGTTGCTTTTTTCTTATTAGCTACAGTTTTTTTCTTACCTTTTCTGGTACGAGCATTATTTTTAGTACTTTGCCCTCTAACAGGAAGACCAATTCTGTGACGGATTCCTCTATAACATCCGATATCCATCAGACGCTTGATATTCAATTGGATTGTCGAGCGAAGTTCGCCCTCAATCTTATACTCTTCTGCAATTGTCTGTCTAATTGCAGCGATTTGGTCATCTGTCCAATCTTGCACCTTAGTATTAAGATCAATATCGTTCTTACTAAGGATATTTTTGGCAGAATTGCGACCAATTCCAAAGATGTAGGTTAAACCTACCTCTCCACGTTTGTTTTTTGGTAAATCTACTCCGGCTATACGTGCCATAATTAAAATTTTCTTTTTTGTTTACAACTTAAAATTATCCTTGACGCATTTTAAACTTAGGATTCTTTTTGCAAATTACGTATAAGCGACCTTTACGCTTAACAATTTTGCAGTCCTCGCTGCGCTTCTTAATGGATGCTCTTACTTTCATTGTATTTAGTTTTTATTTGTATCTGAAAGAAATCCTTCCTTTTGTTAAATCATAAGGAGACATTTCAACTCTTACTTTATCACCAGGCAAGATACGGATATAATGCATTCGCATTTTTCCCGATATATGAGCAATCACAACGTGCCCATTATCTAATTCAACTCTAAACATTGCATTTGACAATGCCTCTATAATTGTTCCGTCTTTCTCTATTGCTGATTGTTTTGGCATAAAACTCTCTTTATAATTTAATATT
Source organism: uncultured Muribaculaceae bacterium (assembly GCA_964368585.1). GTDB lineage: Bacteria > Bacteroidota > Bacteroidia > Bacteroidales > UBA932 > Egerieousia. The sequence continues at coordinate 58,033 of CAYJAK010000005.1, forward strand.
ATTTAACTTTTCAATATATTCAAATGTTGTTAAGATTTCTGGCTTTCCTGATCTCACTACAACCATAAACTCAAAATGAGCAGATCGTTTTTTATCGACCGTTCTAACCGTCCAACCATCTTTCTCAAGGTAGATCTCTTTTTTACCCATATTAATCATGGGTTCTATGCAGATAACCATACCTTCTACAAGCTTCTTTCCCTGCCCTGGCTTTCCATAGTTTGGAACCTCTGGTGACTCATGAAGTTTCTTTCCAATTCCATGTCCGACCAACTCTCTAACTACTGAATATCCATTTTTTTCGACAAAACTCTGAATCGCATAACCAATATCACCTACTCTATTACCAACTACTGCTTTTTCAGCGCCCAAATGTAAGGCTTTTTTTGTAATTTTCAGCAAATTAGCAGTTTCTTCATCTATTTCACCTACAGGAAATGTGTAAGCTGAATCGCCATTGAATCCCTTATAAACTGTACCGCAATCCACAGAAACGATATCTCCTTCTTTTAGGATATATTCGCTTGGAAAACCATGAACCACAACTTCATTTACAGAGATACATAAAGAGTAAGGGAATCCTCCATAACCTAAGAATCCTGGTTCTGCTCCATTTGCTCTTATAAACTCCCTTGCAATATCATCAAGTTGTTTAGTTGATACACCTGGCGCAATCGCCTCTCCAACCTTAGCAAGTGTTTTGGAGACTAATTCCGCATTCTCTTTAAGTATAGCTATATCGCTTTCAGTCTTTATTCTTAACATTTCAAAAGAACTATCTATATTTTTACATTCCCGAGCGGCCCTTAAGACGTCCTGTCTTCATTAAACCGTCGTAGTGGCGCATTAACAGATAGCTCTCTATCTGCTGTAGCGTATCTAATACAACTCCAACAAGAATTAATAAACTTGTTCCACCATAAAATTGAGCGAACTGATTATTAACACCTAATTGAGTTGCAAATGCAGGTAGTATCGCAACAATCGCAAGGAAAATTGAACCAGGGAATGTGATACGACTCATTACTGCATCTAAATATTCGGCAGTTTTTTTACCAGGCTTAATACCAGGTATAAAACCACCATTTTTCTTCATATCCTCTGCCATCATCGTTGGGTTAACAGTTACAGCTGTATAAAACCAAGTAAACAGAATAATTAGCAGCGCGAATATTGCATTATACCAGAAACCATTTGAATTACCAAGCGTAGCGGCTAATCCACGCGTAGCATCAAAGTTTGCTAGCATTAGTGGGAACATCATTAGAGCCTGAGCAAAGATAATAGGCATAACTCCTGCCGCATTTATCTTTAAAGGGATATATTGACGTACACCACCATATTGTTTATTTCCAACAATTCTCTTTGCATATTGTACTGGAATCTTGCGAGTACCTTGTACAAGAGCTATAGTTGCAATCACAACAAAAGACAACAGAACAAGTTCAACAATAAGCGCTAAAATACCGCCTGTTGTACCAGTTAATCTTGTTCCAACCTCTGCTACAAAAGCATATGGAAGATACGCAATAATACCCACCATAATGATCAGCGAAATACCATTACCTAAGCCGCGGTCTGTAATACGTTCGCCTAACCACATAATGAACATTGTTCCTCCAATTAGAACTATAGTTGCAAAAACATCGAATGAAAATCCTTTTATTAGAAATGCTGTCTCAGGGATTAACGAATGTAGATTTGTTAAATAAGCAGGACCTTGAAGCATCAAGATACCTATTGTTAGATAACGAGTCCATTGATTCATTTTTCTACGCCCGCTTTCACCCTCTCTCTGTAATCTTTGGAAATAAGGAATCATAATTCCTAATAACTGTATCACGATAGAAGCAGAAATGTAAGGCATAACACCCAATGCAAATATAGACGCATTTGCAAAAGCACCACCAGAAAACATATTCAATAAGCCTATTAGTCCGTCTTGTGCTTGAGACTCTAAATTCGCAAGTTGCGTAGGATCTATACCAGGTAAAACAACAAAGCTACCCAAACGATAGACCAATAGTAATAAGATAGTGTAAACTATCCTATTACGTAGCTCTTCAATTTTGAAAATATTATTAATTGTTTCAATAAACTTTTTCATGGGTGGTTTAGTTTTAGATAATTGTAGTAGATCCCTGAACCGCCTCTATCTTTGCAATAGCTGACTTTGAAAAAGCGTGTGCCGAAACTTCTAATTTAATTGTTAAATCACCATTTCCAAGAATTTTAACTAAATCTTTTTTAGTCACTAGTCCATATTCAACTAGAGCATCAAAGTCGATTTTTGTAACACCTCTCTTCTCACTTAGAGCTTGAAGAATAGATAAGTTAATCGCTTTATACTCTACTCTATTAGGATTGTTAAATCCAAATTTAGGTAATCTTCTTTGGATAGGCATTTGTCCACCCTCAAAACCAAGTTTACGAGAGTATCCAGAACGAGATTGAGCTCCTTTGTGACCACGAGTAGATGTTCCACCGTGACCTGATCCCTCTCCACGTCCTATTCTTTTCTCTCTACCTAGAGAGCCTTTTGCAGGTTTTAATGTATGTAATTTCATTATTGAATCTCCTCCTTATTTAGTTGATTTCTTCTACTTTTACAAGGTGTAGAACTTTTTGAAGCATACCGTTACTCACAGGAGTAAGCTCTAATTCTACAAAGTGGTTAATACGGCGGATACCCAAAGATTGCAAACACGCAATTTGATTTTTTGTAGCCCCGTTCTTACTTCTTACTTGAGTAATTCTTACTTTTGCCATAATATTATCCTCCTTTATTAACCTTTAAATACTTTATTCATATGAACACCTCTTAACCCTGCAATTGTATAAGCGTCACGCATTTCAGCTAATGCAGCAATCGTAGCTTTTACTAAATTGTGAGGATTAGAAGAGCCTTTAGACTTTGCTAATACATCATGAATACCTACTGACTCAAATACAGCACGCATCGCACCACCGGCTTTTACTCCTGTACCTTCAGCAGCTGGTTTCATAAATACATTTGCACCTCCAAATTTAGCAGTTTGTTCGTGAGGTATAGTCTTTTTATTAAGAGGAACTTTTACTAAGTTTTTCTTAGCATCCTCAATACCTTTTGATATAGCAGTAGTTACCTCATTAGCTTTTCCTAATCCGTAACCAACAATGCCATTCTCATCTCCTACCACAACTATGGCAGCAAAACTAAAATGACGACCGCCCTTTGTTACCTTAGTAACTCTTCTAACTGCAACAAGTCTATCTTTTAGTTCGATATCGGTAGTTTTTACCTTTTTAATATTCATCTTTGCCATAGTCCTAGAAATTTAAGCCACCCTCACGAGCAGCATCTGCTAAACATTTAACTCTTCCATGATATAGGTAACCACCACGGTCAAATGAAACTGTAGTAATTCCTTTTTCAACAGCGCGCTCTGCTACTGCTTTACCAACTAATGAAGCAACCTCCATATTTGTTTTACCCTTTGTCTGTTCTACCAGTTTTTTATCAATAGATGATGCTGATACTAATGTTAGACCATTTACGTCATCAATGATTTGAACGTAGATTTGACTATTACTTCTAAATACATTCATTCTCGGTCTTTCTGGAGTACCATTAACTACCTTACGAATGCGATAATGTATTCTTTTTCTTCTTTCAATTTTACTTAAAGCCATAATAATTCTCCTTTTTATTTAGCTCCCGCAGACTTACCAGCCTTGCGACGAAGTTGTTCACCAACAAACTTAATACCTTTACCTTTGTATGGTTCAGGCTTACGTAACGAACGAATTTTGGCTGCAACCATTCCTAATAATTGCTTATCGTGGCTTTTTAATACCAAAATTGGATTAGCTCCTTTTTTAACTGGCTCAGCTTCACCTTTTACCTCATTAGGTAATTCAAGATGAATATCGTGAGAGTAACCTAGATTGAATTCAAGGATTTGACCTTTTACTTCTACTCTAAATCCAACACCCACAAGTTCTTGTCTTGTAGAGAAGCCTTGTGATACCCCAACAACCATGTTATTGATTAGTGCACGATATAATCCGTGCATTGAACGGTGGCGCGGCTGATCTGTAGGTCTTGCAACAGTCACTACGCCTCCCTCTACGGCAACGGTAATATCCGCGTCAACCTTTTGAGTTAACTCTCCAAGAGGGCCTTTAACCTTTACCACATTTCCAGCGTCAACTGTAACAGTTACGTTTTGTGGAAGGCTTACAGGTGATTTTCCTATTCTTGACATAATTAATTAATTTGTTAATAATAGATTAATAAACATAACAAATAACCTCACCACCTACATTAAGACTTTTAGCCTCTTTGTCAGTGATAACGCCTTTTGAAGTTGATAAAATAGCAACTCCCAATCCATTCAATACCCTTGGCATATTTTCTACACCACGGTATTGTCTAAGACCAGGTTTACTAATACGGATAATCTTTTTGATTGCCGCTTTTTTGCTCTCAGGATGATACTTAAGAGCGATTTTAATTGTGTTAAAAGGTGTCCCTTCAACTACTTTGTAGCTTAAGATGTAACCTTTCTCGTGTAATACTCTTGTTAGCTCAACCTTCATTTTTGAAGAAGGGATCTCAACGATCTTGTGGCCAACCATATAAGCATTACGAATTCTCGTTAAAAAATCTGCAATTGGATCAGTCATTTTTTTAATTTGTTTTTTTTAATCGACATCTATTAATAGACGCCCGATATCCAACGTTAATAATAATTTAAATTTACCAGCTCGCCTTGTGAACTCCTGGGATCAAGCCTTTACTTGCCATCTCACGGAATTGAATACGGCTAATACCAAAAACACGCATATACCCTTTTGGTCTACCTGTAATCGAACAACGATTGTGCATACGTACAGCGCTAGAGTTTTTAGGAAGCTTATCAAGAGCGGCATAATCGCCAGCCTCTTTTAGTTGCTTACGTTTTTCAGCATATTTGGCACATAATTTAGCGCGTTTTACTTCGCGTGCCTTCATTGATTCTTTTGCCATTCTATATTCTCTTTAGATTATTTACTATTTTTTAAAAGGCAATCCAAATTCACGAAGAAGAGTAATAGCCTCCTCATCGCTATCAGTATCAGTCACAAAAGTGATCTCCATACCAAGAACTTTACTAATCTTATCAATGTCAATCTCAGGGAAGATAATTTGCTCTTTAATACCAAGAGTATAGTTTCCTTTTCCGTCTAATTTCTGATTGATTCCTTTAAAGTCTCTAATACGAGGTAATGAAACTGCAATTAATCTCTCTAAGAACTCATACATTCTGCTTCCACGTAAAGTTACTTTAACACCAATTGGCATTCCTTTACGAAGTTTAAAGTTTGAGATATCTTTCTTTGAGTATGTCTGTATAGCCTTTTGTCCTGCGATAACAGTTAATTCATTTTGAGCAACCTCAACTAACTTCTTATCTGCTGTAGCTTGACCCATTCCTTGATTGATAGTAATTTTCTTCAACTTTGGAACCTGCATTACAGAAGTGTAACCAAACTCTTTTAGCAATTTTGGTACAATCTCCTCTTTGTATTTTTTCTGAAGAGCAGGAACAAAGCTGCTCTGTTGTGTAGCTGTATTTGCCATTATTTAATCTCCTCCCCTGATTTTTTTGCATAACGAACTAACTTACCTTTTTCATTAAGTCTACGTCCGATTTTAGTAGGACCTCCTTTTGAAGGATCAACTACTTGCAAGTTAGAAATATGTATTCCGGCTTCTTGCTCAATAATTCCACCTTGAGGATTATTGGCATTTGGTTTGGTGTGCTTTTTAACCATGTTGAGTCCTTCAACAATGGCGCGATCCTTACTTTTGATAACTTCCAGAACTTTACCAGTCTTCCCCTTTTCAACTCCGGAGTTAACAAAAACCATATCACCTTTTTTAATATGTAACTTCTTATTCATAATAATATTCCGTATTTTTTATAATACCTCCGGTGCCAAAGAGACAATTTTCATGTAGTTATCACGCAATTCTCTAGCAACAGGGCCAAAGATACGTGTACCTCTAACTTCTCCTTGGTTATTTAATAAAACGCAAGCGTTCTCGTCAAATCTAATATAAGAGCCATCTGCACGACGAATCTCTTTCTTAGTACGCACTACCACCGCTTTAGAAACAGATCCTTTCTTTGCATCTGCACCTGGAACGGAACTTTTCACGGCAACTACTATCTTATCACCGACTCTAGCGTAGCGACGGCGGGTACCACCTAATACACGGATACAAAGAACTTCTTTTGCTCCGCTATTATCTGCTACCAATAATCTTGATTCTTGTTGTATCATGGCTTATTTTACTTTTTCTACGATTTCTACTAATCTCCAGCATTTTGTTTTGCTTAAAGGGCGAGTCTCCATAATTCTTACAGTATCCCCTTCATTACATTCGTTTTTCTCATCGTGAGCAACAAATTTAGTGGTTTTATTTACGAATTTTCCGTAAATAGGGTGTTTTTCTTTTCTTCTTACAGCAACTACAATAGATCTTTCCATCTTGCTGCTTACCACTACACCTATTCTTTCTTTACGAAGTTTCCTTTCCATGAACTACTATTTTTTGTCCTGGTTTTCAATTGCGCTCAAAACTGTGAGCATTCTTGCAATATTTTTTCTTGCTTTCTTAATCTTTGACGAATCTTCTAAAGGAGATATGGCATGATTCATCTTTAATTGGTTTAGATTAGCTCTTTCAGCTTCTAAACGCTCCTGTAGCTCAACTACAGATAATTCACGTATTTCAGATATTTTCATTTTTTACTCCATTAAAATTATTCAACATAATCTCTACGTACTACAAACTTTGTAATAACAGGTAGTTTTTGTGCTCCAAGACGAAGTGCCTCTTTAGCAACTTCCATAGGAACACCTTCTAATTCAATAAGGATTCTTCCTGGAGTCACAGGTGCAACAAAGCCCTCTGGCGCTCCCTTTCCCTTACCCATACGAACCTCTGCAGGCTTCTTAGTAAACGGTTTGTCAGGAAAAATACGAATCCAAATCTTACCTTCACGTTTCATATAACGTACAATAGCCTGACGAGCTGCCTCGATCTGCTGACCGGTCATCCAACACGAATCCAGTGTTTTGATTCCGAAAGAACCGAAAGCTAATTGGTTACCTCTTTGAGCAACTCCTTTCATACGGCCCTTCTGATGCCTTCTAAATTTGGTTTTTTTTGGTTGTAACATTACTTTTCAGTTTTACAATAATAATATTGTGCTTTTTATTCATTTTCAACAACTTAGCTGTAACGGAGCATAAATTGCGGGTTGCAAAGATACGCAAAATATTTTACAAACAAATCTTTTTTGCATTTTTTCACACTTTTTGACAAAAAAAATTAATAGTCAACCTATCCATTTTCACATAGTTATAAAGATCAAAGATTTTCACAATTCACGGTTTTTGACAAAGTGAAATTTTAGCTAAGTGATTAACGTATATTTAACTTTAAAGGGGGTGATCAACGCTTGTCAATCACCCCCTAAATAATTTTAGACCTAATCTTTTAGATTATTCTGCAATATCCCACCAAACTGGAGCTGACCAGATTGGATCCTCCATTGCAAGAGGGTGTGACTCTAGTAAGTTTGTGCTGTTATAGTTACTTTCGTGTGTACTTTGACTATATCTTCTAAACCAATAAGTATCATCAGTTTTGCTTGTACCTGTTAATTTATTAGTAGCAGTAAAATCTGCTGGTCTATCATAATCAACATAAATAACACCAAAATTACCAATATTTCCTGCGCTATAGTTCAAACGACGCATATCATTCCAAACTTGAGTATGAGGACCCATCGCGATAATTTTTTGCTTGATCAACTCAAACATTGTCATACTTGCCGGTGATTGAACAACCGCATCACTTGCCATATAAGCCGCAATATCAGCCTCATCCATTGGCATTTGGTCTGGATTAATTGTACCTTCACCCTTCCACTCACTTAACTTAGTTTGCATTCTTTCAAAACTTGATTCTACTCCTCTAAGGTAAGCCTCGTGAGCCTTTGCATTATCACCTTTTCTCATATAAACCTCTGCCTCAATAAAACACATTTCAGAGTAAGTTAAGATGTCTGAATCTGAATTCGGTCTCACAAAGAATGTCCCAGAACCCGCTACTGCTCCAGCTGCAGCATTTATGTAATAATACATATCCGTTTCAGATTTTCCACTAGTAGACATACTATTTGCTCTCATATTTACATAAAGAGTATCTGCTGCTCTTCTATAGTCAGTTGAATTAATATACATAGAACCCTTAGGATATGTTACCACCACTTCGCTACCAGACACTGTATATTCTTGATTTAGATTTGATACAAACTCTTCTCTAGCTGTTGCATCTTCAATTGTGTATTTCACCTCTACTGGCACAGCAGCATATGATGTATTAAATACAGAACCTTGAACTCTAGTATCTGCGTGAATATTATCTATACCAACATCTCTTCTCCAATCATTAGATATAACATTACCGTTTTCGTCTGCTACGATATTTGTCATAATTGCAGGTAAAAGCTTAGAGTGACGAGGGTCAATAACCTTAGATCCTCCAGTATAACTATTTGTTAGCAAGTTAGCATACCATCTAGTTGCTCTTTGAGTAGTTCCATAGGCTAAGCTATTCCATGTAGAGTTTGCTTGATATGGGTCACCGATTGTAACATTTGTCTGGTCACCAGAAACATTATAATGCTTCATAATAGTACTCTCTTCTATTGATTTAGGGGCATTAGCAAGGGCTGCTAAAACAGCATCTCCATCATATGTGCTCTTTTTAGATATTTGTAGAAGATAACGAGCCTTTAATCCATAAGCTAGTTTGATCCACTTATCTACATCACCTCCATTCCAAGAGTCCCCTTTAGAAAGAGGAATAGCACCAGTACCTGGTTGAGGTTCACTTAGTAGCTCTATTGCCTTATCTAAATCTGCCATACACCCATTATAGATAGTCTCTCCTTGATCATATTTAGGAGAGTATACTCCCGACGCAGCCGCCTCTGTATATGGCATCTCTCCGTGAATATCTAACATCAAAAAGAATCCCATAGACTTAATTATATAAGCAGCAGCAATATAGTGGGTAGACCCTGATACTTGTGCCTTTTCAATCATAGGATCAATATTTGTGTAACCACCTAGCATCCAGTTTTGGTACGCCGTAGTACAAATTGATTGAGTTGGATTCCAAGAAGCCATAAGACCATTGGTGCTAGTACGCGAAGTTTGCGTGTATAAGCCAGCTATAGTAGAGCCCCTCATACTTGCATTACCCCATGCATACATATAATAGTGTTGAATCCACGGAAGTCTAATGTTAACTTCTGCACTAGTTTCGGTTGGATTGTTTGGATCTGTATTTACATTTAGCCATTCGCTACACGAAGTTGATCCAATCAATAAAACCAGAATTAATATTGTATTTAATATTTTTTTCATGATTATTTCCTTTATTTTTTGTTAGAATGTAAGATTTAAACCAAATGAAACTCCAGCTGTAGCAGGTACTCCTAAGTAATCAATACCCATAGAACCAGATCCACCTGTACCAGAACCAGCAACACTCACCTCTGGATCCATTCCTTTATAATTAGTCCACAACCAAAGGTTACTTCCAGAAATTGTAGCTGTTAAACCTTTAATAACACTTTGACTCTTTAAGTAATCAGTAAAGTCATAAGAAAGAGATAACGAACGTAATCTCAACCAATTAGTATCTGTAATTACGTTATATGAATTTTTAGCATAGTTTGTATAATATTGCTGAATCATATAATCACCACTTCTTGCAGCTCCATTTATGTCATACATTTCACCTGATTTATAAGTATACGATGTTGGTGTGCCATCTTCTAATACTCCAGACACAGTAACTTCATCTCTTTCTAATGTTTGCGCACTCAAACCTTGTTGTAATAAATAGTATTCTGTTCCGTTATAAATATCACCACCTACTCTAATATCAAACAGGAATGATAAATTGAAGTTTTTGTATTGAAGACTATTATTAAATCCTCCAATAAATGTTGGCTCTCTATCTCCAACTAAGTTAGTTTCAACATTTGTTATCTTGTATAAACCTGTAGCTGGATCAACTAAGTATTCTCCATTTTCGTGAGTTTCCCACTTTTCACCTGTCAAACCTAAGAATGCTCCACCATTAGGAACCGAAGCAGCTTTTGCGCCTCCAGTTTGAACATCTGTTACATATAATAAACCAACTCCTTGTAAGAAATCACCAAGCGTTCCTCTATTACCAGAAAGATTCAATGTCATATCCCAATTAAAATCCTTCTTAGCAATTGGAGAACCTGTAATCATCAATTCCATACCTTTATTCTGTACAGAACCACTATTTAGCGTTAAGAAAATATAACCCGTTGATTGAGCTAAACGAGGTTGAATAATCTGATCTCTGGTCTCACTAGAATAGTACGTATAGTCTAATCCTAATCTACCATTAAAGAATCTCATCTCTAAGCCTACTTCCCAAGCTCTTTGTCTCTCTGGCATTAACGAAGAAGAACCTCCTGTCCAGTTGTTTCCTGAACCAACAAAACCTTGACTAACTGTAGCTGATGGCCACAAGTAAGTATTTGTAGAGTATGGGTCTGCATCTTTACCTACCTCTGCCCAAGAAGCTCTAACCTTACCAAATGATAAGATATCACTCTCTGGCAATAGCTCAGTAAACACTAATGAACCACTTACAGATGGATAGAAATAAGATCTACTCTCTACAGGCAGCGTAGATGTCCAGTCATTTCTACCTGTAACTGTTAAGTATGCAATATTTTTATAAGCTGCTCTAAATTCACCATAAACCCCTACTAATCTCTTTTGACTCTCATTTTGAGAGAAATATTTCTTCTCAGCAATAAAGTCATTGAATGAGATTGTTCCACCAGGAGTTCCATCCATAATAAAGTCATATCCCCATCTAGAGATTAGAGTTCTCTCTGTTGACTCAACAGTTTGGCCTAATAGTAGATTCAAATCAAAATCTCCATATGTTTTATGGAAATTCATCATAAAGTTTGAGTTGAAGAAATTATATTTAGAATCCGATTCACTCAAACGGCCATTTTGATACATCTCTTTAACGTTTCCATCGGGAGCTATATATGTATACTGGTTTGTTGTATATGAATCAATACCAGCACGGTACATAATATTAAACCAATCAGCAATATCCGCTGTTGCATTAATACCTCCAGTTAAACGGTCTGTTTTATCACTCAATTTATTTTTATTGATAATCCAATAAGGGTTCTCTACCTGATTAGCTTGCTCAACAACATCTGTCGGGAACATAAAATATTTAGAACCATCTTCATTTAGATATTTAGACATATCCTCATTTCTAGCCCAACCATAAACAGCACTCATAGCACCATTACCACCACCACTATACAATCCAGCAGATGTTAATGTTCTATCAGTATTTGATAATGTGTAAGCTACGTTAGCTCCAACTTTGAATATTTTTCCTATCTTTTGCTCCCCATTAAAACGGAAAGTTGTCTTGTCGTAACCAGTCTCAGGAACGATACCCTCTTGGATATAGTTTGATGCAGATAGATAGAATGATCCATTTTTACTACCACCAGAAACTCCAAAAGTATTATCATAAACGCTTCCGCCTTGGAAGAAATCTTCTACATTATTATATACTTGGCCCGTAATTGGCTCACCCCAAGAACTTGTAACACCACTAGTCTCTAATGCTCCGGAAGTATTATATATTCCACGACCATACTCAGACTGCTGCTCAGGTAGTCTGTTTGCCCAAGAATATGAATACTTTGTGCTAAAATTCACCTTTACAGCACCCTCTTGTCCTTTTTTAGTCTCGATAACAACAACTCCATCTGCTGCACGTGATCCATAAAGAGCCGCTGCTGCTGCACCTTTAAGAATAGACATACTCTCGATATCCTCTGGATTAATATCCATTGCACGGTTACTGAATGATGTAGCATTCTTTGTAACACCATCTGTAGCAGAACCACCACCATTTGGAGTAGAGTTGTCATAAATTACACCGTCAACAACAAATAAAGGTTGATTGTCGCGAGATTCATTTACAGAGTTTCCTCCACGAATAACGATTGTTGATCCAGCACCTGCTGATCCGCTAGATTGAGTAATGTTTACACCTGGCACCTTTCCAGCTAAAGAGTTAACGATGTTGGAACTTTTGTTCTTTAAGATCTCTTTTGAATTCATCTCTGTAACAGAGTATCCAAGAGCTTTTCTCTCTTTTTTGATACCCATTGCTGTTACAACAACATCTTCTAACATTTGTGCATCTTCGTTCATAGCAACATTTACCACAGAGCGTCCATTTATCTGCTCAACGGCATCTTGAAAGCCCATTAAGATAAACTCCAAAGCACCATTCGAAGGAGCGCTGATTTGATAATTTCCTTCTCCGTCAGTAATTACACCATTTGTTTGTGCATTTTGAATTTGCACGTAAACTCCAGCTAAAGGTTCTCCACTTGGATCAGACACCTTTCCCTTAACTGTTACATTTTGAGCCCATGTTACTCCCACCGAGAGTAAGAGTAGAGCTAAAGTCATCCATAAGAATTTGGAACAACTTACATTCTTTTTTACGAACATCATAAAAGTAATGATTTAGGTTAATAAATAAATTTTACGTTTAAGTTTGTGTATTAAAAAGTGATTGTAATATCCCCCAATCAACTTTACACATTTCAAAGTTAAAATTAAAAATCATAAAAACAATACATTTATAGTGTTTTGACTATTTTAGAGCGCCAAAAACATCTTAAGAATTGTATCACAAAAAAGCAGCTTACATTTTTCCTATAATTTAAAACAAAAACTGCCTTGATTTTATTCAAGACAGCACTTCCCACCTAGGGCGATAACTGGCACTACACCAAACCCCAATTCATTTTGATAAGAAAAGTAACTATTTAGATAATAAATAATCGATTTTTCCGTTTTTAAAGTTTAAGTTGTTTAAGTAGCGTGTTCTATAAATGATAAAATTATCATATTTCATTACACTTTACACTTCCAAAGTTAAAATAAAAATACGGAAAAACAATAGATGAATTAAATTTTTCTGATATTTATTTAACACTTATCATCTTTTGTTGCTCAAATTTACGAGTTTTTCACAAAAGATTATTGTTAAAAAGTATTATATTCATTAAGTTTGTATTGGGTTTACTATACAAAACTTCCAAAAGCACTTAAACAAACTAAAATTTAAACAAAAACTTTTATTAACCTAAAAAAATTACTTATGTACATTCGAAAAAACTGTGGCTATGCATTACGCTTGGTAATGTTAGTCGTTGTTTCTGCACTATTCTCAGCAGGAACATTGTTTGCCCAAGACATGAGTGTAACCGGGAAGGTTACAGATAATAACGGAGATCCCCTAGAAGGTGTAACCGTTGTTGTTAAAGGTACAACATCTTATGTTAGCACTGGTATTGATGGCAATTATTCTATTAAAGTTCCATCAGATGGAACTCTACAATTCACTTTTCTTGGTTATAATACAGTTGAATTTGCTGTAAAAGGGAAAAGTATTATTGACATAAAGATGGAAGAAGATGCTTATGTTCTAGATGAGGCCGTTATTACAGCTGAGTTTGGGATGAAGCGTGTTGCTAGAGCTGTTGGATCATCTGTCCAGAATGTTAGAGCATCTGACATTATTGAATCTGGTAGAGATGATTTTATTAGCGCCCTTCAAGGACGTGTTTCTGGTATCACAGTTACATCATCTGGAGGAACTCCTGGAGCATCTACAACCGTTGTTTTACGTAGTATGACATCAATATCTGGAAACAACCAACCTCTTTATGTTGTAGATGGTATCCCGATGAATAATTCTACATTTAACCCTATCAGCATTGCTGGCGGTGATACATACTCAGTTAGAGACCTAGATTTTGCATCTCGCGGAAACGATTTTAATACTCAAGATATCGAGAGTATGACTGTATTAAAAGGGGCTGCAGCAGCGGTTCTTTATGGATCTGACGCCTCAAATGGTGCTATTATTATCACCACAAAAAAGGGATCTTCTGGCAGAGGTAAAGTTAGTTATAGTAACTCATTTGTAGTTAGTGAGGCTTACGGTTATCCAGAGATTCAGGACAAATATGCTAATGGAGCCTATGGCACTACAAACTACTTTTATACAAGCAGATATGGAGCTGAATACGCTCCTGGAACGCAATTATATAATAACATTGATGCGATTCTTCAAACAGGGTTCAGCCAAAGACACAATGTCTCTATAGATGGTGGAAATGACAAGGTTACACTTAGGGCTTCAGCATCATATTTAGATCAAACTGGTGTTATCAAGACCTCTGATTATTCAAGATTAAACCTCTCGTTATCGGGAAAAGCAACAATTAGAGAGTGGATAACTGTTGATGCTTCTCTACAATATGCCTCTACTACAAACAATAAAGTTAGAAAAGGCACATCAGGACCACTTTATCAAGCTATGCGCTGGCCTATGACAGATGATATGTCTGTTTATATGGATCCCGATGGACAACAGATGAAATTACCATCTTTATATACTGATACAGATTTAGTAAACCCTCTATTTGCTCTAAATAAGAATAAGTATTATGATGAATCTGATCGTTTCCTAACAAATTTTGGTATTAATATTACACCTACAAAAAATACATTTATTGTGGCTCGTATGGGATGGGACGTTGGTATGCAAACTTATGAGAATTTAGAGCATCCATATTGGGGAAATAGATCAGCTACTGCCTACGGAGAAGGGTACTATACTATTACTAAGAGTAACTTCTCTGATCCTACTATAAATGTTCTAGCTGGTTTTAATGATCAATTTGGTAAGTTCACCGTTTCTGCTCAAGTGGGTTATCACCAAATGGAGAATGGTGTAAAAGACCTAACTACATCTGGAGGTAAGTTTATTGATAAGAACTTTGCAAGCTTAGCCAACTGTGACCCTGCTACAATCACTGGTAGCTCTAGAACAACAACAAGAAGAGTTCAAGCAATCTCTGCATCGGTTGAAGTTGGTTGGAACAATATGGCTTTCTTAGCTGTTAGAGGTAGAAATGATTGGTCTTCTACTCTACCTATAGATAATCGCTCTTTCTTATATCCTGCTCTTGAGGGATCATTTATTCTTACGGAACTAAACGCGCTTAAAGAGAGTAAAATGGTTAATTACTTAAAGTTAAGAGGTACAGTTGCACAAGTTGGTAAAGATGCAGGTCCATTGGCTATCTATCCTGCGCTTGAAGGAACCGGATTAGCTGGAGGTGGTTATAAATATGGATTCACTGGACCAAACCCACTTCTTAAGCCAGAGATGACGACATCTTCTGAGGTTGGTTTTGAGGGACGCTTCTTAAACGATAGAGTTAATATGGACTTTACATATTTCTGGACTCGCTGTGCTGATCAGTATATCACAGGTTTCCGTTTAAGTTACGCTACTGGATTTGTACTTAATAATATGAATGTTGGAACATTTACTACTCAAGGTTGGGAGTTTCATATTGATGGAGATATTATCTCTTCTAAAAATGGTTTAAGATGGAATCTTGGTCTTAATGCATCTCACACAACCTCTAATGTTGTATCTCTACCAGAAAATGTAAGTGAGTATTATAATGCATACACTTGGAACTCAGGAAATCTTCGTAATGGTATATCTGTAGGAAACCCCGTTACGACTATTACAGGTAAGGCATACGCAAGAAATGATGCGGGACAAATCCTAATCAGTCCAACAACTGGAATACCTATTGTTGAATCTAATTGGAGCGTTTTAGGTGATAGAGAGCCTACTGTGAGATTTGGTATTACTAATAGAATATCATACAAGAATTTTACATTCTCTGCACTAATTGATGGCAGATTGGGGGCAGCTGTTGTAAATGGCACAAAAAGAAGTATGATGAGTACAGGTACTAGCTGGGAATCTGTTGAACTAAGAGAGGCTGGACCTCAAGTATTTGAAGGTGTTTTACAAGATGGACTAGAGAACACTACCAATCCTACTGTTAACACAATTGCTGTAGATTATAAGATTTATGGCTCAAGTATATACGGTGGTGCTGACGAAGATTGGTTTGAAGAGGATGTTCACTATGTTAAGCTTCAAGAGGCTAGATTGGCTTATAATTTCTCCCAATCTTGGCTAACAAGAGCAACTAAAGGGTTTGTTTCAACTGCTTCTGTTTGGGTTGCAGGAAATGATCTATTAACATTTACAAACTACTCTGGAATTGATGCTGTTGGTAACACAGTATCTGCTGCGGCAGGAGGAACCGGAGGAGAGGGTTATGACGTTTGGGGTATTCCACTACCTCGTACTGTTTCATTTGGTATTAACGTAACATTCTAAAGATGAGCATTATGAAAAAAATATTAACAATACTAATTATTACATCCTTAACACTCTCTATTACGAGTTGTGACAAATATTTGGATGTAAATAATAATGTGGATGCACCAGACTATGTAGAGGATTATATCTATTTAGCTGGTATCATTCAGAGCTACCAATCTACTTATTGGGATATTAGAGCCCTAGCACCTCTTTCTCAGATGATGGGAAGTGGTTCAGGATACTTTAGTCTATTTGCTGCACATAATTTTCCGCAATCTAGAGATGACGGGGGCGAAGTTTGGCGTATGAATTATTGGCTACAAGGGCAGAATTTAGAGAATTTAATTAATCAAGCGGAGGCTGCTGAGCATTGGACGTTAGCTGGCATAGGTTACGCGATTAAAGCATACTCATGGGATATGTTAACAAAAATCCATGGAGATGTTCCAATGGATGATGCTTACGTACCTGGATTACTTTCTCACAACTACAATACGCAAGAGGAGGTTTTCACTCAAGTTAGAGAGTGGGCATATAAAGCTATTGAGTATCTAGAGATGGATGATAGTTACAATTATGGTAGCACCATATCTGATAACGATTTTATCTATGGCGGAGATAAATCTAAATGGATAAAGTTTGCTTATGGTACCATTGTAAGAAATCTATCTGCATTAACAAATAAAAATGATTTTACCGCAAAGTACGCAGATGAACTTATTGAATGTGCCTCAAAAGCGATGCAAACAACAGCTGAGGATGCTACTGTTTCTGTACCTGGCGGCGGAGCTGATGCACAATTTTCAGCATATAACAATTTC
Source organism: uncultured Muribaculaceae bacterium (assembly GCA_964368585.1). Taxonomy (GTDB): domain Bacteria; phylum Bacteroidota; class Bacteroidia; order Bacteroidales; family UBA932; genus Egerieousia. The sequence continues at coordinate 75,277 of CAYJAK010000005.1, forward strand.
TGGGGAGTACGTAGAAGTAATATGAGTAGAATTTACTGGCAGCACGATTATCCTGTTAGAATACTTACTGGAACACTTGTTAAATATAATGAAGCAAATGGAGATCTTATTCAAATAGCTGAAAATACAGAGGATATATACTCTTACTACAGATATGAATTGCTTGATAAACAGATTGTAACAGACACCATTCGATCTAAAATAGGTCACTACGACCCACGCCTTGCTGCAAAGCTAGCAACAGAAGATGATCCTAATTACGAGAATATTAATGACAGAGAATCTGTAATGGCAAGAAGATATTATGGATCAGGTTTTTCTTCTAGAGGAGAAGCTCCAAATATGTATGGAAGAGGGTATGTTATACCAAACGCTACAATAGATGGCAGTGGAAGATGGTTATTTAGAGATGATGCACCTTATATTTTAATGACAGCTGCTGAGATAAAGTTCTGCTTAGCTGAAGCTCATTGGAAAAAAGGTGATAAGGCTGCTGCTTATAGTGCATTTAAAGAGGGCGTAGCTCTCGATATGGATTTTACTCACAAGCATCTATCTCCTGGCACAGAAGGCAAAGCTGAGGGGGGAGATAAGATTACTAAAGATCTTTTTAATGAGCTTGCAAATGAGTATCTAGCTGGTCCTTATGTGGAGAATTTACCAATGACCGATTTCTCTCTTTCTCATATTATGATGCAAAAATATGTTGCTTTATGGCCTTGGGGAGCATCTGAGGCTTGGGTAGATCAACGTAAATATCACTACGATATGCAATATACTGGCGAATATCCTACAAACGGGAATGGATACGATGATGGTTCTGTGTACAATAAATGGGATACAGATCCTACAAAAGTTTTCAAGGGATTCTATTTAGCACCAGCAGAAGTTGAGGGAAGAAAAGGTTCTTACGATTTAACGGAAAATATGGGCTCTCCTTGTTATAGAATACGTCCAAGATACAACTCAGAGTATATGTGGAATATTCCATCACTAGATAAATTAACGCCTATTGCTGGAACAGCTGTTAACTACCACTGCTCAATCCCGTGGTTCGCATATCCTGGAGAGGTACCTCAATCATTATAATTGTTTAATAACATAAAATGAAAATGAAAATGAAAAAAGCATTAACAATATCCACTCTATTTATGATGATCTTATTTGCATTTGCTTGTGAAAAACATGCGATTGTATATAATTCTCAAGCAGTGGATGAGAACATGAGTAGTGTTCAAATTTTTAATTATATCCCAGAAACTACTGCGGCAAATGCAACATTTGAAAAGGTGGTTCTAAACGGGCAATTAGTGGCGCTTAAAATAGGTCAATTAAATCACATGAATGCAATACCTAGTGGATCTGTAGGGCGATTCTTTGCTACAACTGCTGGAGCTTCTACACTAGAGCTATACAAGAATGAAGATGATCAAACCCCTGTTTATAGTGTAAACATAGAACTTCCCAAGGGAAAATGCAATCTATTTATCTATGATATAACAAAAGATCCTATCATCTTTGATAATGAGTTCCCTTATCCAACTAATATTACTACTAACACAGACTCTATAGCTCATATTAAGTTCTATAATTTCCTATTTGAGGATAGTCAGTCTAGTCCATATCAAGGTAGAATTCAGTATCAATGGCAACATCCTGTTACAAATGAATGGGCAAACCTTGGTGAACCTGTTGCCTTTGGTGAGGCTACAAGTTGGTCTCCAGTAATAGTTATAAAGGATGGAGGTTACTACTCTTCTGGTTTTAACACCTCTGGTTCTTGTAGAATTAGGTATAATATTAGAAAAGTGAATAGCGACGGTACACTAGGTGACAAATTAGTTGTGAATAACAAAGATTATTACGACTACTGGATCGCAAATATAGGCCGTGCATACCACCATACACTTAGAGGATATAGAACAACATCACTCGGAAGAGTTAGTCAATTCACTGCATTATAATACACATTTTGTAGATTCTAACAACATAGGCTGTCTCGATTCAATTCAAGACAGCCTATATATTTATTAGAGTTTATAAAAAGCATGAATAAGTCTACATAGATAATCTCACCCCAAAATTCCAATTTCGCCCTTCGCCCCAGTAGCCGCTAAAGCTCTCTTTTGTATGATCAAACCCGTCTTTTCCCCTGGCTATATAATACGCATTAAAAAGATTATTTAAATTTGTAAAAATGGTCATTTTTGCCCTCTTCCCGATATTTGTTTGCCACTGTGCAGTTAAATTTACCAGGCTATACGATGGAATTTGATATGGCTCAACAGAGTCATCTGCATCGGTTCTTGTAGCTGGGTCAAAATCAGCCCAATATCTAGCATTATGTTGCCAGTTTACACCAACCATTAAAGATTTAATAGGTTTAAACTCCAAAGCTGCACCTACTTGCGTTTGAGGAGCATCTCCCACAGGTAAGCCATCACTATAAACATCTATTGTCTCTAATACTTGTCCACTATACGGGTCATAAATATTTGCGCTTACATTATTTTTCCAACGCCAATCCCCTATTGAAGCGTAAGCTGTTGCCTTAAGGAATCTTGTAAAGTTATACCAAGCATCAACCTCAACACCATAATGAAAGGCATCTAGTCCAGTAATCATAAACTTGTAAGAATCCTCCTCAAGTGGCTTATATGGATTACTCATTAAAGATTTATTTATCCAATAAGAGGCGTAAAACGTTGCCTCAACTCCCCCTCTATTATGAATAAATCTATATCCCAACTCACCTAAAGCATTCTTTTCATTCTTCACCCCTTCTGATATTTGATTATTTCCACTTGCAAAATAGACACTAGAGTATGGAACCCTACTATAAAAGGCTCCATTCAGATAAAAAGAGCTAGATCTATCTAATTTGTAAAGCAGACCCGTTTTTATTGCCCCTCCTAATCCCGATGCAATCTCACTATAAATTCCTTCGCCAGCCCTTTTGCTGCCGTTATCGAGATAATTATACCTATCCCATCTTTGGTGGGTAGAGCCATTTAAAGAGCCCCCTAATTTTAATATTAAGTCTCCCGATGTATAAGTAAACATTGAGTAGAGTGTGCCGTAATTAAGAATTTTACCATTATCCGTTCTAATATAATCTCCAACTTCCTTAATTGGATCTCTACCAGCTACACCTACCAGAGAATTTGAGGCATAATCTTCATACCAATACTCACCACCTAGCAAATCTGTAATCTCCTCTTTTTCCCAAGTTCTATAGTGTTGATAGTGGATACCAGCATCTAGATTGAGCTTATTTGAAATATCTAATAAGAGCGTACTCTTTGCGCCCACTTGTGTATGTCCCGCCAAAAAGTTACTTAGAATATTCTGAGCTCCTTGATTAGAATTCACATTGTCCTCAACAACTCCATCCCAGTTTATGTAGCCATCCTCTTGATATTGGGCTATTCTCTGCCCTTTACTCTCACTCCAATAACCACCACCATCTCCAACAGTTACATAAACTGCACTATTTAGAGATAGAGTTTTTGCTGTAGCTCCTACTTTAGAGTTATAAAAATGGTTCAAGGTAAAATAGGGCTTATGATAGAAGTTCTTACTCAGCGTTTTTGCCTCTTTTGAACCATCGGGATTAGTAATATAACCCCAATTTTTATTATAATCTCTACCATATTGCTCCACCTCGTCATAGGTTAAGCGAGAAGAGCGCTGTTCGTGCTCCTCAGGCGATCCTAAAACTGTAAATAGAAACGAATGTTTATCATTCATACGCTTACTTACAGTTGCCATATAGGCATAAGAGTTTACATCAGTCATTTGAACCCATCCAGAGCCTCCTGTATATGACCCAAGCAATGAAAATGCCCATCCATTCTTTAATTGACCACTCTGAATACTTGCCACACCCTTTGAGAGTCCTGATCCAATATATGTATAGCCAAGTTGATATGATGGGTTAATTGTTGGGCTAGATGTCACGATATTTATTGTGCCACCTACTGAGTTATCGCTTAACATAGAGCCACCAATCCCCTTTTGAACTTGAATTGTAGCAGTAGCATCTGTTAGCCCTAGCCAGTTATTCCAGAACATACTGCCACTTGTTAATCCCGATATTGGAGTTCCATTTAAGAGAACAGAGATATTCTCTTGCTTAAAACCCCTAATATTGATTTTGGCATCACCATAACTACCCGTTTCTGCAGTAGCATAAACTCCAGGAGTGTTTACCAAGAGTTCTGGAAAGGTTTTACCCGCCGAAATAGTCTGAATAATATCACTATTCACACTCTTTAGCCTTAATGGTGATTTTGAAACTTTAGCAACCCCTGCCGAGATAGAGACCTCATTTAAGAGAATTGCTGTTGTGTCTTGCTTTGTCACTCCCTCTTTTACTGGGTCAACGGCATAAGCACTTTGAGATGTTGCAAGTCCCCCCAATGTTAAAATTAGAGAGTAGCTCCATTTTTTGTTGAAAAATAGTTTGAAAATTTCACTTGTTGATTTAATCATAAATGTTTTTTTAATTGGTAAAACAAATGATCAACAAGGCGTTTTGGAAATGCGTAGATGCGACTAAAAAGCTACTTGACAAAAATATTTTGTTCTCTCTTAATTAGCTTAGATTCTCTCGTAGAAGAACGCTTATAGCTATCTCTCCACGGAGTACCAAAAACTAAATTTTGACACAAAACTCTAAGTAACAAAAGCTGTTTTTATTTCAAACTGAGACAGTCTTATAGAGTTTATCATTTGTCATTTTCTAAGATTTACACTTAGATCACATCTTTATCTTCTTCCATCCAGACTTTAACTGTTGGTGCCGTAGTTACAACGGCTCAACCTCAAAAGAGGCTCGCGGACTCTACCGCCAATCGGGAATTTCACCCTGCCCTGAAGATTTTATCGGGAGCAAAGATATTTATTATTGTTAGAATTGCAAAAAATCTATAAAAAGAGAAGGAGAGACCAACACTTGTTAGTCTCTCCCCTATTTTTAGAGTTTTGTGTCAAGATACTTTTGAAACAAAATTCAATACTCTTAACTTCACTCAGTTAAACATCTACTACCATCCTGGGTTTTGTGTTAAATTAGGATTTAGTAATATTTCACCTGAAGGAATTGGCTCCAAGTAATGCTTTGACTCATCAAACACACGGTTATTCTTTACTACATCATAGCCAGATATATATTTTCCATCTGGAGATATAAAGTTAGATTCAAGTATTTGCTCATAAGTTAGATCCTTATAAAGAATATCACCATCAGCCTGTGTTTGATCATAGTAAGCTTTAATAGATTCTAAGCTAGCACCTTTATAACCATCAGGGTTTTTAGAGAAATCAACTAATGAACCTAATTTCCAACGCATCAAGTCAAAGAAACGAAAACCATCACACATTAACTCACTTCTACGCTCTCTGCGTATCTCCCATAATAGTTCGCTTACGCCAGGGTTCTTAGGATCTTTTGTAATTGCTGTACCATTAACTGAAACCATACCTTTACCAGCATATGATAAAGCAGGTAGGTTACCGTGCTTAACTCTAAGTTCGTTAACTGATTTATCTAAATCACTTTGACTCATTGCAGCTCCACCTAAATCTTCAAGTTCTGCAGCTGCCTCTGCATAGTTAAGTAATACCTCAGAATATGTATAGATAGGACCATCAGTTGTGTTATTTGGAGCTAACCAAGTTACAGTTCCATAATCATTCCAATCTACAAATTTATCTGTATAGTAACCAGATGCAGAGTTGATACCTTCTTTATAAGCATATCCTACAGGACATAAAACTTCAGGATCTACAATTAGTGCTAATCTAGCATCTCTATTTAAGATTGCTGACTCTAAAGTTGCATCACTGAACCCACTCATATGAATTGGCAAACCATCAACATTTGCAAATGACTCAACAGCACTCTTTGTTAAACTCCAAGATTTTGAAGAAGAACCAGACCATCCTTGCATAGCGTGAGAAAGAGAAACTTTGTCACCTTCTGCAGTATTTGAGTACACTTTGAAAAGGATCATTTCTGAGTTACCAACTAAGCTTTTAGAGATATAGTTCTTAACATAATCATTGTGAATTGCATATTTACCACTACTAATTACGTTATTTGCTGCCTCTTTAGCTATAGTGTAGAAATATGTTGCATCTGCACTGTTATTATTGTGATATTTCTGCCAAGCCGCTTCAAATAGAGCAACTCTTGAAAGTAGTGCCCAAGCAACCATATTGTTGATTGTGTTATTATCAGTATATCTACAGTTCTCTCCTGCATACTCTAAATCTTCACACACCTTCTTCATAACCTCTACTCTTGAAGTTCTTGCTTGACCTAATGTTGCATTGTCATCAATATCAATCTCTGTCTCTACCCATACAATGTCGCCATAAATTCTTACAAGTTCAAAGTGCTTTAGAGCTCTATAGAATCGTCCAACTCCTTCCCAGTGCTTAGTAGCTTCTTCTGATAGATTAGGTACTATTTTTATTCTATTCAATAACGTATTCGCTTTACGAATCTCTTCATAACGATCATTCCACGCACTTGATTCAGACGGGATATTTTGTGTAGGTTGATCATAACCATCAATACAATAGTTATCACTCATTCCTGTACTCATATACTGCCCTCTAGACCAACCTGATCCATATGCAGAAAAATTAGAGTAGAAAGACCATGCAAAATTCTCTAGAGAAGCTTCAGATGTCCAGTTTGTAGCATCTGAGTTCTTATCTAATGGAACTCTATTTAAATAATTATCACAACTTGTACTAACAAATGTCATAACTATTAAAGCTATTATTATAGATAATTTCTTCATTTTATTAATAATTTAATGTTTAAAAAGTTAATTGAACTCCAAATGACCAAATTCTAGTAAAAGGTGTTGCACGTCCAGCGTATTGAGTATCAACACCGCTAGTTGTATTCCATCCACCTGTCATCTCTGGGTCCATAGCTCCATCTAAATGGTCAAATGTAAGTAAGTTATCTACACTAAAATAGATACGAGCTTTCTCTAAATAGATTTTTTGAGTAAGATCTTGAGGCAAAGTATATCCTAATGTTAGATTCTTTAATCTTAGGTACGCCATATTTGCAAGATACTTAGTTTGCGGATAATAGTTATTATTTCCTGTATACGTAGAGAAACCATTAACAGTAGCTCCTGTGTGACCTATATAAGGGCGAGGGAATTTAGCATCTGTATTCTCCGGAGTATAATAATCTAATTGATCACTAAAGATATTCATCTGTGCACCAGCAACGTGAGGTAATAATAGTGAAGTTGTAGTCCACACATCACGTTTTCCAACACCTTGGAATAGAACTTCAAAATCAATTCCTTTCCAACCAGCTCCTAAACGGAAACTGTACTCATAACGAGGTAAAGCGTTACCAATACGAACAAGATCTCCGTGATCATCAATTGTACCGTCGCCTGTATCTACTTTTCCATCTCCATTTAGATCTTTATATTTTACATCTCCTTCTCCGTAAACAAATGATCCTTTTTGTAAGTGTCCTTGATAATCATCAATACTTACTAGCCCTTGAGCGGTCTGAACACCATTTGCAACCTCTTCTGCACTAAAGTATCCATTTCCATCAGAAGTTTCAAATCCCCAGATTTCACCTAATTGTTTACCTTCATAATTAGAAGTTAGAACACCTGTTGAATGGTTCCAAGATGAAATTTCTGACTTATAATCAGATAGTGTAGCTGTTGCATAGATAAATAGATCTTTTCCTATTGATTTATTATAGTTTAACTGTAGCTCCCAACCTGTAGTTTTTAGGTTACCACTATTCTCTTTTGGTAGATTAGGGAATCCTCCAATTGATGGAACAGCATTACGAGGAACTAACATACCGTTATTCATACGTTGATACCAATCAAAACTTACTGTTAACTCATCTCTTAGCAATCCTAAGTCAAAACCAAAGTCTAGAGTAGTGATTTCTTCCCAAGTCATACTATTTCCTACAATAGATGGTAGACCAACCGAGTTTGCTAATGTTCCACCTTCGGTAACCCAACTTACAGAGTAAGGAGATAGAGTTCCAATGTAAGGGTACCAAGCTAAAGAGTTAACATCTACATCTTGGTTACCAATACTACCATAAGATGCACGTATCTTAAAGTTAGAAACAACTGATTTAAGAGGCTTGAAGAACTCCTCTTCAGAAATTCTATAACCTGCTGATGCAGATGGGAAGAATGCCCATTTTTCACCAACCTTAAATTGAGATGAACCATCATATCTACCATTAATCTCTAAAAGATATTTTCCTTTATAGTCATAGTTTACGCGTACAAAGAAACCAGCTGTTGCTCTATCTGCTAAAGATTCACCAACTGTAGCCTCTTTATTTCCTGTTGTTTGGTTCATTGTAGGTATATCGGGATTAATAACTCCTGTAGATGTTAGAACATTACTATTGTATGTTAGGTCTTCTGCATTAAAACCTCCTTTAATAGCAAAATTATGATCTTCTTTTACTTCTAGTAGATAGTCAAAGTATGCGTTATATGTATTTGATACTTTCTTCACCCAAGTATTAGATAATTGATCTGTGCTTGTGTAAGCTACTTTTGGAGACCAAGCTGACCACCAGTTAGCAACATATTGAGGTTGAGCCATAGATTTACTTAAATAGTTATGAACTCCTCTTGTATAGTCTGCATAGAATGAAAGATTCTCTGTTATGTTCATCCTTACATTTGCTCCTAAACGAAGATATTCATCTTTTACAGAAGATGTTGGCGCATATGCTAAAAAGCCATTTCCATGTCTAAAATATAGACCTTCACCTGATTGAGTGCTCTCATTAATATATGTACCTGTTGTTGGATCAATTCCTCCATCAGAAATACCATAAGGGAAGAATGTAGGGAAACGCATACTATAATAGTATAATCCACCTGAACTACTACTTGCACTATAACCATAAGGATACTCTTGATATTTATCTGTATACATAACTTTAGTTCCAACGTTTAACCAATCTGTAAGTTGTGTATTTGTTGAAATATTAGCATTAATACGCTGAAGATATTGAGATTGAGCCTGCTTCATTAAGCCTTCAGATTTATTATATCCTAAAGCCATATTATAGTTTGTCTTGCCAGAGTTACCAGCAATAGAGAAGTTATGACTTTTTTGAGGTGAGAATTTTTTTAATATCTCTTCATTTGGATCCCAAACTCTATAGAAAGAGGCCTTACCAGCACTGCTATATGTATAGTCTCTTCCATAAACCATTACATCTCCCAAGTCTTGTCCTTGATACTTGTTAATCCACTCAGTCATTGGCTCAATAAGATCTTTATAGTACATACCAAAAGCCTCAATATCACCACCATCTGTGTTTTTTTGAGCAATAATACCCTCTTCTAATTGATCAATAATCTGGCCATCTGTTATATACTTAGGAAGATTAATTGGTTGATTCCAAGAAAAATTGTTTGAGTAATTAATTTTAAAATCATCTTTTAATCCGCTTCCATCTTTTGATGTGATTAATACTACACCATAAGCGGCGCGAGATCCATAGATTGAAGATGCTGCAGCATCCTTTAAGATTGACATATTTGCAATATTGTCTGGATTAACAAATGATAAATCTTCAATCTCCACTCCATCTAAGAGGATTAGAGGCTTGTTATTACCATTAATTGATCCTGAACCACGAATCTTAATATTCGCAGATGCTCCTTGGTCATTAGTTGTATTAGTAATGGTCAAACCAGGTATTACCCCTTGTAGACCTTTACTAACCTCTGTTACAGGTCTGCTGTTAAATACTTTCTCAACATCTACAGTAGATACTGCACCTGTAAGATTCTCTTTCTTTTGTGTACCGAATCCTACAATAACAACATCTTCTAGCATTTTTGCATCCTCTAGCATAACTGCATTAACAATAGCTTTTCCATTTACTGGAACAACTAGGGTATTATACCCCATAAGCGAAAACTCTAAAGATGAACTAGATGGAACATTTGATAGGTTAAAATTTCCATCTACATCTGTGTAAGCACCATTAGTTGAGTTTTGAACAAGAACAAAAACACCAATAAGTGCCTCACCACTTTGGTCTGTTACAGTTCCTTTTACACTCACATTCTGTGCTAAAAGCGTTCCCATCGAGAGTACGATAGCAACTAAAGACATTACTACATAATTAAAGTAACGGCTTAAATTCTTTTTAATAAACATAAGTAATTTTTTAGGTTAATAAAACAATGTTTAGGTTTAATTATAATGAAATACATTCATTATTTAAGTTTCTAGGTTATTCTCAAAAAGCTCTCAAAAGTAGTCAAAATAATACTATTTGCAAACAATATTGTTAGTTTTTAAGTAATTATCAACATTTATTTATTGCAAATAATACTATTATACAAAATAGTAAAAGTCTCAAAACCAATGATTATCACTAGCCTTAAGACTTTTTAATTGATATAATAAAAAATATTTAATCTACAACAGATCCCGCAACAATATTTGCTACCAATGCCCTTGTTCTTACAACAGAACCATCATCCGTAGGGTGAACTCTATTTGCAAGAAGGATTATCGCGATATCCTCCTCCGTGTCAAGAACAAAAGATGTTCCTGTATAACCAGAGTGCGTAACGGTTTTAGTTTGATTAAGAATATCTCCTTTATTAGATGAGTAAGGTGAGTAGTTATCCCATCCCAATGAGCGCCCAAAGGTCTCATATCCTTTAGGAACAGTAAACATTCGCTCTATTGTTAGCTCCCCTAATACGTTCTTTCCATTATACTCTTCATCTTCCATAAGTGCAGCTGCAAGAATAGCCAAATCTTCTGCTGTTGAGAAGACTCCTGCATTTCCAGAATTTCCCTTATTCATTATTCTTGCTAATGGGTCGTGCACCTCACCTAGCAATACAGAGCCATCTTTTTGCTTCTCTGTTGGAGCCATATTGCGTAGAAGATCTGGGCGATTTGTTTTAGGCTTATAAGTTGTACTCTTCATTCCTAAAAAATCAAAGATATTCTTCTGTGTGTACACACTAAACTCTTCACCTGTAATATTTTGTAGGATATTTTGTAGGGTAATAAAATTCAAACAACTATACTCAAATTTTGTTCCTGGCTCAGCCTTTCTCTTCATTGTACAGATATAACTCATAAGTGCATCGGGAGTAGCAACACCCTTTGCCTTTATAACAACCTCCGGGTCTACATAAGATGGCAGCCCAGATGTATGGGTAAGCAAATCAACAATCTTGATATGAATATCTTTTCCCGTTTCTGGATCAACATATGGCTTAAAACCAGGAATATACATATCAACTCTATCATTTAATCGATATCCACCACTCTCTAATAAATGCGCCATACTCATTGCCGTACCAACTACCTTACTACAAGAGGCTAAATCAAAGACTGTATTTGTTCTCATTGGTTCAACTTTAGGATAGATACTCCTATTGCCATATGCCTTTAGATATGCCAACTTGCCATCTTTAACAACAGCTAACACTGCTCCAGGAAAGTTCTCTTCAGCTATTGCCAAATTAATCACATCATCTACTTTTGAGAGACGCAGAGGATCAAATCCTACCTCCTCTGGCTTAACTTTTTCTATTGCAAAAAGTGTTGTTGTACAAAACAGCACCGCCAGAACACATATTATCTTATTCATACAATTAATTATTTTTAACAAGGTAATTTATAGCACTTCAAATTTGAAGATAATCTTATTAAAATATTTCTCCCCATTTCTTAAGACACAACTTGGGAAGTTGGATTTATTAGGAGCCTCTGGAAAATTCTGACACTCAAGGGCAATTGCGTCATAATCATTATAAATATGCCCTCTCTTACCCTCATCACAACCGCTCAACCAGTTTCCAGTATAAACAACGATACCAGGCTGATTGGTAATAACTCTCAACAATCTTCCACTCTCTTCACTCCATAATTCAGCCACAACCTTCTCCGATCCATCCGCCTTATCAACTACCCAACAAGCATCATAGCCCTTTCCATACTCTAGTGCAGGAAAAGTGTCTTTATGCCTACTCCCGACAACCTCTCCTTTTGTAAAATCCATTGGAGTGCCTAATACAGAAGCAATTTCGCCAGTTGGAGCAAGTGATGAATCAGTTGGAAGATAATTAGAAGCATATAGCTTTAAATTATGCCCAAGAATATCACCATTACCCTCACCATTTAAGTTAAAATATACGTGGTTTGTAAGATTAATTATTGTAGCAGAATCTGTCTCGCCACTCAATTCTATATCTAAAGCACCCACACTCTTATCTCCATCACCCTCCACCCATTTGTAACGAGCTTGAACCTCAACAGCCCCTGGATAACCATCATCATTATCTGGTGCTGATAAAGTAAACAGAATAGAATCTCCATCTATTTTAGAGTTCCACACTCTGTTTGCATATCCATTCGGCCCTCCGTGAAGGTGATTTGGCCCATTATTTATTGGAAGATTATATCTCTTTCCGTCTAATTCAAATGTTCCATTAGCAATTCTATTTGCAAATCTACCTGGCACCTTTCCAAAGCAAGGGCCATCACCAATGTAGCTCATTAGATTATCATAACCGGTAACAACGTCACCAATAACTCCATTTTTATCGGGAACAGAAATAGAAACAATTGCCGCTCCAATATTACAAAAAGTTAAGGTTACACCATTTGCCGCCTCTAATGTATATAAATAGACTACCTCACCATTAGAGGTAGTCCCATATTTTTTTTCTGTTATCATATCTTCTCGATATTATTAGAACAATTTTGCAGGATATTCGCCAGCATCCACAAGTGATTGCAGCTTCTCTACAACACCTGGTCTATCTGTTGCGTAAGTAACACCAAACCATTTAGATGTAGTATCTAAAACTTTAAGTGTAGATTTGCCTTCATTTATTAAAAGGTTTACTACATAAGGAATAAAGAACTCTGCCTTTAAGTTGCCTTGCGATTCATTTAAGAATTTTACAAATAAATCTTTTGAATTTCCAAAATAATCTGGAGTAAATCCAAACATATTCATAGAGACAGGAGTATTATCATCGATAACAACCCATTGATCATTTTCATCCTTAAAAGATACTTTTCCATCAATTCGCATCACCTGAGTGCGCTCAACTATACCTGTTAAGTAGCCTTGCTCATTAGTTTCGCAAACACCTCTAGCAACTGTACCACCCTCAGACATAGTATTACCTACTCTATAACCAACCATACAATATTGGTTAGTTTTACCCTCTAGGTTCATCAACTCCTTTGCTAAAACTTCAAAGCTCTCTCTTCCATAAAAGTCATCTGCATTAATAACTGCAAAAGGTTCATTAATAACACCTTCAGCCATCATTACAGCGTGGTTAGTTCCCCAAGGCTTCTCTCTACCCTCAGGAACAGAGAATCCCTCAGGAAGATTAGCTAACTCTTGATATACAACCTCTACTGGAATATGATCTTTATATTTGCTTACAATCTTCTCATTAAACTCTTGTTCGAAATCTTTTCTTATTACAAAAACAAGCTTACCAAAGCCAGCTCTAATTGCATCAAAGATTGAATAATCCATAATTGTCTCCTCGCTTGGGCCTACGCCATCTAACTGCTTTAATCCGCCATAACGGCTACCCATACCAGCAGCTAAAACATATAGTGTAGGTTTAGCTAGTTTTCTTGCACCATTGCTTATTACAACATCATAAACTTTTGGCTCTTTTCCATACTTTTCAAGATACTTAACCTTAGCAGTTGCAATAAACTCATCATAAAGCTCATCCTTAACTAAGTTGATAGTACAGCCACCAAAGCCTCCTCCCATTACACGAGATCCAGTAACACCGCTCTCTTTTGCAACGTCATTTAAGAAATCTAACTCTTCGCAGCTAACTTCATATAACTTGCTCATACCATGGTGTGTCTCAAACATTTTTGCACCAACTGTAGTATAATCACCAACTTTTAATGCTTCGCAAACATCTAGAACACGTTGAACCTCGCCAATAACATACTCTGCACGCATAAAATCCTCTGCAGAGATTTTATCTTTAACCTGCTCCAACATCTCCATAGTAGCATCTCTTAAAAACTCTACACTAGGATTACCATTCTCTCTGATAGCTTTTGCTGCATTCTCACAACTCTCTCTTCTCTTATTATAAGCACTTGAAGCAAGCTCATGTTTAACAAGAGTATCTAAAAGCACAAGTTTATATCCAACTGGATTGAATGGGAAATATTCATACTCTAAAGATCTACAATCTAGTCTAATTAGACTGCCCTCTTTTCCAAAAACTGATGCGAACTGATCCATAATACCACATTTTACTCCACAGTAGTTATGCTCAGTGCTTTGCCCTATCTTGGCTAATTCAAATTTATCTATTCCTAGGTTAAAAATATCATTGAGAGCGAACGCATAAGTACTCTCTAAAGCTGCCGATGAAGACATGCCCGCTCCTAATGGAACGTTTCCTGCCACAACAGTATCAAAACCCTTTATCACGCCACCTCTCTTTATAACCTCTCTACATACTCCAAAAATATAACGAGCCCAGTGCTCCTTTGGTGCGTCCTCTTCATTTAATCCAAATTCTACATAATTATTCTCATAGGTAACATCCAATGAATAGGCTCTTACAACCTCTTTTCCATTCTCGCCCAATCCATTTGGTTTAATCTCTGCTGTAATACATTTATCAATTGCTCCTGGGAACACGAAACCGCCATTGTAATCTGTATGCTCACCAATTAGATTGATTCTACCACTTGAAGCATATTGGTCTCCATTTACTCCAAATTTTTCATTAAATGCTTTTCTAATACATTTTCTCATTGCTGTATTTTTATTAGGTGTTTAATTAAATTAATATCATAAATCTGATTCGTAAAGGTACAATTTTTTTACAATGCACAAAATAATGATACAAAAAAAAAGAGGGGCTTGTTTATACCCAAGACACCCTCCTTCCTTATTTATAATAGATTTGTTAATTATCTATATTACTTAGATATTTGATCATTTGTATTCAACTCCGATAATGGAACTGGATAAAATGCTCTCTCTTCATTATAACCAGAACGACCTGCACTCTCCAAAGCTGCTTTAGTCTTTCCCCATCTACGTAGATCATACCAACGCCAGTTCTCTAAAGGAAACTCGATCATACGCTCATGCTCAATTTGAGCTCTAACCTCATCTTGAGTGGTTCCAGACATAGGAGGCATATCTCCATGCACATCTCTAACCTCATTAACCAATGAAATAGCCTCAGATGAATTACCTTGCTCGTTTAGCACTTCCGCCTTCATTAGCAACACATTAGAATATCTCATCAAAGGAACATTTATTGCACAATAGTTATTTGAGAGAGCCTCATAATCTGTAGGCATAAACTTTCTAAAAGCAGGACGATTATAAGGAACGCCTGATTCATCTTGGAACCAATCATTATAATCCTTTCCATATACTTTACCCGTTCCATCATTAAAATATTCATCTTGAAAGAATATTGTATGATATAAACGAGAATCATATCTACCTGTTGAAGCAATCATTCCCTCCTTCTTAAACTCATCCATAAGAGTTATACTTGGAAGAATCTCATCCCAACCCCAAAGCTCAGATACACCTATCCAACGATGAAACTGAGTGCGGTAATTAGCACCATTAGCGCTTGTCATTGAAGTTTGAAGTTCAAAAATAGACTCCTTGCAGTTTTTATTAGAAGCATCAAACATACTCGAAAAATCCTTCTCTAATTCATATCCAGTTACAGAATTAAGTGCACTCAAAGCCTCTGTTAAGAATTCATTCTTTCTATCACTCTCTTCATAAGCACGAGTAAGATAGGCAAGACCTAAATAAGCATACGCTGCCCCTTTTGTTGCACGACCAATATTATCTGACGAGTGAGTTGCAGGTAAAGCAGTTGCTTTTTTAAGATCATCAATAATGAAATCCCACGCCTCTGGACGAGACGACAAAGGCTTGCTCAAATCTTCTTGAGAAGTGATAAACTTGTCGCGAACAACAATCTCTTCCCAGTTTAAAATTAGCTTAATGTGATAATAGGCACGTAAGAAGTGAGCTTCGTTCACAATCTGAGCTCTTATATCCTCGGCTATTGTGCCCTCTGCCATCTCTGAAACCTTCTCTATAACTTGATTCGAGAAACTTAATCCACGATAGTTATTATCCCAATATGAAGTAAATTGAGAGTTACCATTTGTATAGGTAAAGTTGAATAACTCAACCCAATTTGGATAATTTCTTGCATCATTACCCATAATATATAGATCCTCACGATAAGATTCTACTGGATATTTAACCTCGGCAAAAGACCAAGTGTTGATATAATACTCTAGTTGAGAGTATGCTGCTGCTAATCCTGCTTGCGCATCGGTTTCATTGCGCCAAAAGCTACTAGATGTTAATTGATCTGGTGATTTTACAGTCAAGTAATCATTGCAGGAGCTCATTGAAAATAGCGCAATACAAATATATACTATATGAAATATTCTCTTCATAATAAATAAATCTTTAATAATTAAAACGTAAGTTGAACTCCAAATGTAAATGAACGAGTAAATGGATAGATCAAGTTATCTATACCTGTGTTAAGAACACTTGAACGAGAGAACTCCGGATCGACTCCAGAGTAATTTGTGAATGTTAATAGGTTATCACCACTTACATATACTCTTAGTTTCTCAATCTTAACTTTTTGCATTAAATTTTCTGGTAAAGTATAACCTAATTGTATCTGACGTAAACGTACAAAGTTTCCACTCTCTAAGAAGCGATCAGATTCACGCATATTTCCATTAGGATCATTATAGATAGCACGAGGCACATCTGTATTTGGGTTCTCAGGAGTCCATGCATTTAGTGTAGATGCTAAGAAGTTTGAACCAGAGTTCATGCCCTCGTAGAAGTATTCATTTCCATTGTATAGCTTATGTCCCCATCCACTACCTAGAACAAACGAGAAATCTAATCCTTTATATTCAGCCGAGAAGTTTAAGTTTACCTCTAATTTAGGGATACCAGATCCACTATAAACCTTGTCTTCCTCATTAATTACACCATCATTATTTGTATCAACAAACTTCACGTCACCTGCCTCTGCATTTGGCTGGTATCTATCCCCTTCTGCATTTGTATATGATTTAGCCTCATCATCACTTTGGAATAAGCCATCTGTTTTATATAGATAGAAAGCTCCTATTGGATCTCCCACTTTTGTTTGCGTTGGGAAGTGCTCATCTCCATATCTAAGACCCTCTCCGTAAAGAACTTGACCATCGTCAGCCAGCTCTAAAACCTCATTCTTTGTAGTACTCATGTTCATTCCAACATTGTAGTAGAAATCGCCCTTTTGATCTACCCAGTTTAGCTCAAACTCAACTCCTGAGTTACGCATCTTACCAACATTTAAGGTAGGATCATTAAGACCAGCAGATGGAGGAAGAACCTTTGTAATTAACAGATCTCTAGTTTGGTTATTGTAGTAGTTTAGCGCACCTTTTAGTTTTCCGCTTAAGAATTCATAATCAAGTCCAATATTCATTGTTTCAGTAGTCTCCCACTGTAATGAACGGTTTTCTAAATCTCTGGCAATACTTCCAACCCACGCATTATCTCCGTTACCTTGAACATATCCTTGATATTTAGAATTATATGTAGAAATTAATGCTAAAAAGTCATAGTAACCTAGAGCATTTTCATTACCTAATCTACCCCAGCTAGCTCTTAATTTAAGATCTGTAAGAATGTCATTTTTAGGGAAGAATGATTCACTACTAACTCTCCATCCCGCAGCAAATGATGGGAATACACCCCAACGATTATCCTCACCAAACTTAGACGAACCATCTTGACGAACAGTTGCTTGAAACAGATATTTACCATCATAGCTATAATTTACGCGCCCAAAGAATGATGCACGTCTGTAATCCCAATTAGATCCATCTCCAGAGAATGTACCACCTGCACCTGCTCCAATTGTAGGAAAAGATGGATCCAAGAAACCACCTGGCACTTCAGATGTAACTAAACTACCATCTTCTACCTTATAAACGGTTGTTTTACCCTCTACTCCTACTGTATTCCAAGTGTACTTACGGCTTGTAAGAGATGTTCCAGCTACTGCATTTACATTATGCTTTCCAAACTCTTTATTAAAGTTTAATACATTTTCAAACACCTGCTCTTCCCAGTACGCATCAGTCTCTTCGTGATATGTATAGTCTCTCTTTGCCTTTTCATCTGCCACATAAGGAGGTGTATGATAAGTTGTTCTTTGGTGCTCACCTCTATATGAATAACTTGTTTTAAAGTTTAACCAATCTGTAAAGTTTGCAGTTATCGCAATATTTGCAGTTGTATGATATCTTTTATCAGTAGTCTCTTCATAGAATTGATCTGCCATCACATTTCTGTTATTTGGAAGACCATCAAAGTTTGTCAATCCAAAACCATACTCTTCTGTTTCATCATATATAGGCACTAAAGGTGAGATCATATACATCTCTTTAATCCAATACTCTGGCTGCTGGCTATCAGTTACCTTAAATGCCATATTAGCCTCAATATCAAAAATATATTTAGTAGCACGAAGTTTCATACGGGCATTATCTTGAATATAATTATTACCCAAGAAGATGCCCTTATCATCTGCGTGATTATATGATATTGAGTATTGCGCATTCTCGCTACCACCTCTTAAACTTACCATATAGTTCTGAGATAGGCCATTTCGCATCATAGCATCTTGCCAATCCGTATCAACTCCTGTATCTTTTGTAATATACTCTGGTAGAGTAACTAATTGATTTTGCCATGCACCCGAGCCTGATGGGTCATACATAGCCTTATTATTCTCAACGTGCGCATTCCAGTTATTATACATCTCTGCGTGTACACTCTTATACTCCTCTGCATTTAACATATCTAACTGATTTGCAATTTGTGTTACACTAACATAAGAGTTAAAATCAATAGTCATTTTACCCTTCTTACCATTTTTAGTTGTAATAATAATAACACCATTTGCAGCAACCGAACCATAGATTGCAGCTGCAGCTCCATCTTTTAACACCTCCATTGATTGGATATCAACAGGATTTACACTATTAATATCACCAGGGAAACCATCAATTATATAAAGTGGTTCATTATCTCCAAAGGTCTTAACACCTCTAATTTTAACAGAAACACCAGCACCTGCATTTCCCCCCGCTTTTGTGATATTCACACCTGAAACTTTTCCTTGAAGAGCCTCTGCGGGATTTGTAGTTGCACGTTTAGTTAATTCATCTACATCTACAGACGATATAGCACCTGTCATATCACTCTTCTTAATTGTACCGTAACCGATAACAATAAGTTCGCTTAACTGCTCTACATCTTCTGCAAGGATGACCTTTAAGTTTGTCTGTCCATTTAATGGAATCTCTTGCGTAACATAACTGATATAAGAGAACACTAAAATTGACTGTTGAGGCGCTCTCATTGTAAACGCTCCATTATCATCAGTAATCGCTAAATTTGTCGTACCTTTCTCCACGACACTAACTCCAACAAGCGGTAATCCATAGGAGTCTACAACAGTACCTGTCACCTGCACGCTCTGGGCTATTGCAGATAATGGTAACAAGCACGCTAAAAGAAGAGTCATCAAGAGTCTTCTAATTAAAAAAGTTTTCATTACGTGTTGCATAATTTTTTTTTTGGTTAAAATTTTGGTTCATTTATATATTTTTTCTTGTACTTTTTATAACGAACAGAATAGAGATACAAAAAATGGCACAGTGAAATCAACTAATATTCCGTGAAATATGGCAACAAAGACCAAATCCTTACCACAATACTTAGTAATTATTGGCAGTGTTGTATCCATTGTTGTTGCTCCCCCTACCGATATAGGTGCATATTTTCCAAAATATTTATAGAATAAAGGTGCACCTAAAAGAGCAATTATCTCTCTGATAATATTTGTCACAAGGGCAATCGTAGCTAACTCTGTAGCCAATTGGACACCAATTGTACCACTCTTTAGCTCTGTAATAAGTATAGAAGAGAGAGAATAATATGCAAAACCACTCCCCACAGCCAAGCAATCAGCCATACTCCATTTAGATATAAAGAGACTAGCCAAAGCCGTAAAGCTAAGAGTTCCAATAATAGTTCCTATTGGTATTAACAATAGTTTTGGTTTAATACTTTTTAAAATATCCTTAAGTTTTTTATCACTCCCGATACTTATTCCAACTTGTAGCATTAATAGATATAGTACATAAGTTGTAAAGTTTCCCTCCACCATAAATTGAGGAAGCCAACCATCATCTAAACTTTGGGTATCATAAACACCACTTCCAAACCAGCCTAAAAGCACACCTGCTGCAAAGAACAGCACCACAATTATACTACCCTTCATTTTCAATCTCCTTCTTTGGTTTTAATATAAACTTATAAATAACCCAAGCAGCGATAGCGCTTCCTAATGAGCCCGCTACAGCCAACAAGAGAGCCTGAGTACCTAGTGTAGAGAGATTATTAATTATATTACTATCAGCTCCAACAGATATTCCCAATAAGAACAGAAGCAAAAAAATAGTGATTGATATGCTTTTAGAGATTTTTTGCAAGAACTCGACATTCTTCAAAACATACCCCACGCCTATTCCCAAAAACATTATACCTATTACTATAAACATATCCTATAATTCTATTTTTTTTCCATATTCATTATATAACATCAGCAAATGGGCTGAACTCCAACTAAAATGGGGAGCTTTTAGCACATCGCCAGTATGAGTATTATAATTTTCATGTATAACCCCATCTTCCTTTATCTTATAGAGTCTATCAAAAACATTAATAGTAAACTCATCCGCAGCCTCAATATATCCATATTTTCTTAATCCGTTAATTCCAAAGTAAACCTGATCTAGCCAAATTGGACCTCTCCAATAACCCATTGGCGTAAACTTTGGGTTATCTGCAGCAATTGTTGGGAATGGAATATAAGTCGCAAATTTATCGGGATTCATAAAGATTTTTGCTGCAGCATTTGCCTGCTCTTTTGTTGCTATGCCTGCCCACAATGGAATAGTGGCCTCCGTACCCTCTTCTAGAACATAATCTCCATCAAAAGTACGATCAAAGAAAAAAGTTCTCTCTTTATTGAAGAAATAATCAGATATATCTATACCATACTCTTGACCAATAACTGGAGACAACTTGTTATCAGACACTTCATTCTCTTTTCCAAGAATCTTAGCCATCTCTCCCAGCAATTTATGTTCATAAACTAAGAATGCATTTAAATCTACAGACTCCTGATTCATACTCCATCCACTATTAGCATCGTCTGCAGGTGATCCATCATTATTTTTCGCACCATTATAGACCATCTTAGTATCGTCAAATCTTATAGCATTATCCATTCCACTCTCCCAAGCTGCCGCCTCTAGGGTGCCGTCGCAAGAGCCAAATTCACAAACACCATTCTTATTATGATCTCTATACTCATACCACCATTCAAAATATTTTTTCAATTTTGGGTACATCTCCGCTACAAACTCTTTATCATTTGTTTTTTTGTAAATCTCCATAACTGCCCAAGCCGCTAAAGGAGGTTTACTATCTCTTGCATTATTCTCCTTTTTATCACTATAAATACAATCTATAACCATACCATCTTCTAGTTGATAGTCAAACATTGTACGCACCTGATTCTTTGCAAGTTCAGGTTCAAATCCAGCGAGAGCTACCGCGTGTTTCCAAGAATCCCAAGCCCATAAACCTACAAAATACCATGTAGCGTGGCTAGGAACAACTCCATCGTGAAAAATATCACCTCTTGGAGATCTCCAGTTAGAAATAAGAGTAGTTACAGCCTTAGCAGCTATTCTATCATATTCCATTGGCATATCATCTCTAATTACATCCCCAAGGTATCCATTCCATCTCTCTAGATTCGAGTTCTTGTGTGATTCAAAATTACTTACCATTTCTCCAGCATTGGCAATAACTTCATTAATGTTCTCATCAGGCATAAAGAAAGTAATCAATACCCTAACTTCTGTTGCCCCAGTAGCAATATTATAACTTAAAGTGTTTTCTTCTTCAGAAATAGGCATTTTAAATCCCGATAAACTCTCTCCTGCAAAAGTTAAAACAAACCCTTCTCCTAATGCATCCTTAACCACAATTCTATCTTGAATAACATCCATAGTTAGAGCCTCTTCATTAAACCACTTTCTACCCCACATTATAGAGCCACTTAACTCGATATTTTCTGAAGCATTAATTGATATAAAAAGATTATCTTCATCTACATAGAATGCCCTTTGTTCAACAGAACCACCATCTGAAATTGACTTCATATAAAGTTCTCCTGGCGAATAATTCAGTGAATCTAACTTAAATTCAGAATCGTCACCAACTAAAGAGACATTTGCAATAGATTTTGAAAACCATTCACGTCTATTCATATCTAGATGAAATGGGCCACAGAATCCATTTACAAAATCATCGCTTTGCGGAGGTGTAATACCCCACCAACTTCCAGCATCCGTAAACCACCCCCTGCATAATATTGAATCGTTTGGTGTATACGATATATTCATAATATTTAAATAATCATATCTATTTACCTCTACTTTAGGACTCTTTGCACAAGCTAGACATCCCAACAAAATTGTTATATACAGTACTCTTTTCATACGATTAAATCTTTTTCTAAAAAGTTAAATAAATTAACCAAACTACAATCCTTTTATATAGAATTTATACTCTTGCTCTACCGGTGATATTGTATACTCAGAGTGAACTTGTGCACCCCAAGTGTTATCTCCACCTACGCCCATCTGCAATTTATCTATGTTAAACCAAACCATATCCTGCTTCTCAATGCTACTCCCGTGATACTTTCCACCTGTTGGATAACAAAGGTCATACATAGAAAAATTATAACCGCCTACACTTAAAGGCTCAGCTCCTGTTATAATCTCGATACCCTTTCCAGATCTATTTGTCAATGACACCCATCTCACATCGCTCTTATTACCAGTCTCTTGTATTCTAACATAAGGGTGATATTGCTCCCAGATTGTAGATTCATACAAATCTATATCAGAACTGCTCTTTCTATCCCAATAATTTTCGTGAGGCCCTCTACCAAACCATTTCATATTATCATATTCGCCCTTCATTATCAACCTCATACCAAAACGAGGAATCTCGGGCAAAACAGCTTTTTGACTTGGTTTAAAGTGAGCATTTACCTCCAATACGCCACTCTTTAATACTTTGTAAGTAACATTATACTTAAAAATATTTTCACCTACAGCGTCTAAACGAGGATGAACATATACAACCTCTATTACATCGCCCTCTTCAGCTGTATATTCCTTATGATTGGTTATCAATTTTTCATTGATTACAACTTTATCAACAGTAATACTATCAATTGCCGTTTTCCACACTGCGCATCTTTTAAGAGTTCTATTTGCTAAGTCGTTCTCCGTTACAGGTCTCCAGAAGTTAGGTTTTAACCCTTCAAGCAATATCTCTTTGCCATCAACCTTATAACTTGAAATTTCACCACTCGCGGTATTGAATTTTATAATAGGACGATTTGTGCCTATTTTTACACTTCTCTCTTCAAAGATTGCATCAGAATCAAACTCTCCATCTCCAATTTTAAATTGCTCCCAAGCTATAATATGCCCAGCAGGAACCATCGGAGCCTCCTCCTTAGTTGTTGCACTTAAATGGATAAATACCTCTTTATTATCTAAATCAATATTATCGGGAATACCAAACTCAACAACATTGCTAGCACCAGGCGCAATTGGGTCAACTATAAATATACCTTTAGCTAAAGTATCGCCATTACTCTTAATGGCATAATTAAATTGAAACCCTTCTGTTGTTATAAAATAGTGTCTGTTTGTAATTTTTATTTTATTATTTGCTAGTGGAAGAGTCTCAAACAGTATATTTTGATAAACTTTTTTCACCTCCCAGATATGAGGTCTTAAAGATCTATCAGCTGCAACTAGTCCATTCGCGCAAAAACTAGAATCATTTACAACTCCTACAAAGCCCATATCTCCACCATAGCCCCATATATCATTTCCATTATCATCTTTTAGAGCAAAAGTTTGGTCAACCCAATCCCAAATAAATCCACCTTGAAGGTTCTCAAACTTATAAATTAGATTCCAGTAATCGTGTAAATTCCCAACACTATTACCCATAGCGTGTGCATATTCGCACAGAATAAGAGGTCTAGTAGGACGCTGATTCATCCACTCATACAATCTCCAAGGGCGCGCATACATTGGGCAATAGATATCAGAAACTCCTGTAACTCTACTTCCCTCATATTGAACAGGTCTACTTGGATCCCTCTTTTTAGTCCAATTATATATTGTTTCAAAATGCTTCCCATAACCACTCTCATTTCCTAGACTCCAAGTAATTATCGATGTATAGTTCTTATCTCTTTCTACCATACGCTCCATTCTCTCCATATATGGGATATCCCAACCAGGGGTATTTGCCAAAGTTTCATCGGGATGATGATCCATACCATGACTCTCGATATTTGCCTCATCAATTAGATAAAGACCATACTGATCGCACAACGCGTACCATATTTCATAATTTGGATAATGTGAACAACGTACAGCATTAATATTGAATTGCTTCATAATGCGAATATCCTCAATCATACTCTCAACAGTAATTGTACGTCCTGTATGCATATCATGCTCGTGTCTATTAACTCCTTTCAATTTAATCGGCTTACCATTAACAAGCATTAAACCATTTAACATTTCAACTGTTCTAAATCCAAATTTATGCACAAAAGATTCAACAACCTTTCCTTTTCTATTAAGTGTATTTACAACAAGTGTATAAAGATTAGGAGTTTCAGCACTCCACGGCTTCACATTAAAAAAATCTTTTTGAATTGTAATGGTTGAGTCTCCTTTACCCAGCTTATGTACTCCTTTATACATCTCTTTTGCTCCATCTAACAGCTTCACCTCTACATTTGCATCAGTTAAAAGTTTTAACGAGAATTCTCCATCTTTATAATCATTTACTAGCTCAGCTAATATTTCAAAATCTTTAACTCGGCTCTTTTCTCTAGCAATTAAGTTAACATCTCTCTCTATACCGCTATATCTCCAATAGTCTTGAGCCTCTAAATAAGATCCATCACTATACCTATAAACCTCTACAGCTAATCTATTCTTTCCAGGTTTTAAGTACTTATTAATTAAGAAATCAGCTGCTAATCTACTATCTTCACTGTATCCAACATACTCTCCATTAATCCATACATAAAATGCTGATTCAACTGCACCTAGATTCAGAATAATATCTTTACCTTTAAAATCACTAGGCAGCTCAAAATCTGTAACGTATTGTCCTACTGGATTATAATCTTCTGGAACATAGGGAGGATTTATTGGAAAAGGATAACGAGTATCTGTATAAATTGGGGCATCAAACCCTTGTAATTCCCAACTCCCAGGAACCTTAATTTCACTCCAATTCGTTACATTATAATTATTCTTATAAAAAGATAAATCCCTGCTTGATGGATTCTTCGCCAGCTTAAACTTCCATGTTCCATTTAAAGAGTGCACCCTACGTCCATTAATATCCTCTTTTAATGCCGCATTCTGATTTGAATATGGTACAAAGTAAGCATACATAGGTAACCTGTTCTCTTGATTAATATATTGGTTCTCCCAATACTCTTTCTTTTGCTCAGAATCAGCAAACACGTTCAAAGTAAATCCAAAAATCAATAGCGTTAAAAGTAAAAGTCTACTCTTCATATCTCGTTTTTTTGTTAATATTATGTGACAAAAATATTAACTTTAATAATACGATTATTTATTTAACCTATATTTTATCTCTACATCAAGAGGCATTTCACAATTATAATCTCTACATTTAAAATGCTATATTACTTATAATCTTATAGATACCACATTACACTTTCCTACATTGAATACTAAATTCTACTAAGACATTCTTGAAGTCCATCTTCAGATTCTAATCCCATTTTTTTTCTTAATCTGTACCTTGCCATATCAACTGTTTTAGGCTGTGAGGCTATAATTATGGCTATCTCTTTAGAAGAGAGGCCAATTCTAAGAAGCGAAGCCAGACGAGTCTCTTTTGAGGTTAGAAGAGGATATTTTTCTGATAATTTAAAAACAAAATGGCTATTTAGGCTATCAACAAGCAGTTCCATTTCGTTACTTTTAGAATTAAATTGTGTAATACTTCTACTTATTGAATGCAATTTATCTAACCTTTCTGAATCAGGCAATTTATAGGCTTCTCGGAGTTTTGCTTGTATATTACTCAACATTTCACTCCTTCCTCTAATAAAAAATGCAGTATTTGTTAATTGATATTTTATACTTTCTAATTCCTTTGCAGCATTATTTGCCTCATCTTCTTTTTGCCTTAATTTAAGATCAATCAATTCTTTTTCTTGCATAGCAGTTTCGCTCAGTTGCTTTTCAAGCTCATTTTTTGTCTCTAGAAGCTGTATTATTCGCCTTTGACGTTGTTTATGCACAAAATAATATAAAAGCATCGTTACTAACAGAAATAGAGCTATAATTAAGATAATTGTGTACCTCATTATTTGCAACTGGTACTCCTGTGTATTCTCTCTTATGGTCTTGTTTGTTCTATCTAGTGAATTTTGAAGTAATTCACTCTCATACCTTCTTATTTGTTCCGCAATTTTTCCGCTCTCTACCTCTTCTAAAACTTGATTCTGATACTGGTAAGCCTCCTCATATTCACCTAGTGCTTTGTAAATATCTGAAAAATACCGATTATTATCCTGCAATAGTTCTCTTGCATTAACTTTAATCGCATATTCCCTCGCGATATTCAGTATATCTAGAGCCTCATTATAATCCTTTCCAAAATAGTATTGTCTCCCCAGATTATTATAATTTTCTGCTAAACTCCAGGTTTTACCATCTCGCAAGTTTATCATAATAGCCTCTTGTAACTGTTCTATCTTAGCCTGAAAATTTCCATTATCATATAGTGCCAGATTATTGAGGTTCATTGCTATACCAGATTCGTTCTCAATAGCTCTATTTATTATCAAAGATTTAAGAAAATTTTCCTCTGCAGCACTATTATCGGGAATAAAAACATCAACTAGCCCCTTTGCATTAAAACTATTTGCAATTATTAAGCTATCTTTTAGCATTTCACCCATTCTAAGCGCCTCGTTGGCAAGCGAATCTGCCATCTTTAAATCTCGCATATAAATATATAGCGAGCTAAGTCGCAGTAGTATTCTTGCCCTTAACGACGCAGCATCTTTAGGGCACACATTTAGTGCACTTTTTACAGATTCAAATCCAGTTAAAAAATCACCATAATTTCCATATGCTATACCATTAACCAAATATGCACGAGCTAATAGTGCATTATCTTCAACATTTTGCGCATACAAAATAACTTTATTAGCTAGAGCTATAGATCTTTGTGGATTAGTCCCCGGCAAAGATTCTGCACTCTCAATCAACAATCTTATCTCTTCATTTTGCTCTTTTCCCTTCAAATCTAAAGTAGTGACAAGAAATAATATGGTTAATACACAAATAATATATGACTTAATTATTAACATAGCTTTTCTATTTTATATTATACTCAAAAGCAAAAATATATAATGTTTTCTGTAAAACAAACAGATTTGTAAGATCTTATAGGGATATAAAAAAAAGTGACTAGTATAAAACTAGCCACTCTCTCTATTGTATCAAGCAAAAAATTATTCTTGCTCTTTGTTCGGACGTCTATTATTATTATTACCGCCTCTACGTCTGTCGTTACGGCCTTTTCCACCACCTCTGCGATCATTTCTACCACCACCGTGAGCGTTTCCGCTATTAGCAGCAATACCTGCATTAGGTGTAAGATCTCTCTTACCGTAAACTTCTCCGTTACAAACCCATACTTTAATACCTAAAACACCCACTTTAGTATGTGCTTCAGCTAAAGCATAGTCAATATCAGCACGGAAAGTATGAAGTGGAGTTCTTCCCTCTTTGTAAAGCTCAGAACGTGCCATCTCTGCACCACCTAAACGACCACTTACAAGAACTTTAATTCCTTCAGCACCCATTCTCATTGTAGTTGCGATAGCCATCTTAACTGCTCTACGGTAAGATACTCTACCCTCTACCTGCCTAGCGATATTGTTAGCAATAATATTTGCGTCAACCTCTGGACGCTTAACCTCAAAGATGTTAATTTGAACCTCTTTGTTAGAGATCTTCTTTAACTCCTCTTTTAGCTTATCAACCTCTTGACCACCTTTTCCGATAATAACACCAGGTCTAGCAGTGTGGATAGTTACTGTTATTAGTTTTAGAGTTCTCTCTATAACTATTTTAGACAAGCTTGCCTTAGCTAAACGAGCATTAAGATACTCTCTGATCTTGTTATCTTCTAATAGCCTTGCAGCGTAATCCGTTCCGCCGTACCAGTTAGAGTCCCAGCCACGGATAATTCCAAGTCTATTACTTATTGGATTAGTTTTTTGTCCCATGTTATTTCTCCTCTGATTTTACGACTTTTTTATCAAGAACGATTGTCACGTGGTTAGAACGCTTACGAATTCTCGCAGCTCTACCTTGAGGGGCAGTTTTAATTCTTTTCAAAGTTTTACCTTCACCTACCATGATACTTTTCACGATAACGTTTCCGTTCTCTAACTCTTTGCTATCAGCTTCATTTTTAGCCTCCCAGTTTGCAATTGCAGACTTAAGAAGTTTCTCTAAACGTAACGAAGCCTCTTTCTTTGAATATTTAAGAATATCCAAAGCACGATTAACCTCAACACCTCTGATGATATCTGCAACTAAACGCATTTTACGAGGTGAGGTAGGAACATCATTCAGCTTAGCAATAGCTGTCTGTTTCTTTATCTCTTTTTGCCTTTCGGCCATTATTTTTTTACGAGCTCCCATTTTACTGTAATCTGTGTTTCATTAAATTATTTACGATTACCCGAATGACCTTTGAAGGTTCTAGTCGGTGCAAATTCTCCAAGCTTGTGACCTACCATATTTTCAGTTACATAAACAGGAATAAATTTATTTCCGTTATGAACTGCAATTGTGTGGCCTACAAAGTCGGGTGAAATCATACTTGCTCTTGACCAAGTTTTTACTACGTCTTTCTTACCTGCTTCATTCATGGCAAGAATTCTATTTTCAAGTCTCTCCTGAATATAAGGACCTTTTTTTATCGAACGACTCATAATACTCTAATTAATTCCGTTTATTTTTTTCTTCTTTCAATAATAAATTTATTAGAAGCCTTCTTAGGATTTCTTGTCTTATATCCTTTAGCTGGTAAGCCTTTTCTCGAACGTGGATGTCCTCCAGATGAACGTCCTTCTCCACCACCCATTGGGTGATCAACAGGGTTCATTACAACACCTCTAACGCGAGGTCTGCGGCCTAACCAACGTCTGCGTCCTGCTTTACCATGAGACTCTAAATTATGATCGGTATTTGATACTACACCAATTGTCGCACGACAAGTAACTAATACCATTCTAGTCTCACCTGAAGGCAATCTTAAAATAGCGTGTTTTCCTTCTCTTGCTACTAATTGAGCATAACATCCCGCACTACGTGCCATTGCAGCACCACGTCCAGGTATAAGCTCAATATTGTGAATATCTGTACCGAGCGGAATATCAGATAGAGGAAGAGCGTTTCCAACCTCAGGAGCTGCATTTGGACCAGATTCAATCACCTGACCAACTTTAATTCCTTTAGGAGCTATGATATAGCGTTTCTCTCCGTCTGCGTAAACCACTAACGCAATTCTTGCGCTACGGTTTGGATCGTATTCAATAGTTTTTACGGTAGCTGTATATTTATCCTTATCTCTTAAGAAGTCAATAATACGATACATTTTCTTATGTCCGCCACCAATATAGCGCATAGTCATTTTACCAGAGCTATTACGTCCACCTGTTCTTTTTAGAGGAGTCAATAATGACTTCTCTGGAACTGAGCACGTAATCTCATCGAATGCGCTTATAATTTTATGTCTTTGTCCGGGAGTTACCGGTTTAAATTTGCGTACTGCCATCTCTTAAATGTTGCTGTAGAAATCAATCTTATCTTCTCCGGCCAACGTCACATACGCTTTTTTGTAGTGATTTGCTCGGCCTGTCAATAAACCCGCTTTTGTAAAACGGCTCTTCTTCTTTCCGTGGTAGTTAGCTGTATTTACATCTTTTACAGCAACACCATACAATTGCTCAACCGCTGCTTTGATCTCAATCTTATTAGCTTTGCGGTCAACTATAAAACCGTAGCGATTCAATTTCTCGCCTTGAATCGTCATCTTTTCTGTTACTAAAGGCTTAATTAAAATTCCCATCGTTTTCGGTTTTTAACGCACGTACTGAGAGTTGATAACGTCTAAAGCACCCTCTAAAAAGACAACGCTATATGCCTTCATAATTGCATAAGTATTGATCTCATTTACAGTTTTTACCTCAACGTTCTCAAGATTACGTGATGATAAATAAATATTTTTTGAATCTTCTGGAAGAACCATTAAAACTTTTCTGCTATTAGCTTTAACATTGTTAAGAATGCTAATAAACTCTTTAGTTTTAGGAGCTCCCATTGTAAATTGTTCAACAACAGTTATTACACCCTCTTTTGCTTTATAAGAAAAAGCGGACATACGAGCTAATCTCTTTAGCTTTTTGTTTAACTTAAAACTGTAGTCTCTTGGTTGAGGACCAAACACTCTACCTCCACCAACAAAGATGTTAGCTTTGATACTGCCGTGTCTTGCTCCACCTGAACCTTTTTGTCTTACAATCTTTTTAGTACTGTAAGCAACTTCCCATTTCTCCTTTGTTTTATGGGTTCCCTGACGCTTATTTGCAAGATGTTGTTTAACATCAAGATAGATAGCGTGGTCATTAGGCTCGATGCCAAAAATAGCATCATTCAGAGTCACTTTCTTTCCTGACTCCGTTCCGTCAATTTTTAATACTGATAATTCCATAGACTAACCCTCCACTATTACATAAGAACCTTTAGCTCCAGGAATAGAACCTTTCACAAGGATCAGGTTATTCTCCGGAATAACTTTAATAATTTTAAGATTCAAGATCTTAACTTTGTCGCCACCCATGCGGCCGGCAAGTCTTTTACCTTTAAATACTCTTGAAGGCCAAGATGAAGCTCCTAACGATCCTGGTGCACGCAATCTATTGTGCTGACCGTGAGTCTGCCCTCCTACTCCTGCGAATCCGTGGCGTTTCACAACACCCTGAAATCCTTTACCTTTCGAAATTCCGGTAACATCTACCCATGTATCTTCCGAGAATACATCAGATACACTTAATGTGTCGCCTAATTGCAACTCTTTGTCGAAATCTGGTGCGAATTCAACAAGCTTGCGCTTAGGTGTGGTATTTGCCTTTTCAAAGTGACCCATAAGCGGGGCGCTGGTGTGTTTTTCTTTTTTCTCGTCATAGGCAAGCTGTACAGCGGCATAACCATCAATCTCTTCTGTACGAATTTGCGTAACAACACACGGACCAGTCTCAATTACAGTGCATGGTATATTTTTACCATCGGCACCGAACACGGAAGTCATTCCGATTTTTTTTCCAATTAATCCAGACATTGGTTTTTAATTAGTTGTTTTAGTTAAACATAAACCGCATTGCTATATGCCTTTAAAAGTTGAAAAACAAATAGTTACGGCTCCACGCACACTCTGCGGGGCTGCAAATATACAACTAATTATTTATTTAACAAAATATTAGCTCTTTATTTGGTTTATTCTAATGATTCTACTAATTTTGAGAATTAGCAATATTGATTCATCTTTTAGCAAACTACTATCAACAATAAATTAACTAATTATGAAACGTTTAATTCTTTTATTGGCTCTCTTCCCAAGCCTACTTTTGGCACAGAAGAATGAGTGGCAGGATCCAAAGGTAAACCAAGTTAATCGTGCTCCAATGCATACAAATTACTTTGCGTATAAATCTGTCGAATCTGCTGAATTGGGGAACAAACAGCACTCAGCCAACTTCATCTCTTTAAATGGCACTTGGCAATTTAACTGGGTTAAGAACTCAGATCAGCGCCCATTAACATTTTGGAGAGCAGATTTTGATGATAAACATTGGGATCGAATTGAGGTTCCAGGAGTATGGGAGTTAAATGGCTACGGAGATCCTATATATGTAAATGTAGGTTATGCTTGGCGCAATCAATTCAAAAGCGAACCGCCTCTTTTTCCAGTAGAAGATAATCACGTTGGTTCCTATAGAAGAGTTATCGAGATCCCAACAGATTGGAACGGCAAAAAAATTATGGCTCACTTTGGTTCAGTTACCTCTAATATGTATCTATGGGTTAATGGAAAGTACGTGGGATATAGCGAAGATAGCAAGTTAGAGGCAGAGTTTGATATCACAAAGTATGTTAAACCAGGTAAGAATCTCATCGCGTTTCAAGTATTTCGATGGTGCGATGGTACATATTTAGAAGATCAAGATTTCTTTAGATTGTCGGGAGTAGGAAGGGATTGCTACCTTTATGCTCGCAATAAAAATCACATTTCAGATATTAGAGTTACTCCTGATCTAGACAATAATTACAAAGATGGTTCACTAAAAATTGATTTAGATGTTATCGGGAAGGGTACTGTAAAGCTTGAACTTTTTGACAATCAAAAGAATTTAGTTTCTGAAAAAACAGTTACTCCTAAAGAGAGAGAGAATGTAACTATAACCATCTCTAATCCAGAAAAATGGAGTGCAGAAACACCAAATTTATATACTCTTATTGCCTCTTATAATGGAGAAGTTATCCCGATAAAGGTTGGTTTCCGTAAAATTGAGATAAAAAATGCACAAGTGCTTGTAAATGGAGAGCCCGTTCTATTTAAAGGTGTAAATAGGCACGAGTTAAATCCCGATAAAGGTTACTATGTCTCTAGGGAGGATATGATTAAAGATATTCAAATTATGAAGGAGAATAATATCAATGCTGTACGTACTTGCCACTATCCCGATGCTAATGTGTGGTACGACCTATGTGATGAGTATGGGCTATATGTTATAGCTGAGGCTAATGTAGAGTCGCACGGTATGGGATATGGTGATAATACACTTGCAAAGAATCCTTCATACAAATTGGCACATTTAGAGAGGAATCAGCGCAATGTGCAGAGGTCTTTTAACCACCCATCAATTATCTTTTGGTCTTTGGGCAATGAGGCGGGATTTGGTGAGAACTTTATGGCTTGTTATGATTGGATTAAGAGTGAAGACCCTTCTCGCCCAGTACAGTACGAGCAAGCACACGGAAATAAATATACAGATATATATTGCCCAATGTATCTAGATTATGAAGGCTCTAAAAAATATTTAGAATCTAATCTTAAAAAACCTCTTATCCAGTGTGAATATGCTCACGCAATGGGTAATTCAATGGGAGGATTTAAAGAATATTGGGAATTGACTCGTAAGTACCCAGAGTATCAAGGTGGTTTTATTTGGGATTTTGTAGACCAATCGCTTAGATGGAAAGATGAGAATGGGATTGAAATATATGCTTATGGAGGAGATTTTAATAGATATGATGCCTCTGATAACAATTTCTGCAACAATGGTTTAATTAATCCCGACAGAGTCCTAAATCCACACATGGGAGAGGTAGCTTATTATCACCAAAATATTTGGGTTAAAGGAGTTAATGCGGCATTGGGAGAGGTAGAGATCTATAATGAGAATTTCTTTACTGATCTTTCAAATTTTATAATGGAGTGGGATATTACTTATAATGGGATAGTTGAAAAGAGCGGAGTTATAGATAATTTACAAATTGCACCTCAAGAGAGTAAGGTTATTAAGATTGGGTATACGCCTATTATTGTAAACGATAAGGAGGTATTATTAAATGTTCGTTTTATAACCAAAGATAAGGATGGATTAATAAGAGCTGGCACACAATTAGCTCACGAACAACTTGTTATCAATCCTTTTAGAGATCAGGTTATAGGTATTCTTAATTTTGAAGGAGAGAGACCTACAGTTAAAACTGATGATTATAATTTCTTAAGAGTATTTGGCAAGAATTTCAACATTGATATCAATAAGCATACTGGGTATATTACAAGATACAATATTAATGGCACAGATTATTTAACAAGTGATGGAGCGATTAAGCCAAACTTCTGGAGAGCACCTACTGATAATGATTATGGAGCAGGGCTACAGAATAGATATGCCATTTGGAAGAGCCCAGAGATTAAACTTATCTCTCTGAAACACACTGCACCTAGGCATTATATGTTTATGGAAGAGGAGATTATGTGCGACAATATTATTGTTGTTAATGCTGAGTACGAAATGCC
This sequence comes from uncultured Muribaculaceae bacterium, assembly GCA_964368585.1. Classification (GTDB taxonomy): domain Bacteria; phylum Bacteroidota; class Bacteroidia; order Bacteroidales; family UBA932; genus Egerieousia. The sequence goes on from CAYJAK010000005.1 coordinate 109,790, forward strand.
TCAAGTAAAAGGCAAGCTTAGTATAGAGTACACTATTGCCCCTAATGGAGCCGTTGCTATCACACAAACTTTAATCGCAGATAAGAATTCCAAAGTTCCAGATATGTTTAAGTTTGGTATGCAAATGCCTTTAGTTTCACAATTCTCAAATGTTGAATACTACGGAAGAGGCCCTTATGAAAATTATAGTGACAGAAATAATTCAACTAAAATTGGCATATATAAACAAAGTGTTGAAGAGCAGTATTATCCTTATATTAGACCTCAAGAGGGTGGTGCAAGAACAGATATTAGATGGCTCAATGTTCTTACTTCTAGCAAGAATGGGATAAAAATCTATTCAGATCAACCGTTTACTATGACAGCTCGTGACTATTCAACTGAATCATTAGACGACGGCAGAAGAAAGAATCAGAGACATATACAACAAGTAGAGAAATGCGGGTACACAGAGTTATCAATAGATCAGGTCATTGCTGGATTGGCATGTGTGAACTCTTGGGGAGCTATTCCACTTGAGAAGTATCGCCTGCCATATAAAGATTACACTTTTTCATTTATGATAACGCCTATTAATAACTAACTCATCTATCTTTAGATTGATTACGTTATTTTTTGAAACAGATTTTACGTAAGAGAAACGCCCCTAGAAGCCAATAACTTCTAGGGGCGTTTATTTTAATTTATCTAGCAATAAATTTACTCAGTTCTATATTCTGTTTTTTTTGTTAAAGTTGAAAAAGAGCTCTGCAAAATAGAACTCTTTTTCAACAAAACAAAAAACAACATTTTATAGGACTTTTACAAATATATTGTAATAATGTGTAAATCGATTAAATCTCTTTCACACTCCATCCCATATGGCTGCAAAAATAGTTTTTTTAAATTAAAAACAAAACACAATTGCTCTAAAATTTATCTTTTTCTTAAAAAAGTTAACATTTTATTCTTAATGGAGGATTTTTGGACGTTATTTATTCTACATAACTACTATTATCCCAACAATGCGTGCATAGATCACATTTTGGTAATCCGATAGCCTCAACTAAATCATCTAAACGTTGGAATCTTAATGAAGACAATTGTAGGTGCTTTGCCATTATACTCACCATTTGTTGATATTTGGGCGAATCGGGATTTACATATTGCTCCAAAATTTCATCTGTTAATTTATCTGTTCCCTCAATATCTCTAATGACTCTACGCGTATATAAGTCATAAGTGCTACGAGATGTAGAGAAGTTTAGGAATCTACAAGGGAAGATTAGCGGTGGACAAGCTATTCTCATATGTACCTCTTTTACACCTGCCTCTAAGAGTTTTACAACATTATCTTTTAATTGAGTTCCTCTCACAATACTGTCATCTAAAAAGACAATTTTTTGATCTCTCGTGAATTGTTCATTAGGCAGAAGCTTCATCTTAGCAACTAGATCTCTCATCTTTTGATTTTGAGGCATAAAACTCCTTGGCCAAGTTGGAGTATATTTTACAAATGGACGCTTATATGGTACATCCTTTTCGTTTGAATATCCTATAGCGTGCCCAATACCTGAATCTGGAATTCCCGCTGCAAAATCTGGATCAAAATCTGAATCCCTTCTTGCCATTGCAGCTCCGCATCTATATCGAGAGTCTTCAACATTAATTCCTTCATAGTAAGCAGAAGGGTACCCATAATAAACCCATAAGAATGAGCAAACTTGCTTTCTTTCACGCGGTGGCGCTACTTCAAATATTGCATCTGAACTAATTCGAACAATTTCTCCTGGACCTAAATCTTTTACATACTCATACCCAAGGTTATCAAAGCTTGAGCTCTCACTTGCGCAAACATAACCTACGTCATTTTTACCAATAATTATTGGAGTTCTACCAAATCTGTCACGAGCTGCATAAATAGAGTGGTCCGTTAAGATAAGCATTGAGCAGGAACCTTTTATCTTCTTTTGAACAATCTCAATACCCTCTTTAATTGTATTGCCTTGTGCAATAAGTATCGCGATAAGTTCTGTTGCATTAATAGCTGATCCCGACAACTCAGAGAAATGGTGCTTTTGAGCTAAGAGCTCTTGAGTTAGTTCCTCTATATTCTCAATTTTTGAGACAGTAACTAAAGCATATCTTCCTAAATGAGATGTTATTGTTATAGGCTGTGACTCATTATCTGAAATCACTCCTACACCTAACTTTGAATTCTGAAAGCGCGGTAGTTCATCTTCAAATTTATTTCTAAAGTATCCATTCTCTAGTGAGTGAATAGATCTAACAAATTTTTCTCCGTTATAGAATGCCATACCAGCACGCTTAGTTCCTAAATGCGAATGATAATCGGTGCCATAAAATACATCAGTAACGCATTCGTTTCTAGATATACAACCAAAAAATCCAGACATAAAATAAATTATTTAATTAGGTACAATTATTTGAAAAACATATTTAAAAGAAAAAAGTGTACTCTTTCAGGAGGTATTCACTCCATCCCTATGAGTACACTTATATTATCAAGTTATTAATTACTTAACTCTCTTATAGCCATATACAGCTAGATTGCCTAGCTCCTCTTCTATACGAAGAAGTTGGTTGTATTTAGCCATACGGTCTGAACGGCTAAGTGAACCAGTTTTGATCTGACCAGAGTTAGTAGCAACAGCTATATCTGCGATAGTTGCATCTTCAGTCTCTCCTGAACGGTGAGAAGTTACAGATGTATAACCGTGACGGTGAGCCATTTCAATTGCATCAAGAGTCTCACTCAATGAACCAATTTGGTTTACTTTGATTAGGATTGAGTTAGCACAACCTTGCTCGATACCTTTAGATAAGAACTCAACGTTAGTTACAAATAGGTCATCACCTACTAATTGGCAACGATCTCCGATACGATCTGTAAGTTTTTTCCAACCTTCCCAGTCATTCTCACTCATACCATCCTCAATAGAGTCGATTGGGTACTTGTTGATAAGCTCCTCTAAGAAATCAACTTGTTGATCAATTGTAAGTTTCTTACCTTCTGCACCTTCGAACTTAGAATAATCGTAGATACCATCTTTAAAGAACTCAGAAGCAGCACAGTCCATAGCGATCATAATATCTTTACCTGGCTCATATCCAGCATCTTTAACAGCCTTTAAGATTGATTCAATTGCATCCTCTGTTCCGTTAAGTGCAGGAGCAAATCCACCCTCATCACCTACAGCAGTGCTTAGGTTACGATCGTGAAGAACTTTCTTAAGTGCGTGGAAAACTTCAGCACCCATACGAAGAGCCTCACGGAATGAAGGAGCACCAACTGGACGAATCATAAACTCTTGGAATGCGATAGGAGCATCAGAGTGTGATCCACCGTTGATGATGTTCATCATAGGAACTGGTAATGTGATTGTGTTAGTACCACCGATATATCTGTATAGAGGCATATCTAGGTATGCAGCAGCAGCTTTAGCAACAGCTAGAGAAACACCAAGGATAGCGTTTGCGCCTAAGTTTGCTTTAGTTTTTGTACCGTCTAACTCTAACATTTTAGCATCGATAGCTCTTTGCTCTAAAGCAGAGATACCCTCTAATGCAGGAGCAATAACATTGTTTACATTAGCAACTGCTTTTAATGTACCTTTACCTAAATAACGACCTTTATCACCGTCTCTAAGTTCAAGTGCCTCATTCTCACCTGTAGATGCTCCTGAAGGAACTGAAGCGCGACCGATTACACCTGATTCTAAGATTACATCAACTTCAACAGTTGGGTTACCACGTGAGTCTAATACTTCACGTGCAATAATTTGATCAATTCTCATAACTTCTTAAATATATTAAATTTAACTGTAAATTTTTTGCTATTTTTTTAACTTGGGCAAAGGTAGAAAAAAATATTATTACACACAATAGAGTATTTTTTTTTGCTCTAGCATAAAGATGCACTATTTTTACGTTTTGTTACATTTATTTAAACTCAAAAACCACTTATAATGAAAAAAGTATCTCTTTTTATCTGCTTTTTAATAGTGACAGGAATCTGTTTCGCACAAAAAAAGCCGCTTGATCATTCAGTTTATGATTCTTGGAGAAATGTTAGCTCTCCACTACTTCAAAAGAATGGCAACATCTTAATCTACTACTCAACACCACAAGAGGGTGATACAGAGCTGTATATAAAAGATTTGCGATCTTCTTCTAGTGAAACAATTGTTATACCTAGAGGTACAGGGGCTAGATTGAATGAGGATGGAAATAAAGTTGTTGCAGTAATTAAGCCTTTCTTTAAGGAGACTCGCGATGCAAAGATTAAAAAAGTGAAGAAAGATCTGATGCCTAAGGATACATTAGCGATCATAGATATTGCATCGGGAGAGATAAAAAAATACCCAAATCTAATTGCACATAAACTTCCAGAAAAGTTTACTGACTTTGTAGCTTTTGAATTAGCTCCCGACAAGAAAAAGGCTGAAGAGAAAAAGATATCTGAGAAGGTAGAGAATAAAGAGGAGCAAAAGGCTGAGACAAAAACTGACAAGAAGGAGAGCAAGAAAGATACTAAGAAGATAGATGAATCTAAGATCAAAAAGCTTTTAGTTTTAGATTTAACTGATTATACTATAGATACTATTAAGCATTTTAGTTCATACAATTTTAATGAGGATGGCTCTATCTTGGCCTATACAACAAAACCTATCGAGGGTGATTCGATTACGCCAACAGCTCTTCACTATTACTCCCCGCTCTCTAGAAGCGGCTTTGAAATTTTATCGGGACCTAAAGGTTCAAAAATAAATCTACCTAGATTCTCCGACGATAAATCTTTAATGGCATTCTATGCAAATACAGATACAACAAAAGAGGGTAAGAAAAATATTAATATTTATCAGTTTAACAACATTACTAATAAGCTAGATATCGCTGTTTCTAATAAGACTTTAGGTATTCCAGAGGGTTGGATTCTTAGCGAGAATGGATCACTATATTATAGCAAAGATAGTAAGAGATTATTCTTTGCAATAGCTCCTAAGCCTCTTGAAAAGGATACCACTTTAGTTGAGTTTGAGCAGCCAAAGCTGGATATATGGAGTTGGAATGATGAATACAATCAACCTATGCAATTACTTAACAAAACAAGAGATCTTAGACGCTCATATACATCTTATATTTTAGCAGATTTAAGCAGCAAGTCTCTAGTTCAATTAGGAGATTTGAATGTGCCTTACGTATCGGTTCCAAATGAGGGCAAAGCCGATTATACACTTATTTCTGATAATAAAAAGTATAGACTTCAATCTCAGTGGGATATTACTCCTTATGTAGATATGTATATTGTAAAGGTGTCTGATGGCTCACGTAAGTTACTAAAAGAGAGAGTTGCAATTGGGCCTAGAGCCGTTTCACCGTCGGGAAGATACTATGTTATATACGATATGATTGAAAAGGGTTGGTTCCTTGTAGATCTTATTGAGGGTAGTATGAAAAATGTGACCAAGGATCTAGGAGTTGCTTTTCACAATGAAGATCACGACACCCCTTCTATTCCAGGAGCTTATGGCAGTGCAAATTGGTTTGAAGATGATAAAACTTTTATTATTCCCGATAGATTTGATTATTGGAAATTTGATGCTACTGGCAAGAGTGAACCTACTCTGCTAACTAACGGCTACGGAAGGGAGAATAATACAAAACTTAGAATAGATCTTATTGTTTACAAAGAGGAGAGACCGGAGTTCTTTAGATTGAATGACCCTCTTTACTTTACAACTTTTAACAAGACAACTAAAGAGAGTGGTCTAATTACTGTTACTAATCATACTCGCAAAACTCCTAAATTGACTAAACTTGTGGAGGGGCCATACTCTTATAGTAATTTTGAGATTTCATTTGACTCTAAGAAGAGAAAGCCAATCTTTGCATACAGAAAGGGAAATTTTGAGGATGGATCTAATTTATGGCTTACCTATGATAACTTTAAGAACCAGAAACAGATTACCGATGTTAATCCTCAACAGAAGGAGTATAATTGGGGTACTGTAGAGCTAGTTAATTGGCAAACAGAAGATGATATTTTCTGCGAAGGCTTACTATTTAAGCCAGAGGATTTTGATCCTACTAAAAAATATCCTGTTATGATCTATTTCTATGAGAAGAACTCTGATGGATTATACTCTTCTAGAGTTCCTGCTCCAAGCAGATCTATTATTAATATTCCATTCTTTGCAAGTAATGGCTACATTGTGTTTGTACCAGACATATATTACAAAGATGGCTACCCTGGGGAGAGTGCAATGCGTTCAATTATGCCTGGAGTTGAGATGCTAGAGAAGTTCCCTTGGGTAGACTCTAAGAATATGGCTATTCAAGGTCAAAGTTGGGGTGGTTATCAAGTTGCCTATATGATTACTAAAACCGACAAATTTAAAGCTGCTGGTTCGGGTGCACCTGTCGCAAATATGACTAGTGCTTATGGCGGCATACGCTGGGGCAGCGGAATGGTGAGACAGTTCCAGTATGAGCAGACTCAGAGTAGAATTGGCGGTACACTTTGGGAGAAACCTGATTTATATATAGAGAACTCCCCTCTATTCTATCTACCAAATGTAACAACTCCTGTTCTAATTATGCATAACGATAAAGATGGAGCAGTTCCATGGTACCAAGGAATTGAGCTATTTACTGGATTAAGAAGATTAGGAAAAGTTGCTTGGCTACTACAATACAACGATGAGGACCACAACCTTGTACAGAGAAGAAATGCTAAAGATTTAAGTATTAGACTTAGCCAATTCTTTGATCACTATTTAAAAGGCGCACCTATGCCTGAATGGATGAAGTATGGTTTACCAGCTACTAAAAAGGGGTATGATCTTGGTTATGAGTTAACAGAGTAAGCGATTTAAACGATTATAAACGGATAAATATATAATAAAATGAGAAAACACTTATTAATTATGGCTGCAATAACATCAGCTTCTTTAGCTGGATGTGCAGCTGGAGCAACAAAGAGCACAGAGGTAGAAGAGCCAATCATTACAAAGAGTGAGATTGTTGTAGAAAATGGGAAATACACCCCTGAAATTATGCACCGCCTAGGAAAAGTTAGCGATGCTCAATTATCTCCTGATGGATCAAAGATTCTTTACGGCGTTAGTTACACTGATATACAACAAAATAAAGGCAATAGAGAGCTTTTTATAATTAATATTGATGGTTCATCCAATACTCAACTTACAAATAGTGCAAAGAGTGAAGGGAATGCGCGTTGGTATAATAACGGAGAGCAGATTATTTATATGAGAGGAGGAAAACTTTATGTTTCTGACTTTACTGGTACTGCCATCGCAAATGAGAAAGAGATTGCAGGTGAGGTTGAAGGAATTGAATCGTTTGAGTTATCTCCAGATCAAACTCAATTAATGTATGTTAAGAGTGTTAAAGCTGCCGAGAAACCTACTGACAAGTACCCAGATCTGGACAAATCTAGTGGAAGAGTTTATACTGATTTAATGTATAGACACTGGGATCACTTTGTTGAGACAGTACCTCACACCTTTATTGCATCATTTAATGGTGCATCTGTTGGAGATGGTGTTGATTTATTAACTCCTAGCGAGGCTGCTTTTGAGCTCCCTACTCTCCCTTTTGGTGGATTAGAGCAACTTAATTGGAGCCCTGACGGTAAGTATATTGCATATTCTTGTAGAAAACTATCGGGAAAAGAGTACGCTTACTCTACTAATACCGATATCTATCTATATGAAGTTGCTACAAAAAAGACAGTCAATCTAACTGATGGAATGCCTGGTTATGATACAGAGCCTCTTTTTTCTCCCGATGGTAAACAATTAGCTTGGGTAAGTATGGCTCGCGGCGGCTACGAGGCTGATAAGAGAAGACTTTTTGTTATTGATTTAGATACAAAAGCGAAGAAAGAACTTACTAGTGATTATAAATATAATGTAGATGCAATCTCTTGGAGTCCTGCCTCTGATAAGATCTTCTTTAGCTCTTGTGTTAATGCATTAACTGGAATTTTTGAGGTAGATGTAAATAAGAAAGGTGGTAAATCTATCGCTGATAATCATAAGAGTGGCCCGATTCCAAATGATTATAATTATGGAGAGGGTATTAGAAGAATTACATCTCAAGATAATATCTGTGATTTTGGAGGTGCTACGCCTATTGTAGATGCTTCTGGAGCAGTTACATCCCTTCTCTCTTCAAATAAAAGTATGTTGAGACCAGCAGAACTTGTTACAGTTAATGTTGCAAATGGAACTGTTACTCAAATCACTCACGAGAATGATGCTACTCTTGCTAAATTAGATGCTCCAACCATTGAAGAGCGTTGGATGGAGACTGTTGATGGAGAGCAGATGCATACTTGGATTGTTTATCCTCCTAATTTTGATAAGAGCAAGAAATATCCTGCACTTTTAATGTGTTTAGGTGGACCTCAAGGAACAATCAGTCAAGGTTTTTCTACTCGTTGGAACTACCGCTTAATGGCTTCTGAAGGTTATATTGTAATTCTACCAAATAGACGTGGCACAACAGCATTTGGTCAACCTTGGTGCGAACAGATATCGGGTGACTATTGTGGATTAAACATTCAAGATTATTTAACATCTGTGGATGTTATGAAGAAGGAGCCTTATGTTGGTAAAGTTGCAGCATCAGGAGCAAGCTATGGTGGATACTCTGTATTCTATTTAGCTGGTGTTCACGAGAATAGATTCTCTGCACTTATCGCTCACGCTGGTATCTTTAATCAAGAGCATATGTATATGACAACTGAAGAGATGTGGTTCCCTCATTGGGATAATGGTGGAGCTCCTTGGGATAACAATAAGACAGCTAAAAGACACTATGCCAACTCTCCTCATAAGCTCATAAAGAACTGGAACACACCTATCTTAGTCACTCACGGCGAGATGGATTATCGCGTTCCTGTAGATCAAGGTTACGCGGCATTCAATGCAGCAAGGATGATGGATGTAGAGGCTAAATTACTTTTATTCCCAGAAGAGAATCACTGGATTCTAAAGCCTCAGAACTCAATTCATTGGAATAGAGAGTTCTTTGCTTGGTTGGATAAATATTGTAAATAGAAACTAAAATTGGCAGGCTCGATTCAATTCAAGTCTGCCAATTTTCTATAATTTTATATCTATTTTCTATTTTCACTCACATAATCTAGCCACTCCTCAAATGTAGAGTGGAATCCAGCTTTTTTCCAAGAGAAGCCAGCATAGAAAGTAGCTCTGTTTTTTCTTATTTTTAGGTGGAGCCAAAAGTTGTCGAGATCTTTTCCTACATTCTCTTGTTTATTATTGCCTAGATAATCTCTTTTCTTTGACCAGACAGCTGTTCCTAATTCGGAATCTTGCATAGGTTCCCAGTAGGCTATCCAACCATCTTTTGAGTAATTTGTTTCACCTTTTCCTCCGTGTAGAGAGATGCCGCTTGCAAGAGTCTCTAATTTTAACTCCGTTTCAAATTCAACATCGCATCTAAAGTACATATCATCTTTTTTAAGAGTAATAGTTTTGGTCTCAGTAACATCTTTACCATCTATAACTATAGGGGCAAAAAATAATTTAAAAACCACTTTGTCTGGGCCATTCTCTATAATTTCATATTTAACAAAATTATTAGATACATAATATTTGCCTTTATATAAAATTGCAGTGCCACCACAACCTCTACCAACTCCAACGTGGTAACAATCTAACCCCTCACCATCATCTTTGTGAAACGAACCACCGTTAAAGGGCTTTTGATACCAGCTATCTATAATTGGATAATCTACCCTCTTAAACCAGCAATCAATTCCACTTGATATAACTCCAATACCCTTCTCTGCTTTCTCTTGCCCTTCTGGGCCATACATTCTAAATGCAACTCTGTTATTTTCCCAAGCAAAATCATCATCGCGCTCTGGAACAAAGCGACAATAGGCGTTTATTTTTTCATTTTTAGAAGGTTCTTGTGCTTTTACTGAAAAGCACATTAAAAGCAATATGGATAATAATCCTATTGAAAGGTACTGTTTCATACAATATAATATTCTCGAAAAAGTTAAGTAATTTATGTGGTAAATTTAGGATTCAAGACTCCATTCAACACCATCTTTGGTATCTTTTATAGCCACTCCTATCTCTTTTAGATCATCGCGAATCTTATCTGATTTTGCCCAATCTTTATTTACTCTAGCCTCTTTGCGCTCTTGAATCACCATCTGAACAAGGCCATCAATTACTTTAGTATGGCTACTCTCACCTGTGGAGCTCTGTTCATCTGAGATTCCTAAAACATTCGAAGCGATTTCTGAGAATAAGAACTCTAAGGTTGCTTTATCCTCTTTAGATATTTTTAGAAGAGCATCCTTTGCTTGATTTACATATTTTACTGCCTCAAATAGATAAGATAATGCAATAGGAGTATTCATATCATCGCAAAGAGCAGAATATATTGACTCTTTTAATCCTGCAATCTCTTGTGACGATTCTGAGTTATCTGTTTTTAGATTTTTTACATCTTTTGAAGCTTGTAGCATTCTTTTTAATCCTTTCTCTGCAGCTTGAAGTGCCTCATTACTAAAATCAAGCGTACTTCTGTAGTGAGCTTGAAGGATAAAGAACCTCACTGTCATTGGAGAGTATGGTTGCTCTAAGATTTTATGAGTTCCAGAAAACAGTTCTTCTAGTGTAATAAAATTACCTAATGATTTACCCATCTTTTGACCATTAATAGTGATCATATTGTTGTGCATCCAGTAGTTTACTCCACTTTTCCCTCTTGATGCAGTATTTTGTGCCAACTCACACTCGTGGTGAGGGAACATTAGATCCATTCCTCCACCGTGGATATCAAATTGTTCGCCCAAATATTTTGCACTCATAGCAGAACACTCTAAGTGCCAACCTGGAAATCCATCACTCCAAGGAGATGGCCACCTCATAATATGCTCTGGGGAGGCTTTTTTCCAAAGTGCAAAATCTGCATTAGATTTTTTATCTGATTGCCCATCAAGTGTTCTAGTGTTTGATAACATATCATCTAGATTTCTTCCCGATAAAGCACCATAGTTATGAGTTTTATTGTACTCTTCTACATCAAAGTAGACAGATCCATTGCTGATATATGCTAATCCTTTATTTAGAATATTCTTAACCAGCTCTATTTGTTCAATAATATGCCCAGAGGCTCTTGGCTCAATGCTTGGAGGAGTTGTATTAAGCAATTTCATTGCATCGTGAAACCTTAATGTATAGTGTTGCACCACCTCCATTGGCTCTAACTGCTCTAACCTTGCTTTTTTTGCAATTTTATCCTCTCCCGCATCACCATCACTCTCTAAGTGCCCTACATCTGTAATGTTTCTTACATATCTTACCTTGTAACCTAAGTGTCTGAACAACCTCACCAGCACATCATATGTGATTCCTGGCCTAGCGTGACCTAAGTGTGCATCTCCGTAAACAGTTGGCCCACAAACATAGAGCCCAACCATTCCTGGTGTAATAGAATTAAACTTCTCTTTATTTCTTGTTAATGTATTATAGATGAGGATCTCTCTTGTATTCTCCATAGTTACAATTGTGTAATTGATTAATATAGATTGCAAAAATACTCTTTTTTTAGATACGTACAAAAGCATAATTTTGATATATCTATCTACCACTAAATAATAGTTAGTGAGAAATTTGATTTAATAAAAAAGTGTATAGCACCAAAAGTGTCAATATTGTCATAAAACTACAATCTAATTAAGGTATCACTACCTGAGCGCAAAATATAAGGAATTTGGCACTATACACTTAAACAAAAACTCTACTCGGCCAACGGCACCACTATTTTAAGAGCTAATATTTCTGTAATATTTCTCTCCTCTCCCTCTTTGGTTTTATAACTTATATAGCGAATCTTACCTGTTACCTCTACATAAGTTCCTTTCTTAATAGAAGAGAAATCGGGCATTCCTTTATTTGACCAAGCAGCAACATTATGCCAAGTGGTCTCCTCACAATACTCCCCATTCTTTCCCTTATAAACCTCATTGGTTGCCAAAGTGAATCTAATCAATGTTCCTCCATTCTCTGTTTTTGAGGTTTTAGGGTCGTGCCCTACGTGTCCTCTAAGTTCTACTTTATTCAATGATTTTTGCATAATATTATTTATTAAAATTCGCAGCAAAGGAAAGCTTTATATCTCTAATTATGCGATCTCTAAGCGCTTAATATACGCTTAATAAAATTTACGATTTTAAAATCGTAAAAATTTACGTCAAAAAGTGGAATTTTACGCACTTTTAGATATTTCATATATATCTTGCAAATAAAAAAGTTATGGAAAGAGTGTGTTTAAATTGCGGTATTAATATATCGGGAAGAACAGATAAAAAATTTTGTTCTTATAATTGTCGCTCATACTATAATAATAGTACATATAGAGAGCGAACACTTGTATTAAAAAATAATAAAGATGTTGCAGAAATTATGAACTCTCTGCATAATCTTCATATAAGGGAGGCTAATAATTTACTTAAGGTTGTGCTATTTGTAGCTAAGTTTTGTGAAAGAGTCTCTAGGTTTTAATTACAGAAAATACGAGGCATTAAATTATAGTGTTCAATTCTTATTATTTTTGCGGTTTGGAACGATTAATGCAAAAACAATATCAATAACAGCAAATAAGATATGATAAATCCATTATTAATAGAATCACCGTATAAATATGGTGCACCAGCTTTTGACAAGATAAGTTTAGACCACTATATGCCTGCTTTTGAGGCGGCTATAAAAGAGGGAAAAGAGGAGGTTGATGCAATAATAAATAATTCTCAAGAGCCAAATTTTAAGAATACGATTAAAGCATTAGAGTATGCAGGTAGAACGTTAAATAGAGTTAGTGCTATCTTTTATAACCTTAATCACGCAAATACAAATGAGCAGATGCAAGCTATTGCAGAGAGCATCTCCCCTATGATGACAGAGTACTCACTTTATATACTTTTGAATGAGAAACTTTTTGAACGCATTAAAAAAATATATGAGCAAAAAGATGATTTGAATTTAAGTAAAGAGGATGCTAAGCTTTTAGAGAATACCTATAAAGGGTTTGCAGATAATGGTGCTAATTTATCAACTGAAGATAAGGCTAAACTTAGTAAAATTAGTGAAGAGCTAAGCCTTGCTAGCCTTAAGTTTGACAAGAATGTACTAGATGCAACAAATGAATTTACACTAAATATAACTGATGAGACCGAGTTGGCTGGATTACCCGATTTTGTAAAAGAGGGTGCTGCACACGAAGCCAAGACAAAGGGTACTCAGGGGTGGATTTTCACTCTCCAATACCCTAGCTATGCGCCATTTATGCAATTTAGCGAGAATCGAGAGTTACGCAAACAAATGTGGATGGCTAACGGAACAAAAGCATTGAATGGCAAATTTAGCAATCAAGAGATTGTAAAGAACATTGTAGATTTGAGGATAAAAGAGGCAAATTTATTAGGATATGAGTTTTTTGCTGAGTACGCACTTAAGGATAGAATGGCTAAGAACTCAGAAACTGTAAATAAATTCCTAAGTGATCTTTTAGACAAATCTCTACCTTATGCTAAAAAAGAGATTACAGAGATTACAGAGTATGCACAAAAAAATGGATTTAACGAGGAGCTTATGCCTTGGGACTTTGCATTTTGGTCTGAGAAGCTAAAGAAAGAGAGATATAATATTAATGATGAAGTTTTAAAACCCTATTTTGAATTAGAGAGTGTAAAGAGTGGAATATTTGGATTGGCTCATACTCTTTGGGGAATAAATTTTACAAAAATTGATGATGTTCCTGCTTATCATCCCGATGTAGAAATATATAACGTTACTGACACCTCTGGAAAACATTTAGCTCTATTCTATGCCGACTTTTTCCCTAGAGAGAGCAAGAACAGTGGTGCTTGGATGACATCTTATCGTGAGCAGGGTTTTACTATAAGTGGAGAGGAGGAGCGTCCTCATATCTCAATTGTTTGCAATTTCTCTAAACCTACAGAGAGCACTCCATCTCTATTAACATTCAATGAGGTAATTACATTCCTACACGAGTTTGGGCACGCACTTCACGGCATCTTTGCAGAGGGCAAGTATCAATCTCTAACTGGAACAAATGTTACTCGCGATTTTGTAGAGCTTCCTTCACAAATTCTAGAGAATTGGGGAACAGAGAAAGAGTTTCTTGCCTCATTTGCAAAACATTACCAAACTGGAGAGGTTATCCCACAAGAATTTATCACAAAGATAATTGATGCTAAAAACTATAATAGTGGATACGCAAGTGTTAGACAATTATCATTTGGAATCAATGACATGGCTTGGCACACTCTTAAAGAGGTTCCTACTGAGAGTGTTTTAGATTTTGAAAAGAGTGCTATAAATAGAGCTATTGTTCTTCCCGATATTAAAGAGAGTGCAGTATCTACATCATTTGGGCATATCTTTGCAGGAGGATACGCAGCTGGATACTACTCTTATAAATGGGCTGAGGTATTAGAGGCAGATGCTTTTCAGAAATTTAAAGAGGAGGGTATTTTTAATAAAGAGGTTGCTGAAAGTTTCAGAAAGAATATTCTATCTATGGGGGGTATTGAGAGCGCAGATGCGCTTTATAGGAATTTTAGAGGAAGAGACCCTAAACCTGAGGCTCTGTTTGAGAAGTTGGGATTGAAATAAATGATTTTGATAGATAACTATAAAAAAATGGGCTCTCTTAGATTAATCTGAGAGCCCATCTTTATATTTAATAGTCCTTGAAATTAAATTTACACAACCTTAATCAATTCAATATCAAAAATTAACGCAGCATAAGGAGGAATTGCTTGACCAGCACCTCTCTCTCCATAAGCTAGGTTGTAAGGAATATATAATTGCCATCTAGATCCTTCTGGCATAAGTTGTAAAGCCTCTACCCAACCTGGTATTACTTGTGTAACTCCAAATGTTGCTGTCTCGCCTCTGTCATAAGAGCTATCAAATTTTGTCCCATCAACTAATGTTCCCTCATAGTGACACTCAACGCTATCAGATGCTGTTGGAATTTTGCCATTACCCTCAGTAATAACTTTGTATTGTAAACCGCTTGGAAGAGTTACAACGCCCTCTTTCTTTGCATTTTCAGCTAAGAAAGCCTCACCTGCTCCTTTTAATAACTCAGCTCTTTCGCTCTCAAGTTTTGAGAAATACTCATTTAGTGCTTCTTGAGCCTCTTTAGGTGTAATATTTGTGCCTTCACCTTTTACCTCAGCAGTAAAACCTTTTACAAACTCTTCTACATTTAACTCTTGAATACCGCTTGCCTTGATATTATTGGCAACGCTCATTCCTAATGCATAACTTACTTTTTCCATTTATTTTGTTTTTTGCTCTCCATCGGGAGAAAATTTAGCCCACAAATTTAGCTCTTTTTTTACAACCTACACTATTTCATTTTTTATAGCTAAATAAAGAAAGTGTAAATATTTATATTGGTAAACTGAATTAAAATCATTAATTTGGCCGAAATAACTAACTAAACAAGAAATTATAATTCAAAAAAAGATGTACACAAAAGATAATCGAATAGTAATAACGTTAGACGCTGGTGGTACAAACCTAGTCTTTGGAGCAATTAAAGGGTGTGAATCAATTATTGAACCCATTACCTTACCATCAAATGCACACGACCTAGATCTCTGTTTAAGCACTATGGTTGATGGTTTTTCACAGATAATAGACCAATTAACAGAGAAACCTGTTGCAATTAGCTTCGCTTTTCCTGGCCCTGCAGATTATCCTAACGGTATTATTGGTGGATTTCTTCCTAACTTCCCCTCTTTTAGAGAGGGTGTGGCACTGGGTCCATTTTTAGAGCGCAAATTTGGACTACCTGTATTTATCAACAATGATGGAGATCTTTTCACATACGGCGAGGCTCTTTGTGGAGTACTTCCTGAGATAAATCAAAAATTAGCCACTCTAGGTAGCAACAAACAGTTTAAGAATCTACTTGGTTATACATTTGGAACAGGATTCGGCATTGGAATGGTTGTAAATGGAGAGCTCAATAGAGGCGACAACTCTTGTGTAGAGACCTTCTGCCTGCCACATCCAAAGTACGATAATATAATTGTAGAGGATGGTGTAGCGGTTAGGGCTGTAAAGAGAGTCTATCAAGAGCTATCGGGAGAAGAGGTGAAAAATTTAGAGCCAAAAGATATCTTTGATATTGCCGAGGGTAAAGCCAGTGGAAATCAAGAGGCTGCGATTAACGCTTTTGCTCAGATGGGTGCAACGGCTGCAGATGCAATGGCATCGGCAGTAACTCTTGTTGATGGACTAATCGTTATTGGTGGAGGAATTACCGCTGCTAAAAAATATATTATGCCAGCACTCTTTGAGACTATTAGAGGCAATATCTCAACACTCTCTGGCGAGGAGTTAAATAGGGTGCAAATGAAGGTTTATAATCTCGACAACAACTCTGAATTTGAGCAATTTGCAAAAGGTGAGGCAAGAGAGATAAAAATATATGGATCGGAAGAGACCATAACATACGATCCACAAAAACGCATAGGGGTAATTATATCCAAATTGGGTGCAAGCAAAGCAATCTCAGTTGGAGCATACGCATTTGCACTTGAACAAATTGATAATAAAAAATAAAGATATGTATCCATTAAAATTTAAATCTATTTTAAAGAGCATTTTATGGGGTGGTGAGCGCATCATCCCATATAAAATGATTGACTCCGATCAGAAAAATGTGGGCGAAAGCTGGGAGCTGTCGGGAGTAAAAGGAAACGAATCTGTTGTTAGCAACGGAGCTCTTGCTGAAATGCCACTGCCTGCCCTAATTGAGCAGTATGGAGCGGAGCTTTTGGGTAGAAAGAATTTTGAGCGATTTGGGCTAGAGTTTCCTCTTTTAGTAAAATTTATTGATGCAAAAGATGATCTATCTATTCAAGTTCATCCCGATGATGAATTGGCAAAACAGAGGCATAACTCAAAGGGAAAGACTGAGATGTGGTACGTAGTAGAGGCATCAGAGGGGGCACGCTTAAGATCTGGGTTTGCAAAAGAGGTGACTCCGCAAGAGTATGAGCAGAGTGTAGAGAACAATACTATTACAGAGCTACTTAGCGAGTACGAATTAAAATCTGGAGAGTGCTTCTTTTTACCTGCAGGCAGGATACACAGCATTGGTGCAGGATGCTTTATAGCTGAGATACAGCAGACATCAGATATAACCTATAGAATATATGATTTTAATAGGACTGATGCTCAAGGTAATCTGAGAGAACTACACACCGATTTAGCAAAAGAGGCAATAGATTACTCTGTTCTTCCAGATTATAGGACACACTACACTCCTGCCATGAATCAGGAGGTGAGATTGGCAGAGTGCGAATATTTTACAACCTCTCTTTATGACTTAGACTCTCCATATAAGATTGATCTAGAAGAGTTGGACTCTTTTATGATAGTCGTATGTTTAAATGGCGAGGGGTCGCTTGTAGATGACTCTGGTAATGAGATTGAACTTAGCCAAGGCGAAACAGTATTGATCCCTGCATCTGCAAAAGGCATTGAGATTAAACCAAATACAGATACTTTAAAATTCTTAACAAGCTTTATTGAATAGAAAATGTAGCCATATCTCCCCACTCAATCTGCTCTCTTGCCCAAAAACACTCTCTAACCGTAATGGTCTTTGCAACACTATCTATCGAGATTAAATGGAATGATAGTAAACTCTGATCATCTCTACTATATTCACCCTTCATTGGTGAATCTACTCTAAAGGTTGGAAGAGAAACTAAGCTATCGGGAGCAGTAAATGTATAGAATTGGTTAAAGTTTGTATTTCCGTGAAAATATGCTTTAATGGCTGGATTTTCTGCTAACCAAAATCCAAATTGATTCTGCTCGTAATCAGAGGATTTGCTAGCTTTAGGCACCTCCTTTATAAGATGCTCATATTTGGCTCCAGGTATAATTTTATCTGGAGATTCAGGGTTTGAGAGGTGCTTATATTCAATATTGGGTTCATCGTGAGTAAAAATAACCGATGGAATTGTATCTACAATATATTTATCCATCCAAGCTCTCTGCTCTACCCCAGGCCATATATCTACAAAGAAGAATCTAATCCCAAACCTATCTTTATAATATCTTATTTTATCCCGATAATAATCAAAAGTGCTATTAGTGAGTGGTTTATCGGGAGACATAGAGTGATTATATATCTCTACCATTGCTGTTGGATCTGTTATTGGCTCCATTGGTTTTGGGTATCCAATAGCATTTGAAACATCGTGATTACCTGGAATAAGAAATACCTCTGTAGGCTCACCAATACTATTTTTGATATTTAACACATTCAAAAAATTATTCTCAAACTGAGACCACGAGCTTGCTGAGGATTGTATTCCAACTTGTTGCCTATTTGAAATATCTCCTCCATTTATTAACATCTCAATCGATGCTATCTGCTCACCAGATGCAAGACCCTTATCTTGTGGAAGAGTTTCACTTGGCAATTGGTTTATCCTCTTTACTAAGAAGTTATTAACAAAATCTCCACTCTCTGTTTTACCGTTAAATTCTCTATCTATTCCATAGTGCTGATCTGAGACAAAGACTATGTGGTGAATCTTATTACCTGAACCTTTTGAATTTGAGCAGGAGATGATAAGGAGTGAGAGGAGGATGAGGGGTAGATTTTTGATATATACTTGATATACTCTCATAAAGCGATTCTGTTTAAAATGTTCAAATATTTTTTCGGTGCAAAATTATTAATAATCTCTGAAAGATAGGCACAAAAAAAGACTCTTTAACAGACAAAATTTTGTTTATTAAAGAGTCTTTTTTGTAGCGCGACCCAGGATTGAACTGGGGACCTCATGATTATGAATCATGCGCTCTAACCTACTGAGCTATCGCGCCCTTTCAATTTGCGGAGGCAATTACCTCTCTCAAATGAGTTTGCAAAAGTAAACATATTTTTTGATTTTGCAAAAAAAATGCACTATTTGCTTAATAGAACTGTTGCATAAACTGCAATACCCTCCTCTCTTCCTACAAAACCAGCCCCCTCTGTAGTGGTGGCTTTAACAGAGATTCTATCGGGAGTAATATTTAAAATTGTAGCTAAACATTCACGCATCTGAATAATATAAGGGGCTATTTTGGGTTTTTGCAATAGAATTGTGCAATCTGCATTAACCAAGCTGTATCCCTGATTTTCAATCAAATCATAGGTTTTTTTCAAAAGAATTTTACTATCTATACCCTTAAATTCTAAAGATGTATCGGGAAAATGTTTTCCTATATCACCTAATGCTAGTGCACCCAAAAGCGCGTCGCATAGAGCGTGAATTAATGTATCACCATCTGAGTGGGCAACACACCCCTTTGAATGCTCAATTTTTATCCCTCCTAACCAGAAAGGGAGATTATCTTTTAACAAATGAACATCGTAGCCATTTCCTATTCTTAAATCCATTCTCTTATTTTTTCACAAATGTAAAGTTTTATCAGAAATTTAACATAAATATTTTATCTTTGTTTCTACTAGAAAGTATAGAGAATCAACTGAGCAAATAAATAGGATAGATATGATGTTTAATTTTGGTAAAACAACCAAACACAGAGTGTTTAATTACCAACCACTATATTATGATGAGAGAAAAGAGATTCTTAATGATAAGATTGAGAAGGCTCGTAGAGAAGCGTCTGGAGATTATAAACCTGGAGATCTTCTAAGAAGTTCTTTTAGGATGAGGGGAAAAATTGAGGTTAAGAAGAGTGATGGGCACAATAAGGCACGTAGAATTATCACATTGGTAACATTAGTTGCACTTATGGGCTCTCTTGTCTACTTAGCTGAATATATGGGATTACTATTTAATTAAAATGAGATGTTAAAGATTTTACCAAGTCACGTCTCAAATCTTATTGCTGCGGGAGAGGTTGTTCAGCGCCCTGCAAATGTGGTGAAAGAATTGATGGAGAATGCAATAGATGCTGGTGCAACTCAGGTAACAGTTGTTATTAACGATTGTGGAAAAACATTAATTCAAGTAATTGATAATGGGGCTGGGATGACAAGAGAGGATGCTGAACTCTGTTTTGCTAGGCACGCAACATCAAAGATTCAGAAGGCTGAGGATCTACACTCCATCTCAACTTTTGGGTTTAGAGGAGAGGCTTTGGCCTCCATTGCAGCGTGCGCCGACGTTACACTTAAGACCCGCAAGAGAGGAGAAGAGTGCGGAACGGAGGTTCATATTGCCGAGTCAAGCATAATATCCACAAAAGAGACAGAGTGCGCAGAGGGGTCAAATTTTGCCATCAGAAATATTTTCTATAACATTCCTGCTCGTAGAAAATTTCTAAAATCAGATAATGCAGAGTATCGTCAAATTGTATCTGAATTTACAAGAGTAGCCCTTACAAAGATTAATATTGAATTTAGACTAGTTCATAATTCAAAGGATATATTTCATTTACTCCCTACAGCAAGTCAAAAACAGAGAATAATTCATCTGTGCGGCAAAGATCTAAGCAAAGATTTAGTTGATATCTCAACCGAAACAACAGTGGTAAATGTATCGGGATTTATAGGAAAGCCTGAGTTTGCAAAAAAGAGCCAAGCAAACCAATTTTTATTTGTAAACGGCAGATATTTTAAGAGCTCAGTTCTATACAAAGCAATTTTAAAAGCTTATAATAATTTAATTCCCGATGGTTATACCCCATCTTACTTTGTATTCTTAGAGGTAGATCCTAACAATATGGATGTTAACATACACCCTGCAAAAACTGAGATAAAATTTGAAAATGAGGGTGTTATATTTGAAATTTTAACAGCAGCCATAAAAAAATCAATAGGCGGAAGTTCATTCTTACCATCTATAGATTTTGATACAGAGGGGGTACCAGAGATTCCTGTAATCTCTACAGGTTTTGAACATAGATATGTCCCACCACCAAAGATTGATTACGATCCGCTTTTTAACCCATTTGATGAGGAGAAGAAATCCTCTAGTAACCAGAAATGGAACTCTGCTAGCGAATGGAAGAGTATAGATAGTGGAGAGAATTCATTTCCAGAGTTTACAAGCTCCCCTACAAATTACTTTCAAGATCAAGCAGAAAAGAGTGGTGCTGCTCTATTTAATGAGGAGGCATACGATGATAGTCGCTCAATAATTCAGATAAAAGGGAGATATGCTATTACTCCTGTAAAGTCTGGGTTAATGATGATTGATATCTACAGAGCAAAAGAGAGGATTATTTATGAAAAATACCTTAACTCAATTAGAGTAGATGAACCTATAATTCAAGAATCACTCTTTCCAAAAGCAATTGATTTAGACCACAATTCATACTCTATCATAATGGAGAATAACCAAATTCTAAAGCAATTAGGCTTTGAAATTCGCTCATTTGGAGATGATTGTATTGTTGTATATGGAATACCAGCATCATTATCGGATGAGAATTTAGATATTGAACAGGTGGTAGATTCGCTTATCGCAGACTTAAAAGAGGGATATAAAGATTTTGAACAAGAGTTTAAGGAGAGAATCGCATTAAAGATGACAAAATCTAGTGGAGTACGCTCCATTAACAATTTAAACAATACGCAAATTAGAGAGCTTATTGACACACTTTTCTCGTGTGGTGATCCAAATATTACTCCCGATGGTAAAAAGTGTATAATTATTGTACCAATAGATGAATTAATTAAAAAGTTTTAATATGTATTTCAACGGAAGATCAACATTTGGAGCAATTCCAATGGTTGTAAAGAATATTATTATTATCAATGTAGTAATGTATGTAATTACTATGCTAACTGGAGATTTTATGTATGAGAAGTTTGCACTTTTCTACTTTAAATCACCATATTTTGAACCATATCAGATTATTACGCACATATTTATGCACGGGGGATTCTTCCACCTCTTCTTTAATATGTACACGCTATTCATATTTGGTAGTGTATTAGAGAGGGTGTGGGGTGAGAAGAAGTTTCTTTTCTACTACTTTGCAACAGGATTAGGGGCAGCATTTCTACATTTGGGAGTTATGTATTTAGAGATTAACTCTCTAAACAGCGCCTTTATGTCGGGAGATATATCTGCATCTGCAGCAATCAAGCAGATATATATGACTCCAACAGTTGGTGCATCGGGAGCTATTTATGGTTTATTGCTAGCATACGGAATGCTATTCCCTAATAATACGATGCAGCTTATATTCCCTCCTATTGCATTAAAAGCCAAATACTTTGTAATGATATTTGGAGCATTGGAGCTATTCTTAGGTCTCTCTAATGCAGGCGGTAATATAGCGCACTTTGCTCACCTAGGAGGTATGATATTTGGCTACTTCTTAATATCATATTGGAAAAAGAATAATAGAATGTACTACTAACAACAACTAGAAAAATAGTAATGCTTAATAGGGATAACATATTAAAAAAATTGATTCTCTGGTCATTAGTTGCTACTTTTGGATTAGCACTAATAATCTCCTATGTTTCAATCTATATAGATCCACAAAAATTTGCTATTCCCCTATTCTTTGGGCTATATTTTATCCCAATCCTATTTATTAACCTACTCCTATTAATTATAGCTATAATTACAAAGAGTCGTTCCGCTTGGCTATTAATTATCATAACTCTTCCAACGCTATTTTTTGCAGAGCTGTTCTATAATTTTGGGAATAATGATGAACCGCCCACAAGCGAGATTGAGCTAAAAATAGAGAGCTATAATGTAGGAACATTTTCATCTTCGGCAACAGGGGAAGATAGGGATGAATGCAGAGCCGAGGTAGTAAAACATATTAAAGAGGTTAATCCCGACATCATCTGTTTCCAAGAGTTTTACATAGATAATCTTAGCCAGATTAATAGATTATTTCCAAAGTATAAATATAAGCATCATCAATTTTTCAAATTAAACAATGGAAAATATTTTGGGAACTTAATTATTAGCAGACTCCCGATACGCAATAAAGGGCAAGTGAAATTTGGAGAGAATATGAAGGGTACAAATCTTTCGATATACGCTGATGTTGATATATCGGGAAAATTAGTTAGAATCTATAACAATCATTTAGAGTCATATAACATCTCAATCACCTCATTATCACGTAGGACAAAAAGTGTTGACGATATTTTAGAGAATAGCGTAAGAGATGATATTATAGATGTACACGAAAAGATGTTATCTTCATTCAAAAAGAGAGCTAAGCAGGTTAATATGATTATTGAAGATATTCAGAATTGTCCAATTCCAACAATAATCTGTGGCGACTTTAATGATACTCCTATGTCATTCACCTACCATAAACTAAAGAAGGATCATAAAGATTCCTTTAAAGAGAGCGGTAAAGGATTTGGAGCCTCATTCGCACCCCTTTGGCCATTTGTTAGAATAGACTATATACTATTTCAAAAAGAGTTTAAGAGCTCTTTACACAATACTCATAAAATAAAACTGTCTGACCACTACCCCGTAAGTGCCAACATAATAATACAATAAAAGCTATGATAAGAATAGGGATAGACGCAAAAAGAGCATTCAAGAACTTCTCAGGACTTGGTAATTATAGCCGATCTTTAATTTCGGGGTTAAGCCATTTATATCCTTATAATGAATATACTCTATATACTCCAGAGTATGACTCAGAAGATAGTCGCTTAAATTTTTGTAAAAGAGATAATATAAATATTGTGACTCCAGAGGGAATTTACTCCAAATTACCATCATTTATTTGGCGTAGTAGCGGAATAGTATCTAACATAAATAGAGATAAGTTAGATCTATTTCACGGGTTGAGTGGAGAACTTCCATCTAGCAAATTCTCTACTCCAAAAGTTGTAACATTGCACGATGTTATATGTCTTAGGAATCCAGAATATTTTACTCTTATTGATAGAAAAATATATGAAAGAAAGTTTGCGTATGCTTGCAAAGCGGCAGACAAGATAATTGCTATTAGTAAACAAACTGCGGATGATATTATTCGCTACCTAAATGCAGATCCCAAGAAGATTGAGATTGTCTACCAAGGATGCGACACAATTTTTCACACACAACCTACAAAAGAGCAATTAATTAGCGCAAGGATGAAATATAATCTTCCCGATAAATTTATTGTTAATGTAGGAACCATTGAGAGGCGTAAAAACTTAGTGAGTGTAATAAAGGCGCTTAAGGAGATCCCATCCGATGTTAAACTTGTTGTATTGGGCAAACCTACTGATTATATGAATGATGTAAATATCGCGATAAAAGAGTTGGGGCTAGAGAAGAGGGTGATTTTCATTCACAATGCCTCCTTTACAGATTTTCCAGCAATATATAAGCAAGCGGTAGCAGCAACCTATGTCTCTCTATTTGAAGGGTTTGGAATACCTGTTTTAGAGGGGTTAACCGTTGGGGTTCCAGTAATAACCTCAAATTTATCATCAATGCCTGAGGCTGGAGGTGACGCTGCGCTCTACGTAGATCCTTTAGATGCTTCACAAATTGCATCTAATATAAATATGCTATTAAGTTCTCCAACAATTGTTGATCAAATTATTGAGAAGGGATATATGCACGCAAAAGAGTTTAGAGAGGAGAATGTAATGGCAAACATTAATTCTGTTTATTCACAATTACTTAAATACTAAAACTAAAGTTACCAAATTATGAACTCACAAATTGAAGCGGCAATTAAAGTACTAAACCAAGGTGGATTAATATTATATCCAACCGACACAATCTGGGGGATCGGATGCGATGCAACTAACCCCGATGCCGTTGAAAAGATTTACAAATTAAAAGAGAGGTCTGACTCAAAGAGTCTAATAGTTCTCGCTGCCAATGTAGATATGGTTTGCAAATATGTTAAGGAGCTGCCAGAGATTGCAATATCACTTATTGAGGTTAATAATAAGCCTATGACAATTATCTACCCAGGAGCAATGGGGCTTGCAAAAAATGTTATTGCAGAGGATGGAAGTGTAGGTATTCGTGTTCCTGATAATGAATTTTGCACAAAGCTTATCACTCGTTTTCGCAGACCAATTGTATCAACCTCTGCAAACATATCTGGAGATCCAGCACCAGAATATTATGATGATATAGCAGATGAGATACTAGATGGCGTAGATTACATTGTTGATCCAGAGCTAGAAGATATGTGTACGCACCAAGCCTCACAAATTATAAAAGTGGGTCTTAAGAATGAGATTCAGGTTATTAGAGAGTAGCCCCAAAATAGATACAACTTACAGCCGCAACTGCGGCTGTTTCTGTTCTTAGACGAGACTTGCCAAGATGTATCGGGATAAAACCCTTCTCTATTGCCAATGAGATCTCTGCATCTGAGAAATCACCCTCTGGACCTATTAGTATCATTATATTTGGTTCTTCGTCATTGTGTAGGGTTGAGATATAATTTGTGAGTGTATCATTCAATGCACTCTTCTCACCATCTGCACAGTGGGCAATCAATTTTAGAGATTTTTTACCCAATTCAACCTCCTCTGCATTAGAATTTTCAACAAAGCTTTTAATAGGAGTAAGTTGCTCAACTACTGGCACTTTAGCCTTTAGCGATTGTTTTGAAGCAGATAGCACAATTCGTTCACATCTCTCATTTTTAATCACCTTACGCTCCGAATGTTCCGCTAAGATTGGAACAACTTTATCAACTCCTAACTCCGTAGCCTTCTCCAAAAACCACTCGTACCTATCAATATTTTTTGTAGGTGCAACAGCCATTGTTAAATGATATGGATGAGCCCCATAATTTATATGCGTCTCATTTACCTTACAAACAACCTCTCTCCCACCCTCAATTATCTCACAAATAAACAGAGTCCCTTCTCCATCAATAATATGAATGGCATCTCCAACTTTATGTCTTAAAACTTTAATACAATGTCTGCTTTCATCCTCTCCTAAATAGATGAAATCTCCGTTATTATTATTTGCGTAGAAAATCTCCATAACATTTAATTTTTTACAAATATAATGTATCTTTGTGATAAGAGTATTTTTAAGCTAAATTTAATATATGACTAACGCTAAATCTAACAGATATGTTGCGCTGGATGTACTTAGAGGTATGACAGTTGCTGGTATGATTCTAGTAAATAACCCTGGTACTTGGAGCTCTATTTTTCCTCCTCTTAAACACGCCGCTTGGTCTGGATGCACTCCAACAGATTTGGTCTTTCCATTCTTTTTATTTGTAGTAGGCGCCGCAATGGCATTCTCTTTTGCAAAATATAACGAGAAGCTTACTCCTCAAAGTGTTAAGAAACTACTTACAAGAGGTGCACTTATCTTCTTAGTTGGGCTAGGACTCAACGCTTTTCCTTTTTACCCGTATAATCCTAATCCCGATATAAATTTCTGGGGTAACTTTGCCAACCATTTTGAAAATTTAAGAATTTTTGGAGTGCTACAAAGAATCGCGATGTGTTACGTTATAGGGGGAATTATTGCACTTTGGTTGAGAAAGCCGACAAAGATTATAGCAGCTATGGGTGCATTGATGGGATTACATTGGATAATTTTAGCACTTGTGGGCGACTCTAGCGCAGAGCTTGTTAATGGAGCCAAAGGTATCTTCTCCCTACAAGGACAAGGAGCTGGTGCCATTGATGTTGCCATAATGGGAGAGAATCACGTTTACAAAGGGTTTGGACTCCCATTTGACCCAGAAGGAATACTTGGCTCATTATCGGGAGCCTGTACGGTTTTATTGGGTT
The DNA here is from genome assembly GCA_964368585.1 of uncultured Muribaculaceae bacterium. Lineage (GTDB taxonomy): Bacteria > Bacteroidota > Bacteroidia > Bacteroidales > UBA932 > Egerieousia. The sequence goes on from CAYJAK010000005.1 coordinate 136,598, forward strand.
TTCTTATCGGGAATATAACAAGAGAAAATAGCAACAAAATAGATGTTGTTGCAAAATTATACACAATTGGATTACTCTCACTTGGGGCAGGTATTATCTTAGGTATCTGGATGCCAATAAATAAACCCCTGTGGACAGGATCTTATGTTCTATACGCTGGTGGTTGGAGTATAATAATGTTAGCATTTTTTATCTATTTCATTGATATTAAAGGGAGGGAGAAAATTTTTATACCATTTAAGGCTATGGGTATGAATCCGCTATTTGCTTTTGTAATGGCAGGATTAACAGCAAAAACTTTTGGAAGAATAATTACTTGGACTACAGAAATGACTCTTGCAGACGGAACAGTCACAGAGAAGAATTGGAGTCTATTATCTTGGTTCTATAATAATATATGCGTAGGAATTGTTGGAGAGAGCAATAGCTTTTCATCACTGCTATACTCTTTAACTTATGTAGCACTATTCTTGTGGATGGCCTTAATTTTATACAGAAAAAAGATAATTATAAAGTTATAATATGGCCTATATAGGATTAATTTCAGACACACATTGCGTATTTGACGCCAAAATAAAATCATTTCTAGAGCCAGTTGATGCAATTTGGCACGCTGGAGATTTTGGAAATATCCAAACAGTAGATGCAATATCTGCATTTAAACCTCTAGTAGGTGTTCACGGTAATTGCGACGATGCTCAGATTAGATTGTGTCAACCCTACATTCAAAACTTTACAATAGAGGGTATGAAGGTTTTAATGATGCACATCGGAGGCTACCCAGGCAGATATGATTATAAAGCAATGCAATTAATTGAGGCTCATCGTCCCGATATATTTATCTGCGGACATTCACATATCCTAAAGGTGATAAATGACCCAAAAAGGAATATGTTGGTGATTAACCCAGGTGCTGCAGGTGTGCAAGGAATGCACCAAGTTAGAACTGCACTTAGGTTTAGAATTGAGGATGGGAACATCACAGATATGGAGGTTGGCGAGTGGGAAAAAAGATTATAAATGTATTTTTAAATAAATTCAAGACAACACTAATAAATAATTAAAAAAATGAAAAGAGGCTTATTAATCCTAGCATTATTAGCAACTGCAACGTTATGGGGACAACAAACGCCTGTAACTAAAGCTAATTACGATTTGGCGGAGCAATTCTCCGTAAAAAAAGTTAACCAAATGGTATTCTCTACTGCTGTACAGCCAAACTGGTTTAAATATTCAGATAAGTTCTGGTATAGTTATAAAACTACAAATGGTACAGAGTATTACATTGTAGATCCTGTTCAAAAGACAAAACGCAAAATTTGGGATATGGGTGAACTTGCTGCTCAGATTACTGAGATTGTAAAGGATCCTTTTGATGCACAACATCTACCTATTAGCAGGCTACAACTTAAAGATGATAAAACATTTGAATTTGAGATAAGAAGCACTCTTAGAGTTCCTAAAAAGGAGAAGCCAGGGCAACCTAAACCAAAAAAAGGTGAGAAAGAGAATAAAGTTTTTCGCTTTAGCTGGGATATCGCAAAGAGAACTCTAACTGACATCTCTGATAAAGAGGAGGAAAAGAACTATCCATCTTGGGCAAATGTGTCTCCTAATGAGCAATATGCAATCTTCTCAAAAGGATACAATATTTGGTATATGGATATAGAGAATGTTAAAAAGGCAATGGTAAATGAGAAAGATTCTACAATTGTTGAGCACCAACTAACTACAGATGGAACAAAAGAGTTCCCTTACGGTTGGAGTACAGCTGACCCATATATCGAGAGTAAAGAGATTGAAAAGAGACGTGGAATGCGTGTTGCTTGGTCTCCTAATTCAAAGCATTTCTCTCTAACTCGTACTGATTCAGAGGGAGTTAAAGATCTATGGGTTATTGATGTTCTTGCCAATCCTCGCCCTAAACTAGAGACTTATAATTATCAAATGCCAGGTGAGCCAGGTGCAAAAACTTACCTATATCTATTTGATTTTGAGGCAAAAAAATCAAAGGTTATAAAAGTTGATGCATTTAAGGATCAATCTATCGGGATTAACTACAAACCTATTACTCAGAGAGAGAGAAATAACAAATTTAATCCTTCAATTTGGTTAGGGGATAATGAAAAATTCTATATAACAAGAAGAAGTAGAGATCTAAAAAGAGTAGATATTTGTACTGTTGATGTAAATTCAGATACTACAAATGTTGTTATTGAGGAGAGACTTAACACATATATTGAGAATAGATCATTAAAGCTAATTAATAATGGCAAAGAGCTAGTTCAATGGTCTGAGAGAGATGGTTGGGCTCATCTTTATCTATATGGTGCAAATGGCAAACTTAAAAATAGAATTACTAAAGGTGAGTATCACGTAGAGGATGTTGTTGCAATTGATGAAGCTAAACGAGTTTTATACTTTATAGCTAATGGAAAAGAGGAGGGTATAAACCCATATTACACATATTTATATAGTGTAAATTTAGATGGTTCTAACCTTAAGCTATTAACAAAAGGTAACTTTGACAATGGAGTTAGAATTAGTGATAATGGAAAATTCTTTGTAAACAACTATTCACGCGTAGATGTTGCTCCTAAATCTGATCTATTGGATCAACAAGGTAGAACTATTCTTAGCCTTGAGGAGGCTGATTTAAGTCAATTACTTGCAAGAGGTTACAAATTTCCTGAAACATTTAAAGTTAAAGCAGGTGACGGTGTTACAGATCTTTATGGCGTAATGTACAAGCCTTTTGATTTTGATTCAACTAAGATCTATCCAATCATTGAATATGTATATCCTGGTCCTCAAACTGAGGCTGTTAATACCTCTTGGAATAAGAGTATGAATAGAGTAGATCGTTTAGCTCAATTAGGTTTTGTGGTTATCACAGTAGGTAATAGAGGTGGTCACCCTAACCGCTCTAAATGGTACCATAACTATAGCTATGGTAACCTTAGAGATTATGGTTTAGAGGACAAAAAAGTAGCTGTTCAACAACTTGCTGCACGTCACAATTTTATTGATGGTGATAAGGTAGGTATTCACGGACACTCAGGTGGAGGATTTATGTCTACTGCTGCTATCTTAAAGTATCCAGATTTCTTTGACGCAGCTGTATCTTGTGCAGGTAATCACGATAATAGCATCTACAACCGCTGGTGGAGTGAGACACACCACGGAGTTCTAGAGGAGGTTAGTGAGAGCGGTGATACTACATTTAAGTATAGCATTGCTACAAACCAACAGCTAGCTAAAAACCTAAAAGGAAATCTTCTTTTAGTAACTGGAGATATTGACAATAATGTTCACCCAGGTGGTACATATCGCGTTATGAACGCTTTAATCAGAGCAAACAAACGTTTTGATATGCTTATCCTTCCTGGACAACGTCACGGCTTCACTGATATGGACGAGTATTTCTTCTGGAGAATGGCAGATCACTTTAGCAGATATCTAATTGGTGATTATGAAAACAGTACTGATATTAAGCAGATGAATAATAATTAAAAAAATGGGGTGTCGATTCGACACCCCTATTTTTTAAGGCTTTGGGCCTAAATATACTTGTATAGATCTATAGCTCATTTATTTGATCAATAGACAAACCCGTACAAGTGGCAATAATTTCTATAGCAACTCCATTCTGCTTCATAGATTGAGCAATCACTATTTTTCCTTTCTCAATTCCTTTCTCAATTCCTTTTTCCATCCCAACACGCTCTCCTTCGCTCCTAGCAAAGTCTATCTGATTTATTATATCATTCTCCGTGCGCATAACTTTTATATAATTTAATTGTTCCTCTCTACTCAATGCGGCCATCTCTGCAACTCAGATCAAAAATAGCATTTCTACTATTTTTTACCAAACTTTTATACTCATTTTTTGAGTATTCCAAGCTAACTATCCTATTATCTTCATCATCAATTATCACGTTAAGTAGCTCTATCAGCAGATCTTTATTCAATTCACTCCCAAAAAATCTTCTTAAAGCCCCAATCTGATAACGGATCTATGTAACGTCCTAGTTTCTTTACCTCTAACTGTAACTCTTCATCTGTTAGCACTAACCTTTCTTCTTCTAGATTCTCTCCCCTCATTTTGTTATGGTTTTTATTTTGCGTCAATATTGACAAGGCGAAAATAGAGACTGCGATCTTAAATCTTTGACACAATTAACAAAATTTAACGCCTTCAGAATCACTTTTTACCATTTTTGAATCGTAAAAAGTATTTAAACGTTTAATTCTACTGGCTTAAACAAATTTACTCATTCCATAAAGAGATTTCAACTAAGGAAATCCTTAGATAAAACTAAGGAATTCCTTAGGTGATTTCTTTGCTTTAAATTTTTATATCTCATTACTTTGCATATACAATACGTACTCTATTTTAAAAATATAAATTATGATTACAATGAGAAAAACTTTATTACTTATAATGTGCTGCTTTGCGGCTATTATAACGGCTTGTGGGCCAGATGAACCTGATGTAATTGAGGTAACAAACGTAACGATCTCTCCTCAAGGAGATTTCTCCTTAACAGAGGGGCAAACAAAAACTTTAACAGCTAAAGTAACTCCTACTAACGCTACTGACCCTGAGATAACTTGGAGCTCTACTAGCCCTAGCGTGGCTACGGTAGAAAATGGTATCGTTAAGGCAATCGCTCCAGGAGAGGCTACAATATCTGCTAAAGCTAGTAACGGAATAATGGCTAAAATTAATGTGACTGTTACAGCTGGCGTTGTGGAAGCTCAGAGTGTAACCCTTGAACCTAGTGAAGAATTTAAGTTGACAATTGGCAATACTGCTACCATTACTGCTACTGTACTACCTGAAAACACTACTAATAAGACCATTACTTGGAGCTCTGATAAACCAGAGATTGTGACGGTAGAAAACGGGGTGGTTAAAGCTGAATCTGAAGGAATAGCTACTATCACAGCAACTACAACTAATGGAAAAAAAGCTTCTGTTTTAGTGTCAGCGACTACGCAGATTATTGATGCAGAGAGCATCACTCTTGAACCTAGCGAAGATTTTGAATTAACTATTGGCGACTCTACTACAATTGTAGCTACTGTGCTACCTGAGAATACTATAAATAAAGCAGTTACTTGGAGCTCTAATAACACATCTGTTGCAACAGTTGTGGATGGTAAGGTGATGGCGCTACAAGTGGGTGAGGCAGATATTATTGCTACTGCACATAATGATGTAAATGCCTTTGTAAAGGTGACAGTTATGCCTATTAAACCTACTTCTGTAAAGATACATCCAGAGGGAGATTTCTCTTTAACTATGGGAGGTGGAAAACAACTCTCTGCTAAGGTACTACCAGAGAACACAACTGATACTACTATTATCTGGACCTCTAGCGATGAAAATATTGCAACTGTAGATAATGAGGGTTTTGTACTTGCTAAAAATAAAGGTAAAGCTACTATTACAGCTACTATTGGTGAGGTTAAGGATCAAGTAGAGGTAACAGTGGGTGGAGTAGCGGCTATAAGTATTGAGATAGACCCTAGTAATGATTTTGAACTGCAAGAGGGAGATACTAGAACTCTTACCGTTAAAGCGAAACCTTCTGCTGCTGTGGTTGAAGGGGTAGTATGGAGCTCTAGCGATGAGAGTATTGCAGAAGTAAATGAGGGTATAGTTACCGCTAAGAAGAAAGGTGTTGCTAATATTACTGCAACTATGGGTGAGCTTACCGCAAGCGTTAAGGCTACAATTGTAACTGAGGGTGCGGAGTGGTTTGCTGCAGATTTTACAGCCACTAATTACCCAGAGGGGGATACTTGGACAATTGCTGATGACAATGGAAATGACAGCGATTTCCTTAATGGTATTAATGCTGCACTAAAGAGTGTGAAAAAGGAGAATACTCACGAGGTAATTACTCTTATTTTCCCTAATGCTCCTGATATATGGGGACAGTTAGAGAGAGATGATAAATTAATCCCTAAGATTAAAGTATCTGCGCCTATGATACAAACATTACGCTCTCCCTTTAGTACTCCTGCTCTCATTTGGTTATCTATTCCTAATGTTTCCGCTTTTGAGAGCAACACAAATTTTATTGCTGACTACTTAAACCTTGAGGAAATTATTCTTAATCCCGATTATTTTATCATAGAGAACGGGGTTGTATATAGCGCAGATAAAACAAGTTTGGTGGCATATTTTAGGAATAATACAGCTACTAGTTTTATTATCCCTAATAGTGTTACAGAGATATATCGTAATGCTTTTGATTATAATGAACATTTAACAGCTATTGAAGCTACAAATATAACGGAGATTGGGGAATACGCAATAATGAATCTCCCAAATCTAAAGAGTGTAAAACTTCCTAGAGTGGAGAATATTAGCGGAATATATGTTTTTAGAGGTTGTCCTATTGAAAATATGGAGTTGGCAACTAAGGTGAGATATTCTGGATCTCTTGGTTGGACTACATATGGAACTACCGTTGAAGATATTATTCTTACTACAAATATTGTTAATGCCTCTGCTAATAGATTAACTACATCAGCCTCTGATAAGGAATCGGAGCCGTTTAAGGCTATTACTACTGTGAATGACCCTATTGAGACTCTTATTAAGAGTGTTGATATTACTGAGGATCTTATATATATTAATGCTGGTAAGAGTCACACTCTTGAGGCTATAATAGATCCTACGGATGCGCCTAATAAGAACCTTATATGGTGGAGTGAAGATGAAAAGATTGCAACTGTAGATGATAAAGGCAAAGTGACGGGGGTTAGTGAAGGCACTATAAGAATCTTTGTAAAAACTCAGGATGGAGGGAAAAAAGACGTCTGTTACGTTACGGTATTGCCTCCAATAGTCGTAAAATCTGTAAAACTTGATAATACTTCTCTTGAGATGAACGAGGGTGATACTCATACATTTAAAGCTACTGTATATCCAGAAGAGGCAGATAACAAAGAGGTTACTTGGAGCAGTAGTAATAAAGAGGTGGCTACAGTAGATAATAGCGGTAAAGTAACTGCTATTAAGGAAGGGAACGCTACTATTACTGTAACTACTGTAGAGAACAAGAAAACAGCTAATTGTGAGATTACGGTAATTAATCCTAATGGAGTAGAATCTGTAAGTCTTGATCAAACTTCTCTTGAGATGAACGAAGGGGATACTCATACCCTTAAAGCTACTGTATATCCAGAGGAGGCAGACAACAAAGAGGTTACTTGGAGCAGTAGTAATAAAGAGGTGGCTACAGTAGATAATAGCGGTAAAGTAACTGCTATTAAGGAAGGGAACGCTACTATTACTGTAACTACTGTAGAGAACAAGAAAACAGCTAATTGTGAGATTACGGTTACCGTTCCTGCTGCTGTAGAGGGTATAAAGCTAGACATAAACACACTTAGTATTAGTTTAGAGGAGACTACACCTAGAACTATTGGATATACTATAACCCCTAAGAATGCAGAGAATAAAAATGTTACATGGGGCAGTAGTAATTCGGCTGTGGTGACTGTATCTGAGGGTGGGGAGATTAATATTGCCTCTGGAGCTACTGCTGGGCAGAGTGCTACTATTACTGTCACTACTGTGGATGGAGGATATACCGACGATTGTATGATAACTGTGGTAGAATCTTTCAGCGAAAGAGATATACTTATGGCTTTTTATAATGCAACTAATGGAGATAGCTGGACAGATAACACAAACTGGGGTAGTGAGAAACCTATTGGTGAATGGTTTGGGGTTACGGTGAATGATAGTGGCTCGGTGACTGAGTTGTATTTAGGGAGCAATAATCTATCTGGAACTATTCCTATAGAAATTGGAAATTTAAGTAACTTACAGGTATTAGATTTATTCAGAAATAACCTTTCTGGGACAATTCCCAAAGAGATTGGAAAGTTAAGTAAGTTGTACTTTGTTCAGATAGCTTTCAACGATTTTTCTGGTTCTATTCCTATTGAATTTTGGAAGTTAGAGAAGCTTCAAGTTATCAATCTTACTGGTAACAAACTTTCCGGATCAATTCCTATAGAGATTGGAGGTTTAAGTAATTTAGAATCTTTAGGTTTAGGTAGAAATCAATTTTCTGGGACAATTCCTGTTGAGATTGGAAACTTGAGTGAGTTGAATGATTTATCCTTAAGTGGAAACCAACTATCTGGTTCTATTCCTAAAGAGATTGGAAATTTAACTAAACTAACAGAGATATATCTTTATGACAATCAACTCTCTGGCAATCTCCCAGCCGAGATTGGTAATATCCCAGAATTGACAATTTTTAAAGTTGAATACAACAACCTTAGCGGAACTATTCCAGACGCAATTAAAAACCATAAAAATTATGCTGCTAGTATTATAGGCGAAGATCCTATGTGGGTATTCAACCCTCAAAATTTTGGATACGGACTTATAGATAATTCAGAACATGACGCTCTTATGGCTCTTTATAATGCTACTAATGGAGATAGCTGGACAAACAATACAAACTGGGGTAGTGAGAAGCCACTTAAAGAGTGGTATGGGGTTACGGTAAATGATAGTGGTTCGGTGATTGAATTGAATTTAGATGAGAATAATCTTTCTGGTACTATTCCTAAAGAGATTGAGAATTTAAGTAGCCTAACTCTGTTAAGCTTCACTAAAAATATGATTATCGGTTCAATTCCTATTGAGATTGGAAAGCTAACTAACTTAACTACTTTGTATTTAGGTAGCAACCTATTATCTGGCTCAATTCCTAAAGAGATTGAGGAGTTAACAAACCTGCGTAGTTTATATCTTTATGATAATAATCTTTCTGGCTCAATTCCTAAAGAGATTGGGAAGTTAACAAACCTGCAAAGTTTATATCTTTATAAGAATCAACTTTCAGGCTCAATTCCTATAGAGATTGGAAAGTTAGCTCAGCTGTCTTTCTTAAGAATAGAAGAGAATCAACTAACAGGTTCAATTCCCACGGAGATTGGAGAGTTAACAAACTTAATTTGGCTATATCTTTCTGGTAATCAACTTTCAGGCTCAATTCCTATTGAAATTGGAAACTTAACAAAGCTAACAAATTTGAGTTTTAGAAATAATCTATTAACAGGTTCGATTCCTAAAGAGATTGGAAAGTTAACCAAACTAACAGGTATATCTCTTTATAACAATCAACTCTCTGGTAATATCCCAGCTGAGATTGGTAATATCCCAGAACTGAAAAACTTTAGGGTAGATGGCAACAACCTTAGCGGAACTATCCCTGACGCAATTAAAAATCATAAAAATTACACTTTTGGTATTTTCACTCCTGAAGGCGAAAATCCTAAGTGGGTATTCAACCCTCAAAATGAAGGATACGGACTTACCGAATAGATAGAATCTATAATATTATAAAAAAGGCTCTCTTGAATCAACCCAAGAGAGCCTTTTTTATTAAGGTCTTTACACAAAAACCTCTATTCATACAATAAATAGGGCTTACGTTGCCTCTTAAACTCCTCAACATCATCTTTCCACATAGCCTTAATCTCTTGCGCGCTCTTTCCCTCTTTAATCATTTTACGTACATAGGCTTGTCCCGTTTCAAGTTCAAAGAATGAGCGAAAGAAATGGTCGCCTAAGTTAAGATTGTTATAAGCATCTATTATATACTCAAAATTTACTCCATTCTTATTTATCTCCTTAATAGACGGCTTCTCTCTTAAATCTACACCATAACAAATCTTATTATGCTGTGGAGGTGTTTTTGCTCCAGCTATTCCACGTGGGATAAATGAAAAATCATAACCTAACATATTTGGATGTCCATACATCTGAAATGCTTTGTCTGTACCCCTACCCAAACTAACTGGTGTAGCCTCAAAATAGCAAGTAGATGGGTAAAGGTAGATCGCACGCATATCGGGAAGATTAGGAGATGGCTTAATTGGCAATCTATATAATTTGTCGTGAGTATAATTTTCACACTTAATAACTTTTAAATCTACCTTTTTACTCTCAGCTTTCTCGTTACCATATTTAAGCCAATCCATCTCGTTAGCCATATATGCAATCTCCCCCAGAGTCATTCCGTGCACGATTGGAATAGGTAGCCCCCCTACTCCCGATTTATATTTCATATCTAAAATAGGACCATCTACATAAAAACCAATTGGATTAGGTCTATCTAATACTATAAAATCTACCCCCTCTATTGCACAAGCTGCCATCATTTTCACCATTGTTACATAGTAGGTATAGAATCTAGTTCCAACATCTTGTAGATCAAAAACCATTACCTCAACATCTTTTAACAACTCTTTAGTCCCCCCCTCATTCTTAGTATAAAGAGAGCGGATTGGAATACCTGTTTTTGAATCAACCGAATTTCCAACGTGCTCACCAGCATCGGCATCCCCTCTAAAACCGTGCTCTGGAGACATAATACAAGTAACATCTATCTTATTATCAACAAGGGCATCAAGAACGTGCTCTGTTTGTGTAATCATACCCGATTGATTAGAAAGTACGCAAACTTTTTTACCTTTTAATAGAGGAATATACTCATTAACCCTCTGCGCACCTGTAATAATATCAGTTGCATAATTCATCTTCTCCTCACCAGGGAATGTTCCAATCATTGGATTAAATTTATCCTCAGCCTCAATAGCAGGTGCTTTAAAGCTTCCCGATACATAAACATCTAAATCAGCTCTCTTTTTCCCATTCTGAGCAGAGCCTAAAGTAACTGTAACTAAAAATATTACAGTCATTAAATAGGTAAGTTTTGTCTTCATTGCTTAGTTATATTTAGTAATTATTATATCCTATTTTATTGATATTACAACCTCCCTACTGCCATCCTCTAGCTCTGATATTGAAACTCTTACAACATCATTAGGGAGCAACTCTTCAATTCTCTCTGGCCACTCTATAAGAGATATTCCATCACCTCCAAAATACTCATCTATTCCAATATCGTATGCCTCTTGCAATTTACCTATTCTGTAGAAGTCAAAATGATACACAGGAAAACCTCTCTTTGCCCTATATTCATTCACTATTGTAAAGGTTGGACTATTTACGCTATCCGACACCTCTAATTGGTTACAAATTGCCTTAATAAATGTAGTTTTACCAGCACCCATTGCACCATAAAAGGCAAAAATATTACTCTGTATCTCTTCTGATTCTGATATATAATTTATGAAATCTGAGGCAATCTGCCCAATCTCATTTATACTTTTGATTATAAACTTCTTTTCCATCTATTCTTAAAGAGTTAACATCTTACAATTACAAAAAATTATTGCTAAGATAGATATATTTTAAATAACCTCCAATTCCTGAACACCCCCTGCAAATACCCTAAATTGAATTGCTTGTGAAATGTGTTTTAATTCAATATCCTTTGCCCCATCCAAATCTGCTATTGTTCTAGATATCTTTAAAATTCTACTATATCCTCTTGCTGAGATACTATTTTTCTCAATAATCATCTTCAAATATTGCTGTTCACGCTTACCTATTTTACAATATTTACTAAGACAATTCTGAGGAATATTGGCATTTGAGTAAAATTTTTCATCTCGATACCTCTCCTGTTGAATTACCCTAGCTTTTGCAACTCTCTCAGCCATCTCACTACTACCCTCTTGCTCTATAATATCATCTTCCATAGTGATTACATCCGCCTTTACAGGCATTACATTAAGCTGAATATCAATCCTGTCTAATATTGGCCCCGATACCTTTGAAGAGTATTTTAATATAGCAGCCGTAGAACATCTACACCTCCCTGGCTCCTCATATAGATATCCACAAGGGCAAGGATTCATTGCTGCAACCAACATAAAGGAGGCTGGATAGCAGATTCTAGATTTTGCTCTACATATCTGAATTTGCCCCTCTTCTAAAGGTTGTCTTAAAATCTCAATTGAATATCTAGGGAACTCCGCAAATTCGTCTAAAAAAAGGACTCCATTATGAGCTAAAGAGATCTCACCAGGTAGTCCATTTATACCAGAACCCGCTAGGGCTTGAACTGTAGATGTATGGTGAGGCTCTCTAAATGGTCTCTTTGTAATGAGTCCGCCATTGGAGTTTAATAGACCAGCTACAGAGTAGATTTTACTTGTCTCGATAGACTCTTCTCTACCCATTTTAGGCAATATAGTTGAGAAACATTTTGCCATAAGAGTTTTACCAGAACCAGGACTCCCCACCATTATAACATTATGCCCCCCAGCTGCAGCAATCTCCAATCCTTTTTTTGCCAAATGTTGCCCTTTAACAAATTTAAAGTCATACATACTCTTATCATCAACCTCTTTTGCTATATTTAAGCGCTTATTACGTAAATTTTCGCTATTAATTACCCACTCGCTAGCTAGATCAGGAGCATCTAATATTTCAATAACATCACCTATTGTACGCGCTCCAAAAAGTGTTATCCCATCTATTTCACACCCCTCTATTGCCGATTCATACGGTAGAATACACCCCTTAAAACCCATCTGTTTAGCGTGAATAATAATGGGTAGAGCACCCTTTACTGGGCGCAGTGTGCCATCTAGAGCCAACTCTCCTAGTATTACAAAATCATCCAAATTATTAAAAGAGACCTGACCAGAGGCTTGAATTATCCCAATCGCAATTGCTGCATCAAAGGCAGAACCACCCTTTTTTAGATTTGCAGGTGCCAGATTTATAACTATTTTTCTACCTGGTATTCTATACTTATATTGAGCCAAGGCGCAACTTATCCTCTGTTGGCTCTCCTTAACGGCATTATCGGGAAGCCCTACTAAATAGAACGCAATTCCCTCACTCACATCAACCTCAACTGTAACGGTAAAGACCTCTAGCCCTCTACCATACGCACAATAAATCTTACACAACATTTTTTTGAGTGCAAAATAAATTTTATCTCAGTTACGAGATATGACAAAAAAACAAATTGTAATAAATTAATCGATTAGAGATACAATTTTTACTGTTGCACCTAAATTTTTGTTTACGTACTCACCACAAATCTCCCCTCCCTTCTCAAGTGCTTGACTGTTGGTAACATACATCTCAAAGACTCTGCCTAGAACATCTGCATCCTCTACAGATATAGCTCCCTTTAATTTAACTAGATCTCGCGCCTCTTTAAATTTCTGATATTTAGGCCCAAATATCACTGGTATATAGTATGTTGCAGCCTCTAAAATATTATGTATTCCTGTTCCAAAACCACCTCCAATATAGGCTACATTTCCATATTTATAAATATGTGATAGCATCCCGATAGTATCTACAATTAAAACATCTGCATCAGGCAACTCTTGGTCATATTTTGAGTACCTTACAACCCTCTTATCACTGAAAAGATTAATTATCTGCTCAATTCTCTCATCGGCAACCTCGTGTGGAGCTATAACTAACTTTACCTGAGGAAAAGCTTTTAGTGACTCATAGAGTATCTTTTCATCGGGAGCCCAAGTACTACCTGCAATAATTGTAAATTGCCCCTTTGTAAATTTTTCTATTTGTGGAAAGAGTCTATTCTCGTTTAGAACCTCTGAAACTCTATCAAAACGAGTATCTCCACATACATATACGTTATCTGTGATACCTAATGTAGAGAGAAGTTTTTTTGAATCTTCATCTTGAACAAAAATCTTTGTAAAGAAGGTTAGCATCTCTCTAAAAAGTGAGCCCTGCTTTTTAAAGAAAACCTGATTATCTCTAAATATAGCGGAGACGATATAAGTATCTATTTCTCTATTTTTTAATTCTTTAAGATAATTATACCAGAACTCGTACTTTATAAATATTACCTTTGCAGGTTTAACTATCTCGATAAATTTTGATGCATTCTTTTTTGTATCAATAGGTAAATAGTAGATCCAATCTGCAAGTTTATAATTTTTGCGATTCTCATATCCACTTGGAGAGAAGAAAGTTAGCAGGATTTTATACTCAGGTTTCTCTCTTTTATACCACTCTATAATGGGTCTAGATTGTTCAAACTCTCCAACTGAAGAGCAGTGCACCCAAATAATATTAGAATTAACCTCTACCTCTCTCTCGATTCTCGTTAATAATCCTACTCTACCTTTTACAAAAAATTTAGCTTTTTGATTAAAAATTGATCCAATCTTAACCAAAAGATAGTATAGGTAAATACTTATATTATATAGAAATTTCAAATCTTTATTATTCTTAGTTATCCTCTGTATATCTGCGCGAAAATAAGAATATATTTATAAATAAAAAAATGTGTAACTTGCGCAAAATTTTTTAGGATGAAGAAAACATTAGAAATTATAGGTTCTTATTGTATCTTAATGGCCAGAGTCTTTAAGAGACCAGAAAAGTGGAGCATTTTTAGAAAGCAATATGTAGAAGAAGCAAATAAACTCATTCTCTCCTCAATCCCAATTGTTAGTATTATTTCTCTCTTTATTGGTGCCGTAATTGTAATTCAAACAGCTAGTAACATTGTTAGCCCACTCATACCAAAGATGTATGTAGGATATATGGCAAGAGAGAGTCTTGCACTTGAATTTTGTTCAACAATGATTGCATTAATCTTGGCTGGAAAGATCGGTTCAAATATCTCTTCTGAAATTGGAAGTATGCGAATAACAGAGCAGATAGATGCAATGGAGATAATGGGCTTAAACTCTGCTAATTTCCTAATTCTACCAAAGATTGCTGCTACATTTACTCTTAGCCCCTTTGTTATGCTTGCAAGTTTTATACTTGGGCTAATTGGTGGCGGTGTAATTGTATTTTTCACTGGAATAATAACATTTGCTCAATACATCGAGGGGATTCGATTTGAACTCAATTTATATTATATCTTTTATAGTATGATAAAGATGTCTGTCTTCTCTTTTATTATAACTTCTATTTGCTCCTTTTATGGGTACTATGCAACAGGGGGCTCGTTAGGAGTTGGTAGATCGAGCACAAAGGCTATTGTTGTAAGTAGTGGGTTGATTCTTGTTTTCAACCTTCTTATCACTAATTTAATGTTATAAAGAGATGATTACCGTAAATAATTTACATAAAAAATTTGAGGATAAAGTTGTACTAAACAGCGTCTCCATAACATATAAACCAGGAGAGTGCTCTATGATTATTGGAGCTAGTGGGAGTGGAAAGACCGTACTTTTAAAGAGTTTAGTGGGGCTCCATCCAATTGATGGAGGAGAGGTTTGGTATAATGATAAACTCTTCACTAATATGAACTTAGCCAACAAAAAAGAGATTCGTAAAGAGATTGGAATGTTATTTCAAGGAGGAGCACTATTTGACTTTGCAACTGTTGAGGAGAATATTATGTTCCCGATGGATTTCTTTACCAACTGGACCAAAGAACAGAAACTTGATAGAGTAAATTTTTGTCTTAAAAGGGTGAATCTTATAAATGCAAATAAAAAATTCCCTAACGAACTATCGGGAGGAATGCAAAAAAGGGTGGGTATTGCCCGTGCAATTGCATTAAATCCTAAATTTCTATTTTGTGATGAACCAAACTCTGGTTTAGATCCTACAACTGCTATTCTAATTGATAGGCTAATACAGGAGATTACTCAAGAGTACAATATCACAACTGTTGTGAATACTCACGACATGAACTCTGTTATGGAGATTGGAGATAAAATTGGATTCATTCATAAAGGAGAAAAAGTTTGGGAAGGGAGCAATAAAGAGATCTTACACTCTGATTGTAAAGAGCTTAATGACTTTGTTTTTGCATCACAAATGGCAAAACAGCTTAAATCTCTTCTGTAATATTAAATGGTGACACAGTTTTTGCATTGTTCATTCCATTTTTACGTATATTTGTTTTTAAAGAGATAAAATTCATTATGAAGATAGAGCAGTTCAAGAGATATTCAATACTTATATTTTCCCTAATTATTAGCACAATCGCCACTGCACAAGTGCATAAAAATGAGATAGATTCACTTCTAGTTAAAGGTGTTCTCCATTTTAACACTGGAGATTTAGACTCCGCTAAAACAAAATTTTCTCAAATAATAGAACTAGATCCTAACAACGACGCTGCATACTATTATATGGCAGATATCTCTATTTTAGGGGGTGATATTGTATCGGGAGAAATGTTCTTAAAAAAGGCAGCAGAATTAGATTCTACAAATTTCTGGTACTCAGAGAAATTGGGTAGAATATATACGGCAACTCAAAAGGTAGATTCTGGTATTGAGTTATATAGTAAGCTCATAAATAAATATCCAAAAAAATTGGATAGTTACTACAGCTTAACCAACCTATATATTGCAAAAAAAGATCTAGCTAAAGCGGCTCAAACTATAGATAGAATAGAGGAGATCACAGGTAAAGATGAATCTCTTGTTATGACTCGTTTTAATATATATAGAGCTGAACAACAGTGGGATAAAGGGCTTGAATATCTAATTGAGGCTTCAAAAGAGATAGAATCACCATATATTCTCGCTGTTATTGGAGATTTATATACTAGTAGAGCTGATAGTTTTAAGGCTATGTACTATTACAAAAAGGCTCTTCTATTAGATAGTCAATATATTCCAGCAATTATTGGTAGAGCAGAAACATATAAATCTACTGGTAGCAATGATCTATATTTCAAATATATTAAACCCTTCTTTGAGAGTAAAAATATTAAACCAGAGGCAAAAGAGGAGTACATTAAGGAGATGTTCCAGAATGCAAGTTTTATTAGACAATACAAAAATAGAGTTGATAGCTTAATTGTTAAACTTGAGGAGGTAAATCCAACTGATTCAACCACTTTGGTTGTTGCTGCAAGATATTATAGTCAAGTTGGCGACCCTACAAAGTGTACAGAAATCCTAAAAAAGAATGCAACATACAACCCAGAGAGTCTTAATGCCCTACTGCAATATATTCTTTTTGTATATCAAACAGAGGATTGGAGGTTGCTAGAAGAGGAGTGCAAAACTGCCTTGGTTAAATATCCAGGCAATACAGATTTTATACAACTTCTAGGAAACGCTCTATTTAGACAGAGTCAATTTAGCAAGGCTATTGATGTTTATGAGGAGTTCAAAACAATTGCGCTAGATAATAGAGATACAACGAGTATTGTTGTTGCATACTCAGTTATCGGAGATCTCTATGCGGAGTTAGAGAATAAATCAAAGGCATACTCAAACTATAATAAAGTTTTAAAGTATGATCCAAATAATATTGCAACACTAAATAACTACGCATATTACCTCTCTGTAGAGGGCAAAAAACTAAAGAGAGCCTACCAAATGAGTAAAAAAACCATTGAGGCAGAGCCTGATAATCCTACATATCTCGACACATTTGGTTGGATACTATTCCTACTTGACAAACCTATTGAGGCAAAGGCCCAGTTTAAGCACGCAATGTTATATGGAGGAAAGGAGAGTGCCGTTATTTTAGATCACTATGCAGAGGTTCTTTTTAAGTTAAAAGAGTATGATCTAGCATTTATATATTGGGATCAGGCTAAAAACTTAGATAGCACTTTGGGTATTAATGAGAAGATTGCTGAACGAAAACGACAAATGAATAAATGAGTTCTATAAAGTTCTATACAATATTTATATTCACATTTGTTTGGGGCATAATTGCCTCTACTGTTTTGCTATCTCAAAATAGAGAGATTGAAGAGCAGAAAGCTAAAATAGTTCAGATAGAGAAAGATATTAAATTCCTTGACACTCAAATAGTTCAAACGCAAAAACAGCACAAGAACTCTTTGGATGAACTAATTTTGGTTCGTAAGAAAATATCTAACCGTAAAGAGCTAATTTCTCAACTAGATAAACAAATCTCACTACAGGAACAGGAGATTCAAAAGAAGAATAGAGAGATAAATGCTCTAGAAGATAGGTTAGATACATTAAGCCACTACTATAAACATCTAATAATTAATTCATATAAGAATAGAGATACTAGGGTTTGGTTTATGTATATTCTAGCAAGCAACTCTATTGAACAAGGTTACAGAAGATGGAACTACCTAAGAAACTACTCTCAAAACATAAACAATCAAGCTGAAAAAATTGAAGAGTTAAAGAACGAATTACTTCTAAAAAGAGCAGAAACATCAAGGCTGCTAAATAGCACAATATTAGAGAAGGGTGAACGTAAAAAAGAGTATGATCTCTTACAACAAGAGGAAAGGCTGGCTAATAGCGTTGTAAGCTCTTTGGCTGGTAAAAAGAGAGAGTATGAGAAACAACTTTCACAAAAGAAAAAAGAGTCTCAGAGGCTTAATAAAGAGGTTGAGCGATTAATTCAACAAGCCATAAAAGAGGAACAAGAGAGGCTTGAAAGAGAGAGAAGAGCCCGTGAAGAGGCTAAGAAGAGAGGTGATACCTCCAAGCCAAAGGTTACTCTATCTCAACAAGAGAGCGAGAAGCTTACGGGTAGCTTTAGCGCAAATAAAGGAAAGCTTCCTTGGCCTGTAAATGGAGTTGTTATCGAGAAATTTGGAGAGAACAACCATCCAACATTAAAAGGTGTAAAACTCCCTTTCAATAATGGAATAAATATTTCAACTCAAAAAAATGCACAAGTAAGAGCAGTTTTTGATGGTCTCGTAAAACAAATCATTGCGATACCTGGTTATAATCAGTGCGTACTTGTTCAACACGGTACCTACTTTACATTCTATACTAAGTTAGAGGAGGTTAACGTAGATGTTGGGGAGAGAGTAGAGCTAGGAACAGTTATCGGGAGTCTAGTTGCAGATAAAAACACCTCTGTCCTACATTTTGAACTTTGGAATGG
This sequence comes from uncultured Muribaculaceae bacterium, assembly GCA_964368585.1. Lineage (GTDB taxonomy): Bacteria > Bacteroidota > Bacteroidia > Bacteroidales > UBA932 > Egerieousia. The sequence continues at coordinate 155,361 of CAYJAK010000005.1, forward strand.
CACTACAAAACAGAATCCTCAATTGTGGCTAAAAAAGAGATAGTTATGAATAATATTAGAGTCTATTGCAAGAATACAAATGAGTTCTATGAGGTTGAACCTCGCTCTACACTTAATCAATTATCAAATAACATACGCTATAATAGTGAATATCCGCCATTAGCAGCACTTGTAGATAATCAATTAAAAGGGCTTGATTATGAGCTCTTAGAGGCACATTCCATTGAGTTTATAGACATTTCTCATCCCGACGGAAAAAGAACCTATATAAGATCACTCTCTCTTCTTTTACAAAAGAGCATTGAGGAGATATATCCAGATTATCAACTAATTATAGACTATGCACTCCCTAGTGGAATCTACTGCGAACTAACCCAAAGACCCACTAACTCTGAGCAAAAACCTATTGGTATTAAATTAAGTGAGCAAGAGATAGATTCAATTAAACAAAGTATGTTAAAACTGATTAGTAATAACATTCCGATAATTAAAACAAAGCTCACGAACCAAGAGGCTATATCGCTTTTTAAATCTCGTAAACAATTTGATAAAGCCAATTTAATTAAAAGCATTGGAAAACACTTTATATCTGTATATTACATTGAGAATTACGGAGATACATTTTATGGACCAATGCTCTCTAATACCAATTTACTAGATGTGTTTGATATTATACCCTTCAACACAGGTTTCTGTCTGAGAATACCATCATCTTACCCTCCATTTAAACTAGCTGACAATGATCCTGCTCAAAAACTAGCTGATGTATTTATGGAGCACTCTAAATGGTGCGAAATAATTGGAGCAAAGGGGATTGGAACAATTAATAACGCAACACTATCTGGTAATATCTCAGAGGTAATCCAAATTGCAGAGGTGCTACATATGAGAAAGTATGCAGCAATTGCCGATAAGATTTATGAGAATAGAGATCAAATTAAATTAGTACTTATAGCAGGCCCCTCTAGCAGTGGAAAGACCACTACATCAAAGAGAATTACTTTACACTTAAAAGTTTTAGGTTTAAATCCTATAGTTATCGCGATGGATAATTACTTTGTAAATAGAGAGGAGACCCCACTAGATGAGAATGGAAACTATGATTTTGAGTCACTTGGGGCAATGGATCTAGAGCTATTAAATACTCATCTGAATAGATTGTTAGCTGGAGAGGAGGTAGAGGTTCCTAAATTTAATTTTACAGATGGAAAGCGCTACTATGATGGCACAAAATTAAAGATAAATGAGGGAGATATATTAATTATGGAGGGTATTCACGGACTCAACCCTACCCTAACAAAAGATGTTAATGATAATTGTAAATATCATATATATGCATCTGCATTAACCTCTCTATCTATTGATGAGAATAACTATATTTCAACCTCTGATAGCAGATTGATTCGCAGAATGGTGAGAGATAATAACTTTAGAGGCGCAACTGCAGAGCAGACAATACTTAGATGGAAGAGTGTTAGGGATGGAGAGCATAAATACATATTCCCATATCAAGAGAATGCAGATGTAATGTTTAACTCCGCTCTAATCTATGAGTTACCACTGCTAAAATACTTTGCAGAGCCGTTATTAAGAAGAATAACCCCAAATTCACCTGCTTATGCAGAGAGTTTAAGGTTACTTAAATTTTTATCCTATATTTTGGAATTAAACCCAAATGAACATAAAGAGATTCCGCCAACCTCGGTAATGCGCGAGTTTATTGGTGGGAGCACTCTGGATGTATAATTTCTTTTAAAAAGGCTCCAGTAAATGAGGCTGGGTTATTTGAAATTTGCTCAGGAGTACCCTCTGCGATAATCTCTCCACCTCCAGCACCCCCATCTGGGCCTAAATCAATTATATAATCTACTGATTTTAACACATCTAAATTATGCTCAATCACAACCACTGTATTTCCTTGATCTACTATAAGTTGCAAAACATTTAACAATACTTTTATATCTTGAATATGTAGTCCTGTTGTTGGTTCATCTAGTATATAGATTGAATTACCTGTCCCCTTCTTTGCCAATTCAGTAGCCAACTTTACCCTTTGACACTCACCGCCACTTAGAGTTGTAGATGGCTGCCCCAATTTAATATAGCCTAATCCCACATCATTTAATGCAACTAACCTCTGAGCTATTGATGGCACTGGTTCAAAGAACTCTACAGCCTCTGAGATTGTCATCTCCAATACATCGTTAATGCTTTTACCTTTATACTTTACAGCCAATGTTTCTGGGTTATATCTTTTGCCATTACACTCTTTGCAATGCACATATACGCTAGGTAAAAAGTTCATTTCAATAGTCTCTACACCCGCTCCTCTACATTTTTCACATCGTCCTCCTCGTACATTAAATGAGAATCTGCTCGCCTTAAAGCCCCTGATCTTAGCATCGGGAGTACTCTCAAAAAGCTTGCGAATATCTGTAAAAACATTTGTGTATGTAGCAGGGTTGCTTCGTGGAGTCTTTCCAATTGGCGCCTGATCTACTTCAATTAGCTTATCTAAGTTTTCAATACCTAAAATCTCTTTATATGGTAGCGGCATCTGCAGTGAACGATAAAATTTCTTGCTTAGAATTGGCATAAGTGTCTCATTTATAAGAGTAGATTTTCCACTTCCACTAACACCACTAATTCCAACCAAACAGCCTAGTGGAATCTTAATATCCACACTCTTAAGGTTATTACCTGTTGCTCCGCGTAACTCTAAAAATTTACCATTCCCCCCTCTGCGCTGCTCTGGAATCTCTATTTTTCTGATACCTCTCAAATAGTCTGCTGTATAACTATTCAGACTCTTTACTTTTGATATTGGCATCTTCATTAATTCATCGGGAGCTCCATTATATAGTAATTTACCCCCTTTTACTCCTGCTCCAGGCCCTAAGTCAATTAGCCAATCACCCTCTGTGATCATCTCCTCATCGTGCTCTACAACCATAACCGAGTTGCCCTCGTCTCTTAGTTTCTTTAATGAATTGATTAACTTCCTATTATCTCTTTGATGCAAACCAATACTTGGTTCATCTAATATATAAAGCACATTAACCAACTTACTCCCAATCTGCGTTGCCAATCTAATTCTCTGACTCTCTCCCCCACTCAGTGATCTTGTGGCTCTATCAAGCGAAAGGTAGTTGAGCCCTACAGCTTGCAAGAATCCCACTCTATCTTTTAACTCTTTAATAATATCTTGAGCGATAAGATTCTGCCTTTTATCCATTTTTGATGGCAATGCTGCTACCCACTCAGAAAGTGTATCTATTCCCAATGCAGAGACCTCTGCGATATTCTTATTATCAATTCTAAAATAGAGTGCCTCCCTCTTTAATCTGGTGCCATTACACTCATCGCATACCATCTCCTCTACAAAGCGCTCTTTCTTTGCTGTCAACTCCTCTTTATCGCTATTATTCTGCTCTAATTTTGCTATAACTCCAGCAAATGGAGCCAATTGTGTACCATCTGCTAAATCAACCTTAAAGAGCTCATCTGTTCCATAAATAATCATATTTAAGACCTCTTCCGATAGATTTTTTATAGAATCAGTGAGGGAAAATTCATAGACTTTGGCCATACTCTCCAAAATCCTAAACCAATTATTATCCTTAGAGACACCCAGTGGCTCTATGCCGCCATCTCTAATTGATTTATTTGTATCTGGGATTATCTTTTTTAGATCTATTCTTGAGATATACCCTAGCCCTTTGCACTTAGGGCAAGCTCCTTGTGGTGAATTAAATGAGAATGTGTGTGGAGCTGGCTCTGGAAAAGAGAGACCACTCTCTGGACACATCAAAAATTTACTAAAGAACCTAAGTGGTGCACCAATCTCATCGTAATTAAGAATTGCTAAACTCCCCTTTCCCTGCTCTAACGCCGTATTAACGGAGTCAGAAATTCTTTTATAATCGCCTGTATCGGGAATAAGTTTATCTACAACTAACTCAATAAAGTGAGTTTTATATCTATCTAATGGCTTAATCTCAGCAACTTCATACAGCTCTCCATCTACCCTAACTTGTCTATAACCTTTCTTTAGCAAAGAATCAAAAAGCTCTTTATAGTGCCCCTTTCTTCCCACAACTAATGGTGATAACAGAATACATTTCTTACCTTTATATTCATCCAAAATTAGAGAGACAATCTGCTCATTACTATACTTGACCATCACCTTTCCTGTAGCTGGTGAATAGCCGTGCGACGCTCTAGCATAAAGTAATCTCAGGAAATCATAAATTTCGGTAATAGTACCAACTGTAGAGCGAGGATTTTTTCCTGTTGTTTTCTGCTCAATTGCAATAATAGGGCTTAATCCCGATATACTCTCAACTGCAGGTCTCTCTAGGATCCCGATAAATTGCCTTGCATAGGCCGAGAGCGTCTCCATATATCTACGTTGCCCCTCTGCATAGATGGTATCAAATGCTAATGAAGATTTTCCACTACCACTTAACCCCGTTACTACAACCAATTTATTTCTAGGAATTACAACGTCAACACCTTTTAGGTTGTGCTCACGTGCACCTTTTACCTCAATCTGATTCATATCTTATTAAAGTTCTGTTCGGCTCCCTTCAACAGGTACCCACACTTGATACTTCTTCTTTTTCCTATTTTTTAATGAGTTAGATCTAATCCACTCGTTATATAACTTTAGCATCTTAAAATTAGTATTATGCTCTGCAGCAAAATCACTCCAATTTTTAATGCTCTCATTCACCTCCACAACCCTATATTTCAATGGTTTGTACTTTTGATTTTCGGCAATATAAAAACCATATATTTCAGGGTTATTTAAGATAATCTTATATGCTATTGCTCTGTACAAATACCGAGCCGTTTCTGCAGGTAATTGCATATCATAATAATTTGTAAGCGACTGATATCCAATTCTATCAGCAATGTTTTTCATCCCGATATTATATGAAGCTGCCGCTAATGACCATGTTCCAAACTTATCGTAGGCCTTCTTAAAATATCTTGCTGCTGCCCTAGTAGATTTCTCCCAATTATATCTTTCATCTACTTGTGAACTAACTTCTAAATCAAACTCTCTTGCAGTCTCCTTTAAGAATTGCCAATAGCCCTGCGCATTTGCTGGTGAAACAAGTGGCTGCAACATACTTTCAGTCACACACATATAAAAGAAATCTGAATGGAGCCCCTCCTCTTTTAATATTGTATCAACCACTGGTTTATATCTTCCCGACAGTTGCATAATATAGGCTGTTGTTCCGTGCTGATAAGTGATAATCAGAAGTTCTCTCTGTAAACTTTCCCTAACATCGTGATTCTCAATAGGCACTCTCTCGCCAGCAAATGTAATCTCTGCTGGCATAAATGGAACCTCAACGTGATGATCTATATTAAAACTTGCAATTCCACTCTCTACAACAGATACAGACTGGTTAGATCGATTTGTTTGAGCTCCCGAACAACCAACAATAATCGCCCACATCAAAAATGGAAAAAATCTCAAAATTCTAACCATTACTCATTTCTTAAGAATGGATTTGTCCTTAACTCTACACCTATAGATGTTTCTGGCCCGTGCCCAGGGTAGACTACGGTATCGGGATGTAAAATACAAACCTTGTTTAGCAAACTATCCATAAGTGCATCATAGTCACCTCCTGGCAGATCTGTACGACCTATACTTCCTGCAAATAACGAATCTCCTGTAAAGATTATATGATCGGGAGCAGAATAAAAACAAACACCCCCTCTAGTATGACCCGGAGTATGAATGATAGCCAATTTGCTCTCTCCAAAAGTTACGTCCTCACCATCTACTAAATCAATAGTATCTAGTGGCGGTTGCTCAATTGTATATCCAAACATCTGACAATACTGCTCAGCTCTCTCTAATTGGCCTTTATCTTCTTGATGAATATATGTTGGTATGTTCCAGCTCTTTACTACAAATGCATTACCCATAATATGATCAAAATGACCATGAGTATTGAGTAATTTTACAGGTTTTAGCTCATTTGTCTCGATAAATTTGCTTATCCTATTCTGTTCAGATTCTGTTTGAATACCTGGATCAATAATTACACACTCTTTTGTTTGATCATAAACAACATAACAACACTCTCTTAAGTCGTTCACATAAAATGTTTTAACCTGTATCATAAAAATAAATTCTCTATAAAATTAAACGAAATGCAAAAATACTAAGAATCTTATAATAATTAGTTTTATTTTTGTACTATTAAAAATATAAACTTATGCATATAGCAATAGCGGGAAATATTGGAAGCGGCAAAACCACACTCACAAGGCTTTTAGCCAATAGCTACGGTTGGTTACCAAAATATGAAGATGTTGATGACAACCCATACTTGTCTGATTTTTACAATGATATGCAACGTTGGTCTTTTAATCTACAGATCTATTTTCTAAATAAAAGATTTGAAGGAATTGTTGATATCCAAAATAGCAATGATGTTATTATTCAAGATAGAACTATTTTTGAAGATGCCCGTATATTTGCACCCAATCTACACTCAATGGGTTTAATGTCAACCAGAGATTTTGAAAACTATAAATCCCTCTTTGAGATTATGCTCTCACTAGTAAAACCGCCAGATTTGCTTATCTATTTAAGATCTTCTATCCCAAACCTTGTAAACCAGATTCAAAAGAGAGGTAGAGAGTACGAATCATCTATCAGATTAGATTATTTAAAGGGGCTAAATGATCGTTATGAAAATTGGATCACTGGCTACGACGCAGGAAAGAAATTAATCATAAATGTAGATGAACATAAATTTGAAGAGAACCCAAAAGACCTTAGCATTGTTATAGATGCAATTAATGGAGAACTAAACGGCCTATTTTAGACAAGAAAAACTCTCAATTAACAAAAAAACTAATAATATTATTATGACCAAATTACTATTAACAGGATTGGCCATAGCTACGCTTTTCAGCTGTAGCATGGGTAACAAATCACACACAGTAGAACAAATTGAATCTACTCAATGGAACTTAACAACACTAAAAGGTAACGCAGATTCACTATTTGCTGACCCAACAAATTTCACACTTCTATTTAGCTCTACAGATAAAAGAGTTGCAGGTACTGGTGCTTGTAACAATTTTATGGGTAACTACGCTTTTGCAGGCAAGGATTCATTAACTCTTAATATTGTTGGCCATACAATGATGATGTGTCCTAATCAAGAGAATGAAGATATTTACTTTAAGCTACTGAAAGAGGTAAATAGATACTCTGCCTCTAATGGTAAATTAACACTTTTTAACAACAAAGATGTTGTAGCCGAGTTTGAGGGAGAGGTAGAAGAGATTCAATAGTATTATAAACTTCCAATAACATTAGAGTCTAAAAAGAGGCCCCCTTGAATTGAATCAAGAAGGCCTCTTTTTTTATTTCTGTAGTATTATAAATACTTTATAGCTCTCTAAGAGATTAACCTCTTAATTACTTAACTTTCTTAAAGACTATACAAGAGTTATGTCCGCCAAAACCAAATGTATTGTTTAAGGCTACATTTACCTCTCTCTCTTGCGCTTTATTTAACGTGAGGTTCAATTTGTAATCAATCTCTGGATCCTCTACTTTAAAATTGATTGTAGGAGGAACAATGTTGTTCTGTAGAGCATTTAAACAAGCTAGTGCCTCAATTGCTCCAGCAGCTCCTAAGAGATGACCTGTCATTGATTTTGTTGAGCTGATATTAAGATTGTACGCGTGCTCTCCAAAAACATTTTTAATAGCTTTTAATTCTGCTATATCTCCTAGAGGAGTTGATGTTCCGTGAACATTAATATAATCAACATCTTCAGGGTTTAATCCTGCATCAGCTAGTGCAAGTTTCATAACCTGCGTAGCTCCTAATCCTTCTGGATGTGGGGCCGTAATATGATGAGCATCGGCTGTCATTGCCGATCCAACAACTTCTGCGTAAATTTTTGCACCACGTGCCTTTGCGTGCTCATACTCCTCAAACACAAAGATTCCAGCACCTTCTCCCATTACAAAACCATCGCGAGTTTGATCGAATGGTCTACTTGCAGTTGATGCTTCATCATTGTTTGTTGATAGAGCTTGAGCTGAATTAAATCCTCCAACACTTGGTATAGTAATTCCAGCCTCTGCGCCACCTGTAACAATCATATCCGCTTTACCTAAACGAATTAGATCAAACGAATTAGACATTGCGTGAGATGCAGATGCACAAGCAGATACAGTTGCGTAGTTAGGCCCCATAAAACCATATTTTATAGAGACTAAGCCAGCAGCAATATCTGGAATCATTTTGGGAATAAGAAAAGGGTTAAAGCGAGGAACGTTTCCGCCTTCGCTATAACCCATTATTTCTTGAGTTAGTGTTTCAATTCCACCTATACCCGAACCAATAATAACCCCAACTCTTCCTTTGTCTATAGACTCAAGATTCATAGCACTATCCTCAACAGCTTGATCAGATGCAATCATTGCAAACTGACAAAATCTATCAAGTTTTCGCGCCTCTTTTCTATCTATTCCAAAATCTGCAGGATTATAATTTTTTACCTCACAAGCAAATTTAGTCTTAAAAAGCGAAGCATCAAACAAAGTTATAGGTGCTGCTCCACTTACTCCGTTGTTAAGATTATTAAAATACTCTTCAACGTTGTTTCCAAGTGGGTTAATTGTACCCAAACCTGTTACTACAACTCTTCTTAATTCCATAAATGTTTGCTATTATTTTTGGTTAGCCTCAATGTAAGAGATAGCATCACCAACTGTTGCGATTTTCTCAGCTTCCTCATCTGGAATAGTGATTTCAAATGCTTTCTCAAATTCCATAATAAGTTCAACAGTGTCAAGTGAATCAGCGCCTAAGTCTTTAGTAAAGTTAGCCTCTGGTGTAACCTCTGCTGCATCAACGCCTAACTTATCAACGATGATCTCTTTAACTTTAGAAGTAATATCTGCCATGATAACAATAAAAATTAGTTAATAATATAAATTTTTGTATAAAGTTTTCAAAGTGTAACGAAGTGCAAAGGTAAACAAATTTTTTAAAAATAAAACAGTTATCTTTGTGGCTCCTTAAATGTATAGTTATGAATAAAGTAGCAATTTTCGCCTCAGGAAGCGGTAGTAATGCAGAAAACCTTGTAAATTTCTTTAGAGAGCAAGAGTTAATTACAACATCTATTATAATTTGTAATAAGCCTGATGCATATGTCTTAAAGAGGGCAGAAAACCTGAATATTAAATCATTAGTTCTCTCCAAAAGTGAACTTCAATCAGATAAAATCTTAACAATTTTAAAAGAGCTAGATATTGATTATATCATTTTAGCTGGATATCTTTTAAAAATTCCCGAGATACTTGTAGAAAATTATCGCGATAAAATTATAAATATACACCCAGCACTCCTGCCTAAATATGGAGGAAAAGGGATGTATGGTCACTTTGTTCACGAGGCTGTAGTGGCTGCTGGAGAGTGTGAAAGTGGGATTACTATTCATTTAGTGGATGAAAAATACGACAACGGAAAAATTCTCTTTCAAGCAAAATGCAATGTAGATAAAACAGACACTCCAGAAAATGTAGCCTCTAAAATTGCTAAATTAGAGATGACACACTTTCCGGAGGTTGTTCAAAAGTATATTTTGGGATAGGCTATAGTTCTAACGCCTCTTCATATTTATTGCCAAATTTATCGATAGCCTCTATTCTAAATGTTTTAGGGGCTCCTGTTGGCACTTCAAAGACAAAGTATGAATCCATTAGAGCTGGTTTCTTGTAACTTCCCACATCTTCTCCAGTCTCTTTGAGGTAAGCTTCATAGTCTGGATTAGTTAATGTATCTCTAACAGCCTTTACCTCAACATTATCAAACCAGCCTTTAATGTTCCAATCATTATCTACTGCCCAAATATATGCTACTACTGAGTTGGGTTGAGATTCTACCTCTCCTGCACCATAAAGTTTAATTTGAAAATCATCATCATATCCTACGCTCTTATATCTCCACTCTGCTGGCTGATTGTTAGATGATTCAAATATTTGATATCCAATAGGCGCGCCATCTCTTCCTATATCTGATGTCCACCAACTTCCACAAGCTGCCCCCACATTGTGTTCAAAAACACCAGGAATCGTCTCTTTATTGAATAATAGATGTGTGTGTCCAGATATGATTGACAATTCATATTCATCAAAGATTCCAATCCACTCTGGGAATTTTTTATCTATTGTGCTACTTCCTACTTTAACTGGCGAGTGCATACATAAATAGACGTTAGACCCTTTTGGCACGCTCTTTAAGTACTCTTTTACCCAATTTTGTTGAGTTGTATCTATCGTTACCTCATATTTTTTTTGAGTATCATAAACTATATTATCTAGAACTATATAATAATCTTTTCCTAAATTAAATGCATAGTATGTTGGGCCAAAAAAGTGATTGTAAACGTGTGCTGCCCCATTATCTCCCTGAGTATATTGATCATAATCGTGATTTCCTATAACTGGGTAAAATGGAGCTGGCATTGTAGATATTAACTCAACATACTCCTTATACAATTTAAAATTATCCCACGTAATATCGCCTAGGGTAATCAATACTGGCTTTACCCCATTTATTAAATACTTCTCTTCAACATATTTTTTTATATCGGGATAAACTTCATCTGAGAATCTATCTAAATGTTCTTGATTTGCATATTGAATATCACCAATAGTAATTAGAGCATAAGAGTCAGAACTTCCCCACTCAATTAGATCAAAATCATAGCTTTCTATACTTGATGAGACCTCAATATAAAAATTAGGGACACCATCGCGATAATCAGTTGTATATCCTGCAGGAGTTACAACAGATACATATTGAGCATCTTTTGAGCCTTTTAAGCTATACTCTCCTTTTTGATTACTCTTGGCAAAAGTGTATCCATCTGTAATAAGAACATCAGAAAGTGGAGCGCCATTACAAGATATTTTACCTTTAATGGCTATAGTTTCGCCATTGTTATTGGATTTTGTACCTTCTGTACAAGCAAAGCAGATAATTGCTGCTAAAAATAAAAATAGATATTTCATAAGATTAAAATTTTCTGCAATATTAACTATTATACATACGTGCAGCGCCAATTTACCCATTAACTTATTGTTAAATTTTTGGGCGTGAAAAGCAATATTTTTTTAACTTTTTATACAAATTTTCTAAACGAAATTGTAACAATTCAAAAGTAGTTTTGCGCAGATTTAAACCGACACATACCTTGAATCATAAAAACTATTAATAAAATCTTATGTATAAAAAAAACAATTTCAAAAAATCATTCTTGATTTTGGCGCTTCTATTATTAAGCACATTTAATCTTAGTGCCCAATCTATTATTACAGGTAAAATCTCTGATATTAATGGAGAGCCTTTAAGTGGCGTAACAATTTATTATAAATTAAATGGATCAATATCCAATGCAACTAGCAATCTTGATGGAGGATATAGACTCCAGACAAAACAGTCTCTATCAGAAAATGAGAGCATTATCTATTTTGAGATGATTGGTTTTAAAGATAAAAGCGTTACATATAGTGGTCAACAAACTATAAACGTGGTGCTAGAAGAGGATAATTTAGTCTTAGACGAGATAGTTGTAACTGCCTTAGGTATAAAGAGAGAGGAGAAAAGATTAGGATATGCAACACAGACTGTAAAAGGGGATGACATTATAAAGTCTAATCCAGCAAACTGGTCATCGTCTCTAACTGGAAAGGTTGCTGGTGCAAGTATCTCATCTGCGGGGGGGTTATCAACTCAAATTTCTCTTAGAGGAAATGTCTCTCTAAACCATACTGGAAACGGAGCACTCGTTATTTTAGATGGAGTTCCCCTATCTAGCCCTTTAACAAATTCAGGGGCAGCATACGGAGCAGGAGGCGATGCTGGGCTACCAATAGACTATGGTAACGGGTTTAGTGATATTAATCCAAACGATATCGAGAGTATACAAATTTTAAAAGGGGCAAGTGCAACTGCTCTATATGGAACTCGTGCAGCAAATGGTGTTGTACTTATCACCTCTAAATCTGGGAAAGAGTCAAAAAAAGGAATAGGTGTAACATTTAGTTCTAATATGAGTATGGATAATGTAATGCATTGGCCAGATTTTCAATACGAGTTTGGGCAAGGTCTCCCTTCTTACGTAGGAAAAGCGGGTTCAATCTATGAAGGGGTAAATTACTACTCTTATGGAGCTGATCCAAATGGAACATACTCTAGCACAAGTGGAACAAGTAGCGCATACGGGCCTAGATTCAATTCAGAGGTGAACTATTACCAGTTCGACCCTGTAACACAAAAGAGAGCAACAGAGGCAACACCTTGGATTGCTTATCCCGACAATAGAAAAGATTTTTACAGAACTGGTTATAATCTCACAAATACTGTTGCGTTTACAAATAATTATGAAAAGGGGGCGGTGAGAGCATCAATCTCTTATACAAATAACGAAATGATGTTGCCAAACTCTGGTTATGACAGAATTTCTGCTTCTGTATCAGCAAACCACAAGGTATCAAATGCAATAGAGCTTAATTTAAAAACATCATATTATAACAGATCTACTGATAATCTACCAGCTTTGGGATACAATAGTAACTCTATTGCCTATTTCTTGATATTCCAAAATCCAAATGTTAATCTGGAGTGGTTAGAGCCTATGTGGTTCTATGGAGAAGAGGGATTAAGACAGCTTCAACCATATAGTTCATATATTGGTAATCCTTACTTGATTTTGAATGAGGCAGAAAATCCTTCTGACAAACATAGCAACGTATCTATGTTGAGCGCAAAAGTAAACATCAACGACCACTGGAACTTTATGATGAGATCTGGTTTTCAGTTAACAATAGATAATAGAGAGCAACATAGACCAATAAGCGATAAAGTTTATAGCCAAGGCTATTTCAGAAAACAAAACATATTTGATTATGAGGTAAATAGCGACTTTTTATTAACTTATGAAAATCATTGGGATTTTGGACTAGATTTTACTGGGTCTGTTGGAGGAAATATAATGTATCAAAACTATGATGCTCTCTCTGCATCTGTTACAGGGTTAATTAATCCAGGCGTATATAACCTTGCTAATGGAATCTCTAATCCATACACGGTAAACACAATTAGCAAGAAAGCCGTAAATAGTCTCTATTTTACTTTGAATTGGGGATATAAGGATAAACTTTTTGTGGATATAACTGGTAGAAACGATTGGTCATCTACACTACCTTCTCAGAATCGTTCATTCTTTTACCCATCAATTGGAGTGAGTGCTCTTATAGATCAAATGGTTACTCTACCTAAGTTTATCACGATGCTAAAGGCTAGAGCCTCTTTTGCTCAGGTGGGTAATGATACTCAACCATATAATACATCGCCATATTTGGGCTCTACTGAGTTCCCTGGATCAACAGTTCTAGATAAAACTCTTTATAACGCAGATTTTAAACCAGAGATGTCTACAAATTACGAGGCTGGTTTAGATTTAAGGATGTTTGATGGAAGAGTTAGCTTAGATTTATCTTACTACTATAATGAAACTAAGAATCAAATACTACAAGCACCTATGGATCCAACTATTGGATATACAAGTGCAATCATTAACTCTGGTAATGTAAGGAATAGCGGTGTTGAGATATATGCTAATATTACCGCTATTGAGAAGAAGGATTTTAGATGGGATGTTGGATTTACCTGGTCTAAGAATGACAACAAAATTCTATCACTAGCCGAGGGTGTAGATGAGAATCAGCTAATAACATCATTAGGTTCAGCATCTATTATTGGTAGTGTAGGTGGTAGCATTGGAGATATATGGGGCTACAAGTTTGATCGTTCAGAAGATGGCGAGATTATTATTGGGTCAAATGGATTACCTGTTGTAAAATCGGAGATGGAGTTTGTAGCAAATGCTTATCCTGCGTGGAAAGGTGGTTTTATGACATCGTTAAGTTACAAAGGTCTAAGATTAGATATTCAGTTAGATGGCCAAATGGGAGGAAACATCTACTCTCACACCCATCACAAAATGACAGAGCAGGGTAAATTATCACATACATTGAATGGACGTCTACCAGGTACTGACTACTACATAAGCGTAGATGATCCTAGAATAGCTGAGCAGGGGTTAACTCCTCTTGAAGGCGTATATATGGTAGCACCAGGCGTTGTTGACAATGGCGATGGTACATACAGCCCTAATACAAAACTTGTAACAGTTGAGGCATATAACAAGCAATACTATAGAATGAACAACGTAGAGGCTAACACATTTGATGCATCATTCTTAAAACTTAGAGAGGTAACACTATCGTACTCTCTACCATCTCGATTAACAAATAAAATTGGTTTCTTAACAGGAGCTTCAATTGGAGTGTATGGCCGCAATCTTTTCTGTTGGACAGATTTCCCAATCTATGACCCTGAGCTATCAACATTGAGCGGAAACTCATTAACAACTGGCCTTGAGATTGGAACACTCCCTTCTGCAAGAACATTTGGAGTAAATTTAAATCTATCATTCTAAACAATTGTATAAACAATCTCTAAAAAGATATAATTATGATATTCAAAAATATAAAAACACAGATAAAAAGCTGCGCTTTAACTTTACTAACACTAACAACACTAAGTATTAGCAGTTGCGGATCATTTGACGAACTTAATTCAGATCCAACAAAGCTACAAGATGCAAATCCTAGCACATTTATCAATCCTATTCTATACGATATTGCCACATACAATTGGAATAGATATAGAAGCTTCACATTTCCAACAATGCAGGTTATTGTATCTACAAGTAATCCAAGTGGATATGGCTGGTGGATCATTAGCGATGCTGCTGGTGATGGCACTTGGAACACATATTACACTACATTAACAAACATAGAGGAGATTATAAAGAGGTCGCAAGATTTAGAGGATATATATAAGAATAACTACTTTGCTGTTGCAACAACATTAAAGTCCCTTTTATATCACAATCTTGTAGATATTTTTGGTGATATTCCTATGAGTGAAGCGTGTAAAGGAGAAGAGGGGATATACACTCCAAAATTCGACACTCAAAAAGAGGTGTACCATAATATAATTGCACTCCTTGATGAGGCTAATTCAAAATATGATACGTCTGTAGGGTTACTTTATAGCTCTAGTGGAGAGATGCTTTATGGAACAACTAAGAGTGGTGGAGCCTCAATAGAACTGTGGCAGAAATTCACAAACTCACTTAGAGCAAGGGTACTTTTAAGAGTATTGGATGTTCCAGAATTTAATGCCAAAGCTGAATTAAAAAATATGTTTGATAATCCCGATAAATACCCAATGTTTGAATCAAATGAGGATGCTGCATTGTTATCTATATCGGGAATAGCACCTGAACTACCTCCACTTACTCGCCCTGCTGATTTTACTCTATATGCTGTTTATTCTGAATTCTTTATAGACCATTTAAACAACTGGGAAGATCCACGTAGAGCTGTCTTTGCAAACCAAACAACACTTGAAAATGGAGATAAAGGGTATGTTGGTATGATGAATGGATATGAAATTATGCCTCAACACTCAGCCTCTTCTGGAAATCAAGATTTTTGCAAGGCTCCAATGGATTTAGTATTAATGAGCTACGCAGAGGTTGAGTTTATAAAAGCAGAGTTGGCTCAAAAGGGTATAATCACTGCAGATGCAGAGCTAGCTTACCAAAAAGGGGTAAAAGCTGCTGCTGAGCAGGTTGGAACAACGCTGCCAGAAAATTATTTTGACAACACTTATGCAAAATATGATGGCACATTTGAGCAGATTATGACTCAGAAATTCTATGCTCTTTTCTTCTGCGACTACCAACAATGGTTTGAATATAATAGAACAGGATACCCAGTAATTCCTACAGGCCCTGGCATTGCAGAGGGAGATGAAATGCCTAGAAGATTAAAATATCCAGCTGTTATTCAGCGTACAAACTTGGATAATTATCAAAACGCAAAAGATAATATGGGCGGAGACGAGACTAATATTAAGCTTTTCTGGCAACAGAGATAGTATACTCTTTAGGGGATCATTCTCCTAAACCTAGAATTTTTCAATCGAGTAGGAGGAGACGAAAGTTAGTCGTTTTCTCCTACTTTCATTTCCGACCTATCACACCACCACCTACTTAATTGCATTTACCAACTGAGGCACATTTGCAATCTTTATTATCTCGATACTCTTATCATTTGATTTAAATAAATCATCTGAAACTTTACTGAACGATGAGATAAAGATCTTTTCAAATCCTAATCTAGCACTCTCTGTAATCCTCTTCTCAACTTGACTAACAGGTCTAATCTCTCCACTTAATCCCACCTCAGCAGCAAAAGCAATTCTACTAGAGATTGGCATATCAAAATTGGATGATAGAATTGCAGCAATGATTGCTAAATCGCAAGCGGGGTCATTAACTTTTAATCCGCCTGCTACATTTAAAAAGACATCTTTTTGAGACAATTTAAAGCCCACACGTTTTTCTAATACAGCCAAGAGCATATTTAACCTCCTTACATCAAAACCTGTTGCAGAGCGTTGAGGAGTTCCATAAGCTGCAGTACTCACTAAAGATTGAATCTCAATTAAAAATGGTCTATTCCCATCTAACATAGAGGCAACTGCTATACCACTAAGATTCTCTCCGTGCATTGGAATAAACATCTCTGATGGATTAATTATCTCTTTCATTCCAGAATCCGTCATTTGATAGACTGCCAATTCTGCTGTTGAACCAAACCTATTCTTAACACCTCTTAATATTCTGTAAGCGTGTCTAGTATCACCTTCAAATTGAAGTACTACATCAACTATATGTTCTAGCACTTTAGGTCCAGCCAAAGCTCCCTCTTTAGTTATATGGCCAATTAAGATAACAGGAGTATTGGTCTCTTTAGCATATCTTAATAAAGAGGCTGCACACTCCCTAACCTGCGACACACTACCTGCGGATGACTCTATATTTTGAGAGTATATTGTCTGAATAGAATCTACGATTAATATATCGGGATTAGTCTCTTTTGCTCTATCTAATATACTTTCTAAAAGAGTCTCGGCTAATATTAAACAATTATCGTGCTCTCCCCCCAATCTCTGCGCTCTCAATTTTATTTGTCTCACACTCTCCTCTCCCGAAACATATAGAGTCTTTAAATTTGGACATAAAAGTGGGATCTGAATAGATAAAGTAGATTTTCCAATACCTGGCTCCCCTCCTATTAAAACTATTGATCCACGAACTATTCCCCCTCCTAATACCTTATCTAGCTCTGAAAGCTGTTGAGAATCTAATCCTCTACTTAATATTATTCTACTCTCTCCCTCTGTTTCAATTTGAGTTAAAGGAACTGGTTTTGAATTTACATTGTTTAATAAGGAGAAGTTTCTAGAGGTTACGCTACTCTCAACACCCTTACTTACGATCTCCTCAACCATAGTATTCCACTCGCCACAAGCAGCACATTTGCCCATCCACTTTGCGCTCTCATTTCCACAAGAGCTACAAAACCAAGCTTTTTTAATTTTTGCCATAAATATTTTTCAATTTATTAGCAAAGTTAAAACATTTCAGATTCTTTTCAGAATTCAGCAATACTTTTGCATCATAAATATTGAACAACAAATTAAAACAACGTTAAAAAATTATTATTATGAAAAAATTATTTACAATTTTACTTTTAGCCGTAGCATTTACATCTTGTGAAAAAGAGGATATGCCTATAACTTTTGATCAACTTCCAGCTACTGCACAATCATTTATTGAACAACACTTTAGCAAAAGCGACATTATCGCGATAGAATCAGATAAAGAGCTTTTTGATTCAGAATATAAAGTTCTATTAAAGAATGGTTGTACAGTTGAATTTTCAAAAAGTGGGAATTGGGAATCAGTAGATTGTTCTTCATCTAGTGTTCCAACAGCAATTATTCCAGAAAAGATAAGCACATACGTTACAACTACATATCCAGAGTACTTAGTTACTGAGATTGAAAAGAGTAATACAGGCTTTGATGTAGAACTAAACAATAATCTAGAATTAGATTTTGATTCAACAGGAAATTTCATTAGAATAGATATATAAGAGTCTTAAAAACATTTCCAAAGCATATTTAAGCAATGCGAGAGGGAGGCTAACAAGTGTTGGTCTCCCTTTTTTAGTTAAACAACAAGGTGATTTTGTTAGAGTTTTATTTCAAAATATTTTTGGAGCAAACTCTTTTTTTTATTTTTTAAATTATAAATTTGCATTTAGCAGATTCAGCACTAATTATTTTTGATATGAGAAGAATAACCTTTTTAATAGCTATTATCGCGACACTTATTGTTTTTCCCCAACAATCTAGTGCTAAAAATGACTCTTTTGCTCTAGACAGCAATCAGGCAGTAATAATCCAAGAGATTGATAAATATATTAATAAGGTTATGGAAGAGTGGCAGTTACCAGGCTTAGCTGCGGCTTTCGCTATTGGAGATGAGACTATTCTTGAAAAAGGGTACGGGACAAAGGAGTATAGACCTACAGATGGACTTGGATTAATGGGCGTTCCCGCAACAGATAGAGAGATTACTACTGGAGGCTACGTTGGGGTTGTTAACACGCCTGGGGCACCAATTGACAAGAATACTCTATTTCACATCGGATCGGTATCTAAGTCATTTACAGCTACGCTAATTGCCGATTTAATTGATGAGGGTAAATTAAGTTGGGAAGATACAGTAGCAAACATCCTTCCAGATTTTAAGATGTATGACCCTTGGGTTACTGCAAATATGCAAGTAAAAGATGTTATGACTCACCGTACTGGATTAGGTGGCCAAGTTGGAACATATATCCCTAATTTGGGTTACGATAGAGATGATGTATATAAGATGTTCCACCTACTTAAACCAAAGTATAGCTTTAGAGGAGATTACCAATATAACAATATTACGTTTATTATAGCCGAGAAGATTATAGAGGAGATTACAGGAAAGAGTTGGGAGGAGAATCTTAGAGAGAGGATATTTGAACCATTAGGTATGAACAGCACCTCTATGAATGCAGAAGGATATGCTACAGCTAGAAACGTTGCTACTCCTCACGACTACTCTTTTAAGAGTGGCCGAGTAAAAGTTATGCCTCTCTACGGAGATGAGCAAGCACAACATTGGCTTACGGTAATTGGCCCAGCTGGTAGCATTATATCTAACGTTTCCGATATGACAAAATATGCTACTATGCATAAAAACAACGGATGGGCAGCTTTAGGTAATAGCAATGGAACTATTGACACTGTACGCATTATGAGTGAAAAGGCTATGAGAGATTTGCATAAAGGGATTACAATAACTTCGCATACAGGCACTAGAACAACATCTTACGCAAATTGCTGGTTTGTGGAGCAAAATAATAGATATAGAGTTTATTTTCACACAGGCACAACTTGGGGAATGACAGCACTCTGCTTTTTTGTTCCTGAGATAGATTTTAGTGGGGTTATTCTAGTTAATAGTGAAGCTAGCTCTTCTCCTCGCTACGCAATTATGAATAGAGCTATTGATCTTTTGATCGCTAATAGAGATGGTAAGAATCTAAATAACTCCTCTTTTCTAGCCTCTCTTACAGATTATAGTAAGAACTCTTTTAAATTATGGTTTGATGGGGCTAAAGAGAGAGAACTGGAGGCTATTGCTAAATCTAAAGAGAATACTCCCGATAAAAAACCTGCTCTCTTAGAACCAGAATCTTTTGTTGGCATATACAAAAAAGATGAGCTTTTTGGAGATGCTCAAATCACACTTGAGGGGGGAGATTTATACATAACTATCGGGAAGAAAAAGTTTAAAAACAAACTTACCCATAAAAATGGAGCGGAATATAGCTTCCGTAGCGATGGACACACATTTCCAATTAAATTCAATTTCAATAAACGAGGCACAAAGGTTAAGGGCTTTGTTGTTGAGTTCAATTATGGAGAAGAGGAGACCATCGGTGGGTGGAGGAGATAGAATAATACCTTAAAATATATCAATTATGAATAAGTTTTACATTTTTATTGTTGCCGTTTTTGCATTGCTAATACAATTCACTAATGCTTATAGTCAAGATTTAGGCATTAAACCAGAGATAAACATCCCTAAAAAGGTGGCTAACAAACCTGTCATAGGAATATCTGCAACCACTTATGAGACATCGGCTTCAGCACCAATTACATATATTAATTCTATTAAACGTGCAGGGGGAGTTCCATTAGTTATACCAATGACAACTAGCGAAGAGGAGATTGCTATAATACTAAATACTGTGGACGCGATTGTTATGACTGGAGGAGAGGATATTTGCCCTTCATACTACGGAGAAGAACCTATTCGTGCGCAAGGCGAAATTGTGCCAATAAGAGATGAGTTTGACTATAAGTTAATAAAAATGGCTGTTAATAAAGGACTTCCAGTACTGGGTATATGCAGAGGTTTGCAAATTATGAACGTAGCATTTGGGGGAACTCTGTACCAAGATTTTCCATCCCAAAATAAGGAGAGTTATATCAAACATAATCAAAAAGCGCCTAGAGATTATGGCACACACTCTATCACAATAGACTCAAATTCGCTTCTATATCAACTACTTGGAGTTAGTAAAACTTACGTAAACAGCTACCACCATCAGGCAATTAAAGATCTTGCTCCTGGATTCAAAATCTCTGCACGCTCTGCTGATGGAATAGTAGAGGCCATTGAGATGACCAGAAATGATCTAGTACTTGGTGTACAATTTCACCCAGAGGGATTTGTAAATTCAGGAGATGATTTTTTCCTTGCTATTTTTGAGCATTTAGTAGATAAAGCAAAGGGAGCAAAATAGAGAAATTTGCGAAACTCTATTTCGAATATTTCCATAAAAAGCGTTAACAAAAAAATGAATTACCCTCTTTTTTTGCACTTTGGCGAAGAAAGAGGGTAATTATCATACCATTAATACTCATTAACGCAAGATACCACTTTACTAATGAGCCTAAAGATTACTAATCTGATCAACTGACAAGCCTGTACAAGCAACAATAATCTCTATATCTACACCTTTTTGTTTAAGAGATAAGGCAACTTCTGTTTTTCCTTGTTCGATTCCCTGCTCAATTCCCTGCTCAATTCCTTGCTCAATTCCTTGCTCAAACCCTTTTGCTCTACCCTCAGCCAAACCCTCTTTAATAGCCATCTTCTTAGCATAAGCTAACTGATTACGTATATCATTCTCTGTTGTCATAACTTTTATATAGTTTAATTGTTCGTCTCTTTCCATTGCTGCAACCTCGGCTATCTGAAATAACTTTTCAAAAACCCTATCTTGCAACGCCTCTGGCTTATCTAATAATCGCGATAAATTTTTCAACACATAGAGCCATTTATCCCTCTTACTGCTCCTTTCATCTATCTCTTTGTCAAATTTTGCCAACTCTACCAAGATAAAGCGCAGATTCTTGGTTAAGATACTTTCATTTATATGCTCCTTGACATCATACTTATAAATAAACCTATCATTTTCAATATTATTATACTCAAAATTCAAGATCCCAACCATTATCACTGGGCATAACTCAAAGTTCCAATCGCCAATTTTACCCTGCTCCTGAATAGGAAACGTTGAGTAATAGAGCAATCTATCTGTAAAAAACTCTTGGCTATGTTTCTGAATCTCAATTATAAACCTCTCGCCTTTTCCTGTTCTGCAACTTACATCAAAAATAGCATTTCTACTATTTTTTACCAAACTTTTATACTCATTTTTTGAGTATTCTAAGCTGACTATCCTATTATCTTCATCATCAATTATTACATTAAGTAGCTCTATTAGCAATTCTTTGCTCAATTCACTACCAAAAATTTTCTTAAAGCCCCAATCCGATAACGGATCTATGTAACGTCCTAGTTTCTTTACCTCTGATTGTAACTCCTCTTCTGTAAGTATTAATCCATCTTCTACTAAATGCCCTCTCCTCATTTTATTATAATTTTTATTTTGCGTCAAAATTGACACTGCGAAAATAGAGATTACAAAACCAAATCTTTGACACAATTAACAAAATTAAAGGCATCAAGAAGCTCTTTTTACGATTCAAAAATCGTAAAAAGTATTTAAACGTTTAAATATTACTTCGCTAAAACATATCTACCCATTTTAAAAATCTACCCAAACTAAGGAAATCCTTAGTTATATCTAAGGAATTCCTTAGATAAATTACTTGAAAGTTTACTCTTTATTCCATTATTTTGTATTATAGTAATAAACCTATTAACTTCTTAGAAAAATTTTGAACGTATGAAAAAAAACAGTATCAACGACATACTAAGGTATCGATTTGATAACTTAATGTCAAGAGGAACAATCGCATTAGTAGGAATCCTTTTCATTGTAACGACTCTAGTAATTATCATTGCTGGAGCTATCGCTGCTCTTGTTGGAAGTGGGACAATGGGAGAAAATATATGGATAAGTATTATGCACACTATAGATGCAGGAACAATTAGTGGTACAGAGACAACGGATACTCCTTTTGTTATACTTATGTGCATAGTGACGCTCTGTGGACTCTTTGTAACTAGTATTCTTATCGGTATTATCACTACAGGTTTTGAGGAGCGCTTTAGCGCACTAAAAAAAGGTAATTCTTCTGTATTAGAAAAGGGACATACTCTCATTCTCGGCTTCAACGATGGCATTTATACCTTTATAACGGAGTTAATAACAGCAAATCAAAATCAAAAAGATGCCTGTATTGTAATACTTACACCAGATGATAAAGAGGAGATAGAGGCTGCTATCTCTCAAATGATACCCCAGCGAAATGGCACACGTATTATTTGTAGAACAGGTAATATAACCGATACTGTAATGCTTAACAAGTGCGCTGTTACAGCGGCAAAAAGTATCATTATCAATTCTCAAGACGATTTTACCATTATTAAATCTATTCTTGCTATCAATACTATATTCAACGACACATCATTCATCGGTTCAAAACCACACATTGTTGCTACTATAAATGACGAGCTTAATCTAGAGGCAGCAATCATTGCTGGAGAGGGCAATGCTGAATTATTGCTTATCAACGATATTATCGCGAGAATAATTGCTCAAACTTGTAGGCAATCGGGATTATCAAATGTACTTATAGAACTTTTTGATTTTGATGGAGATGAACTCTATCTTGAATCTTTCCCAGATGCTATAGGTAGTAGTTTTAGCAGTATAGCACTGAGATTAGAGAAATCTGTTGCAATAGGAATTATAAGAGATGGAAAAGTGATGCTAAACCCTGATAGAGATGAGGTAATTACAGCGAATGATCAATTTATTCTCCTTGCAGAAGATGATGGAGTATCCAAACTTTCACCTCCAAGGAGTGAGCCAATTGAGATAAAGAGTTATTTACCTAACGAATCTTATCCTAAAAAACCTGTTGATAATTTACTTATTCTTGGAGTAAACAGTATGCTTCTGCAAATATTGCAAGAACTAAATAACTCCTTTACAAAAGGCTCTACAATTATCGTCGCCGACAAAGAGATACCTCAAGAGTACATATCAATTGCTAGTAAATTTAGTAATATCAAAGTAGAGATGAATTCTTGTGACACTAATGATAGAAAGAATCTAAATTATTTAGTTAATGATAAAATTAATCAAGTATTACTTTTAAGCAATGATGATTGTCAGCAAGAGGATTCAGATGCTGCTACTCTGCTTAAGCTTATTCATTTACGAGACATAGCTAGAAAATCAAATAGGGTAATAAATATAACTAGCGAGATTAAAAATTCTACAAATCAGAAACTGGCTAAGGTTGCACAAGTAAACGATCTAGTAGTGGGTACAAATATTGTGAATCTTGCCTTGACACAAATTTCTGAGAATCGTAAATTATCCGAAATATTTGGAGAATTGCTACATAGTGATGGCTCTGAAATATATATGAGACCTGCTCTTGGATATCTTACCCTTGGTGAACCAATTGATTTTTACACTATCACGGAGATAGCAAGTCTAAAGGGGGAGGTCGCGATTGGCTATAAAAAACAAGAGGGAATAGAACAGTTTATCAGTTTAAATCCAAATAAGGGAGAAAAAATTAGTTTTACGAAAGATGACTATATTGTCGTAATCGCAAATGACTAACAACTTTAACAAAAAAATATAAAATTATGGGACTTTTAAAAGCATTCAGCGGCTCCATTGGTGGAATGTTCGCAGATCAATGGAAAGATTATTTAATGCCTATGCAAGGCGTACCAGCAACAGCAGCACTATTTCCTGCAGTTAAACAAGAGCAAAACGCAGGACGTGGTAGTAACACATCTAGCTCTAGTAACATCATATCTAATGGAAGTACTATCTTAGTTCCAGAGGGTACAGCTCTTATCATTATGGATCAAGGAGGTATTACAGGATTTGTTGCAGAGCCTGGTGGATACACATTTAATAGCAGCGATCCTAATGCAAAATCAATCTTCTCAGGTGATGGACTTGTTAGTTCACTTATTACTCAATCTTGGGAGAGATTCAAATATGGAGGGCAACCTGGATCTCACCAATCAGTCTATTATGTAAATCTAAAAGAGATCCCAGGCAATCGCTTTGGAACTCAATCAGAGATCTACTGGGATGACGCCTATCTAGGGGCACAAGTAGGAGCTGTAACTAGAGGAATGTATAGCCTTAGAATCACAGACCCAATCCTATTTGTTAAGCAGTTTGTGCCTATAGATGTATTTACATCTGGTGGAATTTTTGACTTTGCAGATTTTGACAATCCTGCAGGAGAGCAACTGTTCACAGAGGTAGTAGGTTCTTTGTCTGCCGCATTTTCAATGTACACAAACGATCCTAGCAAAGGAAATCGTATCACACGCATACAAGCAGATCAGATAGGGTTTGCTCAAAGTCTTTCTGCTGCTGTAGAAGAGGGCTATCAATGGAAATCAAGTCGTGGACTTGAGATTGTAAAGTGCGCATTAGCAGCCATAGAGTACGATGAAGACACTAAGAAACTTCTTAGCGATGTTAAAAAAGCTGATGCACTCTCTGGAGCTCGTGGTAATTCATTTATGCAACAAGCGGTTGCACGAGGCTTCCAAGCAGCTGGTGAGAATCCAAGTGGTGGCGGTGCTATGAATATGGGATTTATGGGTATGGGCATGGGAGCCGTTGGAGGAGCAATGGGCGGATTACAGCAACAAGTACCACAACAACAAGCACCTGCACAGCAACAAGCGCCTACACAGCAACAAGCGCCTGCTGAAGATCCTTATGAGAAACTAGCTAAACTCAAAAACTTGGCAGATATGGGAGTGATTTCACAAGAGGAGTTTGCTGCAGCAAAAGCAAAATTACTAGGATTATAAATTCATCCCGATAAAATTAAAAACTATGAATACAGATCAACAACCTATAGAAGGAGTAAATAAAACTGTTATTAATACCGCTGGTGATGCTAAAGATGGACAGGATAAATGTTCAACTTGCGGCGCTACAGATATTGCATATAGCATAGAAAAGGGAGTATTACAGTGTCGCTTTTGTAGAGCTAATCAAAAGATAGAGACTTTTGATCTTGTGAATGCTAGTATTGATGATTTGGATGGAACGCACATTGGATCAGGTGCAGATGATATACAAGATGGGGTAGAATCTGTTATAACTCTTAAATGCCAAAGCTGCGCAGCAGAGGTTGTAATCAATACAGAAGAGAGTATGCAAGCTCGCTGCCATTGGTGCCGTAACACACTATCTATCAATGAACAAATCCCTAATGGAGCCGTTCCAGATATGGTATTACCTTTTGCAATCACTAAAGAAGAAGGTAAAGCGGCGTTAGATGCCTTTGTTGGTGGTAGAAAGTTTTTTGCTCACCCTAAATTTAAGAGAGAGTTCTCTTCAGATAATATCTTTGGAGTCTATCTACCATATATGACAATAGATATGAAGGTAGGAGCCTCTATGAGTGGTGAAGGAGAGATAGAGACAGACAGATACACTGTAACTACTGGTACTGGAAAAAATAAGCAACGAACTACATATTATGATGCAGATGCCTATACAGTAGAGCGCCAATTTGATCTTAATATCAATGATTTAAGCATAGAGGGCAGCTCCGATAAGTTGGATACAAAATCTAAGAGCGAAACAAATAATGTAATTAATGCAGTGATGCCATTTGATGTTGAAAACTCTTTAAAATGGAATGCAAATTATCTAAAAGGGTTCCGTTCAGAAAAAAGAGATGTAAATATTGAGCAGCTTCGACCTCTTGTAGAGAAACAGGCTCGCGATATTGCACGCTTTAAGGCTAATGATACAATCACGCAATATGATCGTGGTGTTAAATGGGAGAACGATAGTATTGAGGTAAAAGGAGAACGTTGGCTCTCTGCATACTTCCCAGTTTGGTTGTATAGTTACCAACAGACAAAAGGTGAGAAAAACTTACTTCACTACACAGCCGTTAATGCTCGTACAAAAGAGACAATGGGAAGTATACCTATTAATAAACCTAAATTACTTTTTGTTTCACTACTTGTTGGAGCCTTATGCTATGTAGTCTCGCTCTTTATTAATGTAGAATATGATTGGTTGCTCTCTCTTGGAGGTGCTGGATACTACTACTTTATATATTCAAGGTATCGTAATGCTGGTGAGAGACATTACCACGAAAAGCATACTGAGGCGGAGATGAAGAATGTTATACGCACTGATAATTTCCTTGAATCGCGCAAGCGTATGCGTAATTCAAAGATAAAAGATCAAAATAACAATTCTAATATCTCTTAGAACAAAAAAAGTGTTATTTTTAATAGCTTAAAAACACTTATGATAAGAAAGAGGTCTATAAAATTAAAGCTATTGATAGTTGGAGTTATCCTTCTCCTACTATCGATAGCTTTTGCTTTATGCCTACCCAAGCCCCTCTTTGAAGCCTCCTATTCTACCGTGATTTACGACAATCAAGGCAATCTACTTGGAGCACACGTAGCTGAAGATGAACAGTGGCGCTTTCCAAATATAGATACTATTCCCGACAAATATATAGCAGCTCTCATTGCCTATGAAGATAAGCGTTTCTATAACCATCCTGGAGTAGATTTGCTGGCAATTGGACGTGCTCTCGCACAAAATCTAGAGGCAAAGAGTGTCGTTAGCGGAGGTAGCACTATTACTATGCAACTTATGCGTATGATTAGGCCAGCTAATCGAACACTGGGTAATAAATTGTTGGAATCTATACGTGCATTACGCCTTGAGTGCACATATTCCAAAGATGAAATACTGCGGCTCTACGCTTCTCACGCTCCATTTGGAGGGAACATTGTAGGATTAGAAGCGGCTGCTTGGCGATATTTTGGTCGCTCGGCAAACTCTCTTTCGTGGGCAGAGGCGGCTATGCTTGCAATACTCCCTAATGCTCCAGGCCTGGTACATATGGCTCGCAACAGAGATATGTTACTAGAAAAGAGAAATAGATTACTTGTCAAGATGGAAGAACAGGGGATCATTGACCAATTAAATCTAACACTTGCGCTAGAAGAGCCTATTCCCCAACATCCATTCCCCATTCCACAATATGCACCACACCTGCTAACCAAGCTAATCAAACAGGGCCAAGGCAAGAGATACCACACAACCATTGATAAATCAAAACAACTAAGAGTAACAAATATCATTGCTAACCACCACAAATTATTGAGTCGCTTAGACATCAATAATGCCGCAGCTATAGTGTTACACATTCCAAGTGGAGAGGTACAAGCGTATGTTGGCAACACATCTCCAATCAACGGTAATTGGCATCAGAATCACGTAGATATTATTCAATCACGTCGTAGTACAGGAAGCCTTCTCAAACCTTTACTCTATGCGGCTGCAATTGACGAGGGGATAATCTTGCCTGAGCAATTAGTAGCAGACGTTCCCACGTATTATAGTAACTTTGCGCCACAAAATTTTACTAGAACTTTTGACGGAGCAGTGCCTGCAGATCAAGCTCTAAGTCGTTCGCTCAACATTCCCGCTGTAAGATTGCTTATGAGTTATGATATAGGAAAATTCTTAGACCTTTTGCAAAAAACAGATCTTCGCACTATTAATAAATCTGCAAATCACTACGGACTCTCGCTTATTCTTGGCGGAGCCGAAGCAACTCTCTTTGAATTTGCAAGTGTTTATGCCGCTATGGTCCGCACTATCAACACCTTCAATAAGAGTGGTAATAAGTATAGAAAAGATGAGTATAACTCTGCAAAATTACTTACCTCTGATAAATTGCATCAGAATAGTGAGCTAACAGCGCACCCTGTAATTTTCTCAGCAGGAGCGCTATACTCCACTTTTCAAGCTATGACAGAAGTTGTTCGCCCAGAGGAGGAGCAAGGTTGGACTCAGTTTGCTTCACACAACAATATTGCGTGGAAAACAGGTACCAGTTTTGGGTTTCGCGATGCTTGGTCCTTAGGAGTTACCTCCGAGTATCTAGTAGCTGTATGGGTTGGTAATGCAGATGGTGAAGGGAAGCCCGGAATTGTTGGAGGAAGAGCTGCTGCACCTATTATGTTTGATATATTTCGCACTCTACCCCCATCCCAATGGATAGAAGAGCCCCTTGGAAATATGGATTATCTATCTGTATGTAGTATATCGGGATATAAGGCATCTGCAATATGCCCTACAGATACAATTGTTGCTCCACTCGCATCTATCAAAGGAGAGCTGTGCCCATACCATCATCTCGTTCATCTAGATGAAACAAAATCTATGCGTGTTGATTCACACTGTTATCCTACAGATAAGATGGTTCATACAGCCTGGTTTACACTCCCCCCTACAATGGAGAGTTACTACTCACGCATTAACCCTCTTTACCAAAAGCTCCCTAAATTACACCCTCAAGCAATAAAAGATAATATCTCCTCAATGGAAATTATCTATCCCCAAGCAAATGCAAAATTATTTCTGCCAATAGGTCTCGATGGCAAGCGTCAGCCAATTGTGGTTCGCCTAGCTCATAGAGATCCTAAAGCGATTATATTTTGGCATCTAAATGGTGAATATCTGGGTCAAACATCAGACTTGCACGAGATGGAACTAAGCCCAGAAAGCGGTAAACATAGGATTAGCTTTACTGACAACAACGGCAACACTCAATCTACATATATTGAGATTGTTATAGAACCATTCAGAAAACCAACAACTCTTAACTAACTATATAAACAAAATAACATATAAGCAAAAAACCTAAAATTAATAAAGATATGAATCGATTAACATTTATTTTAGCTCTATTTCTACTCTTTTTCGCAGGATGTGAATCAAAAGAGGAAACTATTGAAATAGGACAAAACGTGGAGTATAATCCTATGGTAAGTGCATTTACTTCTGGATATATCTCGCGTCAATCAAACATTGTAGTGCGCTTTGCACAAGCAACACTATTATCTAATGGAGTTGAGATAGACGCAAACAACATTCTTTCAATATCTCCATCTATAAAAGGTAAAGCCAAATGGGTGGACGATCGCACGCTTACCTTTGAGCCAAGTGTACCATTAAAATCTAACACAAAATATGATGTAAAGGTGGATATGGGAGCTATCTCTAAAAGTGTAGATGCAAAAGATTTTATCTTCAATTTCAGAACCATACCACTTAAGGCTAGAATACAACTAGATAGCCCACAGCCTTATAACACAGATGACGCAACACTAAATTACATCAAAGGAAATATAGAATTTTCAGATGTTTTTATCAGTAAACAGGGAGAGCCTAAGCTAAATGTAGTGCAAGATGATAAAGTCAAAGAGGTTATCTGGGAGGAGAGTAGCGATGGGCGAAAATTCTCCTTTACTATTAAGGATATTAACCGTACAGAACTCAGCTCCATTGTACGAGCTTCACTGCGAGCAGATAGCAATGAGATAGAAGAGGATGCAAGTGCCGAGGTAGAGGTGGCTAGTATTAATACTTTTCAAGTACATAGTTATAAAGTTAGTGCTCTGCCTAACCAAGTAATCGAGGTTTACTTTTCGGATCAACTAGATCCCACACAAAATTTAGATGGATTAATTAAGATAAACACAGGTATTGCATTTGAAAGCGAGATATTTAATAACTCAATAAAAATATACCCAAGAAAAGCTGTAGTAGGAGATACAAAAATCACCCTTCATCAGAATATAATAAATGCTCAAGGAAAGAGATTGCCATCTACACAGCTTATCGAGACAACACTTGAAGAGGCAAAGCCAGCGGTAGAGTTTATTGGAAACGGCTCTATCCTACCTGATTCTGATGGATTAACCCTCCCCTTCCGAGCTATCAGTTTAAATGGAGTGCAGGTTAGAGTTATTAAGATATTTGAGAATAATATTATGGCTTTTATTCGCGATAACAACTCATTCAGCGGCAATTACCGTTTACGTCAGGCGGGGAGACTCATCTTGAAAAAAACAATCTCCTTAGATACAGACAAGAGCCTAGACATTCATAAATGGAATACCTTCTCAATTGATTTAGAGAAATTAATCTCTGTTGATCCAAATTCGCTTTATCGTGTTGAACTTACTTTTGGTATGCAACACGCGGTCTATCCAGGCATTAATTTATCCAATAATGAAATAATAGTAGATGATGAGATATCTCAAGGCGAAACTGCATATTACGACCAAGAGTATGGCGGTAGTCAATATGGTGGCTTAGGAGGCTACGGCTATTGGAACGAAAGAAACGACCCAACTAAAAAGGCTTATTATAGCGAGAGTAGATTTACCTCTCGCAACATCTTTGCCTCTAACCTTGGGATAATAGCAAAATCAGGATATACAAATCAAACAATAGTAAATGTTACAGATCTACGCACAGTAGAATCCATATCTGATGCAGACGTAACTCTATATAATATGCAGGAACAGGTGATTGCCAAAGGTAGTACCAATAAAGATGGTTTTGTAAAGATAGATACAGATTCAAAGCCCTATCTACTCTCGGTAAAGAAGGGTAACGAAATGGGATATCTATTACTAGGTGATGGTCAAGCATTAATGATGAGTAACTTTAATGTAGACGGAAGCATAACTCAGCAAGGGTTAAAAGGGTTCATCTATGGAGAGAGAGGTGTCTGGAGACCTGGAGATAATATTCATCTCTCTTTTATACTAGAAGACAGTGAAAAAAGCTTGCCAGAAGGGCACCCTGTTATGCTGGAGCTATTCAATGCATTGGGGCAAACTGCTGCAAAACAAATACAAAATATCGGGAAGCAAAGTAATAGTCACCTTTTTATGTTTTCTATCCCGACAGATATATCGGCATCTACAGGTAATTGGGAGGCACGCATCACGATAGGAGGATCAACATTCAGTAAAAATCTAAAAATAGAGACTGTAAAGCCTAATAGATTAAAAATAGAGACTAAATATAACCAATCTATAATTAAATCAAAAGATGCCACAGTAAGTGGAACATTGATTTCTAGATGGTTACACGGAGCTCCAGCCTCTGGTCTTGTGAGTAAAATAGATGGAAAACTATATGCTAGGAGAACAACCTTCAACGGTTATAAAGAGTATAATTTTGATAATAAAGCCATTAGCTACACATCAAATGAATTTGCAATAGTGGAGAGCAAACTAAATAGCAATGGAGAGGTAAAATTCAGTAAAGAGTTAACAAAAACTAACACTGCCCCTGGTATGCTTACAATGCAGGTTAGGACAAGAGTATTTGAAGCTGGCGGCGATTTTAGCACTGCTATCTCTTCTATAGATTATAGTCCTTATCAAAGTTATTTAGGTATCAAAATACCTGAAGGGGATAAATATGGAGTATTAGAGACAGACAAGAACCATAAAATAGAGCTAGTATCACTTAGTGAAACAGGCGATCTTACTACCGGCAATCGTATGGTAAGTTATAAAATATACAAAGTAGATTGGAGATGGTGGTGGGAGAAGAGCCAAGAAAATTTAGCTCGTTATATTAATTCATACTCTAATAACCTAATTAAACAGGGCGATATAACACTCTCTAATGGCAAGGGGGCGATAGATTTTATTATAAGGCAACCAGATTGGGGACGTTATTTAATAGTAGCAAGTGACAAGACCAGCAAGCACACCACAAGTGCAACAGTAAAAATAGATTGGCCTGGTTACACATCAAAATCGTCAAGCGACGCATCTGCAGCATCAATGCTCAACATTGAGGTTGAGAAAGAAGAGTACAAAGTTGGAGAGGTGGCAAATATCACCTTCCCATCATCTGAAGGTGGCCGCGCTCTTATATCTATAGAGAATGGATCTAAAGTAATTAAACAATATTGGACAGAGACTACAAAAGATTATACAAACTATTCCATAGAGCTAGAGAAAGGGATGGCGCCAAATATATATGCTCACATAACTATGTTGCAGCCTCACGCCCAAACCAAAAATAACCTCCCAATTAGAATGTATGGCGTTATTCCAATTATAGTTAATGATGAACAGACACGATTAACACCTCTTCTAGAGATGCCAGAGAGATTAGAACCTAAAAAAGAGGTAACAATAAAAGTAAGTGAAAAAGAGGGTAAACCAATGAACTACACCCTAGCAATTGTAGAAGATGGTTTACTTGATCTTACTAACTTTGTCACCCCAAAACCACACAACCATTTTTATGCTCGTGAAGCTCTTGGAGTAAAGACCTGGGATATTTATAATCAGGTTATTGGAGCATACGGAGGGCGCGTAGAGAGCATATTTGGAATTGGAGGTTCAGACGAACTACAAAAGAGCCTAGATCCATCAAATGCTAACCGCTTTGAGCCGGTCTCAATAGTATTAGGACCATTCAAACTAAAGAGCGGAGATAGTCAAGAGCATAAGATAATGATACCTAACTATATTGGTTCGGTACGTACAATGGTTGTCGCTTGCCAAGAAGAGATGTATGGTTCTGCAGAGAAGACTACACAAGTAAAATCTCCTCTTATGGCACTTGCAACACTCCCTCGTATGGTAAGTATCGGTGAGGAATTTGATCTTCCTGTCACTCTCTTTACAGATGGAAGTATTAATGGCAAAGTAGAGATAAGTGTAAGCACAGACGGCCCTATTATCACTAAAGACAATAATAATCAAAGCGTTATGGTAGAAGAAGGTAGTACAATGGCATTCTACCGCCTCAGTTCAACTGATAAGATTGGCGTAGCAAAGGTAAAAGTAAATGCAAAAAGTGGTAAACACGTATCTGAGTATGAGATTGAGATTGGTGTACGCAACCCTAATACTCCTATCTCGATAAGTAAATATGCAACTGTAGAGCCCGGTAAGAGTGTTAAAGTACCATTTAATATGATAGGTGCTAAAGGAACAGATGAACTTTGGATAGAGAGTTCCACTATTGCCCCTATTGATTTTGATCGCAGATTAAAATACCTCCAAAGCTATCCCCATAGTTGTGTAGAACAAACAGTATCCGCCGCATTCCCACTACTATTTGCCGAACAATTCTGCGATATAGACAAGGAGGAGAAGGTTATTATTGATGAAAAAATAAAATCAACCATAGCCAAACTTGCCAGATACACAACCTCTAGTGGTGGTTTTGCATATTGGCCAGGAGAATCCAACGCTAATGATTGGGGGACAAGTTATGCAGGTCACTTTTTAATAGAGGCACAAAAGAGGGGATACATATCATCTGTAAATCTACTAGACAATTGGGTAACACATCAAAATAGCTTGGCTGACAGATGGGAGGATAGTCCAACAAATAATACTGTAATGCAAACCTATAGATTATATACACTAGCACTTACTGGCAAGCCAAATCTTAGTGCAATGAATAGGATATTAGGTAGCAAGAACCTAAGTGTAGATGCTGCAACACTCCTTATGTCTGCCTATTCTCTAGTGGGTAGAGATGATGTAGCACAGCAAATTTCAACAGTAAAAAGGGAGCCAAACCAACCAGAATACACCTATACTTTTGGCTCTGAATTGCGCAGTGTTGCCATACAATTAATGGCTTCTAGTCACCTTGAAGTAGATGATAATATCGCTACTGAATCTGTAAAATATATCTCAGAAAGATTAAGTTCTAGTGATTGGCTAAGTACACAAGATATTGCCTTCTCTATGTTAAGCCTTGCCCCTTGGATTCCATCAAAGGGAGAAAATATGCAAGTTGATTTACAAGGTGTAGAAGATAACAAACTAAGTATCTCCACAGATCGCCCAATATATAGAGTTAAAGCAGCGACACTGGTAGAGAAAGATGGTGAAATAATCTTTGAAAATAGAGGAAACAGTACAATCTTTGCTCGAGTAATATCACACGGAATCCCGACAAAACCAACCACCAATGCAATTGCACAAAATCTATCTATTAAAGCTAGATACTTAGATATGCAAGGCAAAGAGATAGATATTAGGGATATTAAGCAAGGGACAGATTTTATAGCAGTTATCAGTGTAACACACCCTGGCATATTAGGAAAATATACTAACCTAAGTCTGACCCATCTTATTCCATCTGGCTGGGAAATTCGCAATATGCGTATGGAGGCAAATAGTTTACCAAACAAGAGTGATAAACTACGCTATCAAGATATACGTGACGACCGCATACTATCATATTTTGATTTAGAGAAAGGCGAAACTAAAAAAATTGTAGTACTTTTAAATGCAGCATACAAAGGTATATTTGCCTTACCATCAATAACTTGTTCTGCTATGTATGACCACTCTAAACAAGCAGCAACAACCGCCACAACTACCACTGTAACAGGTAGATAAAATTTTTAATAGAATCTATAATCTCATAAAGCAATAAAGGCTGTCTAGAATTTTTGAATAATCTCTAGACAGCCAATTATTTAATAGAAGTTTTGTATAGAAACAAAATCTCTTAAAACTCCAAATTATTTATCTGCTCAATAGACAAACCAGTACAAGTGGCTATAAATTCTATTGTAGCTCCATTCTGCTTCATAGATTGAGCAATCACTATTTTTCCTCTTTCAATTCCCTGCTCCATCCCTTGTTCAATCCCCTTTTCAATCCCCTTTTCCATCCCAACACGTTCCCCTTCGCTCCTAGCAAAGTCTATCTGATTTATTATATCATTCTCCGTGCGCATAACTTTTATATAATTTAATTGTTCCTCTCTGCTCAATGCGGCCATCTCTGCAACTTCAAATAACCGCATAAAAATCTTATTTCTAAGCTCTACTGGCCGCTCTATTAATCGCGACAAATTCTTCAATACATAGAGCCATTTATCTTGCTGACTACTCTTCTCATCAATATCCTTATCAAAGTCAGCTAGCTCTACCAAAATGAATCGTAGTTTTCTAGAGAACATCTCACTTGTATCATCCTCCCTTATATGATAACTATATATAAACTTATCATACACCTCAACATCGCGATTATGCCTAAAATTCAAGATACCTATAACTATTACGGACTCTAATCGGTAGTTCCAATTTCCAATCTCGCCCTGTTCCTGAATAGGAAAAGTTGAGTAATAGATCATCCTATCCAAGAAATAGGCCTGTGCGCTATTTTGCATCTCTACTATAAACCTATCGCCGCTCTCAGTCTTACAACTAAGATCAAAAATAGCATTTCTATCATTTTTTACAAAACCTTTATACTCATTTTTTGTAAATTCTATTGAGGTGATGTGGTGCTTAGGATCATCAATTATCACGTTAAGTAGCTCTATAAGCAAATCTTTGTTTAATTCACTACCAAAAATCTTCTTAAAGCCCCAATCTGATAAAGGATCTATGTAACGTCCTAGTTTCTTTACCTCTAACTGTAACTCTTCATCTGTTAGTACTAACCTTTCTTCTTCTAAATTCTCTCGCCTCATTTTGTTATGGTTTTTATTTTGCGTCAATACTGACACGGCGAAAATAGAGACTAAAATCTCAAAACTTTGACACAATTAACAAAATATAACGCCTTCAGTGGCTCTTTTTACCTTTTTTGAATCGTAAAAAGTATTTAAACGTTTAATTCTACTGGCTTAAACAAATTTACTCATTCCATAAAGAGATTTCAACTAAGGAAATCCTTAGATAAAACTAAGGAATTCCTTAGGTGATTTCTTTGCTTTAAATTTTTATATCTCATTACTTTGCATATACAATACGTACTCTATTTTAAAAATATAAATTATGATTACAATGAGAAAAACTTTATTACTTATAATGTGCTGCTTTGCGGCTATTATAACGGCTTGTGGGCCAGATGAACCTGATGTAATTGAGGTAACAAACGTAACGATCTCTCCTCAAGGAGATTTCTCCTTAACAGAGGGGCAAACAAAAACTTTAACAGCTAAAGTAACTCCTACTAACGCTACTGACCCTGAGATAACTTGGAGCTCTACTAGCCCTAGCGTGGCTACGGTAGAAAATGGTATCGTTAAGGCAATCGCTCCAGGAGAGGCTACAATATCTGCTAAAGCTAGTAACGGAATAATGGCTAAAATTAATGTAACTGTTACAGCTAAACCTTCTGGAAATATTGAAGCTCAGGACATTACTCTTGATCTTAGTGAAGATTTTGAATTAACTATTGGCGACTCTACTACAATTGTAGCTACTGTGCTACCTGAGAATACTACTGATAAAACTGTTACTTGGGAATCTAATAACACACATATAGCAACAGTTGTGGATGGTAAGGTTATAGCGCTACAAGTGGGTGAGGCAGAGATTACTGCTACTACTCATAATGGGCTATATACTTTTGTAAAGGTGACGGTAACGCCTATTAAACCTACATCTGTTAAGATACACCCAGAGGGAAATTTCTCTTTAACTATGGGAGGTGGAAAACAACTTTCGGCTAAGGTGCTACCAGAGAACGCAACTGATACTATTGCTACCTGGACATCTAGCGATGAAAATATTGCAACTGTAGATAGTGAGGGTTTTGTACTTGCTAAAAATCAAGGTAAAGCTACTATTACAGCTACTATTGGCGAGCTTAAGGACCAAGTAGAGGTAACAGTGGGGGGAGTAGCGGCGATAAGTATTGAGATAGACCCTAGTAATGATTTTGAACTGCAAGAGGGAGATACTAGAACTCTTACCGTTAAAGCGAAACCTTCTGCTGCTGTGGTTGAAGGGGTAGTATGGAGCTCTAGCGATGAGAGTATTGCAGAAGTAAATGAGGGTATAGTTACCGCTAAGAAGAAAGGTGTTGCTAATATTACTGCAACTATGGGTGAGCTTACCGCAAGCGTTAAGGCTACAATTGTAACTGAGGGTGCGGAGTGGTTTGCTGCAGATTTTACAGCCACTAATTACCCAGAGGGGGATACTTGGACAATTGCTGATGACAATGGAAATGACAGCGATTTCCTTAATGGTATTAATGCTGCACTAAAGAGTGTGAAAAAGGAGAATACTCACGAGGTAATTACTCTTATTTTCCCTAATGTTCCTGAGGTATTGGGATATTTAGAGAAAGATGATAAATTAATCCCTAAAATTAGGGTATCTGCGCCTATGATTAGAACTTTAAACTATCCCTTTGATACTCCAGCTCTTATTTGGTTATCTATTCCTAATGTTTCCTATTTTGAAGCAAAGCAAAATTACTTTGTTAATTGCTTAAACCTTGAGGAAATTATTCTTAATCCCGATTATTTTATCATAGAGGACGGGATTATATATAGCGTAGATAAAACAAGTTTGGTGGCATATTTTAGGAGCAATACAGCTACTAGTTTTATTATCCCTAATAGTGTTACAGAGATATATCGTAATGCTTTTGATTATAATGAACATTTAACAGCTATTGAAGCTACAAATATAACGGAGATTGGGGAATACGCAATAATGAATCTCCCAAATCTAAAGAGTGTAAAACTTCCTAGAGTGGAGAATATTAGCGGAATATATGTTTTTAGAGGTTGTCCTATTGAAAATATGGAGTTGGCAACTAAGGTGAGATATTCTGGATCTCTTGGTTGGACTACATATGGAACTACCGTTGAAGATATTATTCTTACTACAAATATTGTTAATGCCTCTGCTAATAGATTAACTACATCAGCCTCTGATAAGGAATCGGAGCCGTTTAAGGCTATTACTACTGTGAATGACCCTATTGAGACTCTTATTAAGAGTGTTGATATTACTGAGGATCTTATATATATTAATGCTGGTAAGAGTCACACTCTTGAGGCTATAATAGATCCTACGGATGCGCCTAATAAGAACCTTATATGGTGGAGTGAAGATGAAAAGATTGCAACTGTAGATGATAAAGGCAAAGTGACGGGGGTTAGTGAAGGTTATACAAGAATCTTTGTAAAAACTCAGGATGGGGGAAAAGTAGACCAATGTCAGGTTACTGTATGGCCTCCAATAGTCGTAGAATCTGTAAAACTTGATAAAACTTCTCTTGAGATGAATGAGGGTGACACTCATACGCTTACAGCTACTGTATATCCAAAGGAGGTAGATAACAAGGAGGTTACTTGGAGCAGTAGTAATAAAGAGGTGGCTACAGTAGATAATAGCGGTAAAGTAACTGCTATTAAGGAAGGGAACGCTACTATTACTGTAACTACTGTAGAGAACAAGAAAACAGCTAATTGTGAGATTACGGTAATTAATCCTAATGGAGTAGAATCTGTAAGTCTTGATCAAACTTCTCTTGAGATGAACGAAGGGGATACTCATACCCTTAAAGCTACTGTATATCCAGAGGAGGCAGACAACAAAGAGGTTACTTGGAGCAGTAGTAATAAAGAGGTGGCTACAGTAGATAATAGCGGTAAAGTAACTGCTATTAAGGAAGGGAACGCTACTATTACTGTAACTACTGTAGAGAACAAGAAAACAGCTAATTGTGAGATTACGGTTACCGTTCCTGCTGCTGTAGAGGGTATAAAGCTAGACATAAACACACTTAGTATTAGTTTAGAGGAGACTACACCTAGAACTATTGGATATACTATAACCCCTAAGAATGCAGAGAATAAAAATGTTACATGGGGCAGTAGTAATTCGGCTGTGGTGACTGTATCTGAGGGTGGGGAGATTAATATTGCCTCTGGAGCTACTGCTGGGCAGAGTGCTACTATTACTGTCACTACTGTGGATGGAGGATATACCGACGATTGTATGATAACTGTGGTAGAATCTTTCAGCGAAAGAGATATACTTATGGCTTTTTATAATGCAACTAATGGAGATAGCTGGACAGATAACACAAACTGGGGTAGTGAGAAACCTATTGGTGAATGGTTTGGGGTTACGGTGAATAGTAGTGGTTCGGTAACAGAGTTGGATTTAATAGTAAATAATCTTTCTGGAACTATTCCTATAGAGATTGGGAATTTAAGTAGCCTAACTCTGTTAAGCTTGACTAAAAATAAGATTATCGGTTCAATTCCTATTGAGATTGGAAAGCTAACTAACTTAACTACTTTGAATTTAGGTAGCAACCAGTTATCTGGCTCAATTCCTATAGAGATTGGGGAGTTAACAAACCTGCAAAGTCTATATCTCTATAATAACAATCTTTCTGGCTCAATTCCTATAGAGATTGGAAAGTTAACTAAGCTAACAAATTTGAGTTTTAGAAATAATCTATTAACAGGTTTAATCCCTACGGAGATTGGAAAGTTAACTAAACTAACAGATATATATCTTTATAACAATCAACTTACTGGTAATCTCCCAGCTGAGATTGGTAATATCCCAGAACTGGAAAACTTTAGGGTAGATGGCAACAACCTTAACGGAACTATCCCAGACGAAATTAAAAACCATAAAAATTATGGAACTGAAAACTGGATATTCAACCCTCAAAATGATGGGTATGGATTTGATTTAGAAGATAATGACCAAGTAAAAGCTGACAAAGCGGCTCTAATGGCTCTATATAATGCCACTGGGGGGGAGAATTGGACAGACAACACCAAGTGGGGTAATGAAAATGCTCCTCTTAGTGAGTGGCACGGTATAGCTACGGATAGTTATGGTAGGGTGACTGAAATTAAGTTACATAAAAATAATCTGATTGGAACAATCCCTAAGGAGATTGGAAACTTAACTAAACTAACACGTCTAGATCTTTATAACAATCAACTCTCTGGTAATATCCCAGCTGAGATTGGAAATTTAACTAATCTAACGACTCTTTACCTTTATACTAATCAACTTTCTGGAACAATCCCTAAGGAGATTGGAAATTTAACTAATCTAACATCTCTTTATCTT
Organism: uncultured Muribaculaceae bacterium; assembly: GCA_964368585.1. Lineage (GTDB taxonomy): Bacteria > Bacteroidota > Bacteroidia > Bacteroidales > UBA932 > Egerieousia. The sequence continues at coordinate 195,689 of CAYJAK010000005.1, forward strand.
AGTGTTAATCAACTTGCTGGAACAATCCCTGCGGAGATTGAAAAATTAACAAACCTAACTCAGTTAAGTCTTGAGAATAATCAACTATCTGGTTCAATTCCTGCAGAGGTTGGAAAATTAACAAACCTAACTTGGTTAAATCTTTCTATAAATCAGCTAACAGGTTCAATTCCTGCAGAGATTGGAAATTTAACCAATTTAGACTACTTGAGCTGTGGTGGGAATATGTTAACTGGAACAATTCCTGTGGAGATTGGAAAATTAACAAACCTTACTGGGTTACGTCTTTATAGAAATCAGCTATCTGGTTCTATTCCTGCGGAGATTGGAAACTTAACTAAACTAACACGTCTAGATCTTTATAACAATCAACTCTCTGGTAATATCCCAGCTGAGATTGGTAATATCCCAGAACTGAAAAACTTTAGGGTAGATGGCAACAACCTTAGCGGAACTATCCCTGACGCAATTAAAAATCATAAAAATTACACTTTTGGTATTTTCACTCCTGAAGGCGAAAATCCTAAGTGGATATTCAACCCTCAAAATGATGGATACGGACTTACCGAATAGATAGAATCTATAATATTATAAAATAGGCTCTCTTGAATTAAACACAAGAGAGCCCTATTTTTAAAGTTATGTATCAAAAAAAACTACAATACAGACTCATAAGCCGCAAGATCTAATAATCCGTGACCCGATAGATTAAACAGAATAACCTCCTCTTTACCAGCCTCCTTAGCCTTTAACGCCTCTCTAATTGTAAGAGCTATTGCGTGACAAGATTCTGGTGCTGGAATAATACCCTCAGCTTGAGAGAATAACAGACCCGCTTTTAACACCTCATCCTGCGAAACTGCACAAGACTCAATTAAACCATCTTGCTTTAACTGGCTAGCAATTTGTCCGCCACCGTGATACCTAAGCCCAGCTGCGTGAATCTGATCAGGTTGAAAATCGTGACCAAGAGTGTACATCGGGATTAAAGGAGTCATTCCTGCGGTGTCACCAAAATCATACTCCATCTTTCCTTTGCTAAGTTTTGGACAAGCCTCTGGCTCAGCTGCAATAAATTTAGTATCTGTTTTTCCCGACAAATTATGTCTTAAAAATGGGTAAGCAATACCTCCAAAATTTGATCCACCGCCAAAACAAGCTATAACTTTATCGGGATAATCACCCGCCATTTCCATCTGTTTTTCTGCCTCTAACCCAATAATTGTTTGGTGTAAAATTACGTGATTCAACACGCTACCAAGAGTATATTTACAATTTGGGGTCTTCATTGCCATCTCTAATGCCTCAGAAATAGCTATACCTAAACTACCTTGATTATTAGGATCTGTTGCAAGTACATTCTTTCCAAACTCAGTTAGTTCAGATGGAGAAGCGTGAACCTTTCCACCATAAGCACCCATAACCAACTTTCTATATGGCTTAGCGTTGTAGCTATTCTTAACCATAAATACATTTAAGTCTAATCCAAAATGTTTACAAGCAATACTCATAGCCGAACCCCATTGTCCCGCACCAGTTTCAGTTGTAACATTCTCAATTCCCTGTACTTTATTATAGTACGCCTGAGCAACAGCCGAGTTTAACTTATGAGAACCAACCGGACTAACACTCTCATTCTTAAAATATATCTTAGCAGGTGTATCTAAAGCCTTTTCCAAGCCACTTGCACGTACCAAAGGAGTTGGTCTGTAAATCTTAAAAATTGTACGAACCTCCTCTGGAATATCAATAAATCTCTCTTTTGAGTACTCCTGCTCAACAAGCTCTTTTGCAAAAATCATCTCCATCTCCTCCTTCTTTAGAGGTTCACGAGTAGCAGGATGAAGTAGCGGTTGAGGCTCTGTTGGCAAATCAGCCATAATATTATACCATTGTTTTGGAATCTCTGATTCAGGAAGCGTAAATTTTTTTGTAGTTTTCATTTTGTGTAAATTTTATGATTTATAAATAGTTTTTTTATTATCCCGATAAAAAAAAGCCCGATACTTTGTGAGCATCGGGCTTTTAAATCTCTAATTACCAAATTGGTTGTAATCAGTATATTATAATACACGCTTTAGCTCACAAGTAATCTCTGTTTGCCACCACCAAAAACGTATATTTAAATTTCTCTTATTCATATATGCAAATGTAGAATTAATTTTTAAAAATACAATTACAATCTCTAACTTTTTTCACCCAATTTTGCAGACACAAATCTATCCTTGCCATTTATATCCTTGATTACATTAATGTTATCCCATCCATTTTTAGCTAACATTTTTTTACAATCACATCCAAATCTCTCATTTATCTCAAAATATAGCATCCCATTAGATTTTAAGAGCACTTTAGCTGCTAAAGATATTTTCTCATAAAAAATAAGGGGATCTGTATCGGGAACAAAAAGTGCCATCTCTGGTTCAAACTCTAGAACATTTGGTCTCATAAACTCCCTTTCACTCTCACAAACATACGGAGGATTGCTAATTATTATATCCAGTTTATCTGTAAAATGTACCCCAATATTCAATGCAAAATCATTTGATAAAACATCTTGTTTCACAAAAGTTGGTCGTTCAATAAAAAACCCCTCGGCTCCAATTGTAGAGAATTGATTTTGAGCAATTTTTAAGGCTTCGTTTGATAAATCACACCCAACTACAGAGTTAATCTTATCTTTTAGTCCGTGTGCCAAAGCCCAAGCTAAACAGCCGCTTCCTGTACACACATCTAAAACATTTAGCCCCTGCTCCTGCTCTCTAGTTTTAGACCAGTCAGAAACAACCATTCTTATAAGCTCCTCACTCTCTGGTCTTGGTATTAAGACACCCTCACTAACATTAAATTTTAGTCCATAAAACCACTCATAACCCAAGACATACTGCAAAGGTCTTCCCTTCTCTAATTCAATAAAGCAATTCAAAAACTTATCGGGATGCAAAACAACCCTTTCTGGCTCTATAATATGGGCATAATTAGTTACTCCCTCAATATCTTGTAGGAGTCTAATTGCAATAGATTTTGCCTCTCTCTCTGCATATGGCAACCTCTGCTGCGCAATATTTATCACTTCAGAAAATGTCACCGACTAGCAATATAATGTATTAGAAATAAGATCTTTAATATCAATCCCAGCTGCTACTACCTGTTGGGGAATAAGGCTCATTTGAGTCATCCCAGGAACAGTATTAACCTCTAAGAAGTAGATATCCTCACCTTTAATAATATAATCAACCCTTACCAAGCCATTACAACCAAAATATTCATAAATCTTAAGGCTCAAATCTTGAATAGCACTTGTGAGTTCAGCTGAAAGTTCTGCAGGGCAAACCTCTTTACTATCACCCAGATACTTAGCCTCATAATCAAAAAACTCTCGGGTTGTAATAATTTCTGTAACAGGCATTTTAACAAAACCTTCCGCTGTTTTCCAGACACCATTTGTAACCTCTCTTCCCGATATAAACTCCTCAATTATAATTGCCCCATTCTCCTTAAAAGCCAGATTAATAGCATCATCTAACTCCTCCACTCTCTTAACCTTTGTAACTCCAAAACTACTACCTCCATTACAAGGCTTTACAAATAGAGGCAAACCTAGCTGTTCAACAATCTCTTCACTAGAGTAGCTCTCTCCAATATTTAAATAGTAATCCTTTGCCATTTTAACTCCCGAATTAGATAAAAATCTCTTACAAGAGTGTTTACTAAAGGTCATCGCCGACACATAAGCAGAGCAAGTATTATGAGGAATTTTCAACATCTCAAAATATCCTTGCAACAAACCATTCTCCCCTGGCGTTCCGTGAATCATAATATGTGCTGCGTCAAAACCAATCTTCTCACCATTATAAATAAATGAGAAATCCGTTTTATCAATCTCAACACCCAAATTATTAGGTATATTAACAATCTTGCTACCACTCTCCTCCGCCTCAAGTGAAAAATTTAACACTTGATATGCCAACATTAAATCAAATTCTCCTCCCGACGGATTTAATACCCTCCAAGAGCCACCTCTTAAGAGAATATGATAAAGATCAAACTTAGTAGAATCAAAATGTGTTGATACATTCTGCCCACTTTTAATAGAGATCTCTACCTCTGAAGAGTCACCTCCATAAATCAGCGCTATTTTTCTTTTATTACTCATTCAGCTATATCTAATAAAATTAAAAACTTCCAAAATAATCTATCTCCTCCACCTTCTGCTCCTCTTTCTCCATATCACTATCAGTACCAGTACAATCCAGATTAACCTCAAATCCGTGAGGTTTAATAAACTGATCCTCCTTGGTTACCCCCAACGTACCATCATCTAATACCTTCTTCATAAAGATACCCCAAATTGGCAGTGCCATATTGGATCCACTACCAAGAGCTAAACCAGAGAAATGCACCTGTCTATCCTCAGCTCCAACCCATACGCCTGTAGTAAGTCTTGGAGTATAACCTATAAACCAACCATCTGATTGATCATTTGTGGTACCAGTCTTTCCAGCAGCATCACCCTCAGGAATATACAATCTCCTCACTCTCAGAGCCGTTCCATCATTAACTGCCCCCTCCATAAGATTCACCATTAGATATGCACTCTCTTGACTTATTGCTTCTCGCTTTCTTGGAGAAAAATCTGAGAGCACATTGCCCTCTTTATCCTCTATTTTCAATACATATACTGGCTCTGCATATACACCTCTTCCAGGAAAAGTATTAAATGCAGAAACCATTTGATAAACTGGCACATCCGCAGAACCAACACATAATGAATATACCGATGGCAACCAAGTTTTAACACCCATTGAGTGAGCCATATCAACAAGAGCTTTTGGTCCAAATTGTTTCATAAGGTATGCAGATATGTTGTTACTACTCTTTGTTATTCCCCATTTAAGGGTAACAGTTTTACCTATCCACTCAGCTCTATCTGTACTCTTAGGCGTCCAAACACCATCTTGCACAACAAAAGATTGAGGAACATTTACAACCTTATCACAAGGAGTATACCCACCTTGCATTGCAACCGTATAAAGAAATGGCTTAAACGTTGATCCAACCTGACGCTTACCCTGGCTAACCTGGTCATATTTAAAATATCTATAATTGCTACTTCCAACATAAGCCTTTACAAAACCTGTATTAGGTTCAATAGACATTAAGCCTGCACGTAAAAATGATTTATAATATCTGATTGAGTCATTTGGCGTCATTACAGTATCAATATAGCCATTCTTATTCCAAGAAAAGACTCTCATTTCGGCTGGCTTATCAAAACTTCTTACTATATCATCCGCTTTAGCCCCAGCCTGAGACATAACCCTATATCTATCACTCCATCTACGAGCTTGCTTCATTATTGACTCTATCACCTCTTCTGAAGTATCGTCAAAGAATGGGTAGTTCGCCTTATAAACTAGCTCTTTATTTAATTGTGGCTGTAAACTCTTACTCAGATGCTCAACAACTGCCTCTTCTGCATATTGCTGCATCTTGTAATTAACTGGAGTATAAATTTTTAACCCGTCTTTATCCAAATTATACTTTGAACCATCTGGTTTAAAGTTTTTGTTTAACCAACCATAAAAAGGGTCTGTATCCCAAGAGAATAGATCTGCATTATAATCCTCTACGTTATCATAATTCTTTCTCTCTGGCTTCTTCTTGTTCATTGTCCTCCTTAACATATCCCTAAAATGGTGAGCTATTCCACTATTATGATCTTGTGTTTTATATGCAAGTTTTATCGGGATCTTAACAATTGAATCATATTGTGTCTCAGTAATATACTCATATTTTTTCATCTGACTAAGCACGTGATTTCTTCTATTTAGTGATAGATCAGGATTGCGAACAGGATTATACCTAGTAGGCATATTAACCATACCCACTAAGAGCGCGCTCTCCTCAATGGTTAAATCTATTGGAAGTTTATCAAAGAAGGTTAACGAGGCAGCTCTAATACCATAAGCATTACTCCCAAAAAAGACACTATTCATATACATACTTAGAATCTCTTTTTTTGTATAATTACGCTCCAATTTAACAGCTGTTATCCACTCTTTTAGCTTATTATTTACAAGTTTTAGATACCTTGCTCCTGCAAACTCAGAATCTGAAGTCTCCCTTGGAAATAGGGATTTTGCAAGTTGCTGAGTAAGCGTACTTCCACCTCCACCTCCTCTTCTATCTCTAAGAATAACTGTTTTAACACCAACCCTAGCCAAACTCTTAAAATCAATTCCACTATGATTGAAAAATCTAACATCTTCCGTTGCAATAATTGCATCCTTTAACCCTATAGATAACTCATCATAAGTAATATACGCTCTATTTTCCACGTGAAAAGTGTTCAACACCTCTCCCTCCTCAGAAATTATCTGTGTAGCAAGGTTACTTTGGGGATCCTCTAACTCTTCAAATGAGGGAATATCCTCAGTTAAGCCAACGTAAGTTAGTGCTAATACGGCAATAATAATGGGGCTAAGCCCTAATAACCACAGAATCTGTTTAACTCTTTTTCTAGTAATACGCATACCTTTTCCTTTTTTATCTCTTTCAGCAAAAATTTAGCCTAATTTAAATACTCAACAAAAATAGTCTTTTTTACTTGAACAGATTACAAACAATAAAATTTTATACATTTATAAACAAAAATTTGCATTATTCATTAGATTATATTTTACTTTGCATCTTTAAATAGGTATAATATGGCAGAAAATTTAGTAATAGTAGAGTCCCCGGCCAAAGCTAAAACAATCGAAAAATTTCTTGGTGAATCTTACACAGTAAAGTCCAGTTTTGGGCATATTTATGATTTATCTAAAAAGAATTTAGGTATTGATATTCAGAATGGTTTTACCCCAAATTATGAGGTTTCAGAAGACAAGAAAAAAGTAGTTTCAGAGTTAAAATCTTTAGCAAAAAAGGCACAGATAGTGTGGCTAGCATCCGATGAGGATAGAGAGGGAGAGGCTATTGCAAAACACCTACAAGAGGTTCTTAATATTCCCGATGAAAAAATAAGAAGAATTGTTTTTCACGAGATAACAAAAGATGCCATTCTAAACGCAATCCAAAACCCTAGAGCTGTTGATACTAATCTAGTTATGGCTCAACAAGCAAGACGAGTTTTAGATAGACTTGTTGGGTTTGAACTATCCCCTATCCTATGGAAAAAAGTAGCACCAAAGCTCTCTGCAGGAAGGGTACAATCAGTTGCATTAAGGCTAATTGTTGAGAGAGAGCGAGAGATTCTAGCATTTAAATCAACACCTTTCTTTAGAGTAAATGGATTATTTAATCCTAACGCAACATCTAGTACAGTTAAAGGTACTCTCGATACAAAATTTCAACAAAAAGAGGAGGCTCTTAATTTCTTGCAGCAATGCAACGGAGCTCAATTCTCAATAGAAAAGATTGAAAAAAAGGAGTTAACAAGAACTCCTGCTGCTCCATTTACTACCTCCGCTTTACAACAAGAGGCTGCAAGAAAGCTTGGATTCTCTGTTACTCAAACAATGAGAATCGCACAGAAGCTATATGAGAGCGGACTTATCACCTATATGCGTACCGACTCTACAAATCTGTCTGCACTTGCAATAAATACAATAAAACAAACAATTACAGACATATACGGAGAGGACTTTTCTAAAGTTAGGCAATATAAAACTAAGAGTAAAGGGGCACAAGAGGCACACGAAGCAATTAGACCTACGTATGTTGATAATCAAAACATAGAGGGAACACCTCAAGAGAAGAAACTATATACTCTTATTTGGAAAAGAACTGTGGCTTCTCAGATGGCAGATGCCAAATTAGAGAAGACACATATTACTATCGGGAATGAAAAAATAAAACAAAAATTCATTTCTGAGGGCGAACAGGTACTTTTTGAAGGTTTCTTAAAGGTATACCTAGAGAGTAAAGATGATGAGAATGAGAATACAGACGAGAATCAACTGCTTCCAATTCTTAACGAAACTCAACTAATGAACACTTTAGAGATTAGTGCTACCGAAAGATTTACTCAACACCCACCTAGATACTCAGAGGCAAGTTTAGTAAAAAAACTAGAAGAACTGGGCATTGGTAGACCTTCAACTTATGCTCCAACTATCTCTACAATAAGCCAAAGAGGCTATATTATTAAAGAAGAGAGAGAAGGAACAGAGAGGCTATACTCAAAAATTATATTAAAAGATAATAACATTACTGATAATAACTGCAAAGAGACAACTGGCGCAGAAAAAGGGAAGCTCTATCCACAAGATATGGGTATACTTGTAACAGATTATCTCCACTCAAATTTTGAATCCATTATTGATTACGGATTTACAGCAAAAGTTGAGGAATCATTTGATAAGGTTGCAACAGGTGATGCTATCTGGAATGAGGTTATTGAGCTTTTTTATGGCAAATTCCACAAAACCGTAGAGATTGCTTTAACAGAGAGCACACACACAAATACAGAGAGAATTCTTGGTGAAGATCCAACATCTGGTAAAAGGATCTCCGTTAGACTAGGAAAATTCGGCCCGCTAGTTCAAAAAGGTGAAAGTGATGATCCCGATAAACAATTCGCAAGTTTACAAAAAGGACAACTAATTGAATCCATAACACTAGAACAGGCTCTAAAACTATTTGAGCTACCTAGAGTTGTAGGAGAGATAGATGGCAAAGAGGTTGTTGCAGCAGTTGGTAGATTTGGTCCATATATCAAATTCAATGGTAAATTCATCTCACTTGGAAAGAGCTATGCGCCCCAAACTATAAACATAGAGGAGGCAGCTACGCTAATTAGCGAGCACGAGAAGAAAGAGGCTGAAAAATTCATAGCAGAGTTTCCAGAGCAAGATATTCAAGTACTAAATGGCAGATTTGGCGCATACATCAAGCACAAAAGTGCAAATTACAAAATCCCTAAAGGCACTGATGCTAAGACGCTAACAGAGCAGGAATGCTTAGAGATAATTAAGAACGCTCCGGCTCCTAGCACTTCAAAAAGAGGAAAAAAGAAATAATTGAGTTTTTTATCCAACAACTTTTAATCTAAACGCTGTAAAATCAATATTTTACAGCGTTTCTTGTAAAATTCATTTACAATTTATAGATTTATTTCCATTTTTTGACAAAAAAAAGTTCTAATCAGACGTTTTTTTTAATATTTTTGTAGTTGATAATTATAAATTGTAAGAAGATGGTTAAATATAAAATTGACGCGATTGACCAAAAGATTTTATCTTTTCTAGTAATGAATGCAAGAATGCCCTTTTTAGAAATTGCGCGCGAATGTGGAGTCTCAGGAGCAGCCATCCATCAAAGGGTAAAAAAAATGGAGAATTTGGGTATTATTACTGGTTCTCGCTTACTCGTTAAACCTAACGCATTAGGCCTTAATGTATGTGGATTTGTAATGGTAGGTCTATCTGAAGCAAATCAATACCCTAAAGTTATTGAATCTCTCAGCTTAATGCCAGAAGTTGTTGAGTGTCACTTTGTTACAGGAAAACACACACTTCTCCTTAAAATATATTGTCACGATCACGACCACTTAATGGAGATTCTTGTAAACACAATTCAAAACATACCATCTGTTCAACAGACAGAAACATTAATCTCTCTAGATCAAGCTATTGAGAGACAGGTTTGGGTTAGTGAATTCCCTGGCAATAGAGGTAAGGATGACGAATAATCTTAATCTATTTTACTAGATTCATCTTTAGAATTAACTCTGCAAACAACAGATCTTCGGGAGTTGTTATTTTAACATTAAACCTACTCCCTAGCGTTGTCTCTACAATATACCCACTACTCTCCACCACTGAAGCATCATCTGTAAAGTGTGGAGAGTATGGTTTTTTATAGCTCTCTTTTAAGTATCGCGATAAAAACACTTGGGGAGTCTGCACAGAAATATAATCATCCCTATTAACAGTCTCTGTTCTAATAAGTTCTCCTTCTTGGTTGAGCACCCTCTTTCTCATAGATTCAATTGATGGCATAATTGGAATCACACCTACAATACCTTTATCGGGATTAAAAGGGTAATCAAAAAGAGCATTCATTGTTTCAGTCGAAACAAAAGGGCGGACACCATCGTGCACGGCTACTATTGAATCATCGGGAACATACTCTAAAGCATTCTTAACAGAATGAAATCGGCTAACTCCTCCTGAGACCAAAATATGCTTTATCCAGATATCATTTTCTAGGCAATAGTTCTTCCAATAGTCGTGATAAATTTTAGGTAAAACAAGTATAATATTTAGATTATTTTGCCACTTTAAAAACATCTCTATTGTTCTTAGCAAAATCGGCTTTCCATCTAGCTCGATAAACTGTTTTACGATATCGCCACCCATTCTTGTACCCATTCCTCCGGCCGTTATGATTATATGTAAATCTCTGTTCATCTTTTTTTTGACAAATTTATAATAATGTTGAGAATAATATATTAATATTTTGTAATTTTACCCGATAATTGATTAACTTGATAAGATTTACAGTGAAACAGATTAAAAAAGCTCTAATCTCTGTCTACTACAAAGACGGATTAATGGAAATTGCAAGAATACTTGCTGACAATGGGGTTGAAATATTATCAACCGGGGGAACATACGATTATCTAAAAGAGAATAATATACCAGTTACAGCAGTTGAATCTGTAACAGGATATCCATCTATCCTAGGTGGTAGAGTTAAGACACTTCACCCAAAGGTTTTTGGAGGTATTCTTAACAGAAGAGATTTGCAGAAAGATCAAGAAGAGATTGAGCAATACGAGATTCCCTCAATTGATTTAGTTATTGTAGACCTTTACCCATTCGAAGAATATGTTGCAGCAAATGCTTCATTCAATGAGATTATTGAGAAAATAGATATTGGAGGTATTTCGCTAATTAGAGGAGCTGCTAAAAACTTTAATGATGTAGTGATTATACCATCAAAAGAGTCATATACTCCTCTCTTAGAGATACTTAAAGAGAAAGGTTGCCAAACTTCACTACAAGATAGAGAACTTTTTGCAGCACAGGCCTTTATGGTTAGTTCGCATTACGACAACGCCATTTTCAACTTCTTTAATGGCAAATTCAACATTCCAGCATTCAAAGAGAGTTTCCACACATCTCAAACTTTGAGATACGGAGAGAATCCTCACCAAAAAGGGTTCTACTACGGAGACGACAATACGCTTCCTAAACAGCTACACGGAAAAGAGATATCATACAACAATTTACTAGATATTGAGGCAGCTATTGAGCTTATAGCAGATTTTGAGCAGACTACATTGGCTATCATAAAGCACAATAATGCTTGCGGATGTGCTAGTGGTGCTACGCTAAAAGAGGCTTGGGATAAGGCGCTTGCAGCAGACCCAATCTCTGCTTTTGGAGGTATCATTGTGAGTAATGAATCTATTGACTTAGCAACTGCACAAGAGATGGATAAAATATTCTTTGAAGTTGTTATCGCTCCAGACTATGCAGAAGAGGCCTTAGAGGTACTAAAAACAAAGAAAAATAGAATAATATTAAAAGCAAAAAATATAACTCCTTCTAAATACAAATTCCGTTCTCTACTAGGCGGAGTTCTTGTTCAAGATAGAGATATTAACGTAGAAAATTCAGAAGATCTAACACCTGTAACAAATCAAAAACCAACAGCAGAGGAGATTGAAGATTTAATATTTGCAAACATTTTGGTTAAACACTCTAAATCAAACGCAATTGTTCTTGTTAAAGGCAAACAAATGTATGCGAGTGGTATTGGCCAAACATCTAGAGTTGATGCACTTAAACAAGCTATCCTAAAGGCAAAGACATTTGGATTTGATCTTAATGGATCTGTTCTTGCATCTGACGCATTCTTTCCATTTGCGGATTGCGTTGAGATTGCAAATAATGAAGGGATTAAGGCTGTAATACAACCAGGCGGCTCTATCAGAGATAATGAGAGCATAGAGTTTTGTAACAACCACAACATGGCAATGGTAATAACGGGTATTAGACATTTTAAACATTAAAATATAAAGAGAGAAATTATGGCCTTTTCATTTCTTACACAAGAGCTTGCAATAGATTTAGGAACAGCCAATACTGTTATCTTAATGAATGAACAGATTGTGGTTGATGAACCATCTATTGTAGCTATTGATCAAAGTACTGGTAAACCAATTGCATTTGGTCACCAAGCAAGATTAATGCACGAGAGAACTCATCCAAATATAAAAACAATTAGACCTCTAAAAGATGGCGTGATCGCAGACTTTAATGCGGCAGAGCAGATGATTAGAGGCTTTGTAAAGATGATTAACAAGAAACGCACATTCTTTACCCCTAGCCTTAAGATGGTAATTTGTATTCCATCAGGTTCTACTGAGGTTGAGATTAGAGCGGTTAGGGACTCCGCTGAGCATGCGGGAGGTAGAGATGTTTATATCATTTACGAACCTATGGCCGCTGCTCTAGGTATAGGGTTAGATGTAGAGGCTCCTACTGGGCATATGATTGTAGATATAGGAGGTGGTACTACAGAGATTGCCGTAATCTCACTAGGTGGTATAGTTTGCAAAGAGAGTATTAGAGTTGCAGGAGACGTGTTTACTACCGAGATTCAACAATATATGCGTCAACAACATAATATTAAGGTTGGGGAAATTACAGCTGAGCTAATAAAGATAAATGTTGGTTCTGCTATTATGTCTGGATTAGAAGTTGTACCTGAGCCATACATTGTTAGAGGTCCTAACCTAATGACAGCACACCCTGTAGAGGTTGCAGTAACTAGCCAAGAGGTTGCACACTGTATAGATAAATCTCTAGTTAAAATAGAGACAGCCGTTTTATCAGTATTAGAGCAAACGCCACCAGAACTCTACTCAGATATAGTTGATAAAGGAATATTCCTTACAGGGGGAGGTGCTCTATTAAAAGGATTGGATAAAAGATTGCAAGAGAAAATTAATATTCCATTCCACGTAGCAGAAGATCCACTTAGGGCTGTTGCGCGTGGTACTAGCCTTGCATTAAATAATCCTAATTCCCTGCCATTCTTAATGAGATAATCAAGTAATGAATAGAAAACGCCGTTCAGATTTTCATTTTATATATCAATTAGCACTATACCTCTCCCTTATGCTTTTGTGCATAATAATGGTTCAAAACAGAGGAGTAGTTCAAAGATATGTTTTATATGAGAATTTGAGGGGCGTTCAATCATTTTTTTGGGAACGAACCTCAAATATAAAAGGGTATTTCAACCTAGATAGGGTTAATCACCAATTAGCTCTCGATAATATGAGGCTAATGAGGCTCAATGATCAATATAAAAAGGAGTTGGAGCTTGCTCAGAAAGATACAACCACTCCAATAATAATAGTTGACACCACTATCAACCGAGAGGGAGATTACTCATACATAAAGGCAAAAATTATAAGTAACTCAATATACACATCTCACAACTATATAATTATAGACAAAGGGAAAGAAGATGGAATTGTTGAGGATATGGGGATAATAACACCAAATGGGGTTGTAGGAATAGTTAGGAGCGTTGGTAAAAAGCACTCATACGTACACTCGCTACTCAATAGCAGCCAGAGCATCAGTGTTAAGATTGAGAACACAAGCGCTTTTGGGCCACTAACTTGGGAGAAAGGCTCTTATAACAAGGCTAAAATTAACGATATACCTCAACACATAAGAGTGGTTAAAGGAAACACAGTTTACACAAGCGGATACTCTTCTTTTTTTCCTCCCGATATTCCAATTGGAGTTGTAACTGATGCAGAAAACAAAGATGGAACGCATTTAGAAATCTCTGTAGATTTATTCACAGACTTTAGAGTTCTAGAGCACGTATATGCAACCAAGAATAATAACAAATCAGAGATTGATTCTCTTATTTTACGCAATAGATGAGTAATTTAGTAAGATATATAGTCATAGGAGTGATATTCATCTTTCTTCAGATGTTGATAAATGATTTTATTAATATCTGGGTATTACTATCATTAAATATACTACCACTTCTAATTATCGCTATCCCGTTAAGAACTAATCGCTATCTCTATTTATTCATCGCCTTTTTTATAGGATTATTTGTTGATCTATTGCAAGATGGAACACTTGGCGTAAACGCAGCAGCTGCATTAACAACAGCATATTTTAGAGGTGGCATAGTAAGAGTACTCTTCTCACAAACTACATTTGAGAACATAGATAGGATCTCAATTAAATCTATAGGTCTATCAAGATTTTTAATTATCACCTCTATTCTATATTGCGCATTCTCAATAGTCTACCTATTTCTTGACAACATAGGTAATATTACATTTATGTTCACCGTAAAATGGCTCTTAATTAATATATTTGCAAATACTGCTATTGCTCTACTACTTGATAAAATTGTGTTGGATAAGATAATTATTTATAATTCTCGTGGATAAAAAGTATATTTTAATAATAGGGTTAATATTAGTGGGTGTAATATTTGCTATTCGCCTAGCTAGCTTACAACTGTTTGACAATCAATACAAAATAAGCGCCGACAACAATGCATATAAATATGTAACCAGCTATCCATCAAGGGGTTTAATTTTGGATAGAAATAGAGAAATTCTTGTAGAAAACAAAACAACCTATGATATTATGGTTACTCCAATTGAACTAGAGCCATTTGACACATTGGATTTTTGTTCGATATTTTCTCTCGATATAAATAATGTTAGAGATAAATTAGCCGATTATAGAGAAAACAGAAGAAGAATAGGCTACAGAACATTAACCTTTGTTAAGCAAGTATCAGGGGAAGTCTATAGCATCTTTGCAGAGAAAGCAGACAGGTTCGTAGGATTTAGCGCAGTTCCCAGAATGGTGAGAAGTTATCCTTTTGATGCAGGAGCCAATCTTTTTGGATATATCGGTGAAGCAAGTAGTGATTTTTTAGAAAAGAATCCCAATTATAAAATGGGAGATCACGTGGGAATAACAGGTTTAGAGCGTTCGTATGAATCTGTCCTTAAGGGTGAAAAAGGGTATAATATATTCTTAAGAGATGTGCATAATAGGGTTCACTCAAGATTAGAAGATGGAGCTTATGATGTAGATCCAAATCCAGGAACTAATCTCGTCTCAACTATTGATGGTCATCTGCAGCGATACGCAGAACAATTGATGAAGAATAAAGTGGGAAGCACAATTGCCATAGAACCATCAACCGGTGAAATCTTAGCAATCGTATCTAGTCCAGGCATTGATATTGATAAACTTGCAAACATCAACAAATACTACAATGAGTTGATAAATGATCCTTTAAAGCCAATGTTTAATAGAGCAACAATGACCTCTTCTTACCCTCCAGGCTCTGTTTTTAAGTTGGTAAATGGGCTAATTGCATTTCAAGAGGGGCTTTTGAGCCCACATACTCACTACTCTTGCAATATGGGGTTTGAATATGGTAATAGAAAAATGGGATGTCATCATCACGAATCTCCTTTAGATTTCTCAGAGTCGATAATGACATCGTGCAACGCCTACTTCTGCAACGTTTTTATCGATATACTGGAGAATAAAAAGTACTCTAGCAGAGCGGAAAGACTAGACAAATGGGCAGAAATGGTAAAGAGTTTTGGTTTTGGTCAGAAATTAGGGAGTGATTTCCCTTCTGAACTACAAGGTAACGTACCTACTTCTGAACTCTATAACAAGTTTTATGGTAAAAATAGATGGAATGCCTACACAATACTATCCCTTTCTATTGGTCAAGGAGAGCTAGGAACCACCCCTCTGCACTTAGCAAACCTTGCTGCAATACTTGCAAATAGAGGGCATTACTACGTTCCACACTTAGTTAAAAGCAGTGCTGGTTATACAATTGATGAAAAATATAGAGAACGCAAATATACTCTAGTAGACAAGCCTCACTTTGATAAAGTTATTGATGGATTATATATGGCAGTAAATGAGCCTCAGTCAGAGGGTTCTACAGCTTGGATAGCAGCTGTTGATGGATTAGATATTTGTGGAAAAACAGGTACCGCAGAGAACCGAGGAGAAGACCACTCAATATTTATTGGATTTGCCCCAAAAGATAATCCTAAAATTGCTATAGTAACATATATTGAAAATGCTGGCTTTGGCGGAACGTGGGCTGCCCCTATCGCCTCCCTAGTAATTGAAAAATATTTAAATGGTATTATATCGCGACAAGAATTAGAACAGAAAATGTTAGAGGCAAATCTATTATCTAAGGTAAATGTTGTTAAAGAAAAGAAAAAGAAATAAATGAAGTTATTTAATATCTCAAATATAACAAAGATTGATATCCCCCTGCTTTTGTGCTACCTTCTGCTAATATTTGCTGGATGGTTTAATATCTATTCGGCACTATATACAGAAGAGAGCGCATACTTATTTGATTTTACTCAAAGATATGGGATGCAATTTATTTGGATTTTAACCTCATTTGCCATTGCAATCATAATTCTATTTTTCATAAATCATAGCGTTTACAGCGTTCTCTCACCATTAATATACGCAGGAGTAATACTCTTGCTTATACTTGTAATCTTTATAGGTAAAGAGGTAAATGGATCAAAATCATGGTTTCAGGTTGGCCCCATCAGCTTTCAACCTGCAGAAATATCTAAAATAAGTACATCTTTACTACTAGCATACTTTATGCGAGAGATTGGCTTCAAGTTTAAAAACATAAGTATCACAATATTAACTGGCGCAATTATTCTATTTCCAATGATTCTTATTATTTTAGAAAAGGAGACAGGATCTGCCCTTGTGTACTGTGGATTTATATTTGTTCTATACCGAGAGGGGCTAAAAGGAATCTATCTAATATTTGGAATTGTCACTATCCTTTTATTTGTTTTAACTCTAAAATATTCACCTATTATATCACTAATAGCTTTAACTCTCCTATTTGGAGCCGCAATGGGAATATTGCGCAAAAGCTTTATTAAAACAATAGCTACCACATTAGTAGCTTGCACAGCTATCTACTTTCTACCATATCTTTTTAATTTGAATTTTATGAGTTCATTTGCAAAAATTATCTCACCTGAGGTTTTTGCAATGGCAATAATTTTAGTACTAGCTGCTCTATATTTATACAAGTTACTAAAGAAAAACATTCTATATGCAAGACACATATTTTTTAGTTTAATCTGCTCTATAGTATTAATATTCTCTGTTAACTGGGTATTTAATAACATCCTTCAACACCACCAAAGAGCTAGAATAGAGAATCTATTAGGTTTAAATGAAGATATAACTGGCATTGGATATAATGTGTACCAATCCAAGATTGCTATTGGTTCTGGAGGATTAATGGGTAAAGGCTATCTGCAAGGCACACAAACTAAATTTAACTTTGTCCCAGAACAGAGTACCGATTTCATATTCTGCACCATTGGAGAAGAGTGGGGATTTTTTGGATCAACAATAATTATCGCGATATACCTATTTATGATTGGCAGAATAATATTATTGGCAGAGAAGCAGAAAGACAACTTCTCCCGAATATATGGCTACTGTGTTGCCTCCTGTATATTTATGCACGTATTCATAAATATAGGAATGACAATAGGATTAGTTCCTGTGATAGGTATCCCATTGCCATTCGTAAGTTATGGCGGTTCATCCCTATGGACATTTACCGCTCTATTATTTATCTTTTTAAGGCTAGATTTACAACGTTTTAGAACTCGCTAGATGTTTTAATCTCACCTGTTGCGTGGTCTAATTCTGAACCATTCATACTGTGTGGTATTGAGAATATTATAAACATAACCAAAACAGCAATTATTGCAACTATTCTATTCCAAGAGAATCTCTTTGTTATAACCGCGAGCAACATAAAAATAGCCGCTATTAGAGTCTTATTATCCGTTAAATCTGCCCCAAACGGAAAACCTGTCCAAAGAGCTCCAAATGCATATTTTTGCACTAATGGCCCCGCAATAAGTCCTCCAATAATAAGTAGCCAGAATGAGACCGTAATATATTTTTTATATGACTGCATATTAGATAGAGCAGCTAAAAGAGCATACGCAGCAAAGAGCATAGAGATAAACATAAATAAGATATGAGGAATAAGTAACCAAGCAGGCACATCTCCTTTAAATCTTATAATCAAAGGCTCATCCTTAAAATAGAACAAAGTATTAGTATTAATCTCATTTTCAGACACTTTCTTTGTATTTATCGCGATATAATACTCTAATTTCCCAGCCATTGGTTGAGTCGGCAACTCCGCAAATAAACCATCGGGAGTATTTTGCATCTCTATTTTAGAAAACTCTTCATTAGTTGGGTATTTTCTCCAATAAATAGCTGCTGATAGCGACGAATCTCCGCTAACACCAAATCCCTCAAGTAAAATTGGGCAATCAACCGTTCCTCCACTTCTAGGAAACTTTAGAACATACTCTTTTCCGTCAATCGACTCTCTCAAATACTTTGGATTGGTTGGGCCTGTTAATCTTTGATAAACACTCGCGCCTAGGGTGATTATTATTGCCAACACCCAGAATAGAATCTTTTTTAACATTATATACTTTTATAATTTCACATCAAACACTAGAGTTTCATCACCTCTTTTTACGGTAACTTTTGCCGTTTCTCCCTTTTTTAGAGTAGTTAGGCTCTTCATGTAATCCTCTATGTTTTTAATGTCAGTACTATTTATTTTTATAATTATATCTTTATTCTTCATACCTGCATTATACGCAGGCTTATCTTTAACCACTACATCTGCTCTTAATCCATTCTCTACGTGACCAGAAAAGTCTGGCATAATACCTAATGTAACTTTAAGTGCAGACATACTAGAGCCCCTATTTGCATTACCCGCCTCTGTGAACTCTAATTTATCAGTCTCAATTATATTGTCTAATACCGCTGTAGCAAAAGTAATAACAGAGTCCACACCATTATAGTTCAATTTATGAGCATCATCTGCTGGTGTATGATACTCCGCAGTTACACCCGTATTAAAATAGAGCACTGGAATATTTTTAGCATAAAAAGAGGTATGATCAGATGGACCTACACCACTTTTTGATTTTGCTACATTTAACCCCTCACCACCCTCTTTTATTGCCTTATCTACAATAGATTCCATCTGTTTGGCTGTACCAACGCCTCCCACAGTTAGCTCCCCTTTTCTTAAGTGACCAACCATATCAAAATTTAACATAGCTTTAATTTTCTCCAATGGAACTGGCAAATTAGAGGCAAATATTCTAGAGCCAATAAGCCCTCTCTCCTCTGCTCCAAAAGCCACAAATATTAATCCATCCTTAGGTGTTACACCTCTTTTCTTATATTCATTAGCAATTAAAATTAAAGATGCTACTCCCGATGCATTATCATCTGCTCCATTATGAATCTCCTTTACACCTCTGGCACGAGATCCCATTCCCCCCATACCTAAATGGTCATAATGAGCGCCTAGTACTATATAATTACCGCTTTGCCCCTCCATTATACCACAAATATTATATGTTGGTTTTTTAACACCTTTTATTTCGTACTCTTGCACTTTCACATTTAGATCTAACGCATTAAAGTATGATTTAATAAATTGGATAGATAATGAATCACCTTTTGTTCCAGGTGCTCGCCCCTCATACTCTTCACTTGCAAGCGTTCCTATAATCTTTTCTGCAATCATTGCATTCCCCGTAGAGGCCTTTGGATAAATGCCTCCCGAAGGTATTGTATTTTGCCCTAGTGCAACCGTTGTATTAAGAAGGGCTATAACAATCGTTAATACCCATAAATTTGTCTCTCTTAACATACTACTTCTCTATTATTAATTATTATGATCTAATGATAAATCTATTATCTTAAAAGTACTATTTTCTGGCTCAACAAACTCCAACTCTTCCCTCTCCATTATAATATCTGTAACACATTTTATAAGTTTAACTACTGAATCTATTCCATTATAATTTAGTGTATGCGCATCATCTTCTGGAGTATGATAGGTTTTTGTAATGCCAGTATTAAACATAAGTACAGGAATCTCTTTCTTATAAAAAGCGTATTGATCAGAAGGTAGAGTACCTGCCGCTATTTTTTTCACTCTCAATTCACCTCCGCTCTCATCAATAGCCTCATCAACAACATTTTCCATCTCCGTTGCTGTTCCTACCCCACCAATAATCAATCTGTTATTCTTTAAATTACCTATCATATCAATATTCACCATAGCTTTTATTTTACTTTTAGCTATTGGTAAATTATTAGCAAACTCCCTTGCCCCCACTAGCCCTCTCTCTTCTGCTCCAAAAGCAACAAAAATTATCCCATCCTCTGGTTTATTTAGCCAATTATTATAATCATCAGCTAAAAGAATTAAGGCTGCTACTCCCGACGCATTATCGTCTGCTCCATTATGAACCTCTTTTTCTGTTGAGTCAGAAGAACCTCTTCTTTTACGTATACCAATATGGTCATAATGAGCACCAACAACAATATAGTTATCACTTTTTCCCTCCAATATTCCATAAACATTATATGTAGGGGTCTTATCCTTACCAACATTAAACTCTTGTAGGCCAACCTCTAGTCCAAGTTTTTTAAAATATGTACTTATATACTCTACGGAAAGAGTGTCTCCTTTTGTTCCTGGAGCTCTGCCTCCAAACTCATCACTTGCCAACTTTTCAACAATTTTCTGAGCAATTTTTGCATCTTTTGTTGTAGCTGCAGGATAGCCATTTTTTTCTAATTGAAGGCCTTGGCTTAGTAATATTGTCGGAATAAAAAGGGCGACAATACTTGTAAGAATCCAAATGTTTTTTAATCTGTTTTGCATAGTAAATTTTATTTTAGGTTACTCATTAATTCCCATCAACTCTCTAATCTGAATTTTTGCACTCTTCCAACGAGGTACATCAACTTTTGGACCAATCACCTCAACCACTTTTGATGATATAATTGAGCCAACCTCACCACATATATTTACAGGCATCCCGTGGGCGTGGGCAAATAAGAATCCCGATACATATATATCTCCTGCACCTGTTGCATCAATAGCATTAGCTGGTCGGACAGCTATTCTATGAGCCTGATCACCTGATTGAACTAATGAACCGTCGGGACCTAGCTTAACAACAGCTATTTCACACATTTTTGCTATCTCACCCAGAGCCTCCTCTGGTTCTTTGCCTGTTAAAGCCATCGCTTCACTCTCGTTTGCAAATACAATATCAACATAATTTACAATAATATCGTGAAGAAAAGCCTTATTACTCTCTACAACATTATAGCTCGCCATATCAATAGAGATAATCATATTCTCCGCTTTTGCCAACTCAAGAGCTCTTCTCATTAATCTTTGATTCTGAACTAGATATCCTTCTATATGAAAATAATCATAGCCTCTAAAATATTCTGGTTTAAGATCCTCTGGAGCAAGTTCAATTGCAGCTCCTAAATAGGATGCAAATGTTCTCTCAGCATTAGGAGCAGTGATAAAAACCATTGCCCTGCCACTAGGAGCCTTACCTTTTAGTAGCGTTGGCTTTATACCTGTTGCCTCTTGACTACTCTTAAAAAGAGAGCCCAACTCATCATCACCTACTTTGCCAATAAATCCACTAGACATTCCAAAAATAGAGGTTCCTGTTATAGTATTTGCTGCAGATCCCCCTGGAACATACTCAACTCCAACCATCTCTTTAAGGGTTTTCCAAATTTTGTTACCAATTTCTTTATCAACGTGTTGCATACTGCCTTTTGGCAAATGAAACGATTTTAATAAATCATCATTAGGTAAAACTGCAAGAATATCCGTTAGCGCATTTCCAATTCCAAGTACCGATTTCATCATATATTTAATTTTCAATTTTTACTATGCAATATTACTCATATTTCCTCTAAAAAAAAATCAATTGTCAAGAATAATATTATCTATTCAAAAAGTTTATGTAGTTTTGCAGGCTAAATCTATTTCTCAAAAAAAGAGTTAACGGAATGATAGTTACAAAATCTATATCTGACTATAAGAGAGCACTATGCGAGCTTTCTAACAGAGAAAACATTGGATTTGTTCCAACGATGGGAGCTCTACACCAAGGGCATATATCTCTTGTTGAAGAGTCCATTAAAACTTGCGATATCACTGTTGTAAGCATCTTTGTAAACCCTACACAATTTAATAATCCTAATGATCTAAAGAGCTACCCAAGAACACTAGAGAATGATTGCGCCCTTTTAGAAAAGATAGGTGTTGATATTGTATTTGCCCCAACTATAGAGGACATTTATCCTACTCCCGACAATAGAGTCTTTGATTTTGAAGGGATTGACAAATTTGGGGAGGGACCTCGCCGCCCAGGGCACTTTAATGGAGTTGCACAAGTGGTAACAAGGCTATTTGATATAGTTGAGCCTAAATATGCATTCTTTGGGGAGAAAGATTTTCAACAACTGGCAATCATAAGATACTTTGCAGAGAGACTAAATTATAAAATAAATATTGTGGGGTGCCCAACACTAAGAGAGAGCGATGGGCTTGCAATGAGCTCAAGAAACCTTCTTTTAACTCCTGAGCAAAGGGGTGCAGCTCCTCATATATATGAAACCTTATGCAAGGCTCGCACCTATATGGAGCAGATGTCTCCCTCTGAGGTTATTGAGAAGCTAACTCAAGAGATTAACTCTAACCCCCATTTAGAGACGGAATATATCGAGATTATAGATTCAAAAACTCTCTCTCCAGTAAAAGATTGGAAAGATAGTGAGCAGATAAGAGTTTGGTGCGCAATTTTTGCATTGCCAGTAAGATTAATTGATAATATTAAATTAAAATAGAATAATATGGTACTAGAAATTTTAAAATCAAAAATTCACAGAGCTTGCGTAACAGAGGCTAATCTTAACTACATTGGAAGTATCACTATTGATACTGATTTAGCAGAAGCTGCTGGACTTTATGAAAATGAGAAAGTTACTGTTGTAAATATTAACAACGGAGAGAGACTAGATACTTACGTTATTAAAGGTGAGCGCGGCAGTGGTAAAATCTGTCTGAATGGAGCTGCTGCACGTAAGTTTGAGGTTGGAGATCTTGTAATCATTATGGCTTATGCCCAAATGACACCGCAAGAGGCTGAAACATTTACACCAAAGGTTGTTTTCCCAGATTCTGAAACAAACAAGATTGTGTAAATGGTTAAAAAGAGCTCTTTAGGTAAGGTTGTTAGTTATCTCTTCTTTCTAGCATTAGCAGGTTGGCTACTATATATCTCTTTTAAAGATATTGAGTGGAGTGAATTTGTTGAGGGGTTAAGAAGCTGTAACTACTATTGGATTGCAGCATCTATGTTTATAGGTTTCTTAGGCTTTGTTATAAGAGCTGCAAGGTGGCAACTTTTACTTAAGGAGTTAAATAGCAATATTACACTTAAAGAGTCTTATAACGGCGTAACAATTGCGTTTTTAGCCAATTTTGTACTACCAAGAGCAGGAGAATTTGCCCGCTGCGGAGTAATATCTAAAGGAGGAAAGGTCTCCTTTCAAGAGGGATTAGGTAGTGTAGTTGTAGAGAGGGTTATTGATCTTCTCTCTCTACTTGCACTGCTAGTTTTGCTATTCTTCTTTAAATTCAATGAGTTTGGAACATTTCTAAATGAGAAGATATTTACACCTTTTACAGATAAATTTTCATTTAGTATGACATATATCTGGATTCCTGTTTGGGTTGTATCAGCACTATCTACCTATATATATTTCAAACACAAAGCACTCATAAAAAACAACCAACCTTATAACAATCCCATTTACAAAAAGATAGTAAACTTTATAAATGGTATTAAATCGGGTATTCTTACGCTATTAAACCTTAAAAACAAATGGCTATTTATACTCTACACAATTCTGCTGTGGGTATCATTTTGGCTTACTAGTTTAACAACTATCTACGCATTCCCAGCTATCAACGGGCTAGATGGCACTGACGCCCTATTCTTAATGATTGTTGGCTCATTAGGTTGGCTAGTTCCGGTGCAAGGAGGATTGGGTGCATACCATTTTATAGTCTCCCTAGCACTAGCATCTTTATATGCAATCCCTCAAAGTACAGGAGTGATTTTTGCAACAATTTCACACGAATCTCAAGCAATTGTAATGATTATATGTGGTTTAATATCACTCATAAGCATTAGTTTTTCTAAAAAAAAAGCACCTCACATTGATGCATAAAAATACCCCCGAAAGTTTTGTCTAACTTTTCAGGGGCACTTCGCTTTATCGTTATTTTGAATAGTGATGCCTATTCAGCAGCTACTCTCTTAGCATTCTCTAAGAACTCAATAAACTCCTCAATATCTAAATCATATCCACGAGGATCTACAATCTCCTCTCCTTTATCATTAACAATAATATAGTAAGGCATTGCATTAATTCCATATTTTGTTGCGATTAGATTTGCATTTATCTTGCCCAATTGCTTTAAAACTCTGCCATTAGCAAGAGTCACCCAATCAGATTCAAGCGCAGGCACTCTAACATCACCATATATCGAGACAAAAACAAAATCTTCATTTAACATTTTTTTGATTCTTGGATCTGTAAAAACCTTACTCTCCATCTCTCTACAGTTAACACAAGCAGCACCTGTATAATCAATAAAGACTGGCTTATTAACCTCTTTTGAGTAATCTAATGCCTCTTGATAATCAAAAAATCCGTGAATACCATCAATATGCTTTAGACCGACATCCGTATATTTTTTTGCAACAGATGTGTGTGATTCATTGCCTCCCGATACATATCCACCCGATTTTGCCAAGTTAAAATCAATGCTCTCAACAGGAGGAAGGTATCCACTCAATGCCTTTAACGGAGCACCCCACATACCAGGAATCATATATACTACAAATGAGAATACCACTACCGCCATAAAGAGTCTCTTAACCGAGATGTGCTCTTCTGGTGTATCGTGAGCAAATCTCAATTTACCCAACAAATAGAGACCTAATAAAGAGAATATTACAATCCATAATGCAAGATAGATCTCTCTATCTAAGATTCCCCATTGGTAAACTTGGTCTGCAACGCTCAAGAATTTTAATCCCAAAGCAAGCTCTATGAAACCTAGAACTACCTTTACAGAGTTTAACCAGCCACCACTCTTAGGAAGATCTTTTAATAAAGATGGTGCAAAGGCAAAAATTGTAAATGGTAATGCAAATGCTACAGAGAAGGCAAACATCGTGATTATTGGCTCCCAAATCTCGCCCTGAGTACTCTTAATAAGTACAGAGCTCACAATTGGTCCAGTACAAGAGAATGACACTAAAACAAGCGTTAAAGCCATAAAGAAGACTCCAACTAAGCCACCTTTGTCACTTCCTGCATCCGATTTATTTACCATCCAATTTGGCAGAGTTATCTCAAATGCACCAAAGAAACTTGCTGCAAATACCATAAAGATTAAGAAGAATATAACGTTTGGAGCCCAGTGTGTTGCCAACCAATTAAAAATATCTGCTGTAATTGCATCTCCTCCAACCAAATAGGTAATCAAGATTATTACTGCTATCGGAAGCGTATATAGCGCTACAATTGAGAATCCATAGAATGAGGCATAGAGTTTTCCTTTTGTAGAGCCACCTGCATTTTTAAGGAAAAATGAGACAGTCATAGGAACCATCGGGAATACACAAGGTGTTAAAAGAGCTACAAATCCCCATAAAATTGCCTCTAAAATCACAGCCCATAAAGAGGTAGAGACCCCGCCGCTGGTTTTAGCTTTAGGCGCAACTTCAGTAGATGTTACACTTGATGCAACCGCCTCTTCTGCACTCTCAGAGTCAGTTTTAGCAATCTCTACTCCACCCACCGCAGCAGGCAATTTATTTTTTAAAACTTGATCTGTTGGAGGTAAACAGCTTCCATCATCACAAGATTGCCACTCAATTGTTGATGAAATCTCTGTTGGATTATTTGATGTAACCTCTACTTTTTGAGCGATAATTACACCTGTACCACATATACCAATCTCCATCTCAAAGATTTCATCAAAATATCTCTTTACCTCTGTCTTTAGATATGGTTTATCTAAAACCTTTACCCCTTCGCCTCCCGATATTACAACAGTAGTTGGAATCGGCCCATCAGTATAAGGACCTAAATCGTAAACGTGCCAAGCACCTTCAATTGCCGCAGTATATTGAATTTCGTAAACATTTTCGCTAATCTGCTCAACTTTTGAACTCCAAGATACTGGGTTCTCAGGCATTTGTGCCATTAAATTCATTGCACTAAAAAGCGCAACAAAGAGTATAGTCAATCTTTTTAAAACCATAACTATTAACAATTTATAATTAATATCTAATCAAAAGTAACAAATAATCTCTAAAAATAAAAATTATACTAATGATTTACCAGTCATTGAGTCTGGCTGAGAAACACCCATTAGCTTAAGTATTGTTGGTGCAATATCAGCTAAGATTCCATTATTTACAGATTTTACATCATTATCCACCACTACAAAAGGTACTGGATTTAATGAGTGAGCTGTATTAGGAGAATCATCTGCATTAAGTGCATTATCTGCATTGCCGTGATCTGCTGTAATTAAAACAGTATAACCATTTGCAACTGCGCTATCTACAACCTGTTTAACCACATTATCAATTGTTGTCACTGCCTTCTCAATTGCAGGATAAATTCCAGTGTGACCAACCATATCTCCATTTGCAAAGTTTAGAATAACTAAATCTTGCTCTTTTGTATCTAAAATTTTAACAAGTGAGTCTGCCACTTCTGGCGCACTCATCTCTGGTTGAAGATCATAAGTTGCAACTTTTGGAGAGTTAATTAGAACTCTCTCTTCGCCCTCAAATTGAGCCTCGCGTCCACCTGAGAAGAAGAATGTAACGTGTGCGTACTTCTCTGTCTCGGCAATACGCAACTGCTTTTTGCCAGCATTGGCAACAACCTCTCCTAATGTTTCTTGTACATTTTCCTTATCAAAAAGTACCTTTACACCTTTAAATTTATCATCATAAGGAGTTAAACAGCAGAAATATAGAGGAAGAGTCTTCATTCCCATCTCTGGCATATCCTCTTGAGTTAAAACACTTGTTATCTCACGAGCTCTATCATTTCTAAAGTTAAAGAAGATAACTGCATCGCCTTCCGACACATTATCAGTACCTTCAACTTTTATAGGCTTAATAAATTCATCTGTTACATCGGCATTATACGATGCTTGAACAGCCTCTACTGCATTTGTAACAACCTCTCCTACTCCGTTAACCACTAACTCATATGCCTCTTTAACTCTCTCCCATCTTTTATCTCTATCCATTGCGTAGAATCTGCCTATTACAGAGGCAATTTTTCCTGTAGAGATAGCCATATGTTTCTCTAGTTGCTCAACAAAGCCCTTTCCACTCTTTGGATCTGTATCTCTACCATCCATAAAGCAGTGAACATACACCTTTTCAATGTCATACTCTTTAGCAACGTCTAAGAAAGCAAAAAGCTGATTCATAGAGCTATGCACACCTCCATCAGAAAGTAATCCCATAAAATGAAGAGCCTTCGCATTCTCTTTTGCATAATCATAAACTGCCTTTACCTCACTATTCTCAAGAAGAGTTTTATTTTCACAAGCCTTATTAATCTTTACTAAATCTTGATAAACAACGCGTCCTGCTCCAATATTTAAGTGACCCACCTCTGAGTTACCCATTTGACCATCTGGCAAACCAACATCTTCTCCACTCGCAGATAATTGTGAGTGAGGATATTTAGCCATTATAGCATCCACATTTGGTGTTTCAGTTGAATAAATTACGTTAGTTTTGTCTTGCTTACCGATTCCCCAACCATCGAGGATCATTAAAATTACTTTTTTATCCATATTTATTATTAATTTTGTTGCTAAATTTAGCAAGCTACTAATTTTGTTTCCAGAATTTTATTTTTCTACAAAATTTTAGCCAATTCGCCGCAAAGGTAATCAATTATGAAAGAAAACAGTAAGGCATACTCAAAGAGTGGCAAAAAAAGGGACAAAAGGAGAGATAAAAGCTCTTTTAAGTCAAAGAAAACTAAAAAGGTACTAGAACAAGTTCAGGGCAGAGTTGCCATGAGCAGAGAGGGCTATGCCTTTATTATTGTTCCCGATAGAGAAGATGATGTTTTTGTTCCAGCTCGTAAAATGAGAGGAGCTTTAAACAATGACACTGTAAATGTTGCTGTTTACACAAAAAAGAGCGACACTCAGAGAATGGAGGGTGAGGTTATTGAGATTGTTGAGAGGAGTGCTCGCCCATATATCGGGATACTGCAAATTATCGGGAGGCAAGCCTGGGTTATTGTTGAGAGTAGATTCATGCCTTACGATATAAGTGTTTCTAATAAAGATCTCCCTAAATCTGCTCAGGGGCAAAAAGTTGCTGTTTTAGTAGAGGAGTGGCAAAGAGGCGATAGCAATCCTAGAGGAAAGGTTGTGGATATTTTAGGTAAGCCTGGTGACAATGATACTGAGATGCACTCTATTTTAGCTGAGTTTGGATTACCTTATAAGTTTGATACATCTGTAGAGGATGCGGCAGCTGCTATTCCAACTACTATTTCTGAGAAAGAGATTAAAGTAAGGAGAGATTTTAGAGAGACCCTTACTGTTACAATAGATCCAGTTGATGCAAAAGATTTTGATGATGCTATTTCATTCAAGATTCTAGAGAATGGCAACTATGAGGTTGGAGTGCACATTGCAGATGTTACACACTATGTTACTCCTGGAGATATCATTGATAAAGAGGCTATTGAGAGGGGAACTTCTGTTTATCTTGTAGATAGAACAGTGCCAATGTTGCCAGAGGTTTTATCAAACAACCTTTGTTCGCTTAGGCCAAATGAGGAGAAACTAACCTACTCCGCTGTTTTTGAGATGAATGATAACGGAAGGATTCTAAAAAGCTGGTTTGGAAGAACAATTATAAATTCTTGCAGAAGATATACCTATCAGCAGGTGCAACAGATGATAGAGAGTGGTGGCAGGAGCAGCTTGGTTTATCTAAATGAGAATGACAAGGTTGTACCTACTACTAAATTAAATTCTCTTCTAAAGACAAGAGAGGTCTCTATTACAAATAGAAAGAAGAAGGGAGAGAGATTTACAGACAGAGAGGTTGCTAACTCTGTTTTAACACTGCATAATATCGCGATGGAGCTGAGAGAAAAGAGGTTTAAACAAGGCTCTATCAGTTTTGAACGCCCAGAGATGAAGGTTATTGTAGATGATTCTGGCAAGCCTGTTGATATTATTCAAAAGGTAACAAAGGAGGCAAATTGGCTAGTTGAGGAGTATATGCTACTAGCAAACAAAGAGGTTGCTACCTATGTGACTAAAAAGTTAAAGATAAAGGAGCCTACATTTGTATATAGGATTCACGATGAACCAGATTTTGATAAAATCCAGAATCTTAGAGATTTTGTTAAGCATTTTGGATATAAAATGGCTCCAACTCCAAATGCAAAATCAGTAGCCTCTGAGATAAACAAGCTCTTTGAAGTGACAAAGGGGGCTCCGCAGGCAAGCGCTATCGAGATAATAGCCCTCCGCTCTATGGCTCGTGCTAAGTACTCTACAGATAATGTTGGGCACTATGGTTTAGGGTTTGATTTTTATACTCACTTCACCTCCCCTATTAGACGCTATCCAGATATGATGGTGCACCGTCTCTTAACTCATTATTTAAGTAAAGGAGTCTCAAAAGAGAAGGGTAAATATGAGGATTTATGTAAGCAATCTTCTCAAAGAGAGCATATTGCAACAGAGGCGGAGAGAAGTAGTATAAAGTATAAACTTACTGAGTTTATGCAAGATAAAATAGGTAACATCTATGATGGAACTATATCTGGGGTAACTGAATGGGGCATATATGTAGAGATTGAACCAACGCACGTAGAGGGGATGGTACCTTTAAGAGAAATTAGAGAGGACTTCTTCATCTATGATGAGAAAAACTACTGTGTCATTGGAAAATCTACCCGCAAGAAGTTAACGTTGGGTGATAAAGTAAAGATTAAGGTAACAAAAGCTAATCTTGAGCAGAAACTTATAGATTTCTCTCTTATATGGGAGGATAAAAAGAGTAGTAAAAGGGGTAGTGGCTCAAAAAGTAAATATAACAAGAAAAAGAGATAGAAACTATTAAAGATAAATTCTAAACAATGTCTGAAATAAAGGTTATACAAGGAGAGATTTATAGCGACCACAGAGGAGTAATCTCATCGCTAAACAGTTTTGATTTTGAAGGAGTTGAAAGATTCTACTTTATTCATCATCCTAATAAAAGCGTTGTTAGAGGATGGCACGCGCATCAGTTTGAAAAAAAATGGTTTTACTGCGTAAAGGGAGAGTTTACCCTTGCTTTTGTAAAGATAGATAATTGGGAGAATCCATCTCCTGATTTGACGCCTGAGGTTTTTCACCTCTCAGATAGCGACAGTAAAATAATTGCTCTCCCAGAGGGGTACGCAAACTGCATAAAAGCGATGAGTGATGACTCTACTTTAATGGTATTCTCTGGCAAAAAGATCCCGGAAGCCTATGAAGACTCGTGGAGGTATGATAGCTCTACTTGGATTGATTTGAGCAAACTATAACTAAGTAAAATGCAAGAAGAGACACGTACAGATAAGGCAATAAGAAATACTAAGTACGCAATTGCTGCCTCAATAATTAGCTTTGTAGCCAACTTTATAGCAAGAAATATTTTTTTAAAAGAACTTGGTACAGATGTATTAGGATTAAATACTACTGTACAGAGCTATCTTGCTTTTCTAAATATTGCAGAGCTAGGAATCAGCACAGCTATTGTTGTAACACTATACAAACCTATTCTAAATAAGGATTATAATACAATTAATGAAATTGTATCTCTTCAAGGGTGGCTATACAGAAGAATTGGTACTACAATTTTAGTTGGTGCTCTAATTCTAATGTGCTTTTTCCCTCTTATTTTCAAGAATATGGAGCTTCCGCTGTGGTACGCTTATGCTCTATTTATCACCTATCTACTAAATGCGCTTCTTTTATATTTTGTTACTTATATTCAACACGTTCTCAGCGGCAATCAGCAGCAATATAAGATTATTCTAAATAATAATATCACCCTCTCAGTTTGTATTATTTTTCAGATAATTGCTGTCACTATTTTTGACAATGATTTTGAGTGGTGGGTAACATTGCAAATTCTCTTTATTCTAATTGCAACATTCCTTGTTTATCGAGAGACAAAAAGATCACACCCCTACTTAAAACTTCAAGTAAAATTGGGAAAAACTTTAAGAAATAAGTATCCCGAT
Organism: uncultured Muribaculaceae bacterium; assembly: GCA_964368585.1. GTDB lineage: Bacteria > Bacteroidota > Bacteroidia > Bacteroidales > UBA932 > Egerieousia. The sequence goes on from CAYJAK010000005.1 coordinate 227,050, forward strand.
GTATTAACAAAGACTAAGCAGATATTTGTACATAGAGTTGCAGGTACTACATTAACTCAAGCGCAACCTTTAATAATCTCTGCTTACGCATCACTTACAACAGTAGCATATTATGCCAACTATTTGGTAATTATTAATGGGCTAAATTTAATTATCAACTCTGTATTTAATGGGATGACTGCAAGTATAGGTAATATGATAGCAGAGGGTAATAAAGAGTTGATTCATAAGATATATCGAGAACTATTTAGCTTTAGATTCTTTATTGCATCCATATTAGTTCTTACAACTTATTATCTGACTCCACCATTTATAACACTTTGGATTGGAGAGGAGTATGTAATGAGCAATACAATCCTAATCATCATTCTTTTTAGCTTCTTTTTAGGGATTACAAAAGGGGTCACAGATATGTATTTAAGTGCTTATGGGCTATTCAAAGATATGTGGGCACCAATTGCTGAAACTATAATAAACATCTCAGTATCAGTTATACTTGGTTATCTATATGATATAAATGGTATTCTAATGGGTGCTATAATAAGTATGCTGGTAATTGGCTATGGTTGGAAACCATATTTTCTATTTAAAAATGGATTAAACTCTTCAGTTAGTATGCACTACAAACTGCTACTTAAACATATTTTAGTAGTTTCAATTGTATTAGCTACTCTTATTTATGCAGATATTGATACGATATACTGGAATTTTGCATCAAATAAATACTTAAACTTTGTAGTGAATGGCATCACAATAGTTGTAATGTTCTCCGCTATGATTGGTCTACCATTATACATTATTGAGAAGGGATTTAGAGGCTCTATATTAAGAATAATAAATAACCAGAAGTTTATTACAAGGTTTACTCAGAAGCGCTCTTAAGTTCAACTGTAAAGTGCCTCATAATAGGGAGCTCCTTAGTTATCACATATCCTCTAGTTATACTCTCTCTCCTATCATAAACATTCTTAACTACTGCTGCAATATAATCTATGTGGTTGTTAGTATATACCCTACGAGGAATTGCCAAGCGTAATAGCTCTAGTTTTGGGTATCTGTTCTCCTTTGTAATAGGATCTCTATCTGCTAGAATACTACCTATTTCAACACCTCTTACGCCACCCTCAATATAGAGTTCAATTCCTAAGGTTTGTGCGATAAACTCCTCTTTGGGAACATTAGTTAATATCTTTTTAGCATCTAAAAATATTGCGTGCCCTCCTGTCGGACGCTGGAATGGGATTCCATACTCAGTAAGTTTATCTCCGAGATACTCCACTTGCTTAATTCTAGTCTCTAAATAGTCAAATTCAGCACCCTCTTGAAGCCCTTGAGCAAGAGCATTCATATCTCTACCACTCATACCACCATAGGTTAAGTATCCTTCATACATAATAGCATACATTTGGCATTTCTGCATATCCTCTTGGGCTCTAAAAGCCACAAATCCCCCCATATTAACAATAGCATCCTTTTTAGCAGACATTGTCATAAAATCTGCATAAGAAAAGATCTCTCTAGTTATATCTTTAATGCTTTTTTGAGCATAGCCATCCTCCCTAGTCTTGATAAAATAGGCATTTTCGCAGAACCTAGCAGAGTCAATCAAGAGTTTAACACCAAACTCTCTACAAAGAGATGCTACACCTTTAATATTCTCCATTGAAACAGGCTGCCCACCAGCAGTATTATTGGTTATGGTGAGTACCACCATTGGTATCTTCTCTACTGGAGTATCACTTAAGACTGCTCTTAGTTTTTTTAGGCACATATTGCCCTTAAAAGGGAGCTCTATCTCTGTATCAGAGGCTTCATCTATAGTACAATCCGTTGCAATGGCTCTTCTGTACTCAATATGCCCTTTTGTTGTATCAAAATGCGAGTTACCAGGTAGCACATCGCCTTCTTTAATAAAGGCGCTAAAAAGTACGTTTTCTGCGGCTCTACCCTGATGAGTTGGTATAAAATAATTAAACCCTGTAATATCTTTTATACTAGCCTTAAGGTTATGAAAAGAGGAGGCACCAGCATAACTTTCATCTCCCATCATAAGTGCAGCCCACTGTTTATCACTCATAGCACCCGTTCCAGAATCGGTTAAAAGATCTATAAAAACGTTCTCACTCTTTAAGTTAAAAAGGTTGTAATTTACCTCTTTAATCCATTCTATTCTCTCTTGACGTGTAGAGCGCTTTATGGTCTCTACCATCTTCATTTTATAAGACTCTGCAAATGGCAACTTCATATTACTAATTATTAGATTAAACTTCTATATTTTTGCAAATAACGTAATTTTTATAATGAATTACAATAATTATTTCCCAGTAGCATTATTTTTATCACATTTATAAAATATAATATATATTCAAAGTTATTTAAAGCAAAGGAGACCTTTCAAACCAATAATGGTCTAAAAGGTCTCCTTTATATTCTTAATTGCTTAATTATTTAGCAATCTGCTTATTTTGCTTATTAGCCTTTCTTGTATTGAAATCGTACATAACTGGAGTACCTACAAATAATGAAGAGTATGTACCAACTGTAATACCAACCATTAACGCTACTGCAAATCCTCTAATTACCTCGCCACCAAATAGAGCAATTGCAATCATTACCACTAATGTAGTTCCCGATGAGTTAACAGTTCTTGCAAGTGTGCTATTTAAGGCATCATTAATATTTTGCTTTAGGTCACGCTTAGTATGTATTGTGTTGTATTCACGAATACGGTCAAAGATAACTACACTATCATTGATTGAGTAACCAATAATTGTTAAGATAGCGGCAATAAATGTTTGGTCTACATCTAAGCTGAACGGTAAGATACCTGAGAAGATTGAGAAGAAACCAATAGCTACTACAGCGTCGTGGATTAGTGAAATAACACCACCAGCACCCCAAGTCCAGTTACGGAAACGTAATGCAATATAACAGAAGATAGCAACTAGAGCAATTAATACTGCAATAACAGCATCTCTCTTAATATCATTTGCAATAGTAGGTCCTACTTTATCTGAACTTATGATTCCGTTTGGATTATCTGTTGTTGCAACAAACTCCTCAAATGATATTTCGTGCGAGTAGAAACCCTTAACTGCATCATAAAGTTTTAGAGCAACTTCACCATCAACCTCTGCTGAGTTATCATTAATTTTATATTTAGTAGTAACTTTCATTTGAGATTCACCACCAAACTGCTTAACCTCAACTGTCTCACCAAACTCGCTATTAGCAGCAGATCGAACTTGTTCAGCTGTAACATTTTTATCAAATCTAACTACATAAGTTCTACCTCCTGTAAAGTCTACTCCATAAGAGAATCCTTTGATAAAGATTGAACCCAAACATAATCCTATTAATACAACTGAGAAAACATAAGCTTTCTTACGAGCTGAGATAAAGTCAAATTTAGTATTTGCTAAGAAGTTCTTAGAGAATTTATTATCAAATGTGATATTTTTCTTGCTAGATAATCTTGCTTCAAAGATTAATCTTGTTACAAAGATTGAAGTTAGAAGAGATGTTATCAAACCTATTACTAGAGTTGTAGCAAAACCTTGAACTGGACCAGAACCAAAGATGTAAAGGATAACACCAGTCATAATTGTTGTTAAGTTACCATCTATAATTGCTGAATACGCATTATTGTATCCATCTTTTATAGCTAAACCTAAACCTTTACCAGCTCTTAGCTCCTCTTTAATACGCTCATATATGATAACGTTAGCATCTACCGCCATACCTAAAGTTAAAACAAGACCTGCGATACCAGGAAGAGTAAGTACTGCTCCAAATGAAACTAAAGCTCCTAATAAGAATAATACATTACATAATAAAGCAACGTTTGCTGCTAAACCTGCACCTTGGTAGAATATCATCATATATATAAGAACCAATACAAAGGCAATAATAAATGAGATCAATCCAGCGTTGATTGATTCAGCACCTAAGCTAGGTCCAACAACTTGCTCTTGAACGATAGTTGCAGGAGCAGGAAGTTTACCTGATTTTAATACGTTTGTTAAGTCTTCTGCCTCTTGAATTGAGAAGTTACCTGTAATACTTGAATTACCCCCAGTGATTTCATTCTGTACTGTTGGGTTAGAATAAACCATTCCGTCTAATACAACTGCTATTGATTTACCAATATTATCTGCTGTTAAACGTGCCCAAGTTCTAGCACCCTCAGCATTCATAGTCATACTAACACTTGGAGAACCACCTGTTGCACCATAAGTAACAACAGCATCTGTAATAACACCTCCATCTAAAGGAGCTTTTCCATCTCTTGCTACTGATTTAATAGCAATTAGATCATATATCGTACCTGAATTATCATTTGGATTTGGCTTTACACTCCACATTGGAACAAACTCAACAGGAAGAATAGCCTTTACTTGAGGTAAATTTAAATATGCATTAACTTTTGCTGTGTCTCTGTAGTGAGCATATCCAATTACTGGACCAGGTGCAAGCTGACCGTTAAATACATTTGGATTTAACACTGCAAAAAGAGGATTTTGCTTCATAAAGTCATCAAGACCTATAGATAATGAATCTGACTCCATTAATTGATCTTCTGCAGATTTTGCCTCGTCGTTTGTAGCACCCTCTAAAGATGTATCATCATCACTTTGCATCTCTCTTAAGATAGCGTTTACTTGGTCTAAAGTAGAGTAGATCTCTGCATTCTCATATGTTGGCCAGAACTCAAGTGAAGCTGTACCTTGAAGAAGTTTTCTTACACGCTCCGGATCCTTTACACCAGGTAATTCAACTAAGATTCTACCAGTGTTACCTAATCTTTGGATATTTGGCTGTGCAACACCAAAACGGTCGATACGGTTTCTTAATACATTGAATGAGTTTGCAATTGCACTCTCAGCCTCAATTCTAATTATCGCGATAACCTCCTCATTTGTAGTCTCTGGTTTAATTTTATCTCTCATTTCATAAGTTCCAAAGATTGAAGATAATCTCTCACCAGGTGCAACCTCGTTCCAAGATTCCTCAAAAAGAGTGATAAAGTCATCTCTACTATCTTTCTCTTTTGTTTGAGCTAGAGATAGTGCCTCATTAAATTTAGGAGATTGGTTATTATCTGCAAGAGCTCTAATTAGATCTCTCAATTGCACCTGAAGCATTACGTTCATACCCCCTTTAAGGTCAAGACCTAAGTTAATCTCTTTCTCTTTAACCTCTTTGAAAGTCATACCTAAAAATACATTTTCAGATGTGATTGAATCTAAATAGTACCCGTTTTTAACTTTTGTGATTGAGTCAATGTAGTATGCCTGATCCCCTTTAGCAATCCCTGCATACTCTGGAGAATTCATCTCCACTTTAACCATTTCTGCTGCATACTCAGCAGCTTTTTTCTCTTGAAAACGTGTTGCCCACGTAAATGATAGCTGATAGATACAAGCTACTCCCATTAAAATTGCCACAAATCTTATGGCTCCTTTACTCTGCATAATTTTGTATAGTTTAATATTATTAAATTCTGCTAATTTTGCCTATCTACAAAACAAAACGCAAATGTACTATTTTTTATTTATTTTTCTCTTAAAAAACAATATTTTAGAAAAAATAATAAACATTTTATAATTTTGTCTTTGAATCAAAGTGTATTAAAATGAAAAAACAGACTCTCATAACACTATTAGCCGTTATAATAAGTTATTCAGCTATTTGGGCACAGGAGGAAAATCTTCCTCTAATACACGCCAATCAGCTACGTAATGAGTATAAATTCACTCAAGCTTTAGGCGTATATAAAGAGATTTTAAAAGAGACAACAGATCCCAAACAAAGAGCTGAAATTGAAAGCCTTATCATTTTAACAGAGAACAGCAAAGCTATGCTAAACTTTGCTTCAAAACCAACCGTAATAGCAACAGCAGAGAGCAATCTTTCAAACTTCTTTTTGCTCTATCCAAATCTTCCCGATAAAGCTTGGGCTCCAATGCCACAATCAATTTTAACAAGCCTGCTTATTGACTCTCTAGTAAAGAACGGAGAGGTAATCTATTACCCAGAAAAAAGCATAAGAGTAACCTTTAGTGCACCCAACGAGAATAACTCTTATGATATATACCAAATAACAAAAATTAATGATACTCTTTGGAGTAAGCCAGTGCTACTAAATGCAAATATTAACTCTGGAGCCAATGAAATTTTTCCTTTTATGTCTCCCGATGGAAAAGCTCTCTATTTCTCCTCTAATGGACACTATGGAATGGGAGGTTACGACCTCTTTGTAAGTTACTGGGATCACAGAACAAACGATTGGGGCACACCTCAGAATTTAGGATTTCCATACTCCTCGATGGGTGATGACTATCTATATTATAATACTCCAGATGGAGAGTTTACACTCTTCTCATCCAATAGAGACACCCAAAACAGAGATGTTCGTGTTTACGTAACAAAACAGGAGCGCAACCCCATTAAAACAAGTATCACAGAAGAAGAGGCTATGCAGATAGCAAAACTTACAAAGCGTGAAACTGAGATTTACGATAAACCTGAGTCTAGCAGCTCAATTTCAAAGCTTGAGGAGGTTGATATAACCAAATATTTAGAGATTCTAAAAGAGGTAAAACGAGTTGAAGATGCTCTACAAGAGAATATTACAAAGCAAGACAAATTGCGAGAGAGCATAGATAATGTTATTAGCCAAAGTGAAAAGAACAATATTATTAAACAGATTGAGGAGCTAGAATTGGAGTCTATTTCACTACAACAAATTTTTGGAGATTTTCAAAAATCACTGCAAGAGAGAGAGATGGAGCTTATATATAAAGGTATTGAGATTCCATCACTACAAGAAGAGAGCACTACTACTACTCTAGACAAAGCAACCACATTCAATTTTGCCAACAATACCCTAGGAGATGTTCCAAATATAACTCCACAACCTATTGCACCAAAGATTGATCTCTCATTCAGGATCCAGAACTCCTCTTTATTGATAAACGAAAAAGATGTCAAACTAGATTTATATTACCAGATTCAACTATTTACACTTAGCAGCAAGGCTAATATTAAGACATTGAAAGGATTAAGCCCAGTTATCGAGAGAAAAACTTCATCGGGAAAATATTTCTACTCAGCTGGGGTATTCTCCTCATATAGTGATGCTCAAAAAAGTTTGAACACCGTTAAGCAAAAAGGATTTAAAACAGCAATTGTAACTGCATACAAAAGAGGAAAGAGCATCCCGATAAAAGAGGCGAGAGTGCTAGAGAAAAAATAATTACTCAATCACCATTTTTTATTCTTATTTGTTTTAAAAAATATTATTTTTGTAAGTAAGAATAAACTTTATCAACTATGACAGCTCTAATCATCACATTAATCCTTGTTGGAATTATCTTAATCATAACTGAGTTTTTAATTATACCGGGCTTTGGTGTAGCAGGAGTTCTTGGTATTGCTTCAATTGTAGCATCTTGTTGGATAGCTTTTGATGGCTATGGCACAACAGGGGGCATTATCACGGTTCTTGCAAATATATTTCTAGTTGTTATTGTAACGGTGCTAACCCTTCGCTCAAAAACTTGGAAAAGACTCACCCTTAAAACAAATATAGACTCTAAAGCAGATAGCACACCTGAAAACAAAGGTGTTTTTACAGGCATGAAAGGTGTTACTACAAGCAGATTAGCACCCGGAGGTAGTGCAAAAATTGAGAATAATATTATTGAAGTCTTTACATTAGATACTATTATAGATAGTGGTATTGAGGTAGAAGTTTGTGATATAATAGGGAATAAAGTCTATGTTAAACAGATTTAAAATCACTAATAAATAAAATTATGGATAATATTGTAGCAATGTCAGTTTGGATAGGAATATCAATCGTTGGATTGATGATCTTTCTTTGGTTCTTTCCTATCACTCTTTGGTTTCAAGCATTGATATCGGGAGTAAAAATTTCACTAATTCAGTTAGTTCTTATGAGATGGAGAAAAGTGCCTCCTGGAACTATTGTTATGGCAATGATTACTGGAACAAAGGCTGGATTAAAGCTTGATGCAAATGAGCTTGAGGCTCACTATCTAGCAAAAGGAAATGTTCCAAATGTAGTTAATGCCCTAATCTCTGCTGATAAGGCAAATATTGAATTGAACTTTAATATGGCTGCCGCTATTGATCTAGCTGGTAGAGACGTTTTTGAAGCGGTTCAAATGTCGGTAAACCCAAAAGTTATAAATACACCTCCTGTTACTGCTGTTGCAAAAGATGGTATTCAGCTGATTGCTAAGGCTAGAGTAACAGTTAGAGCAAGTATCCGCCAATTGGTTGGAGGAGCTGGAGAAGAGACAGTTCTTGCACGTGTAGGTGAGGGTATTGTATCCTCAATTGGTTCTGCTGATTCTCATAAATTAGTTCTAGAAAACCCTGATTCAATATCTAAAGTTGTACTAACTAAAGGATTAGATGCCGGAACAGCTTTTGAGATTCTCTCGATAGATATCGCTGATATTGATATTGGAAAGAATATTGGTGCATTCTTACAGATTGACCAAGCTAATGCAGATAAAAATATTGCTCAGGCTCGCGCAGAAGAGAAGCGCGCAATGGCTGTTGCCCTTGAACAAGAGATGAAGGCTAAAGCTCAAGAGGCTCGCGCAAAAGTAATCGAGGCTGAGGCTGAGATTCCACTTGCTATATCTGAGGCATTCCGCAAAGGTAATTTAGGCGTAATGGACTATTACAAACTAAAGAATATCCAAGCAGATACAGATATGCGTGAAAATCTAACTAAATAATTTTGCAAATAATAATAATTAGCATATATTTGCAGTCCCAATTTGCTTTTTGGCAAAACCATTAGGGTGGGACAAGGTGAGATGGGTGAGTGGCTGAAACCACCAGTTTGCTAAACTGACGAACGGGCAACCGTTCCGGGGGTTCGAATCCCCCTCTCACCGCCAAGAAGAGCTCAAAACAAAGTTTTGGGCTTTTTTTGTACCCCGAATAGCACATCAAGCTCGCTTGAATGTGTAATGAGAGTAAAAAAAACAATTGAAATTCTAAAAAAATTCAATTGATAGCTCTTCTTGAAGCAAGCTCCGCGCAGCGGTAGGGGAAAACAGAGCGAAGCGATGTAATCCCACAATTAACTCAAATCCTAAACAATTATAATCCCTACCTATTGTTTTATAAATAATTAAAACATATCTTTGCCCAGAAAGTAATAGTTTTTATTGAAATTGCCAATTAAGATACCGCTCCTTTCACACTTCTGTGAGATTTTATCCAAAAAAATGTCGAAATCATTACTAGCTACCTGTTTCAAAACACAGAAATGTACCAATGGTGTTGTAAAAATCAACGCCGTGATAATTAAATAAATAAAATAAAAAAAAAGAACAATGAACATTTATGTTTCAAACATAAGCTGGGGAACTAAGGTTGAAAGCTTATCAGAACTATTCGCGCAATTTGGAGAGGTTACAAACGCAAACATCATCACAGACAGAGACACTGGTCGTTCACGTGGATTTGGTTTTGTTGATATGCCAAACGATCAAGAGGGTCAAAATGCTATTGATGCTCTTAATGGAAAAGAATTTGAAGGAAAAGTACTTAACGTGAACGTTGCTCGCCCAAGAGAAGAGCGTTCAGATAGAGGTGGATTCAGAAATAGAAGATACTAATCTCTAATACTATAAAATATTAAAGGCTGTTTTGAATTAAATCAAGACGGCCTTTCTTCTTTTAAATATTCACCTTATTCACAACAAATCGTTTGTAATAAGATAACAATATTGAGGTGAGTGGTAGTGCTATAATCATTCCGACAACACCCATTAATGTTCCCCAAATAGATAACGAGAGGAGAATTACTGCTGGGTTTAATCCCGATGCTTTGCCCATTATCTTTGGAACAAGTATTAAATCTTGAATCAATTGTACAATAGACAACACCAATATAGCAAGCCCAAATACAACAATAAAACTTTCGCCTGTATCGAGATACTTAATAAATGCCAACAAAGCCATTGGGGCAATACCTATAATCTGCAGGTATGGCACCATATTTAACAAACCAATAAATAGACCTAATAAAATACCTAGTGGTAATCCTATTATCTCAAAACCAATAGCTAAGAGGATTCCAACCGTAAATGCTATCATAGATTGCCCACGAAAATATCTATTCATACCCTCTTTAAGATCTTCAACTACCATCATTGTATTCTCTTTATATTTTTCTGGAATTAAAGAGATAGCTTCGTTATTAATATTTTCATAATCCTTTAGAATAAAGATTAGGTATAGCGTTATTGCAAACAGAGTAACCACAAACATAACTATTGAAAATGAACTAGATAATAGCATCTCTACTATATTTAATGCCTTTTGCAATATATCCGAACTACTTGATAATGAAAGCTCTGAAAGGATATTGCTATTTGATAAAAAGTCTAAAATAGCTATTCTAAAATCTTCTGGCACAATAGTTCCAATTTGCCCCTCACTAAATAAGTGCGTAATATGTGGAGTTATTATCTTCATTTGATTGGCTATTGATGGAGCTATAAGGTCTACAACTCCAACTAACACTGCAAGGAGTAGTATTAATACTATTACAACTGCTAACAGTTTGTTTTTTATCCTTAGGTTTTTCTGAAAAAAGAGCACAATTGGATTTATAATATATGCCGCAAGCCAAGCTAGTAAAAATGGGATTAGAGCGTCTCGTGTTATGTGGATTAAATATCCTAAAACACCTACTATTAAAAATGAGATTATAATTCTAACAACTCTGTCGAGAGTATATGGTTTTGGTTGCTGTTCCATAATTTATAAGCATTTCATTAATAACAGAGTAAATTTAGTAATTATTAATTCAAAACATCATATTATTCAAAAAAAACAATAAAAATTGGTTGCTCCAAAAAATTTTCGTAGAATTGTAAAATGTGACCTTTATAGATAAACTATTTTTTATTAAATACTTAAAACCAGAAAGAAATGAGAATCTTAAGTTTTATTGTAGGAGCGGTTTTAATACTCACCTCATGCGTAAGTAACTCTACAAATCAATCTACAGATAGCGTATTACAGTTTGTTGATCCAAAAATTGGTTCGGGTGGACACGGTCACGTTTTTGTGGGGGCAAGCGTCCCTTTTGGAATGGTTCAAGTAGGGCCAACAAGTATTCCAGAAGAGTGGGATTGGGTATCGGGATACCACATATCTGACTCAACTGTAATTGGGTTCTCGCATACACATCTTAGTGGTACTGGTATTGGAGATCTCTTTGATATCACTGTTATGCCTGTAGTTGGAGATGTTACCTATGCTCGCGGCACAGAGGATGATCAAAATTCAGGAATGTGGTCTTATGCAGATAGAACAAAAGAGATTACTCGCCCAGGATACTATTCTGTTCCTTTATCGCGATACAATATCTTAGCTGAGATGACTGCTACAGAGAGGGTTGGATTTCATAGATATACTTTTCCTGCATCAGATCAATCCGCAATGGTTTTTGATTTAGAAAATGGAGGGTGTTGGGATACAGCTAAAGAGACATTTATGGAGGCTAGAGGTGATAATAAAATTGTAGGCTATAGATATTCAAGAGGTTGGGCAAATGATCAAAGAGTCTGGTTTGCAGCCGAGTTCTCTAAACCGTTCTCTAAGTTTGAAATCATTGATTCTCTAAATCGTTTTGCAAGAGTCTCATTTTCAACAACTGAATCTGAGCAGCTTTTATTAAAGGTTGCCATCTCCCCTGTAAGTATTGAGGGGGCTGAGGCAAATTTAGCAGCAGAGTTAAGTGGTTGGGATTTTGAGGGTGTTATTGATAATGCACAAACAGCTTGGGAGAGCGAGCTTAATAAGGTTAAGATAGAGGGTAATGATCTAGATGCTAAGAAGATATTCTATACTGCACTATTCCATACAATGATCTCCCCTGCCCTATTCTGCGATGTTAATGGCGACTATCGCGGTGCAGATGGAGAGATTTATCGGGATGCAAATTTTAAAAATTACACAATTTTCTCATTATGGGATACTTACAGAGCTGCTATGCCTTTTATGTCTCTAATTCATCCAGAGAAGATGCCTGATATGATTAATACTATGTTAACTATTAGTGAGCAGCAAGGAAGGCTTCCTGTTTGGCACCTTTGGGGGAATGAAACCAACTGTATGGTGGGCAATCCGGGCATTGCTGTTGTGGCAGATGCTATTGTAAAGCAAATAGATGGTGTTGATTACGAACGTGCTTTTAGAGAGATAGTTAAGACGGCCAAGAATGGTGATAGAGGGGGCGATCTAAGAATGAAATATGGTTACATTCCTGCTGATCTATATAATGAGGCGGTTGCTTATGATATGGAGTATGCTATTGCAGATGGAGCAGCGGCTGAGGCGGCAAGAGTACTTGGAAAAGATAGTGATTATGAATATTTTAATAATCGCAGCCACTCATATCGCAAATATTTTGATCCTTCAACTGGTTTTATGCGAGGTTATGATAGTAAAGGTAATTGGCGCACTCCTTTTAATCCTTTTAAATCTACCCACAGAGCTGATGACTATTGTGAGGGAAATGCTTGGCAGTACACTTGGCTCGCACCACACGATGTAGATGGTTTAGAGACCTGTTTTGGCAGCAGAGAAAAGATGATTGAGAAGCTAGATTCACTATTTCTTGTGAGTTCAATTATTGAGGGGGAGGAGATTTCTCCCGATATATCTGGCTTAATCGGGCAATATGCACACGGAAACGAACCGAGTCACCATATTCTCTATTTATACACAATGCTTGGAGAGCCTTGGAAAACAGCCGATAGAGTTAGGGAGGTTTTATCTACACTCTACCACGCAGATCCAAATGGACTCTCTGGAAATGAAGATGCTGGGCAGATGTCTGCTTGGTATATATTATCATCTATGGGCTTCTATCAAGTGCATCCCTCAGATGGCAAATTCTGGTTTGGGTCGCCTATCTTTGACAAAGTAGATATGAATGTAAAAGGGGGCAAATTCTCTATTATTACGCATAATAACTCTAAGGAGAATAAATATATCCAAAATATACTCCTTAACGGAAATATCTATACTAAACCATACATTTTGTATCAAGATATTGTAAAAGGTGGAAAACTTGAGTTTGAGATGGGAAATGAGCCAAAGATGTGGTATAACCCGCAAGAGCCTAACGAATATATATCGCACAGACCTACTCCAGAGGAGCGCCTTTTTCACTCAACTGCTGTAGAGAATGAAATTGAGCGTATTAGCTCCATTTTAACTAATGAGCGCCTGCGCTGGATGTTTGCAAACTGCTTCCCAAACACTTTAGATACAACTGTCCATTTAGATGAGGATGAGAATGGTAATCCCGATACATACATCTATACTGGCGATATTCCAGCTATGTGACTGAGAGATTCTGGAGCACAAGTTTGGCCATACGTACAACTTGCAAATAGCGATGCCAACCTCAAAAATATGATTGAGGGGGTGATTCGTAGGCAATTCAAACTTATAAATATTGATCCATACGCAAACGCTTTTAATGATGGACCTACAGGCGCAAAGCATCCAGAGGATGTTTTTAGGCAAAGCCCGTGGGTGTTTGAACGTAAATGGGAGATTGATTCACACTGTTACCCTATCCGTTTAGCACACCACTATTGGAAAACTACTAATGATGCCTCTATATTTGATAAAGAGTGGCTAAATGCTATAAAAAACATCCTAGCCACACTAAAGAAACAGCAAAGAAAAGAGGGGCACGGAGATTATATTTTTCTTCGCACAACAGATAGGCAATTAGATACAAAGTGCCACGTTGGTAGAGGAAATCCAGTAAATCCAATAGGTTTAATTGCCTCCGCTTTTAGACCCTCAGATGATGCCACAACCTTTGAATTTTTAGTTCCATCAAATTTTATGGCAGTTAGCTCTCTACGCAAAGCCTCCGAAATTCTAAATTCTATCAATAATGAGACTGAATTAGCTGAGCAGTGCAGCGATTTAGCTAATGAGGTTGAGACTGCACTTAAAGAGTACGCTATAGTAGAACATCCTAAATATGGAAAGATCTATGCATACGAGGTAGATGGCTTTGGAAACGCCTTTATGATGGATGATGCAAATGTGCCTAGCCTACTTGCTATGCCCTATCTAGGAGATATAGAGATCGATAACCCAATCTATCTTAACACAAGAAAGTTTGTATGGAGCAGCGATAACCCATATTTTTGGAAAGGTGCTGCTGGTGAAGGGATTGGAGGCCCACATATAGGCGTTGAGATGGTTTGGCCAATGAGCATAATGATGCGCGCCTTTACCTCAACTAATGACAAAGAGATTCAAGATTGCATCGTACAATTAATGAGAACAGATGCTGGAACAGGATTTATGCACGAATCTTTCTCCCGACATAATGCCTCAAACTTCACCAGAGAGTGGTTTGCTTGGCAAAACACTCTCTTTGGTGAGTTGATAATAAAACTTGTAAATGACGGAAAAGCAGACCTACTTAACTCGATAATTTAGATTAAGCAGGGAATTATCCTGAATACTTCTCTTTATGATGGTACAAATAAAACGATCCTTTCTATCTTGTTTGCTGAATTTGTGTAGATATCTAGCCAATACCCAACACTTACACCTCCAGACATAGGAGAAAAACGATACTTGTTTGAACCTTTAGATTCAAAAACGCCCCAACTAAAATTTGCCTTTGATATATCATCTCCAACCTTTAATCTACCATTATATATCGTATAATTTGGAGTCTTTAGAACAAAGGAATTAAAACCATTTTGATCTGAATATCTAAAAACATCATATCCCTGATCATCACCAATGTGATAAGTTCTCCATTCCCCAAAGATACTATCACTATCTGATTGATAGTAATGAACATTTCCACCTAATGCAGCTCTCATTTGCGCATCCGTGTAACTCCCACCTACTTCTAATCCATTTATATCTAAAGTAGGAACATTCTGTGCATTTAACTGTAATACACTCATTAATGTAATTACTAATATTAGTTTTACTGTTTTCATAGGCTGTCATTTTAGTTAATAACCAGATTCTAATTACTTTAAAATTAAACATATTAGATTACATATCACAAATATTTATTAAAAAAACGCCTGAAATTCAATGAAAATCAAGCGTTCTTTATTTTTTTTACAAAAAATATAACAAACGTGTTGTATTTAAAAATTATAACTAATACTTATCGCGATACTATTTCTATTGCCCTTTTCAAATGCCTCAAAATCAGGCATAAAATCATAAACCTTAGAGGTAATATCAATCAGTTCTCTATAAAGATAATCTACGCCTATATTTAGGGTTTCGCCTCTCTCCTTATTTACAAAATAGGTATAACTTAATCCTGCCCCAACTCTATAATTAGTAGATACAGAATAGGCATAATTATGAGCTAAAACGCCCGTATTAAGTTGCAGTGAGCCAGTTGTTAGTGGATTCTCTGAATAAATTGGATCTCCGCTTCCATCTGAATAGCCACCTTGCAAGTTTATAGAGAAATAACCGCCATTAAGAAAAATATTCTTATTTACAGACGCATAAACATCTATTACCGAAAGGTCTTGGGTATATAGTGAAGGAAATATTCTCTCCTCTTTTCTAATATTTGTATTTCTATATCCAAGTGTGTAATCAATTTTAGATATACTCTCACTCTTTTTAATGAATCCATTATACTCTAACCCAAACTCTCTATAGTGGGCTGCATACCTAAGAGATTTTCCATACTCATAATATTCATAAAAATTATTTTCACCCTCAATTGGTTCATAAATATTTGAAACACTATAAGAGAGATCCTCTCTATCTAAGAATCTTATTTTCAATGAATTTTCCATCTTAGAGGTAGAGTATTTTAATATTCCAGTATAATCATACTCAGCACTATTAACTATTGCATAACGCTTCTTAAGCAGATTATCTTCATAATCATTCTCTGCAAAATAATTAAGTGTAAAATTATTGTAAAAAGAGAAGTTTCCCGATAAAAATTCCGCCTGAATTGCACCTCCATAAGTATTACGCTCATATCTGCGCTCACTCACAATTGTGTTACTAATATAGGTAGAACTAGTCATAAATAACCCCTCCATATAGAGAAGCTGCTTATCAACAGTCTCTCCTAAATATGTATATTCAACACTCTCAGAGTTAAAGCCATAATTAAGATTCAATCCTAACCTAAATTTTCCATCTGCATAACTTACTCCTGGCGAAACATTAAAATCAGAGCCCGTATTTCTATTTCTTCCATCAATCCTCTTTGCCGACGTAGCAGCTAGGTAATCTAATGACAATCCAATTGAAAATTTTGGGCTCATTTTATATGCAACTTTGGCTGCCATCTCATAACTCTCCAACAGATTCTTACCTGGTATTGAGTCCAACATTGGGTTAATATGTGAATTTTCAAAGTTGGTTCCTAACCAAGCCTGATTGTTGCGAGTAGTATTCTCATATTTAAATAAACCATAAAAGAATACATCATTCCATCGGGAATATGATTTTGTTTGCAATCCAAAGCTACTAATAGATTCTGCTTGATTATAATCCCGATAATCCCCATTTACACTGCTATAGTAACCATTTGCTGTGGAGAAGTTTTCAATCCCACTATAGGTTGTAAGTCCAGCACCGTTTTTAGAGACAATCCAAGGCTTTGCACTCTCTAGTCTATCAAACGAGTAGTAACTCTTATCATTTATTTTATTTTGCGCATTTATCACTCCAAAAGAGAAAAGGGCGAATGCTACAATTATATATCTCTTCATAGTTAATCTAGTTTTTACCAGTTAAAGTTGCAAATGGCAACACTTCAAAATCATTTGTTGAGTTATTTGTATCCATATAGATAATTGGTCCACCCACCACTGTTGCCTCATTATCAACCTTTCTCTGCACACTTAATCCTTTCCCGGTTCCTGCCACCATAGCGTAACCATTATCTATTTCTGATAATAATCTCTTTGTATCAGAGTCGCTTCTAAAGCACTCAACACCATCAATTATCAAATCTTTATCAATCAATACACAATCTTGGTTTCTTGAAGAAGAGGTTGGGTGCATACTATAACTCTCCTCTAAGAAGGTTGCATCATCTTTCCCTCCAAATGTAAAGAGAAACACTGCAGGAGAGACTATCGAGACCACATTTGCTGTCATAGAACCAGCACGCCAAACCATCTCCATTAAATTTACACCAGCTACTGGAGGACTATGAAAAGTTGTTATTCCCGACATATACATAGCATAATATTCTGGTTTACTCAAATCTACCGAATTAGCAACAGTCGCCTGATGATTGATTGCATTATAACAAACTATAACCTCCTCACCTGGCTGCAAAGGGAGCTCTTTACCAGACCCCTTAAATCTCCAAATAAATGTTCCACACGGTATAGAGTCTCTCAGCTCTGTTGTATTTGGTTTCACCCAGGCAGATACCTTTCCATTTGATGGAGCATTTGATGGATTTACAAAACCTACGCAAATTGAATCTAAGTAGGCAATATCTGTTGAATTGTTGTAGATAGATAGGTAGACATCTTTTGAAGTATATGCCTTGCCAGTCTCATCACTAAAGCAGCCTGCATAGTAGAACTCTTTTATAATCAATTGGCTTGTTTTTGAGTATTTGAGATTAATCCCAACCAAAATTTCATCGGGATCATTAGGGGTAACTCTAATACTTTCTGAGGAGCCATTATAGATACTTGTAGATTTTCCATCATTTACTTTAAGCTCTGTTGTTGCAACATAGGTTCCATAGGCAACATCTACCTTAGCAATGCCATTTGCATCTGCAACTCCAGAGTATGTAAGGCCACTAGATTTATCATTAAGAAGAATTTTAGCACCCTCTAATGAGACCTGATGCCCCTCTGGTAATGAAGCTGTTATATTCAATGTTGCACTAATTGCACTCTTATCAAATCCATCAACCTTTGCATCCTCTAATATACAAGATGTTAGCATAATTGAGACCAACATAAGAGGAATTATATTTTTAAATATTAGTTTCATACAGTTAAATTTAGAAGGTTAATTTTAATTCTGCACCAAAATAGATATTAGTATTCTTTCTCAGACCACTACTATTTGGTCTTGCATCATTTACCATAATTGGGTTTGAGTTTGTAAAGTTGTTTGCATAGAATGAGATAGCTGCTAAATCCCCAATCTCCTTTGTTACACGAATATTGGCCATAAAATATGGATTATAGCTATTTACAGCATAATAGTAAGAGAGGGTTGTAGTCTCTCTCATTTGAGCAAGTCTTCGCTTAAGATCTGGATCTGAAGTTGTATGATAATCTGAGAATGGTCTTACAGTTCCTTCAAAATCTATATACGCAATTGGATCTTTGTATAGCTTATTCAGTGTACTTTCTCCACTAAAATCTTCATAAATAGCACTTCCATTAGCATCTTCATAGTAGATTTCACCATTCTCAAATTCAGACCAATACCTATCCATCCAAACGCATTGTAGAGTTAATGAAACAACCATTCTTATACTAGGAATATTTGTCACAAAGCTTACATTAGTATTTAATCTGTCTCTAACATCAATAGTACCTAGCTCATCATTCCCTGCAAATACCGCTATATATGGGAACTCTAGTGCAGGGTTTACTGGATCTGCACCACCAGAGTAAGCATATTTCTCTCCACTATATGAATTTGTGGTTTTGATATATGCACCGCTCATCAACACAGAGGTATTTAACGATTTAATCTTTCCAAAATTAAACTCATACTCAACTCCCCATTTATCAATTTTTGCTCTATTGTCGGGATTAGAGTACTGCACATACTCCTCTCTTGTATAGTATGGCGCCTCCACATAGTTGCCCAAATCATTCTTAATCATCACCTTGCCATCTTCAAGTTTTGGAGCAGCATTTACATCTGTAACATCAGAGTAATAATTAACAGTTCTTGGGGAGATATTTCTATTGTCTGTAATTCCGTTAGATAACTTCTCATTAAAATAGGTAAATCCCATCTCTACACCACCGATATTTAGATCAAAACCAACCTCCATATTGCGAGTTTTAGCCGCCTCTATGTTATAATCTAAATAGTTAGGGGTAATACGTGTATCAATTACTGCAAGTTGTTGCCCTGTTGTGGTATTATTGTAGGTGAATATTGCATTATCTATATACAACTCTCCTGGATATAATAAAGAGAGCGTAGGTAGCTTTTGCATAATTCCCCACCCTCCACGTAGTGCAAAGTGCTTAAAGAATGTACTGTGACGCTTATCTACCAACACATAGCGTCCATTTAGCCTTGGATCAATTGTTGGAGCATAATCATACCCCTCTATCATCATCTTATTAAATCTGGCTCCCAAACTCATCTCAAGTTTAGTCTCCCCTACTGGTACTGTTATTTTCTCCTCTAAGAACGCTGCAAAATTGTGCAAGAACGGATCATCGCTATACGCCTGCTGCCTAAAATATTGAGGTTGCGGACCAACATAATAGACACCATCACCTAAATTCCCTTTACTATTCCACTCAATTCCCAAAGTTGTTTTGAACAAGTTTTTCCCAGCCTTTTTATTTAATACTCCCGATACCTTTCCATTTAAATAGAGTGGTACATCGTGAACTCTTTGGTCAAAGTTATTATTAATCTCCATCAAATACCCCTCAGAAATCCCCTCAGTTGTAACATTTGTTGTTGGCAACATTCCTCCCGACAAAACCTCATACTCTTGAGTTGTATTGTTTGCATAACTTGCCGAAAAGTTATAATTCAGTACCGACAACCATTTAGAGTTAACCATCCAATTGCCATATAGTGACAACATTACATTATTATCACTAATCTCCGTAAAATCATCCTTTGCCACATCGGGATCTGTTTTAACATTATTATTTACAAAGCTCCCATTTAAACGTGCATTGAATCTGAATGGTTTATTTGAAAGTGTAAATGTATTTGAGTAGGTGATACCAGCATTTGTTCTAGCATAAGTTTTAACAGGTGAGCGTAGGTCACTTGTTGCGTGTGCATAATCTAAATCTAAATTGAGATACCCAGCATCTTTTGATAGAGAGAACCCTTTATTTATGGCTGCCGCCTTAGTTCTAGGATCAGTTTTAAATCTCACCTCAAATGGAGTTCTACCAGCTTTTGTAGTAATCATTACGGCTCCAGAGGTTACATCACCATACTCGGCAGAAACAACCCCCTTTAACACTTGAATAGACTCAATATTATCTGTAGAGTAGCTCCTAAAATCTACTTCTGGGAGTGCTGCTACACCAGATTTCACTATGGAAGACATACTTGCATCATTTGAAACTTGTGCACCATTTATCAATAATCCTACCCCCCTATTTGAATTAGCATCCTCATTTAAACTCCTTATTTGGATGGTATTTGCAGTTGTAAGATCTGGATTAGATACAACGTTTCCAGGCAATAACTGCATCACATCAGAGATACTCGACGCCTGAACGTGTTCAATTGCCGTTTTATCTATTTTACTTGAAGAGTTCATTGTTCCAGCACTAACAGCTGTAACTACAACCTGTTCAAGCTTTAAGTTATCCTCACTCATCTTTATATTTAGTGTAGTAATATCTTTGCTTACAGTTATTGGTAAGCGATATGTAACATAACCTAGAACCACAGATTCCAAGGTATAATCACCTGCAAATACTGACTCTATTTTAAAGATCCCCTCATCATTGGTTACTCCCCATTGAGATGTCTCCTTTAGTATCACTTGCGCGTACGGAATTGGCTCTCCCGTACCTTTATCTGTAACCTTTCCAGAGATCGTATATCTTGCATCACCACCTTGCGCATAAATAGCAGTAGCTGTCAATACAGAAAATAGGGTAAAAATTAGTAGAAGTACTCTTTTCATTGGTTAAAAAATTAGTTAAAAATTATTCTGATCTCTATTTCAACTCCATCTCATCAATTAGATATCCTGCCCCAGCATATTTATCTATCACCCACAAAACAAAGCGGATATCTACACAAACTGTTTTAAAATTATCGGGATGATAATAGGCATCTCCACTCATTGATTCTCTATTGCCATCAAAAGCGAGCCCTATAACCTCTCCCCTTCCATTCAGCACAGGGCTACCTGAGTTCCCTCCAGTAATATCATTATTGGTTAAGAAGTTCACATACAACTCCCCATCTTTTCCCCAACGTCCCCAATCTTGGGATGTAATTAGCGACTTCATCTTGGGGCTAACATTAAACTCATAATTATCGGGATCCTCTTTCTCTTTATACCCTCTCATTGTTGTGCGATAATCATACATAACCCCATCATAAGGATTAATTCCACCCACGGTTCCATAAGTTATTCTCATTGTTGAGTTTGCATCTGGGCTCTGAGGCACCCCTTTTGACTCTCTTAACTTGTGTAGAGCATGCACATATTTAATTTTATAATCGTATGGATCATATCCTAGCCTCCCGATAATCTCTTTCTCTATTTTATTAAAATCTTGAATAGAGGCTGCATTTGCAAAGAGTGAAGCGGGATCGTTAATTATATCTTCTGCTTTTACAGGGTTAGAGAAGAACTCTTGGGCTCTCTCTAGCGTTGAAAAGTTTGAGTTCTCATAAATATAGTCTGTAATAGCTTTTGCGTCTCCATTAAACTTTGTCACCCAACCTCTGAATGTCTCTGAAAAGTGCTCCTGAGGTATATTCTTTAAGATTAAACCTATATTAAAGGTCAATAATTCTCTATCTGTTTCAAGATCAAAGAGAGATAAATTCTTCTTAAATACATCATAAGCGTTTATAAGTAATTTATTATCTGGCTCAAGCCTATTTATCTTCTCCTTCTCCATTGTACGCACAAGAGAATTTATACGCCTAACAGCAAGAGTCCACTCATTAGCAAGCACATAGGCCTCTTTATACCAACTTCTGGTCTCCTCTAGCTCTCTCATTGCATCAAAACCAACTCTTAAGCTATCTAAAATGTATCTATCTTCTAATGGGAACTGAGCCTCCTCTGCTTGTCTAATACTCTGAACATCATACATCTTAAAGCATTTATTTTCCCATTTTGCAAAATCTGTATAGTTGCTTATTCCAAAATACTTATCTGAATATAATAGACGAACTGCAGGATCTTGATCCATATATTTTTTCCAAATATCTAACTTTCCTCTACGAGCCTCAACAACTATTGGATTTGTAACCTCCTGCTTCTGCTTTACTGCAAAAGAGGAGACATATCTAGCAGTTCTCCCTGGATAACCTAATATCATAGAGTAGTCTCCCTCTTTTACCCCCTTTGTAGAGATATTTAAAACCTTTGTTGGTTTTAGTGGAATATTCTCCTCTGAATAGTTAGCTGGCTTACCATCTTTACCAGTATAAATTCTATAAATTGCAAAGTCACCTTTATGTTGTGGCCATCCCCAGTTATCTGTCTCACCACCAAATGCTCCAATTGAAACGGGCGGTGCTCCAACTAATCTTACATCGGGAAAAACCTCATAATAAAACATATAATATTTTAGCCCACTCCACATAGAGGCGCACATTACCTCATAAGAGGTGCTCTCTTTATGTTTCTGCTCCACCTCGCGATATGTTCTACGCATAACCATACCACTAAAACCACTCTCCTCAACCCTCTTTTTTGCGGCTAATACCTCATCTGTAACATCAATTACCTTTCTTAGAAATAGAGCATTCTTTCCTTTGATATGCCTCTCTTGGTCGCTGCTCATAGCCCAAAAACCATCCTCAAGATAATTATTATCATTTGTACTAAGTGAATGAATATCCCCATAGGCACAGTGGTGATTTGTAATCATAAGTCCCTTTTCTGAGATCATACTACCTGTACAACCAAAGTCTAACGAGACAATTGCATTTGCAATAGAGTTATCACCCTCTGCATTATAAATTTCACCTGGTTTAAGTTTTAGTCCGCTCTTTTTCATCTTTGGATATATGGATTCAAACATTTGAACCATCCACATTCCTTCATCTGCTACAGATATTATTGGCGTAAAAATACTAGCCACAAGAATGGCTAGTATTATTTTAGTCTTTTTCATTTGATTAAAGTATTTTTTATTCCAGAGAGATTCAACTCTCTCCTTATTTTACATCTATTACCGATCCCTTTGATGGAAACTTAAATTTAGCCTCTACATCTGTAATTTCTCCCGTTTTCATTTTAACTCTCCAAGTTGGTGCACTTATTAAGCTCCATAATTTATCGGGATCCATAATAGAGTCTACATAAGTTATTCTCATTGCATACTCCTCATTATCATTTACAAGAGTCTCTACACCAATAATTCCGTCGGTTAAAGATAAGCAAGAGGTTAAATAAGGGATATTTCTAGTAATAAGAGGTTTATCTAAATCTGGATAGATAAGTTCATATACCGATTTTTTCTCATCTGCATACTTCTCTGAATTATCCTTAAACACTCTTTTTGTAGCTGTAAATTGTCTTACTAAAAACTCTTTACGAGTAATTGTATCTATAATATTCTCTACATCTATTAGTTCATAATCTACATTTACTTCGCGTGTTCCACCTCCGTGAACTGGCATTTGAAGAACCTTAAGCTCCACCATCTCCTTTAAGAACTTCTTATCAACTGGCTCATCCATACCCATATACAGGCGCACAATAATAGGGCAAGCATACTCCGTTTCTAATCCAAAATATTTTCTACCTGAATTTCTAAATTGCATACCTAAATAGTTTGGATCCAATTTATCGTGCATTTTCTCAGTTCTTATAACCAACACCTTCATTAAGCTATCTGCCTTTGTAGGGTGATTAATCTTAAATTTAGATGGTACATAAATGGATTCTCTAATTAATGAGTCTGTTGTCTCTGCTGGATTATAGTAAATATTAACTTTTGCATGCTTAACATAAGTAGCTACACCATAAACACCAGGAATCTTCTGCAGAGTAGCTGCGAATGCCTTTGAACTTCCAAAACACTTAACTGAGCGCAAGCCCTCAACCTCCAATTCAGAAAGATTCTCGTGCTTAGCCTCATCACCCCATTTTTCATCTATAGTAGGAAGCTCCATAGTTGTACCTAAATAGACACCAAGGGCAAAAAATGATAGAACAGCAACAACTGGAACCCATTTTAACCCTTTTCGCTTATTGAATGACAATGATTGCTTGTTACAAGCCTCAATACACTCACCACAAGCTGTACAATCAATATGCTTAACAACTTTTAACGTATCAACCTTAATGTTATAAGGACACTTCTTTGCACATAACCCACAATCATTACAACTATTAGTATCTCTAACAATATTTAGAACAGGGAACACCTTAGATTTCATATATACAATTTCAAAGATATACCCAATAACACAAAGAGCCGCCAAAAGTACAACCCAAGATATATTTATCCCGATATAATTTAGCCCCGCAAATACCCCTATTAAGGCAATAAATGTTATTCCAAACTTTGAAATATTTGTTATAGCTCCTAATGGACAGATATACTTACACCAAAACATATTAATAAAGAAGCTGCAAAGGAAAAATATCGCGATAGAAATCATTGCCATCCACATTGTTAACTCTCCTTTAAACCCAGTTGCAAATGCATAATATGGATCAAAATTCTTACAGAATAACTCACTCGCTGTAACTGTCATATAAAATATCCAGAAGAGCAAGACATATTTAACTAATCTAAGAAATTTATCTGCAATAGTTCCATCTTTTACTATTATAGCCTTTACATTAAGTCTAGCCCTTAATTTTGCTAGAAATTCAGTAAATGTTCCAAGTGGACACAGATAACTACAGAAAAGTTTACCAAAAAGAACAACTCCCACAATTAATAGTAGTCCTATAGATATTTGAGTTGTTGTCATACTGCAAGCCATAGAGCCTTGTACTAGATAGGTTGCAAATGTTTGAATACCTCCCATAGGGCAATACGCCTCAGGATCAAATGTTTCATTTCCAAGAATTTTAAAGAAGAAAGCAGTTATAACTGCAATAACACCCAGTTGCAAAACAACTCGGACAGTGTTTCTTTTGATTTTAGCCATAGGTTAGATTGATTTAGTTCTACGTTTAATATCTTACAAAGTTGCAGAAAAAAATATATATAACAAAAAAAACCACTGATAAAAAGCTGAATATCTACCTTTTCATCAATGGGTTTCTCTTATTTTGGGTTACTCGCCTTACAAAATGTAACTATCACCTCTTTTAGAGTGTTGCTAATTCTGCTTTAACGTAAAACTCTTCAAACCATCTATCCTCACTAGCCCCTGTATCCTCTTTCTTTAAACAGTAGCGAAGTTTAAGATATTTTTTGTTTACAATTTCATAGTGCATCTCTACATCCTCACCGCTTCTTCCAAATACTGAATATTCAACTTTTTCTAAATAGGTAGTAGCACTTGTCTTTTCATAGGTGCCATTAGCTGTTATTGCAGAAATAGTATTCTCTCCTCCAGCCGACATCATAAAGTTCTGAAAAGTTCCATCTTTATTAATAAATTTCAAAAAAGGAGAACTTACATAATTATACTCCCCCTCACCCTGTAAGACAGCATTATTACACAACTGCCAAATTCCAACTAATGGAGAATCTTCCTCTGAGCCTACCTCTTTTTTAGTTAATTTCTCATTTGGCACAGTCGCAAATAAATTTGCAGAAAATGACAAGCTAAGTAGAGCAATAACTATTACTGTAAATAATTTTGTTTTCATAGCATTATAAGTTTTTATATCTCGATAAGTATTTCAAAACGGGATGTTTTTCTTTAACAAATATAGTTTATATATATTAATTATACCACTATTTTAGCCTATATCTATACTCCTCCCTGTGTAATAGTTATGTACTTTCTTACATCACCCATCTTCACGACGATTCTTGCCGTACGTGCGGTAGATGAGGTGTTGAGATAGCATTCAACAGGAATAGTGTGTGTACCAGCTGTACCCTCTACATCTGCTCCTACAACTCTACCGTCTTCACTGCCAGGGTCAACAACGCCATATGCACCTAAGAAACCTATCCATTTGTCAAACATTTCAGTTTGCTTGATGCCACTGATGGCTTCTACTCGCTCAATCACCCATCCTTCGGTGGCGGTTACGGTAAACTCGAAAAATCCCTCATTCGCATCTATTTCAATACTCTCTGGGCTAAGAATTAACCCAGCGTCTGACTCTTTTGCGGCTGCTTGTGTGACGGTGACTGTTTTGCGTATGTCGCCCATTTTTACGATAATCTCTGCCGTACGTGGGGTCGTAAAGGTATTGGCGTTGCAAAGGAAAAGGATTTCGTGGTCACCACTATTGCCGCCGCCTGACTCAACATTACCGTCACTGTTTACGCTTACATCTGGATTAGTACCCACCCGTAAACTTTGTATCCACTCGTTTATACTACCAGCCTCCACGCCACTAACTGCTTTAACGCTGTCAATCTCCCATGCGTTGATGGCGCTTAGATCTAAATTGAACACTGTATCCTCTGCTGCTAGCTCTATTGTGTCACGCATGAGTTTAATTCCGCCCTCTCCTGTTGTGAGGAAGTTTCCCGATATGGTGGTAAGGTGGTTTGCTTCGTAGTTGATTACGTTACTAAAAGAAGAAGAGATTACCTCTCCTTCCTTGTCTCGTACATAAATCTGCACCCCTACACTGGAGCTACGGCCATCTGCCATAATATAGTCCGAGGCGAGAGTTACACTATCGGCTGTCAGCTCGCTTATAGAGCCTGTATATTTGTAGCCTGTATCGGAACCATTCAAAATCTTATCTATCATATTATAAGCCGTAGGAAAGAAATTCTCATAGAGTATCTCTATCTGCAAATCCTCAATAGGTGGAAGATCTTCCTCCTCTCGCAACTCTTCATATTTCGCAACATCTGTAGCCACAATCTTGTACTTGGCAAAGGGGCGATGTAGTTCTATTGATAACTCTTGCGGATTGTCGTCACCTATATTTAAACTTGCAACCCCCGCAAAGGCATCTTTATAGTTACTGTTTGCCACATAGCTCACTTGAGGGCGCACCCTTATGCTCTTGGTGTTGGCGGTAATATAGTTATTATCTATGTTATCTTGTTGGGAGTAGTCGCTCCATACCCTCACGTCGTACTCGCCCTTTTCCAACGTCAGTTCTATTTGCGGATTGGCGCTATCTACAAACTCTGTTTTGCGCAACACCCTAGTTTCGCTATCTTTTCTAAATACTTCCACCACTGCCCTTAGTTGGGGCGTGTCTTCAGAGCGAGAGAAAGGTGTGAAATCCATATTTGGATAGACTAAGTTAAGCTTTTGAGTCTTGTCTTCGGTGATAACCTCATCCGCTTCTTGCCAGATAGTGATTTGTGTGCTAGATTCTCCACCTACGGGAGTGAGTATCACAGACGATACCAACGAATCAGTATATGGGTTCTTATTAAAGATGATATGTATCGGTGAATCATCTATCTGCCCCAAGCCCAAGATTTTTCCGACGAGGGTCGTTTCAGCACCCTCTTTTAGCACAAGATTAATGATTTGATCGTTGCGAGACACCAAGGTGCGAGTATGGTGATGTAGCGAGTCATAAATGCCCCTAGATGTCTTAGTCTCGGAGACTTTGTAGGTGATCTCGATATTTATATCAGAATTGCTCGTTAGTGGGATGATAACCTCGGCACCGTCGGCAGAGATAGTGCCAAGGAGGCTGCCATCGTCATTACGCTGAAGAGTAGCTCCAGGATCATCTTGCGGGATGGAACCGTCGGCTCCGACTCCTGTAATTTCAATACTGGGCACAATAGGCGCGTCGTCATTGCTGCAACTGCTTATGATTAGCATTGTGATTATCGCGATGGTCGCGGCTGTGATGTTTAATAGTCTCATAATAAATATTTATATTGTTTTTTTCGTTTACCTACTATATTTCGTTGAAGATTTTTCAATTCTAATGAATCCGTTTTCAATAACTGAATATTCATGGTGCAAAGGTAATTATTTTTCTTTGAACATTTTGACCATTTTCTTTGAGCAGAGGATATATTGCCGCCACGTCTTTTTTCGCGTACCAGATTTACCCAACCCCTCGCAGGCAAGCAATGTATTAATCGAAATATGCAGAATCTTGTTCTCAAGACCAGTTCTACACATTTGCCCACCATTTATGCTGGTTTATGGGGGTCAAATGTGTAAATAAAGCTCTCAGTATTGAATTCTGCACATTTGCCTCATCTTGAGACTCTTTTTGGATTGACTCTAGATTACCGCCAAGCCAAGGGGAAACTTAGGTGCACAAAAAAAGCCTCGATCTTTATCGAAGCTTCCTCTTTTTGTGGGCCCAACTGGGCTTGAACCAGTG